>CAYXKK010000001.1:0-375599 GCA_964465685.1 uncultured Melioribacter sp.
GCAACGGCGCTGCCGAAGCCCCCTTGAATCTGTCCGTCTTCAATCGTAATGATACGTCCGATACGTGATGCGATATCGTCGATCATTGCTGTGTCGAGTGGCTTGACGAACCTTGCGTTCACAACCTCGGCATCAATGCCTTGCTCTGCAAGGATTGCTGCGGCCTTCTGCGCATGCGACACCATCTTGCCAATGGCAACGAGAGCAACGTCCTTACCGGCGCGGAGCTGCTCGCTCTTGCCAATTTCAATCGACTTCATCGGACCGATTGGCGTGCCAACGCCACTGCCGCGAGGGTAGCGGATAGCTACCGGACCCGCCTTGTATGAGTGGATCGATGTGTAGAGCATGTCTCGCAGCTCTTGCTCGTCCTTCGGTGCCATGACGACCATGCCCTGGATGATACGCAAGTAGCCAAAGTCGAGCACGCCGTGGTGCGTCGGACCGTCGGCTCCGACGAGACCAGAGCGGTCGAGCGCGAACACTACGTGCAGGTGTTGAATTGCGACATCGTGAGCAATGTGATCGAATGCACGCTGAAGGAACGATGAATAGATCGCAACGACAGGCACAATGCCCTGCGTTGCAAGGCCGGCAGCAAACGTAACGCCGTGGCCTTCTGCAATGCCGACATCATAGACCTTTTCTGGGTACGTCTTCTGCACAATGTCCAGACCAGTTCCATCGGGCATCGCGGCTGTGATTCCAACGACCTTTGGGTTCGTAGCCATGATTTCAACCATGGCCTCGCCAAAGATCTTTTGATACGTCGGCGGAGGCGGAACTGGCGGTGGGGTAGATGCGATTGCTTTACCCGTGATCTTGTCAACCTTACCAATTGCATGCAGGAACTGCTTATCGCGCTCGGCCGGACCGTATCCCTTGCCCTTTTGGGTGATGCAGTGCAGCAGGATCGGACCCTTCATCTCGCGAATGCCTTGCAGCATGGTCACAAGTTGGTTGACGTTGTGTCCGTTGACTGGTCCGAAATACTGGAAGCCAAGGGCTTCGAACAGCATGCCCGGCGTGATCACAGCCTTCATGCCGCCTTCAATGCGATGCGCAAGCGAACGAATGCGATCTCCGAAGCTTGATCCCGTACGCTCAGTCATGCCAATAATGCTCTCGCGCAGACGACGTCCGGCAGGGGATGCGAAGATCTCCGAGAAGTAGTTCGACAGCGCCCATACATTCGGTGCGATCGACATGTTGTTGTCGTTGAGCACAACAAGGATGTCACTCTTGAGCACGCCGCAATTGTTCATTGCCTCGTATGCAAGGCCCCCTGTCATCGCGCCGTCGCCGATGACGGCAACAACCTTGTAATCTTCCTTGAGTTGATCACGCGCCGCTGCCATACCAAGAGCGGCTGAGATCGAAGTTGTTGCATGACCGGCGCCGAATTCGTCGAACGTGCTTTCGCTGCGTTTAAGAAAGCCAGAGAGTCCGCCCTTCTGACGAATGGTGTGGAGCTGATCTCGACGTCCAGTGAGAATCTTATGCGGGTACGCCTGGTGACCAGTGTCGATTACAATCTTGTCGTGCGGCGTGTTGTACACGTAATGCAACGCGACAGTTAACTCCACCGTGCCGAGTCCCGCACCGAAGTGTCCGCCCACTCGTGTGATGGTGTCGACGAGATACTCGCGAACTTCATCGCTTACGCGGCGGAGCTCCGTTTCAGGAAGCTTGCGCAAATCTTCTGGAGCATCGATTGAAAGCAGATGTCGGTAACTCACCGTGTAGTCCTACGTGTTGTGCAGATTAATTGAGCGATCAGCGTCGTGGTGTCTTGACGATGACTTGAACAGTTCGGTTGAGCTGACGTCCCACTGGGATTTCGTTGTCATACGGACTGCCCGCTTCACCAACGCCCTCAGCAACATACGTTGCATCCTTCGCTCGTGCAGATAGAAACGCGCGAACAGCCTCTGCGCGTTCCATTGAAAGCTTGAAATTATGCTCGTCGTTACCGATACGATCCGTGTATCCCAGAATTGTCACTTCAGAGTTCGACGTAATGTTTGGCAACACCATTTGCTCGAGAATGCGACGATTCTCGGCGGTCATAGTTGCTTTGTCAAACTCAAACAAGACCAATGAATACTTGTCGACCGTCTGGTCGGCAATCTTACTGGTGCGCTTCTTTTCGCGGGTGAGATACTCTACGCCGAGTGATCCAGTTGCGATAGCGCTATCACCACGCGGCGAGCGCGCAATGAGTTCGTAGTCGATCGGGAGTTCTTCTGCTGCGAGCGAGCCCTTCTTGATCGGCCACGAAACAGAGCTAGGACGTCCTGCGCCTGAAAGGGTCGAGAGAACACGGCCGCCTTGCATGATCGTAAACGTCCACGCATCGACGGAGTCGGTGTTGGTGACGCGCGTATGGAATGTCGCTACGTCGGTCGACGGAATGCGTTCGTTCTCAGCTGTGATGACGACCGGCTCGAGCAGGTTCGGCACGTCAGAAGAGAGTTCAATGCGACGATTTTCAGCAACACCATCAGCCACAGTGATAGACGACGGCTTTGCAGGAGTTGTAGTTGTCGTTGTCTTGATGCGATTGGCATCAATGCCGAATCCAGTTACGAGGTAGTTCTTCGCCCAGTTCGCACGAAGCTCTGGCAAGTCCTTCGTTCCAAGCTCTGTCTTGCTTCCGTCCGTAGTGCCGTTAATGATCAGATTCGCATGTGGCAACGCGCGCATGCGCGATCCAACGATGTTGAGCAGATTCCGATTTGCTTCAACAGCATCGAATGGAAGCTTTGTCGCGTCAAACATCCCTTTCTCGGCCATGAAGTCTGTTGCCTGCATTGACGCATCTGGGACGCCCCCTTCAGCAGCAAAGACATACGGCACGAGCGGCATCATCTCGGTATAGCGTACGTCTTCGAGAATGATCGAGGAGATAACACGTGAACGTGCATCACGTCCGGCAGCGGTTACACTGTCAACATAAGCCTGCATCACATCCGGTCCGATGTCTTCGATAGGCTCAGACGCGCCAAAGAACACGTTGATGCCAATGCGAAGCTGACCAAATGATGTTGGTGAATATGCTGCTGCGGATGAAACGTTCGTAAGCGGCGCACGATAGCTGATTTCCGGTTGCACATACCAAGCACGATTAACGCGAATCGTGTATCCAATGCCGAGCATCAGCGCTGCGCGCACTGAAGATTCCGGGATGTCGGCGTTTTCGACAAACGTCTCGGCATCTCCATCTGTTGGCGTTGCTCGTTGCGTGATTGATGTGGCAAGGGGCAACCCAAGCTCCAACCCAACGAGTGGATGGAATGATGCTTCACCAAACAGACCGTAGAACTCAACCGTTGGTGAGATCTCGAGGGTCGACATAAACACGTTTAACTCGTGACTCACATCGCTCGGCGAACCCGTCTGCGTAGCAGTGGCCATTCCTGAGAGAGATGTGTACCCTAGACGTCCCGTCAAATGCACCATAGATCCGAGCGGAATACCACCCATCAAGCCAATGCCCACGCCGAGTCCGGTCGATCCCTTGAGGAACCTTGTGGTATCATTGACGAAGGGTTGCATACCCGAGGGTACGTTTGAAAAAGAGCGCCACGTCTGCACTGATGGTGATACCTGGCTAAGACCAAAGCTCGCATATCCGCCCAACCGTGCAGGTGGGATCACCTGTGCATGCAATGTGGTGAGTCCGAGTAGACCACCGGCGAGGAGCGAAAGGATATTCTTCATCATACAAAACTACGGAGGGAAGTGGGTGTTGACGTCCTGCTGGTACCATGACGGCAGGATAAACGCCGTATTTTGACCGGTGAGAGGAAACACATTACTACACGGAGCTTCTTGTATGAACGCATTTCGACTGGTTCTGGTCGCTGCGATGATGATTGCACTTGCAAATCCAGCTGTGCATGCTGACGACGAATCTTCGAGCGAATCGCTCTCGATCGGTATTCTGCTCGGACCAAGCATTCCGAGTCAGTCAATCAACAGTGTGTATGATGTTCTCGCGAACGAGAGCGTTACTGCTGCATACGACGTTGCTTCTAACCTCGGATACCATGCTGCTGCGAAGCTTCGGTTTGGTCTTGCCGGCAGCCTGAGTTTCTCCGGCGGTGTTGGGTTTATCCAGTTCCCCGGACAAGAGATTACCTATGATCAGGACGGTTTTAACTTCAGCCTCAAGACCGTTACAACCTATGTTCCGATCAATGCTGGTCTTGCTTGGGTGCCGTTCCAAGGCTTCATCCGACCCTATGTTTCAGCAGAAGCAGTGTATACGTATCGTAAGGTTTCTGTTTCCGACAACGGATTTACACAAGAACTCATCAACGAACTATTTCGGGGCGAACCCCTTGATCCAGCATCGGGTCGCCTCGGTGCCGCTGCTGCTGTCGGACTCGAACTGAACCTAGGAGGTCTGCGTCCATTTGTCGAGATCAAGAACACGTGGACGAATCTCGTCACGAAAGAAGAGGGCGAGCCGGAGCGCTCATTCCTCAATGTGAGTGTTGGGCTGATCTTTTAAAGTAGAAATAGAACGGCACGCCGGTAAGCAAAAGAAGCACGCCCCAGAGCGAGTTGATAACAGGAGCCGAGCCGTTGGCGTAGTTCACAATGTCCGACCAGATGGTGAACACAAGAAACGCCAATGCGAATACGATAAAGACAATTGGAACGACAGGGTAGCCCCATGTTCGATACGGACGTGGGGCTTCTGGCATCTTGCGCCGAAGAACGAATACACCGTAGGCACCAAGTGCGTAAAAACCCCAGCTCACGAAGATTAGCATATCTGTGAGCATATCGAAGGTGCCCGAAAAGATCAACACCGTCGTCCATCCAAGCTGCATCATGAGCGCATTGACAGGCGTGTGAAATCGCTCGTGAACAATGCCGGCACGACGGAAGAACATGTTCTCGTGGGCCATCGCGTAGTACACACGTGAACTCGCGAGGATTGTTCCATTCGACGTACCGATTGTCGCAATCATCACTGCAACAGCAATGAACGCGACGCCATTCACCCCCATGAGCACGCGCGCAGCTTCAGCAGCAACAGCCTCATGAGAACGCAGCGTGTCGATTGGCAAGACCATCAAGTAGGCGATGTTGATGAGAACATACACGCCAATCGTAATCGCGGTGCCAATCATCAGTGCACGTGGCACATTGATTTGTGGATTGCGCACTTCGCCGCTAACGTAGGTGATGTTGTTCCAGCCGTCGTACGACCACAGTGCCTTACTCATTGCCATTGCCAATGCAAGCATAAGGGCTGTCCCAGCAGGGACGGCATCCACGGACGGAACAACAACGTTGGCGATCGATGCCTGCGAACTTGTAAATGCAAGTGCAACCAGAGCGATCATTGCCCCGACCTTTGCTACGGTGAACACGACTTGTACGCGACCACCCTCACGGACACCGAAGGCATTAATCAATGTGAGTGCTACAATGGCCGCAAAGGTGAGCAGCTTCACCCCTATGTTTTCGAGCGGATAGATCGTGGCGAAGGGAAGTGAAACTGCCCATGCTTGTTCGGTTGCGAGATCAAATCGGAACAGCGGTGATATCTGGTTGAAGTACTCAGCAAACACATATGTGATCGATGCGATTGAGCCACACTGGATCACCACGAACAGCGCCCACCCATACAAGAACCCCATGAAGTCCCCATACATCACGCGGAAGTACTGATACTGTCCGCCCGTCACAGGGATGATCCCTGCAACCTCTGCATTGGTCAGTGCGCCAAAGAGTGTGACGATACCCGCAAGAATCCATACTCCCAGGAGCAGTTCTGGCGCATGCAGGAACTCGGCCATTTTTTGTGGGTTACGAAAGATTCCAGATCCAATCATGCCGCCCACGACGAGCGATGTGGTCGTCACAAGGCCAAGTGTCGGAAGAAGTCCGGTTGAGGATGTCGCAGGTTGCGACGGCGTCGACGTCATAGATTCCTAGGTGTCTGTTCAGCCCTAAGATAGCTCGTATCTTCGCGAGCTATGATCATTGCGTTGTTACTCGGTATCGCCGTCGGCTATATCCTTGCCATCCCGCCAGGCCCGATCGGCATGGCGTCGGTTCGCATGGGGCTTCGAGATGGTTGGCATCCATCCGTGAGGCTTGCGCTTGGGGCTGGATTATTGGACTTGGTTTACTGCGCTATGGCGATGTGGGCGAGCTCTGCCGTCGTGGATTTGCTCGATAGTATGGAGGGAAGTACGTCATGGGTGACGTTCGCAATCCAGCTCACTATCGTTGCAGGAATGATTGCATTTGGCGTGATACAATTTCGCGAGCATCCCATCGATCCTAACGCTCCGCCCGATGCCGCAACGGGGCGCGCTTCGCTGTTGTCGCGCCTTAGTTCTCGTGGACCGTTTCTTGTAGGGGTCGGGTTCGCAGTGGCTAATGTTGCGAATCCCACGTTCATTCCTGCACTGATGGCGATGACGACGTTTATCCAGCAGCTCGACCTGTTCGAGTCGACCTTCGTCAATGCTATGGCGTTTTCAGTGGGGTTCGGAGCAGGCAACACTGCCTGGCTGCTGACCCTCGTCCGACTCGTGATCACATTTCGCAAGAACATGACTCCTGCATTTATTCACCGTCTGCAACAGGTTTCGGGTTTAGCACTCATCCTGTTCGGTGCAATCACGGGGTACCGCGTCATTTCATCCTTCCTCTAGCGGATTTCCCAGCAGATCCAGCGGACTCAGACGTTTTTACGTACTTTCACGCATGAGCGCGATGCATCGTATCGTGATTTGGGGGCTCATGCTGCTGATGTGTGTGCCCGCAGTTTCACAAGACATCATCTATGGCGTGCGAGGGGGTTACCTTCACGTCATGAACACGTCGTCAATCCCGGTGATTGCAGGTGCATCCGACTGTGGTTCATTTGCTGATGGAACGTCGCCTGGATTTTACGGCGGGGTTACGTTCGACGTACCTGTTGTGAAGCAGCTGTTCGAGGCCGGAATTGGCGTGATGTATTCGCAACGACCTGCTCAGTTGGGAACAACCGTTTCCACAGGCTTCGAAGTGCTAGACCCAACGAACAACGTCTATGTACCACTGGTGCGCGAACAAACGTTCACCAGTTCACTCGGCTACATCTCGATCGAAGTCTCCATTCGGTCGCAGCCGTTGCCGGACGTCCCGATCTTCATTCGTGCGGCATTTGATGCTGGCAATCCCATTATCGATGCCACCTACACCCAAACCGACGAGATCGTGTCGCCAAGCGGTGTGTTGTTTCCTGATGGGACGCTGCGGCGAACAACGGGTAGTGGCGAGTTTCCCGGTCTTGGCACCGCGATGGGTGTTACGGGTGGTATCGGTGCAACATTTATGGTTTCGCAAACACTTGAGGTGATTCCTGAAGTGTTCTACCGCAAGGGGCTTGGCAGCATCTCATCTAGCGCGCAGTGGGTGCAGTCATTTATTGGCGGTGGCATTGCGCTGCGGATCCACCCAAGTGCGGACGAGGTGGCCCCTGAACCACCACAGCCGGAACCAGTTACGCCACCAATCGTCGAAGTTCCACCAGTACCGGCACCCGTAGAGCGCGCACCTGCAGTTATCGCAGCAGTGCGATCAGCACCGCTCGAGATCAGCGAGACTGTTGTGACGCAGACATTCCCGCTGTTGCCATACGTGTTTTTCGATAGTGCGTCGGCAGATCTTCGCCCAGCGTACAGGGCGGCTCCACCAGTGGCTGAATTCCGCGAGCTTGATCTGCCGAAGCAGACACTCCCGATCTATTACAATGTTCTCGATATTCTCGGTTCGCGCATGAAGGCGCGGCCAGACGCCGTTTTAACGGTGACGGGTACAACGGATGGCGTGGAAGCTGCAGCAACGAGTGCGCAAAAGCTCGCAGAGCAACGCGCAGCATCGATCGTCTCCTACATCCGTCAGCGATGGGGCATCGCGTCCGATCGGTTCCGTCAACGGACGACTGATGTTCCGTCGTTGGTTTCCAACCCTGCATATGCAGAGGGCATCGAGGAGAATCGTCGCGTTGAGCTGTCAACAACGACACCAGGTCTACTCGATCCCGTGGTACACACGCGGTTCAACGAACATGTGCCTGTACAACCAAGGCACGACGTAACAATCGACGTGATGCATCCCGATCGTGCAACTGCGTGGGAGCTTCGTGTACGACATCGCGATCGACCGGTGGGTTCGCGTGGCGGAAATGGCGCTCCACCCGCCGCCATCACATTTGATCTGACACAAGAAATGACGAATGATCTTGGACCGGTCGTCGGTGCTGTGGACTCACTCGATGTTGAGCTAGTTATCGCTCAGCGTGATGGCTCACCAGTCACGGCTACAACGCGGTTCCCGCTCGTCAAAACGATTTCAAATTTCGAGGTTAGTCGGTTGAGTCTCATAGTGTTTGACTTCAACCGATCGGACATCTCCGATCAGAACAAGGAAATGATGCGACGTGTTGTAACGGCATCTGCCGGAAAGGGAAGCACGGCCACGATCATCGGTTCAACGGACCGACTTGGAGAGGTCGGATATAATCTCGAACTTTCGGGCGCTCGAGCGCGTTCAGTTCAGTCGTTCGTCCGTTCTATAGCGCCATCGCTGTTGGTTACAGACGTGAAGGGTATTGGAGCTTCTTCACTTCCATATAGTAACGATGTTCCAGAAGGTCGATTCTATTGTCGAACAGTTTCGCTGACGATCACTACTCCGTTGAGGGGGCGATGAACAGACGTAATCTTCTCCTAGGCCTCGCGCAGTCCTCGCGCAGATCAACCGCCGTCGTTGATCAACCACCAGTGGTGCAGGGGGGTATCGATGAATACACCGCCCCACTCACTCTTGAGGACGTACTTCATTTGTATCGACGCATGAGCTTCGCTGTCTCACGTCCACAAGCTGCTGCACACGTTGGTAAAACGGCACGTCAGGTTGTCGAGGAATTGCTCGGACCAGACACTCCCGCAGATCCAACGCCAGCAATGAAGTTTGCACCATGGACCGACCCAGCGACGAAGCAGCCGGTCGATTGGACGGAGAATCCGCAAGGCGCGGACCTTCAGACGCGTAATGCGATCGAGGGATGGTGGCGTGCCAATCATCGGACGCTGTCGAACTGGACTCTTGGTTTGATGCGTGACGATACAACGGTGACTGAACGTCTGACACTCTTCTGGATGTCACACTGGATCACAGAGTTCTCATTTGACGAGATCTACATGGTCCCGCAGATGACATATCGTCAGTACATGACGTTGCGAAATGATCGTCTTGGAGACTTCCGCAAGATGGCGCTCGACATGACTGTTGATAATGCCATGCTGTTCTATCTCGGTGGAACCTACAACGAGGTTGGACGTCCGAATGAGAATTATGCTCGAGAGTTGATGGAGCTGTTCACGACGGGAATTGGCTGGTACACCGAGGGTGATGTGCAACAAGCGGCACGTGTGCTTACCGGTTGGAAAGCATCGCGTTTTAATGATCAACCCGCACCAAAAGGTATCTATAACGCATGGTTCGATGCCGCCAAGCACGACATGGGTGCAAAAGAGTTCATGGGTGTTACCATCCCAGCGCGCACCAACGACAATAACACGGAGTTCCAGGTTCTCAACGAAGAAGTTTTTGAGCTCATTAAGATCATCTTCCGTGTCCGACAAGACGCCGTTGCGCGATTCATTTCGCGTAAGGCGTATCTGTTCTTTGTCTACAGCTCGGCTGGTGATGTTGATCCTACGTTCCTGAACGAACTGGCCGCAGAGTTCAAGGCGAATGACTTCCGCCTTCGACCGATGCTGCTGAAGCTGTTTACAAGTCAACACTTCTTCGACACGAGTATTCGTGGCGCACAGATCAAGACACCGGTCGAATTCGTTGTCGGCATGCAACGTCAGCTCGGTGTAAATGAGAACGACCCTCAGTTGTGGGTCAGCCGAATGGATCAAACGATGTTCGATGCACCAACAGTCGCAGGATGGCCGGGGTATCGTTCATGGATCAGCACCAACAGTTATCCTCGGCGTCGGGAATTCGCACGGATGCTGATTGACGCGATGAGCGACGCGCGCGCAAACGCGTTCATCCGAGAGTTTCCGAACTATGAAGATGTTGATGCGTTCGTCAAGGACGTAACAGCGTTTCTTTTGCCGGTAGCGGTGTCTGCAGAACGTCTCGTGTATTACAAGAACGCCTTGCTTGAGGGTCAGCCCGATTACACATGGGCCGAAAAACTCATGCAGCCTGCAGCAGCTTCACGTGCCACGAAGGAATTGCTCAAGGCCATCGCAAAAGCACCCGATTTCCAACTCTGCTAAGCCCCCTCCCACGAACCCGATCGACAGGTAACCTTTATGAAGCGTCGTACCTTTCTCTCGACAACCACAGCCGCAGCTGTAGGGACGCAAGTTCTTGGCGGGGTGCCACTGCATGCGTTCACGCCATTTGATCTTGATCAACGCGTCCAGGCTGAAGACGATCGCATCCTGATTGTGATTCAAATGTTTGGCGGCAATGATGGACTCAATACGATTATCCCAGCAGATGATCCTGAGTACTACAAGATCCGTCCAACGATTGCAGTACCAAAGGAGAAAACCGTTAGTGTGCTTTCACGCGTCCACATGCACCCGTCGTTGGATTCGAAAGCCCCGTATAACCTGCGTCGCATGTTTGAAGATGGACGACTTGCGATTGTCAACGGCATTGGATACGAGAATCCGAACCTCTCACACTTCCGATCAACGGATATCTGGCTAAGTGGATTCAACTCCTCGGATCCCGAGAAGCGTCTGATTGATGGATGGCTCGGACGATATTGGTCGAATAAGATTCAGGGATTCCCTGAAGTACTGCCCGAGGATCCAATCGCCGTGCAGATAGGCGGGTCGTTGTCGATGCTTCTGCAAAGTAGAAAGGGCGACATTGGCATCGCATTGACAGATCCGACGAAGTTCTTCGAGCTCGGACAGGGTTTGTCGCCGGACATGCAGCCGATGAGTGAGGACACGCGATACGGTCGCGAGTTCAACTTCGTGCGCCTTGTTGCTGAGCAGTCAGATCGGTACTCGTCAGTTGTCAAACAGGCCTTTGATAAAGGCTCGAACAAGGTCACCTACGAGAAGAATGGTTTCGTCGAGCAGATGAAGCTTGTGGCACGCCTCATAAGCGGGGGATTGAAGTCGAAGGTTTTCCTCGTTTACCTAGGGGGCTTCGACACCCACGTGCAACAGCAGGATGAGAACCTCAATGGGTTGCACCCATATCTGCTTGAAATGCTCAGCACCGGCATCGGTACATTCATGCAGGATGCATTGATTCAAGGGTTTGCTGATCGTGTTGTCGGAATGACCGTATCGGAGTTTGGACGACGTCCGTACGAGAACGGCAGCCGCGGCACCGATCACGGCGCATCATCGATGCAGTTTGTGTTTGGCAACGGTGTGCGCGCCGGTGTGTACGGTGATATGCCTGATCTGAGCAACTTCGACAGCAATGGTGACGTCCGGTATCAATACGACTTCCGTCGTGTATATGCCGACGTGTTTGAAAACTGGTTTGGTGGGACTCCGGATGACACCGAGGCGATCCTGGAGGATCGTGTACTGCCCCTTGGCGTGCTCCAACGCTCGACAAGCGTGAACGATGCGTACGACGGTCGAGTGCAGGTCAATGTTCGTGTTGCACCGAATCCCGTGACAGATCAAGCAACGATCGAGTGGCAGCAGCCGGTGCCAGGCATAGTCAAGGTCGACATCTATGGAACTGAAGGACGCTTTGTTGCGAATCTGTTCACAGATCGCGCGCTACCTGGTACGATTCGCGTCCCGGTGCATGGTCTTGCCTCAGGTTCTTACATCTGCTGCGTCACCGTCAATGGTGCACGCACAGTCGTGCCACTTACCGTTGTTCGATAGGCTTTGCATTGGCTCGTCCAAATGCATGAGTGGTTTTGCCGGTTTACGCGTGTTCCGTATGTTTGTGCTCCCTCTGCGGAAGTGGCGAAATTGGCAGACGCACCATCTTGAGGGGGTGGCGCTCGCAAGGGCGTACGGGTTCAAGTCCCGTCTTCCGCACATAGAGACATTACGGGCCGCTCATTGAGCGGCCCGTTGTCGTTGTAGGTAATCTGTGCTAGCGTGTGACGGCGATTTTCCCAACAGCAGAGGTGGTGGTTGTCGCGCTCGATGCGCTCACGAGATACACACCGGGCGGAACGAGTTCCCCGCGAACGTCACGTCCGTCCCAAAGTGCTTGCTTGCCCCTTGCCTGCAGAGCGGCCACAAGGATACCAGAAGCTGTCATGATGCGGACATCAGTATCGGCCGTGAGCCCGTCGATCGTAACCTGAGCATCGGTACCTGCGCGAAACGGCTGCGGGAAGGTCTTGATCATGAACTCTGCAGCCGGACGGATCGATGATGACTGTGCAACGCTGCATCCGTTGGTAGTGCCGAAGTACACTGTACCAGTACGATCATCGATAGCGACCGTACGCACATTATCGTCGAGCAGCGGAGAGGACGCCTTGGTGATCGTTGCGAGCACCTCCGTGCCATCGTCATTCAGCACGAAGACGCCGCCTGTTGTGGCGACCCATTTGTAGTTCAGTGCATCAATGACGATATCGTTCACTACTGCAGATCCGAGTGCCGAGATACGGCGAACAAATGGGATTGACGTTGCCGTCACGCTCCCTGGCGACGAGATTACAGATACACCCTTTGCAGTGCCAATCCATACTGCACCAGAGCGATCAACGCGAATGGCTGAGATGGCATTGTCTTGCAGTTGCGTGTTACTCGATCGAATTGCTTGACAGATATCATCGGATGTTGATTCCGTGCCACGATCGTTATAGACGATCACGCCACTGCCTGTAGGACTGCCAGCCCATACTCCGCCGCTATTGTCGATAGCAAGGGTGCGGAAAATCGTGCTGCGCGGATCCGTGCAGTTCGTTGCTGAGGTCCATGACTCGCCCTGTTGAATGGCGAAGAGGCGATCAGCTGCTTGCTCGTTCAATAGCCAGGTGCGACCACGTCGATCTTGTGCGACCTCAGAAACCAGAACGTAGGCGGGATCAACGGTGATTCCGGCAAGTGCTGAGTTCGTGTGATCGATACGTTGCAATTCTACTGAATCCGTTGTCAATGAACAGCGAACAGCCCCACCGCCCCACGTGCCAATCCACACCGTTCCATCGGGAAGTCGCGACACGCGATAACAGGCATTGCTACGAAGTGTGGCTGTCGTTGCGGTGTTGATGTTCCTCCATCGAGAGCCGTTGAAGTAGCTCACTCCCTGACCGGTTCGCGGCGGATCAACATCTGTTGCGATCCATACACCACCGCGCTCATCGACTGTCATGTGTGCAAATTGATTTGAGATCGGTGAGTTCACATCAAGTACGTCTAGCGTCGATCCATCAACACGTCCAAGCGCGCGGTCACGCAGGAAGACGAGAAGATCAGGACTCTCATTACCGACGCGTGCATGCCCAGTAATCGGTGTTGGAATCTGTAGTGATCGTGGACCACTCAAGTCGCGAAGCTCAGATGGCGTGCTGATCATGATGCGTGATGGGCTGGTAGTTGCATCAACACTCAGGCCGTTGATTATCTGCGTAGTACCGATACGACGCTCGAAGCCTGAACCATTCCACTCGAAGCAACTGTAGTCAGTCGCTACAACGAGTGATGTGCTCGTTGCAGCAATGTGTGAAACCTTTCGCGCATCGAGTCCGGATCCTGTACCCAGTAATGTCCACACGGACGGAAGCCGAAGTGTTCCAACAGCAAGCGGGGCAACAACAACACCTGAGTCAGTTGCGGCCCACAACGAATCATTACGAATACTTATCCCGGAAACACGGGTCTTTTCTTGGAGCGTGCCGATACGATCAATCGTCTCAATGAACGTGCCGTTGGAGCGACGGTACAAGACGATGCCAAACTCGGTAGCAAGCATCATCGTATCACCTTTGAGTTTGATATCGGTGATTGCTCGGCGTGGATACTGTGTTGCACGTCGAATCTCGGAGAGAGCAGTCCAGGTGCCTGTCGGTGACCAAATGTCGATCGCACCATCTCTCTGTCCAACGATCACGCTACCGTTAACACGGTCGCACGTAAGAGCCGTGCAGTCGAGCGTTTGGAGTGCATTTACATTGCGATACTCGGTGATTGCACGAGTCTCCTGATCAATGCGGATCACGCCGCCTGATGTAGCGGCCCAGATCGCGCCGTCTCGATCTCGATCTGCAGCTTGCACCGCCGTGAGCGACGAAAGCGTGCGCCAACCTGTGACCTGAACGGATTGAGCGAAAAGTGTCGCAGAGGCACAGATCAGAAGTGCGCTAGCAAGCAAAAACTGCATCATGGTCAGCTTGAATAGGTGAACAACGCAATGACCCGTATACCAACGTACGAAGTCTGCGTTTATGGTAGGTTGCTACGCAGGTGCTCCAACGCTGCAATCATTTCCAGAGCACCTGTGGCAGATTCACGTCCTTTGTGCCCGTGAACGCCCCCTGTGCGCTCCCACGCTTGCTCAATGGTCTCCGTTGTGAGAACGCCAAACATGCAGGGTACGCTAGTTGCAGTGGCGAGATCCATGAGGGCATGTGCCACTGGGGAGGCAACGTACTCGAAATGCGCTGTTTCACCACGCACGACAACGCCGAGGGTGATCACGGCATCGACACGCTGTGTATCGATCAGCACGCGTGCGGCCACCGGGACTTCGTAGCTGCCTGGAACGCGCACCGTGAGGATGTCCATCTCGGCAACTCCTGCAGCTAGCAGAGTTTCGATCGCGCCAGTGAGTAATGCTTCGACAATGTCTGCATGCCATCGTGCCGCAACAATGCCGATGCGACGTCCAGAACCACTTCCCGGAATTGGCGTCGATGATGGAGTTGTAGACGACGTCATACGTGAGCTTCCTTGCGCACATGGACCACTCGCGACTGCATAGCATCGAGGTGGGCAGGAGTAACACCGAACATTCCGAAGTTCCGCTCGTCGTACTCACGCGTACCGTGGAAATCAGAACCACCAGTGACGAGAAGGTTGTGCTGCTCGCACAGTACACGGTAATACTCACGCGTCACATACCAGTGCGACGGATGGTACACTTCGATACCATCTACTCCCGTATTTACGAGTGTAAGGAATGCCTGAGGGTCCGTGTAGTGTCGCCCAGGATGCGCGATAGATGTGACGCCCCCTGCCCGATGAACCATTTCAACTGCTTTGGCAACTGGGAAGGGGCTCTTCGATGCGTATCCCGGCTTGCCGGTGTCGAGGTATATGTCGAACGCTTGCTGAATAGATGAAACGAAGCCGCGCTTGACGAGTACGTCTGCGACGTGCGGGCGTCCAATCGGTGCCTTGCCAGCAACGTCAGCAACTTCGTCGAAGCTAATCGGTACACGCACTGTGTTGAGACGATCTACCATTTCACGACCACGACGTTCACGGTCGGCGCGGAAGAACTTCTCGTACTCTTGAATCTCTGGATTATCTGCGTCGAGATAGTATGCAAGCAGGTGAACTTCGCGTCCACCTTCAAAGCACGAAATCTCAATACCTTCGATGAGTTGGACGGATCCGTTATAGCCCTCTTCACGGAGGATACGGATCGCATCCATATTGTCGTGATCGGTAATCGCGAGAACAGAGAACCCGGCCTGCTCGGCCTTGGTGACGAGCTCGATTGGCGAAAGGATACCGTCGGAACGTAGCGTATGCGAGTGTAGATCGCCGATAATTGGATTTGTCATGCGTCGATGCTCCCACGAAGGAACCACGCACGCTGTATCATCCCATTGCGACACTCGTATGTCGCAACTGCATGAACGATTTCATTTTCGCGCTGTCCGCTGACATGTTCTTGGTCGATAACATATGGTGGACAGGCAATGCGATGCACGAGCGTGCAGTGAAGATCCACGCAGCGATTGAACATTGCGCCGTATCGCTCGATCAGCGAATTGCGTCCACGACAAAATACTTCGCCCGAGGCCAAATCAATCAACTCGACATCGTCCGCATAGACCGCGGCAAACTTCTCGATGTCCCTGGCGTTGTACGCCTCGAGTTGTTCTTGTGCACACTGTACAGGTGTACGAATTGGTAGTTGGTTCATTGGAGGCAAAGATAGCCTCTTAACGCTTGTCCTCAACCTCGAATACGTCAGCAATCATCCGTTGGAGGACAGCTAGGGGATCTGCCGAGGATGACTTTAGCGTTGCTTCAGCGGTCTGCAGTGCCCGCAGTCCACGCTCAACACGGGCTGGTCCGATCCGATCTAGTGCATCAAAATGCTCGCCCACAGCAAATGGTGGAATCTTCGCTAGACGAGCAATTTCACCGCTATCGGTCATGCCTCGCAGATCGATGAGTCGGTAGAGCGCGATGAAGTACCGTGACAGCATCGCCAGAATGAGCATTTCCTGTCGGTCGACGCTGAGCATGCGCGCGATAATCGTCATCGCCCGTGCAGGTTCAGCACGACCGATCGCTCGCTGAAGTTCGAAGACGTTGAACTCCCGTGAACTTCCGACGATTGCTTGTACGTCATCAAGCGTTACTTCTGTTCGATCACCCATGTATGCACGAAGCTTATCGAGCTCCATGGTGAGTTCTCGAAGGGCGACGCCGGTCTTGGCCACGAGAAGCTCGGTAGCCCCCTGAGGGAGTGTAAGACCCATCGACGCTGCCCGCTTGGTGATCCACGCGCCGAGCTGCCCCTCCTTCATACGCGCGTACTCAACGAACGGAACATTCGGAAGTAGCACGTTGAACGGATATTTCAGCGATGAAAGCTTTCGCTTAGCTGTCGCCGCGTTCTTGGTGAGTGACGCACCGAGGCCGGCAGCTGACGCGAGCGTTGCCGTAAACAAAAGGAACGTGCTTGTAGAGGGAGCATCGAGATAGTTCTGCATTGCGTCTCCTCCCTTTCTCGACTTCGATGCAGTCAGCTTATCGGCACGACGAACCCAGATCACACGTCGTTCAGACATCATCGGAAACGAGCGCGCGAGACTCAACACGGCATCAAGCGACATTCCCTCGCCATCAAGCACATCGCAATTCATTCCCGTAGCATCACCTGCACAGGCTGCTTCATAGAGGCGTGACGCATCCTCATCGACGAGGAGATCTTCCTCGCCAAACAGCACCATGATGGGTGGAAACTTCCCGGATGCACAAATCTTGTCGATCATCGCTGTGATGTTTTAGGATCGAGCGCGTCCCGAAGTCCGTCGCCGAAAACATTGAGCACCAGCACGGCAATTGCCATGGCAATACTCGGGAAAAGTGTCATGCCCCAATTGGTGCCAAGTGCGATGTAGCCATACCCATCCTTGATCATCTGACCCCACGATGGCGTAGGGGGCTGCACGCCGAGTCCGATGAAGCTCAATGATGCCTCTGCGATGATCGCGGTCGCAAAACCTGCTGTTGAGAGGACGATGATCGGACCTGCTGCATTCGGGAGCATGTGACGGAAGATCGTGCGAACGTGACCATAGCCGAGAGCGCGTGTGGCCTCGACATACTCTTGCTCACGAATCGAGAAAAACTGTCCACGTACGATACGTGCTATATCAACCCACGATGAAATGCCAATGGCGACGAACGTCTGCCAATAACCCTTGCCAAGGATCACGCTGAACGCGACAACCAAGAGAATTGTAGGGAACGACCACACGACGTTGACAAACCACATGATGCCATCGTCAACCCATCCGCGGAAGTATCCTGCAAGCGCACCAAGGATGATGCCAATGGCCAGAGCAATGGATTCAGAGATCAATCCGACACTCAGCGAGACGCGCATACCATACACGAGGCGTGTATAGATGTCACGTCCGAAGCGATCCGTGCCGAGAAGGAACATAGGTTCAGCATGATACTCGTCTGCATCCGAGCTCATGAGCTGCGACACAGAGATCGTATAGGGCTCACCGGCAGGATCACGATAGTACACACTGTCACCCCGCTGTTCGAATGTAGACACTGCGATGATTGATGGACGTGATGGATCGACGGGGTTCTTTTTGTAGAGTACGCTTCCTCGAAAAAGAGCCGGCTTCACACTGTACTCGAGAATCTGAGCCGATGGGTCAAATGGCGTCACAAGGGGCGCACACACGGCCATGATAATCATAACCGCCAGGACGATCATACCGATGATGGCACCGCGATTTTTCTTTAGTCTGCGCCACGCAACGACGCGTGGACTTTCTCCGTGTTGCATACTCATGATAGGCGAACCTTTGGATCGACGAGGCCATACACCACATCTGCGAGTGTGTTGACGACCACGAAGATGACAGCTGTGAAGAGCACGGTGCCCTGTATCATTGGATAGTCCAACTTCTCGATTGCATTAAATGCGGCAAGACCAATCCCAGGCCAATTGAAAATGAACTCGATGAAATATGTGCCCGCAAGAAGTCCTGCGAACCAGGCGCTAACGGTCGTAATCACAGGATTAAGTGCGTTACGGAGTGCATGATGGAGGAATACACGAACGTTTGATAACCCTTTGGCTCGAGCCGTGCGCACGTAATCCTGTCCGAGCACATCAAGCATGCTTGAGCGTGTCACGCGTGCAATGATCGATAGGGGGCGAATCGCGAGCGTGACCATTGGTAGCACCAAGTGCTCCAGTCCTCGGTCGATGTATCCTGAGTTGGGAAACCACTCCAGTGCAACTCCGAAGATCAAAACAAAGAGTAAACCCACGACGAATGCCGGCAATGAGATTCCGAGCAACGACGTGGACATCGTTAGCGTGTCGATCCAGGTGTTCGGTTTCCATGCAGCAGTCACGCCAAGCAGGATGCCCAAGATCGTCGCGATAGCAATTGATGTGAGAGCAAGGAGGGCTGTTGCAGGGATTCGCTCAACAATCGTTTCCGAAACCGAGCGTTGTGTGGCGATTGATCTGCCAAGGTCGCCTGCGAGCAAGTTCTTCATGTAAATCGCCATCTGCTCATAGAGCGGACGGTCGAGACCGAGCTGCTCCCGCATTGCAGCAACCGATGCTTCATCAGCACGTTGCCCAAGCAGCACACGTGCTGGATCGCCCGGCGGCCTGATGAAGAATGTAACTGCCACTACGCCGAACAGCACGACGATGGTGTAGACGATTTTGCGCAGGAGATACGTTGCCATTTAACGCGATGATGGTAACTGAAGATTATCGACACTCACACGCACGGGCTCATCAATCGGCATTCCCAAGAACTGTCGTGCTAGCATAGAAAACACAGGCGTGTGGTCGGTAACGTACAAATCGATCTGACTTGCACGCGAGGGAGTGTCGCGATCAACGCCAAGTACTGAGCGTGCTTCTTCAGCTGCGCATAATCCACAATCGATCAGCTGCACGCCCGGCAGCATGTCAGTAAGCAATGGCATGAGAAGCGGGTAGTGCGTGCAACCAAGCACGAGCGTGTCGATGCCGTTGGACACGAGCGGACGGAGGTATTCTTCTGCGATGAGACGTGTGGCCGGTGAGTCGAGCCAACCCTCCTCCACAAGGGGCACGAACAGTGGACATGGTCGACTATGTACGTCGATGCGTCGATCGCCTGCAACGCGTGCGATAGTTCGTGCATACATGTCTGACGCAATCGTTGCCCGTGTGCCGATCACACCAACGTGTCCATTAACTGTTGTTGCAGCAGCTTTGCGTGCTGCAGGCTCAATCATGCCAATGACGGGGATCGAGAGCTTCGAGCGGAGCATATCTAATGCGAGAGCCGAGGCTGTATTGCATGCCACAATGATCATTTTCACATCGTGACTTAGGAGGAATGCGGCGCACTGTGCTGAATATGTTTGAACCGTCTCTGCAGACTTATTGCCGTAGGGGACACGTGCGGTGTCACCCAGATACACAAAGCGCTCGTCAGGGAGTAAGCGAGCGCAGTGCTTAACGACGCTCAATCCGCCAATGCCGGAGTCGAACACACCAATCGGTCGGGGGTCTGGGGACATCATCCACAAAGATAGAATCTGGCACCATGGTTCTCGCCTACTGTGTATGTTCGACCCGTGAAGATTACCCTTCGTGTTCGGCTAGCCATCGTTTACGGCACTCTCGTAGCCGCTACGCTCGTTGCGTTTGCGGCCATTACGTATGTGACTGTGTCGAACGAGCTGTACCAAAATCTTGATGCCTCACTCTCGAGAGCGACGTCGTCGTTGCTGTCCGTTCTCCGGAAAGAGCAGGCACAGTCACAACGCCCCCTTCCAAAGCTTCGGTCGTCGAAACGCAGGGTAGCCCGAGAAACGGACATGTTTTCGGTGCTTCAGCGTACATCATTACGGGACTTTGTTGGCCCCATACCTGGGGTTGATTCCCTCGCATACGAGCTTGAGCCCGTGTGGTCGGCCGTATATGAACACATGCTCTTGAACTCTTCGAATTACTGGATGCAGGTGGTCGACAATAGGGGAGAGATCGCGTGGCGATCAGAGAACATGCGTGGCGACAGTTTGCCGGTGTTCACGGATCTCGTTGCGCAAGGGGCTACGGTGATCGACGATAAGATTTACACGTATTACTGGATCCGCGGAGAGCGCTACCGAATCGTGTTGAGTAAGGGTGACGTGGCTGACGTTACCGCTGCGTATCCTGTGGTGGAAATCGATGCTACCCTGCGCCGTTTGTTTTCGTTAATGCTGTATTCGTTGCCATTCGTCCTAGCAATGTCGGTGTTCGCGGGGTGGCTCATTGCACGTCGATCGCTCCGACCAGTTGATGTGATCGCCACATCTGCCCGCACGATCACAGCTAGCAATCTTGGGCTTCGTCTGCCGATGCCTGCCACGAATGATGAAATCGCTCGCCTCACGGAGACGCTCAACGAGATGATTGCACGACTCGAGTCGTCGTTTGATCAGATCAAACAGTTTACATCAGATGCATCGCATGAGTTGAAGACGCCCCTTGCCATACTCATGGGCGAGCTCGAGGTCGCACTTCGACGTCCGATGTCAGAAGAAGAGTATCGCTCGACGCTTGCAAGCTGCCTAGAGGAAGTGATTCGCCTTACGCATGTTGTGCAAGGATTGCTTGACATCTCGCGTGCAGAGACGGGGCAGGTGCAGATTGCCCGAGAGCCCGTACGATTCAGCGCATTGGTCGCAGACGTTTGTGATGACGTAATGCTGATTGCCGAAACTCGGCGGATCGATGTTGCAACGCACATTCAGTCGTCGGTGACGATTACGGGTGATAAAGTGCGATTGCATCAGGCACTCCTGAACGTCATCGAGAACGCTGTGAAGTACACTCCCGACGGAGGCAGCGTCCGCATCGAAGTCGCTGCAGATGATTCGCATGTGAACGTCGTTGTTGCCGACACAGGTGTCGGCATTCCAGCTGATCAGTTGCCGCATATTTACGATCGCTTCTTCCGCGTCGATAAGGCGCGATCGAAGAACATACATGGAACCGGGCTAGGACTATCCATTGTGAAGTGGATCGTTGATGCACATAACGGAACAATCGACACCCGCAGTACAGAAGGTCGGGGCACAACCGTTGAGATCACCTTTCCACTGCGTTGATTCTGCCTGGTAGTGTCCGTAACTTCGCACTTTCCGTTTATCGCGATTGACCGACTTCATGTTTGAACCTTTGCCGGATGACTTTTCCTACGCTCGGCTAGAGCAGGACGTATTAGACTATTGGGATCGTGAGCGCGCATTTGCGCGCACGCAGGAATTACGAGCCGACGCACCATGGTTCAATTTCAATGAAGGTCCACCGACGGTTAATGGTCGTCCAGGCATCCACCATGTTCTTGCGCGAACGATCAAGGATGCGGTGTGTCGGTACAAGACAATGCGTGGGTTCTACGTCCGCCGTCAAGCAGGATGGGATACGCACGGTCTTCCGGTAGAACTTGCGGCAGAGAAAGAACTCGGACTTATTGACAAGTCGCAGATCGAAGTGTTGGGTGTCGACAAATTCAATGCTACCTGCCGCGACATTGTATACCGAAACATCGGACAAGACAATGGCTGGGCCGTGCTGACGCGTCGCATGGGACACTGGCTGGATCTCGACAACGCATATATCACGTGTACCAACGATTACATCGAATCGGTGTGGTGGGCGCTCAAGCAGTTCTTCGACAAGGGGCTGATCTACCGCGGGTACAAGGTTGTGCCACAGTCGCCAACACTCGGGACTCCGCTCTCCTCACACGAGCTCTCGCAGAATTACAAGGACGTTCGTGATGCGAACGTCTACCTCAAGCTCAAGGTGTTATCGTCGCAGGTGAGCGATGCAGTCGGTGCATCAATCATGGTATGGACGACAACTCCGTGGACGCTCTTTGCGAATGTCGCACTCGCTGTCGGTCCTGAGATCGACTACGTGATCGTACGCCACACATGGACCATCGGTGAGCGCACATGGACAGAGAACCTAATCCTCGCCGAGTCGCGTCTTGCCATTCTCGACGGAGACGTCGAAGTGCTTGCTCGATGCAAGGGGAGTGACCTTGTCGGCTCGACGTACGAGCAGATCTTCTCTGACGTTGCGCTTGATGCATCGCATTATTCGGACGTGTTGCACATTCTCCCAGGCGCGTTCGTCTCCACAGAGGACGGTACTGGTGTGGTACACATCGCACCGGCATTTGGTCAGGATGACTTCGAACTCTCAAAGCAATTCAAGCTCCCTGTCCCGCAGCCGGTAACGCCGAATGGACACTTCACGGCGGAGATTGCCGAATTCGCTGGTCGATCCGTCAAAACGTTTACGTATGCTGATCACGTAGAAGAGGGCGCTGACCGAGACATCATCAAGGTTCTCAAGCAGCGTGACAAGATCTATCGCGCATCGTTCGACTATCTGCACAGCTATCCGCACTGCTGGCGAACCGACAATCCGGTGATTTATTACGCGCGAGACTCGTGGTTCATCACCTCGCCAGCATATCGCGATCAACTCGTTGCGCTCAACAAGCAAATCAACTGGCACCCCTCAGAGATTGGTGAAGGGCGCTTCGGTAATTGGCTCGAAGAAGTTAAAGAGTGGTCGATTAGCCGAGATCGCTATTGGGGCACACCGCTTCCGATCTGGGTCGATGACGAGGGCAAGAGCATGTTTGCCATTGGTTCGATTGAAGAACTCGCCACCGGACTCTATGAGCGAGAAGACGGCTCGCGGGTTCCAGTATCGGAAGCTGGCGTTGCGATCGACCTCCATCGGCCATTCGTCGATCGAGTCGTCTTTGAGCGCGACGGAAAGCTCTATCGGCGTACGAGGGAAGTGGTCGATGTGTGGTTCGATTCTGGAAGTATGCCGTTTGCGCAGTTTCACTATCCATTCGAGAACAAGGAACTCTTCGAGAAGGCATTCCCAGCAGACTTTATCGCTGAAGGAATTGATCAAACACGTGGATGGTTTTACACCATGCACAACATTAGCACTGCACTCTTTGGCACTCCGGCATACCGCAACGTTGTGGTCAACGACCTTGTCCTTGATAAGCGCGGACAGAAGATGTCGAAGTCTAAGGGAAACACGGTCGACCCATTTGAGGTGATTGACAGGTTCGGAAGTGACGCAATCCGTTGGTTCTTCATGGCGTCGTCACCAGTGCACAAGTCGAAGCTCTGGAACGAGGACGATATTGCGAAGACCGTCATTGCAGACCTCTTCCGTTCGTTTACGAATACGTATGAGTTCTTTGCGATGTATGCCAATCTCGATGGATATACATCGGCGGATGAGTTTGTACCGATTGCTGAACGAGCTGAGATTGACCAATGGATTATCTCTCGCCTCAACACGGTGATCGCCGGCTACCTTACAGCAATGGACGATTACGATCTAACGAAGGCCTGCCGTGCATTGCAGGAGTTCGTCATCGAAGATGTGTCGAACTGGTATGTTCGTCGCAACCGACGTAGGTTCTGGAAGGGTGAGTATGACGTCGACAAGCGTGCCGCGTATCAAACTCTTCATCTGGTCTTGCAACGCGTTGCTGAAATGCTTGCACCTGTGGCACCATTTTTAGCAGAATCGATTTTTCAGAGACTCCGTTCCGATGCGGAACTTTTCACTGTTCATTGTATTATATTGCACGAGTCTGATGCATCATTGATCAATCAAGATCTTGAGCGTCGCATGTGGCAAGCGCAACACATCGTTTCACTTGCCCGTTCTTTGAGAGAAAAAGCGAAGATCAAAACGCGCCAACCATTGCGTCGAATCCTTCTCCCTGTTGATAGTCCCGCGATGCGTCGTCAATTGCAAACAGTTGAAGATATCATTAAGGAAGAACTCAACATTAAAGAGATCGAATACGTATCCGACGACACAAACATTGTTCGTCGAAGTGCTAAGCCAAACTTCAAGATTATTGGGAAGAAGTATGGCGACAACACGCAAGCGGTAGCGCAGGCGATCAAATCGCTTACACACGAACACGTTCGCAAACTCGAACAGTCCTCAGTTCTGGCTCTTGCTCTTGGTGAGCAGACAATCCAGATTGATTTTGAGGATGTTGAGATTGTTAGTGAAGATATCGAGGGCTGGTTGGTCGCGTCTGATAGTGGACTCACGGTCGCACTTGATACGGAACTAGATGATGCTCTCCTTCGTGAGGGTCTTGCCCGCGAGTTTGTGAGTCGAATTCAGAAGATTCGAAAGGATTCAGGGTTTGAGGTTACCGACCGTATCTCGATTACGTATGTAACGGATGATGAGACGGCTTCAGCACTTGAATCACTTCGATCGTACATTGGAATGGAAACGCTGACGGAAACGCTCGAGCGGGGGGAACAATCCCAAGGGGTTGATCTCGAGATAAACGGGCGTCACGTCAACGTGCGCGTTCAGCGCGTTTGATGATGGTGCGTCAAGGTGGCGCACGCGTTTTCATGTTTCACTTTTTTTTGAGGTACTCTATGGCAGCAGCAAAGAAAGCAGCCAAGAAGCCAGCAGCCAAGAAGGCAGCCAAGAAGGCTGTCAAGAAGGCAGCAAAGCCAGCCAAGAAGGCTGTAAAGAAGGTTGCCAAGAAGGCAGCTAAGCCAGCCAAGAAGGCAGCTAAGCCAGCCAAGAAGGCAGCCAAGAAGGTTGCTAAGAAGGCAGCTAAGCCAGCCAAGAAGGCAGCTAAGCCAGCTAAGAAGGCAGCCAAGAAGGTTGCTAAGAAGGCTGTGGCAAAAAAAAAAGCTTAACACGGGAAGTCCCGCGTAAAGCAGAGAGCTCAGGAAATACTTCGAACACAGCTTCGGTATCAACGTCGAGAAATAGTCCGGCAATAGCCAAGAACGCCAAGTCAAAGTCAGCAGCAAGTAGGAACGTGACGCAATCGAAGTTGAAGAATTATCCTGGGACAGTCGCAACTACACCGGCGGTCTCTAAGACCGCCGGTGTGGGTTTTGTTCCGCCGCCACCGCCGCGCGTTGCGAAGCCGCAACAACCCATTGCGCCCAAGAAGGGCCTAAAGTACTCCGATAAGGATCTCGCGTTCTTCCGCTCAAATATTGAGCGTTCGAAGGAGGAGACCATCGACGAGCTGCGTATGCTCCGTGAGCGTCTTGAGGACCTCACCAATAGCGAGAATAATGACGAGAGCGCGATCTATTCTATGCACATGGCTGAGCAGGGTTCGGAAGCCGTGGAAAAGGAAAAGACCTACGCACAGATCCAACGAGCACAGGATTACCTCCGCAAGCTCGAAGAGTCCATCGCACGCATTGACGATAAGACGTATGGCATCTGTCGCATGTGCGGCATCCTGATTTCAAAGGAGCGCTTACTCGCAGTTCCGATTACAACGCTGTCAGCATCGTACAAGATCCAGCAGCGCTGCCCAGAAGATGGTGTCGATCGTATCGTCGCGAAAAAGTCAACGAGTGCTGAGTAAGCCATGAGCGCACTGCGCAAATCGTTCCTCCTTATCGGCGCGCTCGTCGTGCTCGATCAGGTGACGAAGGTGCTTGTTAAGACATCGATGATGTTGGGTGAATCGCATCCCATGATCGGGAGTATTGTGAACCTCACATTCGTCGAGAATCCCGGAATGGCATTCGGCATTAGCTGGGGCGACGGAAAGATGATCCTAACGCTGCTGACAATTGGCATCGCGGGTGTACTCGTATGGTACCTGCGCCAATTGCAAGCAGCTCATTGGGCTCCACGGTTGGCCGTAACACTCATCCTGGCAGGCGCGCTCGGCAATCTCATCGACCGTCTCCTCTATGGCGTGCTGTTTGGTGAGGCGCCGCTGTTCTACGGTAAGGTTGTTGACTTTATTCAAGTTGATATCCCCGACATCTATTGGATGGGCGAAGTCCACACGCATTTCCCCGTGTTTAACGTAGCCGATTCGTGTGTGACGATTGGTGTTGTTCTGCTTCTCGTAACCGGCAGCAAACTGCCCGCAACTTCAGATGAACGAGCAACAGCATAACACCGACGACCCGAACTATCCTGAGCGTATTGAGCACACGTATGAGTTCGTGATTCCGTCGCGCCAGAAGCCTGAGCGTCTAGATGCTTTCATCACTAAAAGCATCCTCCACGCCACGCGTACTCGCGTGCAAAAGGGTATCGACGCGGGAATTGTAACGGTGAATGATCTCCCCACGAAGGCGAACTACAAGATTCGACCAGGCGACGTGGTGCGTGTTACTGTGATGAAGCCACCTCCGCTCGAATTGATTCCACAAGACATTCCTCTCGATATCCTGTATGAAGATGATGTGTTGATGGTCATTGACAAGGCCCCTGGC
This sequence comes from uncultured Melioribacter sp., assembly GCA_964465685.1. Taxonomy (GTDB): domain Bacteria; phylum Bacteroidota; class Ignavibacteria; order Kapaibacteriales; family Kapaibacteriaceae; genus UBA10438. Next base: position 26,787 of record CAYXKK010000001.1, read on the forward strand.
ATTCTCGTGCACCCAGGACTCGGCAATCGGTCGGGAACACTGGTGAATGCTGTGCTCTGGCATCTCGGATACCGTGAAGCTCTCGCTGTGTTGAAGCGACGTGAGTCATGGGGCGACGATGAGCAATCGAGTGACGAGGAAGAGTCGGAGCAATTCACCATCGGTGGTGAACCAGAAGTCGATATGAATGGCCTCCGTCCAGGTATTGTGCATCGTCTCGATCGAGACACATCAGGCGTGATGGTCATCGGAAAGACCTACGATGTTACAATGGCACTCGCAACGCAATTCGCAGAACGGACCGTGTCGCGCGAGTACATCGCGCTAGCGTGGGGCGTCGTCAAAGACGATTGGCGATTGATCGAGGGCGATATCGGACGCTCGCCTCGTGACCGCAAACTGCGTGCAATCGTTGAACGTGGTGGTAAGTATGCTGCAACAGAAGTGACCGTCCTTGAACGACACTCATGTGCCACACTTATTACATGTAAACTGCGAACCGGCAGAACGCATCAGATTCGCGTGCACCTCGCTGCGCAGCGACACTCACTCGTTGGGGATCCGGATTATGGTGGACGTGACGCAGCTCTGCAGGCTATCCACCATTCGTTCAAACGTCTTGGTCAGTTGATGCTGAAAAGCATTCACAGGCAGGCGCTGCATGCGCGGTCGCTCGCGTTCACGCATCCCGTTACCGGCGAGCGAATGCAGTTCTCAAGTCCTATACCAGCAGACATGCAGAACTGCCTTGATCTACTTCGAGCGAGCTCCACCGACGCGCCCACGGATGCCTGAGGCCTTGCGTTTGATGTAGGGACTAGGATTGCCCGCATTGAACTTCCGCGGATTCGGGAGAACAGCTGCCAAAAGCCCTGCCTGATCTGGGCGAAGCTGAGCAGCAGTAGTCCCAAAATGCTGTCGTGCCGCCTGCTGCACGCCGTAGATGCCGTCACCCCACTCGATCATGTTGACGTAGACCTCGAGGATGCGCTGCTTGCCCCACAACGCCTCAATGAGGTAGACAAACACCACTTCGAATGCTTTGCGAACCATCGAGCGCCACGGCACAAGAAAGACATTCTTGGCCGTCTGCATGGTAATCGTGCTCGCTCCACGAGGTGGTTTGCCACGCTTGATTCTACCCGGATTCGCACGCTCCGCTGCGCGAACGGCATCCCAGTCAATCCCACCATGGCGATAGAACTTCCGATCCTCAGAATTGACTACAGCACGAAACACAGAAGGGCTGACATTGTCAGCACCTACCCATTGATGACGCACAAACATTGACGTGCCCGTGAAAGGGGCTTGCACGAACCGCCACACCATAAGTGGTGTGAATGCAGGCGGGACGATGCGAAAGATCGCAACGACAGCGACGATGCCGACGATGCCGGCAACCATTGTTCTCCATGTCCAGACGAGAATATTCCGCATTAGATCTTGCAAAGGAGTTGCAAATCGTTAAGTTTGTGCCATTAATTCTTTACAAACGTAAGGAACTGGCGTGAAAGAGCTCGACCGCGAAATATGTGCACTGCTGCAAGAGCATGCGCGACTGAGCTTGAGCGACATCGCCGAGCGTCTTGGCACATCGGTGCCCACGGTCAGTGAACACGTCAAGAAGTTAGAAGCCGACGGAGTCATCCGCGAGTATACGACGGTTCTCGATCCCGCGAGCTGTGGATTTGATGTTACGGCGTTCATCTTCGTCGATCTTGATACGAGTGTGCATTACGACGCATTCCGCAGGCAATGTCGCACACGCAAGGAGATCCTCGAGTGCCACGCAATCACCGGCACGGCATCGCACATGCTCAAGGTCCGCGTTCGCACAACAAGCGCACTCGAACAACTGCTCTCGGCAATTCAACAATGGAAGGGCGTCAGCAAGACGCTCACCAATGTCGTGTTGAGCACTCACAAAGAAACCATGAATCTTCCACTGTCAGGAATGAGCTAGCTCTATGCCCTCAAACGTTGATATGACCTCGATTGCACGCAACTGGCGTCTGGATGGTGTCCAAGTACCATCTCCATCAGATGTAGTTGCGGAAGTGTTTGCTACGGATGTCCTCACGCTTGAAGAGCTGCGTCAGCGACTGTCCAAGCCTGTGTGGCGGTCGCTTCTGGCCACGCGCGAGCGTGGCGCAGTGCTTGATCCAGCTATTGCTGATGCAGTTGCACTGGCCATGAAGACATGGGCAATGGAAAAAGGGGCCACACATTATACACACTGGTTCCAACCACTAACGGGTTCGACAGCTGAAAAGCATGAGTCGTTTGTGACACCGACGAGTGATGGCTCGGCGATTTCGCAGTTCTCGGGGAAGGAACTCATTCAAGGTGAGCCAGATGCTTCGAGCTTTCCGAGTGGTGGACTTCGGGCCACCTTCGAGGCGCGTGGCTATACGGCGTGGGATCCAACATCGCCTGCGTTTATCATGCGACACAGTAATGGGGCAACACTCTGTGTACCTACAGCGTTCGCATCGTGGACCGGTGAAGCACTTGATAACAAGACGCCGTTGTTGCGCTCTCTCGAAGCAGTAAACACTGCAGCGATTCGAGCATTACGCTTGTTTGGTGATGCAGAGACGCAGCGCGTTGAGTCAACAGTGGGTGCAGAGCAAGAGTACTTCCTCATTGACGAAGAGTTCTACTATCGTCGACCAGATCTTGTCATGTGCGGTCGCACCTTGTTCGGAGCGCGTCCACCGCGTGGTCAGGAGCTTGAGGATCACTACTTCGGTTCGATTCCAGATCGGATCCTAACGTATATGACTGATGCAGAGCATCAGCTGTACGCGTTGGGTATCCCTATCAAGACGCGTCACAACGAAGTAGCTCCAGGTCAGTTCGAGGTAGCGCCGATTTTTGAATCTTCAAACATCGCAGCAGATCATCAACAGTTGGTGATGCAGGTGCTTCGCACAACCGCGCGCAAGTACGGACTTGTGTGCTTGATGCACGAAAAACCGTTCGCTGGTGTGAACGGATCAGGAAAGCACGTTAACTGGTCGATGTCGACAGATGCAGGGAATAATCTTCTTGAGCCCGGCGAGACGCCACACGAGAACATGCAGTTTTTGTTCTTCTGCGCTGCGGCAATCCGTGCCGTAGATCTTCATCAGGATCTCCTGCGCACGTGCGTGGCATCGGCACAAAACGATCATCGTCTTGGCGCAAACGAAGCACCCCCAGCTATTATGTCAATCTTCCTCGGAGAGCAACTCACGGAGGTATACGAGCGCATTGTTAGTGGTAAGGGCGGGAGTTCGAAAAAGTCTGGTCTGCTCGGACTCGGCACGCAGGTTCTTCCGAAGCTACCGCAGCATGCGGGAGATCGCAATCGCACATCGCCATTTGCATTCACAGGCAACAAGTTCGAGTTCCGCGCAGTTGGTTCGTCACAGTCGGTGTCCTTCCCGATCACGGTTCTTAACACGATCGTTGCAGAGTCCATCGATGCGCTTTCATCGGCAATTGAAGCGCGGATGAAGAAGAAGCACACCTTTGAAGCTGCATTGCAGGAAGTTCTCAAGGACACGTACTCCAAGCACGAGCGCATCATCTTCAACGGTGATGGATACTCAGGCGCGTGGCATAAGGAAGCTGAACGTCGCGGTCTGCTGGGCCTGCGCACAGCCGTAGATGCGATTGAACGTCTGCATGACGAGAAGAACGTCAAGCTGTTTTCGTCCTACAATGTGCTGAGCTCAAGAGAGCTCGAAGCACGACAAGAAGTATTCTTTGATCTCTACTTCAAGACAGTAAACATCGAAGGTGAGACCACGGAATGGATCGCACAAACGCAGATTCTGCCGGGTGCATTGCGTCACTTGCGCGAGATGAAAGAGACCGGCGTCGAAATTGCTGGTGTGCAGCGGGCTGTAACGGAGATGACCGGAGCCGTGAATGATCTGAGCGATGCAATCGTAGAGCTTCGTGCACAGAACATGGAACTTGGCGGTGAGGACGTGCACAGTAAGTCGCGACACATGCGAGATAACGTGATCCCAGCAATGAACCGTGTGCGTGTTGCAGCTGATACGCTTGAGCGCATCACAGCACACGACCACTGGCCGTTGCCATCTTACCGTGAGATGCTGTTCGTGAAATAACGCGAACGTTACGTAGAAGACTTCTTGGCGGCCGTCTTTTTGACGGCCGTCGTTGTTTTCTTCGCAGTCTTCTTTGCCGCCTTCTTCGCTGCTTTCTTTGCAGGCTTTGCCGCTGGTTCTGCCTTGGCTGTCCTTGTCGCTGATTTCTTCGCTGGCTTTGCGGGTGCTTGTTGAGCGGCGAGTTGGAGACAGTCTTCTAGCGTCAGTGCTTCGGCATTTGTGTCCTTAGGGATGCGCACATTCTGCTTGCCAACAACGATATACGGACCCCAACGTCCCTTCAGGACCTTGACTGTTGGATCTTCATCGAACGTCTTGATGGTGTTCTCCGCAATCTTCTGTCGTCGAGCGAGAATCACCTCGATACCACGCGGACCTTCAATCGTGTACGGATCGTCTTCTTTTGGGAGAGAGTAGAACGCCTTGTTGTGTTCGATATATGGACCAAAACGACCGAGCTTTACTTCCATTGGCGCTTCTTCGAAGAGGCCAACCACGCGCGGGAACTTGAATAACTCAAGTGCCTGCTCGAGCGTCACAGTCTCAATCGATAGATTACCGGGTAGCCCCTTTTGACGCTTATTCTCATCATCAGCTTCACCGATCTGAGCAATCGGACCATAGCGCGCTAGACGCACGTAGACGTTCCTGCCGGATGTCGGGTCTACGCCAATACAACGCTCGCCACTCTGACGTTCTGCGGTCTCGCTTGTCCTCTTAATGGTCTCTTGGAACGGACCGTAGAAGTCACGAATCATCGTCGTCCATCGAACGTTGCCGTGCGCAATCTCGTCGAACTGCTTTTCAACTGTAGCAGTGAAGTTGTAGTCAAGAATGTCTTGGAAGTGCGCTGTGAGGAAGTCCGTCACCACCGAACCGATGTCGGTAGGGAAGAGCTTCGAGCGCTCAGCACCTGTATTTTCTAGTTCTACGATACGGGTAATCGATCCACCTTCAAGTGTTAGTCGACGGACTTCGCGCTGACGTCCATCGCGATCTTCCTTGACGACGTACTTCCGTGTCTGGATCACGGAGATCGTTGGCGCATACGTAGATGGTCGACCGATTCCGAGCTCTTCAAGCTTCTTTACAAGCGAGGCTTCCGTGTACCGCGATGGCGGACGCTCGAAGCGCTCCTTGGCTGCCATCGATATCAGCGGTAGTACCTGACCTACCTTGAGTGGCGGTAGCATCTTCGATGTTTCATCATCTTGCTGCTCGTCGTCGGTTGTCTCGAGATAGAGTTTCAAGAATCCGTCGAAGATGAGTACTTCACCCGTGGCAGTCAGAACATCAGGCAGCGTCGAAATCGCAATCGACGCAATAGTCCGCTCAAGGCGAGCATCAGACATCTGCGATGCAACGGTACGCTTATAGATCAGATCGTACAGCTTCTTGTGTGCATCCGTTTCACCAGCTGCACGCTTGGTGAAATCCGTTGGACGAATGGCCTCGTGCGCCTCCTGTGCGGATGCAACCTTGGTCGTGTAGGTACGTGGGTTGCTATAGTTCTCACCAAAGGACGAAACGATGAAATCCTTCGCCGCAGCGATCGCCAACTCAGAGAGATTCACCGAGTCGGTACGCATGTAGGTGATCAAGCCCTGCTCGTACAAGTCTTGGGCGATCTTCATCGTACGAATCAGAGAGTAGCCGAGTTTACGGCTAGCTTCCTGCTGGAGCGTCGATGTTGTAAATGGAGCTGTAGGTGACTTCTTCGCTGGTTTCGTTTCGAGGTTTGTGACCGTGAACACGGCGTTGACACATCCCTCGAGAAACGCACGTGCGTCCTCTTCACGCTCGAATCGCTGCGGCAATTCGGCAGTAAGCGTACGCCCGTCTACGTCGAACTCGGCCGTGATCTTGAACTGGCTTGTCGCCGTAAAGGCCTGGATTTCACGCTCGCGCTCAACGACAAGTCGCACAGCAACCGACTGAACGCGACCAGCGGAAAGGTTGCGCTGAACCTTACGCCACAGCACAGGGGAGAGACCAAAGCCTACCAATCGGTCGAGTACACGACGAGCTTGCTGCGCATCGACAAGGTTTGTGTCGATACCGCGTGGGTGCTCAATGGCCTTTAGGATCGCCGGCTTGGTGATTTCGTGAAACACGATGCGCTTTGTCTTCACTGGATCGAGTTGTAGCGCCTCAGATAAATGCCACGCGATGGCCTCACCCTCGCGGTCTTCGTCAGATGCCAGCCAGACCATCTCGGCCGAACGTGCTTGCTTCTTAAGTTCCGAGACAAGCTTCTTTTTGTCTTCATTGATCTCGTAGATCGGCGTGAAGTTGTTCTCAATGTCGATGGCTTTGTCATTGCCGGGTAGGTCGCGGATATGCCCCATGCACGAAGTCACGGTGAAATCGTTCCCGAGGTACTTCTGGATGGTTTTGGCCTTCGATGGCGACTCGACTATGACAAGGTTCTTCATGAAGCGTCCGTATTAATCCTGCTTGTTGTGCTCGCAAGTGAGCGGATCGTGACACACAGCGAATATCTGGAGAGAGTGCATCACGGGGCGAAACCCAAGTTGCGAACATACCGCATCGCGGATGGAATCAATGCCTTCCTCGCGGAATTCCACGATCCGACCGCATTCGACGCAAATCAAATGATCATGATCTGGCATCCGACTGCTTAGCTCAAACGTGGCACTTTCGCCGTGAAAGCGGTGTTTCATCAAAATGCTACACTGAGTCAGGAGATCCAGCGTTGAATAAATCGTGGCCCGGGAAATCCGGTCACCGCGGCTGTTCATGTGGATGTAGAGCTCGTCAGCGCTAAAATGTCGGTCGAGTTCGGCAATTCGATCGAGCACCAAGAAGCGTTCCTGAGTGCTACGATACTTCTTTCGTTTGAGGAAATCCGCAAACGAGGTCTTCAACGATTCGATGTCCTGAGATGGAGTCATGGGCACAAATATATATGTGCGTAGTTTTGTCGTTCGTTTTTTCACCTCTACAGACAGGCTGATCATGCGCAAATGGCGTGTTGAAGACTCGATGGAGACCTACAACGTCCCAGGGTGGGGTATCGGGTACTTCGGCATCAATGGCAAGGGGCACGTTGTTGCCTCGCCACGCAAGGCAAAGGGACCGCAAATTGACTTGAAGGAGCTCATTGATGAGCTCGCCCTTCGTGATGTCAGCGTTCCCGTATTGCTCCGGTTCCCAGATATCCTTGATGATCGCATCGAGAAAATCGCCGGGTGTTTTGCCAAGGCCTCGCAGGAATACGACTACACCGGGAAGTACTTCAGTGTCTACCCGATTAAAGTAAATCAGCAACGTCCCGTGGTCGAAGAACTCGTTCGCCACGGTAAGCGCTTCAATATCGGACTCGAAGCCGGCTCGAAGCCAGAACTGCATGCGGTGCTTGCCATCATGGACAACGAAGAAGCGCTAATTATCTGCAATGGCTACAAGGATGAGGAGTTCATCGAACTTGCGCTCCTAGCACAGAAGATGGGCAAGCGTATCTATCTCGTGGTGGAAAAGTTGAGCGAGCTCAAACTCATCAACGAAGTATCGCGCCGACTCAAGGTTCGTCCGAACGTTGGGATCCGAATCAAGCTCGCATCGAGTGGCAGTGGGAAGTGGGAAGAGTCAGGCGGTGATCAGTCCAAGTTCGGTTTGAATGCATCTGAGCTGCTCGAAGCTATTACCTATGCACAAGAGCAAGAGTTGCTTGATTGCGTGAAGCTGATCCACTTCCATCTCGGATCTCAAATCACGAACATCCGCAAGATCAAGCAGGGTCTTGGTGAAGTTGCACAGTTCTACGTTCAGCTGATGAATATGGGCTGCAAGTTAGAGTTCGTTGATATTGGTGGTGGTCTTGGAGTTGACTATGATGGTTCGCGCAGCAGCGTGGCATCGAGTATCAACTATTCAATCCAAGAGTATGCGAACGATGCTATCTCGACGCTTGCTGATGCAGCAACAAAGAACAACCTCCCGCATCCTAATGTGATTACCGAATCGGGTCGTGCGCTTACAGCACACCACTCGGTGCTGGTGTTTAATGTTCTCGAGACGACGAGTGTGCCAACATGGCCAGCGCGCGAGAAAGTAACGAAGAAGGATCACGAACTCGTTCAAGAGCTCGCTGAAATCATGGGTTCACTGAACAGTCGTTCGATGCTTGAAGCGTGGCACGATTGTCAGCAAGTGCGAGAAGAAACACTCGATCGTTTCTCCCTAGGTCTGATCGACTTGCGCACACGTGCGCAGGTGGAACGCTTGTATTGGACGATTGCGCACAAAATCAACGAGCTCTCTGCCGAACTCAAAACAGTTCCTGAGGAGTTTCGCTCGCTCCCAAAGCTGCTTGCTGATAAGTACTTCTGCAACTTCTCGCTCTTTCAGTCGCTTCCGGATTCTTGGGCTATCGATCAGTTGTTCCCGATTATGCCCATCCATCGTCTCACGGAGCGGCCAACACGGATGGCTACGCTTCAGGACATTACATGTGACTCCGATGGGAAGGTCGATCACTTTATCGGTGTGCGCGATTTCACTACATCATTGCCGGTACACACATTTAAGCAAGGCGAGCCGTATTACCTCGCGGTCTTCCTCGTTGGAGCGTACCAGGAGATTCTTGGTGACTTGCATAATCTGTTCGGTGATACAAATGCCGTGCACGTCGTAGTAAAGGACAAGGGCTACGAGATCGATCAAGTGATTGATGGCGAGACAGTCGCCGACGTGCTCGATTACGTGCAATTCAATGCGAAGAAGCTCGTGCGTACGATGGAAACGTGGGTGAGCTCGTCAGTGAAGCACAAGAAGATTTCCGTCCACGAGGGCAAAGAGTTCCTGGCGATCTACCGATCAGGTCTCTACGGGTATACCTATCTCGAGGAATGAGCGTGCGCCGTCACCACATGTTGGCCGTTCTCCTCTGGTGTCTTTGTGCAACTGCGTCTGCCGTCGCACAGCCACTAGGTGTTGCAGTGCGCGATGAATTCAATGATAACAACGGTCGCTGGCGAACTGGTCAGTGGAACAACGGAACTGTATCAATCACCAACGGACGGTATGTGATTGATCGCCGCTCAATCATGAATGAGTGGTTTCTTGAGTCTGGGTGGTTCGTCGACTACGATGCAGACTTCGACATTGACGTCACGATGCGTCAAGTATCAGGAGCGACCAATCAAGGATTCGGGGTAACATGGGCAGCAAGCTCCGGTCAGAACGCAAATGGTGTGATCGTGAGCTCGGGAGGCAATTACAAGGTCTATGTCTGGCGCGATGGTCGTCAGCGAGACATTTTGCCATGGACGCCATCGCAAGAGATTCCACCAATGGGTACATGGTTCAAACTCACGGTGCGTAAGCGTGGCTCGGGAATGAGTTTGTTGATCAACGGAGGCACCATCGTCGGCTTTGACGGACTTGACATTCAGGGGGCTCTCCTTGGGCTCGTTGTTAATGGGCAGATGGTAGTCGAGGTAGACGAAGTTGTTGTTCGCCAGAAAGAGACTGGGATCGATATTGCCGAAGATGTTCCTGTACTCTCCGACCGTGAATCACTTGGTCCGCGTGTGAATAGTTACGGTGGCGATCTATCGCCAGTGATTACGACTAATGGTAAGCGCTTGTATTTCGGGCGCTACCCACACCGAGAAAATCTTGGGAATCCGGAAGAAGAGGACATCTGGTATACGGATCTTCAAGCTGATGGGACGTGGGGTCCGGCTGTGAATGTTGGTCGCCCCCTGAATAATCAGGGTGCAAACTTCCTGATCAGCATCACTCCAGACGAGAATCAGGTGTTGGTTGGCAACACGTACTACTCGAATGGAGCTCCACGTGGTCCTGGCGTCTCACAATCAGTACGTACCGCTACTGGCTGGTCCGTTCCTCGTGAAGTCAGTATCGACAAGTACTATAACCTTCATCGATTCAGTGAATCATGTCTCGATCCATCAGGTCGCGTGTTGCTTCTTGCGATTGAGCGTCGCGACACACGAGGACAAAAGGATCTCTATTTCTCGCGTAAGCGCCCAAATGGGACCTTCACTGAGCCCGTCAACTGCGGTCCCGATATCAATACATGGGGCAGCGAGATGTCGCCCTTTATGGCTGCAGATGGTGTGACGCTGTACTTCGCATCGGATGGACGCCGTGGTTATGGTAACGTCGACATTTGGATGACGCGTCGTCTCGATGATACGTGGACGAAATGGAGCAAGCCGAAGAATCTCGGACCGAAGATTAATACCCCAGAATGGGATGCGTATTTCACTGTTCCCGCAAACGGTGAGTATGCCTACCTATGCGGAACGAGCCCAGTCGACCAGAGTGCAGATTTGTATCGCATACGTCTGACGAAAGGTGTTCAGCCACAGCCCGTTGTGCTGGTAAGTGGTCGCGTTCTCGATGCATCAACAAAGAAGCCGATTGCGACGAATGTCGAATATGAGAGTCTAACAACTCGTGTCTCAGCGGGCACTGCGCTCTCCGAGCCTGTGCAAGGATCATACAAGATTGTTCTCCCCGCTGGCGATCTCTATGGGTTCCGTGCGGAAGCACCAGGCTACTATCCGGTGAGCGATCAGCTCGATACGCGTTCACTGACGCAATACACGGAGCTGCAGCGAGACCTATACCTCGTGCCGATTCGAAAGAATGAAGTCATCAGGCTCAACAATCTGTTCTTCGACTTTGCAAAGTCTGAGCTCCGGTCAGAGTCGTTCGCTGAACTTGATCGACTTGCAGAGTTTCTTGTCACGAATGCAACGATCATGATTGAGCTGTCTGGTCACACAGATAACGTGGGACAGGACGTCGAAAACAAGCGGCTCTCGCAGGAACGCGTTAACGCGGTTCGTACGTACTTGGTGGGCAAGGGCGTAGGCGGTAAGCGACTACGTGCCGTTGGAATGGGTAAGTCAAAGCCCATTGCACCCAATGCTACGGAGGAAGGACGCCAGCGTAATCGTCGTGTGGAATTTAAGATCGTATCCATGTAACGGAGTGCAGGATGCAAAGGGTGGTTGTCAGTTGGGTAGTGCTCGCGTTCGTAGCCTGTATGCCGGCGTTGTTGCTGGCGCAGCTGATTGAGCGATATCCATCGTCGCCGCTCCACCAATCTTCACAGTGGTACTCGATGTATCTACGTGACCATGCCAATGTGTTTGATGTGATTGCCGCGATGAACAGCGATGCATCTCTTCAGAAGGGGGCTCGCAGCCGCGAATGGAAACATGTAACACGATGGCTTTCACGTAAACGCGCATTTGCCGATGAACATGGCAACGTTGCCACGGTTCTCCCTTCATGGGCAGCGATTGAAGCTGTGCGAACACAGAAGCCAGCAGAGGATGTTCAAGCCGATGACGTTTGGAAATCGATTGGACCGTTTGGTTTCGACACCGAAGCAACGATGGCTACTGGTTCGCAAGGAGTTGGTGTTGTGCGGTGTCATATTACCGATCCTCGTAATCGAGATCTGATTTTGGCAGGTACGATTTCGGCTGGAATATGGCGAAGTACTGATGCAGGACGGTCGTGGATCAATGTCGGTGTTGATCTGCCAATTCAAACTGTGAGTCGGTTGGCGATATCGGGAACAACGGTGTACGCCGCTACCGACAACGGGCTGTATGTGTCATCCGATGTGGGGCAGACATTCCGTCGGGTTCCTTTGACAGGTCCTGCAGCGACACTCGAACCGACCGGTGTTGATCAATGTGCAGTTGCACCAACAGATCCGCAACGTGTTGTGATTGCGGCGAAGGGTCGGTTATTCTTGTCGACGACTGGAGGCACAACATGGTCGAGTGCTTCGAATCATCAAGGCACATGGTGGGATTTGCAGTGGCACGCGTCACGCAATGATGTTGCGTATGGGCTTGTGCAAATGGGAAGCCATATCGCCTTTGCTCGGTCGACGAGTTCGGGAGTGAAATTCGATACGGTCGGCACAGGATATCCTTCTCCACAGCAAGATCGCGTGATGGCTCGCGCTTTACTTGCAGTTACACCTGCTGATCCAAACTTCGTCGCAGTGATGATTGCTGGTGAGATTCGTAATGGACCAAGCGGTGTCTATGGACTGTATGTCTCACGCGATCAAGGGTCGACGTTCGAACACCGTTGTTGTGGAGCAGTCGATGGACCAGAGCCCGTCGATACGCTCACGAACAAGAATCTCTTTGCGTACGCGCCGAATGAGAACGGGCTCGGACAGGTTACGTGGGACATGGGCTTTGCTGTGTCTTCGCGTGACACGTCATTGATGATTGCCGCAGGTATTTTCCCGTATCGTTCGACAAATGGTGGTCGCACGTGGTCGTCAATGCCTCCGTTGCATTATGACATCCAGTCGGTATCCATTCATGGCGACACCGTTTGGTTGACGCATGATGGAGGAATATCAACATCGCCGAATCGCGGAGCAACCATACTCGATCGAAGTACTGGTATCTCAGCATTGGAGATATGGGGTTTCGATCAGTCCCATGATGGACGTATCATGACGCTCGGTGCATACCACATGCCCATCTTCATTCGCGATACCGTTGTGTACAACAATGCACCCTTGATTAAGGGCTGGTATGCGTGGTCTGGTGCAGATGCAATGGGCGCCAATGTTAACCCAATTGCAACAGAGTGGCTTTATGCCAAACCATGGTCGAGCGTCAGGGCGATGCGAACACAGACGAAGAAGGTTGCTCCTCGCGGCACAGATCTCGGCATTGATCTCGGATACATCACACTGACAAACGTTTGTGTTGATCCGCACCTGTTTACACGAATAGTTGCCTGCGACCATGCAACGCAGAGTGTTGTCGTGTCGAATGATAACGGCAGTAGTTGGAAGCCGTTGAAGACCTTCACCAACTGGGTGTACCGAGTCCGCATGCATCCCGAAGATGGAACGTATCTGCTTGCACTCGGCGACCAAGGACTCCATGCGAGTACTGATGGAGGAGCAACGTGGAAGGACATCACTCCACCGGCAACACTTCGACGGTCTGCGGGAATGCAGGACATGGCATTCGTCGGAGATGATCCTCAGCATATCGTTGTTGCCTTTGGCGGACAGCAAGATCGTGTGAAGGCACTTGAATCAACAGATGGTGGTCAGACATGGAGTGACCGATCAGCGGGATTGCCATCATTTGCAGTGAAGACGATCGTTGCTCGACGCGGAACGACGACCGAGTTGTATGCGGGCACCTCATATGGAGTGTATGTGCTACGCGATGGTGCGGCCGAATGGGTGCGACTTGGCTCAGGGCTCCCTCTTTCGGACGTGAACTTTTTGCACTTCGACGAACCCAACGGATACCTGCGTGCAGCGACACTTCGCGGTGTGTGGCAGCTCCCGCTGTCTAGTCGTACGGGTCTGCGAGCACTGATTTCCCGCGATCGTGAAACCGTAAACTGCTCACGTCAACGAATACGGTATGGGTGTCGCTCGGCGGTACGTGAGGATCTCACATTCCAACGGCGGTGGGAGTTTGAGGGTGGAACACCACCGACATCGTCGGCACGCACAGTGGATGTGACGTATACTTCACCAGGCACATACGATGTAACATTAATTGTTTCGCAAGGCACGCTGTCGGACACACTTGTGCTCCGAGACGCGGTTACCGTATTGCCAAGCGAATGCGATGGCATTGATCCACGTCCTGGCAATGCGATATCGCTCACAGCACCAACAGATCATGTGACACTTGGGCGGCTGACCGGCAACACCAACACCTTCAGCTTCACTGCATGGGTGTACCCGGTTGGTATCCAGCCTGAGTTTTCGGCTATTCTCTGCACAGATGCCGATGATGGCGTCAGTCAGGAGATTGGAATGCAGTTCGTTAATGATAAGAACGAACTTGGCTACCTCTGGAAGGATGGTCGCTGGTGGTGGAACTCTCGACTTGCTCTCAAGCCCAATACATGGTCGCATGTCGCATTGTGTATTGACTCAACTGGAGCTACGGTGTATGTGAATGGCATTGGTAGCACGGATAAGATTGCGCTCCCACGCCAGCAGCTCAACCAACTCATCATGAAGTTGGGAACGTATCACTATTGGTCTACACGCAACTTCAACGGCTATATCGACGAAGTGAGCTTCTACGATCGCACCCTTACACAGGACGAAGTGAGAATGGGCATGCACCTCGTGAAGAATGTCAATTACCCGGGACTCGTCGCATACTATCAGTGCAACGAGAACAAGGATGGCGTTCTATTCGACCGCATTCGCGGACGTGATGGTGTGCTCGAGTCGGGTGCAGCGCGTGTCGCGTCGGGTGCACTCGTCGGTACCGGAACGAGTGATCTGCTTCCGACACGGAGCAATCAGTCACGACTTGTAGCTACATCACTCGGCGATGAATTGGACGTGACAAACACGGTAGATAATGAACAGATACTGCTGACGCGACTCGAAACAGCACCGTCGCGGCTGCCGTCGGATCGAACTGTGATTCCGAATCGATCATGGATTATTGACGCTTTTTCTCTTGACAGTCGACAGCACGAAGTAACATCATTGCGCGTAGATGCATCTCGGCTTATTGATTCAAGTGATGCAAGTGGACGTCAGTTTACGATGCTGACGCGCGCAGGATGGTCCATCGATTCCGACTGGTCTGGTGCAACGAGTGTCGGAGCACAATCATACAGTGCCACAACGGCGTCGATATACAACGCGTTCACCCGCGGTGTGCTGTTGCCACATCAGTTCGTCGTCTCTGCGACGGGGGGTACGGTAGGCGTCGACAACGTCAACAACGTCAACACGTCTCAGGTGTTGGATATTCGAGTATCGCCGCAGCCTGCGTCATCGGCCATTGTTGTGGCAGGGCATTCGCGTCTTGGCGAGCTACAATTATTGGATAGCATGGGACGAGTTGTCATGTCAACCCTAAGCGAACGCGAGACAGCAACCCTCAATCTTGATGTTCTGCCCTCAGGATGGTACCTACTTCGCGCGGGCACGTACACTCGGCCTGTCTGTGTCGTTAGGTAGGAATGCTTGGCTTGACCATGACGGTCTGCTCGCGCTCCAAGACCACCGCGCCAACATTTGAGCCCTTCGGTTTGCGTACGTGCTTGCGTTGGGTATAGACAACACTCACCCATGATGCATTGCGTGCCTGGGAATAATACGCAGTGATCGCTGCAGCTTGCTCAAGAATCGGCTTTGGAATGCGATCGCCATCGACGCCACGAAGCACAGCGTGCGAACCTGCGGATCCACGTGCGTGCAACCACCAGTCGTTTTGCTTGGCGAACTTCATCGTGAGTTCGTCGTTGTTGGCGGCATTTTTGCCAACGTAGAGGCAATGCTGTTCATCAAGAACGAAAAAACGGAAACGACCGTTTGCTTCATCTCGTAGTTGATCTTCAGTCTGTTGCATGGGCTTTGGTAAATGGATGGAGATCTCTGCGAGAGTGGAGGCCTTCTCTATCGCACGAATTCGTTCCTGAAGCTCTGCAATGCGACGCTCAAGTTCGGGAATGCGCTGTTCGCGGTGCGTGGATGCTACTTCTGCTGCTCTCGCTTTACTGTACAAGCGTGTTGCGTTCTCAATGACGGAGTGTGCAGGATTCAACGGAATTGTCACGGTATTGCCATCGAAGTCCTGCATATCGATTGATGTGCGATCACGCTCGTGCTGATATGGGTAGGTCAAGAGAATGTCTGCCCACGTGCGGTATCGTGCTGAACGCGCGTCACGAACGATGTCGGATGTGACGGCTGCGAGCGTTCGCTGAGCACGCTCGATATCCGCGGTCGCCGACCGGAGTGCATTCGCGCGCGCTGTGCGCAACGCAGCAATGCGGTGTCGCTCACGTATGACTTGTTGAACGCCGTCGAGAATTGAAGAGACCGTTGTCTGGATAGTCCAACCAGAGAGAGGAACAAGCGTCAACAACCGCGCATCGCCGCGTGAGACAATGAAGAAGGACTCGGTAGTTACGCACGCAGTCTGGATATCTTGAGCATGCAGTTCGAGCTCTTGCATGTCCTGAGGCGATAGGTTCGAGACAGGCGTGTCGACGGCAATGCCCGCGCGATTACAGGCTTCATCAGCATACCACGGTCCGAGCTGATAGCTGGATCGTGCAAGTGATTGTGCAACCGTTAGCGATGGCTCGTTCCATAGCGGTGGGGAAGCTGGTGCGTTGATCGCGAATGCTGCGTTACGCCGCTCTGACGCCTCACGGAGTGCGTCTGTGACGATCCCGTTCTGTGTCGCAACAATATTCCCATTGCCCGACGAAAAGAACTCGCAGTGAAGATGGTGCTCCGCAAACCAAAACGAGATCACACGATCGTCGGGGTGCTTCGTCACCAGCGCAAGTGGTTGATTCCATAGCTCTCGAAACATTTCCAACGTATTCGACCGCGCACGTCGCAACTGTGATTGCTCAGAGCAGGAACCGCCGTTTGGGGAGACGTCGATGACTATTGTGCGAAGCTGGCCATTAACAGCAAACACGAGGGCTAGTTTGTACTTTTCCTGCGTCCATGCTTCAACAAGCGTAGCGCCGCGCAGCAGTGTCGTTAGCGCTCGTGCTACGTGTTCGAGGGTGTAGTGATGGCGAATCATGGCGTTTGACGACGTGGCCTGCGCTTTCGCGTTGGAGTAGCACGAGCCTCGAGCACAGCACCACGAAGGTCGACCCATGGCCGCGGAAGAGATGCAAGGGTGTGATCCAGCATGTCGCGGAGATACGGTGATGCCGTCGTATACCACCGTGCAAGAACCTCTACGTCCTGCTGTGTCGTGTCCGAACAGGCGATGAGTCGAAGGTTGCTTCGCAACACAAGGTCGTCGTTGATGTTAGAGCACCACGACCGAATCTCCGACATGGTGCGCTTGCCTCCTCGCAACATGCCTTCGATAGCCGAATTCCGTACGGTCTGCTCGTCGTCGTTGAGGACACCTCGAATGGAGTCGAGCGGTATGCCGGGTAGCTTCGCAAACGCATACGCCGCTCGCTGACGCACATACGCTATGGGGTCGCGTAAGAGGTGCGCGAAGGCATATGCATGCACCGTGTCGCGTAGTTCTCCCCACGTGAAGACCGCAAGGCGTCGCTTGCGCCATTCTTCGTCGTGTGCCAACGTCATCAATTCAGGAATGCACGTCGTATCGCGCACCTTAGTGAGCACTGTTGATGCAAGCGCAGACGCCGCAGTATTCCGTGATCGAAGTTGAGTATGAAGTACATCACGTGTAGCATCTGGTGCTGCGGTATAGATGTCGGGAAGCACTGTTTCAAGAGTGATGCGCTCACGTGGCATCGACGTGGACATTCGTTCCGTGAGAAACGGTAATGCGGAAACACCACGCGAGGAAATTGCCTTTCGTGCTGGCCCAACATTGGGTTGAAAACGCAACGGCGCTGCAGATGCCTGAATGAATAGACTGTCGAGAGAGGATGCAAGTGGAAGATCGCCAGCCAATGACTGCGTCATTGCAGCTGACTCAGTTGTCTGTCCTTGCGATCCGTCACGTGTGGGCGACGTAGCGGAAGTGTCGACGAAGACACCGTAGGTGGACTTCATCGACCATGTGTTGTTACGTTGTGATGAGGTATACGAATCAATGCCATCCGCATCGACAAACACTCCAATCATACCATACGAGCGACGGAAGTCCGAGTAACCCATCGTTGATGGCTCATGCTGGGCAATGTATGAGTCGTTGCCAGCAAGATCCATGAAGAGCGAAACGGCATTTGCATTGCCACCTCCAAGCGATAGACTCTCGACGACGTACGCGTCATTACCTGCTTCATCGAGTAGTATTCCCGTAGCAACATCGTGTCCGCATCCCATCGAGACGCCATGGGATACATATACGTCATGACCGTCGTGATCACGAAGGATCCCCGTAGCAAAGTGCACACCTGAGCCTTGTGCGTATTGATATGCTTCATACCGATCGTCACCACGTGCATCAACAAGTCCGCCTAGTCCAAACCAATACCCTGTACCCTGACCGTAGATGTCGCAGATGTAATGATCGTTGCCATCATGTTCAAGCAACACTCCGATACCACCCGATGCTTGCGGTCGCGAGCCGAGTGCAGCACCCTGTGCAAATGTGATCTGATGTGAATCATATCGCAGAATGTCGACATACGGACTAGCCGCTATGTACTGGTCATTCCCACGAGTGTCATTGAGTATACCAACGCCTGCCGTTCCACCAAAGCCCTGACCCTGTGCATGGCAGCGATAGGTGTCGTGCCCATTGTCGTCATAGAGTAATCCAATTCCGTAGATGCCCGCACCTTGTGTGTTTGTGCCCGACGTATAGACATCGTCGCCATCAAGATCATGGACTATGCCAACGCCAACAACACCACAGCCCAGGCTGTAGTCACCCGCGGTATAGACGTCATTCCCACGTCGATCGATCAGAATGCCTGCGGTTGCAAACCCAGATCCAAGACCGTAATCGCCGGAGCGATACATATCGTTTCCGTCGAGGTCAATGATGCATTGCACCGGTAGGGGGCGCTTACTGCTCGGTCCGAGGTGTGAAAGATGGTACACATCGTCGCCACCTACGTCGATGATGACTGCGTATGATCCTGTATAAACATCATTCCCGGGTCCACCGATTGCAATACGTCCAAGCGGTGAATCGAATGTTGCCGACTGAACAGAGTCAACAAAGATGTCGCGCGTCATATCGCTTTGAAGCGTGTACATCAGAAGCTGTTGGTAAAGCGACAAACCAGTGCCAATGATATCCTGTGAGATTGATGGAGGAATGCCATCATAGATTTCCCGAGCCGTGCGTTGTTGCCTACGTTCCGCGGCAGCCATATCCCATAATGTCGATGTCTCGTCTTCGCGACTCAGTCTCCACAATGAATCCAGACCGTAGATCGCCGCATGTCGTGTACGAATGGCAGCGCGAGCACGAGCCATGTCGTCACCCGCAGTGATGATCGCAGAAACATATCGTAACAGCAGAATAGACGTGACGAAGTTCACGCGAGCCGTTGGGTCAGAGCCGAGCTTCTCGGTGACATAGTCAATCTTGAGTGTAGATGTGTAGTCTGCTGGGATGTACGTACCAAGTCCAACGTCAGCCATAAGCTGCTGATAGGTCATGTACATCGACGATGCCGAGCGAACGAGAAACAATGATCGTAGATCATCGAGTTTGTCGAGCGCCATGAGCGGATGCGTGAACAATGAATCGTGAAACGCCGTGCGCGTGCGATCGCGGTCGAGCAGATCGGCCGGCATGGAGAGATCATGGACCTGCATTCCGATGCGCGCGAGCGCTCGTTCTAATTGCATCGTGGCAGGTGCAGGCAGTGTGCGTTGACACCACACGAAGTGTGATGCAACGAGAAGGATTAGCGCAACGGCTACTGTTCGCGTGGGAATACTCATTAAAGCGTGTGATCTCATTTCATCATGAACCGCAACTGTTCGGCGAGGCTAGGCGCAGACTCGGACAAGCGCTGTTCAATCTCTCGTGCTTCATCCTTGCGTCCAAGTCGCACATAGCATCGGGCAGCCGCGTACAGGATGTCGACATTGGTTGGGAAACGTCCCTTTGCCTGCTCGATTAACGGAATAGCCTGTGTGCATCGTGTTGCTTCGAAATACGTGTTGATGCGCGAAGCATGGAACGCTACTGACGTATCGCGAAGAGCGATTGCCTGAGCATGCGTGGCAACTGCATCGTCGAAGCGTCCTTCACGACGATAGACGATTGCAAGCGAATTGTATGCATCTGGAGCCAATGTTGGGCTCATCAACGCGCATCGCTGCAGTGCAACAGCTGCATCCTCTAGAAAGCCTTGATCTTCGTACGCGAGCGCAAGGTTGAAGTATGCCTCGGGGTAGTTCGGCTGCAAGGCGATTGCACTACGGAAGCATCGGATGGCGGAATCCGCCTGCTTCGACGAGAGCGACAGAAGACCAAGATTGTACCACCCTTGTGGGTCTTGGGGACGTCGAACTGTGAGTGCGCGGGCAATCACTCGTGCACTATCCAGAAGTTCGCGTGCGGTAAACACAGCAGTTAATGCGAGATACGCAGCAGCGCTATCGGGCTGAAGTCGAACTACAGTCTCAAACGCACGCTGGGCCGAATCAAGCTTGTTGAGCGTGAGGAGAGACTCGCCATACTTCAGCCATGCTCGTGCACGTAAGGGAGATTGCTCTAGCACCATTTGGTAGAGCTCTGCAGCCTCACTAAAGCGTCCTGCCGCATGGTAGCACTCAGCAAGTTGCTCTGAGATAGCGGGGACGTCAGGCCTGCGATACATCGCTTCTTCGAGCGGCGAGATAGCATCTTCAAACTTGCCACTTCGAGCCAGCGTCATCCCAAGAGCCCACGGAATCTGGACATCATCAGGAAATCGCGCTTGTGCTGCACGGAGTGTCGCTACAGCATCAGCTGTGCGGTTGAGTGCAACTTCGCATTCGGAAATCATTAGCCATGGCTGCGCACGAGAGGTGTCTAGCAAACGTAACGCCTTCGCAGAAGCGAGCGCGCGTTCGTACGAGCCAAGCCGCATCTGTGCCAGTGGTAACACATACGCAGCGGACTTGTCGGTTGGGTTCTTCTTGAGGTAGGGAACTGCAAGAGACTCGACGCGCTTCCAGTCGCCGGCGCGAGCAGCCTGTTCTATGGCAGCGAGGTCTCGTGACTGTCCCGCAGACGTGTGGTAACACGTGACGACAACAAGTACCGTGAGAAGAATGCGAATCATGAGCGAACCCTTGTGTAGACGCGGTGACGATCGCCATTGCACATGAGCTCATGGTGCAACGTAAACATGTCAGGATTTGGTGTGAGGCATGCGTCTGGCCAGCGGAGATGCGTGTTACCCATGCCTGTGCCGATGTGAACCTCAAGTTCGTCAACGTATCCACCATCGATGAACGATTGCACCAACGACGGACCTGCCTCTACGAGAATCGATGCACAGCCACGCTCATACAGAACAGCTATGATGGACGAGATATTCAGGCGGTCGTTGTCCACGTCGCACGCGAGTATCTCGCAACCACACGAACGCAGCGCGTCGGCTGAAGTTGTCGAACACGCTGTAGGCGAGCAGAAGATAAGCGTCGGTATATCATGTGCCGACGTTGCGATGAGAGATTCTGGTGGTGTAGTGCAATGCGTGTCGACGATGACGCGTAATGGATTGCGACCTGTATGGAGGCGCACGTTCAGAAGGGGATCATCTGCGCGCACTGTGCTAACACCAGTGACGATACAATCAACTTCTGCACGCAAAGCGTGCACACGTCTGCGACTCTCCGAGTTTGTAATCCAACGTTCTTCATGCGTGGATGCAGATGCAGAGCCGTCTGCCGTCGTCGCAATCTTCGCGATAACATAGGGCCTATGGCGTGTAACCCACGTAGTGAAGAAGCGATTGATCCACGCGCATTCATCGGCGCATACGTTCTCGATAACGGTGATGCCATTGCTACGGAGAAGCTCGGAACCGCCGCCTGTCACCGATGGGTTTGGATCATGCATTCCAACGACGACTGATTGAATTTTCGAGGCGATGATGGCTGTCGCACATGCTGGTTGTTTACCTACGTGCGTGCAGGGCTCAAGCGTTACGTACATCACTGCACCGTCGGTGATACCGTCAAAGGATGCCAGCGCGTGAGCTTCCGCGTGCAATCCACCGTAGACTGCGTGCCAGCCTTCAGCAACGATAGTGTTATTGCGTACGATCACTGCGCCAACACGTGGATTTGGGCTGACGTATCCGGTCCCACGAAGCGCGAGATCACGTGCGTGTAGCATCCAGTGTTCGTGGGTCATCGGATTGGCCATGTGAAATCGCGTGATGTGCTGTATTCAAGTGGACGCGATGGAATGATAAACTCAGCACGGTACGTGCCGGGCTTGATGCGACGTCCGTTGAGCATCCGTCCATTCCAGGGCATTTCGTAGATGTGAAGTCTACCCAGTGTCTGAGGTTGCACCAATGATACAAGTGCCAGAAAGGCCATGTCGGTATCGGATGACCACACGATCTCGCCATGCTCGTCGCGCACTCTGATGCGGAAGACTTCGCTTGATGGGAGATACTCACCTCGCGGTACAAATGCGCGCCTCGCAAGACACCGGAACATCACCGACGTATCGGAGCTTGCTGACAGACTTGGGTATAAGTCAAGTGCGACCGGTTCACGAATGTCGATGGTCTGCGAGAAGATGATGTGGTTCGACGCCGTGACAACTGATACATCAGCATCGAACGATGATGCAGTGCGCAAGGATGGAGATTCCCAGAGCGCTTCTCCCACGATGTAAATCGTACCATCACTGGAGTCCTCGCGGGCAATCGTTGGAAACACCAACAGCGAGTCGTGCCCGCCATTTGATGATGCGACGTTGATGTCGACGTATCGAATCGTATTGTCATCAGCACGAAGCGTCGTTGTGGTAACGAAGCGAAGCTGGGCTGAAGTGTCGGTGATTCGCGTCGCAAACACATCGAACATCGGACGATCAACGCGAATTGCCTTCTTTGATACCGTAAACCCACTCACTGATGCCGTGCGACATCCGGCGAGCGTAGCAATAAGAGCAATGGCACAGAGTATCAGAGGATGTCGAACGACCTGCATGTTCATGACGCTAAAATACGGTTCACGCTTCGAGTGGACATGCCTCAATTGCGCATACCACGGCGTCGCGAATCAATGACTGTGCGTGCCGTCCAGCCTCAATGACTTCCTCATGGCTCACCATGCGCACCATCGTATCGGTCAGTGTGTTCGTGACCACAGAGAGGATGGCAGTACGCATCGTCACAGAAGAAGCCCACGCGGCTTCAACTGCAGACGACATGCCGACAATATCTGCGCCAATACGACGGAGCATACGGATCTCAGCGCGAGTTTCGTACGATGGTCCAAGCATCTGTGCGAAAATGCCTTGCTCGAGCCGCATGCCCTGATTCGTAGTCTTCCTCAGTATAGCCTCACACCACTGGTCATCAACAACGTGTCTGTGCTGACGACATTCAGTGTTCTTCGGCTGCTCAAGAGATCGTGCGGTGTGATTCAGCACGTCGCGCACCACCACAATGTCGCCAACAGAGCGAGCAGGGTTGAGTCCGCCGCAGGCATTTGTGAGGAGAACATTCGTGCATCCGAGGAGCTTCATGAGAGCCAGCTGCTGGGCCACGACGTGAGGCGCATGTCCCTCGTAGAGGTGAAGTCGACCAGTGAAGAGTGCTACACGCCGGTTCTCACATTCGATGAGACAGAGATCAGACCCATGACCGTCGACTGTACTCAGGGACAAGCCTGGGAGATCCGAATACGGAACGGCGTCAAGGAGTCGCCCCATCGATCGCAGAATACCCAAGCCAGAGCCCGCCACCACTGCAATCTCCGGAAGTACCTGCCAGCGATGGCGTATCAGATCAGCTGCGGCTTCAAGCCCCCTGCAGGGGTCATGTATGTCAATCCCAAGCATCTGGCAAGATACGTCAGTGAGTTCTGGCGAGACCGTATCTTTGCTTCGTTTGGCAATTACGCACGTCACGGAGAGACAACGCTATGATTCGGAGTATGACAGGCTACGGGAAGAGTGAGTGCACGCTCGATGACGCACCATGCACCATCGAAGCCCGTAGTGTGAACGGACGCTACTTGGAGCTCTCGGTGAAGCTTCCCAAGGAGTACTCCGAACATGAAGGTCGCATTCGTGAGGTCGTGCGAGAGCATGTACTGCGAGGGTCGGTTAACATCTATATCCGCCGCGAGGAGCACGCTGACACTACACCGATGAATGTCGATGTGGAAGCTGCTCGCCAGTACGTTGATGCTCTGCGGACCATTCAGTCTGAACTCGGCGTAACGGGTGAGGTGCGCATCGAGCATCTGACCGCATTCCCGTCGATATTTCAGCGACCAGTTCGTGCTGGCGAGCGACCGGACATGTGGCCGCAGCTCCGTGAAGCGATCGTGCAGGCGCTCACAGCCATGAACGCTATGCGCGATATGGAAGGCAAGGATCTTGCGACAGATCTCACCACACGGTGCCAGACGATCGCAACTTCACTTGAAGTTGTTGAAGGTCGCAGCAAAGAACGCATACCGGCCGAACGTGAACGCCTGCGCGAGCGTGTTCGCCAACTGCTTGACGAGCGCTCGATCGACGAGGCACGCCTTTCGCTTGAAATCATACTGCTGTCGGAGAAGCTCGATATCACGGAGGAATGTGTCCGACTACGAAGCCATATCAAACACTTCCAGCAGTATATGGCGGCCGAACAACAACCTGGCCGAAAGCTGAACTTCCTCGTGCAGGAAATGAACCGCGAAATCAACACAATTGGCTCAAAGTGTAACGACGCTGATATCGCTGTGCTGGTCGTTACCATGAAAGAAGAGCTTGAACGCATCCGGGAGCAGATCCAAAATGTCGAGTAAGAAACATCTGATCGTACTCAGTGCTCCCAGCGGGGCAGGGAAGACGACGGTTGCTCGTCATTTGCTGTCGACATTCCCACAGCTACGCTTTAGCGTGAGCGCCACGACTCGTTCAATGCGTTCGGGCGAGGAGCACGGTAGGGATTATTTCTTCCTGCAACGGGAAGCATTCCGCGAGGCGATACAGCACGGAGAGCTTATCGAGTACGAAGAAATCTTCGGGAACTACTACGGAACGCTTCGAAGCGCGGTTAGCGAGTCGGTTCAGCGAGGTGACTTCGTCGTGTTTGACGTTGATGTGAAGGGGGCTCTCTCGCTTCGAGCGGCATTCCCCGATGACACACTGCTGATGTTTATCGCACCGCCTAGTCTTGATGTCCTCGCCACACGACTTCGGTCGCGTCATACCGAAACAGAAGAGCAAATTCTACTGCGTCTTGCCCGGGCCGAGATGGAAATGGGGCATCAGGACCAGTTTGATGTCGTACTTGTTAATGATGATCTCGCAACAACAGTCCGTCGAGCCGAAGAATTGGTGCGTGAGCACGTTGAAGGTGCCCCACAGCAGCCATCTCTCTTCGAGCGGGAGGTCTGAAAGTCGTAACTTTGCCGCCTATGAAGAAGAAATCAGCCGCACGTTCAACACCTTCGCCAACAGTATTGCAATCAGTGTCGCCATCGTTTTCGAAGGACAACGTCCTGCGCGACTATTTGTGCGCATACGAGAGTCGGCAAGCGTCGATTCTTGGACGGAAAGAGGTGCTCACGGGGAAAGCTAAGTTTGGCATCTTCGGTGACGGAAAGGAACTTCCACAGCTTGCCATGGCGCGGGTGTTTCAGCCTGGCGACTGGCGCAGCGGGTACTACCGCGACCAGACGTTCATGTTTGCCATCGGCGAGAGTGATGTGCAGAAGTTCTTTGCGCAACTGTACGCACATACAGATGTGACGGCCGAGCCTTCGTCTGCTGGACGCTCGATGAACGGCCACTTTGGAACGCGATTCCTCAATGACGATGGTGAATGGCTCGAACAAACCGACATGCGAAATGTGTCGTCTGACGTGTCGCCGACGGGATCCCAGATGCCACGTCTTGTTGGCTTGGCCTATGCGTCGCGGATCTATCGCGAAGTGGAAGCACTTCGTGATCACACGCAGTTCTCGCGTAATGGTAACGAGGTTGCATTCGGCACGATTGGCAACGCCTCCAGCGCAGAGGGCATGTTCTGGGAAAGTGTCGACGCCATCGGTGTGCTGAAAGCTCCTGCAGTCATCTCAATTTGGGACGACGGATACGGAATCAGTGTGCCGAATGAGTTTCAGCACACAAAGGGTAACATTGGGGAACTCCTGCAAGGATTTCAACGTCGACCAGGCGAGTCATCTGGCTACGACATTCACGTGGTGCACGCATGGGACTACCCTGCGCTTTGTACTACGTACGAACGTGCTGCTACAACGGCCCGCACTGAGCATGTCCCGCAAATCATTCATGTGATCGATGTTACCCAACCACAAGGTCACTCAACATCAGGATCGCACGAACGGTATAAGAGCCCGGAGCGCTTGCAATGGGAGGTTGACAACGACGGTATCACTCGGATGCGAGCCTGGATTCTCGAGAAGAAGTTCGCGACGGAACCAGAACTCGTGGCGCTTGAAGAGCAAGCTACATCACGCGTCCTCTCTATGAAGAACGCCGCATGGGACGCATACATGGGTCCTATCGCTGCTGACGTAGCAGAGGCCTGTGCTGTCTTGTTGTCACTTGAGGGGGCTCTCGCTTCGTCGCATCCTGACGTAGCCGCAACGATTACGTCGATTCGGACGGAGCTACAGCGAATTCGTGAGCCATTCCGCCGCGACATCATGGTGGCCACGTTCCGTGCGTTGGTTGCGGCAACCGCAGTCCCTGCTGAGCTTCGCGCGCCCCTTGCCGCATGGCGTCAGGCGTACCATGATCGCATTGAGCCATTGTATTCGTCTCACCTTCTCAGTGAGGCTGCAACATCGCCAATGCGCGTTCCGGCAGTTGCGCCAACGTTTGACGCATCAGCGTCTTCAACAAATGGATCTGAAGTAATGCGTGCCTGGTTTGAACAGGCACTTGCCAAGGATCCACGACTTGTGATCTTTGGTGAGGATAGCGGAAAGTTGGGAGATGTCAACCAGGGAACGTTGGGTCTGCAAGCCCTCTATGGGGAGTTGCGTGTTAGTGATACTGGCATTCGTGAGTGTACAATTCTTGGGCAAGCCATTGGCATGGCGATGCGCGGACTTCGCCCAATTGCTGAGATTCAGTACCTCGACTACCTTCTGTATGCATTGCAGTTGATGTCTGATGATCTTGCCACAGTGCAATGGCGCACGCGTGGGGGGCAGAAGGCACCAGTCATTATTCGTACCCGCGGTCACCGTCTAGAGGGCGTATGGCATTCAGGTTCGCCGATGGCAGGTATCATTAATCTTGTCCGTGGTATCCACGTGTGTGTCCCGCGCAATTTTGTGCAAGCAGCGGGCATGTACCAGACCCTGTATCAGGGTGACGACCCGGGACTGATCGTTGAGGTCCTCAACGGATATCGTCTGAAGGAATCAATCCCTACGAACATCGGCTCGTATACGGTGCCTCTCGGAGTTCCTGAAGTGCTTCGATCCGGTACGGATGTTACTGTCGTGACGTATGGTGCAACAGTTCGTGTCGTAATGGACGCAGCCGAAGTGCTTGCCGGACTTGGCGTATCAATTGAGGTTGTGGACGTGCAGACGCTTCTGCCGTTTGATATCCACGGACACATCAGCCAATCACTTGCTCGCACCAACCGACTTATGGTTGTCGATGAAGACGTTCCAGGGGGAACATCAGCATACATGCTTCAAGAGATTCTTGAACGTCAGCAGGGGTACAAGCTTCTCGACTCAGCACCAGTTACGCTTACCGCAAAGCCACACCGTCCGGCATACGGCACCGACGGCAATTACTGGTCGAAGCCTGAAGCGGAACACATCGTGTCTGCAGTGTACGAAATGATGCACGAATCAGACCCAGTGAAGTACCCGACTTTCCTCTAGGTAACCACGAAAATTCAATGTACAACGGCGCACCACAATGCGCCGTTGTGGTATATTTCGTTTATCAGACTCTGAAACCTGATTATATGGGTGCTCCATGTTTCTGTCTAAGTCGTGCATCTACGGAATTCAAGCGGCAATCTTCGTCTCCGCAAGGGACAAAGATGCATACGTGTCTATCAACACGATTGCGCAAGAACTGAATATCTCGTTTCATTTCCTGACGAAGGTCCTTCAACAGCTAACGCAGGCTGGGATTATGTCATCGTATCGCGGACCTCGCGGTGGGGTGGCACTCAATACGCCTTCGGAATCTGTGTTACTCTACGATATTATTGCGGCAATTGATGGCACGGAGGTGTTTACCGAATGCATGCTCGGCTTGCCCGGTTGCGGTCATGCAGAGCCGTGTCCTGCGCATGATCATTGGATTGAGGTACGTTTGCGCTTCACAACGATTGCCAAGTCGGTGACACTCAAGAGTCTCGGTGAAAAAGCTACCGAACTCAACGTCCGACTCGCACAAGACGCGATCGTGAAATCATCGGCGCGTTCTGTAGTATGACAAAAGTCATAAAATCCTGATCGAATGGCGTGGAACTTTGCCGTATGCAACGTACCACGACATCTGCTCAGCGATGAACCAGGCCCACCAAATCGTGGATGGGGGTCTTCGCTGCTCGCATTGCGGCGAACCGTGTGCAGATCGGTCCATCTCGGATGGACAGCATGTGTTTTGCTGCACCGGTTGCTCGAGCGTTTACGCGCTACTTCGTGAACATAACCTCTGTGACTACTATGCAGCAGGATCGGCTACGGGTACATCGCAACGTGACGTTGTGCGGGAGCACGCAGCCTATGCGATCTTGGATGATCCGACCGTGGCCTCGCGTTTCATCGAGTATGCTGACCCACAGCGCGTTCGCGTACGATTTGCACTTCCAACAATCCATTGCGCAAGCTGTATATGGCTTCTTGAGCGACTCCCTCATATCCAGCCGGGGCTGCGCTCGTCCGAAGTAGATCTACATCGCAAGACGGTTACCGTTGACCTTGACCCGACCTCGCTTACCGTGCGACGTGTTGCCGAGCTGCTTCGCTCGGTAGGCTATGAACCATTGATTCACGTCGAAGGAACGGAAGTACAGCGGTCGCTACAGCAGCGCGAAGCAACGCGCGGATTGTATGTACGCCTTGGCGTCGCAGGGTTCGCGATGGGGAACATCATGATGTTCAGTATCGCACAGTACTTGGCACATGGAAGTAACGCGGTCGCCATCGATCCCGTACTCATGCAGGTCTTTACGTGGTTGAGCATCAGCATGAGCATCCCCGTCTACGTCTACAGCGCCTCACCCTGGCTGACATCGGCACTGGCAGCGCTGCGTGGTCGCACACTGAACCTGGACGTACCGGTTGCAATTGGCATCACAACGCTCTTTGTGCGCAGCATCGTCGACATATCGACGGGCTACGGAGAGGGGTTCTTGGACTCGTTTGCTGGTCTGGTGTTCTTCCTGTTGATCGGGCGTGTGTTTCAACAGAAGGCATTTGACGCAGTCACGTTCGATCGTACGGTGCGTTCGTTCTTCCCACTGTCGGTTCGCCGTGCCACGCAACGTGGTGAAGAAGTCGTGTCCATCGACAACCTCAAGGTTGGAGACACGATGATTATCCGCAACGGTGAGGTGATTCCAGCAGACGCAGTCATGATGAGCCACGTCGGCTATGTCGATTATGCCTTTGTAACGGGCGAAAGCGTGCCTGTTGAGTGTGCGCAGGGAGCGATGATCTACGCCGGTGGGAAGGTTGTCGGACGTGCTCTGGATCTCACAGCAACAAAGCCCGTTTCGCAGGGATATCTCGCGTCGTTGTGGGAGCGCTCCTCTGCAAGAACGACTCGTGATGGATATGCACAAGAGAGCGCACGGTTTGGTCGTGGATTCATCTGGAGTGTTCTCGCTATCGCAGTGGTCGGATTTGTTGCGTGGCTGCCCGATGTCGAAATGGCCTTGAATGTCTTCACAGCGGTTGTCATCATCGCATGTCCGTGCGCTCTGACGCTGGCTGCACCAATTACGCTTGGCAGTGCAATGGGCATCCTTGGTCGCATGAAGATGTATGCAAAGAACGTCGGTGTTCTGCGTGCACTCGATCGAGTACGTGTTGTTGTGTTTGATAAAACTGGAACGCTGACGTCTTCGCAGCCGCAAGTAGACTATGTCGGACGTGAACTGAGGGATGACGAGATCGCTGCTCTTGTTGCTGTTGCATCGCACAGTACCCACCCGATCAGTCGTGGGGTAGCAATGATGCAAGCTCCGTATCGCGTCACTGCTACCGCTGTTCGTGAGGAGATCGGAAAGGGGATTGTAGGTGAAGCAGGCGAACATACAGTTACCATTGGGTCACCGTTGTTTCTGCACGAACACGATGTTGTGGTTGCCACTGACGAGTATGACCATGCTACGGTTGTAGCGATTGATCATGTCCTTGCAGGCAAACTTGTTGCGCACGCAATTGTCAGGGAACACGTGCCTGAGCTTCTCGCGCAACTACGCAATGACGGACTACGGTCTCAACTGCTTACCGGAGATAGCGATCGCGATCGCGCATTGCTGCTATCATCGTTCGCTGATAGTGACATGACATTTCGCGCAACGCCTGCACAGAAAGTGGCGCATCTCGAACAGCTGCGCACGACGTCTGAAGTACTCATGATTGGCGATGGACTCAACGACATGTCGGCCATGGCTGTCGCTGATGTCTCGATTGCCGTTACGGAAAACACCTCGACGCTTGCTCCCGCCAGTGACATGATTATTCCGGCAACGCACGTGCATCGCATTGGAGATCTCCTCCGCTATGCGCATGCGTTGCGAGGTGTTGTGCTTGCAGCATTATGGTTCACGATGCTATACAACGTCGCAGCAATTGCCATCGCACTCACAGGCAATCTCACACCAGTGGTTACAGCCATCATGATGCCTGCTAGTTCGCTTCTCGTCATCGGCATGAGTGTCGGCGGCGCACATCTCTTTGCACGGAGGATACGATGAGTGTCATGCCTCTTCTCGTGATATGCAGCATTCTGGTGGCAGGGGGCTTCCTGGCTGCGTTTCTCATAGCAACCCGACGCGGACAGTATGATGACCTCGGTACGCCCGCAGTGCGGATGCTTTTTGATGACGTCGAAACAAAGTAAGATCACAGATACATTTCACACTTCTCGGATTGGGAGTATGGATACTTCAACAACAACTGACAACGTACGTGGGGGACGGGTTGAAACCGTTTCGTACGACAACAACATTGTCAGACTTTTTGCGATCGCTTCAGCAGCTTGGGGCCTCGTCGGGTTCCTCGTCGGAGTGCTCGTAGCGATTAAGTTTTATTGGCCTGGCTTCCTCGGAGGAATAGACTATCTGTCATTTGGACGTCTTCGCCCCCTTCACACGAATGCAGTCATCTTCGCGTTCGCTGGTAATGCCATCTTTCTTGGGGTGTACTATTCGCTCCAGCGGCTGTGCAAGACGAGAATGTTCAGTGACATGCTCTCGAAGGTCCATTTCTGGGGCTGGCAGTTTATCATCGTTGCCGCGGCGGTGACGCTCCCGCTGGGAATCACCTCCAGCAAAGAATACGCCGAGCTCGAGTGGCCAATTGATATCGCAATCACACTTGTGTGGGTTGTGTTCGGTTGGAACATGATCGGAACGATCCTGCGTCGAAAAGAGCGACACATGTATGTCGCCATTTGGTTCTATCTCGCAACGTTTCTCACAGTTGCTCTCCTGCACGTTGTCAACTCCCTTGCGTTGCCAGTACACTTTCTCAAAAGCTACTCGATGTATGCTGGTGTTCAGGACGCGCTTGTGCAATGGTGGTATGGTCACAATGCCGTTGCGTTTTTCCTGACGACGCCATTCTTAGGCATCATGTACTACTTCATCCCAAAAGCGGCGGATCGTCCGGTGTTTTCGTACCGGCTGTCGATCATCCACTTCTGGGCCCTGATCTTCTTGTATATCTGGGCTGGCCCCCACCACTTGCTCTACACGGCACTGCCTGATTGGGCGCAGTCTCTAGGCGTAGTATTCAGCTTCATGCTGATTGCTCCAAGTTGGGGCGGCATGGTGAACGGATTGCTGACGCTGCGCGGCGCATGGGATAAGGTTCGTACAGATCCTGTGCTCAAGTTCATGGTCGTGGGTATTACAGCCTATGGCATGTCGACCTTCGAAGGTCCTATGATGTCGCTTAAGAACATCAATGCCTTAACGCACTACACAGACTACATCATCGGACACGTCCACTTGGGCGCACTGCTCTGGAACGGCGGACTGGCGTTTGCGATGATGTACTACATCTTCCCGCGCATCTATAGAACAAAGCTTTATTCGCTCTCCCTTGCCAATTGGCACTTCTGGCTAATGACCCTTGGCGTTCTGATGTATGCGATCCCGATGTACTGGGGTGGTATCACGCAATCACTCATGTGGAAACAATTCGCCGAGGACGGTACACTTCAGTACCCGAACTTCCTCGAGACAGTGACGCAGTTGATTCCAATGTACGTCATGCGCTCGATTGGAGGTACACTCTATCTCGTTGGGGCATGTGTCGGCGTGTGGAACCTCTACAAGACGGCGAAGAGTGGTTCACTCCTTGCCAACGAGGAAGTACAGGTGGTCAACCGCATGCATGAAAAGAGTCACGAACCGAAGGAAGGCTGGCACCGACTGCTTGAAGGCACGCCGGTTAAGTTTAGCGTCTATGTCTTGATCGCAGTGCTCATCGGTGGCGTAGTCGAGTATGTGCCAACGGCATTGATCGATTCAAATATTCCAACGATCTCGTCGGTGACGCCGTACTCGCCCCTTGAACTCGAGGGACGTGACATCTATGTCCGCGAAGGTTGCTACACCTGTCACTCGCAGATGATTCGTCCGTTCCGTAGCGAGACTGAGCGCTACGGCGAGTACTCTAAGGCGGGTGAGTTTGTGTATGATCGTCCATTCCAGTGGGGATCAAAGCGCACTGGACCAGACCTTCATCGCGTTGGCGTGAAGTATCCGGAGCCTTCATGGCACTGGAAGCATATGATGGAGCCGACATCGACGTCGCCAAACTCTATTATGCCTGCCTATCCATGGCTGTACGAGAACGACCTTGACACGCGTCACACCGAAGGTAAGATCCTCACGATGCAGAAGCTGGGTACACCATATCCAGATGGGTATGCTACAACGGCTGTTGATGATCTGAAGAAGCAAGCAGTGTTCATAGCCGATAAGCTTCGGACTGCTGGAATGAAGGATGTGAATGAGAACAAGGAAATCATCGCGCTCATTGCGTATCTCCATAAGCTCGGCACCGACATCGACCCAGCCAAGAAGGCAAAGGTCGAAGAGTGGAAAGCAGAAGTATCACAATAACACGAGAACGACTATGTACAAGAATGTCCTTTCGAGTATTCCCGGGATCGAACTCTATCCCATTGTTGCGCTCGTGTTGTTCTTCGGCTTCTTCGCCGCCTTAATCATTTGGTTCTTCAAGGCCGATACGCACCGACTCGAGCATCTCTCCGCAAGCATACTTGATGAAGGCATCGCAGCGGATCAGCAACATTCGTCCACCATCCCATCGCAACGGAGTTAACAGTATGGCACAGCAAGACCAAGACAGACTGTTGGAGCATGAAGCTGATGGTATTCGTGAGTATGACAACAACCTGCCGCGATGGTGGCTGTATGGGTTCTACTTCACGATCGTCATGAGCGTGATCTACATGTTCTATTACCACGTGTATTCAGGGCCTGATTGGAACGTCCTGTGGTACGGACCGCGTGGTGCGGAGAATGAGTATCTGACACAAGTCGCGGAAATCGATGCGATGAAGGCAAACGCGCCAAAGAAGGCGGGAGGTCCGATCGTTGTGCTTACTGATGCTGCGTCTCTCGAAAAAGGCAAGGCAATCTTCAATGGCAACGAGAACATCTGTTACACATGCCACCGCGAGGATATGGGCGGCCAGGTCGGACCGAACCTCACCGATGACTACTGGATTCACGGATGTTCTGTCGAAGAGATCATCACGAGTATTAAGACGGGATTCCAAGAAAAGGGAATGCTGCCATATGGAAGTGGCACGAAGTTGTCGGATGATCAACTCCTTCAAGTGGCATCGTACATCATTTCAATGCGTGGCACAAATCCAGCAGATCCAAAACCTCTTGAAGAGGGACGTGACGTTCTCTGTGATCGGACGAATGCTGCACAGTGATGTCGTCGCCTTTTCAACACTGACATAATCGAACATCGCAATGTCGCTCATAGACCTCGATCTTGTTGAAGATCACGAACGGTTTCGTGCTGAACTCGCAAGCATACAGCCTGACGGACGTCGGCGCTGGATCTATGCACGCGAGCCACGCGGACGTTACACGACGTTGCGGATGATTGTGTCGGTATTGTTAGTCGGATTTCTGGTGCTCGCCCCCTTCGTGAAGGTGGGCGGGCATCAGTTTATCCTGTTGAACATCATTTCTCGAGAATTCGTCCTCTTCGGCCTGCCATTCTGGCCGAACGACTTTTACCTAGTTGCACTATTGTTCCTTACCGGTGTGATCACTGTCGTGCTGTTCACAGCGACGCTTGGTCGAATCTGGTGTGGTTGGCTTTGTCCGCAGACCGTCTTTATGGAGATGATCTTTCGGAAACTTGAGTGGCTTATCGAAGGTGGACCGAAAGAGCAGGCACAGCGTCGTAATGGTCCATGGACGTATGATCGGATGTGGCGTGCAAGTCTGAAGGTAGTGCTCTTTGCAGCCATCAGCTTTGGTATTGCCAATGTATTTCTCTCGTACGTCATATCGAGTGATGTGCTTGTTCGGTACGTTATCGATGGTCCTGTTGCGCATCTTGAGCTCTTTGGCGGGCTGGTGTTCTTCACCTTTGTGTTCTTCATGGTGTTTTACCGGTTTCGAGAGCAGGCATGCCTGATTGCGTGTCCGTATGGACGATATATGTCGGCACTCGTGGACGAAAACACCGTCGCAGTTACCTACGATTACAAGCGTGGCGAGGGACGTCAGAAGTGGACAAGGGCAGATACCGATGCCCGCAAGAGTGCAGCAGATGGCGCGTTTACGCGGGCAGGGGGCGCAGGCGATTGCGTCGATTGTCATCAGTGTGTAACGGTATGTCCGACAGGCATTGACATCAGAAATGGGATTCAACTTGAGTGCGTCAACTGCACAGCGTGTATCGATGCGTGTGATGAGGTCATGGATAAGGTCGGCATGAATCGTGGACTCATCCGGTATAGTAGTCTAAATGCTGTAGAGAAGGGAACATCGCGCATCTTCACGCGTCGCATCAAGGCATATCTCGCCGTTTGGAGTGTGTTCATTCTTGCCGTTGGTGTGCTGTTTGCAACGCGGAGTGATCTAGACGTCGTGCTCTTGCGACAGCCGAAGTCGACGTGGACAACGATGGCGGATGGGACTGCTAACTTCTATTCGCTTAACATCATCAACAAGACATCTGAAGAGTTGCCGTACGAACTCATAGTAGTCTCGCCAACGGGTTACACCATAAAGCCCCTTGCATTGCCAGGCACAGTCAAGGCTGAACAGAAAATGGAGGGACGCTTCATCATTGTCCGAGCTGCGGCACGCAGTGGCGCAGGAGATGAGAAAATCCAGCTTGTGTTGCGGTCGCGCGGATCTGTATTGCGAACATTTGAAACGACCTTTATGGGTCCACAGGAGTAAGACATATGACACGGTTTCACTGGGGTTGGCGAATCAGCCTTGTGTATACAGCCTTTGCGCTTTCAACACTCGGATTTGTTGCATTTGCCATGACACAGCGCGTTGATCTTGTCCGTGAGGATTACTACCAGGAATCGCTGCGAACAACTGCGGCGCAGGATGAGTTATCGCGCGGGAGAGCGGCTGGTGTCTCGATTGCGGTTGAGGGTGCAATGCTTAGGATGACAATTGCCGATGCTGCAAGGCGTGCACAATCGGTGTCCGCAGATTTGTATCGACCAGATGATCCATCTCGTGATCAGCATCATGCATTGTCAGAGACAGAGCAGGGAACGTACGAGCTACCGCTTGCACACGTGGCAACAGGAAACTGGCGAGTGAAGCTCCGATGGAAGGTTGACGGAGTATCGTACGCCTTCGAGCAAGCTCTTCTGCTGCCATGATCGCACTAGCACTTGCAGGGTGTATCCTTGGAATCGCCGGAAGCATGCACTGCGTCGGCATGTGCGGTCCATTGGTTATGGCGCTTCCGACGCGAAGTAACTCGCGTGGTGGTCGAGTGATTGATCGTGGTGTGTATAACATATCACGGATCTTGACGTACGCGGCGATGGGTGCCCTTGTTGGGTTTGGTGCCGGTGCGTTTGACCTAGTAGGGTACGGACGAATCGCTTCGCTTGTCGCAGGTGCGCTCATGGTGATCACTGCGAGTGCGCAGTTACTGTGGAATACGAATATTCTGCCAACGACATGGATACAGCAACGGATAGCTCCACTGCGAAGCGCAGCTCTGAATACTGCGAAAGGCCGTCCGCGTAGCGGTATGATGCTGCTTGGCATTGTTAATGGACTACTCCCGTGTGGACTCGTTACGTCGGCTCTGGTGGGAAGTGCAGTAGGTGGTGATGTTGTGTCTGGTGTTGTGTTTATGGCAGCGTTCGGACTAGGAACGAGTCCTGTGATGCTTGTACTATCGTTTGGTGCATCGGAACTCCGACAGCGCTTTGGGGCTCGCCTCGGAATTGTGCTCCCGGTAGTCGCAATTCTGATTGGCGCACTCGTTATGATGCGTGGAATGGCGCTCGGTATACCGTTTGTCTCGCCATCACATGCGACGACAGATCATTCACAGGCAGCATGTTGCGTGGAGAAATAAGTATTCAGACGAATAGGTCTTATATTCGTACCGGTTAACAAATGTCACACAACACGTCGGTAGAACCATCATGATGAAGACAATGTTCGGACTTGCACTCACTGCAGTGTGTGCCCTTGCGTTCACAACAGAAGCTTTCGCCCAAGATAAAGCAGCGTCGATGGCGCGTGGGCAGAAGGTGTACAATGAGTACTGCAAGACCTGTCACCAAGCTAATGGGCAAGGTCTCGGTACAGTATACCCGCCACTTGCGAAGAGCGATTACCTCACGAAGAATCCAATGCCACAGATCATCAAAGAAGTTGTGAACGGCAAGAGCGGTAAGATCAAGGTGAACGGCAAGGAGTATAATGGTGTAATGGCGCCTCTTCCGAAGAAGTACACAGACGAGGATATCGCCGGCGTGCTTACCTATGTGTACAACTCATGGGGCAACAAGGGTCCAGTTGTGACTGTTGCTGATGTGAAGAAGCACAAGAAGAAGTAACCACCTGAGATCGTAATATTCCGCCCCATCGAACTGGCTTCGATGGGGCGGTTGTAGTTTTGTACTTCACAACCGCACGCACACATGAAGTCTACACAACGTTCTACCGCTCGCTCATCGAAATCAGCTTCGTCGTTGCTCTCTGCCGATCAACGAAAGGAGCTCTTGCGCTACATGCTGATGGCACGGGAGTTCGACACAGCGATGCTCCGCCTCTATCGACAAGGGAAGGCCTTCGGCGGGGTGTATTCCCAGCTCGGGAACGAAGCCGTCAGCGTCGGTAGTGCGTATGCGCTCGACACCGCACGTGACGTGTTGTTCCCGATGCACCGCAATATCGGATCGCACTTCGTCTTCGGACAGGATCTCGATCAACTTATGGTGAATCACCTCGCGCGCGAGGGAAGTCAGATGCGTGGAACAGATGGCACGGGGCACTATGCCGATCCTGCTCGTCGTATCTATGGCAATGTTTCTCACCTTGGAGCTATGATCCCTGTTGCGGCAGGATTCAGTCTGGCTGATCAGTTGCGAGGCGTTACTACAGTATCGCTGACCTTTATTGGCGATGGTGGAGCGCAGGTAGGGGAGGTCCACGAAGCGCTCAATTTTGCATCCGTACACAAGATCCCTCTCATCCTCATCATCGAGAATAATCAATACGCGTACTCGACGCCGAACTCGCTGGAGTTTGCGTGCGAGCGTCTGAGTGATCGTGCCCTCGGCTACGGGATGTATGGCACGACCATCGACGGAACGGATGTTGAGCTTGTGTATGCAACCTGCAAGGAAGCCGTCGAACGTGCTCGTCGTGGAGAAGGGCCATCATTGATCGAAACAAAGACGATGCGCATGCGTGGACATGCCGAGCATGATGACTTCTCGTACGTGCCGAAGGAACTTCTCGAAGAGTGGAGTGCAAAGGATCCGGTTGAGACGTACATCACACGCATCGTAAACGATGGTGTAATGACGTCGGCAGAGATCACATCACTTCGTGAGGAAACACTGTCCAACATGATTGCTGCTATTGATCGCGCACTCGAGCGTCCATGGCCCGCTGCAGAAGAAGGTTTCAAGAACGTATTTATGTCGGCCTGATCCTCCGGAAAGAACACAACTCATGCACATGACCTACCTCGAAGCGATTGCCGATGCGATGCGACATGAAATGCGTCGCGACGATAGCGTATTCATGATCGGCGAAGACATCGGAACATATGGTGGCGCGTTCAAAGTCACCAAAGGCTTCCTTGATGAGTTCGGACCGAAGCGGATTATCGATGCTCCAATCAGCGAGGCAGCGATTATTGGCTCTGCCATAGGTGCGTCGCTCAACGGCATGCGACCGATTGTCGAAATGCAGTTCATGGACTTCATTACGAACGGATTCAATCAAGTTGTAACCGTTGCCGGCACGACGGCGTATCGTTGGGGACTTCCGGTTCCCATGGTTGTGCGCGGACCATCGGGTGGCGGTGTTGGCGGCAACCCGTTTCATAGTCGCAACTCTGAAGCGTGGTTTGCGCACGCTACTGGAATCAAGGTCGTTTGTCCGGCCTTCCCTGATGATGCGAAGGGGCTCATGATTGCCTCGATTCGCGACAACGACCCCGTGATGTTTTTTGAGCACAAGGGTTTGTATCGAAAGATTAAGGGTGAGGTACCCGAGGGTGAACACATCGTGCCACTCGGTCAAGCTCGCGTTGTGCGTCAAGGAACGCACTGCAGCGTGATCGCCTACGGATCAGCAGTCCATATGGCACTTTCTGCTGCAGACGTGTTGTCGACCGAAGGTATCGAGGTGGAAGTCGTCGATATCCGAACGCTCGTCCCATTCGACGAGGAAACGGTGTTTCAGTCTGTTCGCAAGACGGGGCGCGCATTAGTTGCACATGAGGCGGTTCTGACGGCAGGTTTTGGTGGTGAAATTGCCGCGCGCATTGCAGATTCAGCATTCCAGTATCTCGATGCCCCGGTTCGTCGTGTTGCCGCGTATGATAGTCCAACACCGTTTGCACCAACGCTGGAACAGGCTGTTCTTCCGAGCGCAGAGAAGATTCAAGTGGCGATTCGGAGCCTGTGTTCGTTCTAAAGTGTTGAAAAGTTCGGTGGGGCAACGACGTCCTCCGACGTATTTTTGTTGATATTCACCAAGGATCATTGGCATGACCGTACTGTTCCGAGTATCGTACTCCATACCTGATGGAAAGCGCCCAGAGTATCTGGCTGCAATCGCGTCTGTGCGCGCATTTTATGCTGCGTCGGACACGTCGTTCGCCTTGTACGAAGTAAAGGGCAAGCACAACCACTTTGAAGAGGTGTATGTGTATCCTTCCGTCGAAGCGTATGAAGCTTCGGACGATCCTGAAGTAACGGCCCCAATCGCTGCCGCCATCGAGAAGATCTATGCACTGGCAACCAATGTTGTCTATGCAGTCTCAACTGAGGTAGCGTAAGGCCCAACGCATCTGATCACTTCGTCGAGTCCTCATGAACGTAGCATTCGACGCGAGTGCAATTCTGGGTCGCAGTGGTATTGAGCGATATTCTCGCGAACTGATTCGTGCGCTCCTTGCATGCGATGACAACGTTGTCGCAACACTTATCACAAGTAAGGGTGAGCAGTCAGCGCTGCAAACGTTTTTGGGTGACTCGTCCCGCGTTTCGATCCGTAATGTGTTATCGCATGAGAGATTGCTCGGAGCCCCTTTCCGGCGGCTCATGCGGATGATCCAGCGTCGTCAGTGGGATATTGCAGCAGCGGGCGTTGACCTCGTGCATATCCTCGGCCCGCAAAAGGTGCTGCCGCATGCACGCCCCCTCGTTGTGACCATCCATGATTTGTTCCCGATGTACGACGCCATGGGGATCGAGGGAGCCCTCAAGTCAAGGTTTCCGCGTCGTATCGCGCGACAGCTCCGTGCCGCCTCAGCAGTACTGTGTCCGTCCGCCTACGTTGCTTCGACGATCCGTGAGTACTTCCCATGGTATACGGGAGCAATTCACGTGACGCCCCTTGCAGCTAGCGATGCGTTTGTACCGACAGAACTCGAGGCAACTACACGACAGCAGTACGAACTCGATCGTCCCTACCTGCTGTTTATCGGCCGTCTCGATGGTCGTAAGAATTTGGACCGAATGCTCGCGGCGTGGACGTCGGTTCCTCAATCGTTCCGCGCACATACAGACTTCGTGCTTGTGATTTCGGGTGGTCAGGATGCCGTTACACGATTCCGTGAATCACGTGCGACCATACTTCGCGATTCGTCGATCAGAATTGTTACTGATGTTGCAACGCCTCATCTTGTGCAATTGTTATCAGGTGCGCGTGCACTTTCCTTTGCTACGCTTGGAGAAGGCTTCGGTCTACCAGTGATTGAAGCGATGAAGTGTGGCTGCCCTGTGATCACGTCATCGACGACGTCGCTTCCGGAAGTTGGAGGTGATGCAGCGCTCTATGTTGATCCGCAATCAACTGAAGAAATTGCGGCGGCGATACAACGATGCATTGAGGACGACGAACTTGTGCGCCAGATGCGAGATCGTGGCCTTGTGCAGTCGTCTAAGTATACCTGGGACGCCACAGCGCGTGCAACGCGTGATGTCTATCGGACGGTAGTCGGACGACATGGCTGAGACGTTCATCAAACGGCTTGAGCTGGCCGTTCGCCGGCGCTACAATCGATGGGTGTCCCGTGGTGAGGAGCCAATCGTCGTCACGCAGCCGCTTGTCAGCTCCGTTGTATCCGATACTGCTCGCATTTTGCTGTTACGACAAGATCGCATCGGTGATGTCTTGGTAAGCACTCCAATCATCGCAGAGCTGAGAACGCGATTTCCGAATGCTACGCTCGACATGGTGATGTCGACGAATAACTCTGCAGTACGATTTGCTGTCGAGCCGTACGTTGATCACGTGCATGTCTTTCGTAAGGGTCTGATCGACCTTCTGCGATTACGACGTTCTTTACGACGATCGAGATATGATGTTGTCATCGATCTAATGGACAATGCATCGTCAACATCCGGCATCTTGATTCAGGGATCGCGAGCACCATTTGCAATTGGTGTTGACAAAGAGAATCGCCGTGTCTATACCCACGTCGTGCCGCTGGCAGACCGAACGGCAGTGCATATCGTTGAACGGATTGCACGTGTAGTGTGGCCACTCGGATTTGACATACCCCCGACCCACTTACGTCCGCGCTTACCCGACGTGCCTAGCATGCGGCATGTAAGAGGGCGAGACAACCGTACCTATGTTTTGGGCGTCAACATTTCAGGCTCTGATGTTGATCGTATGTATCCCGAAGATCTGCTGATGGAAGTGCTTGGGTGGGTCGGAGCGAAGTACGCCGAAGAACTGCAGAAGGGCACGTTTGAGATCGTTCTGATGTCCGCGCCCCATCATCACGAAATGGCGACGCGTATCGGACAGTTTCTGCGGATGAGAGTTCTCGACCCGTTGCCATCATTTCGAGAGTTTTCCAATGCCATCGGACGGTGCGATATGTTCTTGACACCGGATACATCTGCTGTGCATGTAGCTGCGGCATGGA
The DNA here is from genome assembly GCA_964465685.1 of uncultured Melioribacter sp. Classification (GTDB taxonomy): domain Bacteria; phylum Bacteroidota; class Ignavibacteria; order Kapaibacteriales; family Kapaibacteriaceae; genus UBA10438. The sequence continues at coordinate 68,406 of CAYXKK010000001.1, forward strand.
ATGTTCCGTCGCTCGTGCTCTTCGCGCAGGACGATCGCAAGCTCATGCCGTGGTATCCGTACGCAACCCGATGTTGGTCATGCATTGCACACAACGCACCGCTTGCAGCAATACCGCCAGTAGATATCATCGCGCAGCTGCAAACAATGATTTCTGAAATCTCGGACATGAAGCCGAAGGCTTCGTAACTTCTCACTGTTTTGTTTGCCCCTTTTCAAGAATCGCGATTCTTTTTCCATGCAGTTTCAACAGCGTACGATCCTCTGCGGACAGCTTCGTCCCGGTCATGTAGGTTCCACGGTCATCGTCAACGGTTGGGTGAATGCTCGGCGCGATTACGGTGGCATCATCTTTATCGACCTACGAGATCGCGAGGGAATCGTCCAGGTAGTTATTGACTCGTCATATACGCCAGACCTGGGCAGTTCAATCCATGAAGTTCGCGCGGAGTATGTTCTGTGGGTGAAGGGAACAGTCCGCATGCGAGAGAATCCTAATCCGCGAATTCCAACAGGCTTGGTTGAGCTTCTCGTTGATGAGATCGGCGTCATCAATGCAGCTGAAGTGCCACCGTTTGAGATCGTTGATGATCTCGGAACAAATGAAGAACTCCGCCTCACGCATCGTTACCTAGACCTACGTCGCCCCGTGATGCAGAAGAACTTCATGGTGCGTAATCGACTGTATCAGCTCACACATCGATTCTTCGAGCAAGAGGGGTTCCTAGAGGTTGAAACACCGGTGTTGACGAAGTCAACGCCTGAAGGCGCTCGGGACTTCCTCGTGCCGAGTCGCATCAATAAGGGCAAGTTCTATGCGTTGCCACAGTCGCCACAGCTGTTCAAGCAACTGCTGATGGTGTCTGGCTTCGATAAATACATGCAAATCGTCAAGTGCTTCCGCGACGAAGACTTGCGTGCCGATCGACAACCCGAGTTTACCCAGATCGACGTTGAGATGTCATTTGTCACTCAAGATGATATCCTCGCACTTACAGAACGATTCATCGCGATGGTGTGGAAGGATGTGCTTGGTGTGGACGTTCAGACGCCGTTTCGACGCATGCCATTTCATGAAGCGCTCGAGTCGTATGGGTCTGACAAGCCAGATATTCGCTACGATCTGCGCCTGACGAACGTGACAGCTCGCGCAGCAACGTCTGCTTTCACCGTCTTCGCTGATGCTGTTGCGGCAGGTGGAGTTGTGATGGCGCTCAACGCCAAGGGATGTGGCGGCTTCTCGCGCAAGCAGCTTGATGAGCTCACAGAACACGCAAAGAAGTATGGTGCAAAGGGGCTTCCATGGCTCAAAGTTCAGGGAAGCGAAATCACGGGCTCGTTCGCTAAAGCGATTACTCCCGAAGAAGCACAGGCATTTAGCGCTGACCTCAACGCAGCAGATGGAGATCTTCTCCTGTTCGTTCCAGGAGAGTGGGAGCGTGCCTGCATCATTGCAGGAGCTCTGCGAACAGAGGTTGCCCGTCGAACAGGAATCTTGGAGTCGTGCGCTGGAACATTCTCGTTCCACTGGATTACGGAGTTCCCGCTGCTCGAGTACAGTGAAGAAGAATCACGCTGGATCGCGCGCCACCACCCATTCACATCACCGATGGTTGACGACGTTGAACTCCTTTCCTCGGATCCTACACATGCACGAGCGATTGCGCATGACCTTGTGATCAATGGCTATGAAGTGGCAGGGGGCTCGATTCGTATCCACCGCGGTGACGTCCAACAGCAGATGTTTGATCTGCTTGGTTTCACACGCGAAGCCGCAATGGAGAAGTTTGGGTTCCTGCTCAACGCGCTCACATACGGAGCTCCACCGCATGGTGGCATTGCGTTTGGGTTCGACCGTCTTGCTATGCTTCTCTGCGGTACAGAGAACATTCGCGATGTGATTGCCTTTCCGAAGACAACATCAGGCCTCTCGCTCATGGACGCGTGTCCGTCGCCTGTTGATGACACACAATTGCGTGACCTTGGCATTGGACTTGCACACCGGTAATTATGCTACGTCGATCATTCTTGTTGCTCCTTGCCACTCCGGTTCTCGCGCAGAATCTTCGGAAGAGTCGCGCTCGCAATAGCGATCCTGTTGCAACAACAAACTATATCTTCACGCAGACAATGCGTCGTGTTGCTGCAGAGAAATGGAATCGGCTGCCTATCGGTGATATGATGGGGAAGATCGGCACCTTACTTATCGGCACGCCATACATTGGCGGTACGCTCGAAGGGCCAGGTCCGGAGGTGTGTCGTGTTGACCTGACGGGACTTGACTGCGTGACGTATTTTGAGAATGTTCTGGCGATGGCGCGTTGCGCTAAACTAGGCACGCCAACATGGGACGCGTTTGTAAAACAAGTAACGCAAACACGATACCGTGACGGACATCTCGCTGGATATACGTCGCGACTACATTATACCTCTGAGTGGATCGAGAACAACGTTGCTAAGGGTGTAATCCAAGACGTAACGAAGGATGTCGGTGGCGATGTGTTCCCCGTGCGTGTGTCGTTCATGTCGGAGCACCCGCAGTACTATCCAGCACTCAAGGCAGATACGTCGCTTGTCTCGGTCATGGCAGCGATTGAGCGACGACTCGCGACAACCACGCGTTACATCGTGCCGCGTGAGCGCATTGTTGATATCGAGCATCAGTTGCAAACGGGCGACATTGTTGCGATAGCCACCTCAAAGGCCGGCTTGGACTATGCACACACGGGAATGATCGTGCGAGAGGGCGACCGCGCACGCTTTATGCATGCGTCGTTGACACAGAAGAAGGTCATCCTCGATGGTCGTTTATCCGACTACGTTGCCTCTGTGAAGACACATCTTGGCGTGTCAATACTGCGTCCGCTTACTCCGTAAACAGGAGTGAGCTCAGGTTCTGCTGTGTGAGATGAACCCGCAGAACATTATCCACATCTGATGGTTCGATGTGGTGGCCAGCCACGTCTGTGAGTGTTGCACTGGAGGCCGTTGTTGTCTCTACAATTCGAGCACGCATGTCTGGATCGACTGCCAGCACCTGCCCAAGTTGTTCATGACCAGGTCCGCACAGAATCGATCCATGCTGGAGTACGATCCCATCGATCACACGCTGAGCCGATCCAACGACCTTTCGTCCGTCCCACAACAACTCGCTAGGGGCGTGCGATGAGAAGCACACTTGACCGAGTGGACCTGACGCAGCGTAATGCTCTCGCAGTGATGGTGCAGTGGTACTGAGCTCGAGCGCCGGAGCAATCGTGACAAGGGCGCGATGTAGCAACGTGTGGAATGCTTGATACACGTCACGGGCAGATCGATGCTCGGGGACCCGCACGGCAAATGCATACGTGAGTTCCTGCGCATGTAAAACTGCGCGCCCACCCGTCGGACGAGTTACGATGTCAACACCGCGACGATGGCACGCAACAACATCCACCTGAGATGGAGATTGATGCGCTCCTAATGAAACGCACCACGGTGTCCATTGATACGTGCGTACATCAACATCAACAGCTCCGCTACGAATGCGATCAATCAGCTGCATATCCCGACGCATGTTCTCGGCGCCTGTCAGCGCCCCATCGTGCGCGACAGCGATGATCATACCGGAAGGATCCGTAGGAATCGGAGTTTTCCAACGCGCAGCACGCGCTCAGTGGAACAGTCAATGACGTGCTCAAGGTCGAGGACCTTTGATCCATCGAGTTGCACAGAGCCCTGCTTGATCAATGTGCGTGCTTCTGTTTTGGACTTAGCCAATTGCTGGTTAACGAGAAAGTCGATAAGGGGCTCAGTAGCAGCAGTAGCCTGATATGTAGGCATGTCAGTCGGCACGTCCTTTTTGACAAAGACACGTTCGAACTCAGCAAATGCCTCATCTGCAGCAGACTGTCCATGATAACGAGCAACGATGCGCTTAGCGATATCCACCTTCGCATTTCGTGGATGCACACCTCCGTCGGCGAGGCCCTGCTCAAGTGCACGTACTTCGTCGGTAGAAGCAAAACAGGCGTACTGCAAATAGCGCGACATCAGCGTGTCGGGAATCGACATCGACTTACCGAACATATCACGAGACGACTCGGTGAGACCAATGTAGTTGCCAAGCGATTTTGACATCTTCTCGACGCCGTCGGTTCCCTCGAGAATCGGCATCGTGAGGATGCATTGCGGTTCCATGCCATACGAGCGCATGATCTCCCGTCCAACCAGCAGGTTGAACTTTTGATCTGTACCACCAAGTTCGATATCACTGCGTATGGCCACTGAGTCGTATGCCTGCGAGAGCGGGTATAGAAACTCGTGTACACTGATTGGTTCGCCGCCACGATAGCGCTTTGTGAAGTCGTCACGCTCTAGGAGTTGTGCAACGGTATATTTCGCGGAGAGAGCAATGACGTCCTTGAAGCTCATCGCGTCAAGCCACTTCGAGTTGTAAACCACCTCAGTGTGCATCATGTCGAGGACCTTCGCGGCTTGATCGACATAGGTGCGACCGTTCTCACGCGTTTCTTCGAGCGTAAGTGCAGGACGTGTTTTCGATTTTCCTGTAGGGTCGCCGATCATCGCTGTGAAGTCGCCGATGATGAGCACCACCGTGTGGCCAAGGTCCTGAAACTGGCGGAGTTTATTGAGCACAACGGCGTGTCCAACGTGGATGTCCGGTCTGCTCGGGTCGAGCCCAAGCTTAACACGCAAGGGTGTGTTGGTGGCTACTGAACGCTCAAGCTTCTTCATGAGATCATCGTGTGGAAGAAGATCTACCACATGCTCTTCGATCACACGAAGTTGTTCCTTGACAGTCATCATCTCACGTACTCCTTAGTCGTCTGTTCGCCGTTGCATCTCGCGACGCTGCTCACGTTCCTTCGTAGCAGCACGCTTATCGTACAGTTTCTTGCCGCGAACCAGCGCAAGTTCAACCTTTACGTATGGTCCGGAAAAGTATAAGGAAAGCGGGATTACTGTGAGCCCCTTTTCCTCAATTGCCTCACGCATACGGACAAGCTCGTGCTGCTTGAGCAGCAACTTGCGTTTCCGTAAGGGTTCGTGGTTCTCTCGATTGCCGAAGTCGTACGGACTGATGTGCAGGCCAAGTAACCAGCATTCATTAGATCCGCGAATAGGGAAGCTCGCATACGCGTCGGCCATATTGACCTTGCCAGCCCGGAGCGATTTGACTTCGGTCCCCGTCAATGCGATGCCAGCTTCAAACCGTTGTATGACCTCGAACTCGTGCAAGGCTTTGCGGTTCGTAACAATGGTTCGTATCGTGCGCTCGTCGCTCATGAGGGGGCGGAAAAAAAAGCCCCGCGCATGCGGCGCAGGGCTCTTTGTTGTGCGGAGAGGGAGGGATTCGAACCCTCGATAGCGGCCAAAACCACTATGACGGTTTAGCAAACCGTTGCCTTCAGCCACTCGGCCACCCCTCCAGCGGGGACACAAAGATACGACGCTTCATGAAATCTCGACTACCGAGTCGCGGTTTCGTAAATTTCGGCGTGAAAACCGCCTCAGAAACCCCGCTCATGCGGCAGTACCGTCAAATCAAGGAGAAGCACGCCGACACTGTGTTGCTGTTCCGGCTGGGCGATTTTTACGAAACCTTCGGGGATGATGCCGTAGCGACCGCCAAGGCTTGCGGTATTACACTGACAAAACGGAATAATGGCTCTGCTGGCGAGATACCTCTGGCAGGATTTCCGCATCACCAGCTCGATGCCTATCTCCCGCGTCTTGTGCGTGCGGGACACAGGGTAGCTGTCTGTGAGCAGCTCGAAGATCCAAAGCAAGCAAAAGGCATCGTTAAGCGTGACGTCGTTGAGGTTGTTACTCCAGGCGTTGTTCTGTACGACAAACTTCTCGATCACGCACGTAACACCTATCTCGTTGCGCTGAGTGCTCCTTCACCAACGTCGCCTATCGTAGGCGTTGCAGTGGCTGACGTGTCGACCGGTACCTTCAGCACGGGCGATATTCAACGTCATCACGTCGCGTCGCTGTTGGAATCGCTTCAGCCGTCAGAGATCTTGATCAACAAGGCTGAGCGAGATGTTTGGGAGCCTGTTCTTGACAGACTTCCATTTGTAGCCGCGCGTACACGTGTCGAGCCATGGATCTTTGAGCAGCAGTTTGCAGAGACAACGCTTCTACGACAGTTCAACACGGCGTCGTTAAAAGGCTTTGGTGTCGATCATCTTACAGCTGGGATTTGCGCAGCGGGTGCGATTGTGCATTACGTCTCAGAAGCTCAGCGCGGTGCTCTACAGCAGTTCACCTCAGTACGGTTACTGTCGACTGATACGACGATGATACTCGATGCAGCGACGCGTCGAAACCTGGAAATCCATGCATCGATGTCTGGCGGCGACTCGGCTGGTGCGCTTGTGTCGATGATTGATTACACCAACACCGCAATGGGTGCACGACTACTGCGATGGTGGCTTCAGTCACCTTGCACGTCATTGCAGCCAATCGAGGAACGGCATAGCATCGTTCGCGGATTCGTGCGCGATTCGACGGTTCGCGATGACGTTCGTATGCATCTGACAAAGGTCGGTGACATAGAGCGTATGCTGACGAAGGTGATGACAAACAGAGCCACGTCGCGAGATCTCATAGCGCTTCGAGCGAGTCTTCAGCAGATTCCACACATCGTGCGTGCGTTGGAACAGTCGCGTGATGAACACGTTGTTGCGTTGACGCATGGCTGCAATCCCCATAGTGATCTCGTTGAGATCCTTGCGAATGCCCTCGAGGATGAGCCACCACTGCAGATAGGCACTGGACGCATGTTCCGTGCTGGATATCGTGACGATCTCGATCAGGCGACGTATGCGCTCAATCACGGTAAAGAGTGGCTTGCCGACTATCAAGAGCGCGAACGTCGATCAACTGGTATTACGACGCTGAAGGTATCGACGACGAACGTGTTTGGCTACTTCCTCGAAGTTCCGAACACGCACAAGGCCAAGGTCCCCGAGCACTATCATCGTAAGCAGACGCTTGCCAACGCCGAACGGTACATTACGGAAGAACTCAAGTCGTTCGAGGAACGCCTACTCAACGCAGAATCTGTAGTGCATGCTCTCGAGTCGCAGATGCTAGAACAGTTACGAATGCGCATTGCAGAGCATTGTTCGTCGTTGCAGGAGACCGCACGCCAGCTTGCCACCATTGATACCCTTGTTGGCTTTGCACATTTGGCGGACGTCCATAGGTATGTCGAGCCTGTGATGCACGACGGAACAGATCTTGAGATCATCGGTGCCCGACACCCTGTCATCGAGCGTATTCTTCCTGCTGGGGTTGCGTATACGCCAAACGACGTACACATGGATACCTCGACATCGCAGATCCACATTCTCACAGGTCCGAACATGTCGGGCAAATCGAGCTATCTGCGTCAGGTTGGCTTAATCGTGTTTCTCGCGCATGTGGGATGCTTTGTGCCAGCTGAGTCAGCACGCATTCCTCGCACGGATCGCATTTTCACCCGCGTTGGTGCGCAGGATAACATACTTGCTGGTGAAAGTACCTTCCTGGTGGAGATGCAGGAAGCAGCGAATATTCTCCACAACGCGACAAACCGTAGTCTGATTCTCCTTGATGAGGTAGGTCGAGGCACGGCGACATTCGATGGCATTTCTATCGCATGGGCTATTGCAGAGTATCTTCATGATACGATTGGTGCTAAGACCATCTTTGCGACACACTATCACGAGCTCACGTCGATGAGCGACCAATGTGCACGTGTTCGGAATCTTCAGGTTGAGGTGCGAGAAGTTGGCGACACGATTGTGTTCACACACAAGGTTGTGCCGGGGCATTCCGATCACTCGTTCGGTATCCATGTAGCAACGATGGCAGGTCTGCCGCAGAGTGTCGTTCGTCGGGCTACAGAGGTACTCTCCGCGTTGGAAGGGGATGCCACACTGCCTACAGCACCGATGACTCGAGAGTCTGCTTCAAAGGCGCCACAGTATTCGTTGTTCGAAGTACAAGATGATGTTCTGCGAACGCGTCTTGCGCAAATCGATTGTAACACGCTAACACCACTACAAGCACTGCAGATTCTGGCAGAGCTCAAGGACCTACGTCATGGATGAACAAGAACACCAAAAGATTCGGAAGCTGTGGGCTGAGCGGGACCGTGTTACGCGGGCAATGACGAATGACGGACTATTTCGCGCATCCGTGATTCACAACACACGGAGTGTTCGTGCTGCGGAGGAGAAGCATCAGCTTTCGCCAATTACCTCGCTCATTCTTGCGCGCGCGTTGACCGGTTCGTCACTCATGGCGTCGTTCTTGAAAGGAGAAGAACGAGTCGTGATAACAGCGAGTGGCGATGGTGTCGTCAGCTCAATCTATGCTGAAGCGATGTCGATTGGTGAAGTACGCGGCTACGTGACATTGAATCAAGCTCCAAACGTGGACCGAATGGGGCCGCTTGGTGAAGGACTCCTGAAGGTCCAACGTGTTCTCTACGGTGAGTATGAGCCTGTGATGGGCGTCGTGCAGTTGCGAAGGGGGGACGTAACGTCAGACCTTAGCCATTATCTCACACAGTCAGAACAGATCCCGTCGGTGTTCGTCATCGACGTAGACTACGATGCAAACAATACCATTCGCGAGTGTGCAGGGTTGCTGATTCAGGCTATGCCCGGTGCAAAGCCGGAAGACCTGTTCGCAGTCTATGATACAATCGACTATCTCGATCGTCTCACATCGTTCATCGATCGAGGGTTCTCGACCGAAGACATCCTTCGACACGTGATGCCAGGAGAAATCACGGTAGTGTCAAGCTCTCCGGTTGATTACTTCTGCCGCTGCTCGCATGATAAGTTTAAGTCCGTGCTTCTCACACTCGGACTTGATGAGGTTCGATCAATGCGGGCTTCACAGCAGAATGAGTTGGTGTGTCAGTATTGCTCGTCGAAGTACTACCTGAGCGATCAGGATTTCTCTGAGATGGAAGAGCGCCTACAAGCATCGCGCAACTAGGCGCGCGGTGCTGACATCAACGCTGTGATTGCAGCGACATACACAATGTCATCAGCCGAGCATCCTCGTGACAGATCACAATATGGTCGGGCCAATCCCTGTAAAATGGGTCCAAGCGCGGTAGCACCAGCAAGACGTTCGGTGATCTTGTACGCGATGTTGCCAGCATTGAGATCGGGAAACACAAGCACATTTGCACGTCCGGCAAGGGACGAATTTGGTGCTTTCCGTTGAGCAACTGCGGGTACGATGGCGGCGTCGACTTGCAACTCACCGTCGGCAATGATGCTGGGATAGCGAGCGAGAAACGCTGCTGACGCCTGTTGGACCTTTGTTACGGATGGATGCACGGCGCTACCCTTCGTCGAGAAGCTCAAAAACGCGACACGCGGAGAATCTGCTATGACCATCTGGAAGCTCTTTGACGCAGCCGCCGCGATGTCGACGAGCTGTTCAGCAGTGGGATCTGGCACTACGCCGCAGTCGGTGTAGATCATCGCTGTATCGGGCCATGCCATGAGGAAGTAGCTCGACAATGTGGCGCAGCCCTCCTCGAGTCCAACCGTCCACAGTGCTGCTCGGATGACATCTGCAGTCGTCGATATTGAACCAGCGACCGCCCCACCGACTATTCCAGCTGCAACCAGATAGCCTGCAGTGAAGAGGGGATTCAGTGCATATACTCCAGCTTCGTTGGGTGTGAGCCCCTTGTGTGAGCGTCGTTCAAGTAGGAATGCAGCAACCTCGTGCTGATGATCCACAGGGTCGACGATCTGATATGCATCAACGGTGTCATTACGTTCAACAAGAACTGTAATGATCTGTTCCCGAGGTCCGACGAGTACGGGTGCACATACGCCTTGCTCACGCAGCCTGCGCGCCGCGTCGATTACGCGAACATCGGTTGCATCGGCAAGTGCGATTGAGGCAGATAGCGTCGATGCTCGACGCAGCAGCGATGGAAGAATCATTTTGCTACGCCTGCAAGAGCTCGCACAGAATCAGGACGTGTAAACGAATTCTTCACGTTCTCAGCAAACTCATCAAACACGTCGATGATGCTGCCCTCAGCGGTATATCGAACGGTCATCAATTCAGCACGTGCTGGATTTGTGAAGATGCCATCGTATGCTTCGAACTGCACGACCGAGGCCTTCGATCGATTGCGTGTGCCCACTCGGATAAGTCCATTCTGTACCGGAACGAATGCTTCTTCATTGGACGTAACGACGAGTCCTCGTGGGAGTTGAAGTGCGGCGTTCGTTGCTCGACCAGAGATATCGACCGTAGCAATCACACTTCCTGTTGATGGTCGAATAAACTGCATCACAGGATTGGTTGGAGCTGATGTGTTGAGCTTTCCCTCACCGACACACACCACTACAAACTGTTCATTCGGTGCATCGGCTGCCACATAGAGGGGGCTCGCACCAGTAGTAATGGTATGGGTGATTTCGTTTGTTCGCGTGTCGACGATAAGCGCAAGATTCTTGCTCGGAACAACAGCACATATCTGATTGCCCATTGCAGCGACCGACGTTGCAATCCCAGGCAACGCAATCGCTTGAGGCGAGAACCCTGTCGTCAGATCCATCACGAGCATTGTGGAAAAGCGTTTCATCACAATGTAGGAGGTTGTGGCATTCGCGAACGCAATATCGTTGGGGTACTCGTACAGTGTCGTGAAGAGTGTATCAACTGGTATAAGTCCAGTTGCATCGAATACCAGAATGTATGATTGCCAATCGTTGAGTGCATACATTCGATCGCGAAACACAGTAAGCTTCGAGAACGAATTGGGGAAGTCGCCCCATACGAACTCGGATGATTGTGTGCCGGTAGGAAGAGAGACGAGTGCAAGACCGCGCTGCGTTGACGTTGCAATCGTCCATGTATCATCAAACGAATTGATGATAGTATCGGTTGGGGAGCAACCGCTATTCAAGAGTATAAGACTCGTGGCCAGAATCGATACGAGATGGCGCATGTGGGGATGTCCTTTACGGTGCACGCCTTACGTGTGATCAATACGTTGTACGACGTCAGCAATAATCCTCGTCATGATAGGTTCTGCAACAGCTGCAGCGGCGAGCACATCATCCAAATGTACTGGTTGCAACGAATCGGGGAAGCACTCGTCGGTGATGATGCTAAACCCAAGCACGTCCATCCCCATGTGCCGAGCTACAATGGCCTCAGGCACCGTGCTCATCCCTACAACATCTGCTCCAATGGTACGAAGGAAGCGATATTCTGCGCGCGTCTCCAGATTCGGTCCTTGCACTGCTACGTACACGCCCCGGTGAAGCCGAACACCCTGCTCTAGGGCAACACGTTCTGCCAGTGTGATGAGTCGCAGAGAATAGGGTTCGCTCATGTCCGGAAAGCGAGGTCCGTATCGCTCGTCGTTATGTCCAATCAGCGGGTTGTCGCCTAGCAGATTGATATGATCGTCGATGATCATGATATCCCCGCGGCGGTAGAGAGGATTCATGCCACCGCAAGCGTTTGAGATGATCAGTGATTGGACTCCAAGATGACGCATCACGCGCACAGGGAAGGTGATATCCTGCAGTGAATAGCCCTCGTATGCATGAAAGCGACCCTGCATTGCCACCACATCGACGTTTTGTAGAGAGCCAAATACAAGGCGTCCAACGTGCGATTCGACAGTACTCACGCAGAAGTGTGGTATTGTATCGTACGATATGAACATCGGAGCGGAAATCTCATTGACGAGGCCGCCAAGTCCGGTGCCCAAAATGATGCCAATTCGTGGTTGTAGATCGGTGCAACCGCGGATGTACGATGCGGCTTCGGAAGCCTTGTCGAATGTATTCATAGGTGGAAAAATACATGTAATCTCGCCGTTTCGAGCTACGAGAAATCTTCGTAACATTGGTTTGGGGTCTGGGGGGGGGCGCAATGCCACAAACGAGCTTCTTACAGGCGTTTTGCGCAAGGCTTGAAACCTTTCAGGCTTTTTAGTAGTTAGACCTATGTCGTAGCAGGAGTATCTGGGAACCTGCAGCGCGTCCGCTGGAGCATCGCACACAATTCTCTCTAGTTTTACAACATCTCGAAGGAACGTGAAGCATGAAGCATTCATGGCCTACGCGTTTTGTTTTGATAATCCTGGCATGTGTCGGGCTTATCTCAACCTCTCAGATCTCCCGTGCTCAGATTCTTGTTGAGCTTGGTGGTGGTGCCGGCGCCACGTACACGTGGGGGCAGTTTATCTATCCGAATCCGTTAATGGATTACTGGTGGGGTGTTCGTAGTCGGTACTTCATCAAGGCCTCGGAGATGCAGTTCCATGGTGTGACACCTGGACAGATCACGTCGATGGCATTCAAGGTCCGTAACGCGACTCCATTTACTGCGCGGACTGTGACGATTTACATGGCCCAAACCACAAATGCGGCCATAACCAACCCACAGACAAGCGCTAATATGACGTTGGTCCACCAGCAGACGGGCTGGCAGATCCCCCTGATTGTTGGTACGCCAACGTGGGTGACGTTTAACTTTCAGACGCCGTTCATGTGGGATGGGACGAGCAATCTCTTGATCGATTTCTGTACGCAGCGTACAGGCTTTGCCTATGTGTTCCCAGAGTACGAGTACACAACACCTCAGCCGATCTATGCCACGCAGACATTTCGATACGCCGATATTGGCACAATCTGTACTGCAGACCAAACGGGAACAGGATATGCTATTCGCCCAACGATGCGTTTTGGTATCCTCTCGGGCATAGAAACTTCGTTCCCAGAAGACATCGACCCGCGCCGAATCCTGCGTCAAGGTTCAATTTATGATGGATCTACAGCTGAGTTTCCAAAGCCGTCGTTGTCGTTCCGTCAGACCACAGGCCAGAACATCACATTGACATACAAGATCGTTGGTCCGCTGCCAAGCACAAATGTTGTCTACGAAGCTCGCAGATTCGGTAACCCAAACATTGCCCACACTGCTGGCAATACATCTCTGTTCACATACACGATGACAGAGGCCGTCGGTGCACTTGCTGGGGTAAACGGTGCGCTTGACTGTAGGTTCGCAGCAGGCGGCGCTTACCGTCTCGAAGCAACATATTCGATCCCAGGCTACACGCAAACATGGCAGCGCGAATTCAACATCGCTTTTCCGAACGACCTTGCTGTGCGTTTGATTCGCTCACCACTTGCTATTCCGCGGAAGTATCCACGGGGCGTGACGGTCCCAATTTCTGGGGTTATTCAAAACGTAGGCTTGAATAATGTCACGAGTGCTCGCTGCATTGCCACAGTCAATCAGCTCCCGTCGGGTATTGAAGTTTACCGTGATACCGTAGAATACACCGGAGACCTAGCAACGGGTGCACAGGCAAACATCGACTTCGACAATTTCATTAGCCAGGACGTTTCACAGTTTACTGTATCGATCTGCACGGAACTTCTCAGCGCGGCAGACCAGCAGGTATCGAATGACTGTCAGCCTTCATCGGGTCAGCATGTCTTCCAAACACTCTATAACGAAGAGGTCGGAGCTCAGGCTATCGAAGTGCCTACAACGAATGGTACATACTATTCCAAGCGCCCGTTCACGCCACGCGGACGTATCATCAACGGTGGTATGCAGGACCTATCGAACATCCCAGTTCGTATGCAGATCTACCAGTTACCACAGCGCACCATGGTCTACAACCAGGTTATCGTGGTTCCTGATGTTGGTGCAGAAGTGCCCTTGAACATCACATCGTTCGATTTCCCTGCATTTACACCACAGGCTGCGGGTCAGTTTGAAGCATGCATGACAACTGAGTACCCTGGTGATCCTGTTGCAGGAAATAATCAGATCTGCCAACAGTTCAGCGTCCAGCCAGCACTCGAGGGTGTTTATACCATTGGTCTACTCAAGCAAGGTGACCCACGGAATTACACAACGATACAGAATGCTGTCAATGATCTCTATCTGAAGGGTGTTTCGGGTCCAGTTGAGTTCCAACTCACGGATGCAGCATACTCAGTAGGAACCACGGCACTTGCATCGCCAGCACTCGATCTCACGGCGCGCATCATCGGCATGGATCAGACGAACACAGTAACGTTCAAGCCATCGCTCGAGCGTTCTGTAGCGAAGGGGTCGATCACAGTAACACTGAACTCCGGAAGCGGTGTTGGTATTCTATTCGGTCAGACAGTCCTGACGTCAAATCCGAATGCGATTCAGTTCCAATTCCAGCGTGATCCACAGTGGGCAAACTCTGCCGGCAACTTCATCTTCGACGGTGGTTCACAGAAGTCGGTTGTCTTCGAACTCAATGCAACGACGCCATTCCGCGCGCCGTTCTACTTGGGTGACGGATCGCGCGATATCAAGCTCCGCAATCTCATCATACGCAATGCTGCCACGGCAACTCCATCGTACCTGAGCAGCATTCCGAGTATCAACTTCATCAACAACACGTTTACGTATCAGAACGATGTCCGTTCTGCGACACTGACGTACTCGGCTGGTATCGTAAGCCGCCAAAAACTGCCATCGGGCCGCGACGGAAACAATTCCGAGCGTCTAGATACGATTCCTGGACAGAACAACGAGTATGCGAACAACGAAATCTCTGGCTTCGGCTACGGTATCGTTTCGCTCGGTGTTGGTATTGCCGTTAAGGGCAACGAGTATCGTGGATACTACTCGACAGGCACCAAGATCACAGGGAACCTGATCACAAACTGTCGCACAGCCGGTGTCTTCATCGGATACGACAACAGCGCGATCATTCGTGGCAATCGTATCCACAGCATCGGTACGGTTGCGACAGGCGGTTCGGGTGTTGACGCTGCCGGTATCGTAGCCGGTGGTTTCAATCGTTACAACAACATTGGTTTGACAGTTGATCGCAATGAGATATCGGGAGTTGTTGCTGATGTCTTCTCTCGTGGTATCTCGATTGAGCAGGTACGCAACTCGTTCCCATCAGTAACTGCTGGCGGTACAACGTACTTCCCGAATGCCCCTGAAGCATCGACGATCACGAATAACATGATCTGGGGCCTGCGTCGTCAGGGTACGACAGCGAACGCTGCTGGTATCCATCTGTTCACACAGCGCAGTACGACACTTACAGGTCTCAATCAGCTTCTGACACCTTCGCTCAACAATAACCAGTATTTCACGCGTAATGATGTTGTGTACAACAACACGATCGTGATGCCAAACGACAACATCGTTGGTTCAGGTGTGATTACAGCCGTTGGTGTTCAGCATGCGAGCGGAGCCACCCTGAAGAACAACCTCTTCATCATGCAGGGTCCTGCCAATGCGGCCGCCACCTCGCACTCTGCTCTGTTCTATCAGGGCGTGCAGATGACAGATGGAAATGATCCAATGGCACTGGTTTCCGATCGAAATGCATACGAGCTTGGAAACAGCTCGGCGGTACGTTTCGTTGAGATCAATAACAATAGCGATCTCGTTAGTGCCGGCAGTGCAGACGAATTCCGTTTCCTCTCGCAATGGAAAGCTTGGACACGCCGTGATATCAATTCGGTCGAAGGCTCGTTCTTCGCTGATATGTTCCTTGACGGTATTGCGCCTAACCAGCGACTGCGTGTTAAGACGACACCTGCTCCGATTGGTTCGCTCTTGAATAATCGTGGCGAACGTCTTGCAGCCGTGACGACAGATATTGATGGCAACCGCCGCGGTGAAGCAGGACAGCCATTCGATATCGGTGCAGATGAGTTTGACGGACGTCAGTATGTAAAGGACCTCGAGGCAGTAAGCGTCGTTAAGCCAAGTGTGTACCGCTCTGCAGCAGGTGTCACCTCTGATGCTGAGTACGTCATGACACGCTCACCAATCAGTGTCACGGGTTTGGTACGCAACTCAGGTGGTCTGCCACAGACGAATACGCCAGTGCGTATGCGCATCTACATGGAAACACCTGCCTCAAACAATGCCGGTATGGTTGTTCCGCAGTTCTCAACCTCGCCAGTTGTCGATCGCGTGCTTAACACGACGATCAATGCGGGTGCTGAAGTGAACGTCACATACGATCTCACCTGGGAGCCGCAATCATACCGTCAGCTCTCTGGTCTTGGCTTCAATGTTCCAGCTAACTTCGATGTTATGCGTGATCACGTGACGCCTCGCTACAAGATCGAAATCTCTGTCTCTTCAGACGAGTACACTCCAAACAACATCACATCGAAGGTTGTCCGCTTCTACATGGCTCGTTCATCGAAGCGCATGTTGACATCCGTGCGTGGTGGTTCGGTGAATCTGTTGAATGGCACACCAACAGCGAATCAGATTGCTGCTCGTTTGAATGCTGATAGCTTGATGGCGAACCTCGACAAGGTCGGGTACTCGAACGACGCTATCTCAGACAACATCTCCTATGACATCATTGATCGTGACAACTTCGAAGAGCGTGCAATCGACTACACACTCTACCGCACGTTGTTCTGGTCTTCAGACAATACCCCATTGTCTCGCTTCGAGCGCCGCGATCTTCGTGCGTATGTCGCATCGGGTGCTCCAACGGCAAAGCGTAATCTCGCGGTTGCCGGTCAGAACTATCCACGCCAGCACGTTGGTCTTGATGTGATTAACGATCAGTCGTTTATCCAGACAGTTCTTCGTGTGCGAAATGATGCTCCGGGCAATCCGGTGCCAACATCAGGCACCTATCATGGACGCCGCGTTCGTGGTGACGCACTCGCTCGCGGTTTGGTTGAGAATGTTTCGCGAACAGGATTCACGGGCGATGCAGATCCATTGCCAGCTCTTGTCGAGCTATACAGTGATCCTACTGTAGCTGGTGTTGCTCAGCGCGCGTACAATTACGTCCTTGGAGATCGCCAGACAACCGACTCTGTAATGGGTTCCGCAACAGCATCGTTGATCACGAACGTTGTATATCTCGGCGTTGACTGGCGCCACTGGCAGCAGCAGGGTGTTCGTACTGGTACAGAACGTGTAATCCGTGGCATCTTTGACTTCTTTGAGACGAATGGTGGCGGTGTCGTTCCAGTGCAGCTCACATCGTTTGATGCTGCGGCTCGCGGTTCAAATGTCGACGTCATGTGGACGACTATGTCGGAAAAGAATAGCGATCACTTCACAATTGAGCGTGCTGACATGCTTGCTGGTTCTCCTGTGAATGGTTCAGCGTTCAGCGCTGTCGGAACTGTGCAAGCGGCTGGTCAGTCACTCGTGGCTCGTGATTATGCGTTCCGCGATCTCGGCCTTACTCCTGGTCGCTACATCTACCGTCTTGCATCGGTAGACAAGGATGGCTCGTCTTCTCTCAGCCATGAAGTTGAAGTCGAGGTAGAAGGTCCAGTGGCAACGGCTACCGTTGCACCACAACCAGCTCGTACGTCGGCTCAGCTCGCGTTTACATCGGTACAGACAGGCTCTGCAGTTGTTGAGATTGTCAACGCTGCTGGAACACGAGTAGCGGTCATCAACGATGTCACAGTTGGTCAGGGAACAACATCTATCGCACTTCCAATCGAGACGCTAGCATCTGGCACATACACTGTGGTTATCCGCGTAGCGGGTACAACTCAGAGCACACCTTTTGTAATCGCTCGATAACCCACATAGGGTAGCTAATACAACGAGCCCGATGTTCGCATGAACATCGGGCTCGTTCTTGTTTTATCTGGACTCTAGACGAACGGTTGGTCGCCTCTTACGCTGTTTGCGTGGAGGCAACGTCCATACATTCCACAGAGCAGCATTGCTGGAACTGCGACTCACATTCGCCGCACACCAGGTGCTGACGATTGCAAAGGAGATTCGCACAATTGATGTAGGCCTCCGTTGGTCCTCCACAGTGGAGGCAAGCTCCTACGATGCGTTTATCACCGGAATGGTTGATTTCCACCGCGATGCGTTCATCAAAAACGTAGCACTTGCCGTCCCACAGAGAACCGCGTGTTTCTGGGTCCTTGCCGTAGGTAACGATACCACCGTCTAACTGATACACATCGGTAAACCCCTCGTGGATCATGAATGCCGTGAGCTTCTCACAACGTATGCCACCCGTGCAGTATGTCATGATCGGGGTGTCTTTCTTATCGCCAAGATGCTCGCGTATCCAAGTAGGGAACTCACGGAAGCTCTCTACATCCGGTCGAATTGCTCCACGGAAATGTCCGATGTCGAATTCGTAGTCAGTTCGACCGTCGATGACGATTGCATCGCCCCGTTCGAGACGTTCTTTCCACTCGACAGGAGACAGACGCGTTCCTGTAATATCCAGTGGGTTCGATGGTAGGTCTGCCCGGAACGTGACGAGCTCATTCTTGACCCGTACGAACATCTTCTTGAACATGTGCCCATCTACCTCGTCGATCTTGAAGATCATCGTCGAAAATCGTGGGTCAGCATGCATTGCCTGCCTGTAGGCATCACATGCATCGACCGGACCTGAGACGGTGCCATTGAGACCCTCCGTGGCGACAAGGATTCTCCCGCGCAGTCCAAGTGACTCACATAGTACGCGATGCTCGGCAGCAAATGCTTCAGGATCGGCAATCGGAACGAATTGGTAGTAGAGTAAAACGTGGTACAATGGTGCAGTCCTTGTAGCGTCCAACAAATCGCTACGAATCTACGAGGCATGGATCGAACAGTAGCGATCAAGGTTGTAAGTTTGCATTGCAGCATAGAACGAGATGGGACAACACAAGACAATTACAGCGGTCCTTCTAGCGGCGGTGCTCGTGTGGGCGTCTCCACATAAAGCTTCTGCACAGTTAGGGGTAAATCCGTACGTATCAATTCCGGAGCGTGAGTCGCGCGTAGCGTTGCTCCTTTCGGACGGTATGGTGCGTCGTGCTGTTGAGCACATACGAATTCTTCACGTGTTCGCAGAAGCATCGTCGGTAGCAGACGATCTTATGTTTGATCGCGCATCCATCCTCGCACGCTCCGGATATCGTGAGTCAGCGATAGGGTCACTTGAGCCCCTTGTCAATGAGCGACGGAACTCACCATTTTCTCCGTTTGCACGGACGGAGCAAGGTTTGCTCTCGCTCGAGACAGCAGCATACAAGGATGCGATTGCGTATCTGTCGGATGCATCTCAGCGTGCACGGCAAGCATCTCTAAACAGACGAGATACAACGTACCGCGCACTAGCCCACCTCGCTTCGTTTTGGGAGGGGGCTGCCCGAGCAGCACTAGGAGAGCACCAAGAGAGCATCACCGCGTTTATGCAGTGTGTTGAGATTGATAGTGCAGGCGACTATGCAGCATGGGCCCATTACGCCATGGCACAGGTGCTGGAACGCAATGGTGATCTGGCAGCAGCGATTGCTGCGTATCAACGCGCGCATCGTGTCGATCCAACACAACCTATTGCGCTTGGTGCTCGCACGCGACAGGCGGCGGTGCATGTTGCAGTGCGACAGCCTCAGCGTGCGCTGGACGTACTAACGGATATCGACAGTCTCTTTGAGCGCACATCGGCGATCGATACGACAGGTGTAGCCGGACTTCAGACACGAGAGGAAGTAGCGCTTCTTCGTGCAGAAGCACTCACGCTTATGGGATCCTATCGCCAAGCTCTGAATCAGTGCGATACCTTCTTGCGCATCTATCCACGGTCTAGCTATCGTTGGTTCGTTCGTTTGCACGCTGGTGTTACCGCCATGAACCTGAGTCAATTCGACGTTGCAATGGGACATCTGCAAATGTTGATTGATTCTCTCGATGATGACAATTCGTCAATCCGTCAACAAGCCCTTCTCTACCGTTCTGTTACGTTGTCGCGAATGGGGAAGTCTGATGATGCACGCACGGCATTCCAAGCGTTGAGCGTGCAGACAGGGTACCCGTATCAGGCGCATGCATTGGTAGAACTCGGACAGATGGCATATCAGCAGGGTTCATTTGATGATGCACGAAGCGCTCTCGAAAAGGCCGAGCGACTATCTCCTGACGCGTTGGTGATCCTACGCGCACAGGTCCTGCTTGGTGCGACGTTGATCGAAATGCAGCAATGGTCGAAAGCCGCATCTACGTACGAACGAGCACAGAAGATCGCTGAAGAGGCTACCGAGCAAATGATCCCGGAACGCTCGGCATCACTAGCGGAGATTCGTCTCAAGCGCGGCATTAGCCTAGTACAAGCGACACAGATTCGTCCAGCCATCACGGCTCTCACGGAGTATCTCGGCAATCATCCAGACGATCCGCGACGTGACGAAGGCACATTTTGGCTCGCAGAGGCGATGTATCGTGCTGACTTGCTGAAGAACGCGCAGGAACTCTACGAAGAAGTCGTGCGACGCTACACAGCAAGTCCTCGACGAGAAGAAGCGCTCTATGGCTTAGCATGGACGTATTTCCGTCGTCGTGACTTTGATCGTTCAACATCGTTGTTCGGCGAGTTGATACGAACGTTCCCATCAACGAAGTATGCTACTGAAGCGTTGGCACGGCGTGGTGATGGTCTCTTTATCTCGCGTCAGTTCGCTGCTGCTGCGCAGCAATACGCTCAAGCAGCGGCAGCTGCACCAGGTACCGACGATGGACAGTACGCTGCCTATCAGGCAGGGCAAGCATCATACCGAGCCGGAGATCATGCAGGTGCAGTAAGCGACCTGCGCAAGTTCATTCAGCGATATCCGAAAAGTAGACTTGCTGACGATGCACTGTTCCTCGTCGGTTGGATTGCGTTTGAAGATCGCAATGATCTTCTTGCGCTTGAAGAGTTTCAGCGTCTGCTCGACGCCTATCCTGATGGAGATATGTCGGTTCGAGCCTTGTACACAAGTGGTGTTGCGCAGTTCAACCTCCGTCAGCAGGATGCTGCGCTGAGTACATTCCGGTCTGTTCTTGCACGGTATCCTTCACACATACTCGCAACTGAAGCTGCAAAGAAGATGCAGACGATTCTGCTCGGACAGGGTCGAACACAGGAAGCATTGGATGTGGCAGACTCGCTCATGCTGGCCAATCCACAGTCGATCGCTGCAGAGGATTTCGCGTTCAAGAAGGCAGAGATCTTCTACTCGGGACAGAATTATTCGAATGCCGCCGGTGAGTTGGAAGCATTTATGAAGAAATACCCTTCATCAGTTCGCAACGATGAAGCCTTGTACCTGCTTGGTCAGACGTACCTCTCCATGAATGATGAGATACAAGCACGAGCAGCATTCCGACGTATTGATAAGGCATACCCTCAAAGCCCCTTCCGCGTGCAAGCATCCCTCGAACTAGCAGACTATTTCCGTAGCGCTGCAAACAGTCGCTCCGCCGACTCGATGTATGCGATTGTCTGGAATGATATGGCGAACGACTCAGACGCTGCATCGCAAGCAGGGTATTCGCGTGCAATGATTGCGTATGAACGCGGAGACACGGTAGAGTCCCTTACACGATTCCGAGAGACTGCCGACAGATTCGCTGGACGTGAGTACGCGGAACAGGCAAGATATCAGGTGGCCACGTTGTATCGTCGTGGAATCAATATCGATAGTGCGACGTATCACCTTGGTATTCTGGCAACACGGACAGATCGACCACACCTAGTAGCCAACGCACTCTTCGACCTTGGTGTGATCTACAAGACATCACGTCAGTACGACGCGGCGATCAATGCATTCGAGCGTTTGCGAAATGACTTCGCGGGACATGAAGATGCGTACTCAAAGGGCTTGCTTGAGCTCGGCGAATGCTACGAGAAGGTTAAGCGCATTGATGAGGCCATCCAGGTGTATGGCGTTGTGCGCGATCTACGACCCGATGATTTTGGCAAGACTGCTGTGAGCCGTATTCAACGACTGCGAAAGGCACGTCGATGAGGAATGCGCTCGTGATCATTGCAATGATGTGGTCTACTGTGTTGTTAGCGCAACAGCAGCCAGCAGCACCACCGAATGCTCCTGTTGAACTTCCCGAAGTTCTTGTGACAGGGAAGGAGCTCATTGATGTCGGCGCAGGTTCAAAACAAGCTCCTTCACGTCCACCATTGTTGTCGAACACGCGACTTGATTCGTTGAATCCAACCGAGAAGCTGCCTGTTCCTCGACTTCCTGCCAGAAGTTTGCCGACACTACGACGTCAGTTCGAGATGTATCCTGGTTATCTCGATGCGTCCATGGGCACGCTCATTACGCCGTCAGTAGCAGCAGGATATTCCTTCGAAGCGGCAGGCTATCGAATTGATCTTGATGCTGATGTTGAGGCGAGCGACGGGTGGGTGGAACACGCAGGCTACCTTCGATCGGGATTGAAGCTTCGCAGCACATACCTTGCACCCGATCAGTTTATCGTGTTCGGTGGAAGCACCACGCATGTGAATGCAGATGCATCGTACGGCACGTACAAGCTCTTTGCGCGAAGCGATGCTGCTGAACGCGAGCGTATTCGCGGTGGAGCAGTGCTTGATGTTGATGGGTCGTTCGAGGAATATCACTACGCTGCACGCGTAGGGTATAGTACACTGTCGATGACCACAACTGGTATGGATGGCGTGAGTGATAACGCTCTTGAAGGATCGATGACTCTCGAACAACGCGGGTCCGGATTGCTGTTCGGTGCTGATGCTCGTGTCGCATTGCGTAGTGTTCGATCTGCAGACTATCCGCTTGCACAGCTTCGGGCACGGGGGTCGTGGAGCGAAGGCAACACGCGTATTCGTGCGATGATCGGTCCGCAACTGGGTGTTGCAAGTCGCGGCGACGAGCGCTTCGGCATCAGCGCAGAAGTGCTTGCGGATGTAGCTGTGTCGAACGATGTGTCCGTGGCTGGTTCGCTTGTCAGCGGATTGCGGTCACTCACGTTCACAGATCTGCTTTCTACGAATCCGTACATCGATCCGGCGACGGCTCTTGACGTGCCATACGACATTGTATCGATTGGTGGTACGGTGCGATACCATCCATCGATTCGCCTTTCTATCGCCGGTAGTCTGCGTCTGCGTATCACTGAGCGTGAGCCTGTGTGGTATTCATCGGCATCAGGCATGTTTGCCATTGACTATCTCGCGGTGCGTCGTCTTGACGCACACGTTGATGGTCGTTTTGCTCTCACAAGCGTTGATGACCTTCGACTCGACGTGATGTTCTCGCAAGCATCCGTGGTCGATAGTACCGCGCAACCATATGTGCCTGTAGCCGTTGCCTCGCTCACATATCGACGTGACTGGACGTCGGCGTTGGCATCAGAGATTGGGGTGGTGTACATCGGTCAGCGATGGGCGGATATGGCTTCGCAGATTGCGTTAAGCGGATATGTCGATCTTCGTGCTCGACTTGAGTATTCCGTAACGCGATCACTCAACATCACACTTCGGGCTGAAAACATCCTTGCAAGCACGATCGTGTTGTGGCAGGGATATCGTGAACGTGCTTTCTTTGCAACTGCTGGAGTGACCTGGAGGTTTTAACATGAGTACTACTGATTCTCCATGGGGCGATACAGGATTCGGTCCGTCCGATGATGGATTCGCGTCGGTTCCAATGCCGAAGACTGCACAACAAGATCCTGAATCTCAGACGCCGTCAGAAGATGTCACGTCAGAGCGTGTGCGCATCGATCCAATTTCTGCGCTTCCACCAATAGCTCCGCCACCAACGCCAACCACGCCGCGATCCGGGCGCCCACTGGTATGGGTAGGCGTGCTTGCACTTTTCGTGCTTGTTCTTGCTGTAGTAGGGGTGAGTTGGTATCTCACATCGCGCTCGATTGAAGAACAGGCGTTTATTGCATCGGATGTAGAAGTACCGACGCAGGACAGCGACATGCCGGCACCATCCGATGCTGAAATGCCCGAGGTCTTCCCGATAGATAGTGTTGTTAATGCGGAACCTGAGATAGCTGAAATTAAGCCAAGCTCAGGAACTGCTGCTGTAACGACGAAGCCAGAGCAGCAAATGCAGCCAGACGTTACACGACCTTCAACAACGCCAACGGGATCACCGAAGACATCATCGCAGCAAGAGCCGACCACCCATGAATTGAAGCAGCTAACAACACGCACATCTCCTGCAACTACGAATGGACCAGCGTGGGTAGTGCAGGTGTTCGCGAGTCCATCACGCGATGATGCGGAAGAGTGGTTGCAGCAGCTCAGAGAGCAGCGTATTCCTGACGGCTACATCGTCGAGCAAAAGGTTAAAGGACAATCGTGGTACCGTGTGCGGTTTGGCCAGTTCGCAACACGAAGCGAAGCAGAGCAGGCAGCTGGTAGTCGTGGTTTCGCACAACCGTGGATCGCGCGCGTTCGATGAGTCGTGGGTACGATAGCACCAACGTCCCAATTCGATTTGTGTGGAATCCCAACGCGATTCGTGGGTATGTGTTCGCACTCATTGTCCTCATCATCGTCCTTGCCTTGTCGATGTGCAGTGGCTACGAGCCTCCGTTAACCTACACCGCACAGAAGACTGACTCCCTCGTTATGCTCCGCATCGGTGACGGCGATGGAACGGGTCAGCGCAGCGGCAACATGACGGAGCGAGGAGCCGCCTCGAAGGGAAAGCAGGCGAGTATGGACCTTGAGGACGCACAGAAGCTCGCAGCCTCGTCCAACCGTCAAGTGCGATATCGCATCGTAAATCCGTCAGCCTACATTCCAATTGCCGAGACACCAGCTGAAAAGGGTGCAGAGGCAGTGCGCGACGAAGATGCTTCGGACAAAAGCGTGGGTATCCCTGATGGCTCGTCATCTAACACGGGTCTCTCATGGGTGGGGAGCGGTTCTGGTAAGGGGCTTGGATACGGCGATGTGGATTGGGGTGGCGGTGGCAACCGACAATTGATCTCAAAAGTTGCACCGACGTTCCCGCAGGGAACGATGAACACAACAGTGGTTGTGCGATTTCAAGTGAAGCCAAACGGATCTGTCGGGATGATCTCGTTTGACCGAGATAGCGGCATACCTGCCGTTAACAACGCCGTTGAACGTGCACTCAAGCTCTGGAGGTTCAAAGAGCTACCTCCTGGCGACTCTCGGATCATGGAAGGCGTAATCACTATCACGTTTAGGAACGTGTAGCATGGATGGCACATCATTGATTCCACTCACAATGAGTGAGCTTCCGCCGGTTGTATTCTGGGGTATCATCGTGCTGGTTATACTTCTTGTGCTTTCGGTGGTGAAAAAACTCGTCAAGCTGGGTATTTTGGTTGCCATCCTGCTCGTGCTCATCTTTGTGATCCGGTCGTTCATGGCCCAAGGACTATAGGGAACACGTCGGAGTTGTTTCATCTCAGAACGCCTCAATGTCGTACAGAATAGCTGTCATTGGAACGGGATACGTTGGCTTGGTCACGGGCACTTGTCTTGCTGACGTAGGCAATGACGTGTTGTGTATTGACGTTGATCCAGAAAAGGTCGCGTGTCTACAACGTGGCGAAGTGCCGATCTACGAGCCAGGACTCGACCACGTACTCGAACGCAATGTGCGCGAGCGCCGCATTCGTTTTTCCATGGACATTGCGGAAGCGGTAGCAACGTGCGAGCTCCTGATGTTCTGTCTTCCAACGCCCCCTGGCAAGGATGGTCAGGCCGATCTTGAAATGGTAATGTCGACGGCCGCGCGTGTTGCGCATTTGCTGAATGAGCTCGACGTTACGGATCCTCGTATTGTTATCAACAAGAGTACCGTGCCAGTTGGAACCGCCGCGCGTGTTGCTGCGATCTTTGCTGAGCACGCGCCCACGCGTCGCGTCGACGTGGTAAGCAATCCGGAATTCTTGCGAGAAGGGTTCGCAGTTGATGACTTCATGAAGCCTGATCGTGTGGTCGTGGGTACATCGAGTGCCTATGCTGCAGAGATAATGCGTGATGTGTACGAGCCGTTCGTGCGTACAGGTGCACCAATCCTCGTCTTCGACGAGAAGAGCGCTGAAGTGACGAAGTACGCGGCCAATGCCTTCCTTGCGGTCAAGATTTCGTTTATGAACGATCTCTCCGAATACTGCGAGCACGTTGGTGCCGACATCGAGAAAATTCGCCTTGGTATAGGGACTGACGGTCGCATCGGTAAACGATTCCTCTTTTCGGGCATCGGCTATGGCGGCTCATGCTTCCCGAAGGATGTTAAGGCCATCATCCATGCTGCGAATCAGGTTGGATCACCACTTGAGATCGTCGAAGCAACGAAGCATGTGAATGATCGACAAGTACGTCGCTTCATTGATCGTATTATCGCACGGTTTGATTCCACAATGTCGGGACGTGTGATCGCGGTATGGGGCCTGTCCTTTAAGCCGAACACTGATGATGTGCGCGAAGCGCCCGCATTGGTGATTATTGACGCTCTGCTTCGTGCGGGTGCGGTTGTGCAGGTATATGATCCAGAAGCAATAGCGACGGCACGGAAGATCCTTGGTGACACGGTGCAGTATTGTGAGACCAGTTACGACGCGCTTAAGGGGGCTGATGCACTTGTGATTGCGACGGAGTGGAATGAATTCCGCAAGCCAGATGTCGATCGTATCAAGTCCTTGCTTATCCGTCCGTTGATCTTTGACGGTCGGAACATGTACGGCCTAGAAGACATGGCGGCAGACGGATTCGAGTATCATTCAGTGGGCCGTGCTTCTGTAGAGCCACGTTCCGAGGACTAACGGCCTGTCCGTCGACGCAGACTGCGTCCCGTTAATGAGCGGAACGCGCGGAATTGCTTCCGCGAGAGCCACCAACGCTTTGCCTTCAGATACAGGATGCGTAGGAGTGTCCCAAGCGAGAGCTTCTGCTTGAAGCTCGAGATGTCGAGCATGTTGCGAAGTTGCATGCGCTCGAGTTCGTTGATCGACAAGTCCTCGGCGGTACCAGCTGGTCGGTTAAGAATCGTATCCAGCATGCCTTCGAGTTCTTTCGCTGAATGCTCAAATCTCGATGCGTCAATCTTGTTATATCGCATCAACAGCATGAGGTGGTCGTACAGAATAGCAGCACGCTTGATGTCCTCCACCTGCCGCTCATCTCGCAGCGCTTCGAGAAGCGCTTCAGCGAGCTCTTCAAGTTCGCGCACTTTGTCTTCCGGCAATGAGAACATCTCTTCAGGACGGATATCATCGACATTGACATATACCGTGCTTAACTCTTTGATCTCAGTGCCATAGTTGTCTGCTGCCCATGCAGACGTCTTTTGCATCAACGTGTCAATGTGACGCTGTACGAGTTGTAGCTGAGACTTCAATGCAATCGTGCGATGCTGTCCGGACGCTGTTGCGATCTGACGCTCAAGATCACGTCGCTGTTCAATAAGCTCGCGTATGCGGACTGCATCTTCGCTTGATGATGTCTGTAGTTGGTCTTCGATCATCTTCGCATCAACATACATGCGCGCGTCGCCGATCTTGACCGTGTTAATCGTGATCGAGTCGCCCATCATGGCTCGCACAAGATCGAGATCAATGTGTGCAACTCCGTCCGTGACAACGAGAATGTGTGCGCTACTAAGCTGGCTTTCGTGCGAGATGTCCTCGATGGCCGTAACTAATGCCTTCTGCATCACTGTTCCATTGCCTTGAGCAGATAGATGCATTACATCGCTGATAAGGCGATCGTAGCTTGGAATATCACGGGCTACATATCGTTCACCAACACTGATGTCGAATGTTCGGAAGAACACCGTTCCCAATTCGCGTTGATTCTGTGTCAGGAACAGATACACAATCGCCTTCGCAAGGTGAATGCGATAGTGTTGCTGCATGGAGGATGAGGTATCAAAGAGGATGTACACCTTCTGCTTGCGATCATCCGGCGAGAATCGGTCGCTTTCCGTTTGATACCGAAAGTTCCTGGGTGTGCGCGGACGCGGCATCCAGAGAGAGCGTTCGGCCAAGCGGCGAAGGAACACCATCTCTGGCAGGAGATGCTGTGCAGGATAAATCGATCGCACCTCCGTGACGCTACGAATGAGATCGGCCTCGTACTCCTTCGCGTCCGTTACGATCGGAATTGTGATGAGCTCTGGGGATGCATCCGCCGATGACTCTTCGAGCTCTAGTACAGGGGCTAACGCTCGCGATATGGCATGCGTTTGATCTTCAAGTACTCGGGCTATCTCGTAAATGATGGTGAACTCATCCGGGAGATGTTCTTCTACAGCATCAAAGAAGCCGTATTGCTCCATGCTTGAGAAGAACCGTGAGGTTTCGATCGTAGAACGTGCCATGATCTCTTATGCGCCGCGCTGCAGTTCCCGTTCAACAGCGATAAGCGTTTGTTGCAGGGTGCGCTCAACAGAATGGCGCAGCTCACGAACTTCGTCGCAGACAGGGACGAAGTCGGCAATGAACTGCTCAAGCATCTTCTTGTTCTGATCCTGTGGCATATCCTGACCGAACTTCTCACGAATCCAGTCCATAAATGACCGACGAACGGGACTGTCGGCGAAGGACGTTAGAGGCTCAAGCATCATGCGCGGTGATGCTCGTAGTTCACGCAGCAGATCGGTGAAGTCGAGAAGGATCGTAATCTGGTCGAATCCACGTGATGCAGTGAGGGAATTGAGAACCGTTGTATAGGCCTTCTTGAATAGTGCGATTTCCTCGGGGATTCCCACGGTTGCGAAGATGAAGTACAACCGACTGACGTCGTCGTGGATGACTTCGCTGCGCCCCTTGAGGAGTGCGAGCGCGCGCAACAGGTCGAGTGACTTCGCCTGCGTGCGAGGGGAGATGTAGAAGTCCGTTCCATCACCCTTTCGCGCAGATTCGCTGCGCTGTCTGTTCTGGAGGAACTCGTAATGCCGAATGACGATATTCGTGAAGTACAGAAGCTCATTGGTGATCGAGATCTTGAAGTCCTCCGAACGCCCCACAATGATGCGATGCATATGCTGCAGTCTCGACAGTGGGATGGTTGTAGGTGGTTCTGCCACCTTGCCGCCATGCTCGAGATAGCGTTGCGCGATGCGGTACTGGATGAACGGATCTTTATCCGGCAGAATGACTGCCTTAAAGAGGAATCGGTCGAGTAGCGCCTCCGTTACCTCACTCACACGGAGGTAGTTCGTTGCTGCAAGTACTGTGTGAAGTGGCGACGCGACATCCTGAACGCCACGCAGGAGACGACGTTCGTTGAGGAGTGAAAGCAGGGCGCGAAGCGTGAAGTCGTTGGCGTCGAAGATTTCGTCGATAAATCCGAAGTCACTCTCAACGAGAGATCCCTTCGTGTTGTGAATGATGCGACCTGACTTTAGTTCCTCAAGGTCGAGTCCACCGAAGAAGGTGTCGGGCTGCTGCTCCTTACTCGCTTGGACGCGGAACATCCGAGCACCATCGAACATGCGGAATATCTGCTCTGCAAGCAGAGACTTGCCTACGCCTGTTCGACTTTGTAACAGCATGTGTTCTGCTGTAAGGAGGGCGCAGAATGCCTGTTCAATCACTTCCTCGCGATTTATGACGCGCTGCCCAATAAACGTGGCGGCATCCTTGAGCTCCTTCGCAATTGCCTCAATCGAGGTGATGCCTTCGTTTAGCTGACTCATCTGTGGGTTCCTCGTACAAACGGATGCGGTAATATACGTTTTGCCGTTTGAGGACCGCCCTCAAGACATAGTTTTGTGGCATGTCCGAAGTTCAACGTCAGCATAGCGACGAACTGCTGCAAAAGGTGGCGGGGTTGCCCACACGACCAGGTGTGTATCTCCATCGAGATGCCCAGGGGGTGATCATCTACGTCGGTAAGGCGAAGAATCTCCGCAATCGCGTCAAATCCTATTTTCAGGAGAATCGTCCCGTTGACGCGAAAACGCGTGCACTCATGTTACGGATCGCCGATGTTGAGACGATCGTAACGGATACGGAAGTCGAGGCGTTGATCCTTGAAAATACACTCATTAAAGAGCACAAGCCGAAGTACAACATCCTACTCAAAGACGATAAGTCGTACCCGTACATCCGGATCACACGTGAAGAGTTTCCACGCGTCTTCCCAACGCGTCGTGTGATACGCGATGGCAGCACGTATTACGGCCCATACACGGATGGCACCTATTTGTATGGCTTGATGAAGACACTCCGATCTGTGTTCCCGTTGCGGTCCTGTGACCTACCACTCACAGAAGCCACGGTTGATGCAGGAAAGTACCGCGTGTGTCTCGATTATCACATCCGCAAGTGCGAGGGTCCGTGTCAGGCACATGTTGGACGTGAGCACTATGGGCAGCATATCCGTGATGTCCATCGCGTGCTCCAAGGTAAAACAAAGGATCTCGAGCGCGAGTTAGAGGTCCGCATGCTTGATCTCGCAGAGCATCTTCGGTTTGAAGAGGCTGCAGACATACGTCGACGTCTCGAGCTCCTGCGCGACTACACAGCGAAACAGAAGGTTGTGACAACTGATGAGGTCGATCGTGATGTAGTTGCTATGGCGCGTGGTGAATCGCAAGCATGCATCGTGCTCCTTACGATTCGCGATGGAAAGCTAGTTGGTAAGCGCCACGTCTTCGTCACATCGGCTCGAGATAGTTCCGATGCCGAAATCATTCGTCAAGCACTTGAACGTTGGTACCTCGATGCAGAACAACTTCCGGAAGAAGTGTTGCTCCCATGCGAGATTGAAGATGCCGATGTGATGGAAGCCTATCTGGCTCAGGTTAAGGGACGAGTAGTCCATCTCATCGTTCCGAAGATTGGTGACAAGAAGAAGGTCCTGCAGATGGCCGAGATGAATGCCGACGTGTTGCTCCGCGAGCGACTGATGCATCAAGCGCAACTCGATCAATCATTGCCAAAGGCTATCCTAACACTTCAAGCTGACCTCCGGATGGAGCGCATGCCGCGTCGTATCGAATGCTTCGATAACTCGCATATGCAAGGCACTGACTACGTGTCATCGATGGTTGTCTTTGTTGATGGCAAGCCGAAGAAATCGGAGTACCGTCATTACAAGCTCCGCACGCTTGAGGGCAACGATGACTTTGAGGCAATGAAGGAAGTGCTCACGCGACGCTTCTCACGCGCAATTGTCGAAGAGCAAGCACTACCCGATCTTCTCATCATTGATGGTGGTAAGGGGCAACTCTCGCATGCGATGGAGGTGCTTGCAGAGTTTGGTCTCGTGGGACGGTTCACGGTGATCGGACTCGCAAAGCGTCTGGAAGAGGTCTTCACTCCCTCGTCGTCGACACCGTTGTACATCGCAAAGTCGTCACCGAGTCTTCGTCTGCTACAACAAGCGCGTGACGAAGCACACCGGTTTGCGATCACGTATCACCGCACATTGCGATCGAAGCGAACATTGCAGACGGAACTCACAACGATTCCGGGTGTCGGACCCGCTAGAGCGAAGACGTTACTGGCGGCGTTGGGATCTGTTGAGCAGGTGCGACTCGCAACGCACGAACAATTGGTATCACTCGTGGGTGAGGCTACGGCATTGGCAGTTCGTCGTCACTTTGACAGTACACAGCAGGAGACTGCAGAAGATCAGACCGACTAGGACGCAGCTCGCGTGCGTGCGATGATGCCGCGCACATCCATCATCGTCGTGAGCAGCGTAAGTGTGATTGAAGTGTTCCGATGAACATCACGTGATGCCCGCTCGAGTACACCAACGACTGCTGGTAGATCGGCCGAGCCAAATGCAGCCGCAAACTTTTCAAGTGCCGAACGATCGTCAGCATTGACGAGGCGAACGTCGGGTCCGCCTAACGCAAGTGCATATGCATCACGAAGCCACACGGCAAGGAGTGAGAGCGTCGCCTCAGCCTTTGCCTTGCTTCGTTCATCACCAATCTCGGATGCTGCATCAGCGAGCGCATTACGATAGTCCTTTCCACGCAGTGCCGCACGAAGCAATGTTAATGCTGACGTGCGGAGTCCGCGCACATCTTCTGAGACGAAGTCGGATGCTCGCTGGATATCGCCCTCAGCAAACGGCGCAACAAGTGCTGCCTCTTCGGCAGTACATAGGCCGCGTTCAACGAGTACTGAAATTACCGTCTCATCTGCGAGAGGAGGCACGATCAATTCCTGACAACGCGACACGATCGTTTGCAGGAGGCGTTCCGGACGTGACGTGGTGAGGATGATTGTTACATCGTCATGCGGCTCTTCGAGAGTTTTGAGAAACGCATTGGAAGCCTCGACGTTCATCTCCTCTGCGTTCACAATGATTACAACTCGACGTCCCTCCTGTGCTGCAGAGAGTGACAGCATGCGCTTCACTTCGCGGATCTGACCGATGCGAATCATCGAAGCATTCGGCAGTCGAACGCGAGAATAGGGGTCTTCAGCAACAGACTGTAGCGTCTCGCGTAGAGCATCGACAACATCGTCGGCAACATCCTCTTCGGAATCTGCCTTGCCAGCTGGTAGTGCCATCACCAGCTTAATGTTTGTGTGCTGCAGCGAAGCAGACTGAACACAGGATGGACATGCCTCACAGGGCTCTACTGTCGTTGGTGTCGTTACCGGGTGATGGCAGTTGACCGTGCGCGCCATGGCGAGTGCAAGCGCGATTGTGCCAGCCCCTTCTCGACCAGTCAGGAGTAGGGC
Source organism: uncultured Melioribacter sp. (assembly GCA_964465685.1). Classification (GTDB taxonomy): domain Bacteria; phylum Bacteroidota; class Ignavibacteria; order Kapaibacteriales; family Kapaibacteriaceae; genus UBA10438. Next base: position 100,886 of record CAYXKK010000001.1, read on the forward strand.
TTGCGGGATCCGGTGATCGATGATGCACCGCTGCAGCATCTGAACAACGCGGTCTTGACCAAGGATTGACGACCATCTCATACGGCACGAAGATACGGTCCGTTGTATCTTGCCCCTATGCGTATTCTCGTGATTGAAGATGAACGGAAAGTTGCCAGCTTCATCCAACGTGGGTTGGAAGAAGAGCGCTATGTAGTTGAGACCGCGGCTGATGGGCAGGCGGGTTTAGATCTCGCGATGCACAACGTGTTCGATGCCATCGTACTGGATGTGATGTTGCCAAAGTTGGATGGCTACAGCGTGCTACGTGCATTGCGTGCCGAGGGCAATGCGACGCCGGTGTTGATGCTCACGGCACGAGGTTCAATGGAGGACCGTGTGCAAGGTCTGGACCTTGGTGCTGATGATTACCTCTCAAAGCCGTTCCACTTTGAAGAACTGGCCGCACGCTTGCGCTCGATTCTGCGTCGCTCAACGCCTGAGAAGACGACCAAGCTGCATTGTGGTGATTTGACGCTTGATCTTGTAACGCACTTTGCGTATCGAGACGAAAAGGAAATCGAGCTCACGACAAAAGAGTATGCACTGCTTGAGTACCTGATGCGAAACAAGGATCGTATACTTTCTCGCTCAATGATAATGCAGCATGTGTGGAAGCATAACTTCGACCCAGAGTCGAATATCATTGATGTGTACATCAAGCGTATTCGTCAGAAGATTGAACGTCCAGGTCAGTCACAGCTCGTCACGAGTGTGCGGGGTGTCGGCTATCGCATGCGCGATAGTGGTCCCGCAGACGTCGAGGAGGAGGGAGACATGGGGGAGGAGTCATGAACATCCATCCATTGTGTCAGGACCTCATAGCGCAGGTGGAAGAAGGAATCGATCCTATCCAGCGCGCATTCGACGCCTACCAATCGGCGTGTTTTATCGCACGTCCACCGGAGTTCTTTGCGCTTGAGCTAAGTGGGGAGACCGGGGAGTTGGCAAACCTCGAGAAGAAGCGCTGGCGCGGATCACCAGTTGATGAGGCGCATGTTGCGGATGAAGCTGCAGACGTCCTGATATCACTCATGAACTTCTGTAATGCTCGTGGTATCAATCTCGCCGCTGCTGTTGCTACCAAGCTCCCACGCATACGTCCATCTGCGCCGACAGAGGGTTAAAACGAAACAACCCCGACTGCGAGGCAGACGAGGTTGCGTATGAATGCGATGCTTGGGTGAATCCGTCTTAACGGATTTCCTTGTGAACAGTGTGACGCTTCAGGAACGGATTGTACTTCTTGATTTCAAGACGTTCCGTGGTGTTCTGCTTGTTCTTCATCGTCGTGTAACGCGATGCTGGCTTGCCTTCGCCTTTGGCTTCCGTGCATTCGAGCGTGATGATGACGCGTGCGCCCTTCTTGGCCATGACTGTGTACTCCGTGTAGTCTCGATTGTAATGCTGCGAACGACAAAAGTAGGGGAAAAGTCCCGAACCTCCAAATAATCTTACCGCTTACGAGCGGGTTTCGCATCGCGGAAGGCCACCTTGACGGCCTCCGAAATGTGTCCGACGTACGCAATTGTCAGGCCTTCCGTCACCTGTGGGGATAGCTCCAGAACGTCCTTCTTGTTGTCCTTCGGTACAAGTACCGTGGTCATGCCTGCACGGCGAGCAGCGAGCAATTTTTCATTAAGACCACCAATCGGCAGCACATTGCCTCTCAGCGTTACTTCACCGGTCATCGCTACATCCCCACGCAATGGACGTCCGCTGGCGGCAGAGAGAAGAGCGAGCGTCATGGTGATGCCGGCTGAAGGACCATCCTTCGGGATCGCACCTTCAGGAACGTGAATGTGAAGCTCCTTACCCTTGGCAAATTCGGGATCAAGGTCAAACGTAGACGCGGCGCTTCGAAGGTACGACAGCGCAGCCATGCCCGATTCCTTCATGACCTCACCAAGCTTGCCGGTGAGCGTGAGGCGCTCCGGACCAGGCATGATCGTGACTTCGACAGGTAGCGTATCTCCGCCCATCGATGTCCACGCAAGTCCCGTAGCCACACCAACCTTGTCGCTGAGTTCTTCCGCTTTTACCTTGTACTTCGGCGCTCTCAGGTGTCGCTCGACAGCCTTCTCGTCGACCACCCACGTACGTTGTGACGCGAGTTTCGCGATGGCCTTTGAAGTAGATGCCTTGGACGTGGATTTCTTCGATGCCGTGCTCACGATTTCCATCGCGACCTTGCGAAGAATGCTGGCGATCTCGCGCTCAAGCGAGCGCACGCCGGCCTCGCGCGTATACTCTCGAACGATCTTGAGCAGTGCCGCATCAGTGAACGTTACATCAAACTCCTTGAGTCCGTGACGTTCGAGTTGCTTCGGCACGATGTATTGCTTGGCGATCTGTACCTTGTCTGGCTCGAGATAACTCGAAAGCTCAATCACTTCGAGTCGATCCAACAGAGGACCCGGGATGTCGTACATCACGTTCGCCGTTGCAATGAACAGCACGTTTGACAGATCGTAGTCAACTTCGAGGTAGTGATCGCTGAACGTTGTGTTCTGCTCTGGATCGAGTACCTCAAGCAATGCAGCACTCGGATCACCGCGGAAATCCATCGACATCTTGTCGATCTCGTCGAGAAGAATCACTGGATTGACAGAACCTGCCTTCTTCATCGACTGGATGATCTTTCCAGGCATTGCACCGATGTAGGTACGGCGGTGACCACGAATTTCTGCTTCGTCGCGCACGCCCCCTAACGACAAGCGCACAAATTTTCGTCCAAGTGCACGTGCGATCGACTTTGCGAGGGACGTCTTACCGACACCAGGAGGTCCAACAAAGCACAGAATCTGTCCGCGCAATGCACCAACGAGATTGAGCACTGAGATGTACTCAAGGATGCGCTCCTTAGGCTTTTCTAGGTCGTAGTGATCAGCATCAAGAATGCCGCGCGCATTGGCAATGTCGAGGTCGTCATCAGTCTTCGTTGCCCATGGAACATTGCCGATCCACTCGAGCCACGTACGATTGACGCTAAACTCCGGCGACATCGATGGTGTACGCTTGAGACGATCGAACTCTTCGAAGACTTTGGTATGGATCGCTTCAGGCAGTTGTGCCTTGTCGAGTGCCTCACGGAGTGGACCAAGCTCTGGTCCGCCATCATCTTCTTCGCCGAGCTCTGTTTGCAGCGCGCGAATTTGCTCTTGAATGAAGTACTTACGCTGCGACTTCTGAATTTGATCCTGCACCTTGGTGTCGATCTCAACCTCGAGACGAAGAAGCTCAAGTTCGTTCGACAGCATCTGTACGAGTTCGTAATACTGAGCCTTCACATCCTCAGCATCAAGAATGCGCTGTTTTACGTCAACCTTTTGCGTGACATTCGCTGCAGCGTAGTAGAGCTTTCGTACGGGATCTTCGAGGTTCTGGAAGGCTCCCAGAACTTCCGGAGGAAGGTTGCGATTATCCTTCACGTACTCTTCAAAAAGTTCGGTCGCATGTCGGACCAGAGCCTTGAGGCTCCGATCTTTTTCGTTGACGATTGGGGACACAACTTCAACCGTTGCCTCGAGGAACGGCTCCGTTTTGACCGGGCCAACGACCTTAGCCGTGACCGTACCCTCAACCAACACCTTGAGCAAGTTGTTCGGCAGGCGCATAACCTGGAGGATCTTGGCTACGGTACCCACGGAGTAGATGTCATCAAATCCGGCATCCTCGGTTGAGGCCTGTTTCTGGGCCACGACAAGGATGAACTTGTCACGCTCTAGCGCCTCTGCGACGGCCTTCAATGACGAAGACCGACCGATGAGCACCGGAAAGATCATATGGGGGTAGATGACGATGTCCCGCAGGGGGAGCACCGGCATGCTGGCAGGGAAGGCCGGTGTTCGTCGTTCGGCCTGTTCAATGGAATCAAGAACGTCGGATTTGTCAATCATGGAGGTAGGAGACGTTGAGAAGACCATAAAATTACGAAGGATGCAGAGAACGGTCATTGCACCATTTGGACGTAACCCCTTTTAAGACTTATCTTTGCGTTCTTTGCGACAAGTTCGTCCACTTTACTAGAAGGTCCGTTTGAGGCGTCCGTACATCCCGCCGCAAGGTCCGCGTCAGGAACCACAACGAAAACACAAGATCAACGACGAGATCAGTGCACCTGAACTACGCGTTGTTGATGCTCAGGGTGGAGCGTTAGGCGTGCTTCCGCGCCGCGAAGCTCTACGTATTGCACTAGAGCGCGAAGCTGATCTTGTGGAGATTGCACCGCAGGCGAACCCGCCTGTATGCAAAATCATCGACTATGGAAAGTTCATCTACGAACAGACCAAGCGGGAAAAGGTGCAGAAGAAGGCACAGGTGCACTCGACGCTCAAGGAAGTTCGATTTAAGGCGGGAACAGATACGCACGATTTTGACTTCAAGACACGTCACGCTCGTGGCTTTCTTGAAGAAGGACACAAGGTGAAGGCGACGGTGATGTTTAAGGGGCGTGAGATCCTGCACAAGGAACTCGGAGAAGAATTGCTTCAGCGATTCATCGATGCTCTTGCAGATGTTGCTAAGATCGATCAACCAATGCGAATGGAAGGACGTTTCCTTGGAGTCATGCTCGCGCCTGACGTCAAGAAGCCAGCGAAGAAGAAGGAGCCAAAGCCGGCAGAAGCAGGTGATGGCACCGCCCCAGCCCAGGAACCAGCACAACAACCAGTTGAGGAAAAGTAATGCCGAAGATGAAGACTAACTCCGGTGCGAAGAAGCGATACAAGATCACCGGATCGGGTGCGATCAAGCGCCAAAAGGCTAATCGTAGCCACATTCTGACGAGCAAGAATCGCAAGCGTAAGCGCAATCTTCGCCAAGACGCACTCGTCGATCCATCGAACATGAATAATGTCCTGCATTGCCTCGCAATGCGCTAAGGACACTTTTTTTCACGTCGATCAGGGAAGCCGTTCTCCTGACGACAACATAGTGGAGAGTTGACATGCCACGTAGTGTCAATAAAGTAGCGGCGCACCAGCGGAAGAAGAAATACTTCAAGCTCGCCAAGGGCTACTGGGGCGCACGTTCAAAGGTTTGGACAGTTGCCAAGCACCACGTCGAGAAGGGTCTGCAGTATGCATACCGTGACCGCCGTAACAAGAAGCGTACATTCCGTTCACTGTGGATCGTTCGCATCAATGCGGCCGCTCGCCTGAATGGTACAACGTATTCGAAGCTCATGCACGGATTGAAGAAGAGCAACATTGCGATCAATCGCAAGGTTCTTGCCGACATTGCGATGAATCACCCACAGGTGTTCACGACAATTGCAAAGTCGGTGTAAGTCCTACACTGCAACTGATTGCGGCGGTGATGACAATGTCATCACCGCCGTTTTTCTATCCGTACATTTGCACCATGACACTTCTCGATACCATCTCGGCGCTGCGAGCGCAGATTGAAGTTGACATCGCTGGCATTGCGTCGCGCGAAGATGCTGAGCAGTTTCGCCTAACACACTTGGTGAAGAAGGGAACGCTCCAGGCATGCGTCGATGAATTGCGATCTGTCCCGAGGGAAGACAAGCCAGTTGTCGGCAAGGCGCTTAACGAGCTTCGTACGCTCGCTGAAGGCTCATACGAGCAAGCGCTCGCCATGTACGGCGCGCCTGCTCCCATCCCAACGATCGACACAACGCTCCCAGCGCGCGGTGTCCGCACTGGAGCTGTGCATCCGATAACGCAGTCGATCCAGAAACTCATTGAGATCTTCGGATCAATGGGTTTTGAAGTGGCCGAGGGGCCGGATGTCGAGGACGATGCCCATAACTTCGGAAAGCTCAACTTCGCTGAAGATCATCCTGCACGCGATATGCAGGACACGTTCTTTGTTGATGCCGCAGATCGCGCCGATGTCGTACTGCGCACGCACACGTCGTCAGTCCAAGTGCGGGTGATGGAGTCGATGAAGCCGCCGATTCGGTGCATCATGCCGGGTCGTGTATATCGGAATGAAGCGGTAAGCGCTCGTTCTCTTGCTGAATTCCATCAGATTGAGGGGTTGTACATTGACAAGGGAGTCAGTATGGCTGACCTCAAGGGTACAATCATGGAATTCGCACGGAGGTTCTACGATGCGCACGCCGAGTTTCGGTTCCGCACGTCATACTTCCCATTCACAGAGCCTAGCTGTGAAATCGATATGTCGTGTTTCCTCTGCAAGGGTGATGGCTGTCGTATTTGTAAGCATTCAGGATGGCTAGAGATTTGTGGCGCAGGAATGGTTCATCCGAACGTACTGCGTGCATGTGGTATCGATCCTGAAGAATATTCCGGATTCGCCTTTGGCTTTGGTGTTGAGCGCGTCGTTATGATGATGACAGGTGTTGACGATATTCGAATGCTCTATGATAACGATCTCCGCGTGTTAGGTCAGTTTCAATGACGCCACTCGTCCATGCTGAGCACCTCACAAAGGCGTATGGTACTCCGGGGTCGGATGTTGCGTCTGCTGTCCTGAGAGATGTAACGCTCTCGCTCTATGCTGGAGAGACTGTTGCGCTTATGGGGCCAAGTGGGGCAGGGAAAAGTACACTCCTGCATATTCTCGCGACGTTGGACACGTGCGATGCCGGTACGCTGACGTATTGCATCGATGACACGATCATCGATCTTACATCAGCTTCAGCATCAATAATCACAAAGCTTCGATTGTCATCGATCGGTGTCGTGTTTCAGTTTCACCACCTCCTTCCCGAGTTTACCGCACGCGAGAATGTGATGATGCCTGGTTTGCTTCGTGGTGATCGAGAGTCGGATGTTGCGCATCGTGCAGATGATTTACTAGCATCTGTTGGTATGACACACCGTGCTGCACACATGCCGCGCGAACTCTCTGGTGGAGAGCAACAGCGTGTTGCAATTGCACGAGCTCTCATTAACGGACCGTCAATTGTGTTCGCAGATGAGCCGACTGGGAATCTTGATCAAGAGCATGCAGCATCGATTGCAGACCTTCTTGTTCAGCTGAGTGTCGACCGGGGCACAGCGTGTGTGATCGCGACTCATAGTCAGGAGCTGGCTCGTCGCGCACACCGTATCGTCCGCATTATCGACGGTCAGTGTCACGAGGATGCTCGTGGCTAAACAACTTGGTGCGGTACTGATCGCCTATGGCGTGTTTCTCGTCGTGACGGGCGTTATCGGATTCGAACTCACGGGCGAGACAAGTGCAAGTTCGATTCTAAACGGGGGACTATTTGGAACGTTCGTGATCATCCTCGGCGTCCTCCATCGTCAAGGTCGCATGTGGACGCATCCAGCTGCTCTATCTGCTGCTGGCATCTTTCTCTTGACGTTCGTTTGGCGTGCGTCGATCAAATGGCACGCTGTGCTGAGCGGAACATCTGCTGAAGCATCTATTGCCATTCTGCTAACAGTCATGAGCATCGTCAGCGCGGTCGTCGTAGCGGTGTTGTTTCGACACTACCGCCACTGACCTAGTTAGATGCGAACAACGATGCCGCCGCCAAGATTGAACTGCAGCAACTGTACAAACGTCGATGCTCCGTAATCAGGGCCACCAGCACCAAAGTAGAACCCTACACCAGATAACACCATCGGCATGTTCAATGCCGCTTGCAGTCGAATACCAATCGCATCTGTGATCCATAGCTTGGTACCAGCTGTGAGTGTACCCAAAAATCTTACTACCGTTTCATACTGGGGCTTTGAAGGGTCAAAGACCTCAAGCCCGAACATCACACCACCGAAAACATCTGCCGTTCGGCTGAAGGAGCGGGAATACAAGCCCCCTGCCTGGATGAAATGATTAGTAAGATCTGTCTCACGGAGCACAATCCCACCTAGGCCGCGTTCCTGTCCTCGAGTTGGCTGGACCATGTATTGCACTTCCACCATGATGTTGTTACGCAAAACGATATCGACTGCGCCTCCATAGACGGCACTGGGAGCGATCCAGACTTCGCCATACCGTGAGCCGTTTGCGTACACATAATCAGTGGACGTTCCGAACATGTATGCAGACAGCGCGTTTACATCCACTTTCTGCGCAGAGACCGTTGGGCAGAGAATCAGGTGAAAGGTGAGGACTAGTAGGGCAATGAGAGACGTTTGCATGATAGGGGGGGGCTTACTGAATGTGTCCAAAAAGATCAAACTCCGCCGCATCGTCAATCACGACATCGACGAATGATCCTGGTTGCAGCGGTTGTTCCGAGCGCACGTACACGTCATTGTCGACTTCCGGAGCGTCAGCCTCTGTGCGACCTCGATACTCGTGTTCGACGACTTCTTCTATGAGTACGCGTTGAACTGAGCCAATCTTTTGCTGATTCTTTTCCAGAGAAATATCGCGCTGAATCTCCATGATGCGCTGCATACGTTCCTGCTTTACTTCTGCAGAAATCGGATCACCGAGAATGTATGCGTAGGTGTCATCCTCTTGTGAATACTGGAACACGCCGAGACGGTCGAACTTCTGGGTTGCAACAAAGTCGGCGAGTTCGTCTACGTCTGCGTCGGTTTCACTTGGGTATCCAACAATAAACGTGCTACGAAGCGTAACTCCCGGCACCTCGGTGCGAATCTGATCGAGAAGCTCCTCTGTCGTGCGGCGCGTTATACCACGGCGCATGTTCTTGAGGACTTCTGTTGATGCATGTTGAAGGGGCATATCGAGATAGGTCGCTATGTTCGACCGCTCGCGTATCACCGAGAGAATGTCGGTTGGGAACTTTGCAGGGTAGGCATACATCAATCGGATCCATGATGCGCCACTTTCATCCGATAGGGCACGAAGAAGATCCGGAAGCATGCGACGTCCCTCGGTGTCCATGCCGTAATACGTAGAATCTTGTGCTACGAGAACGAGTTCTTTGACACCTTGCCGCACAAGTGACTGCGCCTGAGCAACAAGTGTTGGGATCGGCGTTGACCTATGCGTACCGCGCATAATGGGAATTGCGCAGAAGGCACACGGATGATCGCAGCCCTCTGAAATCTTCATGTACGCGTAGTGCTTCGGCGTTGAGAGAATGCGTTCGCCGAGGAGCGAGTACTTTAGGTCGGGAGATAATGCTTTGATGATTTGTTCGTACGCCTCGGTACCGAACACGTGATCCACTTCAGGGATTTCTTCACGGAGGTCGCTGCCATATCGTTCTGACAAACACCCCGCAACGACGAGTCGCTGTAGAGAGCCTTGACGCTTGAGCTCAGCCGCCTCGAGGATCGCTTGAATGCTCTCTTCCTTTGCTGCGTCGATAAACCCACACGTATTGATCACGAGGGTGTCGGCTTCTTCAACGGTTGCCGCTAGTTCCAGACTGTTAGCATGGAGCTGACCAGCCAGTACCTCGCTATCGACAGTGTTCTTACTGCAGCCGAGTGTAACGATATGTACCTTCATGCGAACTTCCTGTACATAGCTTCAATCACTGCCTGAGGCACAAAGTCTTTAATGTCTTGTCGATACCGACCAAGCTCACGAATGATGCTCGAGTTGAGGTAGGTGTAGCGCTCGTGCGGCATCAGGAAAATCGTGGAAACATCTGGCTGCAGTTTGCGATTCATGAGCGCGATTTGAAACTCATATTCAAAGTCGCTGACGGCACGCAGGCCACGGACGATCACATCGACACCATGCTCCTGTGCGAAGTCAACGACGAGTCCGGCATGCACTGTAACCGATACGTTGGGAAGATGAACGAGCGAAGCAGTGGCCATCGCAAGGCGTTCATGTTCATCGAACAATGGTGTCTTTTTGCTGTTTTTCGCGATCACAACCGTGACGCTCTCAAACATCTGCGCAGCACGTTCAATCACATCAACGTGACCGAGCGTGATCGGGTCGAACGACCCTGGGTACATAGCGTGTTTCGACATGCGGCAAAGTTACGGCTGCGAGGCCTGATGGTTGAGAATATCGACAACGGTGGTGCTCCGCTCACGATGCCAAACAGACATAAGACGATTGTCGGGAAGTAGAGCCTCCTGGTCACCATGCTCGACGACGACGAGCGCGTCTGGTGCTAGGTGATTTCGGTGGAGTAGTTCTTGGACGACTGCATTGCAGCAGCGAAGGTGGTACGGTGGGTCAAGAAACACCAGATCGGCAGGGGATAAGTCACCCTGACGGAGGTACATCAGTACATCGCTGCGTATGATGGTCACGCAGTCGCTAACACCGAATTCGATCGCAACGGAGCGAAGATGGCGGCATACGTCAGTGGATGAGTCGATGAGGGTTGCCGAGCTCGCACCACGGCTAAGCGATTCCCACGCAAGTTGACCGGTACCAGCGAAAAGGTCGAGCACATGGGCACCGTGAATCCGCTTGTGGTGATCGATTACCGAAAACATCGATTCCTTGATAACATCAGTTGTCGGTCGTGTCTGCGTGCCGGGTGGCGGAGGAATCTCCCGACCGCGAAGCGTTCCACTATGGATGCGCACCGACGTCACCTACTGCAAACGAGGGAAGTACTGGAGCTACGATCGGCCCCAAGATGTGTGCGATCGATAGCAGTGTGCGCTTTGTCGCGTCGTCGACACCTGCGCCAACACGTCGAAATGGCTGTAGGCGGCCGGTAACAACCGACGACTCAGCAAGACGCGAAGAGATACTGTCGTACGACGTTTTGGTCAACTCATCTCCAAACACAAGCATACGTGTAATCTCACTCTCGGATGAACTTGTAATCGCGTAGAACGCGTCAATAACTCCATCCTCGAACGAAACAGAACGTTCTCTCGGGAACGCTGCGCACTGCACGACTGTGTGTGTGTGGTCGATTACAGCTGCGATCCACTTATCACCGCGAAGTCCGAGCAGAACCCATGGATGTTCTTGGCGACTCGTGCTAGCAAGCGCGGCACGAACATCACAGATGACGTCTGGGATGATTTGTGCCTCAGGCCCAATGCGTTGTGCTATGTCATCGGCGACACGGCGGGGAAGTATCACCATTCCACACCACGTGCGCGGGTGGTCTGGGAGAGGATCATTGACCATGATAACACGATCGACTTCTGGATTGACATCTGGCAGACACGTAGCAAGCTCGAACCCCTTACGGAGCTCAGCGTCCTCATCGTCATCAAGCGGGAAGTGGTGCCAGCGAAGTGAATGCGAATGCACCGCTACCGTGCATGGTGCATCGTCGATCATGTACGATTGCACATCCGCATCCGGTTGCACTTCGCGATACGACGTCAAGACGGGAACCTCAGCGCCGAGGTCCCAATGTGCGATGATCGTGCGCTGTGGATGAAGATAGATCGTAGTGTGCATGAGCGGGAATTTACGGCACCACAACGTACGGTCGTATGCGCTCAAGCTTCTTCTCGCCAATACCCTTTACATCCAGTAGATCGTCGACCGACGTAAATCGGTTGCGTGACCTGGCCTCGGTGATCGCCCGTGCAGTAGCTGGACCAATTCCAGGGAGTGCATCGAGTTCACTCGTACTTGCAGTATTGAGGTTTATCGACCGCGGAACGGCCGGCTGCACACTTTTCGATGTGAGCACTCCGTTTGTCGGCTCGTGAACGGTTGTCAGCGCAGGTGACTCAGCGTCGGCAGCTTGCAGCGAGTCAAGAATCTTGGCAATTCGTGATGCCGTTGCGTGGTCATGCAATCCCTCGTTCCGAGATGCGATATGAATCACGGTGCCGACAGCGAATACTCCTGAGACAATTAGGAGTGCTCGTGCTTCAAGTGCTGTTACGTGGAGATGTTCTCGAATCCGTTCTATCCAGCGCATGTATTGTCAATTCCGATGGTGGAATAGGGCGCTGGACTGACGTGTTATGAGAATGCGCCCTTGATTTTCTCGAAGACGTCACTGCGACGTCGCTGATCCTTCGGTGTAAAGTGCTCACTCTTGCTGAGTTCACGCAGCGTGTCCTTCTCCTTGCTCGAGAGCTTCGTTGGAACGTATACGTTGAACCGAACGTACTGATCGCCGCTACCCTTGCTGTTAAGGTGCGGAATGCCCTTGCCCTTCATGCGCAGTGTAGAGCCAGGTTGTGTTCCGGGTTCAACGCTGAGCACAGATTCGCCAAACAATGTGCGAACGGTAATGTCGCCACCCAATGCTGCCGTTACGAAGTCCGACGTGACATCGATGTACACGTCGTCTTCTTCGCGCTCAAAGACTTCGTGCTCTTGCTCTTCAATAACAACGATGGCATCTCCAGCTTCACCACCTCGGCGGCCTGCATGCCCCTTGCCAGTGACAGTGAGGTAGTTACCAGTGTGTACACCTGCGGGAATTGTGACTTTTACCGTCGTTTCGCCTTCAACGCGCCCTTCGCCATGGCAGGTGTCGCACGGATCCTTGAGGATCTCTCCGGTGCCACTACATTGCGCGCAAGGTGCAACATTGATGAACTGTCCGAACACGCTGCGAGAAACCTGACGGAGTTCGCCGGTGCCTTGACACGTTTGACAGGTGGACATGCCGCTGCCTTCCTTTGTACCATTACCAGAGCATGTTCCACAGGATTTCCAATGTCGAAGCTTGATCGTCCGTTCGACTCCTGTTGCAATGTCTTCAAGGGAAAGGGGCATGCGGACTTTGAGGTCTGCACCTGGTTCTTTGTGAGAACGTCGACGTCCACCGGAACGTTGCTGACCGAACATGTCACCGAAAATCGACTGTCCGAAGATGTCGCCAAACGCGCTGAAGATGTCGTTGATATTGCTGTACTGGTGATAGTCCTGTCCGCCACGCATACCGGCATGACCAAACTGGTCGTAACGTGAGCGCTTCTCAGGATTCGAGAGCACCTCATACGCTTCGGCAGCCTCTTTGAACTTGGCTTCCGCCTCGGCGTTATCGGGGTTCCGGTCGGGATGGTACTGCATGGCAAGTTTGCGGTAGGCAGACTTGATTTCGTCGGGTGCAGCGGTTCGACCAACACCAAGGATTTCGTAGTAATCGCGTTGTGACATGGGGTAGAGCGTCTGTGGGATTATTGGGTTGGACCAGCGGATGTAATGACCTTTGCGTGACGAATCACGCGCTCGTGCAGAGAGTATCCACGCTGCACCGTTTGAATGACATGACCCTCAGGGTGGTCTGATGGTGAAAGCATCAATGCTTCGTGGACATCCACATTGAAGGGCTGCCCTGCTTCGGCTTCAATCACCGATATACCAGCATCCTCGAAGATCTTCATGGTCTTGGCATAAATCATCTCGAGGCCTTGCTGCAGAGCCGAGGCATCCGATGATGTGCGACTCGCCTCAACGGCAGCATGAAGATCGTCAAGCACAGGTAGAAGCTTGTGAATCATGCGCTCTGCGGCATGATGCTCGAGATCCGCACGCTCCTGAACTGCGCGGCGTTGCATGTTCGCGATTTCGGCCGTGCGACGATGTGCAAGATCTTTCCATTCCTCGACTTCTGCGCGAAGCTGATCGAGTTCGGACAGTGGTGTGATCTCTGGTTCGGTAGTAGCGTGTTCGGCGTTCATGTGTTCGTCTGGGGAGTGCGTGGTTGACATGCGAATGTGTGAGGTGTGGATGTGTGATGTACGTGCGCGGCGCGATACGACGAACAAGGTGGCGCTATGGTGTGTGCTCGCCATGAGAACGGGTGAGCACGGATGACATCAATTGCACGATAGAAATCATGCGACCATAGTCCATGCGTCGAGGACCAATGATACCGAGCGAGCCTGTGGCATTTCCCGCGCGATAGGTGGTTGCGATCAAACTATAATCATGCATCGCTGGATCAGGCAGCTCCTGTCCGATCCGAACCGAAAGGCGACCTGCTTCAGTAGCTGTACCTAGAAGGTGAACAACGACATCTTCGTTTTCTACCAACTCGATCACACTACGGAGACGCTCTGGTGCATCAAACTCTGGTTGCGTGATAAGGTTCTGAGCGCCACTGATATGCACAGATCCTGACGGCGGCACGCGCAGAAGGTGCGATACCTGATCGACGAATAATCGTAAGAGTCCTGGCGACGCGGATGCAGTACCATCGAGTAACTCGGGAAGTGCAGTTCGCAGGACGCTCAAGGGGCGACCAGACAGCCGCTCATTGAGTTGTTGCGATACTGCTCGTAGCGTCGTCGGATCGATACTTTCATTCGACTCGAGCGTGAGCGTCTTCACGATGTCGCTGTCGAGTTCAATGATGACAAGCAATCGGTCTGTGGATAGTGCTATGATCTCGACGTGCTGCACCAGGGCCTCGGTTACCTGCGGAAGCTGCACCATGGCGAGGTGCCGACTCAGCGAGCCAAGGAGTCGCACAGCGTCACGTGTGACAGATTCGCGTGGTACAGCGAGAAGGTCTTGCTCAACGGCGGATCGTTCCTCGCGCGTGACGCTCGAGTGATCGGCAAGTGAGTCGACATAGAACCGATATCCAAGGTCCGTCGGCATGCGACCAGCCGACGTGTGCGGATGGGTGATATATCCCATCATTTCGAGGTCGGCCATCGTATTGCGAATCGTAGCAGGGCTCAAGGGCAATGTTCGTTCGAGGTACTTAGACACATTGCGCGATCCTACGGGTGTAGCATACAAGACAAACAGCTGGACTACTGCTTGTAGGATGATCCGTTCGCGGTCATTGAGCTCACGGTGCTCCGATGGAATCAAAACCGGCATTGCCATTCCTTACGCACGAACAACCGCAAGGTAGTACTTGAGGTAATCGAATGCTTCGTAGGACGCATTCCATGTGATGAGTAAAATCACTGCGAATGCGATTACAAGTCCAAGTCCGATCGAGTAGACGATGCTAGATGGCACATCAAAAACAACCGATGTTGCACGAAGCGTTCGAAGTAGCGACCACACGATGAGTGAAAAGATCAGGATCGGTACCCACAAGGACAGAGCATCCGTGCTCAACGCTTGGTAGAGTGCTACGCCAATCGGCAGGAGAACGACAAGGGGCAGGGAGGACCACACGACGATCGTAAGCGTGTCGCGGTAGTAAATGCGTGCCTTGACGAACATTGCACCAATTCGTAGGAACGCTGCCGCCAGGGCAAACAGCGACAACACGATAGCGGACCAGAGTGGAACAGCCAACGTTGGTCGCCATGATACGAATCGAACAACCTCATAGGCGACATCTGACGGTACGATCAAATGAAGAATGTACTCGAGGTTCGAGTCGACACGGGCGTAGAAGAGAACGGACGCAACGACAAGACCTGCACAACTTGCTATCACGATTCCGAGGAATGTGGTCTGCGGCATCGAGAGAATGCGCTGATCACGAATGTCTGCGTAGAAATTATACGGGCGAGCGATTGCTCGAATGAGATACTCGCGGAATCGACGGGAGCGATTGATCAAGAACGTCATGATGAGCGCCAACACAATGCCGCCAACAATGAACACAATCGGCGTACTGAAGATCTCCTCATCAGCTTGAATGAGGGGTTCCTTCTCATCGTTGATCAACGACTTCAACATCGAATAGGATACGCGAGGTTGACGCCATTCATCGACAAGTCCAGACGTAGAGAGATAGGCGTCAAAGTGATCCACCAACATCGTGGGCCGGTCGAGAGAGTAGTCTGCAAATCCCCACACAAGCACTCCCGCTAGTCCGGCAGCAAACGTCGACCGGAAACAATCACGGACAACACGAGCTTGCGCCTCATTGGACAGGGGGTCGTCGTATCCGTTGGTATTCGCTGGTGAGAGTTGCGACCCAAACTCTGTCAACACTGCCGCTGCTCTGAACTGCTGCGCGATGGGGCCAACCAGCAGGTTGAACCGATCGCGATCACGAGTAGAGCGGAAGCTCATGACAATGATGTCGAAACCACCCTCGCTTGTCTTCTCGTAGAGACCCGCCTGCACGACTTTGTACAGGAGCTTTGATGTTGTCTTGCGGAAGAACTGGACCATATCGGCATGGTATGCCGACACAGCGTCAGAGCCTTCCTCGAGTCCGTCACTCACACCGAGCGCAATCACCGATGGGTGGCTGTCGAGATACGTTGCTAGACGTTCGCCAGCGTTACGAAGACGTGCCAGAATTTCGGATTGATGCATGATCGATGATGGAACGTCGATAGCCGGGAGTTCTGCCATGACCATCAGTCCATACTTGTCGCAGAGGTGCAAGAAATAGGGGTGAGGGCTGGCACCACGTAGTCGAACGACATTGACTCCCAGCGTCTTCAGTAACGATACATCACGCTCCATTTGCTTCCACGACATTGAGGTGCCACGCTCCGGGAAGTGCTCGACGTAGTCGATGGCATGGATAGCCGTCGTCGTGTCGTTGATCATGATCACACGGCCTGCTGCAGAACTGGCAACTGAGACCGTACGGAATCCAACGGGGGTTGCGTACGTGTCGATTTGCTGTCCTTCACGCGTGATCTGAATCACGAGATCGTAAAGATCGGGATGATCAACGCTCCAGCGTTGCGGTTGACCGATGCCTACCTGCAATGCTATGCTTTGCTGTCGTGAGCGTTCTATTGTCGTGACGACCGCCCCCGAGCGCGCAACGACGATGCCATCGCGCTTCGATCGAAGGAGCGCTTCAACGGCCACGGTTACCTTGCCCTGTGTCAACGCATTACCAGTTTGCAGTCCACCCGTCAGACGCTCGACCATGCCACCGCTCACAGTAGCCTTCACGCGCACAGTTCCATACCCGTTTGCGACGGATGTGCGAACGTGTACATCGCTCGTCCACACGTGTGGCGTGCCAATCAAGAACGCCTCCCGTAGGATGCCCATACGTCGCGTACGTCCACTACGTGAAAATCGCTCTACGAGCGACGTTAGCTCGCTGGTCGGTGCAAGTGTGAGCTCGATGGTGTTATTGCCCGCTTGAATCGCTCTGTCGGGAATTGGAATCGTAAACGGAGTCATTCCTCCTGGATACCGCATAATGTAGCGACCGTTGATCCGGAGTTCGAACTCATCGACGATACCCAGAAACTGAATATTCCAGGCGTGTCGCGATACCATCGACGCAGGAACATTG
The DNA here is from genome assembly GCA_964465685.1 of uncultured Melioribacter sp. Lineage (GTDB taxonomy): Bacteria > Bacteroidota > Ignavibacteria > Kapaibacteriales > Kapaibacteriaceae > UBA10438. Next base: position 117,882 of record CAYXKK010000001.1, read on the forward strand.
ACGGTGCGCCGAAGTGTAACAGATGCCACTTGTTCGACGGTGCTAGGTACTTCGACAGGTTCGGACGCGTCGTCAATGATTCGCTGCCACGTTCCACTGAGATTGATAACCGTTCTGGTCTCACTCGGGATAAAGGTCGAAATCTGCTCGGGTCCGAGTTGTATATAGTCCGCGTCTCCAGCGATAATGCTCGCCGGAGGGAGGAAGAGGAGACACAGCAGGAGGATGAGGCAACGATTCATAGCGCCTAATGCAATAGGAGTTCGAGTACTTCGTGCAAGCTGCAAAAGTACGCTACGACGTATATTGTTCATCATCTACATTCAACGCGGGGGCCTATTCTCACCGTTTGGTACGATGCTTGCATGCCGCTTTCGGTTTAAGCACTACGATCTCTAACAACCACTTGGTGAGCTGCCTGGCGTGATTGACGGGTCAACACGAAGCTCTGTGACGGCAGTAATTGCGGTGACATGCATGTGCATGATCACCGTTTCGGCGTTTGGACGAACACGAACCGTCCAACGGCGTGCCTCAGAGCCCCTTCACGAGGTCTGTGTTCAGCAATTGACGTGGGTGATGTCCTCATTTGTCCGGGTGGCCATGGCTGATTCTGTCGCACGCGATAGCGTGTACACTTCAGGCGATCCAACGAATGCAGACCTGCCGTCCTTCTTCCCGCCGACACGGGTTCGTCGATTTGGGACTTCGGATGCCCAGCGCCGAGATCGAACATTGCCGCTCCCGAAGGGGTATATGTCATCGCGCGCAGTTGACTCGCTGATGTCGTCCGTAATGATGCGGGAAGTTCTTGACGGAATCGATGTCGCGCCGATGGTTCCCATCGAAATGGACCTGTATTTGTCGGAGCAGCGCGAAGCCCTGCTGCGACGCCTTCGGGACTCGTCGTTATTCACATACGAGATGAAACGTCCGATGTCGGCGGCCGAGCTTGGCGTGCTGATCGACCAGGCGACGAATATCACCATACCTCTGCCTCAAAATCCGATCTTCGGGATCTTTGGGAAGCCCGAGGTCTCGATCAATGTTAACGGTGAAGTTAACGTGCAGGCCGGCTGGCGATGGGACACCCAGCGACTAGGTACTGCGTCGGTGCTGGGTCAGACCCAGTCAGCGCCGATCTTCAACCAGAATATTCAGGTCAACGTGAGCGGACGGATTGGCGACAAGTTCCGTATGAACGTTGACTGGAATACACTTAACCAATTTGAATTCAATAATCGCTTTAAGGTTGGCTACGAAGGATACGACGACGACATTATTAAGAGGGTTGAGTTCGGCAACGTTAACCTTGAGACGCAGAGCACGCTCATTGGTGGCGGGCAAACGTTGTTCGGCGTGCGAGCAGACTTTCAGTTTGGTCCATTGTTCCTCAAAACCATTGCATCGCAGCGTCGTGGCGAGCGACAGTTTATCAACGCACGGGGAGGATCGTCACGCCAGAATATCACCGTTCGCGCGTACGACTACGCCCGAAATCACTTCTTTCTTGATTCAGCCTACTTCGCCATTTGGAATACCTATTTCAGGTCTGCAACCCCAGTTCTTCCGCCAGAGGGGGCTTCCCTGGTTGTCGCGGAAATCGAAGTATGGGAGTCGACCACCGACCTTCGTGAAGTTCAGGCCAACGAAGCAATTGCCTTTGCTGATCTTCAACCTATCCGTGATCGACAGGGAGAGCGATATCCTGCAAGCTTAAAGGCTGCGGAAATCAAGGCAGGAGAAGTTGAGCGTGGGCGTTTTGCGCGACTTGAGCCGCGCCGCTACGAAGTGGATCTCAATCTCGGAAAGATCACCATCCTTAACCTACGCTCTGATAGGTTTTACGCTGTGTCATACCGAATTGCTGGTCCCACCACGTCGCGCGAGGACGACCTTACCTACGGTATGTTGAGTTCGTCGGATGGCGTCAACGAAAGAGATACACTCATCCTTAAGCTCATTGCACGTCCGCAAATGCAACCAGGGTTCCGTTCTCTCTGGAAGCGGTTTATGAAGAACATCTACAACATCGGTATTGCCAACGTGAACCCGCAGGATGCGAAGATTGGCATGTGGTATTACCGATCGACGAACGACTCAGCCGATGTTCTCAATGGTGCACCTGATAAGATCCCGACTATCTTTCGCATCGATCAGGTGAACAATGGTACTGGCGCGCAGCCGCCAGATGGTGTGTTTGATGCACGTCCACCCGTGTTCAATGCGCAACGCGGTGAAATCACGTTCCCAAGTCTTGAGCCGTTTCGTGAAGGACTACGGGAGTATTTCCGTAAGCAGGGGAATGCCCAGCTCGCTGAAGAGTATGTCTTTAATGAAGTCTATGACACAACCGATTTGGCCGCTCGACTCGTAACAGCCAAGGACCGATTCCTTATTGTCGGTGAAGCGGCGGGGCAAGCCAGTGGCAACCGAATTCCGCTGACGTATCAACTTGCTCCGGGTTCCGTACGTGTTACGCTCGACGGTGCGCCACTTCGCGAAGGCACAGACTTCACGATTGATTACTACACAGGTACGCTTTCAATTCTCAACGCTCGAGCATTGCTTCCAAATGCGAATCTCAATATCGAGTACGAGAAGAACGATGTGTTCAATCTGACTACTCGAACTCTCCTTGGAATGCGAGCCGACATGATCCTGTTCAACAAGCGGCGCATGAACGGATCCATCGGTATGACGGTCATGAACTATGACCAAGCGGCAATCATCGACCGTGTGTTACCCGGCCAGGAGCCTAACGCTAACTTGATGCTCGGGTTCGACGCGAAGTTCAATGCCGAGCTACCGTGGCTCACTCGAGCACTTGACGCTCTTCCTGGACTCGACACAAAGGCGAAGTCGACGCTGACGTTTAACGGTGAGTGGGCGATGGTGTCGCCAACGCCGAACAAGCGCATCTCAACAGTGGCAAGCGATCTTGGGAGAGCGGTTGCCTACGTCGATGACTTCGAAAGTGCTCGACGATATCTGTCGTTCGGTATGACACCGACATTGTGGCAACACGCGTCAGCTTCGCAGGATCGTACCCTTTGGGACTCGGATACGACTGCTGTGAAGTTCAAAGGAAAGACATTCTGGTATCAGAAATTTGTTCCGGATGTCGCCCAAGTTGATGTGTATCCAAATCGTGCTCGTATCCAAGGCAGAAACAACATCAATCCAATTCGCATCGTCTTTGATCCGAGCGAGCGTGGAATTTACAATCCTAACCCTGAGTTTCTCGACGCAAAGAATCCACGATGGAACGATCCTGACTCACTTGATGTCCGCGCACGAACCCAGTCGTATCTCAATGAGAACAAGCCGAAGATCTGGGGTGGCATGATGCGCTTGTTGTCACCGTTCAATACGAACTTCGATAACGACAACATCGACTATATCGAAATCATGATGCGCATTGATAGCTACGAGCCGGGCTCGCGCATGTTTGTTGACCTTGGGCAGGTGAGTGAAGATATTATTCCGAACCAACGGTTGAATACGGAAGACAATCCACCTGCTAACAACCTTATCGACATAGGCGAAGACCGCGGTATTGATACGTTGCTTAACGCAGATGAACGTAACGTCTATCCCGATCCGCTGAATCGCGAAGACGACCCAGCCCGTGACGATTACTTCTTCGACTTTGCTGCTGATCGCCAAAATCAGAATGAATCGCAGTTCGTACAGTACAACAACTTCGAAGGCAACGCCACGCAATCGGAAAACGGACAGTTTCCGGACACCGAAATTCTAAACAAGAACAACGGTCAGACAATCTCGCTGGACAATAGCTATTTCCGCTATGAGGTGAATCTTAATCCGAATCCGTCAACGAACCCTCAGATTGTTGGTGGTAATCCTGCTGCGGGCTGGTACCAGTTTCGTATACCGGTTCGTCAACCGGATTCAATTATTGGCAATCCACTCTTCACGAATATCCAGTATGTGCGAATCCACTTCCAGGGTGGCATCGTGCGCGTTGCTATTGCTGATTGGGGTGTCGTGGGTTCCTACTGGTTGCGCAATCACCAGTTCCAGCCGAATATTGATCGAAATGACTCCGTGCTCCAAGTTGCCTACGTGAACCTCGAAGAGAACAACTCTGCACCCGATTTCTATACCATGCCGCCAGGTGTGCAACGTCCACAGCAGTTGCAGAATCCCGATCCATATCAGCAAATCTTGCTTAATGAGCAGTCGCTTGTCGTACGCGCAAGGAATCTTCGGTACGGCGAAGAACGATTTGCAGCTCGGATATTCCGTCCGTGGGATTTGTTCTACTACCGACAGGTTGCATTCTTCGTGCATGGTGACAACACGATGCCGAGCTCAGTTGTAGCGGGTTCCTCTCCGCCCGCTTATACGTTTGTCCGCTTTGGTGTCGACTCGGCCAATTACTACGAGTATCGGCGTCCGTTGCTACGGGGCTGGCAGGACTTACGTATTAACGTTGCCGACATGACGGCCGTAAAGCAGCAGCGCGACCAACTACGGACGAATGATAGGCAGGAGTTTGCCGTTCCCGGTGACCCTCAGGGCATCTTTGCCATCAAGGGTAATCCCATCATGACGCGCGTTTCGTTCTTCGGATTTGGTATTGCCAATCCAGCTGAGCGATATCCTAACGAGCTCTCGACGTCAATGTGGGTCGACGAGCTTCGCGTCGTCGAACCTATCGACGACAACGATTGGGCTGGTGTGGCGAGTACTACGCTTAAGCTTGCGGATGTTGGTGATTTCACGGCTTCAATTAATCATTCGACACCCAACTTCCATCGTCTTGAAGAACGTTTCGGCAATCGTATGCAAACCACGTCGTGGAATGCAACGTTGCAAGTTGGACTCGAGAAATTCCTGCCGCAGGAGATGCGCGAAACGAAGATTCCGATCACGTACACCCACAACGAGCTCGCCGAGACTCCTCTGTTTCAAGCTCAGAACGACGTTAATCTCGAAGCTGCTGCCCGAGCAACAGCGCGCGATACGTTGGCAAGTGGGGGAACACAGGAGGCTGCAGATCGCGCAGCAGAGGAGGTTCGACGTCGCTCACAGCGCGTGCGCGTGCAGGATCAATGGGCGCTGACTGGTCTTCGTTTGGGCATTCCAACAAAGGCGTGGTACATCGACGATATTTTCAATAAGCTTACGTTCAACTTTGCCTATGCACAAGAGTTTGAGCGGTCGCAGGTTGTGCAGCAACGCTTCGACTGGCGCTGGCGATTACGGATCGACTATGCAGTGACACTTCCCGCTAAGTATCATGCATCACCGTTGAAATTCCTCGGTGACGTATGGGGCTTGAAGGCATATAAGGACACGAAGTTCAATTTCTTGCCACAGACAATCACTGCGAACCTGGGTATGACGCGCGCGCGCACGACGGAACAATCTAGGTTCCTTGACCAGCCAAGTCCTATCGTTCGCGAGTTTCTCTCCGAGCAGACATTTGGATTTAACTGGCGTATCGTAGAAAATGGATTCCTCAGTCCTGTGCTTGATTACAAGGCGGTATCCGGATCGACGCTTGTACCGCTCGAGCTGGACGTAAATGGTCGCCAGCGAACAGGAGGCGCTCTTGCAAGTCAGATGTTCTTTGCCAACGGCAGGGTGTTTGACTTCGGCATGAACAACATGTTCAACCAAACGGTAACACTTTCGTTTCGGCCAAGGCTACCGGACATCCTCGGGTTGAACAGGTTGCTTGAAACGACAGGTTCGTACAATGTCAATTATGGACTTATGGATCCACTTCAACCAGATCCCGCGCAACGAGACGTCGTACGTACTGCACGATACACGTCAACCTTCCGACTCAGTCCTGTGTTTCGTTGGCGCCAGATAGGTACCGAGATCTTTGGTCCTGCAAAAAAGGGAAGTGCGAACGTGCTGTCTGTCATTCAAGAGCTGCTATTCGGGTTTGACAACTTTACGTTTACGTTTAATCAAGCCAACACCGCTGTGAACAACGGTATCCTAGGTGGTACTGGTTTCACCAATCTCTGGGCACGAAGCCTCACATTCAGAGAAAACAATTCACTCTGGGGTCCTTCGACGGCGTATCAGCTTGGTCTTGTGTCCAATCCTCATGGTGGTATCTCGATGGTTGGCAGTCCTGTCTTCCCATTCTTCCGTTTCGAGACAACCCCGGGCATTCGTCCTGCGAGCGCTGTTATGCAGGATGACTACAACCAGCGGTCGACATTTCAGTTCCAGACCAATCGCCCCCTATGGCCGGGTGCAACGCTTGATCTGAACATGAGAACCGACCTGGGTTACACGCGAAATCAACGTGTCGTAACCGACGCCAATGGCATTCCAACATTCACCAACGTTAATAAGCGCCAGACACTCGAGCGTAGTTTCATTAGCTTCCCGGACATGCCGTTTGGCCTCTTTGGCAACAATGTAGAATCGGTTATTCGTTTATACAACGAGCGCAAGGCTGTTATCGAAGCCGATGCCGATACAATCGGTCGAAGCTTACGTCTGCTTGACGCGCTTGGTGAATCGTTCCGTGATGGATTTAGCGCACTTTCGCTGTTCAGTGGTGAACTTGGTCGCGTGTTGCCCTCTCTGAACTGGACACTTCGTTGGGATGGAATCGAAAAGATCGGACCGTTCAAGGGGATTGCACAGCGCATTTTCATTGAGCATGCGTATCAAGGTACCTACACCGAAAACGCACGTATCAACGACAACGGACGTATCGTCGAAGTGCAGCAAATCAGAGCCGGATTCACCCCTATGTTCGGGATGAATATGTCCTTTGACGAACGCAAGCTGAATGGTTTGCTCACTGCAACGGCACGATATAACGTCACGACTACACACGGACTCAATGCATCGGCTCGAAGTACGATATCCCGTGAGACATCTCACGAGATTCAAATCCAAGCGTCATATCTGCGGCGCGGTGTATCGCTGAAGTTTTTGGGACTCGACCTTCAGAATGATATGGAGTTCAGCTTCAACACTCAGATTCGACGAAATCTCCGAGCACAATATGATGTGCTCGACTACAAGGGGCCGGACGGATCGCTTGTCGATGGCACAACGCAAATCACAATTGAACCGCGCGCCCGCTACACAATCAGTAATCGCGTTACGGCCTCTGCGTTTTTCCGCTATGAAGGCAACTTCAGCGAAGGGGCCGCTAATCCTGGCTTCTCGACCTCACAGGTTGGTATTGATATTAGGTTGTCGATTTCAGGCGGTCGATAGCGTGGAACGCCCATGAAACATGGCAATGCCGTGGTGGGACTTTCGTAAATTTGTCCGATCCAGCGGTGGTTTCATGGCCATCCCTCAAACCGTTCTCAAGGAGTCCCCACGTAATGGGAAAAATCATCGCAGTCGCCAATCAAAAGGGTGGCGTCGGTAAGACGACGACGGCTGTCAATCTGGCCGCATCCCTTGCTGCAGCAGAGCAGAAGACGTTGCTCGTTGATATCGATCCACAGGCGAATGCATCACACGGTTACGGCGTTGAGACAGCGCAGCTCGATCGGACCGTGTACGAAGTGTTGGTGAACAATTTGCCGATCAAGGAGTCGATTGTTCACACGCAGATGCCGTTTCTCGATCTCGTTCCATCACACATTAATTTGGTTGGTGCAGAGATTGAACTTGTTGACGCACAGCAGCGCGAGCATCTGCTTCGAAAAGTGCTCGAGACCGTTCGACAAGATTATGATTTCATCGTTATTGACTGTCCACCATCACTTGGCTTGCTGACGTTGAATTCACTCACTGCTGCAGACTCTGTGCTCATTCCAGTGCAATGCGAGTTTTATGCACTTGAAGGTCTCGGTCAGTTGCTCAATACGATTTCGATTGTGCGCCGCACCACAAATCCGAACCTTGATATCGAAGGTGTATTGTTGACGATGTACGACTCACGTCTTCGTCTTTCAAACCAAGTGGTCGACGAGGTTCGACGTCACTTTGAAGACAAGGCGTGCCGCACTGTTATTTCGCGGAATGTCCGACTGTCTGAAGCACCAAGTCACGGCAAGCCTGCACTCTTATACGACGCATCGAGTATCGGTGCGCAGAACTATCTTGAACTAGCAACTGAAATCCTCACCCGTAATGGCGTTGTTCCAGGCGCTGTCACTACATAGGAGGATGCATGAAGCAAGGTCTCGGACTGGGGAAGGGAATTGGAGCGCTTATTCCGAAAGAGCTGATTCGTCAGGATTCTTCGGCGCAACAGCCAATTTCTGATACCCCGGATGAAGTCACAGGTGTGGCATTCATCGACATTGAGAGCATTTCTACAAACCCTGTACAGCCGCGTCATCACTTCGACGAGAGTGCTCTTCAGGAGCTCGCGCAATCGATTGCTGTCCATGGTGTGATCACGCCGATCACCGTTCGCCGCCATTTTGATCAGTACGAATTGATCAGCGGTGAGCGTCGACTTCGTGCATCGAAGATCGCAGGGCTGACGTCTATACCTGCGTTCGTAATAGCTGTTGGTTCTGATGCACAGATGTTGGAGATAGCACTTGTTGAGAATCTTCAGCGCGAGGATCTCAATCCTCTTGAAGTTGGCATAGGTTATCAGCGACTGATCGAAGAATGCGGTATGAAGCAGGAGGACGTTGCGGTCAAGGTCGGTAAGGATCGCAGTACCGTTGCCAACTTCCTTCGACTGTTGAAGCTGCCTTCAGATGCACAGGCAGCATTACGCACGCGACGCATCTCAATGGGCCATGCGCGGGCGTTGCTTGCATTGTCATCCGAGTCGTCACAACTCGTTGTGCTTCGCGAAGTCATCAAGAAGGAACTCAGTGTTCGGAAGACCGAAGCACTTGTCAAGGATCTTGAACTTGGTCGAAAGTACATCGAGCGTAATGGAGACATCCATACTGTAGCTGCAGGAGCTGCGAGTACTCGAACAGGATCATCGTCAACGACAGCTCGTCCGTCAACGTTATCCGACATTGAGGATAGCCTCAGACACATCTTTGCAACACAAGTGCGCATTAAACTGAAGAATGAGCAGACAGGCGCTATCGAAGTTGAGTTCTACTCAATGGAAGAACTCGAACGTTTGCTCGAGGTAATGCTCACCATGCAATCATCAGATCAGAGCTAATCGATGGAATCTGTGACGCATGATACGCTGTATCGAATTCGCTACAGCGACACCGATACAATGGGCGTGGTCTACTACGGTAACTACATGCGTCTATTCGAGATAGGACGCACGGAGCTTCTCCGAGCAGCGGGCATTCCATACGCGTCATTCGAATCGGAGGGCCTGTACCTTCCGGTGTTAGAGGCTCATGCCGCATATGAAGCCCCCGCGCGATACGATGATGAGATCGTGATTACTACGTCGTATACCCCTGAGCATTCGGCAGTGTTAGAGCTTGTGTATCGTGTTCATCGTCATGGCGATACACTCGTTACGGGATGGACGCGTCACACGTTTGTGTCGGCAGAGACGTTTCGTCCTCTTCGACCGCCTCGTCGTTTTGTCGACGGTATTCAACAGTTCATTCAACAGTCCAAGCGCATATGAAATCACGACTTGCCGTCCTCGTTCTCTGTGTGATTGGTGTTGTGCAGCAATCGTGGTCGCAACAGGCTACGATATTTCCGTTCATGTACTCAATGATGAGTGCACGCATGGCAGGGCTTGCGGGCTCAACCGTTGCGATGACAAATGATGGTCAGAACGTTGTGATGAACCCGGCTGGGCTTACCACGGTGGATGGTAGTGCTGTTGGTGGTACGTTCATCAAGCATGTACTCGACATCGGAGCAGGTTATGCGACGTATAATCGAGATGTTGTTGGTCTGGGGACGATGGCAGCTACCGTCAGTTACAACAGCTACGGTTCGTTCGATCGTGCAGATGCTCAGGGTACTGTAACAGGGAGCTTTCAATCTAGCGATGTGGTTCTCGGCATCTCGCTTGCACGAGAGATCGACACACTGATATCCTATGGCGTAACGGCAAAGGTTCTACATTCTTCTCTTGACAACATGGCGTCAACTGCGATCGCACTCGATGCTGGTATGTTGTTTCAGTTTCCTAAGCAGCGTACGAATATCGGCTTTAGCATTCTAAACTTCGGAACTCAGCTCTCTACATACGACGGTACTCGCGATCGTCTTCCTGTGGATGTGCGCATTGGTGTCAATCACCGATTGCGTGGACTGCCACTCTTGGTTAACGCATCACTGAATCACTTGGCTGATGATGTTGGTTCGCTCGTTGATCGGCTTCTAAATTTCTCGGTCGGTGGCGAACTCTATCTCGGGAAGGTTGTGCAAGTCCGTGTAGGCTACACGAACGCTGTTCGTAACACCAGCAGCGTGAATGTTCCTGGACAGCTCACTGGACTTAATGGCGGGCTCGGCGTTCATTTACCGACGCTTGATTTTGACTATGCTTTGAGCTCACTCGGCGCTGCTTCAGTTGTGCATCGCGTTAGCGTAGCAATGCGACTCGATGACTAACGAGGCAGCTACATACCGTGGCTTCCATGCACGCTGGACATTGCCCGTGCTTGCTGTTCTTGCCGTTGTCTGGCTCGTCGTGGATGGCGATATGCTCACTATTGCCATTCTGACGGGGCTATGCATGGTTGTGATTGGCTTTACGTTCCCCTGGGATAACTGGGCCGTTGAGCAACGTATCTGGGACTTTCCTGATGATCGTCTCCTGTTTCGGATTCGGAGACTTCCCATCGAAGAGATTGCGTTCTTTGTGATCCAGACACTTCAGGTAGCATTCCTCACCGCATTGCTGTGTGCCGTGATTCCTTCGGCACCACTTGAACAGGTCAGTTTTTCACAGCCCGTTCTCATCACGTTAGGTGCACTGCTCACCGTATGGGCTGCTGTCGGTATAGTTACATCGTCATGGAGGGCAACGAGGCGGTCGTTGCGCTATGCATGGCACCTTGGCTATTGGTTTGCACCGGTAATTCTCATGCAGTGGGTGTTTGGTTCAGGCATGCTACTCCCTAGGCTTGACGTAATCCTTCTCGCAACGCTCCTCATTGGCACGTATCTGTCGATCGCAGATGTATGGGCCGTGCGCCGTGGAATCTGGTTCTTTGATCACGAACAGACCACAGGGCATAGAATTGTGATGATTCTTCCATGGGAAGAAGTTGCCTTCTTCTATATCACAAGCCTCCTCGTCGCACAGAGTACCATTCTCCTTGTTCCGTCAGCACACCCATGATGGAACATCTGCATCTTGATCTCGCGGTAGGAGTGTGGTGGGTTTACGCGCTTAGCGTGCTACTCGCAGGTACGGCTGCATGGTACACGTACACACGTATTGTGCCGCAGCAGACACCAACTGTGATTCTCCTGCTTCGTTTATTGCGCACCGCTGGCCTTGCGTGTCTGATCCTGTTGTTGTTCGAACCTATACTGCGTATCGTCCAAAGCGAGACGGTGCGCCCTCGCGTGGCTGTGTTAGTGGACGTATCGCGCTCGATGCCACGCCTAGCAAAGCGTGATACGGCAGCGTTGCATAAGGATGTTGCCGGAATCATCAGTGACCTTCAGCGCGATAACGAGGTAGACATCTATGCGTATTCCGACGCACTTACAGAAGTTGGTACGATGGACTCGATAGCGTTCCGTGGTTACCGTACGAATATCAGCGGAGCTCTCACTGCGATAGCGAATAGGTCGGTAGAGCGTCGTGTAGGTGCTATCGTGCTCCTAACCGACGGACAGCACAACGGAACGGATAATCCGCTTCGTAGCGCAGATAATCTCGGAGTCGGAGTTTATAGTATCGGCTACGGTGATACTGTGATGCCGAAAGATATCGCAATCACGAGACTCCTTGTTCCAAGTGTTGGTGTTGTTGGCGAGGCACTCCCTGTTACAATCGATCTCACCTCGTTTCGCGTGCCAGACGGACAGTATGAGCTTGTTATCGATGACAATGGCGCGCGAGTTCGTAGTGAGCGAGTGACGATTCGCAGTGGCGTTGAGCTTCAGACATTAACGTTTGATTGGAAACCAACGCAGGTAGGTGTCCGCAAGTTGGCAGTTACCATTCAGGCACTTGATGGTGAATCATCTATAGCGAATAATCGCGTTCAAAGCTTTGTCGACGTGCGATCGTTTAAGCGAACAGTGGTGATGATTGCAGGCTCACCGAGTCCAGATGTGACATTCGTAAAGGCCTCCTTGATGCGGGATCCATCGGTGACGGTGAAGACATTCATTCAACGTCAGGGTGCAGACTTCTATGAAGGACGTCCTACGTCGAAGGATTTGATCGACATCGAGGCTGTTGTCCTCATCGGCTATCCAACGGCCTCATCGGACGTACAGGTGATCGAGATGATTACTCGTGCGTGCACAGCAGGTACGGCACTATTCTTTATGCCGTCGGTTCAGGTTGAATACCGCAAGCTGGGTCCGTTGGAAGCCGTGCTTCCATTCCGTGTCACAGGTAGTCGTCCACAAGAGTTTCTTGTCACGCCTGAAGTATCATCGGGACGAAGCACTGACCCCATCATGCGCATCACTGGGGCTGATACCGATGGAATAGCGTGGAATGCACTGCCACCCGTGTACCGGACAGAAACATTCGTTGAGCCAACAGCAGGTGCTCAAGTCTTGGCAACGATGCGAGTTGGTAACGCATCTCTCGAAGAACCACTTATTATCAAGCGCGATGATGGGCGTACACGCAGCATCGCAGTCCTTGGATATGGCTTGTATCGATGGCGTTTGCTTGGAAGCGCTCCCGCACAATCACGCGGAGGCGTTGCTGTTGATGTGCTCGACGCGTTTATGACGAACTCGGTGGCATGGCTACGTGTGCGCGACTCTGAGCGTCGAATTGTTGTCGCACCAACGCAATCCGTCTATGCTACTGGTGAGCCCGTTGCATTCGTTGGCTCTGTTCAGGATGAGGCGTTTGCGGCAGTTGATGATGCAGAAGTTCGCGTGACCGTTTCATCTGGAGCTACCGAGCGCAGCATCGTTTTAGCCCAGCAGGGAAGCGGTCGGTATGGTGCTCAGCTCGGACCATTGCCTCCGGGAGATTATTCGTATACGGCAACTGTTGTCCGACGTGGAGAGCAGATGGCCGTTCGACGCGGTCGATTTGCAGTTGGCGATTTGCAGATTGAGGATGTGGCCGTGGTGAGGAATGTTGCGCTTCTGTCAGCATTGGCTCAGCGAACAAGTGCTCTCGCAGTGTCACACAATCAACTTGATCACGTCTTGCAAGCTCTTGAGCGTGATCCACGTATGCGTGATGTTGTGCGCACTCGTGATCGCGAATATCCCGTCTATCACTTACCGTGGCTCATCGTTGTAGGGATCCTCAGCTTTGCTGCTGAGTGGGCACTCCGTAAGCGAGGGGGCTTGGCGTGATCCAGCGCCGGCTTCCCGACGATATTGCGCGTCTGTACGATGAGCGCCGTGATGAGATACGACGTCGATTGGATGACTTCGCGGCTGTACCAGCCTCTGAGTGGTTCTATGAGTGCTGCTTTTGCATTCTGACGCCACAGTCGTCCGCGGTTCATGCTGATGCTGTTGTACAGGAACTGCGCTCTGTAGCCTTCTTTGATAACGGAAACGACGTTGAGTATCTGCTTCGTAATCCAGCCTCCTACATCAGATTTCACGTAACGAAACACAAGCGTCTTCACCGTCTGCGTGAACAGTGGCCCCAGGTGATACACCTCTTGACGGATAGTTCGTACACGGCACTTGAACGAAGGAATACTCTTGCAGATATCGTGAATGGCTACGGACTCAAAGAGGCGAGTCATGCAATGCGGAACATTGGGTTCCGTGGTGTAGCGATCCTCGACCGACATCTCTTGCGCTTGCTTGTTCGATGCGGAGTGTACGACGACATTCCGCCTGTTGCTACGCGTACGGCATATTGGGGCGTTGAGCAGCAGTTTATGGGCTATGCTAACGATGTTGGCATCGACATGGATGAACTCGACCTCCTCTTTTGGTGTGCTATGACCGGCCACGTCCTTAAGTAGTAATCGCGTTCTCAGCCTTTTCGCGAAGCACACTCGAAGGTAGAACCACCTGATCCTGTGTACCGCGAGCTATACACGTCATGGATGGGACGACGCAGGCCTCAACTTCGCAACGAATACGGCGTCCATCGGTCTTCGCTACACGAGCTGTAATGCGCACGTGAGCCCCAATGCCTGCCATGGCGAGATGGGAGATCTGTAGTCCAGTCCCAACAGCGTTGTCATCCCTCTCAAAGAACGGCTCAATAGCACGTCGTGCAGCAACCTCCGCATGGTATGCAAGCCAAAAGGTTGAGTACACGCGATGAATCTCCTTGCCATCAAGTGTGGCTGTCATTTCAGACGTGACGGTTACGTCAACGACACCTGTGCCGTGTGCGACATCGCTATGCATGATCCTCCTCACAGAATGTTCGTATGCGTGGCCGCGATCGCATAACTTTGCGCATGCGCATCGCAGTTCATACACTCGGCTGTAAGCTCAATTATAGCGAGACATCGCGGTTATGCGATGACTTTGTTGCTCGCGGACATGAAATAGTCCCGTTTGATGAGCCCGCTGATGTTGTGTTATTAAATACCTGTAGTGTGACGGAGCAGGCAGACACCGAGTGCCGTAAGCTTGTGCGACGCAGTCGGCGGCTTTCGCCGAATGCTTCGGTGATTGTAACGGGATGTTACGCACAGTTAAAGCCAGATCAAATCGCGTCAATAGATGGTGTGTCGGCCGTTGTTGGAACCGCGCAAAAGTTCACGATACCCGATCGCCTCGACGAAATGATCGGCAACGGCGCGCCGCTCATTGACGCAGAAGAAATTGACGGTGACGTTGTCTTCGAGCCATCACGCACACACCGCACAGCCTCGCGAACGAGGACGTTTTTCAAGATCCAAGATGGCTGCGACTATTCGTGTTCGTTTTGTACAATACCGAAGGCACGAGGAAGTGCGCGATCGATGCTCCGCGATGACGTACGTCGAGAGATCGATCGCATCATTGCTGACGGATATCACGAAGTCATACTCTCGGGTGTTAATCTTGGAGAGTATCGGGATGCAGAGGGCGCACGTCTTGTCGACGTTATCACGACGATCTGTGATGAACGTCCGCCATTTCGCTTGCGAGTATCATCGATCGAGCCCAACACGATTACGCCTGAGCTGATTGATGTTCTCGCTGGGTCACCACATATCGTGCCGCACTTGCACATTCCACTGCAAAGCGGATCGTCGAGTGTGTTGCGGCGCATGCGTCGGCGGTATACCGCAGATCAGTATCGCGATCTCGTACATACGCTGCATGCGCGCATACCCGGTCTAGCCCTTGGTATCGATGTGATAGTGGGCTTCCCCGGAGAAACCGATGACGAGTTTGAACAGACCTACGGGTTTCTTGAGGAACTCGAATGGTCATACCTGCACGTGTTTACCTATTCTGAGCGTGATGATACGGTAGCCGCACTACTGCCGCCAGTTGACAAGGGGCTTCGACGTATTCGTACACATCGTTTACGCGCCTTGTCTGATTGGAAGCACGCCCGATATATCGACGCGAAAATCGGGTCCGTTGTTCGTGTACTCCCCGAAACGTATGATCCGTCTACAGGCTTGTGGCGCGGGTGGTCGGAACATCATGTTGCTGTTTCGTATTCGTCAGATGAGCTAACACCGAAGCACGTGTACGATGTCCGTCTCGAATATCGTACGGGTACAGAAGCAGTTGGTACACTATTGCAGGAATTGCCATGAAGATCTTTATCGCTGTCGATATGGAGGGCATCACAGGAGTTGTCCATGGTGATCAGCTTATGGCAGAAGGGCGCGGGTATGCGGCTGCTCAACGGTTACTGATGAGTGATATCCATGCTGCACTTGAAGGTATTCAAAGAGTATACCCTGATGCGACGGTTCGACTAGGTGACGGACATGCCACGATGCGCAACATCGTGCTCGACGAGTTGCCTGAGTATGTCGACGTCGTGGTTGGATCAGCACGTCCAGATAACAAACCGCTATGTCAACTCGAAGGACTCGATGCATCGTTTGATTTGATGTTTCAGATCGGATATCATAGTAAAGCGGGTACACCTCGCGGATTACTTGCCCATACCTACATCGGTAGTTTGGTTTCAGCATGGAAGCTCAATGGCGCCGATGTAGGGGAGATCACGATGAATACTGCGATCGCTAATAGATTCGGTGTTCCGGTGTGTTTTGTCAGTGGTAATAGCGATCTCGAAGACGAGGCGAGATTGCTGACGGGATCACCAGAGTTTGTAGCGACGAAGACGACATTGGGTCCAACGGCTGCGATTTGTAAGCCCCCTTCAATGACGCGCAAACTCATTGCAGATGGAATCGAAAAGGCACTGCTTCGTAATTGGTCACGACCGTTGCCTGTGAGCGGCACAACAACAATCGAGGTTGTGACGCATCGCCGCGAGCAAGCACTGCGCGGAAGTCGTTGCTTCGGTGTGGAACTTGTTGATGATCTCACGATGCGTGTACAGTCGGACGATCTACATGAGGCCTATCGTATGATGTGGCAAGCCTGCACGATGGCCTTGGACGAGCAACCCGTGTGGCTGCAGTAACCAGTTTAGGTATTAGTACATGTCAAGGTTAGGAAAGAGAGGCGTAGGATAGGTGATCCTGTTTAAGCACAATCCGTGCGCTGGTGCAAGGGGCGTCTGGCTCCCACGTTGACCTGAGGCGAGTATGCGTTGAAGTTCCTCGATGCTCGTCTTTCCACGTGCAACGGTATAGGTAGCTCCAACAATTGCACGGCACATGCCATAGACGAAGCGGTTTGCTCGAATCCGAATGCGAAGTTCTGCATCGACGTGCTCGAGAGCGCAGTGCGAGACAGTGCAGATGTAGGATGGTGTGTCTGGGTTGTGCTTCGATAACCCTGTGAAATCATGTGTACCTGGTATACATGCCAAGGCCTCTTGAAGACGTTCCTCATCAAATGGCATATCGGGAGTCCAAACGAAGTCGCGTGTGAACACCGAGTTCTGTGCACTTACACGATACACGTACTCTCGTTGGATCGCTCCATAGCGCGCATGAAAGTCTTCCGACACTACCTCTGCTGCTCGTATGCGAATATCCGACCGTAAGCGTGTATTGAGCGCGATCGGAATTTTGTCAAGAGGAATGTTCGGCGCGGTGTCTGGTAGAGCAACGTGAGCTATCTGCCCACGAGCATGGACACCGGCATCGGTCCTACCTGATCCAACGATGGTGAGGGGTACACCATAGCAGACGGTGAGTGCGTCCTCGATGCATTCCTGAATCGTTAGGGCGTTATTCTGTCGCTGCCATCCAGCATAGGATGAGCCATCGTACTCGACACATAAGGCGAGGTGTTGCATCCACAAATCTATTCCATGTTCACCAAAGGACGTGACGCAGAGTCCGTACCAAGTTCCAAGGTGTCTCGTCCGCCTGCATACGATAGGTGACCATGGTAGCCCCCTACAACATTGTGTAATACCCGAACCTCCTCAACCATGATTGATCGCCACGAGCCAATAGCATGGAGTTTCCCTCGAACAACTAGAGATGCGTTACGTAATTCGTTGCGATAGTGCTCACGCACATGTGGTGGCACAGCACACTGGAGAAAGCCTGTTTCATCCTCAAGCGTTACAAAGAGCATACCACGAGCAGTTGGAGGTGCTTGACGCAGGATAACGATTCCAGCTGTTGTTACACGTCCTGTCGTCGCTGCTGTAAGTCGAGCAAGAATCTGGATCGGACGCACTTCGAGATCGGTGAGTTGTCGACGGTACAGTGCCATCGGATGAATACGTGCTGCACCATGCGTCATGTAATCATACGCAAGCCGCTCTCGCGCCTGAATAGGTGGCAGCAATGGGATGTCATCCTCGTGAATGAGTGGTGCTTCGATGAGTGGTGTTGGACCTGCCGTAACACGTTGTTTCATGACTCCAGCCATCCATAGCACACGACGTGTATCGCTCTCCCAGGCATCTAATGCTCCGCTCACAATAATGTTATCCATGATGTCTCGTGGAATCATATGGAGTCGTGTGACGATGTCTTCTATATCTCGAAATGGACGCAGTGATCGTTCCCATATGATCGTCGTTGCAGTTTCTGGTTCAACACCACGAATAGAGGTCAGTGGCTTTCGTATCGCAATCTTGCCATCACCGGTGGAAGCAAGTGCGTATCGTAGCGACGAATACTGGAGGCATGGCATCAGTATTGCGACACCGCAGCGGCGTGCTTCTTCTTCCAGCGTCATCAGATTGTACATGCCTGGTCGATGTTGCATAAATGCCGCCATGTATGCAGCTGGGTAATGCGTTTTTAGCCAGGCACTCTGGTAGACTGTTTTTGCAAATGCAGCGGCATGAGAACGACAAAAGCCATACCCAACAAAGTGCGATACCTTTTCATAGACAACCTCTGCACAGACGGGATCAACGCCACGTGCCGCCGCGCCGTTGATAAACGACGATCGCATCTTCTCCATCATCACATGATCGCGGTTCTTTGATACAAGTGCTCGGAAGTCATCTGCTTGCTCTAGGGGCATCCCCGCAAAGCGATGTGCGATTTCAAGCACCTGCTCCTGGAAGAGGATGATACCAAGAGTATCCTTCAGGATAGGTTCAAGATCAGGATGCATGTACGTAATGGGCTCAGTACCCCGACGACGTGCGATGTATGGATGTACCATGCCTCCTTGTAGGGGGCCGGGACGGAACAGAGCGACTTCAATAATCAGATCGTTGAACGTCTCGGGCTGATGCTTGGCAAGTAAGTGCATTTGACCCTGTGACTCGATTTGAAACACACCGAGTGTCTCTCCAGCACGAATACGTCGAAATGTCTCTGCATCATCCAAGGGTATCGCATCAAGGTCTAGCTCGATCCCTTGGAACGAACGAAGAAGTTCAACGCACTCGCTGATACAGGCGAGCATTCGTAGTCCGAGGACATCGAACTTTACCAGCCCCATAGCCTCAACGTCATCCTTGTCAAATTGAACAACGGCTACACCATTAGCAGATCGTTGCACAGGGGTGTAATGAGAAAGTTCACGTGATGAGAGAATCATGCCACCTGAGTGCAGCCCAAGATGTCGTGGATGCCCCATAAGTCTGTCGACGGCACGTAGGAGTAGATCAAGGAGTGGAATCTCTCCACACACATTTGCTAGATCTTCTCGATAGCTATAGATATCTCGTGTGGTCCACCCAGGAACGCTCTTTGATAATGCTCTTACGATGTCTTCTGTCCACCCCAGCGCCTTTGCAACATCACGGATTGCCATGCGGAGCCGATAGGTGATCAATGTCGCTGTCATTGCCGTATGATGTATTCCAAACCGTTCTTCCATCCAAGCGATGATCTCATTACGCCGATCACTATCGAAGTCAACATCGATATCTGGCGTTCCCTTACGTCCAGTATGTAAGAATCGCTCGAATAAGAGATTGTGTTGAATCGGACACACAGCTGTAATACCAAGCAGGTACGACACGATTGAATTTGCTGCTGAACCACGCCCGGAGCATCGAATGCCGCGTCGGCGAGATTCGGAGACAACTTCATGCACTACAAGAAAGAAGTCTGCAAGCTCTAGTCGTTCTATCACGCTGAGTTCATGCTCCATCTGTAGTTCTGCTTGAGGCAACAGTGTGCTATCGTATCGATGTGGCAGAGCATCAGAGCACAGAGAGCGCAGCATAGCACTTGCAGTGATACCCTCTGGTAGCGCAGCAGATGGGGGAGTGATGTGCTCCGGCAGAATCGTAAACGAGCACTGATCGATGATGTGCCGCACGTTCTCAAATGCATCGTCGTAGTGTATGATCGATCGAAGATCGACCTCACTGCGCAAGCAGTGCTTGTCATGCACGGCCCGCTCTGGATGAGGGTCGAAGATTGTGATTCCCTCACGTATGCATGTCATCAGATCGTGCAATGCATAGTCCTCTGCATCAGCATACCGTACGTCTTGGGCAAGTACGATTGGCAAGTGCATACTTCGTGCAAGCTCTACAGCACGAGACATCCGCAGACGTGACCACGGCCGTGCATCATGTGCGATGCCCATATACATGTTGTCTGTGGGTAACTGCCCACAGACATTCTTCACACGATCAAGATCATGCCCGGTGCTGTGTACAATTACGATACAATCATCGAGCTCCTCACTGCACAGCCGCGGTAGTATTGCACATTGCTGATAATGATCCGTCAATACACGACAGATATGTTGATAGCCTCGTTGGGAACGCGCCAGGATCGACACCGGTACGGAGTCAATGATAATGTCACATCCCATAATCGGCTTAATGCTATGCTTCCGACATGCACGCTCAAGACGAACTGCTCCATACACACCATGCAGATCTGTTAACGCAAGTGCTATATGTCCAAGTGTTGCGCAGCGCTCAACGAGTGCTTCTGGTGAAGAAGCGCCATCGAGAAATGAGAAATGGCTACGAGTATGTAGTGAGCCAAACATGAATTAGTCGAACATGCGTGAGAGCATCCATCCATGTAGCGAGCTGTGAAAAATCTCCATCACGCCACATGTCGTTGCGACAAGAACATATTCGCGTTGTTCATCAGTTGTCCACCATGGGCCGCGTGTAGACCATCGATCAATGATAGATTCGACAGAGTAGACTCCACCGCGCCAACACACAACGTAGGGCGTTGTATCAGACTGACAGCCCACATCAATCTGTTCGAGCATGAGTTTCACAACGTGCGTCCTGTAATCCGTGCATACTCTTCAGGAATAACGGACCATGGATTCATCACATGAATCTCTTTGACTACAGCACCATATTTCGGTGTGAGCATCACGCGCAGATCCTCTGCCGAGGGCTTGGATGCAAACAACATCCCTTGTTGATATACAGGCGTACGAAGCGACGATAGACGTGTTCGGACGCCCCACCAACGTCGTGCAGCGTTGAGAAGCTGGCGCACGAGTGCACAGATGTGCGTTTCGATCTGCATGTACGTTGTCATTGCACTTCGCAGGATCCTTCCACGACGAGCACTACTCTCACCACTGCGGTCGAGCACCGATACATCAACACGCCACGCCTCACGTCCGGCGAGCTCGTCATACACGCGACGACACATCTCCATCGTAATCGGAAGTATTTGACCTGGTTCAGAAGCAACGTCATCAAATGATGCTTCAGCCGTTATCACTTCAGGGGGCTGGTACAGCGGCAGGGAATACGACGTTGTGTGCAGAAGACGGTAGATGCGAATGCCGTGTTCGCCAAACTGCGCTCGCAATTGTCGTTCTGTGAGGGAGCTCAGTGCACCAATTGTTGGATACCCAAACAACCGTAGACGATCTACGAATACGTCATCAACATCAAGCTCTACACATTCACGCAGGACGTCACATCGTACGTGTTCTGCAGAGGCATGAGCGTCTATGCGCCCTGGTACGGCTGCCAGTGCGCATAGAAGTGAACTCGTTCTATCTGGTGCCATTGCTGCTCGTGCAGACCATAGGTGCACATAGCGTCGTATGGCATCAATGTTATCTGTACCTGCGTGAAGTACGGCATGTCGGGGTACGTGGATGAGTGGGGTACAGCGGTGAATCGTATCAACAGCAGCATCCCAAGAAGCCGCTGTGATCGAAGGCTCGAGAAGAATCGAAATGATCATACGCGATTCTACAAAATGTCAAGATTATTGACAAATCGAGAATCGATATGTTGATAATCTAGAGCTTCTTGATGCAGCTACGCACAACACCTACGATCGTAAAGTCCATATCGGCAGTGATCGCGATGTCCTTGTACCGACGATTCTCCGCACGCAGAACTGGTCTGCCATCAACTTTGATGTACCGCTTAACGGTGAGTTCACCGTATACCTTGGCAATAACAATCTGTCCAGAGCGAGGTTGAATAGCGCAATCGACGATGAGCGTGTCGCCATCGCTGATACCGGCGTCGGTCATTGAATCACCTACGACACGAATGAAGTACGTGCTCTCCGGATGCTCGAGCAACATGTCTGCCAGATCGATTTCACGCTCGATCGTATCATCGGCAGCAGCTGGAAGCCCTGCACTCACGCCAAGTGATAGCATTGGGATACGGGGACCGGAGCGTCCAGCAAATGCGGGTGCGACAACAATCGGGGACTGAGCACGGAGTTCGGCGATGACACTCTTCATTGCCTGGATCTGCTCCTCAAGCCGTTCAATTGCTGACTTCGGCGTTGATGCAGGTTCGGTCTCACGCGTAATTGTAGGTGAACCAGCACCTGTGAGCAACCAGCCTGATGAAATACCATGTCGTCGTTCCAGCAGCGCGAGAATCTCCTGAGGGACTCCTGTACGACCAGACTCCCATGAATAGACCGTGGGGACCTTCACGCCGATTGTTGCGGCGTAGTCGGCTACTGACAGGCGGAGAATACTTTCGCGAATCTGACGGTGACGGGCACCGAGTTGTGCTTTTGTTTGCATTGCACTATCCACATGGTAGACGAAAACATGTGGACAATATACAAAATGTCGACTGATGTCAAACGCCCTCTTCCCGCTCTCGTCGCTCGAGATGGTGGAGAATGGAATCAATCATTACTTCAAACGGAATAAGCTCATTGATTTCTGCGGCTACTGCCGAATCTCGCGAAGCTTCCAACTTCTGTCGCAAATGCTCCGTACTCTCACGTATCTCTCGGGAGAGAAAGGAATGCCGTGGGAACGCATGCAGAATCTTAAGGAAGAAACGGATTCGAGCAAAATGTGATTCCTTGAGATAGCGCGAGGCATACACTCTGAGATACACTCCACGGCGTTCGGCAGCATCGAAGTCTCCGTTTAGTATCAGAATGAAGAACTGCGATATGAGAACCAGTACGTTGTAAACCTTTTTGGACTTGGACAGCTCGGGGACAGAGTTCATGTACGTGGTCAGCCGGAATGGGCGGGAGCGTCCAGACGTTGATGTGTACAGGCCAAGTCGCTCAGCCAGATAGAGATACGCACCATAGATCACCCATCGCTCTCGCGTACGCTCTGGCTGAAGTGTGATTTTACGTTGCGAAGTTGCCATTTGTTGAACATGTTCTGCATACTGATAGTCCTCAAGATTGATGGCAGCAATAAACGAAAGGTCACATGCAAAGAACCAGTTGTTGCCTGCTACAGCGAATGAATCGATACAGCGCTCTGAGAGGGCG
The DNA here is from genome assembly GCA_964465685.1 of uncultured Melioribacter sp. Taxonomy (GTDB): domain Bacteria; phylum Bacteroidota; class Ignavibacteria; order Kapaibacteriales; family Kapaibacteriaceae; genus UBA10438. The sequence continues at coordinate 141,116 of CAYXKK010000001.1, forward strand.
TATGCCTCGCGATACTGTCGCAAGGTTAGGGCGCTTACCATCTTTTGAAGGATGAACTCGCCATAACGAGCTTTCTGTGAGAGATGCGGATAATGATCAAGGAATTCTACAGCCTGATCACAAACGCGCATTACTGCGTGGTAGTCTTCCCTGAGATCGTAGTAATACAGCGATGCACGAAAGTGATTTAATGTGAGCTGGAACGTTCCATAGTCGCTATTTAGTGTCTGAATGCTTGCTAGGGTAGATTCATGTAGGGCGAGCAGGTGTGCTTGACTGCGGCTTGCAATGTTCGTCTCCATACTCAGGAAATCAAGGAGGTAGTCAGCTTGGTACTCTGCTTCGAGCTGTTTGATATAGAGCTGCACGTCAGCATGGTGATGCAGAAACGCTGCCCGTCGAAACCACACGGCTGATGTTTCCCGCAGAATCACGGAGAGTGTCAAACAGAGGTCCGTGAACTGATACCGTTTTGCTGTAGAAAATGCCTTCGACGCAATAGCGTAGCCTGCTTTCCTAGCGGCAAAGCGCATTAGTGTCTGTGCGACAAATGTGTTGCGCATACACCGATAATAGTTCGTCAGGTACTCCGAGTGCTCAGGCTGCCGTACTTGGAGAAACAGCACCGACTGCAGTAATCGGTTATAGGTCCGCGATTTCATCGTGCGATATCTCGGATCGTTCGATGTCGTACCGTACAGCTTCTCTGCTGCATCGTCATCGCTTTCGAATTCACCAACGGCAATTCCCTGAATGAACCGCGCTGCAAGAGTATTGAAGACAGGCGATTCGGGATCCAGCTCAGGCAGACTGAGTCTTGCATCCTTCTTGCTTGTAACAATATTGATGATTTCTTGCAGGATTTGCATTGTGAAAACCCGTGTATGTCCTTGAATTACAAGGTTGAATACGGGTTGCAACATACTAGACGAACCATTTGTGCTATGTAACAATATGTACGTATTTGAAACCATTCCGTGACAGTGCCGCGATGATATTGCACCTGTTAATCAAATGATACACGCGCCAATTGTCATGGAGAAAAGACATGATCATGAGCCAACTGCCGGTACGCAACTGCATGTTGTTCTTGAATCCGTCGAAAGCATCTGCCGTTGTTTCGGCAGATGTCCCTGGAGTTGTTGGGGTGCTTACAAAGTCACCCGGTGGACAGTATTCTATCGTGGATGTTTTCGAGGTCGAGTCCATTCCCGGAGTAGACCAGCTTGCACTACATGTGCGACGCTCTGTTTGGAGTCAGTTTGTGAGTTCCTTCGATAACCTCTGTTTTGACTTCTTTCCCATGCCATTTTCTTCGACTTCCCGACGCCACGAGATTGTCGACTTCGTGCGGCGGACGTGCGTTGTGTATCCGAATCAGACACAAATGACACTGAACAAAGCAGCATAATCATCTATCTGTCTACAATGTGTATTGAACGTGGGTGTTCGTTGTCCATACTCATAGTTTCCTGATACGTAAGCAAAAGAGCCGCTGGATCATGTGATTCAGCGGCTCTTCTGTTGTTACTCGTTATCCCGTTACTACTTCACGACGACTGACGTCCGGCACACAACATTGTTTCCATGTTCGACGAGAAGCATGTAGGAACCTGAGGACACGTTGCTGGGCAGGGCAACCGGAACGGTTACCAGACCAATTGACGTGTTGACTGTGCCAAGCGAAACTGTCTGTCCCAGCATGTCCACGAGTGTCAAGCGTACATTTCCCGACATTGGTGCATACAGTGTGAGAGCGGAGGAAGATGTAGTTGGATTTGGCGACACACGAACGCTCCAATTCACAGCATCGTAATCCTCGACACTGGTAAGTGTCAGTTGGAATGCCTGCGGAGTTGACCAGCCGCCTTTACCGCAGGTGTTCACTCCACGCACTTCCCACGTGAATGACCCGGGGCCAAACTCCCCGGGACCTATCTGTGTCGATGTGCCGGTAAGAGTTGAATCTTCGAACACAACGGAGAACGGACTGGCGGCCTTCTTGATGCGCAGGTGATACGTTGTGGCATCAGCTGAAGCAGACCATGAAAAAGGGATTGTCCCCATGTTGTCCGCCGTTACACCACCGCGAGGTGCTATCCCAGAGCATGATGCTGGATTTTTGCCCCCTGTTGTGAATGCAAATACATTCGACCATGCTCCCGGTCCGATGCTGTTGACGCCACGAACACGCCAGAAATAGCGTGTATTGCAGGCTGACAGCGTAACAGTGGCCGTTGTGCCATTCACAGTTCCAGAGTCAACGATAGAATTGGCCGCGAACGACTGCATCGTCGAAACCTGCCATTGGTAGGCGTCCGCAAGCGAACCCTTACCCCACGACAATGCGAGCTCTAGTGTGCGACCAGTCGCGTTGTTTGCTGGAGCCTGAAGCGTAACTGCACCCGGTCCTGCAGATGCTGGAATAAAGTCGACCTTTGTGTTGTCGCCGGTGAAGTCGACCGTCTTTGTCACTGGTGCAGAGAGATTGCCACCACTTGCTGTGATCGTTACTGATCCCGAGCCTGTGAATGGTATCGCATAGCCACCCGACGTGCTGGACACAGCATAGAACGTTCCACGGCTTGGCTTGATCGTGACGCCTTCAAGGCCCTCGCCCATGTCGTAAAAACCGTTATTGTTTTTGTCTGCGTACACTACGCCAGTAATGTATCGCTGTGAGCGAGTGCCAAATGTCTGAGTGATGACATACGGTCCGACATAGCCCTGCATGAGCCCCTTGCCGTTGAACAGGATCCCAACACCGATCTCCGTGTAGACGGCGCTCTTGAAATTCATGATGTTTTCGCGGTGACCAAGTTCGATCTGATTCTGCTCGCCCCAATCCACATTCAAGCCACAATGCCCATGCCATACACTTTCGCTGTATGCGGCGACATTTTCACCATACATCCCCTGTGAGGCGTAACCAACCTTGGCGTACCGACGACTCAGATCGTCTCCGTTAGAGCTGGTATGACCTTGGAAGTTATTGGCGTCCATGTCCTTTGAGTGGTTTCGAGCAGCGGTAGTCAGGTCCGGATGAAATGCCAGAGGTGGACGCTGTGGATAGGCAGTAAACGCAGCCTTTGTGGCAGTCTTGTTGATGCTGAAGAAGCTGTATGCTGATTGCACGCGTGCATCGTCAGTGTCCATCAAGCGAATGCCTTCCTCAGTTGGGTTGGCACGCGCACGATTGACCATTTCGAGCATGAGTTGCTCTTCTGGCGTAGGGTCGCCGTGGCTGTATAGTTGATTTGCTTGCGCAGTAGACTCGATAATGCCGAGTGATAACGCGGCAAGAAGAAGAAGGACACGCTTCATGCTAGAGATCTCCAAGTTGAGGTCGTATGGTCATTTCTTCGAAAAGCAGTCGGGGATTTGTATACGAAGCTACGATCGTCGATACAGCTTGAGCGACATCGCTATCGAGAAGCATGCGATGCCCGTGATCGTTGCGCATCTCGTCGGCCCAGATATCTGTATCAGTTGCTCCGACAAGTACATCGCATATCTTGATGCCGTGTTCACGCAGCTCCGCACGCAGCACCTGGGTCAGTGCGAGAGCGCCCGCCTTAGAAGCGCCATATGCCGAACACGCGGTGAACGTCGTACGAGCAGCAATAGAGTTGATCGTGATGATCATTCCTTCACGACGCTCGATCATCGTCGGAACAACAGCGCTGCAGCAGGAGAACACTCCGCGAAGATTTACTGCGATCTGCTGATCAAACTCGTCGATAGATGTCTCGGTAAAGGGGCTAAACGAGGCAATGCCAGCGTTGTTGATGAGAACATCAACTGCTCCAAATCGTGCAACAGCGCTCTGATGAGCAGCCACGACGTCTTCGTGCCGAGCCACATCGCACGGCGCTACATGAACCATGTCCGACGGGAAGTCTGCTGCGATTGCTTCGAGTGTTATACGATTGCGCCCTGAAATCGTACAGCGATTTCCGGATGCAAGTGCACGCGTGATCGCAGCACCAATACCGCGGCCTGCTCCCGTGATCCATATGTGTAGGGGAGATGTCACGACGCCGTATTCCCACGCGAGCGAAAAAGGTGTTCCGTGGCTTCACCAAGATCCATCGATCGACGGTTCATGACAGTCTGAGCAACCGATACGGCCTTGTCGATATCATATGATTCGTCGATCCACCGGAACGACCCGATGGCCTTCGGTGGAAATCCCGTAGATACGATGTTCGAGCTTACGCCACAGACAGTGCCGGTTAGAAACTGTGTACCAATTGCTGCCTTCGTGTGGTCACCCATGAGCAGACCAACAAACATGCGCTGCGTGTCTTCTCGACCCCATGGCATGTCGACATGAACATGACCGTAGGTGTTCTTGAGGTCAGATGTTGTACAACCGGCACCAAGATTAACCCACTCGCAGATGTAGGAGTGTCCGAGAAATCCGAGGTGTTGCTTATTGCTCCAACCATGCAGAATACTGCCCTCAACTTCACCGCCGACCTTACATCCTGGGCCAATGATCGAATGCTCAATGTGAGCGTGAGGTCGCACTTTTGCGTTTGGTCCGATTACACATGGTCCAATCACAACGGCAAGGGGCTCGATGGTAGCCCCCTCACATACAATCACAGGGCCATGCGTAGTGTCGATCACCGCACTTGGATGGATGACACTAGTCGGGCTGATATGCAATGAGATGAGTTCAGCATCCCATTCGACTCCGTGCGGTAGCAGATCAAACGTCTGCCACAAGCGTTCGATGCGATGTCCATGCACGGTGACCTGCTCGGGATAGGCACTGTCGAGATTGTCGAGTGCCGTTACAAGTTCGTTCGTTGATGCCACTGGCGCCGGAACAAAACTGCCAACGATGAATCCGCCGCAATAAACTGCAAGTGGTGTGCTGCTTGAAGCACAGAGGTCGATCAGCTGTCGCATAACATGCGGAGCTAGGGCCACATGGCCGGCGATTGCTAGTGTTGGAAGTGACGCAAATGTGTGAGTGCTTGGATGACGTTCAACGAACGAGCGCATGTGCATGTCGCGATCCGACGACACGGTCACATTGCAATCGTGCGCAACTTGTTGCCAGCGTTCAAGAAGTGTGAAGCGTCCGATCCGAAGTTCCCATGAACAATGCAGCTCCGTGAAGGGGTAGAGTTTCTCTACCTCATCGTGTTCGATCAACAAGATCTGCAACCGACTCACGCTGCCGCCTCTCCTGCATGACGTAACGCTGCCTTGACAAACGCCACAAACAGGGGGTGCCCCGTGACAGCGCGAGATTTCAGTTCAGGGTGAAACTGCACGCCAACAAACCATGGATGCGTCGACACCTCAACAACCTCAACGAGCTCACCGTCGGGCGACGTTCCGCTGATGCGGAGTCCCGCTGATGTGAGAAGTTCACGGAAATCATTGTTGAACTCATAGCGATGGCGATGTCGCTCGCTTATATGCTGTGTCTTGTACGCCGAGAATGCCTTTGTCTTTGGCTCAAGTGTACACGGATACGCGCCAAGGCGCATGGTACCACCCTTCGACGTAATCTTGCGCTGCTCAGGTAGTAGGTCAATGACGTTGAACTTGTTCTTCTTGAACTCCGACGAGGTTGCTAGTGGTAATCCGGCGACGTTTCGAGCATACTCGATCACGGCACATTGCATGCCAAGGCATATTCCAAAGAACGGAATATCATGCGTTCGGACGTACTCGATAGCGGCAACCTTGCCCTCAATGCCACGATGTCCGAATCCTGGTGCGACGAGAATACCATCGACACCACTGAGTTGCTCGGCAACGTTCTCACGTGTTACGTCCTCTGAGTCGATCCACTGGATGTTGACACGAGAATTGTTGATCGCTCCTGCATGAATGAGTGCCTCAAGGATACTCTTGTAGGAGTCTGGGTACTTGTTGTATTTCCCAACCAATCCTATCGTCACAGCATGCTTTGGTGACTTGATGCGATGGACAAAGCGCGTCCACGTGTCCATCGAAAGCTTTGAGCGCTTGAGGTTCAGCTTCTCGCACACAATCTGATCAAGTTCGTGCTTAGCGAACATCATTGGAACTTCGTAGATCGTTTGCGCATCAAGTGCTTCGATCACGCTTCGCTGTTCGACGTTGCAGAAGAGCGCAATCTTCGCACGGATGTCTTTATCGAGCTTCATCTCCGATCGACACAGGAGAATATCTGGCGTAATGCCAAACTCCATCAAGGTCTTTACTGAGTGCTGTGTCGGCTTCGTCTTGAGCTCACCTGCCGACTTGATGTATGGTACGTACGTCAGGTGCACATCAAGCGCGTTGCCGCGACCAAGCTCATGACGCAGCTGTCGACATGCTTCAAGGAAGGGGAGTGATTCAATATCACCAACGGTGCCACCAATCTCACTAATGATGATGTCGTACTTTCCATCCAGAGCACGCATCCGACGTTTGATCTCGTCCGTGATGTGCGGAACCACTTGGACAGTCTTGCCAAGGTATTCGCCCTGACGTTCACGCATGATCACGTCATAGTAAACTTGCCCAGCAGTAGCGGTGTTCGAGCGCGACATGCTTACGTCGAGAAAGCGCTCGTAGTGACCAAGATCAAGGTCAGTTTCAGCGCCATCATCTGTGACAAACACCTCACCGTGCTGGTAAGGATTCATCGTGCCTGGGTCGACGTTGATGTAGGGGTCCAGCTTCTGAATCGTGACGCTAAAGCCACGCTGACGAAGCAGCAAACCGATGGAAGAAGAAGCGATGCCCTTCCCTAGAGAAGAAAGCACTCCGCCCGTTATGAAGATGTACTTTGACGTCTTCGGCACAGGACACCTGAGAAATGATCGGAAGAGTGAAGGTGTCGTAGTTCTGCGCTTGCGCAACAGCCCGGACGGGCTCAAATCTACGGATGTTGTTCCGATTGGACAACGTGGTGCGTAGCTTCGTGTCCATGAAACGATACCTTTCGACTCTTGCCTTGGTCTCGATGAGCCTAGGTGTCATGTTCCTCGTAAACGGGTGCGGTGGTGATAGCTCATCAGCACGTGATCCACATGTGATACGGTTCTGGCATTTCTGGAGTGAACCGGGACAGAAAAAGGCGCTTGAGGAGCTCGTGCGAGAGTTTGAGAAGACTCGAAATGTGAAGGTTGAGCTGACCGAGCTGTCGTGGAACGACGGTAAAATGAAGCTGCAAGCGGCGTTCAACTCGGGTGCGCCCCCTGACGTGATTGAACTTGGGTCTGATTGGGTCGCGCAGTTCTCCAGCTCTGGGGTCTTGTTGCAACTGCCTGGGGATGCAGCTGCCGTTGGACGCTTCGTGCCATACTCCCTTGCTCCGGGAACATGGAACAGCCGAATCTATGCCTACCCGTGGACAATCGATACGCGCGTACTCTACGTGAACATGAACCTAATGGCCTCCGCGGGGATACAGAAGGTCCCGTCGACGCTCGACGAGGTCGTTGCCGTTGCTGAAAATCTGCACGATGCAGGGGTGATGGGATGGGGTGCAAATGGGGCTGATGCGCATCGCTTGTATAAGAAGATTCTACCGTTGATGTGGACTTTTGGGGGCGATGTGCTCGATCAGCAAGGGCGTCCGACATTGTATTCTCCGCCCAACGTGGCAGCACTTGAGCTCTATGCACGCCTTGCTCGCGCGGGAATGATCGAGACGCAGCGTCAGCTTGATGCGGCGTTCATTCAAGGGAAGATTGCAATGTGGAACTCTGGCTCATGGTTGCTCAAAAAGATTGCCGGGACGCCAGCACTTCGTGTCCAGCCGATACTGCAACCTGGATTTGGAACATCGCAGGGTGTTTCGTTCGCTGGTGGCGAGTACCTTGCTGTGAGCGCCGCTACGGCAAACACGCAGATGGCACGAGAGTTAGTACAGTACCTCGTCGATGGCTCCACAGCTGTGCGGTTCTGTCAGGCCGTACCCGAAGCAGGTTTCCCAGCTGATTCGGCGTTCACCCGTGATGCCTCCTTGATTCGTGATCCAATGAAGGCCGTGTTTTCTCGGCAGCTATCATCGGCGCGGATGACGCCAGTGCACCCACGTTGGCTAGACCTTGAGGAAATTCTCGAGGATGCAGTTGAGCGAGTGCTACTAGGTGAGGCTAACCCAACGGAATCACTTGCACGGGCGCAAAGCGACGCGGAAGTCCTAGTCGGACGAAGGTGATGACTCTGCGTGCATTGTACGCCCTTATTACGCTGTGTCTGGCTTTCGTCCACGGACACGCACAGCGCTCGCCTTCGGTACATGGCACGGTTGTTAATGCAGTCACTGGTGAACCGGTACCGTACGCCACCGTGAGATTGCTAGCGGTGCGACGCGCAGCGATATCAGATCGGGTCGGTGTGTTCACGATACGATTGTCTACAAACGATCGCACGTCTATTGTGGGTACGTCACTCGTCGTATCATGCGTGGGATATACTCCCGACACGCTCGTTATTTCGTCGATTGATTCCGCTATTACGGTCCGTCTGCAAACACGTGACATTACGGGGACTGAAATCATTGTGCGTGCAGAGGATCCGGCTTTGCGCATCATGCGCAATGTCATTGCACGACGTCAGCGACAGCAACAGGCATTACAATCGTACTCGTATCGATTGTACTCAAAGATTGTCGTAAACACCGATACGCTCACAGCGACGCGTTCGTCGAGTCGAGGTGATACTGCGGTCTTTAGTATTCTCGAGTCCATCTCTGATGGGTACTTTGCAAGACCGGATCGTTACACGAACAAGATTCTTCAACGTCGACAGACAGCGAACATTCCACCGCAGGCTAATCTTGTTGCTCTCGGGACAAATCTATCATCCTATGCACCGACGGTAACGCTGCTTGGTGAGGAGATTGAGTCTCCGTTTGCAGACAATGCTCTTGATCACTCGGAGTTTACACTTCGCAACGATGTCGATGACTCGATTGCGATCATCGATCTACGATCACCAAGCCTGCTTCGTAAGGCCTTCAATGGCGTTCTCTACATCGATACGCGAACGTTTGCTCCACTCAATGTAGAGCTTGAGCCGAATCGAGCCGTAAATCTCCCCTTTGACGCATCGCTGTCGTACAGTCAATCATTCGCTGTCGTTGATAGCATGGTGATGCCGGATGAACTTCGCATCGCAAGTAGTCTAACGGCCGATATTCTGTTTATCGTTCAACCACGACTTGATGTTGAGGTTGAAACCAAATGCTCGCGGTACGTGATCAATGAACCGATCAACGATGATGTATTTGATCAATGGCGAGTGGAGTTGACTGAGTCTGCTCTGACCTACGATTCTGTATTCTGGAAGCAGAACACGTACGGATCGTTGAGTCGTGATGAGGAACGAGCGTACGAGGAAATCCAGCGCCTGATTGATAATCCTGACAGCCTCCAGTCTACAGTGATTAATAGCATCTTTGGTCCGATTGCACGCGGAATCGCCCGGCTCGGTCGTCGTCCGTTTAGTGGCTTCGAGGACGTGCTGCGATACAATCGCGTACATGGTCTTTACCTCGGCCTCGGTACGCGCTTTCGACCCGACACTGTTTTCGAGATTGAATCAGGAATAGGGTATGGCACCGCAGATCGCAAATTTTACGGTTGGCTTCGACCATCATTCTTCATCGATCAGAAGCAGCGATGGTCGCTAGATGCATCGGTCTACAATTTGCTTGAGCGTCGAGATAACCCCAACATTGTCCGTGGAACACTCATCACTGCGACGTCGTTGCTGTTTGGTACTGACTACGGCGACTACTATTACCGAAAGGGTGGTGAAGTCGGCATCAACTACAGTTGGGGCCAGTTTGTCTTTATTCGCGCTGACGTCTGGCAACGTCCGTCAACAGTCCGACTCTTTGTTCGAAGTGAAGATCACTCGAGTGCGAGTTCGCACAATGTCTGGTCACTGTTCCAACCGCAACAACCAGAACGTCTGAACCCGTCGATCATGCCTGGTACGCTTCGCTCAATAGGCGCGTTGCTTCGACTGAACTACTCACCAGTGCGGATGATATCGCGCACAGGTCTATCGTTGATGGTTGAGCATTCCGATCCAGAAGTACTTCCCTCGGCCTTCAATTACACGATTCTGCAAGCAGAGGGGATGCTGAGGTTTAAGCCTCTCTCGGTCTGGACGACAGACCTCGTCGCTACACTTGGTTGGTCGGACGGTGCAGTGCCACCACAGCGGTTTGGGAGCCTTGAATCCAGCGTCAGCGGCTTGGCGGTCTCGGGCGCGTTTCGCGGTATGCGCGTAAAGGAATTCTACGGTGATCGCTACGCAACGCTTTCGCTGACGCAGAACTTTGGGGAGGTGATCCCTGGTATCCTACGAATTCCGGGAATTGCATCATTCGGGATCGAGTTCATTGCATTCGGTGGGGTTGGTTGGACAACGTTCAGTGAACAGACGAAGGCTCTGACAGAGACGATGCTACCAACCACTGCACAGACGCGCGAGGGCGTGTACTACGAAGTTGGATTAGGCATCAACCGACTATTGCTCTTTTTCCGCATCGATGTAAACGCTCGCATCTCTCAGCGAGACCGTCCTGAGTTCCGACTTACGTTATCAGGAGCAACATTCTAACGGTACTCAAGCGTGATGCATGAAGCAGCGCTGCTTGCGAGCTGACGAAGCTCATCGATCGACGTCAGAGTAGATCCGCTCGCGAGCGCAACGCCCATGCGACGATACGGTCGCGCACTCGGCTTGCCGAAGATGCGCACGTCGATACCCGGAACGCGGCAGGCATCCTCAATGCCATGAACAATTGGTGCACTGTCTGAATGTTGGTCTGCAAGGATGACGGAAGACGCTCCCGCACGCTCAAGGACGATCGAAGGAATCGGATACCCGAGCACGGCACGTGCATGGAGTTCGAACTCAGAGAACGTCGTGGTCCCTGCGAGCGTTACCATACCTGTGTCATGGGGCCGGGGTGATAACTCACTGAAAAACACATCATCAGCAGTGAGGAAGAACTCGACGCCCCAAATACCAGGGCCACCCAGCGACGATGTTACGCGACGTGCCATGTCGTGTGCCTTGTCTAACAAGTCTGGTGCAACTGGATGTGGCATCCATGATTCCTGATAATCACCACGTTCTTGCCGATGCCCAATAGGTGGACAGAACAGTGTCGGACCATTCACCTGTGTTACTGTTAAGAGGGTAATCTCACTTTCGAACGGAATGAATTCCTCGATGATTACTTCACGTACATCGCCGCGACTGCCCTCCATTGCGTAGGTCCATGCATGCGATACGTCATCGTTTGTGCGAACAGTGCTTTGCCCCTTTCCGCTTGATGACATAAGGGGTTTCACTACGCACGGCATGCCGATCTCAGCGACAGCATTTCTGAACTCCTCCTCAGTCGTCGCGTACCGATACACCGCCGTGCGGAGTCCAAGTTCACGAGATGCGAGATCGCGAATAGCCTTCCGATTCATCGTCATGTTTGCAGCGCGGGCACTTGGAATGACAGTTATGCCGGTGCTTTCGTAGGCGAACAAACGTTCCGTGCGAAGAGCCTCAACTTCGGGGACGATGATGTCTGGCTGGATCTCGGCGATTGCTGCGTCGAGTGCAGCACCGTCGAGCATATTAAGCACTCTTCGATCGTCTGCCACTTGCATGGCGGGTGCGTTGTCGTACGAGTCTATAGCCACAACGTAGTGGCCGTAGCGTTTGACAGCAATCACGAACTCTTTGCCGAGTTCACCTGAACCAAGAAGTGCTATAGTTTTCATTGGTGTGTCCAGTCAGAGTGTTCCATGAGCGTCAATATCGATCGTTACGTGTACATGAGAATGCGCATACTCGTTATAGTAGACGTCGAGCGCACCGCGCAACAATGCGCGGAGTTCAGCGCCAGAAGGATCTGCATTCTTGTTGTTTTTGATGATGATAATCTTCCGGTACATGTTCCGAATGCGCGCAATCGGCGGAGTGGTAGGCTCGAGCCGAACATGGACACTCGACGATTCCGGAATCAATGCTGCAAGGATGCCGGCATGTTGGTGTGCGCGTTCTTCGTCAAGTGACGCTACTTCGACACGGATGAAACGTACATACGGCGGATAGACTGCATCGCGTCGCAACGCAAGCTCGCTCCCTTCCCATGCTCGCAATACGTCTGGCGCTCGCTCGCCTTGAACAGCTGCATGAATTGCTGGATGGTCGGGACTCGACGTTTGGATGTACATCTCGCCGTGTGCCTTGGATGAACGTCCTGCGCGACCTGCCAGCTGCGTGAGCATTTGCACGGTTCGCTCCGCTGCCCGAAAGTCCGGGCGATGCAATATCTGATCAGCATCGACAACGACGACGAGCGATACACGAGCAATATCGAGCCCCTTGGCAATCATCTGTGTTCCAATGAGAATGTCTACGTCGCCGCGCTGGAAGCGCTCGAGGATTGCTCGATGTTCACCTTTACGTGACGTGCGATCAGCATCAAGTCGGTCAACACGAGGCGCACGTCCAATACGCTGATGAACAAGTGTTCGAACGTGTTCTTCAAGCTGCTGTGTACCGGTTCCTGACTCGACCAAATCGACGGAACCACACACGTGACATGCTATGCGAGATGGCTCGGCGTAGCCGCAGTAATGACACTTGAGTTGACCTGCATGCTTGTGATAGGTGAGAGCCACATCGCAATTCATGCACATCGGTACATCACCACAATCTTCGCACTGCATACTTGATGCATAGCCACGACGGTTAAGGAACACGAGTGTGCCTTCTCCACGCTGCACACGACCAGCTATTGCGTCGAGAACGGAGTGAGCAAGACCGCCTTCGATGCGATGTGCCTTACGCTCAAGGCGCATGTCAACGACATGCACGTTTGGCAATACGGCATGATCGGCGCGATGCGTAAGCTGGGACACTGCCGCACGACCGTTCTCAATCATGAAGATCGACTCAAGTGATGGTGTTGCACTACCCAGCACCACTGCACACTTGGCAAGTTGCGCACGGAGAATCGCAACATCTCGTCCATGATACCGAGGTGCTGGATCGTCCTGTTTGTAGGATGGTTCGTGCTCTTCATCAACAATGATGAGCCCAAGATTTTCAAGAGGTGCAAACACCGCTGAGCGTGCGCCAATCACAATCGATACATCTCCGTTTTGTATGCGCTTCCACAACGTCACGCGCTCACCCGGTGCCAGACGTGAATGGAGCACGGCGACATCGTCACCAAAGACTGTGCGGAAGCGATCTGATAGCTGCGGAGTGAGGGCAATCTCCGGCACGAGTACGAGCGCACGTTTCCCTGATCGGAGCACGTTGGCGATTGCACGCTGATACACGATAGTTTTTCCACTTCCGGTTACTCCGTGGAGAACAATCGTTCGGAATGCTTCGCTCGCTGCTGCTGTGTTGATTGCCGCTACACTGTCATCCTGTTCGGGTGTCAGCGGAAGATCGCGTTCATCACGTTCGCTTAACGAACCGATTGATGCATCATCAACACGACGGTAAGCAACCGTGCTTGAAACCAGAAAGCCACGCTCGACAAGTGCTGTTATCGTGGACGAAGATATCGACAATGAGCTCGTACAATGCTGTACGGCGACGGCCACACCTGTGCGTTGCTGCTCGAGGTAGATGTGTCCCATGGCAAGAGACTGTTTCGGTGCACGTGCATCCAAGGTGTCGAATGCAGCGCGCAATAGCTCTTCCTGCGCCAGGAGATCGGGATGAATCGCAACAGCCTTCTGCGTGCGTGCCTGAGCTACCTGTGTGATATCCTGCTGGATCTCTACCCACTCGTCGCGCTGTAGTGCATCCAGCTGATCAGCAATCGTAGTGCTCTTTAGCTTGCGTTGCAAGTAGCTTACCGTGAGGTCACCATCATGGTCTCGTAGAACACGCAGAAGATCGGCACGACGAGGAGCTCGCTGACGAAGCGCTTCAAGATCCTCGTCGGTCGGAGACCGACGCAGTGAGACACGGACAATACTTGTCGCACGAAACCCGCTGGGCATTGCCGCCTGGAGGGCTTCGCCCCACGAGCACATGTAATACTCGGCTACGCGACGCGTGAGCAAGAGTACATGGTCTGTGCACGAGGGCTGATCGTCCAGGACCTCTGCGATATCGCGCATGCGCGGAACCTCTGGTACGTCGATGTCGACGACCATCCCGGTGAGAACACGCGTTCCCAGCGGGACTAAGACCCGGCAACCCCGCACGACGGCGCCATCTGAGCACCGGTACGTCAGAGGCTCGAGTCGTGGTAAAGGGAGGGAAACGCGAATATTCATGCACGGCGAAGATACCGCTGGCAATAATTTTGCGTGTTATTCGACCGTTTCGCTCATGAAGAATATTGCACTGAAAACTCTGTTCGCTGCATTTCTCGCAGCATTTGCAGCCCATCCACTGGCTGCACAAAACGACATTGCGGCAAGTCGTAAAAATGCCATTACCCGTGCAGTCGCGCGCTGTTCCCCTGCCATTGTAGGCATCAACGTCACGGAAACGCGTCAGCAGTACTACACCGATCCATTCTCGGACTTCTTTGGGGATCCGTTCTTCCGCGACTTCTTCGGGGATCGACCCCGTGCGTATCGAAAGAACTATGAGGTACGCTCACTGGGTTCTGGCTTCCTCATCAGTGATGACGGCTACATTCTCACAAATGATCACGTTGCGGGTAACGCATCGAAGATCGTTGTGACAATGACTGATGGCACGAAGTACGATGCGAAGATTGTCGGCACAGATCCCGTCACGGATGTTGCCTTGTTGAAGATCGAGGGATCGAAGTTTCCCTACATCAAGCTTGCCAGTGGCGACGATGTCGAAGTAGGCGAATGGGCAATTGCATTCGGCAATCCGTTTGGGCTCTTCGATAACAACGCGAAGCCCACCGTCACCGTCGGAGTAGTATCGAATGTTGGCGTAAGCTTTACGCAGCCCATTGGTAATGGCTCGCGGCGTGTGTACCGCAATATGATTCAAACAGATGCTGCCATCTCCTCGGGTAATTCAGGAGGCCCCCTAGTTAACGGACTCGGTGAGGTGATTGGGGTCAATACGGTGATTTACTCTACATCCCAGAGCACGAAGGGAGCAGGGAGCATCGGTATTGGGTTCGCCATACCAATCAACCGTGTGAAAACGATTGTGGATCGACTACGCGAGCAGGGAAGCATTCGACGAGACTTTTGGACGGGAATGACGGTAACGCCAGTCAACGAGGAAATCGCAAGGTACTACCGTCTTGATGCAACCGATGGCGTGCTTGTCACGGAGGTCGCGTCGAAGGGGCCAGCAGATGAAGCGGGAATCGAGCCCGGAGACGTTATCATTGCAGTCGACGGACGTCCAACGCTTCGCGAGGATGATATCAACATTGCTATCCTCGATGGTGAAGTCAATCAGAAGATCACCGTTGAGGTGCGGCGTGGCGGGAAGACGTCGACTGTGACAATGACTCTCAAAGCGCGACCAAGGAGTGGTGGTGTCAGAAACTGATACGTCTAGTGTTCTTCGTGCAGATGGATTGCGCAAAGTCTACAAACAACGTGTAGTTGTGAAAGGCAGCACGCTTGACGTGCGCCAGGGCGAGTGCGTTGGACTTCTCGGACCGAATGGGGCTGGGAAGACAACCACGTTCTACATGATCACAGGAATGATCAGGCCCGACAATGGGAACGTGTATCTCGATGATCGAAACATCACCACTACGCCAATGTACCAGCGTGCACGTGCCGGAGTGGCGTATCTCCCGCAGGAGCCCAGCATCTTCCGTCGCTTGACTGTTGAACAGAACATCATGGCTGTGCTGCAGCTTCAGTCGATGTCGAAGGCCGAACGCACTCAACGACTCGAGAGTTTGCTTGAGGAATTCGGCATCACACACATTCGCAGGAGTCTGGGAATGGTTCTCTCAGGGGGCGAGCGTCGCCGCTGTGAGATTGCGCGCGCACTGGCAACAGATCCCAAATTCGTGCTTCTCGATGAACCGTTTGCCGGTATCGATCCCATCGCCGTAGAAGACATCATGAAGATTGTCACCAAGCTCAAGCACAAAGGCATTGGTGTGTTGATCACAGACCACAACGTGCACGAGACGCTCAGCATCACTGATCGAGCGTACATTCTGATCGATGGCACCATCTTCGTGAGTGGTACGGCATCAGAGATAGCACAGAATGCTGAGGTCCGAGCGCGGTACCTCGGAGAGACCTTCGAGCTTCGACCGTATTAACGGTATTCGATTTGCAACACAAGTGAGCGCGTAGGGCCGAGATTGCCGACGATCTCCGTGTATGCGTAGTTCATAAGGTTGCGTCCAAGTAATCCGACGCGAATGTGGTCGGTAGCCGTAACAAACGCGCGTGCATCAACAATGTGTACAGCAACGCGAGCGTCAGCATTCGGAACGAACAGCGCTAGGCGATCGTCGATTGCCGCGATGCGATCCTGATAGCGGTACTCAAGTTGAGCTTCAAGCCACGGTAGGATTGTCCACATTGCGCGCGAGTAAGACAACATCGTGTTGCGATACTTCAAACGTGTATTGGTTGTCAAGTCTGTCGGCGACATCAACGTCAGGCCAGTCTCGATCCCCAGATTCGATGCGATCATGAACCGCAGATTGACCTCGGCACCGAGAATGCGTGCACGGGTAATGTTCTGAAACTTGATCGGAACTGCTGGATCATCGAGTACAAACGTTGGCTCAATGAGATCATACAGTTCGTTTCCAAAGATTGCTGCATCGACTTCGAACGGTATCGCTGTTGAACGTGATTGCCACCGTCCGCCGACCTCCATCGACCACGACCGTTCTGATAGCACGTTTGGATTGCGAATGATGATGAACGGACCGTAGCGGATCTGAGCATAGCGTTCTGCAATCGCGGGCGCACGAAAACCCTTACCTACACTCATTCGGAGTGCAACGGCTGGATCAACTTCCCACGTCAGTCCAAACTTTGGAGAGACTTCGAGCTGTTCAGATAGCGTATCCATCTGTTCACGGTCAATCCGTGCACCAACAGTAGCGATGAGTGAACCGATGGTATACTCGCCTTGCACGTATCCACTAACGATGTTCTGCATCGATGTGCCATACACATCACTCGTGACGGTGTTGAGTCGTCCAGTTAATCCTGCTGTTACTACAAGACTGTTCGATACGATTGATGTGAGCTGTACATCGAGATTGTGGGCCAGTGCACGGGAGTAATTGGAGTCGAGACGCACGTCGCCGATGCGGTCTTGAAATGTACTGCCGAACACGCCATAGCGTGCAATCAACGATGTGGCATCGCTGATGACGTGCGTGAGCTCGGCACCACCGGTTACACGGTCGGTCTGCAGTCGCATGCCAGGATCTACCGTTGCCGGTGGAAACGTAGCGCTATCGAGACTGCGCCAGTAGACGAAGTTCTGCTTGTCGTCACGTGAGACAAACCCAAACAACCTGATTGTCGTGTAGTCTGAAGGTGTCCATGTGAGTTTGCCGTAGGCAAACGCTCGAAAGCTGTCATCGTATAGCCTGAAGCTCTCATCACGTCGTACGCCACCACTAACTGAGAACGATACGGGACCTAGTCGTTGTGCTAGGCGCACATCGCCGCCCCACTGGGACGAAGGAGATGAGCGATACTGCCATTGCTCATATGGTCTATCGGTGTAGAGTCCTCCGTAGACGCGACTATACAAGGAGAGCGAGTCTCCTGGATCTTTGGTGATAAGCTGGATGACACCACCCAATGCACCTGTACCATAAAGAGCCGAACCAGCCCCCTTCACAATCTCGATTCGCTCGATGTCCGAGACGGGAAGTACATCAAACTTGATGTCGCCATTATCACCAGAGAGCAGTGAAAAGCCATCGAGAAGAACAGCAGCGCGTGAGCCAACGCCCAATGCAAAGCCGGACGTGCCTCGGATGTTCACTTGATCGCGTGCAACAACGATGCCGTTAACGTACCGAAGCGCGTCGTCGAGACGGGTGATGGAGCGCTGTTCGAGATCTTCTGCTGTTACGACGCTAACGGTGATGGGGACGTCCTGCACCGCCTGTACACGACGATTGGCCGATATGACAACCTCGCGCTTACTCACACTCGCACTAGTGAGTATCACATCGAGCACGACAGTATCAGATTCGATTGTGAATGTGCGCACCACAGTTTCATACCCGACAAAGCTCACCTTCACAGAGACCGTTCCGCGCGGAACATTTCGAATCACGTACTCACCTTGGCTGTTCGTGAGGTCACCGAGACGCGTTCCGTCAATCCGTACTGTTGCAGCGCGTATAGGTTTCTGAGTTTCGCTGTCTCGAACTCGCCCACGCAGCACTGCTCCATCTGCAAATGCCACCGTGCATTGCGTAATGAGTAATCCCAGAAGCAGGACAATCTTAATCATCATTACTCGAACGGTTGAGGTGGAAGGTTTGCAAAGTCAACGGCGAATCGTAGATCTACAACACTGCCGGACGGCACGCGGACAATGCCAGGTTGGGACTTGTCGCCTGATGGGGCATATACATCGAGCATAAGCCAATCTTGCTGGAAGTTGGGTCCGACCTGCATAGCTACCACGACGTATGGGAATACGCGGGGCGGTGCAAGGACCTCAATCTCAAACGTACAAGAGTCGGTTCGAATGGGTAGCATGACAGGTGTGAACGCTGCGCGTTGCCTGATTAGCGAAGCGATAATGTCAGCCGGAACCTTGGGTTGTTCCTCAAACGCAACAACACGCAGATCGTAAATGCTATCGGCAGGCCATGCACTGGGTCCACCGGCAAACGTGATCGTACCACGCAATCCACTGAATGCAGGTTCGATTGTCGGATCAAGTCCGCCACACCCCGCAATGATGCCAAGAGAGATGCACAGGGCACCGATAGAACTAATCAGTCTCATCGTCCAAGGACGACAGGGAATTGGGTTGTTCCGCATGATGTTGTGAACGTGATGAAATACACGCCTCGAGGGAGATCGGAAACATTGAGCACGATGCTGCGCATTCCATGCTCAAGCAGTGAGGAACTCGTGTGACGAATTGCACCACGGACATCCGTGATGCTATAGGTAACAGGAGTTGCCGTTGCGACAACATAGGAAATCGACAGTACATGCTCCGACGGGAGTGGGCCGTACCCAAGGATTGTAATGCAGGATGGCTCCACGTCGTCCACACTCAGAACGCGAGATGGAGGATCGAGAGGAGCAGGTACTTCCTGAATCGCCTTTCCAGCCGCAGGTTGTGACGTCAGTGTGAGTCGGCTCTGGTTCAGTGCTGTTTGATAGCCCCGTACCCATCGCTCAGCAGATGTTCGAACCAACAGCGTGTCGATAAAGTACCAATCGCACTGAGCACGAAGCGACGTCACATCAAGGATCTCGTAGCCATGGTGTGTGATGTCATGCCACTTGAGATGTGGGTTTAATGATCGCAATGTCGTGTCGATTGTACTAATGAGTGTTGGGGCGATCGACCCCACGAGCGGAATCGACGTCAGTGTTTCATCGAAGTTCGGTGCAGATATCGATGGGGTGAGAAACTCAACAGGGAGTGTTGCCGATGAGAATGGAGGCTGCACCGGATACTCGAACGAAAACGCGCAATGGAAGTCGCCAGTCGTGATCAAGAGGTTGCGGACATCGTGTTCACGGAGCGATTGCAGTAAACGGTTGCGCTGTGCCGGATAATTCGCCCATACGTCTCCGCGAAACCCAATCTCAAAGGTCTCTTGAAGCGTCGGTAGCTGCGGTCGAAGAAACAATGCGAAGAAGGGGCTCACATTCGCAAACAAATACGCAGTATCGATGGGGTTGACCTCGACAGGCGTAAACATCACTTGATTGCCAAGCACGCGCCAGGTCGTTGTACTGGTGCGCAAGCCTTCCGTGAGCCATGTGAACTGTCGTTCCGACATGATCTTACGCGACGGATTGTTGAGTGAGTCCTTCGAAGCCTGAGAGGCGTTCGATCCAACTCCTTCAACCTGGATATCGCGTCCATCAAGACGTGTATCGAGCATGAACAGGTCGATCAGATCACCTAACCGAAAGCGGCGATACAGCACGGAGTCGGCTTGCTCACGTGTTGGCATCCATTCGTAGCACACGCGCTTCGAGACAGCCTTTCGGACATCCCATGATCCCTCATTCGGCTGGTGATTCTGCGCGCCACCGTCATAGGAGTCGTTTGCAGACTCGTGGTCGTCCCAGACGTGAATCATTGGATGTTGTTGATGTAATCGTCGCAGATCCGGATCAAGTCGATACTGAGAGTAACGAGTTCGATAGTCAGAGATCGTAACAATCTCATTAATCGGTTCGTGTTGTCGACCAAGAGCAATGCCCGTCGACCCACCGAATGATGCGCTGTCGGCATCGTACTCATAGATGTAATCGCCCAGGTGAAGCACAGCGTCGAGATCGTTTCTACGTGCTATGGCAGCGTATGCGTTGAAGTACCCCGCTGGATAGTTCGAACATGATACGACTGCCAAACGAGCATGATGTTGTACGTCAGAGGCAAGTGTTCGCGTGCGTCCGATCAGTGATGATCGGTCGTATGCTGTGAAGACATAGTAATACGTAGTAGCTGGGCGCAGGCCGTCCACATCAACCTTAACGGTGAAGTCACGTCCAACTGAAGCCGATGTAACGCCGCGAGCAACAACTGACGAAAACGCTGTATCGGTAGCAACTGCATAGGCGACAGGGACGAGCGTGTCTCCCGGTTGCGGTGTGACGCGTGTCCAAATGATCACGCGGTCAGAGAGCGGATCACCACTGGCAACCCCATGGTAGAAGGGGCGAAGCCGCTCCTCAACCATCGTTACTTCTGTTCTGCGAGAGGTAGGTGACTCATGCAGTGCACGACGATCATACAGCGTTGGTGTAGTCTGGCTCACGAGCGACAACGAAGCGAGAACACACACGACGAGAAGCAATATGCTGCGCTGCATAGGTACCATGGAATGAATGGAGATCATTGAACTGTACGAACATCGTAGATTCGTCGCATGGTTCCAATTATCCTACCTCAAGATATTCGGACGCTCGACTCTTGGTGTTCTACGGTACAGGGTGTTGAGCCCTGGGAACTCATGCAGCGCGCCTCGGAAAATGTGGCGTCGGCGATCATTAGAGAGATCGAACACAGGACCGAGTTGCAAAACGTGTTGATTGTGGCAGGACCAGGAAACAATGGTGGCGACGGACTTTGCGTGGCGTCGATCTTACGTAAAAGGCGGCCTGATATGAGCATTACTGTGCTTGATGCACGTTGTGGTGCTCAATCGTCTGACTTGCGTTCCCGTGCATGGATGGAGCTGGAAGATGGGATCAACGTCATTTCTCCCGATGATGTTCTTCCATCGCAGTCAGCAGACATCATCGTTGACTCGATTCTGGGAGTGGGCGGTTCTGAGCTCCTCCGTGACCCTCTTCCCAGCCTATTGCAAGCACTCGACCACATTCAAGCGTTCCGAATCGCATTGGATGTTCCTACGGGATTGAATTGTGAGAATGGCAATGTCCATACGAACGTGTTCCGATCTGATGTCACGATTACGATCAGCGCTGAAAAACGCGGGTTCTGGCTTGGGGATGGTCCATCCTGTGTAGGTCGTGTCGTTGTTGTGCCAGTTGGAGTTCCCAACGCAGAAGATGAATTGCCTCGTTCGGTGAGTCGGATGACGCATGATGATCGGCGAACGCTCCTTCCGCCGAGACCACGCGTGATGTCGAAGTTCGACGCGGGACGCGTGCTTGTCATTGGCGGTACGGTGTCGATGCCCGGTGCCGCTTCAATGACAGCGGAAGCTGCTCTGCGCGCAGGTGCTGGTCTTGTGCACCTAGCTGCTCCACGTATTCATACTCATACGCCCCGTGAAATCATTGTGCATGAACTTCCAGCTCATGATGATGGTACGATATCGAGTAACGCTCGTGAGCAGATACTTGAGCTCGTGTTGCGTGCGGATGTTGTAGCTGTTGGGCCGGGACTCGGAACAAACCCGTCGACGATAGCAATGCTTGCCAAGATCGTCGCAGAGATCGATCCACGCGTGCCAGTTGTCATTGATGCTGATGGACTTCTGATTGTCCCTCAATTGGCAGTGCTACGTCCTACGATCGTGCTTACGCCACACCGAGGGGAGTTTTCGCGGCTCGTCGGTGTCGACAGACAACACCTATCGAGCAATCCACTTGAACTCGCCCAGGAATGGTGCGAGAGACATACAGCTGTTCTTCATCTCAAAGATGTACCATCGGTAACGTGCCATGGTAATTCGTGCATCCTCACTGTAAACGGTACGCCGCGAATGAGCACCGCTGGCTCAGGAGATGTACTCACAGGCATTATCGCTGGAGTGCTCGCGCAGGGTGTTACGGTGTACGAGGGCACTGCTCTAGCCGCGTATCTCCATGCTGAAGCTGGAACTCTGGCAGCAGGGGGAGCGTGTGATCAGCCAATCATTGCAACTGACATGCTTCGGACACTGCAGAGTGCGATGACTTACTCTGTATCGTCCTGAGAAGTTGTGTCGATCTGCAACTTGTCGAGCCGGATGTCCTGTGATGGGCTGCCTCCATAGCTAAACGAGGCCAGTGTGATCGCAGCTACGTTTTCAAGTTGCTTGTAGGTACCGACGGCAGGACCATTAGACATGAAACAGAAGGCGAGAAGCTCACCATCTGCTGTCGTGACATATCCAGAGAGAGAGCTGACGTTGCGTAACGTTCCGGTCTTTGCCGTCACGTTGTTTGAGGCTGGAGTGCCGTGCATTCGTCCGCGAATCGTGCCGTCGTATGATGCGATAGCGAGTGTGGAGCGATACTCACGTCCCCATGGAAGAGTATAGATCTTGCGGAGAAGTTGTACTTGGGTCGAAGCACAGACGGCATTGCGCCGGGATAGCCCGCTTCCGTCATTGAATGCGCATCCGTTGCGTTGCACTCCAAGTGTGTCAAGCACATCCAACACGGTACGACGCGCACGCATAGCGGTTGTGTTGCGATCACCACAGGCAGATCCTACTGCCTTGAACACGTGTTCGGCGATGTAGTTGTCGCTGCGCTTGTTGACGATGCTTACAATCTCTGAGAGGGGCCGCTTGAATTGTGTCAGCATGCGCGCACCAGCAGGTGAAGGTCGCTCACCGATAGAACCTTCGATCTCGATACCACCGGAACGAAGTCGATTTGCAAACACACCGGCAGCGAACTGCGCTGGCTTGGCAGCATTGACATAGACAGTTGCCGTAGCATTGCGCCCGGGTGAACCCTGCACGGCAATGCGTTGAATACCATCCGGCATAAGCATCGATGAAGCGCGAACACGGGGGCGAGCGGGTCCGCGCCGGCGACGTTGGCGTGGCTCAGGGGGCGCATCACCAAATCGTGCGTGCGCTTCAAACGCATCCATGCTTGCATGTCGACGTTTCTTCTTCGTTACAGTGCGCTGCTTTTTCTTGGAGGCGGGCGCACGCCGCTTTGATGCACGAGGAGATGGGACTGCTCTCGGAGCTGGAGCCTTGCTCACGGCGAGGCTAATTGCATCCGATTGAGGAATCGTCTGTATGCTCGCAATTCCCGACCGACCTGCACTTGCTACTACTGCGATTGTGCCACGATTGACATTGAGCGCTACAATTGGGGGCAGTGGCACCACATCCTCATAGTCACCCGAGTAGATCGCACGATTAGTTTGGGACTCGAATGCAGATCCATCGCCATAAATGTTGCCTATGATCTTGCGAACACCTGCCGCACGTACCTTGTCTGCGAGCTCCTCGAGATCATTCACGGATAAAAGCGCATCACCATGTCCGATCAGATAGAGGTTACCGCGAAGAGTTCCATCAGAACCCAGTGTACCATCGTAACGTACGTCGGTTGTGATATACGACGAACCATCAGAAAGCTGGTACATCGCGGCTGTTGTAAACAGCTTCGTTGTTGACGCAGGCGTAAGATTAGCCGTGGCATTCCGTTCGTAGAGAGCCGTGTTGCGTGTGATGGACCACACGCTCACGCTCGTACGACCGTTAGCATATGCCTTTGAGGCGAATATATTGTCGAGCCGCTCTCGCAGTGCGCGCAGTGAGCGTGCAGAATCAAACTGTGTTCGTACGGGAGGCGTAAACCGCTGCTGCGATGCTGCATCCTGTGCTGCGAACACCACGAGGATGCCTGCCAGAAGGATGACTGGAATGTGTCGTGCTAGTTTGTACTTCTTCATGCTGTGGGCAAAGTTACGAATGCCATCATGCATGTGAGGTACGCAGCGTGGTCATCGCAGATGAAACTAGATCTTCGCGTCTGCCGTTGATCCATGTGTATCGCGTATCGCGACGGAACCACGTTCGCTGACGCTTTGCATACTGCCATGTTGCGGTTACGAGACGTTGTTGCGCCTCGACTGCTGTAAGTCTGCCGAGAATCACAGCAGTTGCTTCTGCATATCCGATTGTTCGCATGATGTGTGACGATGGATCAATGCCGCGATCAAGCATGGCTTGCGTCTCTTCAATCAATCCATCAGACCACATGCGAGCGCACCGTTGCTCGATGCGTGCGCGCAGAACGTCGTCCTCTTGATCAACAGCTATCCACGTGGTGGTGTACGGGGCCGAGTTGCGAGGTGTATTCCACGATGACGATATCGGTGTGCCTGTTGTGTAGAAGTACTCTAATGCTCGTTGAATTCTACGTGGGTTTTTGTCTGGATAGCGATGCGCGGCAATCGGATCAACATGCAGGAGTTTCTCGTAGAACGACTCGCGTCCCATTTGGTCGAGCATGCCCTGTACGTGTTCGCGTACATCGGCTGGGGTAGAGACGACATCCGTTGAAAACCCATCAATAAGGGCTTGGATATAGAGACCGGAACCTCCAACAATGACTGGTAGCCGATCAAGAGGAATAGCGGCTATCAGCTCACGAGTTACTTCCGCATACTCAGCCGCTGAATACTCGATCTCAGGTTCACGGATCGAAAAGCCCACATGTGGAACAGCCGAAAGGTCATCGTTGGAAGGTCCGGCTGTACCGATGCGCATGCCACGTATTGCCTGGCGCGCATCGCCACACACGATCGTGACATCATGGGTTGATGCGATATCTATTGCAAGCTGCGACTTGCCAGATGCAGTTGGTCCAGCGATCACAACTACTTGGCGCGTATCATTGTCCAATTGCTTCATCCCACCCAGATCTGCCAATCAATGGGACAAACTTGCACGGACCGCGCTCTTCAGCCTTCCAGGTTTCCTCACCGGTGCGTGTGACGCGATACAACGTCTGCTGCTCGCGAGGTCCTACAGGCACGACAAGTACTCCACCAACCGCTAACTGTCGTGCGAGTGGTTCCGGTACATCGGGTGCACCAGCAGTTACGATGATTCCATCGTATGGTCCACCACTACGATACCCGATCGTACCATCTCCAACACGACAGTTGACGCTGTAGCCCAACGAAGCCAAGAGCGTCCGTGCCTTCTGCGAAAGCAAGGGGTGCCGCTCAATAGTGATGACGTCAGCACCTAATTGTGCTAGGACAGCTGCCTGGTAACCACTCCCTGTTCCAATTTCCAACACGCGCATCCCCGGGCGAACGTGAAGCTCTTGCGTCATCAACGCCACTGTATATGGTTGCGAGATTGTTTGCCTGTTGTCAATTGGTAGGGCAGAGTCCTCATACGCACGACCCATCATTGCTGTGGGAACGAAGAGTTCACGTGGTATCGTATTCATACCTGCAAGGACACGTGCGTCTGTGATGCCACGTGCTTGAAGTGTATCGATCAGTGTTTGGCGCTGACGTTCGTAAACAGTTGCTGGTTTTGCAGGAGGCGGTTGTCGGGTCATGAACGGCGAGTTATCCGGCAGAGATTTCTTGGAGTTTTAGTTGAAGCAGCGAACGGAGTTCGGTTGGATGCACGTCGAGCATGAGCTCGCCCTGATATGCGAGGCTTATTGCGCCCCGCTCTTCGGACACGATGAGAACAACGACATCTGCTTGCTCGGCAAGGCCGAGCCCGGCGCGATGTCGCGTACCAAGATTGCGTGTGCCAATACGTTGCGTGTTGCTGAGGGGGAGCACGCAGCGAGCTGCTACGATCGTCTGGTTCTCCACAACCACTGCACCGTCGTGAAGAGGCGACCGTGGGTTGAAGATCGATGACAAGAGCTCTGATGAAAGTTGCGCATTGAGTGTGATTCCTGTGTCAACCGTTACACTGATGTGGTCAGCGCGGGAGAACACAATGAGTGCACCGATGTGCTTAGCTGTAAGATCTTGAACGGCTTCGATAACATCATCAATGACTTCCGAATTGCGTGATCTGACGAACAAGCGGAAGAGACGCGACTGTGTTAGCAGAAGAAGTACACGGCGTAGCTCCGGCTGGAACAAGACGACGAATGCTATCAAGCCAACG
This sequence comes from uncultured Melioribacter sp., assembly GCA_964465685.1. GTDB lineage: Bacteria > Bacteroidota > Ignavibacteria > Kapaibacteriales > Kapaibacteriaceae > UBA10438. Next base: position 167,562 of record CAYXKK010000001.1, read on the forward strand.
TCGCCGATACGACGAAGAACCCAGTTCATCGTCTTCATACCTGCAGCATCTGTGACGAAACTCAACAAAAGCACAAGCGCGAGAACGAGAAGGATCTGGATTGCCAGCGTATCACGAAGTGATCGATACACGACATAGAAGATGATCGCAATCAACACGACATCGAGAATGTCGATAGCAGTTATGGCTAAAAACCCTATACGGAAGAGTTCATTCATGCCCGCTGCTGTTCCTCACTCTGTGATTCACGCTGTTGCGCTTCGCGCTCATATGCCGCTACTATTTCAGCAACGAGGCGGTGTCGTACGACATCTGACTTGTCGAACTCGCAAAAATCAATACCATGAATCCCGGCGAACAGACGCTCGACGTCGAGAAGACCCGATTCATGCTTCCGTGGCAAGTCAACTTGTGTCGTATCGCCCGTTACAATTGCCTTCGAGTTACGCCCAAGTCGAGTCAAGAACATCTTCATTTGCGTCTTCGTCGCGTTCTGAGCTTCGTCGAGGATGATGAAGGACGTGTTCAATGTGCGTCCGCGCATATAGGCGAGTGGGACAATTTCGACGATGCGCTTTTCAAGCATGCTCTTGAGCTTATCCGGACTCACCATATCACCAAGTGCATCAAGTAGGGGGCGTAGATACGGATCAACTTTTTCGGAGATATCGCCAGGAAGAAACCCTAGAGACTCTCCTGCTTCGACTGCTGGACGTGAGAGAATGATGCGTGACACCTCGTTTGCTCGAAGAGCTGCCAATGCCATCGCAACGGCTAGGAAGGTCTTACCTGTACCAGCAGGACCAATGCAGAACACGAGATCGTTCGCCCGAACTTTTCGATAGTACTCGAGCTGACGTGGAGTACGCGCTCGAACCATTTCCTTCTTGCCCCAGAGGATCACTGAGTCAAGCTCTTCCTGACTTAGGGAGCTCGGGACAACAGTGCCCGCACGACCACCAGCAACGAGATCTACAATCATCGAAACGTCTGCTACTTGAAGTCGCCCAGTACGTTTCAACGTATGCATGAGCTCTTGAAAGATCTGTTCGATCTTCTTTACTTCAATCGGCTCACCACGAAGGACAACCGTATCCCCACGAACAGTGATCGCTGTGTCAAACTTATTCTCGATGAGCTGCAAGTTTGCCTCATTCGCTCCGAGAAGCTCGATGATGTCAATGTCGCTAAGCTTGACCTTCTTTTCGACAATGTGCATAGGCTAGTTGTTTGATCGGTGATGAAAGGCAGAAGATACAGAACAAGAAAAAGGGCCCACAATGGGGCCCTTTCGTTTGCAGGATTAGTCAAACGCAGAACAGCATGTTAGTTGCCAGCCTCAGACTTCTTGCCAGCAGGAGCTGGTGCTGGAGTGGCAGGTGCCTGCTCTGTTGCGGCGGCAGCAGCGGCTGCTTGACGCTTCTTACGCCAGTACACGCGCTCGGCACGCTTTTCATCGTCGTTAAGTGGAGCATTTGCTGGAACCTTGAGTGTCCAACCTGGCTGAATCACATCTGGGTTCTTGATCTTGTCCAAGTTCGCCTGCCAAATCCGCGGCCACAGCATTGGATCGGAGTACATCTCGGCGCGACCAGCGATGTTCCAGAGACAGTCGCGATTTTCAGCCCATGTTCCTACGACGTAGTTCTTTTCTGGGTTCTTCACATAGAGACGCTGGATGTCGTTGTGGAGCGATGTGATGCGGTCGTAAAACTCTGGAAGTACAGCAAGCTGCTCTTGTGCAAGAGCATTGAGATCACGATCGACTGAGCGAACATCGCCTTGACGTGCAATGAGCTGCTCTTGTGATAGACGTTGAAGTTCGCGAACGCGACCTTCGATTTGTCCGAGACGCTGACGGAACGCATTTACATCAGCTTCGGTCGCACCGACGAGCGCATAGATGTCGTCGTTGCACTTCTTAAGCGAAGTTACTGCAGTAGCCAGATCACTCTCGGCCTTTGCAATATCAGCCTTCACTGCGTCGAGCTTCGCCTGCAGCGCGGCATTCTGATCGGTGAACTGCTTGATGCGAGCATCAGCTTCTTTACACTTGAGCTCTTCGTCTGGCTTGCTGGCTGGTGGTGGTGGGTCCTGCGCAAGCACTGAGGCAAACGAACCAACGAAGAGGGCAATAATCAGGAGGTGTTTCATGGGTAGTGTCCTATTCGTTGATTACTTCTTCTTCTTTGGGGTAGGTGCGGCTGGCTCTTCAACGGGGATCGTTGGATCCCAGTTTTGCCATACGTTGGGCCACTTCGACTTTTTGTCCTGAACGAACGAGAGGCGCTCGTTGCACTTGCGCACTTCGCCCTGGCGTGAGCTGAGCTCGCCCTGGATCTTGGAACGGTCGGTTTCGGCCTTCTGAATGTCCGCCGTTAATTGCTTCTCTTCTGCGCGGAGCTGGCGAATCTTTGCCAACTGCTCGTCGCTGATATTGCAACAGGACGTCATCGTAAGCGCCGTACCGATGGCAGCCAGTGCCATGACGACACTATGTCGTTGCTTCATAGATCCTCCAAAATGATGCTGATTCAATATCGCTCATCGCACGAATATGTAGCCGAACGGCCAGACATGCGCACAATGTTCTTGCAAATATAGGGGTTCGGTTGATTCCGGGGTCAGGTCTGTAGCCCAACTCGCTATCTTTGTGTCGTTGTAATCGCATTTTCATGCCTGCAGGCCGTCATGTCAACTCAACTCGACAAATCGTATAGTCCCTCTGACTCTGAGCAACGCTGGTACCAAACGTGGCAGGATCTGGGCATTTATGCCTCTGCCCCTTCGCAGAAGCAGGCATATTCGATTGTAATGCCTCCACCGAACGTGACGGGGATCTTGCATTTCGGACATGTTCTCAACAACACGCTCCAGGATATCTATATCCGTTGGGCTCGGATCAACGGAAAGGAATCCTGCTGGTTCCCGGGTCTCGATCATGCCGGAATTGCTACCCAGACGAAGGTCGAGCAGGAGCTCAAGAAACAGGGTGTTTCTCGTCACGATATCGGTCGTGAGGCCTTCGTTGACAAAACGTGGGAGTGGAAGCAGAAGTACGGGGATATCATCCTCAACCAGCTTCGGACGCTTGGCGTGTCCTGCGACTGGGATCGGACACTATTTACGATGGATCCGACGGCCTCTGAAGCTGTCCGCGACGTGTTTATCCAACTGTTCGATGAAGGCCTGATTTATCGTGGCAAGCGCATCATCAACTGGTCACCAGTAGCGCAGAGCGCCCTGAGCGATGAGGAGGTGACCTTCAAGCAGGTGAAGGAGCATCTCTACACACTGCGCTATCATCTTGAGGATGGATCGGGCACGTTGCTGGTAGCGACAGTGCGACCGGAGACAATCTTCGCTGACGTGGCGGTTGCCGTCAATCCAAAGGACGAGCGGTACGCTTCATTGATTGGCAAGCATGTCATTGTTCCACTCGGTGGACAGCGAGTACCGATCATTGCAGATGATTATGCTGATCCTGAGTTCGGCACAGGCTGCGTCAAGATTACACCTGCGCACGATCCAAACGACTTTGAAATTGGACTTCGCCATGGTCTCGCGATGCCGTCATGTATCGCTGCAGATGCAACGCTCACGGAACTCGCTGGAGAGTATGCTGGTCTCGATCGTTTTGTCGCACGGAAGCGTGTGGTGCAAGCGCTTGAGGATGCTGAGCTGCTTGAAGCAAAGGATGACTACACACACAACGTTGGATTTAGCGAACGTGGTGGGGAAGTAGTCGAACCGTATCTGAGCGATCAATGGTTTGTGCGCATGGAGCCGTTGGCCGGTCCAGCGCTTGCGGCAGTTAAGGACGGTCAGATAAAGATCCACCCTGAGCACTGGGTGCGCACGTACGAACATTGGATGTCGAACATACGTGATTGGTGCATTTCGCGACAGCTATGGTGGGGCCACCGTATCCCGGTGTACTACGCCGAAGATGGTCGGTTTACAGCCGCTCAAAGTGAACAGCATGCACGGGAGAAACTCGGTATTGACGCATCAGTTCCGTTGCGTCAAGACCCAGATGTTCTCGATACGTGGTTTTCATCATGGCTATGGCCACTGACAACAATGCGATGGCGTGGTCCACTCCTGCACACAACTGACTCGTATAGCGAAGAGCTCATGCGGTACTATCTGCCGACACAGTTGTTGGTGACCGGACCCGACATCATCTTTTTCTGGGTTGCTCGCATGATTATGGCGACACTCAAGTTCCGAGGTGACGTGCCATTTCGCGATGTCTACTTCACATCGATCATCCGTGATGTCAAGGGGCGTAAGCTCTCGAAGTCGCTCGGCAACTCGCCTGACCCGCTCGAGATTATCAGCAAGTACGGATCGGATGCGGTGCGGTTTACCATGATCTATCTGGCACCACTCGGATCTGATGTTCGACTTGACATTGACGAGAAGACGCAGGACATTCCGTCAATGGAATTGGGACGCAACTTCGCGAACAAGGTGTGGAATGCGTGCCGCTTCCTGCAAATGAAGCGCGCAGAGATTGTCTCCGATGAGTCAATGCAAGCCCAGTATCAGTTGTCAACTGCTGATGCATGGATCGCATCGCGCTATGCAACTACACTCAACAACGCGGCTGAGGCTCTCGCATCGTATCGCATCACGGAATACGCGAAGATGCTATATGAGTTCATCTGGCGTGACTTCTGTGATTGGTATGTCGAAGTTGTCAAGGTGCAGTTCGCGCGAACAGAATCATCAGCGCATCGCACTGCAATGATGGATCATGCATTTGCTATCATCGAAGGAACGTTGCAGCTTCTTCATCCGGTGATGCCGTTCATCACAGAAGAGCTTTGGCACGGAGTATTCAATCGTTCACGTGATGAATCTCTCTCGACACTGCAACTCGCACAGCCGTCATCCGGTGCGGTTAATGCGGCGATTGAAGAACAGTTCGAACTGCTGCAGAACGTTGTTGAGGGAATCCGACGTCAGCGTGCAGAGATGGTCATCCCACCTGGTGAGCGACTCGACGTGCATCTGTCGGTTCCACCTGCGATGGTTGAATTCGTCACAGAACAAGTTGAGATCATCCGCTCACTCGGTCGTTGTGCAGAGATCGTAATTGGAACAAGTCTTTCAAAGCCAGCTGGATCTGTTGCTGATGTTGTACGTGGTATCGAGATCTACCTGATTGTCGAAGGCAAGATCGATTTCGAGAAAGAGCGTGCACGTCTCACGAAAGAAGCAGAACGTCTGCGCGGAGCTATCGCTGGTGTCGAGAAGAAGCTGTCGAACGCATCGTTTGTCGAAAACGCTAAGCCAGACGTTGTTCAGTCGGAGCGCCAAAAGCTTCATGATTGGACTGACGCCTTGGATAAAATCACACGCAACCTTGCATCACTATGAGCATGAAATCTGTTTACATCGTCGAACCTCTTCGTACACCGGTTGGTAAGTATGGTGGAGCTCTTCGTAGTGTTCGACCTGACGACCTGGCAGCGCATGTCATACGTGAGCTTGTTACGCGCTCGGGTATTGACCCACTGCAGATCGACGACGTGATCTTCGGGTGTGCCAATCAGGCTGGCGAAGACAATCGCAACGTTGCTCGTATGGCAGGTCTACTCGCTGGGTTGCCATATGACGTACCTGCCGTGACCGTCAATCGTCTCTGCGCATCGTCACTTGAGGCAATCATTCAAGGGGCTCGAGCAATTCGTTCGAATGAAGCGGATATCATCATAGCTGGTGGTGTTGAGAGCATGACGCGTGCCCCCTACAGCATGCCGAAGAATGTCACCGGTGGAGCAATGTTTGGCAATGTCACGGTCTATGATACTGCTCTCGGCTGGCGGTATCCGAATCCTGCCATGGAGAAGTTGTTTCCCCTCGAATCGATGGGTGAGACCGCCGAGAACATCGCGGAGCGATGGAGCATTTCACGTGCGGACCAAGATGCGTTTGCGGCGCAATCGCATCAACGTGCCGTTCGGGCACACACAGAGGGTTTGTTTGCGGATGAGATTGTTCCGGTTTCCATCCCGCAACGAAAGGGTGATCCAACAATCGTCGATCGTGATGAAATGCCACGTGCAGATACTTCGGTCGATACACTTTCCCCTCTGAAGGCAGCGTTTCGCGCAGGTGGTACGGTAACGGCAGGGAACTCGTCAGCATTGAACGATGGCGCTGCGGCGATGCTGCTCGTGAGCGAGGATGCGTTGGAGCGGACACCACAACTCCGTGAGCGAGCAATCGCACGTATTCATGCATCTGCAGCCGTAGGTGTTGACCCACGCATCATGGGCATAGGTCCAGTGGGAGCGATCAAGAAAGCATGTGAGCGAAGTGGAATTTCTGTCGCGGATCTTGGGTTAGTCGAGATCAACGAGGCGTTCGCAGCTCAGGCGTTGGCATGTGTCCGTGAACTCGGACTCGATCACGATCGCGTGAATGTCAACGGTGGGGCAATTGCGATCGGTCATCCGCTCGGAATGAGTGGTGGACGTATCGTTGGACATCTTGCACGGGAAATGCAACGTCGAAACGTTCGATTCGGTGCTGCAGCACTTTGCATCGGCGTCGGACAGGGGCTCGGCATCGTCATCGAGAAGGTGTAACTCGGGTTCACCGTCCTGCACGCTGAAACTCCTATATTTGCTCTGGACAGTCCACTCAACGGTTAGGGAATTGCATGTATACGGCACCTCACATTGTTCTTCCGCAGATCAAGGATCTCCACAAGGCAGATGTGTACTTGGCCAACGGTGGCTACGGCGCATACCGCAAGGCACTGACGATGACACCCGATCAGGTGATCGATGAGGTCAAGAAGTCAGGTCTGCGTGGTCGCGGTGGTGCGTGTTTCCCAACCGGACTCAAATGGTCGTTCATGCCCAAGGGCAACGACAAGCCGAAATATCTCGCTATCAATGGCGACGAATCTGAGCCTGGATCGTTCAAGGACCGTCAGATCTTTGAGGATAATCCTCACCAACTCATCGAGGGCATTTTGATTGCCGGCTATGCCATGGGCATTGAAAAGGCATTCATTTACATCCGTGGCGAGTATCATAAGTGGGTTGATCTCATGCAAGATGCTGTTGACGAAGCCTATGCTAAGGGGCTTGTTGGCGCACGTATGAAGGATACCTTTGGTGGCGACTATACCGTTGACATCGTCGTACACAAGGGGGCTGGTGCATACATCTGCGGTGAAGAGACGTCGCTGATGAACTCTCTTGAGGGTGATCGCGCCTACCCACGCTACAAGCCGCCATTCCCAGCAAACAAGGGTCTGTGGGGTATGCCAACAACGATCAACAATGTAGAGACCATTGCGACAGTGCCGCCGATCCTCACGATGGGTGCGAGCGCCTACAGCGCAATCGGTGCAGAAGGACACACAGGCACAATTTTGTTCGGTGTGAGCGGTCACGTAAACAAGCCAGGTGTGTATGAGCTGCCGACAGGTACACTACTTACTGACATCATTCACAACGTCTGTGGCGGTGTACCAGGTGGCAAGCGTGTAAAGGCCATTATCCCAGGGGGCTCATCGATGCCACCACTACGTGGAGATGAGATCGAAGGCGTCCGCATGGACGAGGAATCGCTCAAGAAGATTGGAACGCACATTGGTACTGCCGGCATTATGGTGATGGACGAAGACACTGACATCGTGGCTGTCACGTTGCGTATTGCCAGATTCTACCACCACGAGTCATGCGGACAGTGCACGCCATGCCGCGAGGGGTGTGGCTGGATGGAAAAGGTTCTCCATCGCCTCGATCATGGCGATGCAACTGCTTCGGATATTGACCTGCTGTACAACGTTGCGTCGAATATCGAAGGCAACACGATCTGCGCTCTTGGTGACGCAGCAGCATGGCCTGTGAAGGGCTTCATCGAGAAGTTCCGCACAGAGTTTGAAGCACGCTGTCGTCCAGAGCGTTCATTTGTGTCCTTGAACGTCGTGCACGGTCGTCGTGCCACGGCGTCGACATTGGTGAAAACGCACTCCTAAATGGACCTCCACGTTGTCGGCTACGCATTTGCATTGACTCTGTTCGCAGGTCTCGCAACGGGCGTAGGCTCGGCAATGGCCTTCTTCACAAAACGAACGAACACACGGTTCCTAGCCGTTGCGCTCGGCTTTTCAGCTGGAGTGATGATCTATGTATCGTTCGTCGAGATCCTTGCTAAGTCGGTAACTGCCTTGTCGACTGTCTACGGAACAGCCAATGGTCGTGCGTTTGCAGTCCTATCGTTCTTCCTTGGCATTCTGATCATTGGCATCATCGATCGTCTCGTGCCATCGTATGAAAATCCACACGAAAACATGAGCGTTGAAGTGCTTGACGATCCGATTCGCGGTGAAGAGTATAAGAAGCGCAATCGATTGCTGCGCATCGGACTCGTTACTGCACTTGCGATTGGCATCCACAACTTCCCGGAGGGTCTTGCCACGTTTGTTAGCGCAATTGAAGATCCGCGACTGGGTCTTGCAATTGCGATCGCCATCGCCATTCACAACATCCCCGAAGGCATTGCGGTAAGCGTGCCGGTGTACTTTGCGACGGGTAACAGGAAGAAGGCATTCCTCTGGTCGTTTCTCTCCGGTTTGGCAGAACCCGTGGGCGCCGTGATCGGCTATCTTCTGTTAATGCCCTTCATGGGCCCGACTGTCATGGGCGTCTTGTTCGGTGTTGTTGCAGGCATCATGGTCTTCATCTCGCTTGATGAGTTGCTACCTGCGTCTCGTGAATACGGTGAGCATCATCTGAGCATCTACGGACTCGTCGCAGGGATGGCGGTTATGGCAGGATCATTGCTGTTGTTTCTTTGAGTGAATCAAACACCTCATGCGAATTGGCATCATCGGCGGCTCGTTTAACCCTGTGCACATCGCACATTTGATCATTGCAGATAGGTTCTGCGATCAGATGGAGTTGGATCGGTGCATCTTCGTGCCCGCTGCACAGTCGCCATTTAAGGTCAATGATGCGAGTCTGGCCAGTGCAGAACATCGTCTCGCAATGGTTCGTCTTGCTACTGAACAGCATCCGCGGTTCTCCGTTAGTGACGTTGAGGTTCGACGAGGCGGAGTGTCGTATACGATAGATACCATTCGGGCTCTGCAAGGTGAATACCCTGAGGCATCAATCTCTTTGCTCATCGGGAGTGATCAAGCTGTTGAGTTTGTGCGGTGGAAGGAATGGGAGTCGATCTGCCGCGAGGCACAAGTCTGTGTCGTGCGTCGCCCTTTCTTGCTCACACCGGAAATGGAGTTGCGTCTCTCGGAGACGCTCACAGTTGATGGACATGCGCCGACATGGATTACTGCGCCGCTTCTTGAGATCTCATCAACAGAAATACGCGATCGTATCGCGACTGGTCGCAGTATCAACTACCTCACAGTGAAAGCCGTCAGAGACCACATCTTCACATGGGGGCTCTACAGGTGAATTCCACGCGTAACCAGTTTGTTCGCCTAGGTTCGCTCACACTTCTAACGTGTGCCGCGCTTGGGATGATCTTCCCGATGGTGTGGATGATTCTTACATCTCTGCGATCAAATCCAGAGCAGTACGCCTCGTTCGTCGAGCTGGTTGCCGCACCCACGACTGCGTCAAACTTTGCTGACGCGTGGCAGTCGGACAACTTCCTTCGGTATTTCTGGAATTCATTGCTTGTCGCTACAACCGTTACCGCTGCAAACGTCGTTCTCTGTCTATGGACAGGGTACTCGCTTGCACGTGGATCGTTTCGCGGTAAAGGCGCTATCGTGGCCACGATCATCGGCGTGCTTGTTGTGCCGCAGCAGGTAATCATGATCCCGTTGTATCGACTCATCGCTGAGCTTGGTTGGATTAATACCTACTGGGCACTCATTGTGCCTTGGCTCGTGACGCCCTTCGGCGTGTTTCTCGTCAAGCAATACGTCGAAGCAATGCCGTCTGAGATCGAAGACGCTGCGCGCATTGATGGAGCAGGGGAATGGTACATTATGTTCCGTGTTGTGATGCCCCTTGCGCGACCAATTCTCACGGTACTTGCGATCTACGTGTTTCTCTCGCAATGGAATAGCTTCTTGTTCCCGTTCTTGTTTACGAATGACGAAGCACACCGCACACTTCCCGTCGGGTTGGCATTCTATCTCGGAAAACAATCGATCGACTGGGGGCACCTCATGGCAGGTGCGAGTATTGCCGCACTGCCAATCCTTGGTTTGTTCCTCGTGTTTCAGAAACGCATCATCGAGGGATTGACTGCTGGTGCATTGAAAGAGTAGGTATCACAAACGAGCATCACTATGGAACGCGACGAACTACGACTTCTTGCAAGTATGTTGAGTGCCGAGCTTGAACGAAAGCACAACGCCGAGCTTGCTCCAAAGTGGCAGCATGGGACCATTGTGTTTAAACCAGGTGACCCAACATTGAAACAGCATGAACTTTCGATGGAACGGTTCATGCACAAGATTGTGATGATGCGCGACAATCTGCGCGTACTCGAGCAGCAAGTAAATGCGAATAAGAATCTGGAGTTGGGAGAGAAGATCAAGCTCCAGGGATACATCACGAAGATCTACGGCTCGATGACGTCGTTCAATTTCATGTTCGCCGATGATGACGATAGCTTCGTCGGGAGCTCATCGGATAAATAAAAAAACGCTTGGTTCTTCCGAACCAAGCGTTTCCCTACGGGATGCGGGACCGACGGGGCTCGAACCCGCGACCTCCGCCTTGACAGGGCGGCGCTCTAACCAAGCTGAGCTACGATCCCGTTCTACCGTTATGTGTGGACCCAAGCGGGATCGAACCGCTGACCTCTTCAATGCCATTGAAGCGCTCTCCCAGCTGAGCTATGGGCCCGTTCACGAAAAACGGAGCACAAATATAGCAGTTTCATGGAATATGACAAATACGGATTTCATTCTGTTATAAGGGGCTCGCCACTAAGAAACTGGAGATCGCACCAGTGCCGGTACCGTGGCGACGACGCAAGCAACTGCTGATGCGTGCCCGCGTCTTCGATCGATCCACTGTGGAACACTACAATCATATCGCATTCTCGAACGGTGCTGAGTCGATGCGCAATGATGATGGTTGTGCGATCCTGCATGAGCGTCTCAAGAGCCACCTTGATATGATGCTCACTCTCGGCATCCAATGAACTCGTTGCTTCATCAAGGATGAGAATCGGTGGGTTCTTCAGCAGTGCCCGTGCGATAGCAATGCGCTGTCGTTGCCCACCGCTAAGCTTCACACCACGCTCGCCGACAACCGTTGCAAGTTCGTCTGGAAAGCGCTCGATGAACTCCCATGCTTGCGCACGTTTAGCGCTCTCGATAATCTGCTCTCGACTCGCATTGGCATTGCCATATCGAATGTTCTCTTCGATGGTGCCACCGATAAGCACAATGTCCTGAGGAACTACACCAATGCTCTGACGCACGTCGCGAAGCGAGAGCTCGTGCGATGGTATGCCATCATACAGAATCGTTCCTGATGTGGGTTCGTAGAGTCGCTGTATGATCGCGGCCGTCGTCGACTTACCCGCGCCGCTCATTCCGACAAATGCGACACGTGCTCCGGGCGCAACCGTGAGGTTGAGATTGTCGACCACCGCCACGGCTGGGCGCTCTGGATAGGCAAAGCTTACGGCATGTAATGAAACCGATCGAACTCGTAGTCCAGTGTCAGGACCGAGATCTTCACTTCCATGCTGCATGATCTCGAAGAACCGAGTCGCTGCACCAAGTGACTTTTGCAGTGAGCCAAAGAGCTCGGCAAATGATCCCAGTGCACCACCAACAAACATTGCATACATGAGGAAGGACAGAAGCTGGCCCATGGTGATACTACCCGACGCAACCAAACCTGCTCCATAGAGTATTACAGCGGCAATGCCGCCAAAGATCACGAAGATGATGAAGGTCACGAACGCTGCACGAAGTCGCGCACCACGCACCGCTAGAGCGACGTTTTCATCAATGGCAGCTGAGTATCGTCGTACCTCATGCTCTTCCTGCACATAGGATTTCACCGACGAGATACTCTGCAGCACCTCGTCTACAATTGTCGCTGACAGTGCAAGTGCATCCTGTGTTTTCACGCTAAGCTTGCGAATGGCCCGGCCGAGCACGACGGCAGCTGCAACGATGACCGGAATCCCAAGGAGTATCGGTAGCGTCAACTCAAGACTTGTCGTCACAATCAGGATGATCGATCCGACAAGCAGAATAGACTGTCGAAGCAGCTGAAGAACCGAAAAAGAGAACGTCTCCTGTACCTGCGTCATGTCGCTTGAGATGCGCGACGACAGCTCACCTACGCGTCGAGCAAGCACATCTGAAAGGGGCTGTGTGACGATTGCTCGGAAGAGATCCACCCGAATCGCACCCATGACTGTTTCCGTCGTGCGTGCCAGCGTAACAGATACGAGATATCCAACAAGTGCCTGCCCTAACAGTAGTGCAAGGAAGATGCCGCCAGTTTCCACAACTCGATCGATTGAATTCGAATCAATGATGCCATCGATGATCGTCCCAGTCAGCTTTGGAAACGCGAGCGAGATACCTGTTGTGGGAAGCATCAACACAATCGCAGGAATAACGCGATAGGCGTATGGACGATAGTACTGAAGCAGGTACAGCAGTGGCGTCTTCTTGGTCGGCAGGGTAGTAGACATGGAATGTGCGATTCGTGTAAATCTTACGGCATCGGAAACACTATGCCCGTAACATCAGAAGAAGGTGAGATGATGCGTTCAATCTCGTCGGCGATTGACAGAGGATGTATCCATGAACTACGCTCCTCTGGTGTACTCCATGTCTGATTTGCTGGAGTGTCAATGATGTACGGCGCAATACAGACGGCTCGAACACCATGCTGTCGACCTTCCTCTGCGACAGCCAAGGTCAGAGCATGCACACCAGCCTTACTTGCTGCATAGGCTGCCTTCATGGGAGCAGCGCTCATTGCCGCTTGCGCACCAATGGTAACAAGTGCTCCACGTGTCACCATAAGGTGCGGTAGTGCGTGGCGCGCTACATTATATGTCGTGCGGAGATTGAGATCGATCATCGAGTCGAAGTCGGAAGGTGTTGTATCCGTGAGTGCACGTCCGGCAACAATTCCTCCAACGGTATGTACAACTGCATGCAGTGGCTCGGTGATGGCCGCAAAAGCTTGCTCTACCTCTGCAGCGTCACGCAGGTCGACGTCGTTCTGGGACCACGCTCGCACTGTCCAACCACAGCTTCGAAGAAACTCGCAGATGACTGATCCAAGCGCTCCCGAGGCACCCGTGACGAGGACGTGGCGAGAGCTCATCGGACGATGCACGGAAGGGTGAGTGTAGAGGCATCAGTTCGAATGGCAAGTATGTAGACACCCCTCTGAAGTGGATTTTCAATCGTAACCGTTGACCGTTGATTGTCGTGATACTCTATCGTGCCGTTCATGTATGAGCCTGTTGTGACATGCACGACCCGGATCGATGCCGCTGATGGGACGTTGCCCGCTAGTGATATCGTACGCTGGCCAGCGTGCAATGGGTGATTCCCAATCACTACTGGTGCAGCCTCTGTGGGCAACGCATCGACTGATGTAACCGAACCTGGCAAGCGAACTCCGCAGGGAACGATGAGCGCATTTCGAGGGAGATCAAACCATGTTGTATCGCGTGGAAACGACGCGAAGCCAGATGAGTCTGCGCGGATTACTTCAATACGCGCCTGCATCACATCACGAAACAGCTGCTGCGGCTCTAAAGCAAACATATACCACTGATTGTCCATGCGTACGCCTGTAGAAGTACTGATGGCTCTTGTGGTCGGATCGCGGACTATCAAGCGCGCGCGCACAGCACGATCAGTGTAGATGCAAGCGAGAACACTTCTCGTGTTGTCGCTTGTAGAAACAATGGGTGGTCCGACAGCCGGTCCGAGCACTCGTGCCGCAGATGTTATGTCCGGAGCTCCATACCCGGCCACGCTGTCGCGTTGTGATCCCCGCTGAGCTGATTCACGCAAGGCCTCGCGAAGACTCCATGGAGAGCGATGCGGGTAGAGTTCGCGCAACAATGCGACGCCCCCTGCGAAGATGGGAGCAGAGATCGACGTGCCTGACGGTCGAGAAAAGGAATTGTCGACTTCCTGACTGCGAATCCGCACACCAGGCACGGCAAAGTCAGGCTTGATCCGACCATCGGAAGTCGGACCCCATGATGACTTGTCCCAGGGGCTTACTCCATCTGGCGCGAGGGCACCAACCGTAATCACGCTATCGGCATCGGCAGGTGTGATGATTGAACGAGCCGCTGGTCCATCATTGCCCGCCGACGTCACACAGATAACACCACGCGACGCTGCCACGTTGAGTGATCGCGCTGCCCACGTAGTCGACCCATTGAGATCGGCATAGCGGGTTGAATCCTGACCGTCGTCAAACGTACGATAACCAAGTGACGACGTAATGATATCGACACCATCTCGCTCCAACATCATCACAGCACATGCATAGGCTTCTTCTTCGATTCGATGTTCGTAGCGCATATCCTCAGTCTTAGCTAGAATGACCGACGCAAATGGAGCAACGCCAATGAGGGAGTCGTGTTCCCAGCCGGAGAGCACCGAAAGTACAAGGCTCCCATGCTTGTCTTGTGAGTCTGGGTCACCTGGTTCGTTCGATGTTGTCGAATCTCCCTGGATTAAATCGATCTCGCGTACAACTCGAAGATGCTTTAGCGTGGACATTGCTTTCCAACGGAATCCAGTGTCGATGACTCCGATGAGTACGTTCGTTCCATAGATGCCTCCATCATGCAACGACTTCGTTTGAAGAACATCGTGCTGAATCGTCTCCGAACCGTATGCTGCAGCATCACAGTCTGTTTCAGCCAGCGGTTGATACGAACGCCGACTAACAGGTAGAACGGATGTCACACACGGTAGACTTGCAATACGAGCCGAGTCCTCTTGTGTGCACTCCACTATCACCGAGTTGAACCATGGCAACTGTAAGATGATGCGTGCTGATTTCGACGCAATGTCGGTCAGGTAGGCGGAGAAGATTGGGGCGTCTGTACTATCAACAAGGGGTTGCAGTCCCATCCGCTGACGGCGTTCGATCGCACGTGCTGAGAACTGTTTGAGCAATGCGTCATAGGCTGGAGATCCTGGAACAAAGCTCGCGGGCCCCTTGTCACGCAACAGAACGCGATAGGGAACTCCCTGAGCAGCGCTGATCAATGGGATACTCACTGCGAGCAACAATGCAACGAGCGCTCTTTCGTAGGTTTGGAGTCTAACTGAGGAGATCATGGAGACGCAACAACTTCCATCACTGGTGAATTCCACGGCTGCACGCACGTCGGCCGCTTGGGTGTATCGTCATGGACAGACGCTGATACGAAGCACGGGAAGCGACCGAATCGACTTCCTTCATCGAATGACCACGAACGACATGACAAAAGTACTGCCTGATCACGGGATCCAGACTGTCGTTGTCAACGAAAAGGCACGTATCATCGACGTCATCACGGTGCTTCATGGAGATGAGCATTCGCTCCTCCTTGGTTCCCCCGGTACAGCATCACACCTCATATCGTGGCTCAAGAAGTACGTCATCACCGATGACGTAAAGCTGTCTGACCAAAGTGCGCACAGCGAGTGTGTTGAGCTCATGGGGCCGCGCTCAGCGGAGGTTGTGCAGGGTCTTCTCTCCATTGATTGCGGTCGTTGGACTCTTGGTCAGTGGAGCAGTGTGGAATTGGGTGAGTCATCTGTTGTCGTGGTCCGGATGCCGTCCACCTGCGAGCTATCATATTGGCTTATTGGGGATACTGCTGCAATCGAAATGATCGCCACATCACTGAGACAGCATAGCGACCAAGTGCCGGAGTTGACCGTAGCAGATGTAACGTATCTGCGCGTACGAAGCGGTATGGGAGCATGTGATCACGAGTGGTCGGAAGCATACAACCCTCTCGAAGCAGGACTGCTACATTTGACATCGTTTACGAAGGGATGCTACATCGGACAAGAAGTTATTGCTCGATTGGATAGCTACAACAAAGTCAAGCAGCGCATCATGGGCATTGTCTCGCCAGCTATTCTTCATGAAGGTGATGTTGTGCTTGTTGACGACAAGCCAGTTGGAGTCCTGACGACAGTTTCACCGTCATGTACTGGCAAACAGTGGTTCGCGTTAGGGTATGTACGAGGAGAGCATGCGGTCGACTCCACGCCAGTTGCAATTGAGTGCGAGGGAACGCGTCAGCACGCGATGCAGTTTCTTCCACCCCTTGTGGACCCATCATGCCCGTAGTGTGGATATCGGGTGGAGCTCGCCGCATTGGTAAGGGACTTGCTCTGCGGTTTGCCGAGCGAGGGTACGACGTTTGCATCACCTATCGTACATCAGACCAGGAGGCGACGTCTGTCTGCGAAGAGATTCGCTCGCTGGGGCAGATTGCGCACGCGATGCAATGTGATGTGCGCGTTGAGTCGGATATCACGCGTGCACTCGAAACGTGTACAGAAGTGCTTGGATGTCCGGATGTAATTGTGAGCAACGTGGGTGTGTTCCCAGTTCGAACTCCTGTAGCGACGATGAGTGAGCAGGACGTTGTTGATGCATTCGCCGTGAACACTGTTCCATTGCTGACGATAAGTCGTGTGTATCATGAGCTGTGCACGAGGCATGATGTTTATGGCCGAATCATCAGCATTGGCTCACTCGGAGCTCACGAGATTTGGCGCGACCGCATCGCATATAACGTAAGCAAGAGTGCACTGCACACAATGGTACAAACCCTTGCGCGAGGGCTAGCACCAATGATAGCGGTCAACTCGGTTGCTCCTGGCGTGATTGCCCAGCCCGATGATGTAGCTGAACACGAAATGCAGTCAATGGTGGGAACGGAGCGAATCCCCATGCAGCGCCATGGTGATGTGAACGATGTCTTTGATGCGGTGTGGTTCTTCGCTACCGCCTCGCACTATATTACAGGACAGACGCTACTCGTCGATGGCGGGTACCATCTTACACGCTGATTTACACGCTGAATGAACTTCTTCTTGAAAAGGGTAGTCATGTCTCCAAATCGCCTTGCGGCATACGGTCTTGCTCTGATGTTCATGCTTGTGCACGGAGTGTACGCACTTGCAGGCACTGTGACGATGCTGCCGATGTCTCCTCGTCAGGGATCTGAGTTCACAGTCGAATACACACCCGGTGAGGCTGATAAGGGGCTCATTGCCCGTGGATCACTCCATGCAGTGATCTACACGTTTACGTCGGATGCGGAATCGCCCGTAGCGGTCGAGATTCCACTGACAAAGAGCGGTGCTCGCTGGACCGGATCGGTCAAGTTGCCGAAAGCGGTCGTGTATGGAGTCGTCAAGGTTGGGAATGGCAGCGCGTACGATACCAACAAGGACTTGTTCTGGGAGTTTCTGTGTTCGAGCGAACGTGGCGGTCCAGTAGAAGGTGCGCACTTGCGTGCAGGAATGGCGCGCTACGGACAGCTTCCGAAGCAGTGTCGCATGAGTGAAGATTTCAATGGTGCTATGGAAGAGATTGACGCAGAGGTTCGTTCATATCCGTCGAACCTCGTTGCGCGTATCAACTCCATCATGCTCATGAAGAACCTCGGTACGATCGAAGAAGCCGAAGCAGTAGCAAAGGCGCGTGAAATCACGACGTCGATCCGTCAGGTACAATCGCCGCTCGAGGCCATTGCTATTGCACAAGCATACGAGATGCAGGGTCGTGGAGAAGATGCTCAGAAGATCATGATGGATGCAGGCTCGCGGTTTCCGCGCTCGATCGTTGAAGAGCAGATCGCATTGAGCAAGCTCGGAGCAGCACAATCTGCCGATCAATTCATGCAGCTTGCATCCGACCACTTGAAGGCATGGCCTCAGTCCTACGCCCGACAAAATCTTGTAAATGCCGTGATCGACGCAGCGATGAAGCAACGCACAATGGGACAACTCGCACGCTTCTTTGAGCAAACACCAGGACTGCATGCAATGGCCTATCATCAAGCAGTTAACTATGTTGGTGCCGTTGATTCGTTGCAGCCTACTGCGCTTGCCCTTGTTGGTAAGGGGCTCGCAGCCGCCGCTGACGCATCGATTAAGCCCCCTTCCTATGGAACATCGGAATGGAATGAGGAGCAGCGTATTGCGAAGTCGGAGTTGCGATTCGTAGAGGGAGCGATTTATCGGGCGCAAAAGCAAACAGATCGTGCGATTGCATCGCTTGAAGAGAGTTGCACTATTGGCGGGGCACAGACCGAAAAGGGATGCTACGAGATGCTGATCGGCTTGTATAGAGATCAGCAGCAGATGCCCAAGGCGCGAGCTATGTCCGAGCGTGCTATCCGCCAAGGTGCAACCACACAGGGTATCATTGATGCATATCGCATGATACTAGCACAAGAAGGCCTCGATAGCGCTGCCATTGCAACGAAAGAATCCACGCTACGTCAAGAGGGCCGATCATTCCTTGCCGAGCGAGTTGCGCGTGAGATGCTTCATCAGCCATTGATTGATGGCACATTCACAACGCTTGATGGTGCACCGATCAAGATTTCTGATTGGAAGGGGAAGGTTGTCATCATCGACTACTGGGCAACATGGTGTGGTCCGTGCCGTCAGTCATTCCCAAGCTTGCAGAAGTTGTATGAGCGCTATAGCAAGAATCCCAACGTCATGTTCGCAGTGGTCAACGTGTGGGAGCGAAGTGATGATCGTTCGAAGACGGTGCGTGACTTCTTGAAGACGAATCCCAAGCTCACCTTCCCGATGTTTATCGACCCGAAGGACGAAGTCGTTCGCACGTACGGTGTGACTGGAATCCCGACGAAATTCTACCTTGGCAAGGACGGCCGCGTGCAGTTCAAGGAAGTTGGCTTTACGCCGGAAGAGCAGTTTCTCGAAGAAGCAACAACGCGGATTGAAGCATTGCTCGCACAGTGATATGTGCTAGACGAACAGACAGCCTGAGCTACCGGTCCACGGTTCAGTGTTGTACCGAGCACCCATGTATGCGCCGCGACCAGTGCGTGCGAGCGACATCACAGGGATGGGCTCGATGCAGCGCTCAGGCCAGACACACATAATCCGAATCTCGACTGCGTTGTTACCGTATGGCGTTGGAATGCATCGAGCATAATCAACGCGCTCTTGGAGAATCCACTCATGTCGCCGGTCGTATGGAATCGTGCTGATGTCTGCCTCCGTTGGGCCCACAACAACACCCTTTCCTGCAAAGGCATACAGCGGCTTGAGTACGTACTGATCAAGACTCTCTGGTATATCTGTAATCGAGCTCAGCAGTCGAGTTGATGGCACGGTTGGATGGTCAAGGAACGGCATCGAGACTTTACTCATGAGAAAGTACCAGTTTGGATGACCGGCCCATTCAACGTCAAGATCATCAGTCCATGAGAATCCGAGTGAGACATCGGATGCGTCGAGTTCATCGATGATGGTCCTGTTGAAGATGCGCTTGAGAACGCGAGCATGTCCACTCTGGTTGGTATGCACAAGTGTGCGTCCATCGCGACTGACGTCGCGAATGTTAATTGTAGGGAGACCAATCAGCTGCTCCATCGCTATGAAGTCAGGACGGGTCTTCTGTCGAAGTGGATCGAGCTCTACTAGTGCCACTTCGTTTGGATCCTGTCCTCCAAAGATGGACTCTCGAAGCAGTGACGTATAGCTGTCATGTGTGAGATCCGACAGAAACGGTGTTGTACTCTCAATACCATAAAGGTTCTGCATCTGCAGAGAGTACAGCAGCTGATATCCATACAACGATGGAAATCCCTGAAGCTCTATGAGCTTAGGCACGAGCCTTCCATCAGCGTCCTGCGTAATCGCAAAGTCAACAACAGCAAACAGGGGACGGTCTGTTTGATGGGGCACACGAGCATGAGGTGGTATGCCCAATGATGTTTGAGCAATCACCGTTGGACGTACACATTGCAGTGTCAGAGAAACAGCGGCCTCTTCCAATTGCCGCCGCATTTCGTGCGAGACGAAGATCGGCATCTCACATACGCGAAATTCAATCGATATCCCGAGGATCTGCTCAAGACGAACCAACAACTCCGCGTGCGACGAGTCAGTGACCCGATCTATAAACGCACGCTGAAGATCCGTTCTCACCCGACATACCGCAGTTTACCTGCAGTAAACGTGGCATGAATAGTAACGTCGGCGGCGACGCGATGAGAGTGCTCAACAAGATCATGCGACACGACAACGATATCCGCATCGAAGCCAACCTCTAGCTTGCCCCGACGGTAGTCCATTCCACTCGCGCGATGCGCATCTGCAGTATATGCACGTACGGCCTCAGACGTGGTGATACGCTCTGATGGATACCATGATTGTGTATGACCTGCGGGAATGCGATGCACAAATGCCCGAAGTCCGTCAAGCACCGATGGTGGTTCGATTGGTGCGTCTGATCCTCCCGTTACGATCACATTCGCATTGAGCAGTGTTCTCCATCGATAAGACCATGGAAGACGATCAATGCCAAGTCGCTTTTCCGCCATAGTCGCATCACTGATGCAGTGACTTGCCTGCACACATGCTACCACGCCGATCTCGGAAAAACGTTCCACATCACCTGGTGCAACGTGCTGTGCATGCTCTATTCGGAGGATCATGTCACCGCCGCCATCCATCGTGCGCACTGCTGCGAATGCATCGAGCACATTTCGTACGGCTGCGTCACCGATGGCATGGACCCCAATACACGGCCAGCCTGCGTCCACAATCTCACGCATTCGAGTCGTAAGCTCGTCAACCGTTAACAGCTCGATGCCAACCGAGTCCGTTTGGTCAGCATAGGGAGTGCGGAGGAAAGCTCCACGTGATCCGAGAGCGCCATCACTGAAGAGCTTAACACCAGCTATACGATGGAGTTCGCCACCGGCAGGAAGAAGACCTTCGGAGATCCACTCGCGGTCCTGACCACGCACGAAGCTCTGAATACGAACAGGCAACTGTCCCGATTCAGCAAGTTCGCGAAACGACTCAAGCCACTCCGGCGCAACGTCCATGTCGTGCACCTCAGTGACTCCCTGTTGCGCCCACGCATTCGTGGCAGCGAGGATGTACTGACGCAGTTCCTCAGATGTATGTTGCGGCATGGCTGCCCATACGGGCTTCATCGCATCATCAATGAGTAGGCCGGAATGTCCCGTAGGATCAATGCCCGCTGCACGAAGTGCAGCACTATTCACCCACATAGCGTGACCATCAACACGCATCGCTACAATCGGTGCTGCTTGTGAGCATGCGTCAATTGCTTCGCGTGTTGGCCAGGCCTTGATCGTCCATAGTTCGTGATTCCACCCCATGGCACGTACCCATGCATCAGTAGACGTCGTCGCAGCGCCGATACGCCGGACGCATTCGTCAATACTAGCTGCATCGTGGAGCGAAACACTCACGAGTCGCTCGCCATACCCTACGACATGCGCATGCGAGTCGACAAACCCCGGTAGCACGTGACAGCCAGGGAATTCATACGAATCTGTTTCCGTGCGAATAATCGAACCGATCGTGCACGGAAGAACTGCGCGGATGCGACCACGCTCGATGTGGATCTCAGCAAACACCGAGGTTAGTTCCGGAGGCGAATCTGGTCGATGCTGTCGAGGTAATCCTTCTTCGACATCAGGCCCTCTTCTGTTTCAACATTGTTCGGGTCGGGCAGACAGCAGTCCACCGGACACACAGCGGCGCATTGCGGCTCATCGTGGAATCCCTTGCACTCCGTGCACTTATCAGGAACGATAAAGTAGAACTCAGGAGAGAAGAACTCACCCTTAAAGCCGCCTGGCGATGTGCTGTCGTGATATTTTGCCCCAGCTAGGTCCCATTCCGCTCCTGCCTCATAGATGGCGGTATTCGGACATTCGGGTTCGCAGGCGCCGCAATTGATGCAGTCACTGGTGATGTAGATCGCCATGTGTTGTACTCAGATTGATCAAACAACGAATGCAAAGTTATGCATCACAGAAACACCGGCGCATCTGAAACAGTTCAGGCACTTTTTTGACTATGATCGTGTTAGACTGCAACAATGAGGTCGGCAATACGTTTCTGCACCCCGCTTATGCCACTACACTCTATTCTTCGGACGTTGGTCGTCCTCTTCGTCATTGCCGTTCCTCAGCTTGCGTGGTCACAGACACGTACTGATGACAACGCCGTGGCCTCAATTTCAGGCTTTGTAGAAGATTCCGTGACGAAGGAAACTCTCGTTGGTGCTACCGTGAAGGTAAATGGCACCAACAAGGGTGGATTCACGAACAAAAGCGGATACTTTTCCATTTCTCGGCTTCCGGCAGGCAGCTACACATTGGTGGTGACAAGTGTTGGCTACACCAAGCGGGAGTACCCTGTTACGTTGCTCAAGGGCGAAGCGAAGAAACTTCGGATCCAGATGAAGCAGTCTACGGCAAAAGCACGTGAAGTTCAGGTAATGGCGGATAGGGACGAAGGGAAGCGGCAGGTGTCGATTTCTCAGGTTAACATCCCGATGGAACAGCTCTCACAGATCCGTATCGGTGGAGAAGCAGATATCTTTCGTGCATTGCAAATGTTACCTGGCGTTCTGTCCTCCTCACAGATCTCATCGGGATTGTTCATTCGCGGCGGGTCACCTGATCAGAATCTTGTGCTTCTTGACGGTATGACTGTCTATAATCCAACACACTTGTTCGGTTTCATCTCCGCTTTTAACAACGATGCTGTCAAGGATGTCGATTTGTTGAAAGGGGGCTTCCCAGCGGAATTCGGTGGACGTATGTCTGCTGTGTTGAACATCACGCAGAAGGATGGTAATCGCGACAAGTTTGAGGGTCTTGTTGGACTCGGCATTCTTTCCTCTAGGGCGAGCCTTCAAGGTCCCGTAGGAAATGGATCGTTCTTCCTCGGTGGTCGAGCAACGTATCTCGACTTGTTGCTCAACTTCATACCTGAGGATCCTGAGAGCCCCTTCCCAAATTTCAATTTCTACGATGTCAATGCTAAAATCACGCAGAATCTCTCAGACGATGATAAACTGTCTATCAGCGGGTTCTTGACGCGCGATGCGTTGGCGTTTACGCAGCCAGGATTGTTGTTCAATGTCGGTATAGGTAACCGTGCAACGTCAGCACGTTGGTCGCATATCTTTGCGCCTGATCTGTTCTCGAACGTCACATTGAGCGCCAGTAGATACGACAACGGCTTTGCTGGCAACAACGCGGGATTTGAGTTTTCGATTGACAACAGCATAACCGACTACACGCTCAAGGCCGAGTTCGAGTGGTTTACGGCGGAGGACTTCACGTTGAAGTTCGGTTACGAGGGGTCGATATACAACTTCCAGTACCTACAAAACACGACTGGTCGCACGGATGGCTCGACACAGACGCAGAGCGATGTGTTTCGGCTCAACATATGGGACAACATCCACGCGGGCTATGCTGCATCAACGTGGAACGTGAACGACTACATGACGGTGCAGACGGGTCTCCGCGTTAACTACTGGAGCGATCGTCAAGACGTGCTGCTTGATCCACGAATAGCCGTGCGGTATCAGCTCGCAGATGGCATCTTCGTCAAGGGCGCATGGGGTATGTACCACCAGTACCTGCGCCTTGCATCTTCCCCTGACTTTAGTTTCTTTGATACATGGCTCCCAACGGACAATACCGTTGCCCCAGGTCGCTCGGAGCACTACATCGCATCGATTGAAACGCAGCCGTTTGAAGGCTTCGATCTCAATTTCGATGTGTACTACAAGACGCTGAACAACATCAATGAGCTTCGTCAGAATCAACGCCAAGCACGATCGGTTACGGACGTCTTCTTCATCGGAAATGGACGCGCCTATGGAGCCGAAGTGTTTCTCCAAAAGAAGATGGGGCAGTTTACAGGGTGGATCGGATATGCCTTGGGGTTTGTGTTCTCGCAGTTCGACAGCGTGAATCAGGGCAATGAGTTCCGACCAAAATTCGATCGGCTTCACGACCTCAAGATTACCGCGCTGTATAAGATCGATGAGCGTTGGGAGATTGGGGCGACCTTTATGTTCCAGACAGGACAGTCGTACACAGGTGCGACGTCGACGCTCGGAGGTCGGATGCCAGGTTGGGATGGTGGTATCGTGATGGTCAATCCATCGCAGCGTTGGGGTTTACGCCTACCGTCGTCACATCAGCTCAACCTCAACATCAACTACAACACGACATTGTTTGACCTACCGTTCCGAATGTTCATCGATATCTTCAACGTCTATTCACGACGGGACATTTGGTTTAGGTTCTACGATACGTCGAAGGCAATTCCGAGTGTCACTGATGTTCGTCTGTTGCCGATTCTTCCAACTCTATCATGTGAGCTGAGGTTCTGATGATGCTACGAGCTGTGTCGACCATAGCCGCACTCCTTGCTTCATTGATGCTCGTGAGTTGCGGAGATCCAGTACCGACCGATTACCAAGAAGAATTGATGGTTGAAGGCTTCGTCTTCGTAGGGGAGCCAATTCACGACATACGCGTACTGCGTACGTTGCCAATCACTGACACATTCCGTTTCGCTGACGCAGCTGTGCGTGACGCGCAGGTGCGTATTACCGCCGATGGTGTCCCGCTTGCTGTTGAATATGTTCCCGACTCGTTAGGGGGCACGTATCGCGTCGTAGACGTTCAATACCGCGCGATGCCGGGAGTGAGGTATGATATTGAGGTTGTTGCAATTGGCAAGAAACTCACAGCAACAACAACAACACCCGACACATTTGAATGGATGCAGGCACCAAAGGATACACTGCCATATCCCGGTAGGCTGCTCGAACTCACGAGAAATGACTCTCTTGATGTTTCATGGACGCCAGTTACCGGAGTTGGACAGTACATTGTTGCCGTGGAATGCGTCGACACGCTCGGGTACGGTAAGTATCTCACGCCTCCAACGGCAGACACGAACCGGCGTATTCGCGACCAGGATCGATTTGATAATGGCACGCTCATCGCAAATGAGCGAGTTCGCTTCGGTTTCTCAATTCTCCCACGTGCACCAACAGTGTGGTCGGTCTTCAAGTGGTTTGGGCAGCAAGAGATCCGGGTCTATGCTGGCGATCAAGCATTTCAGGAGTGGTTCCGCATGGTTGGCTTCGGCCGACGCAGTTCGTACGACTACCGTCTGAGTAACGTCAAGGGCGGACTCGGCACTTGGGGCTCAGCCTCAGTCATTCGCAAAGCGTCCTTCTTGAAGAAGGATAACGCTTCGCAGTAAGTCACTGATGCGTACACCAACATGCTCGGTAACCGTGTGCTCGACGATAGCAAGGTCTTCACGTGATGCGCCGACACGCAATGCTCCTCGAACGTGAGACGTCAATTGTTGGCGTCTGCCCAGAATAGTCAGCATTGCCACAATACAGAGTTCGCGGACGCGTGGACTAGGGCCGGTGCGTGACAGTGTTTTGCCGTAGCCCTCGGTAATCATCCATGACGCAAGGTCGGGTGATACGGTCGATAGCGCAGCCATCATCTTTTCGTAGACATGACCGTAGATTTCTCGGCATAATGCTTCGCCACGAACTCGAAGCTCATTCTCAGGCAGTGACACGCCTACGTCTGCTACTGTCGCAGGTGGTCCGAGAACACGGTGGCACGCTTGGAGAGCGTCAAGTGCTGTTGGAAAGCCTCCAAACAAGTACGACTGTAATAGTAGCTCGTACACATCATGATGCAACTCGGTAGGCACGCGAGCCAGAGCCACCTCTAGTTTGGTCGTAGACGGCATCATTGCCGCACACACTACGTCAAGCAGTATCTGAAGATCATCAGCAGTATCACGAGCTGACAAGTCACTATCGTTGTTGCGAAGCAACGCGATCATGCGCTTCATTGCTACGCCACGATGACTTGTAGCAAGCTTTTGTTCCGCAGATATCTCACCGTATGTCGCTTCGCCTCCCGACGGGATAAACATCGCGTCGTATCCGAATCCATTAGTGCCGCGTTCGTCGCGGATCACATGACCAATGCTAGCCCCCTCGGCAAGTAGCGTGCGCGTAGCATCGACCACGCAGATAACACATCGGAATTGGGCATGTGAAGTTTCTACGCCATGATTGGTCAATTCAGTCTTCAACTTCACACGATTGTCAGCGTCGGATGCTGCTTCACCTGCATACCGTGCTGAGCGCACACCTGGCAGTCCTGCCAATACATCAACCTCTAGTCCGCTGTCGTCAGCGAGCACTGTTAGCCCTGTTGCCTGATGAACCGCCATTGCCTTGATGTAGGCATTCTCCTCGAAGGTCACACCCGTCTCTTCGATCTGCTCAGAAAATCCTACATCTGATAATGTGAGTACCTGATAGGGGAGTCCGGCATCGTCCAGCATTGACTGCAGTTCGCGTGCCTTATGAGCATTCGACGTAGCAAGAACAAGAGGTGTTGTCGACATGGTCATAGGGTTAGCGTGAAAGAATATCGTCGAGGGCATTGAAGAGTAGGGAATAGTGCTCTGAGGAGTACGAACCACATAATCCGAATCGCACAACCTGACCAGCCATCTGATCCTGTCCATTTGCGATGATCATGTTGTAGTCGTGTTCAAGCTTCTGCCGGAGTTCCTCGGCGCGCGGATGCGAGAGGACAATCACGCCACGAGACGTTGAATCTCCCCATACTGAAAAGCCGCGCTCTTCGGCTCTAGATCGTACGTCACGATACAGATCCTCGTGATGTCTCCATGTTGCTGGCAACCCTCGCTCAAGAATCATATCGACCGACACGGATAGCTGATTCATCAGGGAGGTAGGGGGCGTCCATGTCATGCGTCCAATATCGAGATTCGTTAGCACTCGATGTAGATCAAGGGTGTAGAGTTGACGTGATGAACGAGCACGCTCGCGTGCACGTGAACTCAGCGCAACAAGTGCCATGCCGGGCGAACACGCAAAGCCCTTCTGTATTCCAGCAATAACCACATCGAGGCCCCATGTTTCGGACTGTAGCTCTTGTATTGCGACGCTCGTAACGGCATCAACGCAGATAAGTGCATGTGGATGATGGGCACGAATTGTCGTCGCTATAGACTGCAGATCCAGACTAACACCAGTCGACGTTTCACTGTGCACACACCACACCACATCAAGCGCCTTCATCGACGCGCACTGCTTATCCACAGTCTCAACTGTGATTGTCGAGCCCCATTGGACATTACACGACACGACCGTATCGCTGTAGGTGTGAGCAATTTCGCGAAGACGTTCTCCAAAGCGACCGTGGTGAAGCACAAGAACGGTATCGGATGCTCGCTGGAGAGTAGCGGCCGCTGCATCCATACCTGTCATCGCACTTCCCGAGAGCATCAGCACGGGATGTTCCGACATGAAGACGCGTTGAAGGCGATGTGAGAGATCACGGACGTAGGACGGAAACGCATCACTCTGATGATAGACGTTGACGTTGGCACCGGCGGCAGCAATCGCAGTGGGAATCGGCACCGGTCCAGGCGTAAAAAGAAGCTGGTTCGTCATTGCGCCTCGTACAGCAGCACTGCACATGCTATGCTGGCATTAAGTGATTCAACACCACCAGATCCTGGGATGGTCACGAGCGTATTGCATCTCGATAGTAGCTCGGGGCGGATGCCATGTGCTTCAGAGCCGATGACAATCGCACATGACGTCATTGATGAAAGTAGGCTGGGGTGGTCTCCATCCCGAGGTACTGCGGCAACGAGCGGCATGGAACCAAGCAGGTGGACAAGATCATCGATGGTACGATCACGAAACATGTTGATATGAAGCAATGCACCAACACTTGAGCGAACGACCTTTGGAGCATACGGATCAGCAGAACCGTCGAGCAGAACGATGTCATTGAATCCGAACCATGCCGCCGTACGAATAATCGTCCCGATATTTCCAGGGTCGGATACTGCATCCAGCACGACGACACGCGAGCCGAGAGGACGTGGTTCAGGGATTGTCACAACGGCGAGAATATCGCGCGGGCTTGTTGTATCGGACATGCGCTCCATGTCTCGTCCACCAACAGCAAACACTGGCACACCACGTTGTGCAAATACCTCTGCACAAGAGCGAGAACGCGGCTCTGCATCATCACGAAGAACCACGCACACGACACGCGCATGAGCGTTGGCTACTTCCTCACACGCGTGCGGACCCTCAACGAGAAACGATGAAGTTTCACGACGTGCACGCGATGTATGGAGATCACGAATGTCGTTTCGTAGTTTGTTCGTGCACCGAGGATATTCAGCATTCATTCTGCAAACCTATGAAGTCCGTCAAAGAACTCCTGCGTCAGAAACGTGATGGTCGTGAACTCTCACCTGAAGAGATCCGTTTTTTCATCGATGGAGTTGTTGCCTCGAGTGTCAGTACAGCACAAGTTGGGGCTTTCTGCATGGCGGCGTGTATACGTGGACTATCCGTGGAGGAATCGTCTGCCCTCACCATGGCCATGACACACAGTGGCGCCACCTTGTCGAAGGTTCCGACTGGACGAAAGAGACTTGACAAACACTCTACGGGCGGTGTCGGCGACAAGGTGTCACTCCTGCTGGCTCCACTTGCCGCAGCATGTGGACTCGACGTGCCAATGATCAGCGGTCGCGGACTGGGTCATACCGGAGGTACGCTCGACAAGCTTGAAAGCGTCATCGGGTTTTCCACACAGATTACAGAACATGAGATGGATGCGTGTCTGCAACGCAATGGGCTCTTCATGGCCGGTCAAACCGTTGATATAGCACCTGCCGATAAGGTTCTGTATGCTATCCGCGATGTGACTGGCACAGTCGAGAATGTTGGCCTTATTACCGCATCCATTCTCAGTAAGAAGTTTGCTGAGTCATTAGATGGCCTGGTGATGGACATGAAAGTGGGATCAGCTGCATTCATGCAGACACTTGATCAGGCAAAGGAACTCGCTACATCGATGCAGCGTGTGTGCGAAACTGTTGGCGTACCTGTTCGCTTCGTCTTCACACGCATGGATGAGCCCCTTGGCTATGCAGTCGGTAACTGGCTTGAGATTGCGGAGGCAGAGCATGCACTCGCGACTTCTGCAGAGCATTCGCTTGCCGAGGTCACAATTGAGCTCACGTCACATATGGTACATTTGGCGGGTGTTTGTTCGACACTGCAAGATAGTCGACAACTCGTCGTGCGTACGTGGAAGCAGGGAACCGCCCATCAGCTCTTCCACCATATGATTGCGCAACAGGGTGGTCGTTGGCATGAATCAGTAGAAGCGTATACCCAACTTGAGCCCGCTGTCATTCATGCTGATGCAACGGGATGGGTTGCGGCAATTGATGCCCGCGGTGTAGCAGACGCGGTGCTTCGCGCGGGTGGGGGACGGATGCGCGAGGATGATCGTATCGACCCGTCCGCCGGTGTGGTGTTTCACTGCGAGCGTGGTTCGGAAGTTCGCTCTGGAGACGCACTTGCCAGCATCTATGCACGAGACGCACGTCGTCGGGATCAACTGGCTACGGAGATATCACATATCGTACAAACAACAACGGCTCCCGTGGAGCGGAAGCCGTCGATGATACTCGAAGTTTGGTAGGCTGCTCTTAGAGGGCCTTTGTAATCGCTGCGCGGAAGTTTTCCTTCGACTGCATGCCGATGATCTTCTGGACAATGTTGCCCTGACGATCAATGATAAACGTCGTCGGAATTGACTGAATACCGCCGTAGGCGTCAGCGATCTTGAGATTGTCGATCACATTGAGGTAAGGAATCCCCATCTTTTCGACGAACGACTTGACGTTCTGCAAACGTGGCTCCTTCTCGTCCAAGCTAATTCCCACAATCACGACTCCCTTTGAGGCCATTTCCTCAGAGAGTGCAACAAGGTCGGGAAGTTCACGGCGGCACGGACCGCACCACGTAGCCCAGATGTTTAGCAATACCACCTTGCCCTTTGTGACCTCTGAAAACGACATTGATTTCGCGCCGTCCTTCCATGTGAAGTCGACAGCCTTGTTGGCGCCGCGCGGTGTTACTTGATCTACCAGGAACACCTGAGCAGGCGTCGTAAGGGTTGCAGCAGTCCCGCTACCCGGACTTGTCAATGAGACAATCCCGACTGTACCAGCGACAAGAGCGAGGGCGATGAGGGTTTTCATTTTACAATGTCTCTAACTGGAAAAGGGCTGAAAACTCGTTTGTTGCCATGTCAGAGACGGCTGTGCACATGACATTATTGCTCTTCCATACAAACATCGTGCCGACATCAGCGCGCTCTTCCCAATGCCAACGACTCAGCGCTACGTCATCGCTGATCTCCTTGTCAAGACGAACAGAACCATCCACAATATCGTCATTGTCTGTCTCGAGGAGATATACATGCTTCGAGCCAGCAGCGTAGACCAACTGAGCGCACTTCTTGCCATTTACGTCCACAACACTACCACCAACGAGTGATGCATGGATGCCTGGAAAGAATATCTCAAAGTCGACCCCTTGCGAGGCGAAAAACACTTTGAGCGCCTCTGGGTCAGAGGACTTCAGACCAAGATCAAACGATCCAGAGGTAATGCTTTGATACTGTTCATATGCAAGAGCCGACAGTTCCTGCGAACCGGATCCCGTGCGCGTTGCAATCAGTGCAGTCAATGCAATGACAACCACCGAACCCAAAGCAACCAGGCCTTGAACATATCGAGGTGATGCTATGAGACTGTGCCAAGCGTCAGCAAGAGACCAGGAACGTTGCTTTCCCTGCATACGCGACGGTGTGGCATCTATCTCATCCAACCCTGCCAATACTGCTCTATGCAGGGCAGTTGGTGCTTCTTGGCGGAGTTGTGGTGCTCGATCCCGAACGGCCCTCCGAACGGCGGACAGCAACATCACATCGCTGCGAACCGCACCAGGTGCGCGTAGTGATTCGTCGAGCAGAAGTTGCTCGCGAGCATCGAGGCGTTCGCCGTCGATGTAGGCACTTACTAGTGCATTTAGTTCATTTCCGGATGTCATACCGGTGTCCTCCCGTCTGAAACATGCAACTCGTCGTCACGATCATTCCCGTCGCTACCAACATCGAACCCACGCTCACGAGCGTAGGATGCGAGTTGTGCTGCGAGAATCTTACGTGCACGGTGCAGACGTGAACGAACTGTCCCTATCGGACAGTCAATAAACTCAGCGATTTCTTCGTAGGTGAAGTTCTCAATGTCGCAGAGAATAATCACCGTCCGAAACTCATCAGGCAACCGATTAAGCGCCGTCGAAACCTCATCGTCCAGTGCCTGTGAGAAGATTTGCTCCTCCAGCACCGAGGTTTCGACTGAACTGTCTCGAATTGTCTCGTAATACTCTTCAATCACGTCATACTCAACCGTATCCGGAGCCTTCGACGACTTACGGAACCGATTGATATACGAGTTCTTCAGGATTCGGAACAGCCATGCCTTACAGTTAGTTCCCCGTTCGAATTTATCGAAGAACCTATAGGCTTTGAGGTATGTCTCCTGGACGAGGTCCGAAGCATCATCCTCATCTCGAGTCATACGAACGGCGAATGTGTACAACGCCGACATATGCGGAATTGCTTCACGTTCGAACTCGGATCGTAGAGAATGTGCTTCAGCCATGTGGAGACTACGGCGGGTGAATTACCAGTGGCGAATCATGTCTGTTAGGAGACGCACACCGACGCCAGACCCACCCTTTGGCGTATAGTGACCTGCCTTCGGTTGGATGCCTGTGCCAGCAATGTCGAGGTGAACCCACGGATAGGAGACGAAATGCTTCAGGAAGAGGGCGGCTGTGATAGCTCCCGCATTACGTCCACCTGAGTTCTTGATGTCAGCGTAATCGCTTGAAATCTGCTCTTCGTACTCTTCGTAGAGTGGCAGTTCGCAGACGTACTCGTGTGTACGGTCTGCGGCAGCCCGGAGACGATTCTTTGTCTTCTCGTCGGTGCCCATCATACCAGTTGTGACCGTTCCGAGTGCTACTACGCAGGCACCGGTGAGCGTAGCTAAGTCAATAACAGCGCTTGGCTTGAATCGGTCGGCATAACACAGAGCATCAGCAAGAATGAGGCGTCCCTCTGCATCGGTATTGTCAATCTCAGCAGTCTTGCCGTTCATGAACGTAAGAATGTCGCCCGGCACATACGCTGTACCACTTGGCATGTTCTCTGTCGATGGGACAAGAGCGATTACGTTACGCTTCACACCAAGCTTTGCGATCGAGTACATCGTTCCGATGACCGAGGCTGCGCCATGCATGTCGCTCTTCATATCGCTCATACCAGCCGCAGGCTTGATCGAGATGCCACCGGTGTCAAACGTGATACCCTTTCCTACAAGGACAAGGGGCTTCTCATTCTTTGGACCCTTCATGTACTCCATCACAATGAAGACCGGCGGGCGGACGC
Organism: uncultured Melioribacter sp.; assembly: GCA_964465685.1. GTDB lineage: Bacteria > Bacteroidota > Ignavibacteria > Kapaibacteriales > Kapaibacteriaceae > UBA10438. The sequence goes on from CAYXKK010000001.1 coordinate 200,019, forward strand.
TCCCAGCGTTGACGCCGAGCAAGCCACCCATCTTGAGATCCTCGATCTTCTTTTTGTCAAGCACCGTCGTTTTGAAGCCAACCTTCTTGCCGACGTCCTGTACCTTCTTGGCGAGGGTTTCAGGATAGATCTCACAGTTTGGTGCATTCGCGAGGTCGCGAGCGAGCGTAACACCACCGACGATACCTTCGCCGATGCCAGCCCCCTTCGTGACAGCCTTGAGATGCGGACGATCTGTGAAGAGCGTGAACTTCTTGACGAGTCCGTTTGATTCGCTCTTGATTGTCTTGTACTTGTCGAAGCGGTATTGCGAAAGCATCGAACCTTCGGTGATAGCCTGAGCCACCGTCGCCGAGTCGATTCCATTCATTGGCATAGCTTCGATGGCAACAGACGAGCAACCAGCAGATGCTGCACGCTTCGTCCCTGCAGCCGCGGCACGACGGATACGCTCAGGAGTGATGCCTGATGTTTGACCCATGCCAACTAGAATCACGCGCGGTGATGCCGTGGCGGAACCGCCATAGGCTAGGGCAGTCTGGTTAGCCTTTGCTGTGAAGTCACCCGACGCGAAGAGCGGCAACAGGTGTGGGATATCCGAGGTGAGTGCCTTTTGTGCCGCGTTAAAATGCTTTTCGTCTTGCGACACAAAGACAATTACTGCATCAGCCTTTGCTGTGCGACGTGTACCGACAACAGATGTCACAGACATTAGGAATCCTAGATAAGACTTCAAGAAATCGTAACGAAGATAGGGAAAGCAAGTGTCTTACGGCACAAACACATGGAACAACCGAAACGAAACGTCGGGGGTGGGTCGAACAGGTAGCCGAACGTATCCACCCTTGAGCCATAGTTGAAGTTGATCGGCATAATGTGCACTAAGGGGCTGACCAGAGGCGCCACCAGGAACAACGGAATACTGAATGGAATCGCGGAGCATCGACACAACGCGCATGCTTGCAGCAACACGTGTATCATAGGGCTTACCAATGGACCATTCAGAGCTTTGAACAGTTGTCTGGCTACCCGAAATGTCGAATGGACCAAGATTCATGACGGGACGCATCAACGGGTGATCGCCGAAGAGGTGCGGGAAGGTGACAGTATGGATCTGACCATATGTCCACGTTGGTATGTCATCGTTCTCGAAACGCTCTCGCAGCTCTGATACGGCTTCAATGAATGATCGAATGGCAATCCATGCAAGATCCTCTCGTTGCGGTGTTGTGACATCATCCCAAACCTGCGCCGTCGGATCGTTGATAACGTCGTCGAGCTTCCGCAATGGCAGATTGCTCACCAACGCCCAATCATCGAAGAGCTGCTCGCCGAGTTCATCTTTGAAAGTGTTATGCAGCATACGCTGGAGAAACACCGCATACACGGTAGCTGCTGGATCAAGTGTTGCCTGAGTTCCATCCCATTTTGCAAGCGTTTGAAGTGCGCGCTGTTCAATGTCTCCGTATCGTGCCGTGCCACGACGCAGGATCGGAAGCAGGCGTTTGCACATTGACCGCGCATACGGCGACACGATATCTTGTTGCATCACTTGGTGATCACGTGCCGTCGGCTCTCGATAAATGGAGAGAAGCTCGTGAATGCGCTGAATACGCGATGACGGCTCATAGATCGACCCCACGTACATCGGTGGTATTGCCATCACCGGGTTGTTCGCCGACGCGACAAATCCTCGAGATGGATTCCGCACCGCACCGAATGAGCTCATAGAAACCACACCACTCCAGTCCGCACCTGGTTTATCGGTGGGAATAGGGAGGTGCGGATCAGCAGAGCCCCTTCGTGGAATGAAGCCACCGATCACTGTACCAATCGAACCATCAACGGCAGCCACGGAGAATGTTAGAGTTGGTGCACCCCATGTCGACACAGCAGCCACAACGTCATTGACGGAGTTACTGCGGTTGATCTTCAACAACGCAGTAATCTCGTCGCTCGCGTATCGCGCAGTCCATCGCATGGTCAGGCAGGACCGATTCAAGATCGTGGTCGACATCGTGCGCGGTGTCTTTGTCAGTACCGATGGAGTACGAAGTAGATGATAGTCTGACACAACACAGGAGCGCTTGGTGAAGCGTAAGTCGATCAGTGAATCGGCACGATCACGAATACGAATCGTGTCGCGACGATATCGGAATTTGAGTCGTGTGCCATTCTCATCGAAGTAATAATTCGAATTCTTCGGGTCAACACGCTCAAGAACATAGTCTACATCATCGATCATCGTGTTTGTGAATCCCCAAGCTATGCGATCGTTGCGACCAGACAGAACGAATGGAATCCCGGGCAGACTCATACCGATCACGTTGAAGCCAGGTGAACTAAGATGGATCTGATACCACTTTGGTGGCATCGACACCGACAGATGTGGATCGTTGGCAAGGCTCGTTGAGGCATCTGGTGCTCGAACAGCCCAGCAATTGCTGCCGTATCCAGAACCAGTCATACCAAGCCGTTCACGGATAGATCGGACAGTCTGCGACATTGCGGTTATCTGCAATACCTCGTCCTGCGATAGTCGCTGCGGTAGTAACGCGGCTACCCTCGGATATGACGTCGTGTCGGTGCGCCGTGACGACGAATCCAGCACGAAAGGTCCGACGTCAGAGCGGGGGATAAACATTTCTTGTGCACCTACGCCGCGTTTCGCCGCGATCTGTGCAAACACGAGGTCAGACCAGAATGCCAGCGATACTTCAAACGCGAGTGCGCGTCCTACGACCAAGCAGTCTTCAGGAGTCCATGGTGCTGGTGTATATCCAAGTGCATCAAACTCAAACGGAAGATTCTCGTGATTCCGCTCGATAACGGTATTTACTCCACGGCAGTATGCCTCCAAAAGACTGCGTGTGCGCTTGTCCACGCCGCGAATGTTCTGACGTGCAATGCCCACGATATCGATTGATCGCATAAATGCATCAACTGGCACAGCCTCGGCGCCAAGCACTTCGGCAAGCGTACCTCGTCCAACGCGACGCCACACATCCATCTGCCAGAGACGGTCCTGTGCGTGTGCAACACCTTGTGCAAACACTACGTCATCCAGTGATGCACCAACGATATGAGGGATGCCAAAACTGTTGCGATAGATGCGTACAGTATCTCGCACCGCAGCCTGTTCTTCTTGGTACGGCTTTGGATGACTGCGCGTTGCCAAGAGAACTGCGAACAGCACGAAACAGCCAAAGAGAACTACTGCTGTGATCGTCAAACCGATGGCACTTTGAAGCCACGAGCGCATCATAGCCACGATGCCTCACGATACCATTCAACGGTATCCCGGATCCCATCAGCAAGTGACATCTCCTGATGATATCCGAGCTCACGACGTGCCTTGGCAGTGCTGCAAATCCAGTATCTCTGCGTGAGGTCGATGCCCTTTTCGTAGTCAAGGACAGGGGGCCTGCCAGAAAGCTTCCCAAAGAATCCAACTGTTCCAGCAATCGACAGAACAACACTATGCGGAAGTCGCACACGAAAGAGTTTGCGCTTGCCCATTATCGACGCCGTCACGGCAGAGATTTGCTCCCATGTGTAGGTTTCATCTGACGAGATGAAATACGTCTGACCAACAGCAGCTGGTGAGAATGCTGCATCGACAATGCCGCGTGCAAGATCACGCACATGAACAAGACTCAGGCGCTTTTCATCGAAGCCAATGAATGACGCAAGCCCCTTGTTGACAGTTTGGAAGAACGTAAGAATTGCTTCATCACGCGGACCGTACACAGCTGGCGGACGAACGATCGTCCAAGGAATGTCCGTACATGCCGTAACACATTGTTCGGCGAGCTTCTTTGTTCGACCATATGCCGTAATTGGACGAAGTGCTGATTCCTCTGTAGTTGGCTCGTCAAGCTGGGTGGCAGGTCCACAAACTGCTAGTGAGCTGATATGAACGTATCGCTTGAGTGATGGCTGATATGCAACTATGGCATCGAGGAGATTCTGGGTTGCGTCGCGATTGCCGCGCAGAAACTCTGCTTCATTCTTCGCTGCGGTGAGGCCGGCAACGTGAATCACAACATCCATACCTTCGACTGCATGGCGCAATGATTGGACATCGAACAGCGAACCATCGACACGCGTTACGTTCTTTCCAGTAAGCCAGCGAAAATTGCTGGTTGCGCGCGCAATGTAAAACACGTCATGACCACGCTCGAGCAGGACATCAACGACGTGGCTTCCAACAAACCCTGTTGCTCCAGTTACTAGGACCTTCAAGATGTTCTCCAATTCAATGTGTTATCGTGTTAATGGCACTGTGCATTGACGCACGTGACGTCCATGTTCCATGACGATGATGTACATTCCGCTTGCAAGCGCAGACATGTCAAGCTGCAGCGTGTACCGTCCTGGTGTGAGATGCGACGAAAGCGGAACAGCAACGCACTCGCCGGATGGACTGTATACGGCTACTCGGCAAGCGTCATGCGTGATTGTCTCAACATCAAGCGTAACTGTTGATGCGCTTTGCGCCACCACACGCATATCAACACGATTTGTCAGATCCGCTAGCTCTGCAGAAATAATGCATGACCCCAACACCGTTATGCGACCATCACGACCCTTAATGTCCACTCGTGGAGCACGTACGGAATCAATCGTCAACGGTGTACTCGCAATAGGAGCGAGATACGTTTGAAACGCGAGTGTTGTGAGCTGCGTTGTCGGAAGGATCGGTTCTGAATGCGACACCGCAATCACTGCCTGACCTGGAACAGTCTCGCTGAGAGTTGCGCTTTCGCCGCGCGTTCCGTTTGCCGCTGATAGGGGGCGCACAACAGCAGGATTAAACGAGACATAGATGGTGATACTGCGCAAATTGGCACTATCCAAACCAACGAGAGATTCAAGCGCAAGTGGCACTTGCACCGCAGTGCCAGCAGTGCCGGTAACGTTCAACGGTGCAACGACCATGACACCCGTGATGGTTCCCTCAGTGCTTGTTGTTCCGCGTATTGCAAGAGGTATGGTGTCCACGCATGGCCCACCAGTAACCACACGAAGTACTTGGTTATCCGTGCGCTCATAACCAACGAATGCATATTCGATTGTCACCTGTAGTGTCGCACCCGGAGCTACCATCGTTGGCAGCGTGGGAATAGGTGGCACAAGTTGAAACGGTGTCGTAAGCCCTTCGAGTGATGTAATCGTGAGAGTGTCACTTCCTGTATTGGAGATCGTTACTGTCGATTGTGCACGTTGCCCATTACCAAGCGGACCAATCAATGACTGCGACAGCGTGGCCGTCCATCGACGTTCGGTTGCTCGCACGGTCAGCGGAAGAACCACCTCTGTACTGCATGGTCCGATATTCAGCGTCAGACTACCCTGTGACAGTCCGCCAGGTAGAGGTCCTACTGCGAATACATCAACAATGAGTGTATCGCGGAAGAACGATCCTTGCTGCAGAGAAGTTTGAAACGGTCCAACAACAGTGAAGTTGTTAACGCTTGAGCGTAGACCCGATAGACCCGTAGCAACCAACACAACGCGTCTTGACGGCAATGCAGTGTCAGCACATGGGCTATGTGTTCCAAGGTCTACGACAGCGCTTGTCGTCGTGTACTGAGGTGCAATAACAAGACCCTCAAACTCAATAGGAATCGACAGAGAACACGGGGCCACTTCGATTGTGCCGCGGAGCGTTGCCGGACCTGGTGTTGTGGCAGGAGTGATCCGTATTGGGATTGATCGCGATTCCGTTGGAGCTAGTGTTATCACCGGTCCGATCATGGACAATCCATCAACACTCGCGATGCGCTCAACCGTAACCGATACCAACGACGTGTTGGTAACAGTCACGATGGTATCGAGAGCCGTGTTACACGAGAGGATCACTCCAAGATCCGTGATGGTAGGTTCTACTGTTGCTTGTGGCTGATAGGCTGCGGCCTGCAATTGAGCTCGGAGTGTGTCGCTGCATGTGAGAGATGTAAATGGGAAAGCCACTTGCTGCGATACGCCTTGATTAAGATCAATACCGAGAGGACGATACTGAATTCGGATCTCGAGTGATGCGCCGGGTGCTACAGGCTTCGGAGCATCGAACAGAGTGAGTAGGTAGAACGGTGGACGCACTTGGGGTACCTGAACAAGGATCTCACTCTGACCATTATTCACAATGCGGAACGTTGAATCAACCCGAATGATTGACGAAGCACATGCTGAGAACGTTCCATAATCAACGAGAGCACGATCTAAACTTGCTGCACTTTCCACACGTTCGCCACGCACGTTCAATGGAATCGCAACTGAACAGGGAAGTGCAGTGAACACAGCAGTTCCACTATACGTACCCGATGAAGGGGGCGCAAATGTTACTCGAACCTGCTGAGACTGGCCGGCCTTGACAACAAACCCAGGTGCAGGCGATCGAAGTGCGAAACCCGGAGGAAACGCAGTCGATGCAATAGTGACGTCAACCTGGCCTGCATTGACAATTGACACGAGCTGTTCACGAGATGATTCACAGCTCCCGAGCTTTCCAAACTCGACAGCACTCGCTGAAAAGGTAACGCGTACATCCTGAATGCGTACCCGCACAACGGGAGATACTCCAGGGCAACCTTGATCCGAAGCAGTTCGGACGATGTAGTCACCACCTTGTAGCACGGTTAGCGACTTACCTACTTGTCCGGTAATAACCTGGCCATCACGAATCCACTCGTATGATGCCGCATCAGTAATCGCAATCAGTACGACTGAATCACCAGAGCAAATCGTCTGCGTTCCACGGGGCGAGATCTCGACTTCCTTTGTGGGAAGCGAAGTCACGACTATCGGATCAGATGTTGATGAACACCCACCGTTTGCTGTGATTGTGAGGCGATACGTACCGGGCTGACGCACGATGATTCGAGTTGTTCCTCCAACAGGAACGGGTGCGCCGTCAACTGTCCAGTCGTATCTATCTGCTACCGCTGATGTTGTAAGCGTAAGTGTGTCTCCAACACATATCTGTGTCTTCGAGGCGGCTATTGTCGGTGCTGTGGGATTCGGCTTCGACACTGGCGCGGATTGTGCAAAGCGCTGTTCTGTGTACTGACGTCCGCGGGCTGTTGTATCATCAGTACGAGCCAATTGTTCGTCCGGGGCATACCGGTATCCGTACACGCGATATGTATACGTCTGACCACACACCAGATTTAGCGAGTCGATAAATGTGCTACCGCCATCTTGCACAGGTCGCACATCAAGAACAAGCGATGAGCCAATGCGTTGACCCTTGGTCACCATCGAACCATCAACAATTCCATTTGAAGGGAATGACGAAAAGCCGAGTGAATCACGGAGTATTACATACCCTGTAGTGCGATCCTGTGGATACGTATCCTCGACCGGGGTCCATGATATTGTATGTGCACGAGCTGTCTGATTGACAAGTGTAACGACCGGTGCCGCTGTCCACTGTGGCTCACGCGTTGTACGCCAGAACCAGTGGTTAATGTTTGGTACACCAGCATTAGTACGTGCAAGATCAAAGCGATTTGGTAATCCCTTCGATTCATTGAATCCACCAACTACTGAGTCCTTTGTTAATCCAACGCCATACGCTGCTAGCGTCCGTCCAGTAACCCGACATGAACGACCGGCACCAACTGCACCTGAATCAAAATTGACTTTTGGTGAAGGGATGGAATTATACGCAGCGCCAGTAGGCTTGTTGTGTCCAAGGGCATGCACATGCGACGTATCGGCCTTCACAATCTGAAGTACGTCACCGCCATCCGCGATATTAAGATCCGCCAAATCCGACGGCGGCACAAAATACTGTGTTGTGAAAAAGCGAACGTCTCGCGACGACAGTTCAAGGTAGCCATCGGCTGCCGACGAATCGATGGTAGCAGTCACAGGCATCAGCCGGTGCCACAATACGATGATCGTACCAGCACGCAGATTGCGCCACAGGGGAATATCACGAAACTTAGGTCCACCCTGACGCGTCACTTGTCCCGTATTTGCATCGGTGAGGGCCCAACCAACAGCATTCAAGTTGTCTTTGACGACAACAAGTTCTGTCCACTCACTGTTAACATCCTGAATGTTGAAATACTCACTGACGACCATGTCTTGTGAGTACGCTCGAGATGTAAAGGCCATGAGCAGCAGAACAGCTGCAAGTGTTGCGACTACTGACGTTTTCATGGTATCCTTCGTAGTACGTGCACCCGTTTTCTCGTACGTCGAATCTGCTGTCAACAAACAAGGGGGCATGCATAGCATACCCCCTTGTATTCACTTCACGAGTGGTTCACCATCATTGAGATGGCGAAGCTTACTTGACAACAACAAACGATTGTGTTGTAGCCAGGCCGTTTACTGTTGTGATGACGGTGTATGTACCGGCCGCAAAGACCGATGCATCGAGAGCGAGGCGATGTGAACCAGCAGAAAGCTCGCCAACATTCATCAACGCAACCGTCGAACCAACACTGTTAACAATACGAACTGCAATTGTCGCTTGGCTGCTAACAGCTAGATCAATGTGTGCAGCGCCTGTCGATGGGTTAGGAGCAATACGACCAACCACAGTGCCATTGACGACGTCTTCATTCACACTCACAACTGACGGACGGACTGTTACATCTGATGTGTCGGAAGTAACGTCACCACACTCCGAACGAACAAGGCACCAGTACTTACCGGCATCGCCATTTGCAGCTGCAGCAACAGCAAATGTTGGAGCAACTTCTCCAGCGATCTGTGTTCCATCCTTGAACCACTGATACTGAACCGTGCCAGCACCAGTTGCTGCAACCGCGATTGAAAGCGGTTGACCAACCTGAACAGATACAGTTGCTGGTGGTTGTTGTGTGATAACCGTTGCTGGGCGAACCGTGACTGTGACTGCATCTGATTCAATCACACCACACGATGTGCGAACACGAACACGATAAGAACCTTCACGAGCTGCAGTCGCCGTTGCAACAGTAAGAGTTGCAGACGTTTCGCCCGGGAGACTTGTACCGTCCTTGGACCATTCGTATGTGACACCACCAGTGGCACTTACGGCAACCGAGAGCGTAAACTGTTCACCGGAGCAAACTGTGACGGCTTGTGGCTGCTGTGTGATGAATGGAGTCGATGCGATGACGAGGTCAACAGACTCTTGCGCTGCCTGTGATGGATTATCAGCAAGCTCAGCACGAAGAACATACTCGCCCTCGTTTGCCGCTGTGACATTCACGATTGTAAGCGTTGATGTTGATGCACCAGAATACTGTCCACCATCGACGAGTGGGGAACCATTGCGCCACCAACGGACAACCAAGTTGTCAGTCGAAGGGTTCGCATATGCCTGACCAGTGATCGTTGCTGTTTGACCAGCACATGTGTTAACTGTAGGCGTTGCAAATTCTACATACACACCAGTAGTGAAGACGCGAACCATACGTGACGTCGCTGAACCACACACACCAGTCACAACACAGTAATAGTCAGCAGCAAGATCTGAAGCCTCAACACCACGAATCTCGAGACGGCTTGCAGTTGCGCCAAAGAACTTCTTGCTTTCAACAAGCATTGTTTGTCCCTTGTACCACTGATATGAGATCGCCTCATCTGGGATCTCGGCCTCGACTGTGAGCGTAGCTGTTTGGCCAATTCCAACCGGGACGTTGCGTGTCTGATTTACGATACGAGTCGGACGAGCAACACGAACATGTGCCGTGTCAGTGAGAGCGTTGCCGCAGGTACCGAAGCCCCAAATGCGACAGTGGTAGAATCCAGATGTGTTGAACTGAGCGTCTGTGATCTGATAGAGTGGACCAGTTGCACCCGGAATTGGCGTGCCATTCTTGTACCACTGGTACGCGCGAACTGCACCACTTGTCAGTGCAAGAAGCGAGTGCGAGTCGCCGACACACAGATTCTTAGAAGCTGGTGATTGCGTAATGATGATTTCCGAAGCTACAGCAAATGGAAGTGTTGTTGCTGAAATGTCCGTGCGTTCAACGCCAGTTACGCGGACACGGCACTGACCAGCAAACTCAATTGCAGGCACAGTCCATGTTGCCGTTCCAGCGGATGCCGGTGCTGTACCCATATCTTCCCACGACAAACCGTTGTTGCGTGAGAACTCGATGCGAACTGTGTTCACACCACGGGCAATGAATGTGGTTGTTGCTTGCTTGCCGGCGCAGAGTGTGTCACCAGTCGTTGGTGCAGCAACTGTAATGCGCGGTGTTTCAAGAATGATCGGATTCGAGAAGCCTCCCGGAGTCGCGTAGGATGATGGATTGGTGTTAACACCATTCCAAACACCATTCACCGATGTGATCGAGTAGACAATAGCATTCGTGCGATAATCACGTTCTTCGATGCGACGGATGCCATTCGGAAGCGTGTTTGGGATGAATGTAGCCCATGCTCCAGCAGAGTTTTGACGTGATGCGTAGAACGACTCAGCACCGTTGATCGCTGTGCCCAGAGACTGAACAGCTGCAACAGTCACTGGACGACCAGTGCCCGCAGTGTTGTCGTACAGGAGAACATAGTTCTTTGGCGTCAGCTGTGACTGATTGTCAGCAATGCCCGTGGCCTGGGTTGCTGCCGTTCCAAGACGAATGACTTGTGATGTTTGATTGAGCTCATAGATGCTCATCTGACGGCCTTGGTTGTCACCAAGAGCGACGCGCCAGAATATCGTATTGCCTTCTTGGAAATCTGCATTCGTCGATGCAACCAAGTTGACCCATACTGACTTCGATGTCTCGCCTGAGAGCGTCGAGAACGTTGAGTACGTACCATCCGTTGTGAGGTTCTTCGACGACGCGTACACATATGTGTTTGTGTTTGCGTTGAAGTGGACGTTGAAACCACCACCAACGGACGTTCCACCCTGGACCGTCGACAGACCGGTCACGTAGCGATAGGTTGTATTCGGTTGAAGGCCTGAGAACGTCACGCGAGCAAACACCGGAATCGGGAATGCACTTGTTGAGGAGTTACAGGTTCCGGAGGCCGTGCGTGACTGAATAAACTGCGGAACTACAACTGTAGACATCGTTGGTGCAGCAAACGCAGTCGTGAATGGCAGGGTCTGCGCCGGGAGTCCAGGAATATTGACCTGGAGTTGATATGTGCCAGGGGCACTTACTGAGACGTTTGAGAACGTCACGACACCTTGCACGGCTGTAGCTGATGTAGTACCCGTGAGAACGCCCGGTCCGCTCACGCGTGTTACCGTTACTGTCGACGCATAGTTAGCATCAACGGTGTTGTCAGCACGATACACGCTGATTGTGAACGGATTGAATGGCATGCCAGCGTAGCCATCCTGTTGCGCTCCCGTGATCACAGCATACGAAGCAGGGGCTTGGACTGTGAATGTCGAGCTGTTACCAAGCGTCAACCCAAGAGCGGTAGCACGAATTGAGACACCAGCCTCTGCTGTGTTATACACGACGTTGGTGAAATCAACAAAGCTCTGTCCTGCAGGAATTGTTCCGGTCAGTGTACCAGTGAGAGCGCCTGATCCAGAGTTGAGCGAGAGCGTTACCGTAGTGGCAGACGCAACATTCTTTGCAGCGCCAGTTGCATCCGTTGCGCGTACACGCACGTTGAATGCTGTGTTCTGCGATGGAGCTGATGGGGAGAGTGTCTCAACGATCACGTTCGTCGGGGTTCCCACAATCGAGTTCGATGTCACAGAGATTTCGTCAAGTCGTACAGGCGGACGCGAGCCCGAGCTGAATGCTGGTACTTGATAGTAGAACCAACGAACCTGTACAAGTGGTTGATTCTCGCAGACGGTCGGCAAGAGTGCCGACAGCGTTTGCTGCGGCCATGTAGCAGTTGATGAAGAAGTTACAGTCGTGATCAATTCAACGGGCGCACCGTTATTGATGACAGGTGCCCATGCACCGGTAGAGCCGATACGGTACTCAAGTCGAAGACCATGCACGCGCTGTCCGGCACCTGGCATTTGTTGTGCAACAAAACTGACGTTCACCTGAGCACGATTCGTCGTGTTCAGTGCGAGAACCGCACTACCTACAAATGCGCAGTTACATGGTGTCGAGCCAGTGTTGATGAATTGCACACCGTTGGCACCGAGACCGTTGATCCGTGCGCCACTTGTCAAGTTGTACGCGCAGTTGAAATCTCCCGAGGGGGCTGTCCCAAGCTGCTGGTCAATTACAGGCGCTTGATGAAACACCATGCTTGGCGGATACGTCCCCGCTGCTTGCGTATTGTTCCATGTCGTCAATGAGTACGACCCTGCGTTCAAATCGAACGGAAGGGGATTTGATTGGCCCTTCATTACGACGGAACCAACTGCGATCATGAGCGTCAACACGACACTCCAAGCAGTTACTCTCTTCATGTTGCTTGTAACCTGTTACTGGGACAGAAAAAATTTAGTCTTTGCAATGGCGCAAATCTACGCAAAAGCGACCCTATTACTGAGGTACCAATGCGGGCGTGTATATATGTGGTGCAATGGTAACGACTGATCTTTTGCACAAAAGTCTCAAGAGATCACCGTTACTCCTTGCAGAGCATGCGGTTACGAAGTTTTTCCGACATAGCCAGGATAGTTCGTAGTAAGCCACGAATACACGTACTCGACAACATCCTGCAGGCAACCTGTCTCGAACGGTGAAACGAGTCCGCCTGATGCAACAATGTCGAGGAATGACTGCGAGCCCCCTATGTCACAGATCTTCAGGTACGAAGCGAACGCTTCCGAACGATCTTGTTCGGACCACTTCCAGTATTGTAGAGCGCAGGTCTGAGCGAGGGCATAGTCGATGTAGTAGAACGGCGACTCGTAGATATGACGTTGGAATTGCCACGCTCTACCTTCTTGCGCTGCAGCGATCCCTGACGTATCACGCCACGGCAGGTATGTCGCTTCCATTTCCTTCCACATTGCGCACCGCTCAGCAGGAGTAGCTGTTGGGTTTGCATAGACCCAATGTTGGAAGTGATCGACGGCACATCCGTATGGAAGGAAGAGCAATGCGCCTTGGAGATGATAGAATCGGAACTTGTCGGTTTGCTCACCGAAGAAGTCCTTCATCCACGGCCACGTGAGAAACTCCATGCCCATGGAATGAATCTCACAGGCTTCCATAGTTGGCCAGAAGTACTCGGGCACAATGTGCTGGCGACTGCGATAGGCCTGGAATGCATGTCCAGCCTCGTGCGTCAGCACCTCAACGTCGTGTGTTGTGCGGTTGAAGTTTGCGAAAATGAACGGCACGCCGTACTTGGGGAAACTCGTGCAGTACCCACCGGTCGCCTTGTTATCGCGCGTTTTGAGATCGAGGAGGTCGCCCTCGAGCATGAGTGAGAAGAACTCATGCGTTTCTGGTGACAGCTCCTTGTACATCGCAGCGGCCTTATCAACGATCCAATCATGGTCGCCTTCCGCAACAGGATTGCCATCAGGGAACTGAACTTTCTCGTCTGCGATTGTAAGTGCGTCAAGGCCGAGGCGCTGTTGCTGTGCCTTGCGAAGTTGCTTCACCAATGGAACGACCACTTCACGAACCTGCACGCGGAAGCGCTCTACATCGGCGGCGTTATAATCGACACGACCGTACTCAACGTAGCGAAGCTCAGTGTACGATGGGAAACCAAGTGCCTTGGCCTTTTCAGTTCGGAGCTGCACAAGTTCGTGATAAATGCGATCAAGCTCGGAGGAGTGCTCGGAGAGAAATCCATACATCGCCGTGTGAGCACGTTGTCGAACACCACGGTCGAGATCAATAAGGAGTCTTCCAATCGAACTGAGATTATAAATCGTGCCGTCGACATCAATCTTCGCCGAGGCAGTCAGCTCATTGTACTGGCGAGACAAATCGCTCTCCTTGACCAGTAAGTCCATGATCTCTGGCTTGAACGTCCGCGTCGAATCTTCAAGGCGAGTGATGAAGAGTTGACCAAATGCTTCACCGACAGCAGTCTTCCACGGCGATGCCAGCAGCGCATGCACTACGTTTTGATCAAGGTCTACAATCGACGGACCGTGTTCGTCGAACCATAGCTTCTCTGCCTTGGCAGCGTCGTTGGCAACGTTCTGAGTAAAATGAACCTCGGCGAGCGAGTTCATAGTGCTCACATCGATTCGTGTTGCGTTCCACGCCCTAACGGCTGCCGTGGCGTCGTCTGCAGACGCTGCAGTCGAGAGCTGTTGCACTATGCCAGCGTATGTAGTGCGCAATTCATCAAGATTTGGACGATCGTAGGGAAGTTCAGAAAACGTACGAACTGACATGATTACTCCGGAGTGGAAGAAGGTGTCTGTGAATCACCACGCAATTGACGTATGCGGTCGCGAGCGGCCGGCACAAAGATAGAACGAGGATATGCTACAAGTAGCGAGGAGAGTGCTTCTATCGCAGAAGATCTGTTTCCGTTACGTTGTTCGATGTCGGCCAGCCGAAGCAGCATGCGATCGCCCCAGATCGTCTCCGGAATTCGCTCGATCACTGCCTGAAGCGGAACTAGCGCAAGTGTATCGTTGCGAAGAGCTAGCGCTGACTCTACTGCTTGAACATTTGCACGATCTCGTAAGTCAGCATCGGATGAGGAGGCGCTAATCTGCATATAGGCTCGGTACGCATCTGCATAGTTTCTCCGGGCACGCAAACCCTCAGCCTTAGCGTATGCACGAACAGATGCTGAATCGTCCTGCATGAGATCCATCACAAGAAGTCGATCAATCGCATCGTTAGCTGCTGCAGAGGAGAGATTAGCTGAAAGTTCGGTGTAACCAGAGCGCGCGGTTGCAAGGTCTCCCTGCCAGAAGTCCATGTCAGCACGCAACAGGCGCGCTGCGTCTTTGCGATCTGTAATTACAACAGCGGGAGAAGTGAGAACTTGCTGCAGCACCGAACGTGCTTCGACATCATTGCTCGTGGCAAGATACAGCGTCGCCAATAAGAGGGCGGCATCGGGATACACAGTTGTTCCGCGCCATTGATTTTGAATTCGCAACAGCCGATCGATTGCCTTCATCGACTGTTTGAGGACTGCGTCTTCAAGTCTCGCGGCATTGAACAACGCATCTGCGCAAAGCGGATGGTTTGGATATGATGCGATGAGAGCATCGTATCGCTGAATGATTGAGCGTGCATCATCTGGTGCGAGATCACGCTGGCGACGCAACTTTTGCTCGAGCGTGCGTACTGAACCGTAGGCAGCGGATATGGCTGTACGTTGATCAGCATCTGATGTACGAACCAAATCGTATGCCGAGAGTGCAATGTCGAATTGTTCATCCGCGCGAGCCCCTTCTGCAAACATCAGTATCTCGTTGCCTCGTGCTCGTGTGCGACGGTCGAGCATGACGGTAGCTTCGAGCGCCAACTTCCAATCACGCAGTTGACGATACACCCACTGCTGAAGGCGGATTGATTCATCCGATGAAGTCGACAGTGTAGCAATCGAGCGGCGCAGAGTTGCATGGCTTGCCTCGGATGCCAGGACAACCGTTAGCGATCGCATCGCTCGGTACATATCGCTGTATGCAGTGTACACCGAGAGGATTTCAGTTATCGCCTCATCGTACTCACCTGCAGTTATCAACAATCCAACGAGTTCATCGGAGTACGGATAGTCGTTATCACGCTGCGCAAGTGAACGAGCCCTTCGGATAGATGCTAATGCAAGGTCGTGCAACCCAAGCTTTCGTTGCTCATTCGACGTCGACACCAAGGTCTGCTCCTTGTCGCTGCTTACTTCGTATGCCGACTCCCACCAACGAATGGCAGCGTCTCGATCACCTCGCCGGGCTCGAAGGGATCCCGCCAGCAACGCAGCAGACTCGGTGCGATAGCGAGTAGCGTGTGATTCGACAACGGGAAGCAACGCTTCGAACTGCTGGAGCGCGGTTAGTGTCCGCACTACTCCCTGAAAGTACATGTCGTTCGATGGCGAGGCCGCATACAGCTCTTGGTAGATACGAGCAGCGCCGCGTTGATCTCCAGCTCGCTCGTACGTTGATGCCATACGCAACCGATCACGCTCATCAGCAGTTTGAGCTAACGAGGAGACACCTGTGGCTACAAGTGTCAGAATAACGATGAGCCACGCTGACCTCACTGCATCCATTCATCGGCCAGAATCGGGAGCACAGAGGTCTGAAGAGGAGAGGATGGGACTGTAACCACACCATCATGCTGGATGATGACATCGATCTCGGTACGCATTCCAAGCAGAGAAGGAATGTAGATTCCGGGCTCGATTGAGAACGACGTACCTCGAAGAAGTTGTCGCGTATCGTGTGTTTCAAAGTCGTCCATATTCACACCGGGACCATGAATCTCGGTGGTGATTGAATGACCCGTGCGATGGATGAAGTGCGACCCCATACCAGCTTGTTCAACAACAGCTCGACATGCACGATCCACTTCATATCCGTACACCGGCTCGTTATTGCGGAATCGTTCGACAACGCATGCCAGAGCGGCGTTACGCGCGTCGGCTATAATCGTAAATGTCGAAGCAACATCGGCTGGGATTGCAACACCAGTATACCCGACCCACGTGAGGTCTGCATACACCGATCCAGGTGAGCGCTTCTTGCACCACGCATCAATGACAATTACCATCTCTGGCTCGATCATCGATGACGACAACATTGAAGGAGCGTAATGCGGTGAAGCTGCGTTCGGTCCGATTGCAACAATTGGCGCAGAATCGGTCTCCATGCCAAGTCGATCAAACTCTGCTAGAATGTGCTGCTGGACATCGTACTCTGACACTGGTTCTCCAGTGATGAGTCTCTGACGAATCAATGTAAATGCACCCGTGATAACGTCTCGAAGTTGTCCGCCGGAAACTGCAGCACCTGCTAGCTGCTCTTCTGACAAAACCGCTGAAAACTGTTGCGCAACGTCAGCCGACGATACAACGTCGACACCCAACGCCCGAATCGACTCAACGGTTCCTGCGTCAACCTTGCTCGTTACCGGGATGGCATTCATCGGTGAATACTCCATCGCTAGCGTGCCAATTCCATGCAATGCGCTACGCAGCGCTTCTTCCCATGTCGATCGTGTATCGTACACAATTGCGGGAATGTCGACATGTGCAAGGGGCTGCTGTTCCATGCGATGGACAATCTTGACAGCGGATCCGTTCGCTGTGACGACGACAGCCCAACGCCGCGTACAATGCGCGTCAGCAGGAACATCGAGCATACTCCACGCGAGGTCATTTGTCCCACGAAAGTCGTACATCATCCAAGCATCTATTGATGCGGCCTTCAGGGCCTCTGAGAAAAGCGATAGTTTGCGTTTCATGGCGTCTCCGTGAAGCGTACGGTGAGTGTTGAGAGCAATTGGTGCACGGCAACGGTCGGAACGCGTGAACCGTTGCTCACATCTGTCTGCAACGCATGCAGACGTGTTGTTACCTCTGGATGTTGCATCAGTCGGCGGTGAAGTTCTTGCTGAAGAATCGCATCGAACCATGCACGCCGTTGTTGTTGACGTTGCTGTTCGATGAGATGTGCGTGATTATGACCAAAGAACGTATCCATCCACGATAGCACATCAACGATTCCATGCTGCGCATGCGAGGAGATAGGGATCACGGGCACAGGAATCTCAGCTACTGGAGGATGCAGCAACCGCAGTGCGCTCGTGTACATCGCTGTAGCCATCGATGTCGCCTGTTGGTCAATATCGGCCTTCGAGACGATGATCGCATGCGCCATTTCCATGATGCCACGCTTGATTCCCTGCACATCGTCGCCTGCCGTCGGAAGTACCAGCAACAGAAACACGTCCACCATATCAGAGAGATCTGTCTCGCTTTGACCGACTCCAACACTTTCGACGATGACTGTGCCATATCCGGCTGCTTCGCATAGGACGATCGCATCGCGAGTGGTTGGCGTTGTGCCACCAAGCGCTAACCGTGACGGTGACGGACGGACAAAGGCATGCTCATGCAGCGACAGCTGCGGCATGCGAACCTTATCGCCGAGAATACTCCCACCCGTTTTCTTGCTCGAGGGATCCACCGCCAGTACAGCGACACGTTCACCTCGATTGACGAGCTGCATGCCAAGCTGCTCGGCAAATGTACTTTTACCAACGCCAGGTGCGCCGGTCAGTCCAATTCGACGTGTGCCGTTGCACGGCTGACCACACAGTTCTAGCAACTCCATCGCCCGCTCACGCTCATGTGGAGCAGTACTCTCGATGAGCGAAAGCCCCTTTGCTAGGGCACGACGTGACCCACCCTTGAGTTCGTCGAAGAGTTGTGTGATGGCGTGTGGCGCTGACATGATTTACTCAACAGTAACACTCTTGGCCAGATTCCGTGGCATGTCAACATTGCATCCGCGTTCCACAGCGATGTAGTACGCAAGCAACTGAAGCGGAATAGATGCCAAGATCGGCGTAAGAAGCGGCAATGTGCGTGGGATTCGGAGCACGTGATTTGCTACCCGCTCAATATGTGCGTCCGCTTCGTCAGCGATAGCGATCACTCGACCATTGCGAGCACGGACCTCTTCGATGTTCGAAAGCACCTTGTCGTAAATCTCATCGTGTGGAGCAATGAACACCACAGGCATGTTCTCATCAATCAGCGCAATTGGACCATGCTTCATCTCAGCAGCAGGGTAGCCCTCGGCGTGGATGTAGGAAATCTCCTTGAGCTTGAGAGCCCCTTCTAATGCAGCAGGGAAGTTGAAGCCACGTCCGAGGTAGAGAAAGTTCGATGCACCAGCGTATGCGTGGGCAATCACGCGCACGTCGTCAGCACGTTCGAGAATCCAGGAGATGTGATCTGGGATACGCTCGAGCTCGTGGGCAATACGCTTGCCTTCTTCCGCAGATAGACCACGCATCCGGCCCATGTACAGCGCGAATTGCGTTAGAACGCAGAGTTGCGATGTAAACGCCTTCGTTGATGCCACGCCAATTTCTGGTCCAGCGTGTAGGTACACTCCCGCATCGGTCTCTCGAGCAATCGTGCTACCAACGACATTCACCATGCCGATGACGGTTGCACCCTTGAGCTTGGCCTCGCGAATGGCAGCGAGCGTATCTGCCGTTTCGCCGCTTTGCGAGATCGCAATTACCACATCGTCGCTGGTGATGATTGGATTCCTGTAGCGAAACTCACTGGCATATTCAACTTCAACAGGAATTCGTGCAAGCGACTCAATGAGATACTCACCAACGAGTCCGGCATGCCAAGATGTACCACATGCAGTGATGATGATACGCTTCGCTGATTGAAGCTTCTCACGGACAGAGGCAAGACCACCGAGCTTCACAGAGCCTTCATCTGCTTGTAAGCGACCGCGAAAACCATCACGGAAGGTGATCGGCTGTTCGTAGATCTCTTTGAGCATGAAGTGCTCAAAGCCACCCTTCTCAATCTGCTCCAGCTCAAAGGCAATTTCCTCGACAACACTGTCGGTAGCTATGTTGGCAATGGTCTTCGTCTGGAATCCATCACGACGAAGAATAGCCATCTCGTTTTCGTTGAGATACACTACTTGACGCGTATGTGCTATAACAGCTGCAGCATCGGATGCAACGAGATACTCACCGTTGCCAATGCCGAGAATAAGGGGGCTGCCGCGACGCGCCGCGATGATCATATCGGGGTTGTGTGTACTCACGACAACGATGCCGAACGTACCTTCGACTTCCGAAAGCGCGGTTCGCACAGCTTGCTCAAGATCATGCAGTGTCTCGTAGAGCATGCCGATAAACACGGCTAGAACTTCACTATCAGTATCGGAGTGAAACGTGTAGCCGGCGTTGAGGAGCTTCTTCTTAATGGTCAGGTAGTTCTCGATGATACCGTTATGCACTAACGCAATCGTGCCCGATTGATCCATGTGAGGGTGTGCGTTCACATCATTCGGAACACCGTGCGTTGCCCAACGAGTATGGCCCACACCAACGGTGCCATGGAGTTGGTCCATGTCAACGGCGCGTTCTAGGTCGACTACTCGACCGGCCTTCTTTTCGATTCGAATACCACCGTCAGCAAGGAGACACACTCCCGCTGAGTCGTATCCACGATACTCCAGACGCTTGAGGCCCTGCACGATAAGCGGAGCAGCTTGTTTCGTGCCGATATAGCCTACGATTCCACACATGGGCGCTAAAATACGGAGTCGCTTACCGATACAACGGTGTCGACTGTTTAGGAATGACCAGATCCCGCAGCTGCTGTGCCGATGCACCGAACCGCAGGAAGAAGCCTTGATTGACGCCAAGGGGCACCCAGTTCAATGAAAGGTACCAACAATGGAGTCGTTTTGTGATGTCGATTATGGGCGAGTTAATCTCACCCCGCAGCACGTCAACTGTCCCGACAGCATTGACATCAAGCGTCTGAGTGATGGACAGCGACCCACGAAAGGATAGGAATAGCGATTGAGCCGTTACCTCGGGATTGGGGCGGTTGTATGAGTAGACAGCCTGCACAGAGAATTCCCATGGAATTGTGACTGGCGACCAGCCTGGTGTACGCTCGCCAAACAAATCGACCTCATCCTGGCGATAGTTCACGCGGCGTTCAAATCTCGAGGCGAGGTCTGATTCAGTCGCTGTGGCTGTGTCTTGCGTTTGGTGCGATCGAGGTGCAAACGAAACGCCCTCGGACGAGAATCTCGTACCAGCCTGGATTGACAGCGACGTGAGCCGTGCGAGCCCCTTACCATTTGCAAGCATGCTTGACCCAATATCAGCCCACCGAGTACGACCCGTTGCTGGATCAACGATCTGAGCCTGATCATAAGCCGAGAACGAGCCATTGACGTTGAACTCGAGCGCATCAAGCACAGGCGTACGAAGATTGAATGATATCGGTGCAAGTCGAAGTGAATCCGAAGCGAGATTGTACGACGTAGAGAAATTCAACGTAAACAGCTCAATTGCGCGCTCTGACGTATCCGAATCACGCACCTTGATCGCAACGCGATTCAGAAACGAGCCCGTAACGAGAAACTGCTGCTGTCTGCTTGCAAGCGAACCAGCCGCGCCGAAACGTCCATACTGCACACGCTGACCTGTGATTGGACTCACATATTCACCAACAAATCCGAGCGATGGATTCGATTGATCCGGCACGTAGGCAAGTCCAACCGAAGGCTGGAACGTATGCCGAATCGACTGCCAACCAAGTATACGTGGATTGGCAAGACCGTACAGGAAGGTACTTGCCGACACACCTACGCCGTAGGTGTACTCCCGGAACATTCCGGTCTCACGAGTCCGCACGATAGTTGAATCAGCTGCATTTACCGACTCAGTAAATCGCTGGAAGTACCAATTCTCGGAATACGTAATCGAAGGGGCGAGCATAATGTTGCCCAGTCGCGGCGTCACCGTTATCGATGGTCGATGCTCAATCGCTGAGCGTTCATCGACTGCAAACGCTCCAGTATCGAGAGTTCGCGTAGACGAGTGAAAGTACCTAGCCGTTGATCTGTACGAGAACTGCAAATCACGAAGCCAATGATCGCCCGAGATGATGCCACGAAGCGGTTGAAGCTGAGGAATGGCGAACGTTGCGAACGGGTTTTGTGTGACTGATCCATTGATCATGTTCTGGTCGCGAGTGTATCCGACGTTGAACGTCATGCCGTTGTAGAACGTCCGTTGATACGACGCATTCGAACGAGCATTCTGTCGCACACGATCTATGGGATTGAGCGATGTGTTCTGAAAGAAGCCTTGAGACGTGAAGAAGAGATCAACCACCGCACTTTCATTTGGTCGGAACTGCTGTTGGTGATTCAGTGTAACACCAATGTTTGTCGCATAGGGGTCGCGCACATTGAAGCGACTGTAACCGAGCGTGAACTGTGCACGACCCGAGAATCGGTCGCGAAGTGAATACTGCGTTCTGCTGTATAACGTCACGCCACCCTTGGTTGTAAGGTCAGCCGCAAGCTCCGTGTCCACATAGTCACTGAGTGCGAAGTAGTATCCGAGATTCTGCAGTACAACGCCGCGGTCTGATGTCATTAGCGGTGTAGGTAGGATTAGTCCTGACCTGCGACCACGCTCCATGCTAACGAAGATGCCGAATGGCAGTGCGAAGATGGGAACGTCCTCAACGTAGAACACGGCAGGATCGAGGAAGATCTTATCGTTGAGCAACACCTTCATCTTCGATGCCTTGAAGTAGAAGTGCGGATGAGGTGCATCACACGTCGTAAAGCATCCATCTTCCACAAACGCAGTCGTTTCTCCCACACGCTTGATTGACGAACCGTAGTAGAACCCACCTTCGACATTGGTCTCGCCATAGACGACACGACCGCGACGAGTATCGAAGCTGTACTCCATTTCGCGACCGGCGAATTCTTCGCCGTTATCGCGAAACATCGGGAAGCCACGCAGCGCTCCTGTCGAATCTGTAGCTCCAACCGCCTTCATCGAACGGACATTGAAGTCCATAACGATGACCTCTGCGGCAAGCTCCTGGGTACGATATGAAACATCCGATTTACCCCGTAAACGGAGCTGCTTCTTCGATAACTGAAAGTGGGCACTGTCACGCGCCGAGAACACAACGATGGTGTCGATCCCGTTCATGCGTTGCGTGGTGTCCTGTCCCCATCCAGTGATGGAGAGCATGACGAACAACACACACGCGATGCCCCACTTCATCGAGAGTAGACACGCCGGGTAAATGACGGAGGAATATCTGGAACGGCGAGGACCGCAGATTCAAGCCGTGGCTCCACTGCATCAAAGCGAAAGCGTACGGATTGCACCTTGTCGTCGATGTCGACATCAATTGCATATGGAACATGAGATGATTCAATAGACCTGATGTCACCGAGTACCATATTGAGCAGCGTCGCCCCTGAACGACTCTTTCGTTGATACTGTGCAATTGTTGAAGATGCCGTGTCAATCAGCGCAAACTCCGTTGATGCCGTATCACGGGCAACGTACAACAGCTTACCGTCGGTTCGTTGTGATCCCTGTTGAAAGCGGGAGAGATTACCAGGGAGCGAACCTCGCAGAAATGCGCGAACATCAGCCAAGTTCAGCGGAATAGGGGATACCGCAGCGACGGCTCTCGAATCGGGGTGTCCGACGAGTGCCTCGCGACTAAGGTAGTTAACAACGATGAAGGTATCAGGCGTGACGTACACCGTACCGGCTGTCATCCCAAACGGTGCTTGCACCGTTACAACAACCGTATCACGTTGCACACGTGCAATAAACGGGAGATTGCCGATCGTCATTGTACCTTCAAGCGACATGGTACCTTCGATCGTTGCAGCAGGAAACGCATGTCCGACGCGACGCAATACAGTGTCACCGTCGACAAGAGTGGGAATTGCTCCGTAACCCTTCATTGGGCACGCGGCACCAATCAGAAAGGTGAGGAGCAGGATTATCGTAGCTTGCATCAGCATCTAACCTGCAAATATCCAACATCAGGGTCGATTCATCGTCCACGCGGAACGAAATGATTCAGACCACTGTTACAAAGCGTCAACGAAAGAGAAAGCTGCACCCATGATCTACGTTACGCGCAAAAGCACATTTTCCGCCGCGCACCGCCTGTACAACCCAACGTTCACGGACGAACGGAACGAGGCTGTATTTGATAAATGCAACAATATCTGGGGTCATGGACATAACTATGTCCTCGAAGTGACAGTGAAGGGGCTCCCAGACCCTGATACGGGATACGTAATCGACCTAAAGGAGCTCAAGGACATCCTTGACGATGCCATAATCCAGAAGGTCGACCACAAGCATCTCAATTACGATGTCGAGTTTCTGTCCGGAATCATACCGACAGTCGAAAACCTATGTGTCGTGTTCTGGGATCAGCTCCGCAACCGTCTGCCGAGTGGCGAACTCCACCGCATTCGTGTGTACGAGTCAGATCAGAATGTTGCTGATTATTACGGCGCTCCTGTGTCGATTCCACGATACAATGTTGCCGATGCGACCATAGCAGAAGGAGTTACAGCATGAAGCCAACCACACAGGCCTCGCGTCCCTCGCTCGTCGATCTCGACGATGAAGAACTTGAGCGTCAGTTACTTCGCCAAGGGAATCTCTACCCAACCGTATCCCGAAGTGGATACCGGTTGTTCGACGCCAACGGTAACAGCGTAGTCAGTCCAGAAGAACGCTCGGCAATGATCGAGCAAGTTGAGCAGAAGTTCGCTGAGATTTTTGAAATCCTTCGCATTGATCGCAACGACCCGAATAGCACAGACACACCGTTTCGTCTATCTCGCATGTGGATCAACGAATTGTTGGCTGGGCGCTATACGCCCCCTCCGAAGATCACGGTGTTCCCGAACCGCAAGGACGTTGATGAGTTGGTGATCTCGAAAGGGATCAAAATCATGAGTGTGTGTTCGCACCACTGGCAGCCTATCTCAGGCACGTGTGCCATAGGCTATGTACCGCGTGAAAAGGTGATCGGGTTGTCAAAGTTCACCCGGATCGTTGAGTGGTTTGGTCGCCGCGGTCAGATCCAAGAGGAACTTGGCGAGCAGATCGCGGACTTCCTCATCGAGTTGCTGGATCCCATTGCACTTGGCGTGGTAATCAACTCAAAGCATTACTGCATGATTGCTCGTGGAGTTGAGGCGCACGATTCAAGCACGATGATCACCTCTGTCATGCGCGGCGAGTTGTCAACGAATCAAGCGCTGCGCCACGAATTCCTCCGTCTCATCGGAGAGCAGTAGGTTTGTGGCGTGTTAACGCCGCATCTTGAACTCGAGCATTGGAACGTTGGACGCCGTGTAATCGGTGTCGACGAGGCAGGGCGTGGAGCGCTCGCGGGTCCTGTTGTAGCCGCCGCAGTGGTCTTCACAGTAAAT
This sequence comes from uncultured Melioribacter sp., assembly GCA_964465685.1. Lineage (GTDB taxonomy): Bacteria > Bacteroidota > Ignavibacteria > Kapaibacteriales > Kapaibacteriaceae > UBA10438. Next base: position 224,851 of record CAYXKK010000001.1, read on the forward strand.
GGCATCCCACCGGGGCTCGACGATTCAAAGCGTCTGACTGCATCCGTGCGTCGAGAACTCGCAGGTGCCATCCAAGCTTCAGCGCTTGCTTGGTCGGTCGCTATGGTACACCATCAGCGAATAGATCAGGTCAACATTTTACAGGCCACGTTCGATGCCATGCATCAGGCCATCGACGGCGTTGTGAAACAGCTCGATGCTGAGCGCGACGTAGAGTTGCTGATCGATGGCAACAGATTCCGCCCGCACAGACTGCCTTCAAGCACACTGGTAGGGGGCGACGGCATCAGCCCATCAATTGCTGCAGCATCGATTCTAGCGAAGACGGCGCGCGACACGTGGATGGAGGATGTAGACCGCGAGTACCCTGTGTATGGGTTCGCGCGTCATAAGGGATATGCCACTGCCGTTCATCGCGACGCCATACGAGCACATGGACCGTGCGAGATTCATCGTCAGACGTTTCTGCGAACGCTCCTTTCGCAACAGCCATTAGCGTTTGACAATGACTGATCAGCTCTCATTCAGTGATCTAGTCACGATTGTCCTGAGTCTCGGGGCAGTGCTGTTTGCCGGACTCTATGGAGCACGGTCACATTCTTCTGCAAATGCTACGAGCTTCATTCTCGCCGGACGGTCCCTGACGCTTCCTGTCTTTGTTGCATCACTTGTTGCCACTTGGTACGGATCGGTGTTGGGTGCAACTGAGTTCATCGTGCAGTACGGTGTTGTATTTATCCTTTGCTTTGGCGTACCGTATTACGTGATCGCAACAATCTATGCGTTGTGGTTGTCGAAACGTATCAGACAGTCCCAAGCGATATCGATTCCTGACCAATTTCGTGTAGTGTATGGATCGCGTGCTGCAACAGTCGCCGGCATCTTGATGCTCGTAATTACCATACCTGCGTCCTACCAGCTCAGCCTTGCAATCATAACGCAATCATTCACCGGCTGGTCGCTCGGGATCTCGCTTTTCGTGTCATCGGCGTTTGCGTTCGTGTACGTCATCAAGGGTGGACTTCGTTCAGATGCATATGCAAACCTGGTTCAAGCGGTGCTCATGTACGTAGGCTATACTGCGCTTGTGGTGTATTGCCTACTTCATCTTGGTTCACTTTCGTGGCTGGTCACTTCGACACCTTCGCAACTTCTGACGCTGCCAGGTCCACTTGGTTGGACCCCAATCGTAGTATGGTGCGTGATCGCAATGCAGACGTTTATCGACCCGAACTTCCATGTTCGCACAGCAGCAGCATCTTCAGTAGTCACAGCCCGACGGGGAATCATGATTAGTGTAGCTGCATGGATTGTGTTCGATGTACTACAGCTGCTTGTCGGACTCTATGCCCTCTCGTCTGTCGCATATGGAACAGCCTCGGGAGCACAGGCAGCTGTCTCACTTGCCCTGAACGTGCTGCCGGATGTATGGCGTGGGATGTTTGTCGCCGGACTCATAGCCGCGATTATGTCGGCCCTCGATGGATACGCGCTTGTTAGTGGTACGTTGCTTGGGCATGATCTACTCCCGGTGCGCAATGGCGACGAACCAATAGCGAGAGTGCGTCTGGGAGTCGCGGTAAGTCTTGTGGTTGGTGGACTGGTAGCGTTCGCGCTACCCAGCGTCATCGACTTGTTATACCGTGCTGCATCGATCACTGTGCCAGCTGTGCTTGCCCCCTTGCTTGTCAGCTATACACGGCATGCGCCACGCATTCAGCGGGGAATTGTTTCGCTGATCATTTTTCCGGCCGTGGCTAGTCTGAGTGTGATGCTGCTTCCGGTGCTCGGATGTGTCCTTCATTCGCTTGTTGAGCCCATGCTTGTCGGTATTCTTGTATCGGTGCTCATTCTAGCCATCCTCATCCGCAGCCATGACAACGCCACTTCCACGCGATAGGTTTGTTACCGCATCGAATCTGATCAGCATACTCCGAGGAGTAATGACCATCCCTGTGGTGTGGGCGCTTTTGTCGAACGAACGGACCGTCGCGATCGTGTTGTGTTTCGTTGCTGCTCTCACCGACTGGTTAGATGGTTATGTGGCTCGTCGGACTGGTACTGTGAGCGAGTGGGGGATGATCCTCGACCCACTAGCCGATAAGATTCTCGTTGGGGCCGTGGTAGCCGTCCTGACAATACAAGAGGTCCTCCCGTTGTGGTTTGTTGCGCTTATTGTTGGCCGAGACGTCGTCATTCTCTTGGGCGCGATGTATGCGACATCTCGGGCCAAGATCGTGCTTCCATCGCTCATGAGTGGGAAGCTCGCAGTATCCGCAATCGCATTGACCGGTGTTGTGAGTCTATGGCTTGGAACACCCTCAATAGAGCTCATTATCGTCAGCTGTTGTCTAATGGGCGTATCTTTGTGGCAATACGCTACGAGACTCCATGGGCTTCTTCGATAAATTCAAGCAAAAAATCAGCGATGTGACCGAGGCGCTCTCCTTTGATCGCCTCAAGGAAGGTCTATCCAAAACACGTGAATCACTCGTCGGGAAGCTCCGGACTGTCCTATTCTTTGGACGCTCCATCGATGCGCAACTCCTGAGTGAGATCGAGGAAATCCTCATTACATCTGATGTAGGTGTAACGACGACTGAGAAGATCGTCGCCCGGCTCAAGGATCGCGTCCGCAAGGACAATATCCAGGACGCTAGTCTGATCCTCGACGTGCTCAAAGAAGAGATTGCAGCCATGGTAGCTCAGTCGCCGTCGGCACACAACGATGCTACATTCGCGATTGATACAGCTCAGAAGCCGCATGTGATCATGCTCATCGGCGTCAATGGTGTTGGTAAGACAACTACTATTGGCAAGCTTGCTCATAACTACAAGCAGGCTGGAATGTCGGTGTTGATTGGTGCAGCTGATACCTTCCGTGCCGCGGCCAATGAGCAATTGGAGGTCTGGGCTCATCGTGCAGGAGTTGACATTGTTCAGCAGCAGCAGGGGGCAGATCCAGCTGCTGTGGCGTTCGACACTCTCTCGGCTGCTAAAGCTAGGGGTACAGACGTAGTGATCATCGACACAGCCGGGCGCCTGCACAATAAGCAAGGTCTGATGCAGGAACTCGAGAAGATCAGTCGGGTAATGAAAAAGATCCATCCAGAGGCCCCTCACGAGGTTTTTTTGGCCCTGGATGCTACAACGGGGCAAAATGCCCTCCAACAAGCGAAGGAATTCACTAAAGTGGCCCCTATAACTGGCATTGTCCTGACTAAGCTCGATGGAACGGCCAAGGGTGGGGCAGTTTTGGCAATTACTGATGCAATGCAGATTCCCGTACGTTATATTGGCGTGGGCGAACGGATCGGCGACCTTCAGGTTTTTGATGCGAGCGCATTCGTCGAAGCAATGTTTTCTGATGCTGCTTCGAGTGAATAACCGGGACACTAGGGGGACTTTCTCCACGATGGGAGCGACACATGGATGCGAATGTGATCGCAGGTCTAACGTATTACGCTACGCTCTGTCTTGGCGTCGGGGCGCGTGTGTTTCGCCGTCGATTTGGCGTGTGGCATCACGTGATGTTCGGGTGTTCGTGCGTGACACTCGCGGTAGCCGCAATACTCAATCCATCGCCAATCCACGTATTGCCGGCAATCGCACTTCTCGTATTGCCCGCAACACGTCCTCGTGAGTCGCGAGTCCATGATCTTGTTGCGACCATCGGCGCGATTTCGGCGATCTTCCTCATTCTGTAACGTCTGGTTTTGTGACTGAAGATCGTCGACCTACTCCGAAGCACCTTCGCTGGATCGTCTTTTCGTGTGCGCTCATAGCTGTTGCGTATCTCGGTGCCATTCTATGGGGCCTACTGAACGAGGCCAACATGGCGTTTCGTTTTCTCCAGCCCGAGCGTGTAGGCATTGAACGTCTACTCACAGCACAAGACGATCAAGCCATACAGCACGACTCGATCCTTACGCCACGTCAGCTGTCGACAATGCTCCTGATTGCTGAGCGCATTATAGCTGTCGATGACGGTCCTGGCCGACCACAACGCATACGCGACGTACTTGTGTCCTCGCTGAATGCATCCTCAATGACGCTGCGAGAGTATCGGTACGTACGTGACGTCATTGCTGTGTCACTCAAGAGTCGCTCGTCTGCACACACGAGAGATTCTCTGGCGACGGATCGCATGTCGGTCATCCTCACACGATTCCAAAATGTGCGCTCGTTCTTCACCGAGCGACTCGATAGTATCGGACTGGCACCGACGTTCTAAAATCGTGCCTCTGTCTGTCACGTTTATCGCATCTGCCTCCTCTGTGAGGTATGCGCCCCTTATTCATAGCCGTACTTCTTATCCTGGCCTGCGACGTCCCGAGCGCTGCTCAGTTGGGGTTGGGGATGTCTCTTGTCCTCGATGATGAGTCCGTTGAGGATGGCTGGTACACGGTCACTCTTCGATACTATGCGAGCATTTCGTCTGATCAGGTACTTGCACACGAACAGATAAACGGACGATTTCGCGGTGGGTACTGTTTTCTCGTAGCAGGGCGAACGATCGCCGTGCCAGTAGAATTCCTGCGAAGTCCCACTGCTGCAATTGGCTATTCTCTCGATGGGTCAGCTGAACGTCTTCCGAGAATCGCGATTCCAAGTCAGCAGTTTACACGCACTGCAGAACATGCATTGCTTGCCGACGGACTAAGTCCATCGTTCACTGGACTCGTCACGTCGATCAATGAAGTAGCTGGACCTATCACACTTCTTGGCGCGGATGGAATTGATGTAAAACGAGATGGATCACGCATCATCCTTCGCTCGAACGCTCGTATCGTCGCATTTGGTGCGGTTCAGGGCGACAATGTCACGCACGTGTTTACTGTTCGTCCAGGCGTTCAACTGAGCGATCGTGTGCGCGTGATTGCACGATTGACCAATAGCACAACACACATCAATATAGCAGCCGAACTCAATCGGAACGACGGAACGATCACGCTGATTGCAGCGGCGGCACTGCTCTCATCGGAGAGTATCACATGGGAGCTAATTGAATAACACACGGAATGATCATTGATCTCTTTTCACCACCACATATCGGAGCCAGTATGAACCAGCGTAATCACATCAGTAACATGTTGGTGTGGGTTGTTGTGTCAATTCTCAATATCACAGCAGCCTTCGCCCAGAGTCAAACAACTGGAACATTGCATCTCCGCAACACCCAGCCGGCTGCGGTGTCGCTCTCTATACCTCAGACAGGTGTAGCGGGATACACACTCCTTCTTCCCGCAGAACAAGGAGCAGCAGGACAGGTTCTAACGGTCTCGAATGTCACAACTGGACAATCCTCACTCACATGGGCAAACGCAGCCTATTGGGGCCTTGCCGGTTCATCGATCACAAAGGGTGGAACGGCAGCCGGTGAACAATACCTTGGGACATCGAATGATCAGGACGTCGTTGTTGCATCAAACGGAGTTGAACGTCTTCGTATTAACGGCCTGCCCGGACCACGGCAAGGGTTCATTGGATTGGCAACATCCACGCCCAATGCTCCCATTGATCTCGGAGCTACAGTGCTCCTCTCGAACAATGGACAAGCAACGGAACTGCGATTTGCTGAACCATTCAGTGCTGGAACGAACTACACTGCATTTCGTTCACGGGAGCAAGCACAGGACGTGACCTATACGCTTCCGGCTGCTGCTCCAGACTCAGATGGGATGGTTCTTACCGGCTCGACAACGGGCGATCTTCAATGGAGGAGTCCTCTTTCCGACGTTCGTCGCGGGATTTTTACCCCCGTGATTGGAAACTACGTCCACGTGATTCCTGTCGGCACGAATATTCTCTCAGGTTCGATTCCGCTAATCACGATGATGAATCCTGCAGGAACAACGATCGGATTGAGCATTACAGCCATCGACGACGTCAACGATACAATTACTGTCGAGACATCTGTACCGCTTGGCGCAGCTGATCGCATTGCATGGATGATAGTACAACCGAACTAACGTCCAATCATGATTCTCCTCGCCATTATGTGTGCTCTTCTCCCATGCAGCGTGCGACTGTCTGCACAGGGATTTAGCACGAGTCGTGTTGAGTCGACAACGAACGCACCCCTCGTTATCGCTCAACGAGCACCGGTGGGAATGCCTATCCGCGTTCTCACCGGCGCAGGCGGCTCTATCCGCGCGTTGGAGGTGGACGGCGCAGGAGGAACATGGATACGAGGACCTGTGAGTATCGGACAATACACTGGAGCCACGTCAAACGAACTTCTTCGCATTGCAAGTCTACCGCCCTTAGGCGGAGTTGGTCTTGTGATATCCATGATCGGCACAACTACGTCTTCTGGTTTGTCAATCACGGATGTGGGTCTGTCTGGTAGTGATCACGCCGGACTTCTCATCTCATCACAAGCGAATGGATCTGGTACTGGCATCCGCATCGGAGGACCGACAGGGTCGCTGCGACCAACACTTGCTACTGGCATTGACATTACTGGCGGCACTGGACTACGCTACAATGCACTTTCTTCCGGAACAGGTACAGCTATCGACATTGGTGGCACGCAACCGCCTCGACGCGGGATAGAAGTAACGGTGTCAGGAACGGAAAACGTTGGACTTATCGCACATGCAAATACCATCGGAACCGGGATCATCGGCTCATCACGCTCTCTGTCGTATCCGACAGTTGGACCGTATCCGCGTGTTGGCGTTGTAGGACTCGGCGCAACGAACTCGTCAGTTGGCAGCGATTCATGCACTGGAGTCGTTGGCATCGCACTACGTGGCGGTACGGCAGGAGCCAGTACGATCTCGATTGGCGTTCATGGTCAGGCAGATGCACGACCTGGTATGTCTACGGGCACTGCGATCGGAGTGCTAGGACGCACCTATGCCAGCGCTACCAGCTCAACACTCGCTATTGGAGGACTGTTTCGATCACCATTCCATGGCTATGCACTTGTGGCAGAGGGTGACGTGTACCTTGGGAGTACCAGTGATGCGCGACCCCGAGAACTTGACAAGCTTGGACTTGCGGCGGCGTCCAGAGGTTCAACGACACATGTGTTTGACCTCAATGCATCAGGAAGTGTGCGTATGCAGACGGTGTGCATGATCGATGCACCGAACGAGCAAGCCGTGCTTCAGGATGGAACCATTGTTGCATGTGTGACCCATGCTACTCAGCGTCTTCGTGGCATACAGGGTGCACGCATTACGGGCATTACGCCAGAAGATCAGGGGCGGATCGTGCAGCTCTGCAACGTTGGTGTCGATGATCTTCTCCTCATTCATGCTGACCCAGCGACACCAGCGCAATCTCAGTTAGTGCTGCCTCGCGCTGCGGATGGGGTACTGGTAAGCGATACGTGTTCATGGTTTTGGTACGATCACGTCGCGCAGGGCTGGAGGCGGATTCAATGATTTCTCGCACGATCATTCTCCTCTTCATGCTCGGAATCAGCGGACTCCACCGTAGCGATGCCCTCGAGCAACATCGTGTGCTCGCATGTACCATTACGGCGCTGGACGTATGCACGAGTACGGCGAATCTGTCGATTCCGTCCTTCTTTCAACAAGGTGATACAGTAGTCATTCATCAGGCAGCATCTCGTGACTTCATGAACGTGGGTGCGTTCGACGTCAACATCATAGATACCATCATAGGCGCATCAGCACACTTCAAGTATGCAATACAACGCACGTTTGATACGCAAGGCATTATCCAACTTGTGCGCGCAGTCTCGGTGGGTAGGATTGACAACACAGATAGCGTCACGACGATTCCCTGGAACGGTCACTATGGAGGCGTTGTAGCTATCGTCTCGATTGACACATTGGTCATCGACGGTATTGTGTCTGCGAACGGCATTGGCTTTCGAGGCGGTGTTTCCTCCAGTAACTCACGTGATACGCTGCTTAGCGAGTTGTCGACCATTGATAATGGAACTCTGGTAACGTTCAATGGGTATCCGCGCAACGGTGGTGGATACGGAGGATCGTTGCTCACACGAGGAGGTCGCGGAGGCGCACCAACGGACGCATACGTGCACCCCACATCGATACCATGGACCACACCATCTGCGATCGTAGAGCATGACTCGACCCAACCGCGACTGTATCTTGGAAGCGGTGGGGGATCCGGTCATCAGAATGATCTTCGTGGTGGGAAGGGTGGCAATGGTGGTGGCGCAATACTCATCTGCGCACCACATGTCATCACGACCGCTCGTGCTGCACTTGATGTTTCAGGGAGCGATGGCGATGACGCGACGTACGATGGCGGAGGAGGCGGAGGGTCTGGTGGTACAATCATCATAGATACAAAATCACTTCATGGTGGAATCGTATGTGACGTATCAGGCGGTGTCGGCGGCAGTACCTACGGAAGCATCTTTCGCTACGGGCCTGGAGGAGGAGGTGCGGGAGGTGTGGTGACAGTCTCAGACCGATCATTGATCTCATCCATCCGCGTGCAACGCGGAGGAGGAGCAGGCGGTGGTTCACACGTTGACACATCAGCCACCATAGCGCCATATGGTGCTCAGCCGGGGTCTGATGGTACGTTACGCGCAGTACCACTAGCGTTGATGTCACCACGAACATCGCCTCCCACTGCATCAGTTATCATCAGCGATACGACAATTGGAGGAACATCGTTTCTGCGCTGCGGGGTCTCGGCAGGAATCGTTGTTCGGTGGATCATTGATAGCGTGCCACGTCCAGCCGCACAGAAAGTGCTTTTACCTCGCGATAGTGTGCACTGTTGTATTGAGGCTGATGTTGATCTCGGCGGATGCATTTCACGCCTTGTTCATGCTCTTCCGCTTGAACCACGTGCCGGCAATGAGATCAGAGTAAGCCTTGATCGTATACGTGGATCAGCAGGAGATACGGTCTCGATCTTTCTCCGAGTTGAACGTCTAACGGGTCAATCAGCGATCCAAGGCACAGCATTTGTTCGACTACGTCAAACGGTGTTGATGCCCCTTGATCAAGCTCAGCGAAGCACAATGATCAATGCGAGGGTAGCTATTCCATTCACACTCGCATCGTCAACACGCTCGACCTTTCGGCGGTTTGATGCGGTAGCTCTGCTTGGTGATTCCGCACAAATACAACTTGGTATCGATAGCGTTGCAGTAACTCCACGAGCAACGGAAGTGCTGCGCGAACATGGAAGATTTTCACTCAATGACGTTTGTACTGATCGCGGACCTCGACTCTTTGACCAGCGTGCTGATGGCATACTGCGAGGGCGGACCATCTCTGTTCAAGGAGATGCGGGCATCGTCACGGATCTCCGTGGACGTGTCGTGTGCCGACTATCTCAGAACGAGCCCAACGGTATGCTGTCAGGCGCAATCCCAGATGACTTCAATGGCATCTGCTACATCGTTGTCACGCGTGGCCTACACATTCAGACCTATGCGGTGATGGTCGAACCCTAGATTACCTCGTCGTGTTTCGAAGGATAATGCCAAGTATACCACTGGATGTCCAGCGCGTAGCAATGTCATCCGGCACTATACCCGGTCCGATTGAGACATTACCAAGGACGATATCGAGATCACCATCACGATCAATGTCGGCGATATGACTTACGAGCCAGCGACCTTGTGCCGCCCCCTGCACACTCCATGTTGTACGCTGCGGCGTTAATACATCCTGGTCAAATCGCACTAGGTCAATGTCGCCGCGATCAAATCGCGGGAAGTAGCTGAACGAGAAGAGATCGAGCGAACCGTCAGCAGAGAAATCTTCGAGCATCGCACCGTAGGCCCCGTCCATTCGCTGAAAGGACTTCTGCTTCCAACCGTCCTTTGTCTGGTCAAAGATATAGACGCCATGGTACGGCTTGTATGGAGGCACATCATAGTCCCCATTATCGCCTGCAGTGTAGATCAGTTCCAAATCCCGATCGTCATCTGCATTCACGAGGCGGAAGGATGACGAACCACGCGATGGTGGGAACGAGAGGATCTCGCGGGATGTGAAGCGCCCCTTGCCTTGATTCGTGTACAACACGAGTGCTTCACGTGCTTGGGCCATTTGGACGAGGATGTCTGGTTTCCGATCACCATTGAAATCGTGAACAACTGCACGAATTGCACCCGGAAGTGGTGAGAGCTGGTGATACACCTGTTTTCCGCTTGCCTGTAACTCATACCAACCGAACTGGCCAATCAGATTACCGTATTCACAAATCAGGTAATCATCGCGTCCGTCGCCATTGAGGTCGGAGACAATGACATGTGTCGGACGCCGAAGCGAGTCGATGATAACTCTCTTGCTTGGTGTACTGCCATCCCACGTTATCTCAACGAGTGATCCAACCGCCGAGTCGTGCGGAAGGAGCTTACCCATGTCTGTGACGAACCATCGATCGCCCCGAATAGCAAGCGCCGAAGGTGGACCTGCAATCTGAATCGATTGAGTGATGGTACCCTTCACATCAGCAAGATGAATTGCATTTGTCATACCATCGCCAAGCACAAGGCTGCCGCGACTGCTATCCACATGAACAAACGTGGTCATCGGTATCAATCCGAGTCGCACAATTGGCGTTGCCGTGAAGACCGTCGTAGTTCCTCGAACCGTAACTGCAGGTGGCGGTGATAGGGCTGCGGGTGCATTGTCGATATACCACTGCGCAACCGTAAACCATTGATCTTCGGTCATCATTGGCGTTGTTGGATACATCGCCTGTAAGTCATGTGGCAACTGTGCGTGCTGCGGTAGAGGTTCCAAACCCATGTAGCGTCGCATCATGGGGAAGACTTTTGATACCCACGTAGACTTATCGAGGTCGGAAGGGGCTGGTAATGCGTGACAGGACTGACAGTACGTCGCAGCCAGACGCTCGCCTTCTCCACGGTCACCCGCGGCACCATGCACTGTGCTGATCATCAGCATCCCAACGATACACCACAGCAAGAACACGAGCTGCCCACGCATCACAACCCACACCGCGTAAAGATTGTATCCACATTCGAGAGCATGCGACGTCCATCGAAGATCGCATCCAGTTCCGCGTCGGATAGGAGCGAGGTAATCTCGGCATCATCCGCTATTGTCTCACGCAGTGGAGTCTTGGTCTCCCACGTGCGCATAGCATTGCGTTGCACCATGCGATATGCGTCCTCACGCGTGACATCCTTGCCGATGAGAGCAAGCATCACACTCTGCGAGAACGGAAGACCATGCGTCAGCTCGAGATTTCGCTGCATTGCCTCTGGATACACCAGGAGACGGTCAATCATCCCTGTTGCAAGATGTAACATGTAGTCGAGGGTAATCGTTGAGTCCGGACAGATAACACGCTCAACAGAGCTGTGCGAGATGTCACGCTCGTGCCACAGTGCATTGTTCTCGATGGCGGCAAGTGCATTTGCACGCAGAAGACGTGCAAGACCACAGATGCGCTCACTGAGAATTGGGTTGCGTTTATGCGGCATAGCTGACGAACCCTTTTGACCAGGCGAGAAATACTCTTCTGCCTCGCGCACTTCCGTTCGTTGCAGATGGCGGACTTCAGTTCCAATCTTTTCGAGGAACGCACCAATCAGCGCAAGTGTCGTGAGAAATTCCGCATGACGGTCCCGCTGTATCACCTGCGTGCTAACTGGTGCTGGCTTGAGACCTAGCTTCGCACACACGTATTCCTCAACAGCAGGGGAGAGGTGCTCAAACGTCCCGACCGCGCCGCTAATCATGCCAACACTGATCGTTTCAAGCGCACGCTCGAGTCGCGCAATGCTGCGGAGACATTCCTGATGCCACAGTGCAAGCTTCAACCCAAACGTCGTCGGCTCTGCATGAATACCGTGTGAGCGTCCGATGCAGACGGTGTTTTTGAACTCAACGGCGCGTCGAGCCAAGACATCCCTAAACGCCTGAAGATCCGTCAACAGGAGTTCGCCGGCTTGCTTCAGCTGCACTGCCAGGCACGTATCCAGCACATCACTCGATGTCATACCGAGGTGGATAAACCGAGAGGCCGGTCCGACATACTCAGCGACATTTGTCGTGAAGGCAATGACGTCATGCTTGGTCGTTTCTTCGATCTCCAGAATCCGCTGCACATCGAAGGATGCCTTCTGACGGATCTCGCGAACTGCATCCGAAGGGATCACTCCGAGTTCGGCCTGTGCTTCACATGCGAGGATCTCGATCTCGAGCCAGATTGCATACTTGTTTTGGTCTGACCAAATTGCGCCCATATCCGGACGCGTATAACGCTCAATCATGTTCTGTTGTACGTAGGTGGAAGGTGCTACGAAACTACGACGGAACGCGGTGATCAACTGGAACCATTTATGTGTACCAAGTGTTCTTCAGGGTCGTGTTTGGGTAGCCTGTACGCGCCCGGCAAGCATTCTCACATTAGGACATTGATGTCATGAACATTCTTCGCTACACTACGCTCGCTGCTGCTGCCGCGATGATGATTGGTTGCGGTAAACCTGGCGACACCCAAGAACCAAAACCCGATGTACGCGCCTTAACGGCAGCAGAGGAAACTGAACTTCGCTCGATGGCTGAGGGCGTATTCGCTGTTCTCCCCGACGTCATGCCAGGTCACGAGGGGACTACGGATGAGATGATTGCCCTCGGTAAGTCACTGTATTTCGACACGCGACTCTCGGTCAACGACAAGCAGTCCTGCAACACGTGTCACAACGCCTCTGAGGGGGCGGCCGGTGTCGACAACGAGGTAACCTCAGATGGCGCACTTGGCGGTCGCGGCACTCGGAACTCTCCAACAGTCATGAACGCAGGGTTCCATTCGTTGCAGTTTTGGGACGGTCGTGCTGATGATTTGATCGCACAAGCAAAGGGTCCGATCTGCAACCCGGCTGAAATGGCGATGCCATCACCTGAAGCGGTGGAAGCGAAGCTGAAGAAGACCCAAGAGTATCCTGGTATGTTCGCAGCAGCATTTCCCACAGACAAGGCACCGGTTACCTTTGACAATGTGGCTAAGGCCATTGCAGCGTTCGAGCGCACACTCATCGTGAAGTCGCGCTTCGACAAGTGGATTGTCGGTGATACAACCGCGCTCACAATGGCAGAGCGTCGTGGTATGCACACGTTTATCAACACCGGTTGTATCTCGTGCCATAATGGCGCTCTGTTCGGTGGAAATGGACTCCAGAAGCTGGGCAACATTCAACCGTACACGACATCTGATCCAGGTCGCTACCTCGTCACGAAGGATCCTGCAGATAGCCTGATGTTTAAGGTTCCATCACTCCGTCTTGTGTCGCGCACGCAGCCGTACTTCCATGATGGAACTGTTCCTACACTCTCGAAGGCAATTGAACTCATGGGCTGGCACCAGCTGGGCAAGAAGCTCACTACGAATGATGTAGCTGAGATTGAAACGTTCCTCAAGGCCCTGTAAGCGCCCCGTGCCTATCGCGGCACAAACTCTTGCTGATAAGCAGGCACGAACGCGTCAACGTCAACGCACTGGACACCTTCCTCAAGCAGCTTCCAACTTGCAAACGCTATAAATCGCGCCGACAGTCGTGTGAGTCCGCTCACGGCTGTCGGCGCGAGTCGTTCCGCACCAGGTCCAGCAACAAATGTTTGCTCATTGATAAGAGACATCGTTTCCTCCGTCGAACAAACGCGCACTGTATGGTCACGCAACGATGACGCGCAGGGGGCAACCTGGACGTACCACAGATCACGATGCGACGGAACGACGGAGAGGATGTGCGTCGCTCCAGAGAGGAGCGCCACTTCTTGTGACGCGACATGAATCGACGTAAGTGTGGGAACGGGAAGAAGCTTCGGCGACCCCGAAAACGCGAGCCCCTTCACAAACGATGCGCCAATGCGAAGTCCAGTAAACGAGCCTGGACCGGCTGATAATGCTACGATGTCCACCGCGTCAAGCGAAACATCAGCACAGCGCAACGTTGACTGCACAACATCAGGAAGGTAGGCGTCGTGTGATGCGTCGCGAATGATCTCTGTTGTGGCAATGAGTGACCCATCAATGGACACAGCTGCGCCACAGACCTTGCCCGATGTTTCAAGTGCAAGAACTACCATGACTGCTCCGATGCTTCATGTTCTTCGTCACGTGACGTTGCAACACGTGTGAATTGCGATACAACAGCGAGTGCCTCATCGCGATGTCCGAGTACGACGTCGATGATCAACCGCTTTCCTTGTTGGACAAACTTTGCATTCGGCATCGACGTGAGCGCCTGAAGAATACGCTTGAACACGTGTGTGTACCAACCGGCATTAGTCTCAGGTGGCAGTTCCATTACAAGTCGTTGATTTCGAACGTTGATACGAACGATCCCCGATGGTAGGGCCAGGATTCGCAACTTCACGGCAAACAACAATTCTTCTGCCTCCGGAGGAAGCGTGCCGAATCGATCACGCAATTCATCGTATACACGGTCGACTTCGATGATGTCGTGCGCGTTGTAGAGACGCTTGTAGACATCGAACCTCTCGGTGTCGGCAGGGATGTACTGCTTGGGAAGCAGCGCATCAGCATCGAGCTCTACGGCAATATCCTCGTTTGAGAAATCACGTTTGAGTTCTTTGCTTCCGGCAAAGAGATCAGCAAACTCATCGTGCTTGAGTTCCTCGACAGCCTCGTCGAGAATCTTCTGATAGAGTTCGAATCCCATGTCGAGAATGAAGCCGCTCTGCTCGCCCCCTAACAGATTGCCAGCACCGCGGATTTCCAAGTCGCGCATCGCGAGTTGAAACCCAGATCCAAGATCGGTGTACTCTTCCAGGGCTTGCAGACGACGCAAGGCCATGCGCGACAGCGTGTGCGGCGGGGGAATGAGGAGGTAGCAATAGGCCTGAATGTTTGATCGACCAACGCGGCCACGCAATTGGTAGAGCTCTGCCAATCCGAAGTTGTCGGCATTCTCTATAATCATGGTGTTGGCATTGGGAATATCCAGACCAGACTCGATGATCTTGGTAGCGATGAGCACATCGAACTTGCGTTCGAGGAATCCTTCCATCACATCTTCCAACGCGTCGGATTCCATTTGTCCGTGCGCCATCGTTACTCGTAGAGTTGGGACAAGCATCTTGATTTTCATCATGAGCTTATCCATATCCGTGATACGATCAGTTACTACGAACACCTGTCCACCTCGCTCAAGCTCGCGGAGCAGTGCTTCGCGCAGCACAGTATCATCCCACTGGGAAATCTCAGTCTGCACCGGCAGACGATTTCGTGGGGGTGTCTCGATCACAGAAAGATCACGTGCTCCCATCAACGAAAAATTCAACGTACGTGGGATCGGCGTTGCCGTCAGCGTAAGCGTATCGATCGTTGCGCGAAGCTGACGCAGCTTCTCTTTTGCTGCAACACCAAACCGATGCTCTTCATCAATGATGAGCAATCCGAGGTTCTTGAACGACACGTCTTTGCTAAGCAAACGATGGGTACCAATCACAATGTCTGCGCCTCCATTATGGACGCGATCTAGAATCTCCTTTTGCTCGGCTTTCGAACGGAATCGCGAGAGTACATCGATGCGAACAGGATAGCGATGGAGTCGATCACGGAACGTTACTCCATGTTGCTCGGCGAGAATGGTCGTCGGCACAAGTACCGCAACTTGACGTCCGGACTGTGCCGCTTTAAATGCCGCACGTACAGCAATCTCTGTCTTGCCAAACCCTACGTCACCACACACCAGTCGATCCATTGGTGTTGGTTGTTCCATGTCGAACTTCACTTCTGATGTTGCACGAGCCTGATCAACCGTATCCTCGTATTGGAACGACGCCTCAAACTCCTTCTGCCATACAGTGTCAGATGGGTAGGCAAAGCCAGGCTGTGACTTTCGCTGTGCATAGAGCTTGATCAGATCGCGAGCAATGTCCTTGATACGCTTCTTCGCGCGTGCCTTCTTCCGCTCCCATTCGGCAGATCCAAGTTTGCTCAGCTTTGGTGCTGAACCTTCTTCTGAGGCATACTTCGAAAGCTTGTGGACGTAGTTGAGGTGTACGAAAAGATTATCGCCACCATCAAATCCAAGCTTGACACATTCAACGTGTGAACCGTTGATGACAATTGTCTCAAGACCTTCAAATCGGCCGATGCCTTTATCAGCATGGACGACGAGATCACCTCGGTGAAGTTGCTGAATGTCGCGAATCGACAGGCCAGAGTCTTGTCGCGTTGTTCTGCGTTGACTCCGCTGACGACCGAACACTTGATGTTCCGTGAATACCGCGAGTGACAGATCGTCCCAGATAAATCCAGACGACGGCGACACCGACAACCACGAAATCGATGAGATCACGCGATGCAATGCGAGACCTTCATCTTCCGAGTCGAGCTCGACTTGATCAGCAAATGCCTCACATAACTCGCGTAACCGCTTGGTATTCTGCTGCCCTTCACCGCCAACTAGCACAGTGTACTTCTTTCGATGAAGCTTTGAGGCCGTTTGCAGCAAATGTTCAAGTGATCCATTGCTTGGTGGCTGCACCTGAGTCTGTACCTCGTGTGTCACCGTACCCAGCGGATTCAGTCGAATCGAGTACGCTGAGTGGGATGTAAACGGACGTGAAATCTCTCGAGCATGTGCCTCTGCCTCGATCGCCTCTGGCTCATCAAGAACCATCACTGATTCAGTTGGGATGTGATCGATGATCGATGAGGAAAGCGACGAATCGTCATCGTGAAACACATGTGCAAGGAACGACACCGACGCATGCTCACGAATCGAACGCTGGGAAAGGGGCTCAAACTCACGAATCGATTCGATCGTATCACCAAAGAATTCAACACGCAGTGGATTGTCCCATCCACTCGGAAAAATGTCGACAATGCCACCACGAACAGCAAGCTCTCCCGGCTTACTGACGAAGTCGGTACGATCAAATCCTGCAAGAGCAAGATCAGTAATGAGCGTCTCATAATTCCGCGTCGACGAACGTTCGAGCGTCCACTGTGCCTGCTCTAACACACCAACAGATGGCATAGCGAGCGATAAGGAGGGGACTGATACAACAACAACGTAGGGCTCGTTTGCCTCGGCGCGCAGGCGACTCAGCGCGTCTACCTGCTCGTGATGTACGATCCCACCGCTGGCCAGCGCACTATGTTTGGTCGCACCACGAATTCCTACGACACGATTCGAAGTGAGTAGAATACCGATGTCGTGCACGTACGCATCAACATCATCATCGGTGGGCACAACAACGACAAACGGTAGGTCACCAAGTGAACACAGAGCTGCAACATATGCCGACTTCGCCGCACCGCGGAGCGTCTTGATCGATATCTCACGATCGCGCATCAGCGTCTGCGCACTTTGAAGTACAATCGATGACGATTGCATCAGTGCAGCTATCGGCGAGGCATCATTGCGAATAGGGGGCATGGGAGTCTATTGACGACGGAAAAGCACGGATGTTACTTCCTCTGATGGCGCATCGAATCGAGGTACTCACGCATCATCTTCTGACGTTCCATCTTGCGTTCGTAGCGCTCACACTGTCCGCCGTTCAACACAGCAATCAACAGTGAAGCGCCAAACAGCAGTCCGAGCAGGACAGAGATCCACGGACGTTGAGGTTTACGTGATGACATTACTTCACCGGCGTCCGGAGAGCCAACGCACACCATTCGCTTTCTGCCAGCTCGTCGACTATTGAACAGCCGGCCGCGAGGAATGGTTCGGCAACTTCATCTTTGTCGTACTTGAGAATACCAGACACAAGGATGATTCCTCCGGGTTCAACAGCGTCTATAAACGACTGTGCGTAGGGTATAACGAGATGTCGATACAGATTCGCCGCGAGACCATTGCAACGGGGGAGCTGCACATCCTGAAGTTCTGCTTGCTCAAGACGAACGATACGTTCAACGGCATTGCGAGCAACATTTTCTTGGCTGTTGACAATCGACCACTCGTTGTTGTCGAACGCGTATACGTCCGTAGCACCAAGTTTGGCTGCCATGATCGCGAGGACGCCAGTACCCGTACCAACATCAACCCATGTATCGCCAGGTTTCGCATACACCTCCATCAGACGGCACATCATGCGCGTCGTCGCGTGATGACCAGTGCCGAATGACATTTTCGGTGTGATGACGAGTTTCATCGGATAGGAAAACTCAGAGGCTCTCCATTCAGGCACAATGATGATGCGCTCGTTCACAACAACTGGGTCAATACTGGCCTCCCATTCGGCATTCCAGTTCTGATCTTCCTCCGTGCCAAGCTTGATCAACGTGGCATGCACACCAACCTGGTGTAGCTCTGCGAGAATCGCATCGGTGTAATCGTGTTGCCAGTCATTCTGCTCAAAGCAGACCGTGCACTCATCGAGACCCTGCTCAACACCCAAGAGGGGATACCCACCTAGGATACCCATGGCGAGGTCCATTTCCTCCTCGGGTATCGCCATCGTGAGCAGAATGTAACGCGTTGGCATGCTGTTCCTATCCGTAATTTGACCACGAAACTACGCATTCAGTCAACCACACAACTCATCGCGAGGTATCGAGTGACCGTTCAGGAGCGCGCGTCGCGCATCAGCTTTGTCATCATGGATGTCGACGGTACTCTCACCGATGGAGCTATGTATTATGGTCCGCACGGTGAAGCACTTAAGCGATTCAGTACACGCGACGGAATGGGGTTGACCCTGCTTCGACGCGCAGGTATTGAAATGGCTATCATCACAAGCGAGGACACACCAATAGTTACGGCTCGTGCGGCAAAGCTCAAGATTCCTCATGTCTTCATGGGAAGTCACGATAAGACTGCAACATTCCACGGCCTGTGTCGTCAGCTGTCTCTGTCGCCAGAATGCATTGCGTATATTGGCGACGATGTGAATGACCTTCACGTCATGGGATTATGTGGTCTCGCTGCATGCCCGTCTGATGCAGTTTCCGTGATCAAAGAGCGAGCGCACTATGTGGCGAACGCAACCGGCGGCAATGGCGCCGTCCGTGAGATTGCGGAGATGATTCTCAAGGCACAAGGCAAACCCTGTATCCTTCCTGAACAATGGTGACATTATCGTGTTAGGAGACAGCCATGGAAGACAACAATTCCTCATACTCTAAAGGCTTCCTGATCGGTGCCGTCGTTGGCGGTGCTGTTGGAGCTGTTGTTGCATTGCTGTTCGCTCCGAAGAGCGGTCGAGAACTTCGCCGTGACATCGCGGATCGTACTGAAGATGTGGTTGATAAGGCACAACAGATGTTCAATAAGGCAACTGGTGGCGGTCACACTTCAAGCAGCTTCGACGACGTCGTAAACGAAGGCCGCATCGCGGCTGAACGTATCGTGTCAACGGCACGTCATCAAGCCGACAATTTGATGTCCAACGCAGAACAAGTCCTTCGCGACGCGAAAAATCGTGCAACGCGAGGCGGCGATGCGCAGCGCTCAGGCGACGACGCATTTCACACGGAGTTCCAGTAAGATCATGGACGCGACCCTACTAAGTTTCCTCATCATCGCGCTGGGAGCGATCACTGCTCTTGCCATTGTTGCTGCAGTCGTACTCATTCGTGCAGGTTCAAACATTGAGCGCATGACAAATGTTGTGGAGTCGATGCAACGTGATGTCCATCAGGTAAAAGAACAAACGTTGCCTGTACTCGCAAAGACAAGTGAAGCGCTTGATCGTGCGAACTCCTCGTTGAAGAAGCTCGAAGCTCAGGTCGATACACTTACTGGTGGTGTGCGCAACATCGCAGGTATTGCCGACGATGTTCGAGAGCTCGAACAGAGTTTGCTTGCTCGCGTACGTCCTGCACTCGAGGACTTAGCGTCATTGGTATCAGGGGTAGCACGCGGTGTAACGTCATTCGCACGTAAAATCACGGGATGATTTAGCGCTTCTTTTTCTTCAGCGCCCCTTCAACGTCTACGCCATAGCGGGCGACAAGCTCACGTACGCCGTCGTATTCATCGTCGGTCGTTGGGACAAACCCCTCGATACTCGCTATTGTCATGAGTGCGCGCTTGCCTTCGGCAGTAGATTGAAACTTCAGCAGCGCACCGATTAGTCGGGCTCGGATTTCCTCTGGAAGCCCCTTACGCGTGACTACTGGGTCGTTGGGGATCTCATCGGTTAGCGACAGCACCTTGACTTTTTGGTACACGTCGGGATACTCTGTGACGACCTTCGCACGCGCATCAAGCTGTTCGCCTGTAACGGTATCTGGGCGGGAGTAAAACACTGCGCCAGCATCCACATCACCCTGATACACCTTTGTTACCACCTGATTGTGTCCGTTGGCGAACATCTCCTCACGTGGGGAAACACCAATGCGACGCAACATTTCCTTTGGATAGATGTATCCTGATGTCGACGATGGATCAACGTATGCAATCGTTTTGCCCTGAAGCTGCCGCAGTGAATCAATGCCCGCATCAGCTCGAACGATAAACTCACCTCTGTAACTGAGCTCGCCGTACCGTCGCGCTACGCGTAAACTGGCCTGCGCACCATACTTGGCATGTGCCAACAGGTACGAGAAGGTGTTCATGATCGCCATATCTGCTCGTCCGGTACCAAATGCCTCAACGACCGTGATGTAGTAATTCGGGACCGAAACCTCGACGTGGAGACCGGTTTGCTCGTAGAGGTACTGAGCCAGCTTATCACCGTCCTGGATGATCGCGTGAGCATCGGTCGACGGGGTAAGCATCAGACGGATAGGATTCGCCTCGCTGCCAGGGGTCATATCCTCTGTGAGAATCACCGGGCGGAGGGTAAGCCACGCCAGGATCATGACCGTGGCCAACAGATAATATCGAGCGATGTTCATGTGGATGATTGCTTGTTCGCGATTACCGCGAAGGTTCCGTAATTTCGATGCTGCACAAAAGTACGACGCGAAATTCCACCCCACAGAGGATCACATGAACATTCATGAATACCAAGCCAAAGATCTCCTTCGCCACTACGGTGTTCCCGTACTCCGCGGCAAGGCTGTTACCTCAGCCGTTGAAGCCGGGTCAGTTGCGTACAATGATTTCGTAGCTCATGGCGTTGGTGCACTCGTTGTAAAGGCACAAATCCATGCAGGTGGACGTGGAAAGGGGACTGTGCACCATGCTGAGACAGGCGCTGCAATTGAAGTTAACGGCAAGGGGCTCCGCGGCGTCACGGTGATCACGCAGGGCAACTTGCAGGACGAAGCGCAGAAGGTAGCCGAAGGCCTGCTCGGCAATACACTGGTTACGATTCAGACTGGTGAAGAAGGCAAGACGGTCCGTCGCGTGCTGATCGAAGAAGGCTGCAACATCGGCCACGAGTATTACTGCTCAATACTTCTTGATCGCGGCAATGGTCGCAACCTCATCATGGTTTCTACCGAAGGCGGCGTCGACATTGAGACAGTCGCTGAAGAAACACCTGAGAAGCTGATCAAGGTGCACGTCGACCCAACGTCTGGCTTCATGCCGTTCCAGGCTCGTGAGCTGGCATTTGGTCTGGGCTTGTCCGGAAACGCCTACAAGAGCTTCGTCAACTTCATTACGAAGCTGTACCATGCCTATGAAGTCATGGATTGCAGCATGCTCGAGGTGAACCCACTCGTATCAACAAAGGATGGCGATTTCATCGCACTCGACGCTAAGGTAAATTTCGACGATAATGCCGAGTTCCGTCACCCACATTGGGCTGACCTTCGCGACATCACTGAAGAAGATCCGCTTGAGGTCGAAGCTGGCAAGTACAGCCTCAACTACATCAAGCTCGACGGCAACGTAGGCTGCATGGTCAATGGTGCTGGTCTCGCCATGGGCACGATGGACATCATCCAATTGGCTGGCGGCAAGCCGGCGAACTTCCTGGACGTGGGTGGTGGAGCTAACGTCGAGCGCATCGCCAACGCCTTCCGCATCATGATGAGCGACCCACACGTTGAAGCCGTCCTGATCAACATCTTTGGTGGTATCGTGCGCTGCGACCGTGTCGCTAATGGCATTCTTCAGGCACTCCAGCAGGTCACGGTCAACGTGCCGGTGATCGTACGACTCGACGGAACAAACGCTGTTGAAGCGCGCGAAATCCTCCAGAAGTCAGGGCTTGATTTCTTGGTTGCTGCCACCTTACAAGATGCTGCAGATCAAGTCACTAACGCACTGACACGCAACAAGGTTAACGGCTAAGAAGTGCACGCGATTCCACACCGTCACCCCTCACAATCTGAAATATAATCTGCATTATGTAAACTAACGATATCGGCAGACTCGCCTGTTGCTGATACGTGCAGAACCTCTTGGAGCTCCTCATGAACTATCGTCTCGACCGTACCATGCTGGCAACAATCGCGATTGTGGCTGCATTTCGCGTGATTCCGCACTGGCCAAACTTTACGCCAGTGATGGCCATCGCGTTGGTTGGTGGCGCACTTGCGAGTGGTCGTTTGCGCTCTTTGATCGTTCCACTGGCAGCCATGCTGCTGTCAGATCTCGCACTCGGTGTGATTATGGGTTCCGAGTACGCTTTTCACTCAACGCAGCCTTGGGTGTACGGATCTGTTGCAGCTATCTCACTCATGGGCTTTGCAATGCGTACATGGAAGCCTGCAGCGCTCGTTCTGGGTGGTGGCACCCTGAGCGCAGTCGGCTTCTTTATCGTGACCAACTTCGCAGTTTGGTTGAACGGTGGTTTCTATCCACAAACTGTAGAAGGACTTACCGCCTGCTATGCAGCTGGCTTAGCCTTCTATCGTGATGGTGGGAACTTCCTGCTAAACGGCATCGTATCTACATGGCTGTTCTCGGCGGTAATGCTGGCCGCACCTGCAGCTGTACGTAAAGCCACTGGCGTAACTCGTTAATCCCAAGTATGTTACTGCTCAGGTGTAGGCTCGTTATGGCAACGAGCCTACGCCTGACACCGTTGTGTACTTGATGACGTGCTTCTTCTCTGGGTGCTGTCGCTGATACTCGTAGTTCAACGCTACAGCGGCCTCATGAAATCCGCAGAGAATCAACTTCAGCTTATTCGGGTACTCGCTAATATCTCCAACGGCATAAATGCCCGGAGTACTCGTCTGGAATGTAAGCGGGTCAACAGTTACCGCGTTCTTCTCCAACGACAGTCCCCATTCGGCGATTGGGCCGAGCTTCGGTGAGAGTCCGAACAGCGGAACGAAATGATCGACGTCGATCTGACGTGTTGTGCCATCGTTGTGCGTGATAGTTACCGACGAGAGAGCGTCGTCACCATGCAGATCAGTAACCTGTGCGTCGGTGATTAGCGTAATGCGTCCTGAGTCTGCGAGTGCCTGTGCTTTAGAGACCGAATCAGGAGCGGCACGGAATTGTGCGCTACGGTGAATCATCGTCACCTCGGATGCGATGTCAGCCAGGACAATCGTCCAATCGAGAGCTGAGTCTCCCCCGCCACCAAGAATAACTCGCTTACCACGGTAGAACTCGGGGTCCTTGATGATGTACTCAACGCCACGGTCTTCATAGTTGGGCAGCGACGCAATAGTAGGCTTACGTGGCTCAAAGCAGCCCAAGCCCCCTGCCAAGAACACCGTCTTACCAGTGATAACAGATCCGCGGGATGTTGTCACGCGGAATGACCCATCGTCGAGGCGTTCCAGTGAGTCGGCGCGCTCGCCGAGAGTAAACGTAGGATGGAACGGCTCCCCCTGCTTGAGGAGGTTATCGACGAGTTCGCCTGCAAGGACTGATGGAAAGCCCGGGATGTCATAGATCGGCTTCTTTGGATAGATCTCAGCACACTGTCCACCAGGGATTGGTAGATAGTCAATGAGGTGACATTTCCACTTGAGAAGTCCAGCTTCAAACACAGTGAACAGACCGCAGGGTCCGGCTCCGATGACGATAACATCAGTTTCGTGAACTGCCGGTGCTTGATCGTGACTCATGTTGATGACGATGATGATGATGATGAATGTTGAAGTGAGCGAAGTGACGTCAGTGAGATGCCGTGTTTGGATTCATACAGCCAACACAGGCCTCCAACGAAAAACGAGATACCGTAGTTCACGATCCAGGCAATCATTGCAAATGCAAGAGCTTCAGAAGCCGTTGCAGTGGTGAGGGCCATGAGTCCGACTTGCGCAAAACTCTGATACACGCCAAATGCACCTGGTGTTGGAGCAATGGTAACACCAACGGAAATCACGAGAAGGAGCGAGGTCGCCCCCATCACTGTGAGCTCATGTGCAGATGCAAAGGGCATCGCTTGTGCCGTAACCCAAACAGGGACGATGTAGAGCACCCAGACGAGGATCGATTGAATGACGATCGTTACATACAGCTGCGGCTCACGAACGGCTTTCATGCCCTCTCGCACATTTGTGAGAATACTGTCGAGCCGTGAGGCTAGTGGAAGATGGATTCTGCCAACTGTTTGTCGTATGATCGAGGGACCAAGATTCGTAAACACGACAACAATGAGCACGGCAATAAGTCCAATGGCTGGTATGCCGAGTCGTAGCGATAGCATTTCGATGGACATACCCGGTAACATCGTCTGCACGATAGACGGAGCGACGAGCACGACGGCTGTAATCGATACGAGAAGTGTTATGACATCTATTACACGCTCGACAAGTACACTGCTCATTGCGAGCGGCAAGGAGAGCGATTCACGTCGTGACAAAATCCAGGGTCTCACAACTTCACCCAATCGTGGTATGATCGTGTTGACGGCATACCCGATCATGACGGATGAGAATGCTGTCGTTCTTCGAACATGTGGTGCCGCCGGACGAAGTAGGAGTCGCCAGCGAATTGCACGAACCACGTGCGACAGGACGATAAGCGGGATGGTAAGCGAAAGAAGGAGAACATTCGAATCCCCCATCAATCGCGTGACCTCGTTGAGATCAACATTTCGCAGCAAAAACCACATCGCAGCAGCGACGATCCCGAGGCTTACACCCGCCCGTATGATTCCGCGGAACGTCATCACGAGGTAGACCTACGCTTACGTACCGGCGCTCCATGTTGAGCGAAGTGTGTTGCGAGTGCAGCACCCGTGAACGAACCATTGACACCAGCAACAGCCTTCGGCGTGCCTGTTGCTACAACTCGACCACCCTGGTTGCCCCCTCCAGGTCCCATATCGATGATCCAGTCGGCAGCCGCCATAACATGAACGTTATGCTCGATAACGACGAGTGTATGTCCCTGATCAACCAGTCGATTGAATGCGTCAAGCAAAGCTGACACATCATGGACATGCAGACCCGTCGTTGGCTCGTCGAACATGAAGAGCACAGGGCCCTGCGCTTGTGTATCGAGGTGTGTTGCAAGCTTGATGCGCTGCGCTTCACCTCCGCTGAGGTGCGTTGACGGTTGACCGAGTCGAACGTATCCAAGGCCTACATCTCGAAGAATTTTAAGCTTTGACACGATACGTGGAGAATCACTGAAGTGCGACATGGCGTCTTCGACCGTCATTCCCAGCACGTCAACAATTGACTTGTCCTTGTAGAGGATCTGCTGCGCATCGCGCTTGTAGCGTGTGCCATGACAGTTCTCGCATGGCAATTCAATGTCGGGGAGGAACTGCATTTCGATAGTGACTGTGCCAGCCCCTTCGCATACCTCGCAGCGTCCACCCGCAACGTTGAACGAGAAGTGTCCTGCTCGCCATCCGAGTTGCTTCGCAGATTGTGTTGATGCAAACACGTCCCGTATAGCATCGAAGACCTTCGTGTACGTTGCCGGAGTCGAGCGACTTGATCGACCAATTGGTGTTTGATCGATCATCTCGATGCCAGTGATATGCTCGAGTCCATCAATGCGTTCGCACTGTCCAACCTCACCTGAATAACCGCCGAACATGCGCTGCACGCCTGCATAGAGCACATCATGCACCACTGAACTCTTACCCGAACCTGACACTCCAGTGACGACTGTCATTGTACCGAGAGGAATGCTTACATCATCGCCACGGAGATTATGATGATGTGGTTTCCGAATGACTATCTCCTTGCCATTCCCCTTGCGATACGTTGTCTTGATTGGGACTGAACGCGTTCCACGCAAATATTCTGCTGTCAAACTTTCACCATGTTCGAGCATGTGCGGAAGTGGTCCCTGATACACGACGTTTCCGCCCTGCTCACCTGCCTGCGGCCCGATGTCGACGACGTAGTCGGCGGTTCGAATCACGTCGAGATCGTGCTCAACGATGACAACCGTATTGCCTAGTCGGCGGAGCTGCTGCAGAATGCGGAGCAGTCGATCGGTATCACGAGGGTGCAGACCGATGCTTGGTTCATCAAGCACATACAACGTACCCACAAGGGCTGAACCAAGTGACGTTGCAAGATTGATGCGTTGCGACTCGCCGCCCGAGAGCGTGTGTGAGAGACGATCGAGTGTGAGGTACTCCAACCCAATGTCGCACAACACATGAAGTCGTCGACGAATCTCAGCAAGTATCTGTCCGACGATTGACTCTTCAAACGGCGTCAACATCATTCGATCGAAATGATCGCGTGCTTCGCCAAGTGTGAGAGACACCACGTGTGGGATATTTGCACCGCCCACAAAAACTTGTCGTGCGGCCGTCCGCAGTCGCGAACCGTTACACTTTGTACACGATGTGTATCCGCGGTAGCGACTCAGCATCACGCGATAGTGTGTCTTGTAGGATTTCTCTTCGAGCATGCGGAAGAAGCCATCAACACCGATGTACTTCCCGAACCCAGTCATCACCGATTGGCGCTGTTCATCCGTGAGTTTGTAAAACGGGACATCGACTGGCACATCTTCAAGTGGGGCTTCAGAAATCAGTGACTTGAGATACGCACCGAACGTCTCGCCACGAAATGGATGTAGCGCGCCACGACGAAGACTGAGATTTGTGTCAGGAACCACAAGGTTCATGTCGATGCCAACACTTCGTCCAAAGCCCTGACACGTTGGACATGCACCGAATGGACTGTTGAAGGAGAACAACCGTGGCTCTGGTTCGATGTATAGCGTGCCCGTGCGTGCGCTTTCAAACCGCGATGAGAAAAACGTGTCGTTTCCCGTTTGCACATCACGAATAACCAGTCGACCGCTTCCCGCTTCAAACGCTTGCTCAATCGAATCCATCAGTCGCGTGTGCGTTTCGTTGTCGTCACGTACGACGATACGATCGATCAGTACGTAAATCTCAGTTCCACTCTTCGGGAACTCTGTCACATCATCAAGCTCAAGAAGCTCGGTTGACGATCCCAACACCAGACGTGAAAATCCCTTTGCACGCAAACCTTCACGGACGATGTCGAGCTCGGCATGTTCGTGCGGGAGTTCAGCAAGTATGTAGATCCGCCCACCAGCATGTGTCGACATCACCGTTGTGGTTACCGACTGCGGGTTGTCCTTACGGATCACCTCGCCGGTATCCTTATCAATCACGGTTCCAATGCGGCCGTACAGCAACCGGAGAAAATCATAGATCTCGGTCGTCGTTCCAACCGTTGATCGTGGGTTCTTCGCAAACGTTTGTTGCTCAATCGCAACTGCCGGCGGCAGGCCGTGAATCGCGTCCACATCAGGCTTGTTCATGCGATCCAGAAACTGCCGCGCATACGCACTCAGCGATTCTACAAACCGGCGCTGTCCTTCGGCATACAAGGTGTCAAATGCAAGACTCGACTTACCAGACCCTGACAGGCCCGTAATCACCGTCAAGGCATTACGAGGTATCGTAACGTCGATATTCTTGAGGTTATTCACCCGTGCCCCGGTGATCGACACAACCTTCGAGGCGGCGGTTGGCGGCGGTGCTGGAGTGTTGGAAGGGGGCTTCACAGGGGTCAATTGATTGCACTGAAACCACAAAACTACGGTTTTTGGCGACCCTTACGACCACTGTGAGGTGCCTCGACCTTGGATGCCTGCGCCTATCGGGCGCACAAACGTGTGTCAAGTGATTGCTGGCACGGTACTTGCTTTATGTCAAGGAGTTCCGTAAACTTGTCGTCTTGTTTCTAACGAATCGTATTTGGAGTCCGAATCATGGCTCGTCGCTGTGAACTCACTGGTGTTGGTGTGATGTACGGCAATAATGTGTCGCACGCAAACAATAAGACACGTCGCCGCTTCCTTCCTAACATCCAAAAGAAGCGCATCTGGGTACCTGAAGAAGGTCGCTGGGTAACTGTGAAGATCACTGCAAGCGCACTCAAGACGCTTGACAAGGTGGGCTACACAGCTATGAAGAAGCGCGCAGGAAAGTAACGCGTATGCCCCGTTTTGCGGGGTTCATACCAACGGAAGGCCGCCTTGCGGCCTTTTTTCGTTCCTACGATGTCATAAAACACTCCATTGGTACGTCATCACTCCCGATGCAACGTTTTCAATGTTCCCATGCTCCACAATGCCGCGCCTCAGCACTAGGTGTCATTACCTTACTGCTGTTGTGCGTCCTTCCCCTGTCCGCGCAACAGCCTGACTCCAGCGAGCGGGTGCGCAGGGCGCGCGAGTTATTCATCAACGGTACAACCCTGCAGATACAGGGAAACCGACATGCAGAGGCGATTCTCGAGTTTCAACAAGCGCTCCGCTATGACTCGTCCTCTGTTACACTCGCAGCTATTGCTCGCAGCTACTTCGAGCTGCGCAAACTTGATCTCGCACTAGAGTTCGCAGATGCGGCAGTGAAGCGCGATTCAACCTCTCGAGACATTTGGGAACTAATCGCTGAGATCGAGGTCCTCCGCGGACACTACGACGAAGGTATCGCAGCGTACGAACGCCTGCTCACGCTCAACCCATCTCGTCGCCAGCTTTACACACTCGGTCGTCTGTACGAGCCACGTAACGCTGCAAAGGCAATCGAGATGTTCGAACGTCTCTGCGCCACGCAGCCTGATCCAACACTCCTTTTGCGGCTGGCAGATCTCTATGAACGGCGCCGTGATACAAAGGGCATCATTCGATCCCTTGAACGCGCACGCCAGAGTGATCCATATGACGCGCAAATTGCAGCACGTTCGTGTGAGGTGTATGTGCGGGAAGCAATGTTCGATGAACTCAAAGCTGTACTTGTGCAATGGAAGCGCAACGATCCTGAAATCGAACGCAGCGCTCGAATATGGGGCGTCACATTTACAAGTCTGCTTGAGGACTCGCTCGTGTTGGCCATTCATCGGAACGAGGTGATTCCGTTGCTGGACGACGCACTCATCACCTTCCCAACAACATGGCCAGTAATGGCGTTGGCCGGAACGGTCAGCGTTGCTATCGAGGACACGGTACGCTCCCGACTCTTGTTTGATCAGACAGTGGAAGCCTCACAGTATCGTGTTGAAAGTTATCTGGAGATTGGCCGCATTTACTTGCTGCGGAACTATCCAAACCAAGCATACGAGTACCTCTCCGAAGCACTTCGTCGATACCCATCCGATGCTCGATGTGCATACATGCTCGGTAGCGCGAGTTTGGAACTCGACCGTGACGATGATGCAATTGCGTACTACACGGCTGCCGTTGAACTCGATCCACGTATGGTTGACGCATGGGTGCAATTGGGAATCCTGTACGATCAGCGTGGAAATGCCGACAGTTCGGATATGCACTATCGACGAGCACTCCGCCTGGAGCCTGATAACGCTCTTGCACTCAACAACCTTGCGTATTCACTCTCTGTGCGTGGCTTGCAGTTGGACCAAGCCCGCATGATGGCATGGCGTGCAGTTCAGGCCGAGCCTCAGAGCGCCGCGTATGCAGATACGTACGCTTGGGTGCTGTTCCAACTCGGTGAATACCGCGAAGCTCGCTTCTATATCGAGCGTGCTATTTCCCTTGGTGGTAATGCAACGCACTACGAACACCTTGGCGACATTCTATGGGCACTGCAGGAGTATCCTGCTGCCCTGTCGGCATGGCGACAGGCACTCACGCGTGATCCGTCACGCACACGCTTACTCGACAAGATTGATCAGCAGAAATAGTATACAGGAACCACTTCAATGCAACGACCAACAAGCACCGACCCGAACGATTATGAAGTCCTCATCCGCCGTCGCGGAGAAAACGACTACGCGTCATACTGTCCGCAGTTGGCACACATGATCAAGGGCACAGCTCACGAAGAAGTTGAGGAAGCCATGAAAGCGATCGTTCTAGCGTACATCGCTTCGCTCAAGCACGACGCGTAAGCTATGTCTAACTCGGCTCACCAGTATGTTCTCGGACTGCGCTGGGAAACCCGGTGCGTGATTGCACTGATTGTTCTGACAGTTGTTGGAATCGTCGCAATGATGTACGCCGACGCATTTGCCTCCGCGCTGGTCCTTAGCTGTCTGATTGCTCTCGGCATTGCACTTGCAGTAACGCTCCGTCAGCTCCTACGCGACGACTACCTTCATACGACATCTGCAATGACGCTCGTTGCAATGATTCCACCTGTTTCACTTGCAACGGTGTACGTTGGGATGATTTCGTCGTGGATGCAACGAATGGGATTCGGCACGTTCATGCGTGTAGCCGTAACCTCACTGTTGCTGTGGTCTGTTGTTGCAGTGGCGTTGCCACTGACGACGTTCGAGAGTACGCTCGTGCTTCTTACCGGTACGGCAACATCGATATTGCGACAGATCACCGGACCTTCACGGTATCTCCTTCCATGGACGATTGGGCTGCTTTGTCTCATGCTGCTTCGCACACTACCAACATGATCAACCACTGGTTCGGTCGCATTGCATTGATTCTTGGAGCTGTGCTCGTGCCCCTGTTCATCGGCTCTTCGGTCGGTGGTGACGTTCTCGATCCTGCGTCAATTCAAGCACTCATGTACGGATTCGCATTCGTTGCTGTTGTTGGTATTGAACACCAGCGGAGTGGAAGCAGTGGTCGTGCTTCTGGATTGGTGCCGACACCTCGAAGCTCATTGCTGACTGCCATCGGGTTTGGATGGGCGGTCACAGCACTCGCGACGATTCTCCTCCTTGCACTCCTGTTTGGAGCACGACTTGAAGGTGTAGCTTCACCCGTGTTCTCATTCACTGGTCTTAGCACGATCGTCCTGTTCGCAGCAGGCGAAGAAGTCGTGTTCCGCGGTACCCTGCTGGAAGCACTTCATGAACGCTTTGGTCCAACAACTGCTATCCTTATAACAAGTACGCTGTTTGCACTGGCGCACGCTGGAAATCCCGGAGCATCGCTCATCAGCATTCTCAATGTTGGCCTTGCTGGCGTTGCACTCGGAACAGCCGTAGTGTCTACGTCGTCATTGTGGCTGGCCATTGGGTTTCATGTGACGTGGAATGTGCTTCTCTCTGCGGTGTTTGGAGTGGTAAGCGGAATTGATCTCGGACTCGGATTCAGTCAATTGAACACACAGTCAATCTATCCGCCTGCTCATGCATGGATCGCCGGCGCCTTTGGCGTCGAAGAGGGATATCTGACGACTGTTCTGCTGCTGGTGTCGGTGTTCTGTATCGCGAAGTACGCGCCATATGATCCATATGTGCGCGCTGCACGATTACGACGTTCGTTTTCGTCTTGATACTTGATTCGTTGCACTGCTACGTTTGCATCATGAAACTCGTCACAGCAATCCTCATTACCCTTATTGTCGCCGCACTGCCGTCGTATGCCCAATGGGTCTCGATGAAGTCAGACGGAGACTCGATCCTCCAGCGAGGCATTCGTCACATCTATAACGTTGAGTTCGACGAAGCGCATAACGAGTTCTCAAAGGTCATTGCACTCTATCCAACCCATCCCGCCGGATACTTCCTTGATGCAATGGTTGAGTGGTGGCGCATTAATCTGGATCAGAAGACTACGTCGTACGATCAGCTTTTTCTACAGAAGATTGATCGCGTGCTTGCCGTCTGCGACCGTCGACTCGATTCAATGCCAAAGGATGTTGCAGCGCTCTTTTTTAAGGGCGGCGCTATTGGGTTCCGCGGACGCTACCACATCACGCGCAACAATTACTTCAGCGCGGCAGATGACGGCCGCATTGCGTTGGGTATTCTGCAGGACTGCTATCGCATAGCTCCAGGAAACCACGATGTGATGCTCGGCACCGGGATCTACAACTACTTCAGCGTAGCCATCCCCGAACGACGTCCCGGTTTGAGTACGCTGATGATGTTTCTTCCCTCTGGCGACAAGCAACTGGGGTTGGCCCAACTCAAAGCCGCTGCACGCCAAGCACGATACGCCGCAGTAGAGGCGAAGGTGATCCTCATTCAAGCCTACACTGACTTCGAATGGAATCTCCTAGAGGCGATGATCTACGCACGCGACCTCCACCAGAACTTCCCCAAGAATCCAGCATTTCAGCGTGCCTATGGACGTTGCTTGATCGGACTCGGTCCGCGCGACTCTGCAGAACTCTGCTGGCGTGATGTCCTTGTCAAATACATGGACAAGAAGTTTGGCTACGACCGTCTCGCTGCTCGCGAGGCTCTGTACTACATCGGCATCTGTCGTATGCAGTCGCGGGACTTCCCCATGGCGTTGAAATACCTAGCGAAGTGCTTTGAGGCATCAAAGGTGCTCGACAAGGATGAGCCGACGGGACTCATGGTGAAGGCATTCCTGCGGATGGGTCAGATCTACGACGCACAGGGCAAACGCGACCTTGCCAAGCGTCACTACCAACAAGTACTCGACTGGCCCGATTGGTCACAGTCGCACGCCGAGGCCACACGGTACATGAATAGTCCCTATCGGTAGAATGTCGATGCGTATTTTTGCGCATTGTTCATCGATACTGGCGAGTGATGAAGACGGATATCGCACCTTGGTTGGAACTCGCACAGCGAGAGCTGAAAGGCAAGAGCCCAGAAACCCTCGAGCGCACCTCTGCAGAAGGCATTCACATCAAGCCGCTTTACACCGCGGATGATCTGGACCGCCTGTCGCACGTCGACTCACTTCCTGGTTTCTTCCCCTATCTCCGCGGTCCGTACGCAACGATGTACACTAATCGTCCGTGGACGATTCGTCAGTACGCAGGCTTCTCAACGGCAGAAGCCTCCAATGCGTTTTATCGTAAAGCTCTCGAGAGTGGACAGAAGGGGCTTTCGGTTGCATTCGACCTCGCAACACATCGCGGATATGACAGCGATCACCCTCGTGTCGTTGGTGATGTCGGAAAGGCTGGTGTTGCCATCGACTCCGTTGAGGACATGAAGATCCTGTTCAACGGTATCCCACTCGAGACGATGAGTGTGTCGATGACGATGAATGGAGCTGTCATCCCTATTCTCGCAATGTTTATCGTTGCTGCAGAAGAACAAGGCGTTGCGCAAGAACACCTTTCCGGAACGATCCAGAACGACATCCTCAAAGAGTTCATGGTGCGGAATACGTACATCTATCCGCCTGAACCATCGATGCGAATCGTTGCTGACATCATCGAGTACACCAGCAAGCACATGCCACGCTTCAACAGCATCTCGATTAGCGGCTATCACATGCACGAGGCTGGAGCAACAGCAGTACAAGAACTCGCCTACACGATTGCAGATGGCATGGAATACGTGCGAACGGCCATTGCACGAGGCATGAGCGTTGATGCATTTGCTCCTCGTCTGTCGTTCTTCTTTGCCATTGGCATGAACTTCTTCATGGAAGTTGCCAAGCTGCGTGCTGCGCGAGTCCTGTGGGCAACTGCAATGAAACAGTTCAATCCTGAACGAGGCGACTCTCTGTTACTCCGCACGCACTGTCAAACATCTGGCTGGTCACTGAGTGCGCAAGATCCGTACAACAACATCGTACGTACGACGATTGAGGCGATGGCTGCTGTCCTTGGTGGTACGCAGTCATTGCACACGAATTCCTTCGACGAAGCGCTGGGTCTTCCAACGGAACAATCTGCGCGTGTAGCGCGAAATACTCAGCTCATCATTGCCGAAGAGTCGCACATCACAGAAGTTGCCGATCCGTTGGGCGGTTCCTACTATGTGGAAGCACTCACCGACGCACTCGTGCGTGAGGCATCCACGATTATTGCCGAAGTCGAGTCGTTTGGTGGAATGACGCGAGCGATCAACGCCGGCATACCGAAGTTGAAGATTGAAGAATCCGCAGCACGTCGTCAGGCGAAGATCGATCAAGGTCGTGAAGTCATCGTTGGCGTCAACAAGTATCAGCTTGCGCACGAGCCAGACATTGATGTGCTCGATATTGATAACACAGCTGTACGACTTGCCCAAGTTGAACGCCTGGCAGCAATTCGCGCAACACGATCAGCAGGCGACGTTCAGGCTGCACTCAGCGCCCTCCGCGACGGCGCACGCTCGGGAAATGGCAACCTCCTTGCTCTTGCTGTCACTGCTGCTCGTGCTCGAGCAACTGTTGGTGAAATCTCGGAAGCTATGGCTGATGCATTTACGCGATACGAGGCGCAAACAATGGCTATCGAAGGAGTCTACGGAGCAGAGTATGCGAACGATGAGGCATACAATGCACTACGAGCTGAGGTCGATTCATTCGAACAGGACTTCGGACGCCGTCCACGTATCCTCGTTGCAAAGCTGGGTCAGGACGGACACGATCGTGGAGCAAAGGTGATTGCGACATCATTTGCAGACATTGGCTTCGATGTTGACATTGGCCCCCTCTTTGCCACGCCAGAAGAAGCAGCTCGACAAGCTATCGACAACGATGTGCACGTCGTGGGTGTCTCGAGTCAGGCTGCAG
This sequence comes from uncultured Melioribacter sp., assembly GCA_964465685.1. Classification (GTDB taxonomy): domain Bacteria; phylum Bacteroidota; class Ignavibacteria; order Kapaibacteriales; family Kapaibacteriaceae; genus UBA10438. The sequence goes on from CAYXKK010000001.1 coordinate 259,469, forward strand.
GACACAAGACGCTCATCCCTCAACTTGTCGATGCATTGCGTCGAGAAGGGGCATCAGATATCATGGTCATCGCCGGTGGCGTGATTCCGCCGAAGGACTATGATGCTCTGCATCAAGCAGGCGTTGAGCTCATTTTCGGCCCAGGCACGAACATTGTCGACGCCGCATGCTCGACGCTGCACGCAATTCGTGCCCATCTCGTGAATAGCAAATGATCGCAGTCGGGATTGATATCGGAACCAATTCTGCACTGATGGTCATGGCCACAGTACATAACGACGGTCGATACGATATCATTGACGAGCTCCACGAGCTTCCCCGGCTCGGCGAGCTACTCGACACAACAGGTCGTATCAGTGATGAAGCCCAAGCGCGAGCAACGATATCACTGCAACGGTTTCGACAGCGCATACAACACGTCAATGACGGAACTCAGTCTGTGCATGTCGTGACTGTTGCAACCAGCGCACTGCGCGAGGCATCCAATGGTGCAGAGGTTTGTCGCTCGCTCGAGGACGCACTTGGATCAACGATCCAGGTGATTGATGGACAACGTGAAGCCGAACTAACGTTTCGTGGCGCAGTAGGAAACACGTCCGAGCCAACGATGATGATTGATATCGGGGGCGGATCTACCGAGTATGCGGTTGGAACAGGCGGAGCAGTGACCTTTGCCACAACATCAGATATTGGTGTTGTGCGCTTTCAAGATCGCTATGTCGACGCTCATCCACTACCGTCCGATGCTCGAATACTGATTCGAGATCATGTACGCAACGTGCTCGATGAACATGCTCGCATCCTGTCTGCGGCAACGATCGTTCGTGCAACGGCTGGCACGCCTACAGCGTTGGCAATGATGGATCTTGGATTGCAGGAGTATCATGCAGCGGCAATCGACGGACATTGGTTGTCGCGAGATCGCGTTGATGAACTTGCGGAACAGTTGTGTGAGATGTCGCTCGCACAACTACGTGCAATTCCTGGTCTTGATGAGCGACGAGCTGATATCGTTCCGATCGGTGCACTGATATTGTCAGAATCGCTACATCGGTGCAATCACCATCGCGTCCAGGTAAGTACGCGTGGCCTTCGTCATGGTGCCCTTGCGCTGGCAATGGATGCATTGAAACACATCTCATCATGAATCGTGCGATGCTCATTATAGTAGCACTGTTTCTTAGTGCGGCTTCCACCGTGATGGCGCAGCAACGAGAATACCACCTTGTCTACAACATGAAGGTCGGTGATATCCACGCATTCGATCTTGTGACAGAACAACATGTTGTCGGCCGACGTGCCGTGCGTGTTGCTACTGACATGCGCATAGACGTGCTCAACAACGACCATCTGGGCAATTATGAATGCCGAATGACCCTAACAATCAATCGTGATTCATCACAGGGATTGCCAAATACGTACAATCTGAGTAACGGCGCCTTTGTCGTTGCAGGTGATCGCTCATACAGCCGTGTAGAGGGCTACGATGCGGTCATCAATAGCGTTGGTAATATCGTGCTTGGGCAAACCGTACAACCACACACCCTCGATCAACAGGGCTTCACGCTGTCGTCGCAAACAACAGACTTTTCGATGATGGAGCGTCCGGTAGCCCCCTACGAAGTGAACTTCACCTTGTCGTCAGCACCGGGTGAGAACCCGGTAACGATCGGGGTTCCGTACGAGGATACGATCTTCGTCACGAGTGCGATCCAACGTGTTAGCAAGAGCACCGGATTCATCACTTCACCTATGAGTGAATCGCCAGCACACCTCGACACGCTCTTCCGCCTAATGACGCTTGATTCAATCATCACCGTGGGTCAGCGTCAGGTTGGACACATCACATCTCGTGGACTCAAACGCACGGTGCTTGGACAGCAGTACGAAATCACGACGCAATACTATCGCGAAATGACGAGCGGGTTGATCGACAGTCTACATGAGACCTGCACGGCGATCCTAGCCAACGGAAAACGACGCCTCGAATACGTCACGGTTGGACGGCGACGTCATCCAGAAGCGTACAGTCCGATGACGCTTACGCAATCGCCTCGCTGAGCAATCCGTCCTGTTCACGCTCGTGAACCTTCGCAGAACCTGTTGCCGGACTTGCTGACGCTGAACGTCCCGCATAGCGCAGTCGCTGATTATCGCCGAGTGCATCAAGCATATGAGGCTGTACAAAAGTCCATGCGCCCATATTCTTTGGCTCTTCCTGACACCATACAACGTCCGTCGCATGTGCATACCGCGCAAGGATCGCCGTCATGCCTTCTTGATGGAACGGATGAATCTGCTCAAGGCGTACGATGGCAACATGTGATGCGCCCAAGTCAGTACGCTTCTTTACGAGTTCGTTGTAGATCTTACCCGTACACACAACGACACGTTTCACAGTCGATGCGTCAGATACCGTAGGGTCGTCAAGAATCTCGTGGTATGAACCATTGACCAATTCAGAAAGCTCCGATTGGAAGATGCGAAGGTATCCCTTCGGCGTCATGATGATCATTGGCTTGCGCCATTCGGCCTTCACCTGACGACGCAGCGCATGGAAATAGTTCGCCGGCGAGGTGAAGTTGCAGACAAGCATGTTGTCTTGCGCACACAACTGGAGGAAACGCTCAAGACGTGCACTTGAGTGCTCCGGTCCTTGACCATCATAACCGTGTGGGAGAAGAACCGTTAGGTTACTGCGCTGTCCCCACTTCTCTTCAGCACTTGAAACGAACTGATCGAATACGATCTGCGCACCGTTCGCGAAATCACCGAACTGTGCTTCCCAAATCGTGATGCCATCCTTTGCCACTGTGCTGTATCCGTATTCGAATCCAAGCACCGCGTATTCAGAAAGCGGCGAATCGTGGATGTGCAGTTTTTGGATCGCACCAATATCATTGAGTGGGACGTGCCGTGTATCTGTCATGCCATCGCGATGGACAGCTTGACGGTGATTGAACGTGCCGCGACCACTGTCTTGTCCACTAATCCGCACAGAGTGCCCTTCACGAAGCAATGAGCCGAATGCAAGTGCCTCGGCCATGCCCCATTGCACGTGACCTTGATCGAACGACGCAAGACGTTTTTCTGCTTCAGCCTTCACCTTCGGATGGATGTTGAATCCTTCCGGCACCGATGTAACAGCCTTTGCAATCGTTGCCAACTCTTGATGAGCTACTGATGTTGCAACAGGCGCGAAGTAGGAGAACTGCGGAGTCACGGCAGGTGCGCTTACCGCCGACGTACGGTTGTCATACGCTGTGGCTAACACCGAGAGTTCATGATCAACGATAGACTTGAGTGCGTCTTCTGTTGCAATGCGCTCAACCAAGAGACGATGTCCGTACACTTTACGAACTGGCTCGAGGTTGCGGATCTTCTTGTACAACAGTGGCTGCGTCGCCGTCGGATCATCTTGCTCGTTGTGGCCGTACTTGCGGAAGCAGTACATGTCGATAACGACATCGTTGCCAAACGCCTGTCGATACGCAAAGGCAAACGCAGCAGCTGCACGACATGCCTCTGGATCATATCCATCGACGTGCAAGATCGGCACCTGCAACATCTTCGAAACAGCAGACGCGTAATGCGTAGAGCGTGAGTCTTCCGGCGATGTCGTAAAGCCAATCTGATTGTTGATGATGATGTGGATCGTTCCGCCGGTTGCATATCCAGTCAGACGCGCCATGTTCAGCGTTTCCGGCACAACACCTTGTCCGGCAAACGCAGCGTCACCGTGAATCAGGATTGGCATCACCGTGCTGTACGTTTCATCACGATACTGGTCATCAAGCGCTCGCGCAATACCTTCCACGACGGGATTCACTGCTTCGAGGTGACTCGGGTTCGGAGCCAGAACCATTGGGAGCGACTTGCCATTCTCTGCAACGTACATCCCCTTGGCACCTAGGTGATACTTCACGTCGCCCGATCCCTGGAATGACTCTGGATCGATCTTGCCTTCGAACTCGTTGAAGATTCGCTCAAGGGGCTTGCCCATCATGTTTGCAAGAACATTGATGCGACCACGGTGCGCCATGCCGAGCACAGCGCCAGACAGCCCTTGTATAGCTGCCTGCTGGAGCACTTGATCAAGAATGATCATCGTGCTTTCGCCCCCTTCAAGAGAGAAGCGCTTTGCACCGAGAAACTTCGTGTGAAGGAAGTTTTCTAGGTTCTCCGCACGAGCAAGCTTGCGGAATGTGTCGAGCTTAATCTCTGGTGTAAGGGAAATCTTGAGATGCGTCCCTTCGACGTACTCACGGATCCATTGCTTCTGATCCGGATCCTGCACGTGCATGTACTCTATCCCAATGTGATCGCAGTACGTATCACGAAGCATGTCGATGATCTCACGCAACGTTGCGCGCTTTACGCCACCAAGACCACCCGTGTCGAATTCACGGTCGAGATCCCAGATCGTGAAGTTATAGTGCGCTGGATCAAGCTCTGGATAGTAGTACGCTTCGTGACCAAGTGGATTGATGCTTGCAAGGAGATGACCACGCACACGATATGCGTTGATCATCTGCACAACGCGACCTTCCTTGTCGATCACTTCCGGCTGATCTTGCTGCAAGAACGGATTAGCACCCTTTTCGACTGACCAGCGAAGGGGCTCAAATGGAATGTCGAGCGCAGCATACAGCTGATCGTAGAATCGGTGATCTCCAAGGAGAAGCTGGTGAATGTACTGAAGGAACTCGCCCGATTCCGCTCCTTGGATAACCCGGTGATCGTACGTCGATGTGATCGTAACAACCTTCGACACAGCAAGTGTTGCAAGGACATCCGGCATCATTGCCTGAAACTCTGCAGGATACTCGATAGCACCTGCAGCGACAATCGTCCCTTGTCCGTCCATCAGACGTGGAACCGACATGCCGGTGCCGATACCACCTGGGTTCGTCAACGTGATGTTGGCACCAGTAAGATCTTCCGGCGTCAACTTGTTGGTGCGGGCACGTTGGATGAGATCATCGTACGCACGTGCAAACTCATCAAAGGTCAGACGTTCGCAGTGCTTGATGCTCGGAACCAAAAGAATCCGAGATCCGTCTTTCCGCGTCGTGTCTACCGCCAACCCGAGGTTGATGCCAGCGCGCTCGACACGCATTGGCTTGCCATTTTCGACGCCATATGAACACTTCATTGACGGATGGCGCTCGGCCGACTTTACAATCGCCCATGCAAGGATGTGCGTAAAGGAGAGCTTTGGACGACGCTTCTTTGCGAGCAGATTGTTGGCAATACGACGGTTTTCTTCGAGTGCCTTTACAGGCACATTCCGAACGCTTGTTGCCGTTGGCACGCGGAGCGACGCTTCCATGTTCTCGGCAATCTTGCCACCGATCGAGGAGAGCGGGACGAGTGTGTCGCCTTCACCTAGCGCTGGGAGGCGCGTGGTGTGTCCATTCGAACCGGACACCGTTGCAGGAGTCGAAGCTGCAACTGCTCGGGGCGCAGCTGCCTGCGCGACGGCAGCGCTTGCCGCTGGTGCTGTCTCTGGTGTGTACGATGCGAAAAATGTTCGCCATTCAGGTGACACAGATTCTGGATTCCGAAGGTATTCGAAATACAGCTCATCGACATAGGCACTGTTCATCGACATCATGGCCGAGGATCTTCCAATTGTACTCTAAGAATTGCCACAAAATTACTCACTTTCCTGCCATTGGACGCAGTCCAATAAATGCCAACATTCTGCCTGCTCGAATACTGTCCCGACGGTGTGAATGCCACTGTGTGTCAGTAATCGTGCACGATCGATCGCACACAATCGATGATGGACGTATTCCAGCCGCACGGAGCTGAGCCGAGATTGCCGCGTGGTTGTCAAACGTCCATTGTGACGTCGAATCTAGAACTGGAGTGCAATAGTCAGGGAGAACCGATGCAACGTCTTCTCGTACCTCGTACACATCACCCGAGGCACACGGTGAGAGCCATGCATGCACATCCGACGCCTGCGTTCCATAGGCAGTGTGCATGGTTGTGAGAACAGCACCTACGATGTTTCCCGCCGTCCCCCTCCAACCGGAGTGGACCGCCGCAACCGCCCGGTGTACGGGATCGACGAGGAGCACACCACAGCAGTCAGCAAGCTTCACGCCTAGCACCCAACGCTCGCAATTGGTCACTAGCGCGTCGGCGTGGATAGTTACATCGGGTCGCTCTTCATCAACCACGATAACAGAAGTTCCATGCACTTGCGTCACCGTCACAATGTCTTCACGACGGATCGCAAGGTGCTTGGCAAGCTCTGCATAGGAGCGTTCAACATCCTCAGCTGACGATGACGGAGTGTGTCCGAACGAATACCCGGGCCATGGCAACACTGACGTGTCGACCATCGTCACGCCACTGCGCACGTCAGTTCGGTCGATTGCTGTTCGAATCTGCATGCGTCGAACCTACGACAACATGCTGAATTCGCGCAGCCATCCGTCTCCCCCATCGTCCAACGCCACCAGCGATCACTGCACCCTGCCGGTAGCGTGACCATTGTATCACGCGCGTGTCGAGTGGATCGGTCCCACTCCCAATTATGAGTATGCGTGTGGTGTCAGTCGACGACACGCCAACAATGCAGCGTGTACGCTGTCGATACACCCACAGTTGCTCCGTGTGTGATGCAGGAAACAGATGCACCGATGCAGTGAGCGCAAGCGCGACACACCACCGAAGGACAGCGCCGACAGAGGTTTGTGCGATAAGCGGCCACCACCAAACGCATGTGCAGAGCGATGCAATCAGCCAGAGGTTGTCCTCGCAACGCACAAGATTCTCGAGGTACACGAAGCATTGGAGAATGAAGTCCGTGATCACGAGTAGTAGATGCATAACCTGTGCAACAGGTTCTGCCATACCGACCACGGAAGCGAGCACAAACAGTGGTGCAACCACGAACACCAGACTCAGCAGTGGTACGACGATGCCGTTTGCGATCACGGAGAATACCGCTACCTGTTCGAAGGTGATCAGCGACGGCAGCACAATAGCGGTCGTTGCTGCAACACTTACACTGACTACAGATGCACACGCAGCAATGCTTCGCGATGACGACGGTACAAGCATCATTGCGTAGCGCTTCCAGAGAGGAGCAAGAACAAGGATCCCCGCAACAGCAGACACAGATAGAATCGTTGAAGCAGTGTCGAGCGACCATGGATCGGCGATCGTTAGGACCAGCACGCTACCTGCGAGGAGATTCAATCCATCAACATCCCATTCGCGCCAGCGAGCAACTATGAGTGCTATGCCCATGACCGCTGCGCGCAGAGCCGGGATTTCGGCACCTGTGAGAAACACGTATGCGACAATCAGTGTGGCGCACGCGAACACCAGTGCACTTCCTCTCCATCGGCTTAGCACGAGCAGAATGAGCGTGAACATCAATCCCACATGTGAGCCGCTCACCGACAACATATGAGCAGTGCCGGTACGCTGATACATAGTCATCTGCTCTCGGTCGATGCCCGATCGATCACCAAGTGCAAGAGCAAAAACAACCCCTGCATCAGCATCAGACAGGTCCCGCGTAACAAGGTCACGCGTCCAGCTACGTATCTGTGATCGGACTCGTTGATGGAACGGTGGATCGCATACGAGATGCGAGCTGGCCGATTCTGCTATGAATGAAACGCCTACCTGATGTGCAATGTCGCGCTCATCAACTTCATCAGGCAACCCAGGTGCGGACGGACGACGAATACGTGCGTAGACGATGCGCTGCTCACCTGTCGCAATCGCTTCCGATGGATGTCGTTCAGTGCACATCGACGTTGTGATACAGCACGGCAAGTCACGTGCGTCGGTGTGTCCCTCAATGATGTAGGTCACCCGTGACGGCGATTGCCGCAGAACACGGGTTACCGTACCCTCGATACGGCACGGGATCGACTGTCGGAGGTATGAGTGTTGGGGGGCGATGCGCGGAACTGCAAGTGTAACCGCACAAACAGCGATAAGCACACATGAGCAGCAGAGACTTGCCAAGCAGCGACCCTTCAGTAACAGTGTGACAGCCGCCGCAAGCAGCAAACCCATCCCCGGGATATACAGCTCAGGGCCTAGGGACACGTCTCGCAGCATCAGGACACTGCCACAGACTAGCACGCATGGGACGATAAGGGGGCGTCTACGCATACCTATCAGAGCCCATTCATCGCTGGGCTGTGACAGGTCTGTAGGTGTTGAAAACTTCACTCCTTCTCGGGGGATCCCCTGGCGGTATTTTCGAAGCTGTCACGCTGTGCGCTCGTGGTAGCCCTATCGTGACAATTCCCTCTTCGATAACTCGAATCTATTAAGGATACTCTCATGAGTCAGGAAGCAAAGGCACCGAAAGAACCAGCAGCAGCAGCGAAGGTAAATGAAGCCAAGGTGAAGGCAGCACAACTCGCGATGGAGCAGATAGAAAAGGCCTTTGGTAAGGGCTCGATCATGCGCCTGAGCGATGAGCAATCCGTTGATATCGAAGCGATCTCGACTGGATGTCTCTCACTTGACGCTGCCATCGGCATCGGCGGTGTACCTCGTGGCCGTATCGTTGAAATCTACGGACCTGAATCATCTGGTAAGACGACGGTGTGTTTGCAGGTGATTGCCGAGGCTCAAAAGGCTGGTGGTCTTGCAGCATTTGTCGACACAGAGCACGCCCTCGACGTTAAGTATGCACAACGTTTGGGTGTTGATCTCAACAACCTCCTTCTTTCGCAGCCAGAGTTCGGTGAGCAAGCCCTCGAAATCGTTGAAACACTCGTTCGTTCAGGAGCTATTGACGTTGTGATCGTCGACTCCGTTGCTGCGCTCACACCACGTGTTGAGATTGAGGGCGACATGGGCGACGCACAGATGGGCTCGCAAGCACGTCTGATGAGCCAGGCAATGCGCAAGCTCAATGCAGCGATCGGACGGTCAAACACAACGGTGATCTTCACGAACCAGCTTCGTTCGAAGATCGGTGTCATGTACGGTAATCCGGAGACGACAACTGGCGGTAACGCGCTCAAGTACTATGCTTCGGTACGGATTGACGTTCGTCGTAAGGACGTCATCAAGGATGGACAGGATATCGTCGGTAATCGCGTGCGCGCCAAAGTTGTCAAGAACAAGGTTGCTCCTCCGTTCCGTGAAGCTGAATTCGACATCATGTACAACGAAGGCATTTCACGCCTTGGTGATATGATCGACGTCGCGGTAGAATCGGGCATCATCACGAAGTCTGGATCATGGTTCTCGTTCAATGATGAACGCGTGCAGGGTCGCGACGGCATGCGGAAGCTACTCACTGAGAATGCGCCACTCTATGCTGCATTGGATCAGGCTGTGCGCGATGCACTCCATCTGCCAACACCGCAGGCATCATCGAAGAAGTAACCCATGGGCATCGTTACGGCAGTTCGGAGAAACGTGAAAAACCCCTCACGATGCTCTGTATTTGTCGACGACGAGTTTCTTGCAGCGTGTCCTATTGATGTAGCGTTGTCACTCGGTATCCGGAAGGGTATCGAGTTGACAGCCGACCTTGAGCATCAACTTCGACGCGAAGACAAGCGCATTGTCATGCGTCAGAAAGCATACCGCTTTGCGACGTATAAACCTCGTACCGAGCATCAGGTGCGTGCATTTCTTGCCACAAAGGAACTCACGCCCGAGGAAGTGGACGATGTGATGTCGTGGATTGTGGAGTTTCGCCTGATCGATGATGCGGCGTATGTTGAGCGATTCCTTTCCGCAGCATTTGAGCGCAAGCCACTATCGCGTCTCATGGCCCGTCGAACACTGCTGAAAAAAGGCATCCCCGATGCACTTCTTGCACCGGCACTTGAGCGCTGGTACTCGCAGGAGGCAACTGAAGACGTAGCATACCGTGCAGCTGTCAAGAAACTGCGGATGCTGACTACTGCACCTCCATCAGAGAAAGAGTCGAAACTGATCAGGTTCCTTCAATACCGCGCCTATCCTTGGTCAACTGTCAAGCAGATTGTCGAGCGGCTCAAGTCCGAAGATCTGCTCGCCTTGTTCATCGTGTTGGTATGCTGTTCACTACCTGCCGTGGCACAGCAGGATACATGCGGACGCATGCGCCTGCCTGATGCAATCAACAGCTTTCAGCCGACGACGATGCCCGTGCTTGACGCGTTCGGCACGTTGTATGTCGACCGCAAGTTGCATCCTGAAAATCGTGACGGCGGTGTCCGCGATCCCGATGATGTGTGGGTTGCACAGCGTCGTGATGGTCAGACATTTTCGGAACTCGCCCACTCACCGATCACCACGGATATTCAACCAGATGTCATCTTCTGGGTGTCGGCAGATGGACTCGATGCGCTGGCGGTCGGACCGTATGCACCAGCAGGCAGCGTGTCACGGTCGCTCGTCCTCCTCGCACGCAAGACTCCACAGTCTCGCTTTGATAGCGTGCACATCATCCGGATTCCGGATGTCGTCGACCTCGGTCGGAACTTCTATGCGTCGATGACCGAGGATCGATCAACGATTATTCTCGCCCTCGAACGTGCTGAGGGACGTGGAGGTCTCGATCTCTATGTCTCGCGTTTCTGCGAAGGTGCGTGGTCCCGACCATTGCACCTGGGTCCAACTGTGAATACCCCTGCCTTCGATGGAGCACCATGGCTGAGTGCGGATGGACGCACCCTCTACTTCGCATCAAGTGGACGTGAAGACAGGTTGGGCAAGGCAGACTTGTATGTGACTCGCCGCTTGGACTCAACGTGGACAACATGGTCTGCTCCACTGAATCTCGGTCCTTGCGTGAACTCAATTGAAGATGAAACTGCTATTTCACTCCTCCCTACCGGCGACTCAGCACTCATCCACTCGTGGGATGCCGAATCTGGTCGGCCTGGTATTTACCTTGTCTCCCTACCCGCGTCGGTGCGTCCGGAGCCAGCGATGACCGTCTCGTGTCGCGTCGTCGATGCCATTACCCGGGTACCCGTCCCGAATGCACGTCTTGACGTGCAGACGCACCCATGCCATGCATGGACGGTGCGCTATGATTCTGCGCACGCCACGTTCACGACCGTTCTTCCCCAACGATGCACTGCAACGCTACGTGCTTCGGCTGCATTCATGACGTCAAGCTCGAGTGTGCTTCGATTGCAGACACTGGATTCAACATCAACCACATCGCTTACGATTTCGCTGTTCAACCAAGCGGAGCCAATCGCATCGCTGTACTTTGATCGTGGAAGTTCGGTTCCCTCGCAGGCAGATCGCGACACGTTACAACGCATCGTCAACCTGGTGCGCGGACGAGGTGTGGGACTTCACGCCATTGGATACACCGACCGCATAGGATCCGATGCAGCAAACCGCGAGCTCTCCCGTCAGCGCGCATCAGTAGTAGCAGACGCGCTCGTATCGCTCGGTCTTGATGCATCGTTGATTGAATCCGTCGGACGTGGTGTTGCACATGGCAGTTCGAAGCTTCGCAACGAAGAACACCCGCAGAGCCGCCGTGTCGACGTTTACGTCAGGACGCAATCACGGGGTGAGTAAGCTCACCAGCGTGCACGAACACCCGGTCGTGGCCCTGCTCTCCGTGATCAGAACATCCCACGAGTCGTGTGCATGCACGTAGAGAGCCACCTCGTTTTCACTGTGACGTTCGCAGGCTTCGTCGTGATAGGGCGACCGCCACATGAACTCTTCTGCCGCAATGAGAACGGCCCGCTCAAGATGATCAGAGCCACGGACAATGACGATCACTTCGTCTTGACCCGATGGGATATGATCTAGGCGAACGACAATGCGTTGCCATCGATCCCGCTCCTCTAACCACAGATCTCGAACAAACGCAGATGCGTCAGCGGCTGGGACAGCTGCATGGACAGCCGGGACCGCCATAGATGTGAGTACCATAAACACCTCCAAAAAAAAAGCGATATACAATCAATAACCACCATCTAATGAATCACCAACCACACTATCTCGTACGATCAATACCAGCGAGCGGGAAACGGGGCTCGAACCCGCGACATTCAGCTTGGGAAGCTGACGCTCTACCAACTGAGCTACTCCCGCGGACAGGAGAATACATATGTGGAGATGCCGGGAGTCGAACCCGGGTCCGAAGTGGAAAATCCGAAGCATGCCACGTGTGTCTTCGATCTATAGGTTCTCGTCGCCTGGGGCACCGATCGACAGGTCCCACACGACCAGTATCAGTGTTGTCTTACGCTTTGCCCTGCTACACAGCTACGCGCCAGCCTGATTCAAGCGTCACCACGGATTGAGAGCAACAGGCGGCTCTCATCGTGATGGCATGGCGTCCTAAGTCTTAGGCGGCCATGCGATAACCGAAGTTATCTGCATGTATTGTTCGCCGGTTGTATTAACGAGCTCCACCAGCGTAGCTCGACACGCATCTTCGTGACTGTCTCACCCCGTCGAAACCGGTACATCCCCATTTCGACTGATCAACATTACAGTACAAAGGTACACCCTTTGCACCGATGGCAACTATGACGAATGTCATACTCGAATGGTGTAACGTAAAAAAAGACCTACACGAGCGCAGGATCTTTTGCTGCCAGACGTTCCACAAACTCCTTGACTTCTTCCATGTACCACTGCGGAGTGCTCGTCGCACCGGAGATTCCAATACGCGCAGCACCCTGAATCCATACGGGATCCAGATCGTCGGTGGTTTCCATGAAGTACGTGCGCGGATTCGATGCACGAGCTACATCGTACAACACTTTGCCATTCGAAGAGGCTTTACCTGCCACAAAAAGCAGCACGTCGTTCTCGGCGGCAAACTTTGCGAGCTGGTTTTCGCGACCACTAACCTGACCGCAGATCGTATCCTTTGCGTGAAACTCAGTGGCAATTTCTTCCATCGTGTCAACGATGAGTTCAGCTACTCGCCCCTTGAGTGCATCTCGTATCAGAAGAAATGTCGGACGGTCCATGGTTGTCTGTGAAAACAACACAGTCTTCTTCGTCATGTCTACAAGGTCAAGTGCTTCTTCTACCGACTTCACCACGATGCACTGGTCGCGCACGACACCTCGCACGCCCAATACTTCTGCGTGATCCTTCTTGCCGAAGATGACCACTTGGTACCCTTGATCCCAGAACTTGCGAACGCGCTCCTGCAACTTCGTTACAACCGGACACGTCGCATCGACAATCTCGATGCCATGCTCCCAGGCTGCGCGGTAGGTTGAAGGTGGCTCGCCGTGGGCACGAATGATCACCTTTGCACCAGAGTTCGCAAGACGCGAGAAGTCATCAACCGTGATCGTTTCGAGCCCCTTATCCTCGAGACGCTGGATCTCTTTGGGGTTGTGAATGATATGCCCGAGCACATAGACATTGCGCCCGCTGCGCGTGGCTGCAAGCTGATCTTCAGCGATCTGCACCGTGCGAACCACACCCCAGCAGAATCCGCTAAATCGATCGATGGAGACAGTGACCATGACGTTGTACGTTTCGATTAAAAGTTGGTGAACGCGGAGACGATCGAATAGGTCTTTTGGTATCCATCAACCAACTCCAGAATGCTCTGCACTTGGTCGTCGATCGTACAATGCGTTGTGTCAATCTCGACTGCACCATCTGGTTTGATGAGGGGGCTTACTTCCCGCTCACTATCAAGCTTATCGCGCTCGATGATGTGGCGACGCACAGTGTCAATATCCAAATGCTCACCACGCTGCTCTGCTTCGAGCATGCGACGACGAACACGTTCGTTGACGTCGGCCACGAGGAATACTTTGACCTCGGCGTGTGGAAACACAACGCTTCCGATATCCCGTCCATCCATTACCACGCCGCCATTCAGTCCGAGCATACGTTGGCGCTGAACAAGTGCTCGACGTACACGTGGGAATACACTGACTTGGCTTACATGACTTGTCACGGAGGCTTCGCGGATTGCACGCGTCACGTCTTCTCCGTCGAGAAACACGCGCTGTCCATCAGCCGATGGCTCCAGACGTATTTCGAGGCGTTCAGCAAGCTCACCTAGCGCTGCGTCGTCCATTGCCACTCCGCCACGAAGGGCAGCAAACGTTACTGCGCGATACATCGCTCCCGTGTCGATATACACGTACCCAAGGTGCTCGGCAACCTTGCGTGCGGTGGTGCTTTTTCCCGCACCTGCAGGACCATCAATTGCGATCGTAAGACGTTGGCTCATACGCTCAAAGATACCCCAAAACTTGCCGTAATCGGGACGCTGTCGCTGCACCCGGAGCGAGTGTGTCGATCACCAGCGTAGCTCCGGCAGCCTGTAGTTCTTCAGTTGTGTGCACGCCCGTGGTGACTGCGACGCAGGCAATATCATGCGCTTTCGCGCATGTAACGTCACCAATAGCGTCGCCAATGATCAGCGATTCGGACGCCAGGAAGCTCTGTCCTGTTGCGCTCGTAACTGCTGCGAGGGCGCGAGGAGGTAGGTCGCGTCGATCTGCGTGATCATCCCCAAACGCACCGGCAACGAAGACGTCTGGCACGCCTGCCATGGCAAGCTTGTGTTGCGCAATGCCGTCAATGTTCCCCGTGAGCAATCCGCAGACAGTTCCGTGGTCGAGGAGTGCATGCAGCACCTCAACAGCACCATCCAGTCTGTGTGCAGTCTCAGGAGTGATGAGCTCACGAGCGTGGACTGCCATGTCGGCAGCAAACTCTCTCCACACATCGTCGACCGACGCTCTGGCGACCTGTACCGCGTCGGCAATGTCGTACACAAGTCCCCTGTCGGTACGACCCGCAAAGGACATGGTCGCAACGACCGACTGAACGTCTACGCTAAAGATTGCGCGAAACGAGCGAACGTACATTTCTCGTCCAATTCCCTGCTCTACGCGCAGCAAGGTTCCATCGATATCCCAGAGTGCAAGCATCCAACAAACCTACGGCGCGTTCTCTATCTTTGCACGATGCAACCTCTTCTTTCGGTCCGTAACCTCACCTTGACCTACCCCAATGGTCATCAGGCGCTCAAAGGGATCTCCTTCGATGTGATGCCTGGCGAGTTCTTGGTCATCATCGGTCTCTCTGGCAGCGGCAAGTCGACGCTACTCCGGTGTCTTAACAGGTTGCTCGAGCCGACATCAGGCTCCATCACGTTCAATGCACACGACATCACGCACATCCAGGGCGAAGCGCTTCGCGAGCATCGCGCGCGAATCGGCATGATCTTCCAGCACTTCAACCTGATCCCGCGTCACTCCGTGCTAAAGAATGTACTCTACGGCACACTTGGGACGACACCAACCATGAACTCAATGTTGGGTCGGTTTTCTGATGATGCCACACGTCGTGCCTATCAGGCACTACAGGTCGTTGGCATTCCCGAAAAGGCCGACATTCGTGCCGACTCACTCTCGGGTGGACAGCAACAGCGTGTCGCTATTGCGCGTGCCTTGATGCAAGAACCTCAGCTCCTCCTCGCTGACGAACCAGTTGCATCGCTCGACCCATCGACGTCGCACTCCGTGATGACGTACCTCGAGCGCATCAACAAGGAAATGAACACCACCGTGATCTGCAACCTGCACTTCCTCTCGCTTGTCCGACAATACGCCACACGCGTCATTGCATTGAAAGGGGGCGAGATGGTCTTCGAAGGTACTCCACAAGAGATCACCGACGAGTGGTTCACCGCGATTTACGGCGAAGACGCTGTGGAGGTGGAAATCCGATGAAACGTGTTCTTGCCATTATCATCGACGCACTGCTGGGTGCAGCCGTCGGCGCATTGCTCGAGCGCGTCATCGTTCCAGCGCTACTGGATATCGCGCCTGTGGCAGATTCATCGTGGGCGTTGCTTGCGGCCGGAGCAGGCGCACTCGCATTCGTCCTCGCAGGCCTTGGTGCCAAGGCGTCCATTGGTGGTGTGAGTCTCGGCATCGATACACCCGAGCGCTCATCAATGCGCATTGTGTCGCATCTGGGGTGGCTCACACTGAGCGTGTTCATCGTTGGTGGATGGATTATCACGTCGATTTCACCAATCGAGTTCTTTTCGCGTGACGGACTCGCCGGAGCGGGACGCATCTTCCAAGCGCTCGTCACACCTGAGTTTGACATTATCGGAGAAGCTGTTTCCGCGATGATCGTCACGATCTTCACGGCGTTCATGGCTACAGTTGTCGCTGTTCCGATTTCGTTTGTCCTCAGCTTCCCGGCAGCGCGCAACGTGATGTCGGATACGCCGCTGAAGAAGTCGATCTACGTCGTATTGCGTGTGATCCTCAACATCATGCGCTCGATGGAGCCCATCATCTGGGCGATCATCTTTTCTGTGTGGGTTGGAATCGGACCATTCGCAGGTATGCTCGCATTGGTCGTACACACCGTTGCGTCCCTTACAAAGCAATACAGCGAACAGATCGAAGACGTCAATGCCGGACCAATAGAGGCGATCTCTGCTACGGGTGCATCACGTATTCAAGTTCTCTGGTTCGCAATCGTTCCACAATGCGTTATCCCGTTTCTGTCCTTTACCATTTACCGGTGGGACATTAACGTACGCATGGCAACGATCATCGGCTTTGTAGGCGGTGGTGGCATCGGTACACTCTTGACCCAGTACCAGGGCTTGGCCAAATACAACGAGGTCGGAACGCTTGTGATTTTGATCACAGCCGTCGTGTGGATCCTCGATGTTGTGAGTGCCCGCGTGCGCGAGGCGCTGCGTTAACCCAAGTCGAATTCGCCAAGGTTCACGCCGCCAATCCAACGTCGACGGTCGAACGTTTCGCGGTTCTTGTTGCAGACAATCTGGAAGGCCGTTGAGTTGCCTTGCTTGGCGATGTCTACCGACCAGCCGAGGAAGATTTCCCAGCAGCGGTACCACCATTGTCCGTACTCGTTGTAGACAGCATCACGGTTGGCCATCCAGTTTTCGTACCATTGCTGAATGGTACGTGAGTAGTGGATGCCAACGTTCTCGACACTGTGAATTTCAAATCCAGCGCGCTCGAGTCGTGCTACCACAAAAGAAAGTGGCATGCTGGCATCTGCGCCTGGGAAGATGTACTCGTTCATAAAGGCGCCCCAAATGAGCGACTCCTTGTGCACGCCTGCCTTAAGTCCAGCGATCTGCAAATAGAACAGACCATCGTCCTTGAGCAACCCGTGGATCTGATTCATGAAGCGTTGGAAGTACTTCACACCAACGTGTTCAGCCATCTCCAAGCATGTGATCTTGTCGTACTTGTCCTGTGGAATCGCACGGTAGTCCATGCGAATACAACGTGCACGATCCTCAACGCCCCATGCCTTGATCTGTTCGTTGCCGTAATCAACGCCGGCTTGCGCAATCGAGATACCGGTTGAATCTGTTCCGAAGTACTTCGCAGTGTGGGCGACAAGTGTTCCCCATCCGCATCCAATATCGAGCAGACGTTCACCTTGCTTGAGCTGAATCTTCTGACTTACAAGATTCATCTTGTTGTCTTGCGCTTCGGTAAGACCTTCATTGCCATGCTTGAAAAACGCCGATGTGTAGATCATGCGTTCGCCGAGGAAACCCTTGAAGAAATCGTTACGTCGATCGTAGTGATCGCGCACGATACGTTCGTCCTGCTTCTTTGAGTGGATAGCAAGTTGCGGAATGAACTTGTTGATGACGAATCCAACGTGGTGTCCTACGATTTCGTAGGTAAAGTAGTCCGTGCGATGCTTCATCAACTGGCGCACATCAACCGTGACGTCGACGCGTCCGTTCATGTAGTCTTCGATGAAGTTGGTGATTGGCGTCTTCTGGCCATTCTTGTATCGCGAATTGACCTTTTGGTCACGTACAATCACGATATCACGGATGTTCTTCGACAGCACATTCTCGGATCCCATCAGTCACTCCCCGTAGTACAAGGTTGAACGGTATTTGTTATCCCCTACAACGATATACACCGATTTTTTGGAGAATCCTACGAATGATTTTGTATCAGTTATATCGCTACGGCGGTCCATGCCCTCGTTACTATCTCTCGCAGAACTACGGCGTCTACTGCATCTAACTGCTTGATATAGATGCATGACTTCCCTGTAGTGTGCTTTCCCAGCTTTGACAGGAGGTCACCGACATCGGCAGTACTGTGCAGGTAGATCGTCAGTGCGGCCTTTCGTGGCGAGCACCCAACAACGAACCAGTCGACACTGCGTCCTGATTCGTACTGTAGCGTCTGCGAGCCAAAGCCAACTATACTCGTACCCCACATCACCGGAGCGCATGCGGTAATCTGCTGCATCAGTGCACACACCTGCTCCGTGTCATGCCTACGTTGAGGGTCTGAAATTGAATCGAGCAGTGTTCCAAGTATACCCGTGGTGGGCGCGGTTTTGAGGGTTGCATTTGCCATTGCCAAACTTACAATGGCATCGATATCTTCGTGCCATGAAAACATCCCTTCGCCTGGTCCTAATTGGTCTTACCGTTTGGCTGTGCAACCCTACTGACGCTGATGCACAGAAGCAGGCATACGTGCCAGCATACATTCGCGACACAAATACAATTGAGGGACGTCAGTTCTCGTGGGACAAGACTGCTCAAAGCGCAAACTTCCTTCTAATCTGGGGTGATGGCGTGGGGCCAAGCCCAGAGACCTTTACCGACCCGAACCTTCGTTTCGACCCAAGGCAGATACTCGATACGATGGAGTACATCTTCCGTCGTTGCGACGAACTGGGAATGATTCATGATGAACCCGGAACACAGGCGTCGAAGTACAAATACGTTATCGTGATGTACAACACGTACGGTCCGGGCGGACCCGAAGGCTGGGCCAACGGTTGGGCCGTAGATGATACGATCGGAGCCTTTTGGGTCCATCCCAATGCTACGCGTGATGGCGGTGTGATTGCGCACGAGTTCACCCATTCACTGCAGGCGATGTACCACATTGACGACCAGAACTCGCAACGCGGTGACAAAGCGATCTACGATAACGATGGTCTATTCTACGAGACGCATGCGAACTATGTGCGCAACGTACTCTATCCGATGGCCGTCTCGTCAGACATCGATGCGCACCACTATCTGATGCTTGAGCCTGATTGGAAATTCAACTACGAGGGGTATCACTTCCTGTTTCACATTCACAGCACACTTGGCTTACCGATGGTTAGCAGACTTTGGACTGAATGGAAGCCCCTTGAATATCCCCTCCAAACGTTGCGTCGCATCAACGATATGACGCAAACGTCGTTCAACGACTACATGTTCGATTACGCACGCAATGCCGTCTGCTGGAACTACCCGACTAACTCATGGGGCTCATACCTTCGCAACTCACGCAGAGATAGGCTCAATGCCGACTGGGGACGGATCTTTGCTCAACGCACGTATGATGTGCTCCGCGCCATCGACACGAATCAACGCCGCTACTACTCCGACCCCTACAACGCGCCGCAAGACTACGGATACAATGTAGTGCCTCTCTATGTCGACGATAGTTCGAAACCCGTCGAGGTCACGTTCATCGGTCACGCAGAAGTCAATGATCATGCCGGCTGGCGCTATGGCTTCGTTACCGAACGTGCCGACGGAACGGAAGCTCGACGCGAACACGTCCAATCATCTGTCCGCACATCGATCTCGATCAATCTCAAGCCTGACGAGACTCGCGTATACCTCGTTGTACTCGGTGCACCAGTTGATAGCATGCATGCCAATCCAGCGCTCAACAACACATGGAATGGAAACCCCAAACGGTATCATTATCCGTATGAGGTTCGGTTGAAGAATGCCGTTCCAGAAGGATACCAGAATCCAGATCTCGTTCGTCCGCAGCTCCGCAGAAGCCCAGGGAAGCGACATGCAAATGGAGGGGGCTGGGTGGATGACCGCTCGAAGGTTGATGCGAGCGTGTACGTCGGACCACGAGCAATCGTAGCGGGCGCAAGCATGATCATGGGTAATGCACGCATCGATGGATACGCCTATGTCCAGGATGCTACGATCTCTGGTAATGCTCGTGTAACAGACAATGCCTTCGTTCTTGGCGGTACCGTCACTGACAGTGCTGTTGTACGCGATCAATGCTTCGCACAGAACAATCGTATCACTGGCAAGGCCATCCTCGGTGGTTGTTCGCAGGTGTTCAACTATATGCTTGGTGGCTCAGTTCGTGTCTTCGGTGACCTTGTTGTGTACAACGAGACCGGCGAGTGCAACACGGGCGAATATCATGTGTTAACACAGTACTTTCGCAACGAGCTACTGCCTTGTGATATGCGCGATAGCACGCACTCAGAAAACGTGTCTGTCAACCGTCCGATGATCTTTGAGATCGTATCCGTGAATGATGTTGCAACCACATCAATTCCAGCTACCGTTGCTCCGCATCCCGTGGTAAACGGCATCATGATGATCGACTGGTCAGGTATTGCTGACGTTGTCGATCAGGTGCGGATCAGCGATGCCGCGGGCCGTGTCCGCGTCACACAAATGATCGATGGATCCAATACCCGAATGAGCATCGACGTCTCTCACTGCGCAACAGGTGTCTACTCCCTTCAGTTACTCCGCATGGGGACTGTTGTTTCAACGCAGATGTTTATTTCGCAAAGGTGATACAGATGGCAGCGATCGATCAGACTATTGAGACGTCAAAGACTGTGGTGGAAATGCGCGAGATCATCGACACCAAGATCCTAGCTCGTCCGGAAGTGCGACTCATGCTCGATGAAACCCGTTGGGAGGGTAACGTCTTACATGCTCGTGGAAAACTTGGACACGGCACTGTCACGGTCGAACACCACCGTGTACATATCCATATTGAGCTTTCCCTCTTTGGTGCTGCCGCACGTGGACAACTTGAGTCGATGCTGACGGAGCAGGTAAAGCGTCTCGGTAAGTAGATTGCGGCATGAGTTTCGTCCACCTCCACAACCATACCCACTTCTCCCTGCTCGACGCGGCGGCTAGCCCGCAGACACTGATCGATGCGGCTGTCAAGGACGGTCAGAAGGCCCTTGCAATCACCGATCATGGTGTGATGTTCGGGTGCTTTGAGTTCTACAAGAAGGCAAAGAAGTCGGGCGTCAAGCCAATCATCGGCTGTGAAGTGTACATCGCCGTACGCAAGCACACCGACCGCGAGAAGATCCAAGACGCAGCGAAGAAGCGCAACTACTATCACCTCGTCCTTCTCGCAAAGAACGAGCAAGGCTATAAGAACCTCATCAAGCTCACATCCATCGGTCACACACACGGCTACTACTACAAGCCGCGGATCGATATGGAACTGCTGCGCCAGCACCATGAAGGTCTGATCGCTACATCAGCGTGTCTTGCAGGCCCCATTAACGCGCCAATGCTTGCTGGTGACGTTGCGACTGCTCGTGCTAATGCTATCACGCTCAAGGAGATCTTTGGAGACGATTTCTACATCGAACTCCAAGACCATGGTTTGCCAGAAGACAAGCATGTGCTCGAGTTTGCACCGAAGTTGGCCAAGGAACTCGGCATCAAGCTCGTTGTCACCAACGATGCACACTACGTCAGGAAAGAAGATGCTGTTGCGCACAACGTGTTGTTGCACATCAACAAGGACGCATCGTTTGCACGCGATGGACAATTCAATGTGAAGACCGACCTGCGCTACAAGGTGCCAGAGATGTACCTCAAGACGCAGGCCGACATGAAGAAGCTCTTCAAGGATTTTGCCGAAGGCATCGAATCAACAGAGGAAATCGCCGACAAGGTTGATCTCACGATTCCGACTGATTTGCAGCTCCCGAAGTTCCCTATTCCAGCCGATAGCGACGCAACCACTCTCGAGGACTATCTCGAAGAGATCACAATGAAGGGGCTTGAAGAGCGCTTCCCGCAGCTCACAAGCACCATCCTCGATCGCGTCAGCTTCGAGCTCAATGTTATCCGGCGCATGGGATACGCTGGTTACTTCCTCATCGTGTGGGACTTCATCCGTGCAGCACGCGATATGGGTGTGCGTGTCGGACCCGGTCGTGGCTCCGCTGCGGGATCTCTCGTAGCCTACGCGCTTGGCATTACCAATATCGATCCGCTGAAGTACGATCTGCTTTTCGAACGATTCCTCAATCCCGATCGCGTGTCGATGCCCGATATCGACGTTGACTTCTCGGATGATAAGCGCGAGCGCGTGATCGAGTATGTCAAGGAGAAGTATGGTGCCGACTCAGTAGCACAGATCATCACCTTCGGAACGCTCTCGTCCCGTGCCGTACTCAAGGACGTAGGTCGTGTGATGGGTATCGACCTTGCAACGATCAACAGCATTACCGACAAGATTCCTGTGATTTTGGGCAAGGTTCATTCACTCTCCGAAGCAGTTGAACTGCCCGAGCTCAAGTGGCTTAAGACCACTGATGACCAGCGTATCAAGGATATGCTTGAGTATGCGAAGACGCTTGAGGGGTTTGCACGGAATTCGTCCCTGCACGCCGCTGGAGTGGTCATCGCACCGGGTCCGATCAGTGACTACGTTCCGGTGTACAAAACCCCGAACACCGAGCCGGCCACACAGTACAACATGAAGGACCTCGAGGAAGCCGGTCTGCTAAAGATGGACTTCCTCGGATTGCGTACGCTGAGCATCATCGATGAGACGCTTGCACAAATCAAGCGTAATCATGGAATCGACATTGATATCGACACGATTGATTTCAATGATTCAGCGACATATGAGCTGTTTGCTCGCGGACAGACGCTTGCCATCTTTCAGTTCGAATCCGAGCCGATGCAGAAGGCACTTCGCGAGCTGAAGCCAACTGTATTGGACGACTTGATCGCGATGAACGCGTTGTACCGGCCAGGTCCAATGGGTAACATCCCAGACTTCATCGATCGTAAGCACGGACGTAAGCCAATCGAGTATCTCCATCCACTGATGGGTCCAATCCTCGAGAAGACCTACGGCATCATCGTCTACCAAGAGCAGGTCATGCAGCTCGTGCAGACTCTTGCAGGCTTCACGCTTGCACAGTCTGACGTGATGCGTCGTGCCATGGGTAAGAAGGACGAAAAGTCGATGGCCGAGCAGCGGTCGAAGTTCGTCGATGGTGCCAAGGGGCATGCAGACATCAACGAAGCCACGGCGTCTGAGATCTTTGACTTGATCCAAAAGTTTGCTGCTTACGGTTTTAATAAGTCGCACTCTGCAGCGTACTCATATCTCGCGTTCCAGACAGCATGGCTGAAGGTCCACTACCCGGCTGAGTTTCTGGCTGCAAACATGACGGCTGAACTCAACGATCAAGACAAGATTGTGCGCCTTATCGATGAGGCACGTCGTTTCTCGATTACCGTGTTACCCCCTGACGTCAATCGATCAACAGCAACATTCGTTGCAGACAATAATGTGATCTACTTCGGGATGGCAGGCATCAAGACGGTTGGCATAAGTGCTGTTGACGCCATCGTTGAAGCGCGAAAGCAGCAGCCATTTACGTCGATCTTCGATTTTTCAGCTCGCGTTGAAAAGAAGGTTGTGAATCGTCGTGTGCTTGAAGCTCTTGTATGTACCGGCGCATTCGACTCGCTCAATACTGGCCATCGTGCGCAACTGTTTTCGGTGATCGATACCGCATTGCACTACGCATCCCAGGTACAGGATGATGCGCTTTCGAACAGTGCAAGCTTGTTCGGTGCGCAAGAAATTGAGAAGCCGAAGGAGCCATCGCTACCCGTCATCGATCCGTGGCCGGAGCGCGATCGACTGAAGAAAGAACGCGAGTACTTGAACTTCTACATTTCCGGGCATCCTCTGCAAGAATATGCCTTAGCTGTGCAGTCGTTCAGCACGCTTTCGCTGGCGCGAATCGATCCAGATCTTAACGGTAAAACGGTTCGCATGTGTGGTCTGCTCAGCGATGTGCGAACCAAACTCGATCGACGAGAAAACACGTTTGCTGTGTTGAAGATCGAGCAATACAACGGCAGCGCTGAAGCCATTTTGTGGAGTGAGGCGTACAAGAAGTTTGCCGAGTTGCTACGTCCCGACACCGTTATTGTTGTGCTCGGCAAGTGTGAGATCAACGGCGATGCAGCAAAGATCATCGTTGACGAAGTCCTCTCTCTTGAGCAAGCAGAGAAGAAGTTCGCAAAGGGTTATGTGGTCTGCATCCGCCCCGATCGTGTGACTGATGATCACTTGCGAGAGCTGAAGGAACGATGCAACACGCGCGACGCTGAAGACAGCATCTCGTTCATCGTCATGCATCCCGAAGGCAAGCGTCAGTACCTTACAACGATGAAGATCAAAACGTCGAAGGAGAACACATCGTTTCTGTGTTCAACCTTCGGCGAAAGCAACGTGTTGATCGACACAGAACGCTAACGTAGCCGTCCCATGCAACAACTTGCTTCTGCACTCGGTATCGTTGTGATCCTCGCCCTCGCCATTGCGTGGTCGTCCTCACGCAAAGACATTCCCTGGCGCACGGTTGTGTTTGGCATGGTCCTACAGGTGGTACTTGCGGTAGGGATGGTGCTGTTTCCTCCTGGTGTTGCTGCGTTTCAGCACTTGGGTGATGGAATAACGTGGTTCTTGGGATTTGCGCGTGAAGGAGCAGCATTTCTCTTTGGCGATCTTCCTCTTCCCAAGGGGCAAGGAGTCGTCGGCTTTCAGTTTGCGCTGACGATTCTCTCGGTGATCGTATTCTTTTCTGCGTGCATGAGCGTTCTGTATCACTACGGCATCATGCAGCGATTTGTGCGGTGGTCTGCGCGACTGCTCGAACGTACGATGGGCACATCTCCTATCGAATCGATCAATGCCGTTGGAGAAATCTTTCTCGGGCAGACAGAGTCGCCATTGCTTGTTCGACACTACATTCCGCATATCTCATCGTCGGAGCTCTTTGCAATGATGGTCGGCGGATTCGCTACGATCGCGGGTTCGACAATGGGCGTGTATGTAGCTCGTGGCATTGATGCGACCGACCTCATGATTGCATCGATTCTCGCTGCACCGGCAGCACTGGTTCTTGCGAAGATTGCACAGCCACGTCTATCCGGAGAGCGGGATCTTGAGGTGCGTCAACTTGATCCCGTTGTTTCCTCAGGCAATGTGCTCGACGCAATCGCACATGGCGCTCTTGATGGCGCAAAGCTTGCACTGAACGTCGTCGTTGTCTTGATCGCCTTCAAAGCGCTCGTGGCATTCCTTGACGCACTGCTCGGACTTGGTGCAACGTCGTTAGCCACGGCCGGCGTGTCGTGGTTTCCATCGTCGATCGAGAGTATTCTCGGATGGTGTTTCTTACCGTTTGCCTGGCTGACCGGGATTCCCGGGCATGAGGCCTCGGCCTTCGCGTCATTGCTCGGTACGAAGATTGCAATGACGGAGTTCATCGCCTATGACCGGCTAGCAACAATGGTTGCTGACGGAACCCTAAGTGAGCGCACCGTGCGACTTGCAACTATCGCACTCTGTGGCTTCGCCAACGTCATGTCGATTGGCATTCAGATCGGTGGATACGGAATGATGGCTCCTGATCGCCGTGCAGAAGTCGCTCGCTTCGGATTCAAGGCCATGTGCATCGGTGCACTGGCTAACCTACTAACAGCGTGTGTCGTCGGACTTATGATTTAACGTTTACTTGGTGGAACGCTCGCGGATGAGGCGATCGATATCAACCTCGCCTTGCTCCCATACATCATCAACACTGGCAAGCGTCTCGGTAATCAACACGTCAACATCTGCGTGTTCTAACTGCACTTGTTGAACAGCATGCGCATCTGTCGGTTGCTGCGTGACAGTGCCACCCGTCATAGTGATGAACAGCAACACTGCTGCAACTGCCCCACCTGCTCCGGTAAACCACACAAATGGTTGCTCATACCATGCACGACGATGCACACGAACATATCGTTGCGCATAAGCGTCAGCATCTAGCTGATGTCGCAGGTGTTGCCGACTAGCAACGAGTTGATCTGCATCATCGCCAAGAAGCTCGCGCAGCTCGTTTTCAACGTCATTGTGCGGTGATGATTGATGCGTATTCATGGTTGATCGGATGTTGGTTCCAAAAAGGATGGACGATACTCACTCGACTTCATCGCTTCCGCGATCTTCTTGACTGCCCAATGGTAATTGGCCTTGAGTGCGCCCTCAGATGTGCCGGTAATCTCGTGCATCTCGGCATAGGACAACTCGTCGAAGTACCGCATGCAGAATGCCTCACGCTGACGCTCAGGCAGAGCTGAGAGTACGACTTCGAGAAATGACTCGAGATCAGATCGATGAATGCTGTGGTCTGTATGCGACTGAACATCGCGCGCTTGCTGACGTTCCACATCGAAGTCGAGGCGCAATAACGACCGAAGCTTCGCACGACGAAGTGCTGACGTACATACATTGACGGTGATACGATAGAGCCACGTCTGCACAGAGCTTTGCTGCTGAAAGTTCTCTAATGATGCGAGCGCCCGAATCATGACCTCTTGGGCAGCATCTTGCGCATCATCATGATCCCGCATGAAGCGTCGTGTGATCCCGTATACAAACCGCTGATGCTTCCGCACAAACGCGGAGCTTGCGCGTTCTCGATCTCCAGACCGGTAGGCTTCAAGGATCTGGAGATCTGTTTCCATATGCAGGTTGAGTGTGCTCACAGCGTCATGGTGGTGATTACAACGTGTTTAGACACGCGGCGGCGTGCTATGGTTTAACAGGATCTTGAAGATCATACACGAACGGCCTTCCAGCGGTTGCTGCGAAACACCGAGAGTGCGACCGCCGTGAACACGGCATACCCTACTGCGATCGCGATCCAGACTCCCATGGGCCCCATAGATGTGGTGTGTCCCAATAGAAGGGCTAGTGGAAGCTGAATACCGAGCAAACTCCCAGCCGTGATCGTCATCGCAAGAAGCGAAGCACCCGCTCCCGAGAGCACGCGCACTGTCAGCAAGCCCGTTGAGAAGAACACGTAACCAATCACGGTAACATTGAGGTAACTCGTGGCTTCAGTGATAGTCTCCGGGTTCTGCGTATACAGTTTCACAAACGAGGTCCCGAATAGCCACACCGCTAGAGCGAGCACGAGCATCAACGCGCCGATCTGCACTATGGCGCTGCGATGAATCATCGCAACGCGCTCGGGACGTTGTGCGCCGATGTTTTGTCCGGTTGCTGTCTCTACGGCAATCCCCATGGCAAACACGCTCATATAGACCATCATGTCGATGTTGAGTCCGAGTGTGTATGCAGCTGTCACATGTGTACCGAAGCCAGCAACGATGGCGAAGATCGCCGCACGATTGAGCGCAACGGAGAGCATCTGTAACGATGCGGGGAATCCTTGCTTTGCGACGCGACGCAGTAATGCCCCGTCAAGACGGAATTGAGAAAAATCAAGATGGATGTTTGTTGATCCACGAACAAGTGCTGTAAGTGCAATGGCCGTTCCGCTCATTTGCGACAGTGCGGTGGCCAGTCCAGCCCCCTTCATTCCCATTTCCGGGAATGGTCCAATTCCGAAGATGAGGAACGGTGCGATGATCGCATTCAGAATCACCGTAATCACAAGCACCGACATAGGAAACACAGCGTTACCTGTCGAGCGGACAATGCTGAACATCTGGAAGTTCATCAGATTGAAGGTGAAGCCGATTAATAGCATACTGAGATACTCAACGCTGAGCGTTTCCACCAACGTTTCCATCTGCATGACTGATGGAATAATCGGCAACAGCGCATACATGATCGCAGTCACACTCGCGGCCATGATGGCCATGCCGACGAGTGCTTGCGTGCCGGTTCGAGAGGCGCCTGTGCGGTCGCCCTCTCCAAACCGTCGGGCAACGATAATGCCACTGCCAACAGCGAAGCCGCTGACAAGGGTAAACAACAGGAAGACGAGTTGATCACTAGAGCCAATGGCAGCAATTGCAGCATCACCAAGACGAGACACGTAGAAACGATCAATCAACGAATACACCATGTTGACGATGAAACTAAAGCCCAACGGCACTGCAAACCGTCGCAGTGACGGTCCGATGGGATCGTTGATTAAGTCGACACGGCGGGGTGTAGTCATGTTCCCAGCATTGATGAATGTTTCGTAATGGTGTACAAATCTACTGCGGGGTAACTTGCGCGACGTATGAGTGACGTAGCGATCAACGGAATCTTGGCAGGGGCAAGTGGCATTTATGCCCTGCGCCTCGCGTTCTTTTTGATCGGTCAGTCTCGATCGCCTGTGTCGCCCCCAATCGCAGTGCACACACCGTCGATCAGCATTATCGTTCCGGCACGCAACGAAGAAGACAATATCGTGCGGTGTATTGAGTCGCTTCAAGCTGCAATCCAGCATATCGATGCCGTTGAGATCGTCATTGTGAACGACCGTAGCACCGATCGCACTGGCGAACGCATCGATGAGTTGGCACAGCACGATCGACGTATTCGTCCACTTCACCGCACCGCAGCCTCTACAGACCGTAATCTTCAAGGCAAGCCGGGAGCGCTGCAGTATGGCATCGATCATGCAGTAGGCGACATCATACTCCTCACCGACGCAGATTGCACAGTTGATGCGCAGTGGGTGACGGCAATGAGCGAGCCATTTGTCGATCCTACTGTGGGCATGGTATGTGGCTTTACCACAATCCGCCCCGACGGACCCTTTGCAACGATCCAAGATGTTGAGTGGCTCTACACGCACACGATGGCGCGTGCAGGACTACAGAACGGCACGCCACTGGGCTGCTTTGGTAACAACATGGCCCTGCGGCGCAGCGCCATGAAAGCGATTGGCGGATACGGTGCAATTCCATTCAGCCTTACTGAAGACCTTGCGTTGCTTCAAGCAATGGCCTCACATGGCTTTGGTATCCGGTACCTCTGTGAACGTCACGCAACGGTTGAAACGCTCGCTTGCACGACCTTTGCCGAGTACGTCAAGCAGAAGCATCGCTGGGTACGTGGCGGCATAGCTCTTGGTTGGAAGGCCGTCGCCTTCGTTGTCAGCAGCGCAAGTGTATGGTTGGGTCTCGTCCTTGCGATCTCCACATCAGCGTGGAGTTGGGTTATCATTCTCGCAGGCTTGCGCATCCTCGGTGACGGACTTCTTATCGCACTGTCTGCGATACGTGTTGGAAAGCGTTCAATTGTTCCCGCAATCGGTCCATCACTGCTGGTTCTGCTCGGACTCGAGCTCATCTTACCACTGCTCACATTACGCCGTGATGTTGTGTGGAAGGGACAAACGTTTCGTTAGAAACGCGTGACTTCTTCCACAAGATGCAGCAGCGAGACGTACTGTATGCCCATCGTCTTCGCAAGTGCACCTTCACAAAGCGCGTTGGCAGAAACGCCGAGTGAAATGGTCGACGGCAACTGCTGCTTTGCAGAAGCGTTCGCAGCATGAATCAACTCGGGATGGAGGATTCCCCTATCACCACCCATTCCACAACAGCTATGGTCAACAGGCAGGTAGGTCGCCACGGCGCATAGTTCTGCGATTCGGATGAAGGCCTCGGTGCGTCCAAGCTTTGCACTACCACAGCCAGGATGGATCGCAACTGATGTACGCCGATGTCGAATCGGAGTGCGTTGCAAGACGAGCTCGGCGAATGCTGTTTGGTCGAGTACACGTATACCCCGTGCTCGACACGCGTCGATCATCGCTGCTGCGCATGTCGACGCATCGATCAACACGGGCATGTCACGCTTGCAAACAATGGACTCAATACGACGGAGCAACTCTTCTTGCGCCGCATTGGAAGCATCCTCGAGTCCTTTCGACGCAAAGGGCTGTCCACAGCAACTGGTGCCCGATATCGCTTGCACGCGTATGCCTGCACGCTCAGCAAGCATGAGAATCACCTCGTCGAGACTATCGCGATCGCGCTCTCCACCAAACCACCTGCTCGGACATGTTTGCACATAGAGCATGTGCGGATCGTTCTGACGTGAGCGTTTGACTGCATGGTGCGACCCATAGCGTTTCCATACACTCGTAACGGCACGCATGCCAAGATGCACAAGCGACATGCGTCGTGCAATCGTGCTGGCAAGCCGGTGCACAAGCGTTGGTGTCGCCTTCGCTCGCAGATGCTTGATCATGTCACCCGTGTTGATGCCAACAGGACACACTGTAGCACACATGCCATCGGTAGCGCAACTTCCATCGCCATCATAAGCGAACGAGCGTGTGAGGTCTTTCAGGATTTCGGGATTGTCGTGATGCATGAGCATCTCACGCTGTAGCACAATTCTCTGTCGTGGCGTGAGCGTGTGCGCGCGTGTTGGACAGACGTGTTCACAGAATCCGCATTCGATGCACAGATCTTCCTTTGGTCGGATCGTCTCGTCACGTGGGTCGACAAGTGCTGGAACTGGTTTAATGTCCCGTACGTGCACCATCGGGTCGTCATTGAGGATTACGCCGGGATTGAGAATTCCGTCCGGATCGAGTATGCGCTTGACACGTCGCATAACGTCGAATGCAACGCTTCCCCACTCCTGTTCGACGAATGGGGCCATGTTGCGTCCTGTACCATGCTCAGCCTTGAGCGAGCCCTGATAGCGGTCAACAACGATCTCCGCAATGCGTCGCATGAAGCGATCGTATCGCTCTGTATCAGCATCTGTCTCAAATGCTTGATGCAGTACGAAATGGATATTACCATCCTTGGCATGACCAAAGATGACGCCATCATGGTAGGAGAACTCACGGAAGGCGGATTGCACATCACGTATGAGTGACGCGAGGTGTTCAGGGGGCACAGCAATGTCTTCGTTGATCATCGTTGTACCTACAGGTCGCATCGACCCCACCGTTGGCATTAGACCCTTGCGCACTCTCCAGAGCACTGCTTGCTCGGATGTTGTCGTTGCCCATGTTACACCGTCAGCATGCGGCGGTTGGACATCCTGGAATTCAACAAGCAACGCAGCTGCACCGTCCTGCACGATTCGTAGCGATACGGGTGTTGTTGGTAGATGTGCCACTGAGCGCAGCGAAGCGTCGTCCAAGATCTCAATGGCGGCTGCACCATGATTGCGCCAGAACGTCACAGCCTCCGCAGCTTCATCAAGCGTTGCATAGAGAACAATCGTCGTCCATGTCTTGGTCGCTGCTGGGACCGTCCGTAGCGTCACGGATTCAATAAAGCCAAGCGTTCCTTCACTGCCAATCAAGAGTCGTGCGATGATTCGTGCTGGCTGATCCTCATCGAGGAATGCATTGAGCGAATAGCCCATCGTGTTCTTGATGGCATACTTGCGGCGGATTGTTGCGACAAGGTCTGCATTGCCACGTACTTCATCGCGCAGAGCCTTGAGCTCTCGGTGGAGCTTTGGTGCCGCGGACGCAAGCATCGAATCCGCACGTTCGTGTGCAGTGTTGATGCGGATACCCGATGCGAGCTGGTATTCCATCGTATCGAGTGTGTTGTAGGAATTCTGCTGCGTACCACAGCACATCCCCGACGCGTTGTTGGCGACAATACCACCAATCATTGCAGCAATTATCGACGCGGGGTCGGGTCCGAGCTTCGCGCCAAAGGGACGCAGCATCGCATTAACGCGAGCACCCGTTATCCCTGGCTGCATGCGAACGCGAGCGCCATTCTCGAGCACCTCGCACTTCGTCCAATCTCGAGAGATATCGGCAAGCACGTGGTGCGACAGAGCTTGTCCTGACAAACTCGTACCTGCAGCGCGGAACGTTACTGCAGACTTGTTGGTGATACACCAGCGAAGAAGTGCCGTTATGTGTTGTGGCGTCGCAGGACGCACAACAACCTCGGGTACGATGCGATACAACGAGGCGTCGTGCGCAAACGCAAGTCGGTCGGCGTACGACGTACGAACTCGGTCAGCACCTAGTAGTCGCTTCAGCTCGTCCACATCACACCTGGAAGACGCCGTTCTTAGGTTCTGGGAGAGCCCCTTGATGCGAGGCTACAGCTATGCCACGTGAAATCACGTCACGTGTTTCTGTTGGGTCGATGATTCCATCAACCCAAAGGCGTGATGCTGCGTAGATCGGTGTCGTTGTTGCATCGTACTTGGCTTGGATCTCACGCAACATCGTTTGCTGTTGCTCTTGTGTGAGCTTTTCCCCCGTCTTCTCAAGTGATGCGACGCGAATACTCAATAGCGTCTTCGCTGCTTGCGAGCCACCCATGACGGCGATCTGTGCCGTAGGCCATGCGTAAATCAGACGTGGATCATAGGCCTTACCACACATGGCATAATTGCCTGCACCGTAGGAGTTACCCATGATGATGGTGAACTTCGGCACAACGCTATTAGCCACCGCATTGACAAGCTTCGCGCCATCCTTGATGATGCCACCTTGCTCAGCACGAGTGCCCACCATAAAGCCAGTGACATCCTGCAGGAACACCAATGGAATGCCACGTTGATTGCAGTTGAGAATGAACCGCGCAGCTTTATCAGCCGAGTCAGAGTAGATCACTCCACCGACTTGCATCTCGCCTTTGCCCGAACGTGTGATCTCACGGTTGTTGGCAACGATACCAACGGCCCATCCATCGATGCGTGCGTATCCGCACAGAATCGTCTGTCCGTACCCTGCTTTGTATTCATCGAACTGTGAACCATCAACCAAGCGTGCAATGATCTGACGTGTGTTGTATGGCTTTGCACGATCGGCGGGCATGATGCCAAGGATTTCTTCGGGATCATGCAGTGGAGCCACAGGTTCAATGCGCGAGAAGAGCGCTGACTTCCCCTTCGACGGAGCGAACTTGTCGACGAGTGAGCGAATCGTTGATAGAGCCTCTTCATCAGAGTCTACCTTGTAATCAACGACACCGCTTACCGTACTGTGCATCGTTGCACCGCCCAGTGGTTCAATATCTGTCTTCTCACCGATTGCTGCTTCCACAAGAGCAGGTCCTGCAAGGAACACGCTACCTGTTCCGTTGACGATGAGCGCTTCATCACTCATGATGGGCAGGTATGCACCACCGGCAACGCACGGACCCATGATTGCGGCGATTTGCGGAATGCCCATCGCGCTCATAATCGCATTATTGCGAAACTGACGTCCGAAGTGCTCCTTGTCGGGAAAGATCTCGTCTTGCATCGGCAGGTACACACCCGCAGAGTCAACGAGGTAGATGATCGGCAGGTGATTGTCAATCGCAATCTCTTGCGCTCGCATGTTTTTCTTTGCCGTCATTGGGAACCACGCCCCAGCCTTTACAGTGGCATCATTGGCGACGATCATACACTCGCGTCCGTGGATGATGCCGATACCAGCTACCACACCCGCAGACGGACAGCCGCCCTCGGCTTGATACATGTCGTGCGCTGTGAACAATCCAACCTCAAGGAACGACGACTCTGCATCGATCAGCAGCTGGATACGCTCGCGCGCTGTCAGCTTGCCTTTTGCCTTGTGACGTTCAATGGCCTTTGCTCCGCCACCCTGCATCACCACATGCCCCTTCGCTTGAATCACGCGGGAGATGTTCTTGTTGGCATCAGCATTCGCCTCGAACACAATGTCATGCTCGATCGGTGAACCAATGATGTTGCTCATAACGGGCTTGGTAAGATGGTTCGGAAACAACAAAGGCGCTCCAATGGAACGCCTTCGATTACTGAGTTCAGTCGTGATTACTTCGGCTGTTCCGCTGGCTGCGCTGGTTGCGCTTGCTGTGCAGGTTGCGCTTGCTGTGCTGGCTGCGCAACGGGCTGCTGTGGTGGGAGCGACATTTGTGGGATCTCCGCGCCCTGCGTTACAGGAACAGGTCCGCCACCATTATCAGAGGCAAGAAAGAACTTGTTCACGACAACTGCAATCAGGACGAGACTGCCGAGCAGAACCATCGTTGCGTTTTGCAACACGTTGCGCGATTGACGCACACCTAGGAGGTTCGTCATCTGTCCGCCAAGGCCACCCATGCCGGAGATCATGTCTGCCTTGCCTGGCTGGACCATCACAACAAGGATGAGAAGAATTGCTGCGATCAGAGCGATCGAAATGAGGAGGATTTCCATACGTGTGCTGAGTGGTAAGAAAGAGCGACAAATATACGGCGATTATGGGGTTATGGGCAACGATACCCAACGCAAAGGGGCTTTCGGAACGACATTCCGTTCTCGCCGAACCATACCAGGAAGGTGTCGTACCGTTGTTCGTTTTTCCGGAAGAAGCGGTTCATTTCTACCTTATCCCCATATGCATAAAGCCACCAGAGGTAATCCTTGAGCTTCCCCTGCCGCTGAAGTTCGATATTCCAGGTTAACAGGTCATTGCGATGGGTAGTGTCAAGTCCGCCCTTTGCCCATGCCCGCGTGAAGGCATATCGGAGGTCAATCATCTGCTCAATCGTCAGACGTCGTGTGACGGTATCCTTCGGCGTGACGACGCTGGCAGCAAGTGCCATTGTGTACTCGAAGGACACAGGGAATGACATCACATTCGGACCCCGAGGATCGGGTTGCTCTAGCACCTCATCGGAGCAGAAATTGATGGGGTCGTTCGGATCACCAACCTTGAGGGCTTTGTTCCACAGTTCGAAACACAATTGCGACATCTCGGCAGTTCGCTGGGTGTTACGTTCAAGATTGAGGAACAGCTCGGCATACTGCAGTCCCCAGAGAAGATCCTTTGTCTGGGAAAACGACTTAGCAAGCCAGTAATAGTTCTTCGCATAGGTTGGGTCGGCCTGCGTACCCTTGGCCCACCACTGATGAGCCGTCGTGCGATCGAATGCTACGTAGTACTGCTGGCCCATTTCGAAATGCAGTCGGCCTGATGTAGGGTAGGCCTGAAGACCCTCACGGTAAATCCGTCGCGATGATGCTGTGTCCTGACGTTCGTCATAGCAGGCTCCGAGGAGCTGATATCCTCGGTCCTTCAGGCTTGTGTCGGAATAGATCGGTGTCAGCAGCGCGATCGCATCATCAAACCGCTTTGTCATCGTAAGGCAGACAGCCTTCTCGTACATGTATGGCCGGTAGTTCGGCATCAGCGCGAGAGCTTTATCCCATGCCTGAATGGCACTTTCTGGAAGATTGCGATCCATGAAATCGAGCGCTTTGCCAGCCTCATCGTCAGCTTTCTGGGGATCTGCTTGCGCATGGAGACTCACCTGACCCACACAGAGGGTCAGAAGGAGCACAATCAACGATCTTTGCATGGTACGCGTCACTCTACGTCCCTCAAGTACATGTCACAACGTCGCAAGATACTGCCAATGCTCGTGTTGCTCATGATGCTGTTCGCCGTCACTGGTGCACAGACTTCCGAAGATCAGAGTTTATTGTGGAAGGTATCACGTCCCCAATCGTCCCATACAAGCTACATCTTCGGGACAATTCACCTGCAGGACTCCACGGTGTTTCGCCAGCGGGACACCGTACTGACGTTGCTCCACTCCTGCACGACCTTTGCTGCAGAACTCAATCTGGATTCTGCCCTCACGATCATGATGAATCCTAAGGTCATTATGCGGAGCTCGGGATCGTTATATGACGACTTCGATACGCTCACGGTGCAACGATTGATGACACTAGTCGACAGACGTATGCCGGGTTTTTCGGCTCTCGTTCCACGCCTGAAGCCTGGCGCACTCACAGCATTGCTCGCAATGGGACAGCACGAAGCAACTGCGCCGGAGGCGATGGATATGTTTCTGTGGAATCTCGCAAAGCGCCGACACAGAGAAGTGATCGGACTTGAGTTTGTGTCAGAGCAGCTCCAACTGCTTGATACGATGGGTGTCGATGGCTTGAAGCGTATCGCGCGTGATACCGCTGACGAGAGCGCTGATGACCTACAGCGGATGGTCAACGCCTATTGTGAGGAGAATCTCAATGAGCTCGCCACGATGGCAAGCGACACATCAGTGATCGCCGGCAATGATATGGAAGCACTTAACGACGATCGCAATCATCGTCTCGTCGAACGTATGCTTCCGCTTCTCGATCGTGGTCGCACATTTGTAGCCGTTGGTGCATTGCATCTGACAGGTAACGAAAGCGTCATCGCTCTGCTACGACAGCGTGGC
Source organism: uncultured Melioribacter sp. (assembly GCA_964465685.1). GTDB lineage: Bacteria > Bacteroidota > Ignavibacteria > Kapaibacteriales > Kapaibacteriaceae > UBA10438. The sequence continues at coordinate 295,446 of CAYXKK010000001.1, forward strand.
TGGACCGTGACCCCGGTCCTTGGCGGTCAGCGCAATCAGTGGCTCACTCCTGCATACCTACGTGGCAACCGCTACTGATATATCAGCGCTTGTACCGTTGTGATGCTTCCATTGCAACTGCGTACAAGTTGCACTGCGCCTCGATAGTCTCCTCGATGGGCGTGGCATAGCCACCACCGAGTGCGAGCATGACGGGAATGTCACGCGAGCGGAACGTTTCCAGCACATAGGCATCTCGCTCTCGGAGTCCGTCGTGCGTCAATGAAAGTCTGCCCAGTGAATCGGCGTGGAGTGGATCGACACCGCATTGGTAGTAGACGACATCTGGCTGAAAGGCCAACACAGGTTCAAGCTCGCGACGTACCACATGCATGTACTCGTCGTCGCCGGTTCCATCGGGCAGATCAACATCAACCGTCGACGGTACACGGCGGAACGGATAGTTCTTTGCCCCATGCACCGAGAGAATGTAGACGTCATCGCGTTCGCCAAGAATCTCGCTATTGCCATTACCTTGATGCACATCTAGGTCCACAATGGCAACGCGCTTTACGTGTCCCTCACGCATAAGGCGTAGCGTAGCGACGGCGATGTCGTTGAACACGCAGAACCCTTCGCCAGCATCACGCATCGCGTGGTGCGTGCCCCCTGCCAGATTCCCACTTAAGCCATCTTCAAGCGCAGCATAGGATGATGCGATACATCCACCGACGGTTGCGAGCGATCGAGCAACCAGCGCCTGACTCCATGGGAATCCTATGCGCCGTTGTTCAAGGGGCGCGAGCGTACCATTGAGCACGCCATGTACATACCGCGACGTGTGCGCGAGCATCACGTCCTCGAGTCCGGCAAGCTCTGGTGAAAACAATTGCGTCTCGTCGATGATCTTTCTTCGCACCAGCTCTTCGCGCAACATCCGATACTTCCGCATCGGAAAACGGTGTCCCTCGGGAAGGTCAATCGTATAGTGGTCCGAGTAGAAGACCTTCATACACTCACGAACGGCAAATGCATGCAGACATTCTTACGTCGTGTACGGACATGCAACCTGCGAACCATTCGGTGCCGTGACCATCACCGTTGCATCCTGCGCGCACTCTGGTCGTGCAATCGGACACCGCGTGCGGAAGCCACAACCTGACGGCTTATTGAGTGGGGTTGGGATATCGCCTTGCAGAACAATGCGCTTCTTATCACGTCGCGTTGGATCCGGTTCCGGAACAGCAGAGAGCAACGCACGTGAGTATGGGTGAACAGGATCGAAATAGACGTCATCGGCTGATCCAATCTCGACCATGTTGCCGAGGTACATCACGGCAATACGCTGGGAGATGTGGTACACCACCGAAAGGTCGTGCGCGATGAACAGATACGACATGCCGAATTCCTTCTGCAGGTCCTCCATCAAATTGATCACCTGCGCTTGCACCGACACGTCGAGAGCAGACACCGGCTCGTCACAAATGATGACATCGGGATTTGTCGCCAATGCACGTGCAATTCCGATGCGTTGACGCTGTCCACCAGAAAACTCGTGCGGGAAACGCACAGCATACTCTGGCTGGAGTCCAACGCGTTCAAGCAGCCACTTGACCTTCTCGTCGACTTGTGCTGCAGTGAGTTCCGGCTGGTGAATCTCAAGGGGCTCAGCAATAATCTGCTTCACCGACAGACGCGCATTCAACGAGGAATACGGATCCTGAAAGATCATCTGAATCTTCGAGCGGAACCGCACCATCTCACTGCGTGATAGCGCGAGAAGGTTTGTTTTGGTTCCGTTCGCATCAACATAGTTTACTTCCCCGTCGACTTCAACACCGGGGGCAACGTGCGAGAGGATGTTGATGAGTGCCCGGCCTACGGTAGTCTTCCCACAGCCAGACTCACCGACCAAACCAAGTGTTTCACCACGGTTAACCGTGAACGACACACCATCAACGGCACGCACGTCGGCAACCTTGCGTTGCAGAATGCCACCATGCACGGGAAAACGCACGTGCAGATTCTTTACTTCGAGAACAACCGAACTCACTGTGCTCCTCCCGTAGTCTCGACTAAATGGCAACGAACGAAATGATTCGGTGCTACTTCACGCAATGGCGGTTCTTCGAGTTCACATCGATCAATTTTCTCTGTGCAACGCGTGCAGAACTTGCAGCCCGACGGCAGGTTCATGATGCTCGGCACATTACCAGGAATCGCTGTGAGGCGCTCAAGTCCCTTGGTCTCTTTTCGTGGACGTGGAATCGACGCCATCAATCCACGTGTGTATGGATGGAGTGGAGTTGCGAACAGTTCTTCAACCGACGCTACCTCCTGCACCTTACCACCATACATCACGATCACGCGTTGACACATCTCGGCAACAACTGCCAAGTCGTGCGTGATCAACACAATTGCGGCTTCTTCACGACGTTGCTTGAGCTCCATCATCAGATCGAGGATCTGCGCCTGGATCGTCACATCGAGCGCAGTTGTTGGTTCATCTGCGATGAGCACCGACGGATTACATGCAAGCGCGATGGCAATCATCACACGCTGGCGCATGCCCCCTGAGAACTGATGCGGATAGTCGTTGATGCGCTTTTCAGGGTCAGGAATACCCACGGCCCGCAGCATATCAACGGCGCGCTTCATCGCCTCTGCTTCATCGCACTTGGTATGCGCTTGAATCACTTCCGCGATCTGCATCCCAATCTTGAAGACGGGATTGAGCGAAGTCATTGGCTCTTGGAAGATCATCGCGATCTCGCTACCGCGGATGTTGTACATCTCTTCGTAGCTGAGCTTGACGATGTCCTTGCCCTTGAAGAGGATCTCTCCGCCCATTATGCGGCCAGGAGGATCAGGAATAAGCTTCATCAGCGAAAGCGCGGTAACGGACTTACCCGAACCTGATTCACCAACGATACCAAGCACTTCGCCCTTGTAGATGTCGAAGGATACACCATCGACAGCCTTAGCCCACGTTCCTTCAATATTGAAGTACGTTTGAAGATTCTTGACTTCGACGAGTTTTTCTTGAGTCACTGTGTGCACCGTGTGGAACGAAGAAGAACAGAGTCCTTACCGCAGACGAGAGAAGACCTTTGGGTCGAATGCTTCACGAATACCTTCACCAATGAACACCACAAGTGTCAGCGTCAGGAACATTGCGCTGAACGGCACAACGACAAGCCAGTACTTCGTGATGTTCGACAGTCCGACACTAATCATCTGTCCCCACGATGGTGTCGGAGGGGGCATCCCAAACCCAAGGTAATCAAGCGAGACAAGCGCGCTGATGCCACCAACAAGAGCGAACGGGAAGAACGTGATGATTGGTACGAGCGTGTTTGGGAGGATGTGCTTGAGCAGAATCGTGCGTGTTGGGACACCGATTGATACTGCCGCAGCTACGTAATCACGCGAACGTTCACGGTAGAACTGCGCACGCATCTGTGTGGCTATCCCAAGCCAAGAGAAGATAACCAACAGAAACACCAGCAATGAAAACGTCGGTGTAACGAAGGATACGATGATGATTATCAGGAAGAGGAATGGCAACGCGCTCCAGATCTCCATGATACGTTGCAGTATCAAATCGAGCGCACCACCGAAGTATCCCATGATAGCTCCAAGCGGAATGCCAATCAGGTACTCCAGGATTGCAATGAGCAGCGCAAACGACATCGACACTTGAAATCCATAGGCCATTCGAGCAAGAACATCACGTCCGTTGTCGTCTGTACCAAACGGACGTATCCTTCCCTGTCCATCCTCGGCGAATGGTTCAACGAAGCTCTCGTTCCCATCAACACCAACGTCCTCGTTCGGTGCAAATGGATACAACGGCATGATCATGTAATTGTCAGATCCTTCGTCGTCCCACTTTGCCTGTAGCTCGCGGTAGTTCGCTTCACCCGTGACGCCCACTTCACCATACTGCGAGGCTGGATCGAAGCTTGATGGAGCCAGACCGCCAACCAATGGCAGCGAACCCAGGAACTCACGTCCAGCCGGTGAGAACCACTCTCCTTCGTACGAGACCAACAACGGCTTGTTGTTGATCATCAGCGGAAGAAGGAACGAGACGAGATATGCACCAAGAAGAATGAGCATCGACAGATACCCGCGACGAATGCTCTTGAATTTCTTCCAGCGACGCTGATTAATCGTCAGAGATGGAGTTGATGCCATGGTTAGGAGAATCGAATACGTGGATCAACAAGTGCGAGCATCAAGTCAGAGATGATCGATCCGACCAACGTGATGATGATGGAAATCACGGCGAAGGCGAAGAATACGTTTGAGTCGCGCGACCTAATGGCCTCAAAGGACAAGCGGCCGATTCCGTCAATGTTGAATGCGTATTCAACAAGGTAGTTTCCAGCAAGGAAGATGCCGATGATGCCACCGATCGAAGCAACAAGTGGAATCACCGAATTGCGCATGGCATGCATCCAGATCACACGGTCTTCACGAAGCCCCTTTGCATATGCTGTGCGAATAAAGTCTTGACCGAGTGTGTCGAGAAGCGAGTTCTTCATCAGCAACGTGATCGATGCAAAGCCACCGAGCGTGTAGGCAATCGTAGGAAGCACGAAGTACCACACACGATCGGCAATCATTTCAATCATGGTTAGCGATTCGTAGTCATCGGATTGGAATCCACCCGTTGGGAAGAGAGCCAAGTCTGAACCGCCACCGAGGAGCACCAGCAACACGCCACCGAGCGCCCAGCCTGGAATCGAGAATGCGATAAACACAATGCTCGACGAGACCACGTCGAAGTTACTTCCGTGACGCAGTGCCTTCTGAGTTCCAAGGTAGAAGCAGACGACGTACGTGATCACAAAGCTGATCAGACCGAACTGCATCGACACAGGGATTCTCTCACGAATAAGCTCAGTCACTGGCTTGCGGTACTGAAACGACGTTCCGAAGTCAAGCGTGAAGATACCCGAGATCTCGCGTTGATACACCCATACGCTGTTTGGCTTTTGCGATGGATCAACGAACCAGTCTGCCAACGGCTCGGAACGGTCACCAGACTTGTACACAAGGTACCCTCCTGATGCCTGATCACGCACGACATCGACGCGGAACCCGCCACCAACATTCTGCGGTGTGCCAACCTGCACGAGGTAGTCATTCGTCGGACGTGGCACCAGGCCAAGCCACATACCATAGCGCATCAAAATCGGCTCTTGCACCTGGTAATACCGTTGCAAGGCCTCGAGCTGACTTGGTGGGATAGACATGGTTTCTGAGCCGATAGCAGAGCCTCCGCCTTCAGCCCCCTGTCCCTTCCGCAGCGCATTCAATTGTTGATCGTATGGTCCACCCGGTGCAAACTGCACGATGAAGAAGACCACAAACGTTGCACCAAAGAACGTCGGTATTGCCAGCAGCAAACGACGAATGATGTATTGAAGCATGGTGTCCGGTTACGTGGTGATGATTACTTGGTGTCCGAGAAATCTTTCCAGTAACGGAACTCCGTTACACCCTTGTTACCGCCAAGATCTGTCTTGTTCTTGCGGGCTTCAGCGAGCTTCGTTGCTTTCTCTGCGTCGTACCACCATGTCAATCCAGCCGTGCCGAAGACGTAGCTCAACTGCGTGTAACGACCGATGCCGTATTCCGGCATGCCGAACTTATCCCACACAGCGAGGCGAATGCCCTTTGGATTCCACCAGTGGCTCTTCATATGTGTATCATACACGATGCGATCGATTTCATTGATGATCTTTATCTGAGCAGCGACGTCGAATGTCGAGTCGTAGATCGGAAGCAGTTCATCAACACGCGCGCTCTTGAAGCCCTGGATGTTGTTGTTGTCGTTCTTGTCTGCTAGCTCACCCTTGAGCGATGTTTCTGGGTTCGGCGTAAGCAGACCCGAGTAGCCGTACGAGAAGATCTGGAAGTTGCGCTCGTCAACATTCTTGATGATAGCGTTCCAGTCCATGTGCTTCAGACGAAGGTCTATACCAACCTTACGAAGCTCTTCTTGATACGGCGTCATCCAACGCTCTTCAGCCTTTGTGATCGCCATCTCAATCACGAACGGCTTGCCGCCCTTGACAAGAATACCCTGGCTGTTTCGCGTCGTCCAACCTGCCTCGGCAAGGAGCTTAGCGGCGGCTTGCGGATCGTACGGTACGATCGGGTTCGTCGTGTTTGCGTATGGTGTGTTCGGATAGTCGGTATCGTAGATCTCGTATTCGTTGAAGAGGAGCTTCTCAACGACACGCTGACGTGGGTACAGCATGATGAAGGCCTTCCGAACACGAATGTCGTCAAACGGTGCTCGGCGCATGTTGAAGGTCACACCTGAGGTACCCATCGGGCCGTTATTGTAGAAGCGGAAGCGACGGACCCAGCCATTCTTCAATGCTTCATAGTCTGTATCGCCAACCCACTTTTCGGTTGTGGCCATGTTGTAGCGATAGAGATCAATGTCGCCAGCCTTGAACTTCTCATACAACAGCGTTGGGTTGTCCTTAACAACGATGTAGTTGATGTAATTGAAGTTCGCGCCGTTCTTCGATGCAGGATAATCCTTTGCCCAGTAATCCGGACGGCGTGTCAGACGCCAGCTTGAGCCTGCCTTAATTTCCTTTTCGTTCAAGTAGTATGGGCCGGTTCCAGCAGGCATATTGAAGTTGTACTTCTCGAGAAATTCCTTGCCGGTGATTTGTCCAAGTTCGTGATCTGGATAGATCAGCATACCACCACCGAAATACAGGAGGTTGCGGAAGTTGACCGTCTTCGCTGTGACTTGGACGATGTACTTGCTAATGGCGACCGGCTGCTCGAATTTTTCGAACACGAGGTTCAGTGCAGGCTCGAGAATTCCTGGGTCGACCATGAGCTTCCATGTTGTCACAACATCCTGCGCAACCACTGGACGACCGTCAGACCAACGAGCGTTCGGGTCAATGCGGAATGTAAACGTCTTCTTATCCGGGCTGACTTTCCAGTGCGATGCAAGTGCGGGGATGTACTCGCGCGTAACAGGGTGCGTGCTTAGAAGCGTCTCGTAGACGTAGCCCTTGATTTCAGTGTTCACGACCATCGACGAACCCTGTCCTTCTGGACGGAAGGTTGTCGGGAATGTCACTTCACCGATGTTGAGTTCGCCACCCTTTTCGGCACGCTCATCGCCGAAGAACTTTGCTTCGTCTTCCTTGATAACGTACGTCGAGAAGCCCATAGCTTCGGCCACCTTATCAAAGCCTTCACCGCCGAGTGTATCAGGGACAGATGGGTCTGCGCCCGGTGGCGTGTCGACCTTCTTCCAGACATTCTTGATGTCACCGGAATTGTCCTTCTTTTCACGTCGTCCGCAGCCAGTGGTGAAGACCAATGCTGCCAGCGTCAGCGCCATCATGAGCGATGCTGCGCGCGGAGTCAAGAGCTTCTGAAACATGCCTCTCCTTGTATCGGATGTAATGGGGTGTGTATCAAGGGGCAAATATACGCCCTACGGGGAGCCCCGACCAATGATTGCTGCAACGATCCTAATGACCAAATTTGCATATGCGTACAATCCTGCCTGATGACCTGTCGCACCGCGACCGGCACCAATTGCTCCTCAGTGGCGTCTCACCGCGCCCGATTGCCTTTGTAACGTCTATGGACGCTCAGGGCACGATGAATCTGAGTCCGTTTTCCTTCTTTATGTCCTTTGCTTCAAAGCCACCGATCGTTGCGATCGGCCCGGCTATTGCAGCCAAGACCGGACGTGCCAAGGATACATGGCTGAACATCTTGGCCACGCAGGAGTGTACCATCAGCTGCGTGTCGTACGACATGACACATGCGATGAACCTCACCTCGGCGGAATTCCCGTCGGATGTCGACGAGTACACTGTGTCAGGGTTTACCAAGGCACCATCGTCGTTTGTCAAGCCTCCCTACGTTGCCGAATCACCCTACAGCATGGAGTGTCGCCTGTTCGAGAACATCGAGCTCCGACGCGACATTGGCGGCAATGGTAATATCGTTCTGCTGGAGGTTGTTGCATTCCACGTGAGCGATAGCGTGTTCACGCCCGATGGAAAGATCGATCCACGCAGCATGGATCTTGTGGGACGTATGGGGTACTCGCATTACTGTCGCACGCGCGACATTTTCGATGCGACCCAACCGGGTCATCTCCCTATTGGCATCGATGCCTTGCCAGAGCACATTCGTATGAGTCCGATTCTCACTGGCAACGACCTCGCACAACTCGCCTACGTGCCGGTGTTGCCGATGTACGATGGATCCTTCCCGCAGTTCACTCCTGACTTCACAGCAGACTCACTCGATGTGGAGTTAGCTTGCGAGCGACCGCTCGGTGCACTCTACGTGTGGCTCCAACGCGGCGACCGTAAGGACCACGCTACACTGCATCGTATTGCGCAGCAGTTCATTCAACAGGGAAAGATCGACGAGGCATGGCAGACGCTCATGCTTGATTGAGTTACTCAGCGATCGGCTCAACCGTGCACATCAGTGCGCCCTTTTCCAGGGCGATGCCCTCGACCACAGCAATGTTGCGGATCACACCGGCAACCGGTGTCTTGATCGCGTTCTCCATCTTCATTGCTTCAAGCGTGAAGAGCGTGTCCCCTTTTCGTACCGTCTGTCCATCAGCAACAGCAATGCCCTTGAGTAGACCAGGCATCGGCGATGCGATGCGAGTGCTGCGGTTCTGCTGCGACGGTGACGACTTGAGGATATCTAACAGCTGATAGTGTCGTGCATCATGCACCGTTGCTGAGTAGCGGTACCCACGCACGGTTATCGCTACTGATGATACTCCGTCAGATACAATATGGACGGGCACACGTGATGCACCGTCGATCCAATGCCACACGTTTGGGTGATCTGTTGGCGCGAGCGCAATTGCGATGCCATCTGCCGACGAGGTCCCGTCAAGCGTGAGCGTAACCTCACGTTGGCGTCCATCAAGTTCTGTCTGTACGATGAAGGAGTTCATACTACCACTGGATTATTGCAGAGCAAAGATACGCCGCTCACGGCTTGCACTCGAGAAGAAACAAATGTCTCCCCATGAAGCCAAGCCCTTGAAAGACATTCTTCGCACGATTGTAGACAACCGTTAGCATCGAATCACACATCTTCCCAAGGCGCAATACGTTGAGGTCAAGATTCGCCTTCGCAAGTGTTGTCGAACTTGCCCACGCTGCAGACGTGCCTGTTGCATCGAGCGATAATGGCACTCGAAGGTTGACCGCCCCCTTTACACGATGTTGCTTTCCATTGAGCGTGATGAAGTACTCACCGTCAAATCCAGCATACATCAGATACTCCCCGTCTGGGGTAAACCTCAAAGGACAGGTTTGCTGTCCAGCAGGATACTCCGTACCATTGAAACTCACCAATCGAATGCCGTTGCGCGTGACAATTGCTGCGGCAAGGGGCTCCCACGGCGCAAGGACGAGACCGGTGAGATTCTCACAAGGTTGACTCATCCATGGCTCTCGCATCTCCGCAGTGTAGAGATACATCTTCGAGAGCCCCGTAGCATCAGTGGCATGAAATCCACATGACGTGCCGGCGATGTTTGTCTGAAGATCGCCAACATTCATGAGTGACTGCGCGATTTCTTGATCACCAACAAACACCGACCAGCGTTGTCCGAATCGCATCGCATAGATCACTGATCCATCGGACCAGACGCCACCAATGAGAATCTGGTCACCTCGTGCGATCTCCTTCCCATTCCGCATGACAATATCGATCGAACCCGTTGACTCGATCCAAGCGGCTATCATGCCTGTTGGGTCAAGTGTTAGCATCTGAGGCAATCGAGCACATCGGAACGAACGACCACGGGTAGAGATGCGATGATCATCGCCGTTTGCGTGGTGCCACCATGGCGTTGTTGAGAGCGCGGGAAACTTGACGTCGTACAATACATCACCGGCAAGCGAGATCGTGTCGGTGGATGTGAGAATGCTCCATTGCCCAAGCGTCTTAACGCCTGCTGCGAACGTGCTTCCATCATGAGCAAATCGCGGTGCGACGACAGATTCATATGGGCCAAGGGGCACACCATCGATGATGAGTCCTACCATCGATTCAAATGGCTGCGTCACGGCGTACCAATGTCCGGTCGAATCAATTCCCGCTGTCGTTACACGTTCGTGTGCAGCAAGGACCATCACATCGTTGCATTCCTGAGCAGGAGCTGTATGCAGTACAAGCATTACGCAAAGCGCCAATGTACATGTGAGTCGAGTCATCATGATCGACGTGACTCCTTATGATCGTGAGGGTGCAACATACCAGCGTTCCTGCGTAGCGACGCAGTGTAATGGAATATCGTGCTCGTCGGTCTCAATGCTCATCACGCGCTGAAGTTCATACCCGATGCCGATTGCCGTTGCGCGTGCATTGCGCAGAAACCGATCATAATATCCCTTCCCATAGCCGAGACGGCTACATGTCCGATCAAATGCGACAAGCGGGACAACAACTGCTGACATTTCATCGAAGAAGGCATCGTCCTCAATGATATCCTGCGGACTCATGTCGCATGGCTCGAGAATTCCAAAGGCACCCTCGCGCCATGTAGTTCTCCATGTGACCTTGCAGTGATGCATGCGTGTGCTTCCCGGAGGTACAACTGGGACGTACACGTCCTTGCCGATACCCCATGCATACTCTATCAGTGGGAGCGTTTCCACCTCGTCGCGCACACTGCGGTATACATGAACACGCTTCGCAAGTTGAAATGCTTTGTGTTTGTGCGCACGCTCGAAGATTAGCTGATCCCACAGGAGTCGAGCCGCGGGTTCAATGGCGCTGCGCTGCGCAAGTACCTGTTGTCGGAGGTCATTCTTCGTCACACTCCACCTCCATTATTGCGGTTCATTCGTTTCTCGTTGGCTGATGCGACAAGATCGGGAACAATTGTTCCCCCAAGTAGCACAGCAGCTCCGAGCACCTGAGTTGCTGTAAATCGTTCACCGAGCAAGACCCATGCAATCGCCGCTGCTGCCAGTGGTTCGAGTGCGTAGATCACTCCCGCACGCACGGGATGCGTGTAATGCTGATACCGTGTCTGCACAAACGTTGCAATGAGTGAGGCTACAACTGCACAGTACGATAATGCAATCACCAGCTGAGTGTCGAAATGCGGTTGCAGCGGCACCCCTCGGAGAGCATCGACACCAACAAGAAAGAGTGCCAAGACAACCGTGACTATGAACTGCACAACAACGAGTGCGTTGAGCGATTGTGGCTCGTCCTGCACCTCTCGCGTCCAAAGGTCAATGTAGGTGAGATACACTGCCCACAGGACAGAGCTTACAAGCGTAATCGCATCGCCGATGTTGACGCCATGTTCTTGTGGAGAGGTAAAGAACCACAAGCCAAGCAAGACCATGATCACAGATGCGATGTGATTTGGCTTCATACGTGTACCATGGAGGAACCGATTCACAATCGGCACAAATACCACCATAGCACCCGTGACAAAGGCTGACGCTGATGCTGTGGTGTACTGCATACCGATGGTCTGAAGCAGAAACCCTGCTCCGTAGAGCACACCAAGCACGATTCCTCGTGTGCGAATCACGGGAGTCAGTTGTGCAACCTGCTTGTGCCAGAGGGCAAGACCAAGCAGAGACGCTATACCGAATCGCAACGCAACAAAGACACTTGGCTGCGTATCTACCATTTCGTTCTTAATGAATGCAAACGTTGCACCCCAGAACACGGTGATTGCTACGAGAAGAATCTCTGCACGACGACGTGTCATGCGCCGCCCATCATGGCATAGTAACGTGCTACTGCTCGCATACCAGTGTGGAAATTCGACAGAGAGAAATGCTCGTCAGGAGAGTGCGCGTTTTCGTTGTTGAGTCCGAATCCCATCAACACTGTCGGAGCCTTGAGTACCGTATCGAACAAGAGCACAACCGGGATGGATCCACCCTCGCGTGTAAAGCGACACGTCACACCGAATGTTTCTTCAAGCGCTTTTGCGGCAGTGACGATCGCTGGTGATGAAATGTCGACGAGAACTGGATCAGCACCGTGCAAATCTTGCACTGTCACCGTTGTACCCGCAGGGGCGATCGATGTTACATAGTCAATAACCTTCTGTGCGATGTCATCGTGCCGTTGATGCGGAACAAGGCGCATCGAGACCTTCGCCATGGCGCGCGCCGGAAGAACGGTCTTCGCCCCCTCACCTGTAAAGCCGCCCAGAATCCCATTGACGTCAAGTGTCGGGCGCGCACCTAGGCGCTCAATAGTTGTAAATCCTGGCTCACCGACAACGTCATCAACATCCACGTCTTCTCTCAGGCGTTCATCGGAGTATCCCAATGCGTTGAGTGATTCGCGCTCGTGCGGAGTGAGTTCTAGCACTGCATCGTAGAAGCCAGGGATTGTGATGGTCCCGTTTGAATCTTTCAGCTGCGCGATGATGTGGGCAAGGGCATTGATCGGATTGGCAACTGCCCCACCGTAGGATCCAGAGTGGAGATCACGATTCGGACCCTGGATATCGATTTGGAGATATGCCAAACCGCGCAATCCGTACACTATAGATGGCTCGCCAGGCGCGAACATCGATGTGTCTGACACAAGCACTGCGTCACAGGCAAGTTTTGCTCTGTTCTGTTCAACAAATGGTGCAAGATTCGGACTACCGATTTCCTCTTCACCTTCGATGAGGAGCTTGAGGTTGACTGGAAGCGTGCCATGCACGGCGAGCATTGCCTCGATCGCTTTCACGTGCAAGAACACCTGCCCCTTGTCATCTGTCGCACCTCGAGCATAGACCTTACCATCGCGAATCGTTGGTTCAAACGGCGGATTGGTCCACAGGTTGAGCGGATCAACAGGCTGCACATCATAGTGTCCGTACAACAAGAGTGTCGGCGCATTGGGTCCGGCAGTACAATGCTCGGCATATACGATGGGATGGCCAGGCGTTGGAATCACTTCGACATGCGGCATTCCGATTGATCGCACGTGGTCAGCAAACCATGTCGCACAACGCTGCACATCTGACGCACATGCTGGGTCGGTACTGACGCTTGGAATAGCGAGAAACTCGCAGAGTTGATCTTCAAAGCGCTGACGATGTTGTTCGAAATACTGTTCAACGGTCATTGTGTCGTTCACTGGAAAGATTGGTAAAGCTCGTGTTATGAATTCGTCTGCTCGAGAGTGTTGTTGGTTACTGAGGCGTAGAGATCCTCATACATCGGAACAATCTTGGCTATGTCGAAGAGCTCAACCGCGCGGCGTCGGGAGTTAGCACGGAATGCTGCGAGCTTTTTAGGATTGCTCAGGAGCTCGACGCAATACTTCGCCATACGCGGCACGTCTCCGAGTTCCGCGATGAAGCCCGTTTCATCGTGCTTGACAACCTCAGGGATGCCACCGATGTTGGTGGCAATCACCGGCACAGAGCACGACATCGCTTCTAGCGCAGATAGACCGAAGCTCTCTTGTTGTGACGGTAGCAAGAAGATATCTGCTACGGATAGAATCTCCGGCAATGCCGATTGCTTGCCAAGAAACGTTACATGTTCTTCCACACCGAGTTCGCGTGTGAGTCGCTCTGCTTCGCTTCGTTCCGGTCCATCACCGACGAAGATCAAGCGAGCCGGTAGCTTCTTCCGCACCTCTGCGAGGATGCGAATGCAGTCTTGCACACGTTTGACCGGACGGAAATTCGACACGTGCATCAGAATCCATTCATCACCGCACCGAAGACGACGTTCCAGGCTGTCGGGAGCAGCACGCGTGTATAGCGCGGTATCGACAAAGTTGGGTATCGACTGGATGCTAAGATCAGCGCCAAATCCCTGACGGGTCTTTTCTTGTAAAAAACTCGATACAGCAGTCACTGCGTCACTCTTTTCGAGAGAGTACTTTACCAGCGGGTGAAATGTCGGTTCCATGCCGACGAGCGTGATATCAGTGCCGTGGAGCGTTGTCACGAGTGCGAACGGATTCGATGTTGCAGCAATCTCTTTAGCGAGGTGAGCACTGATTGCATGTGGGATTGCATAGTGTACGTGCACCACGTCAAGCTGTTCGTATTTTGCGACGTCAAGGATCTTGCCGGCGAGAGCGAGTGTATAGAGATTGAACTCAAGCAACGGATACGATGGTGTCTCCACCTCGTGGTAGTAGATGTTGTCTTGGAAACGATCCAAACGCATTGGCTGCGCATAGGTGATAAAGTGCACACTGTGCCCGCGACGGGCTAACTCTTGCCCGAGCTCGGTAGCCAAGACACCACTGCCACCATAGGTTGGGTAGCAGACCATTCCAATTCGCATGAGAGACACTTTCTTGCAATGAGTTTCACGTCGTACGATACGATACGCTCCGCAGCGACAGGCGAAATTACCATCAAACGGTCAACCTTTCTTGCCTACCTGTTACCGTGCGCATCGAAAGAAGAGGCACAACAGCTGCTTGACGAACTGCGTTCCAAGCACTGGGACGCGGTACATCACTGTTATGCTTGGCGTGTTGGTCCAAACGGACTCGAGTATCGAATGTCTGATGACGGTGAACCATCGGGTACAGCGGGAAAACCTCTGCTCTTTGCATTGCAGCGCGCACAGCTTAGTGATGTGCTGCTTGTCGTCGCACGGTACTACGGAGGCGTCAAGCTTGGCGTGGGCCCGCTTGCGCGTGCATACGCAGAGTCTGGACAACTGGCCATCGACGCATGTGAACGAGTGACCGTTCGCGACATGGTACAACTCCGCGTGTTTTGCATCTACGATGACGTCTCAACCGTAACGCGAACCCTCGAGGAGTTTGAAGCGACGTTCGCTGCGACATACAGCGATGCAATCACCTTCGACGTCACGGTTGCTGTGGATCAGATGGAAGTGCTCATCGACGCTATCACGACGCGCACCAATGCACGTGCTGGAACGTTAAAAGTCAGCACCGAGTGAGAATAGGTACACTGGTGCTGACGTGCCGCCCCACGGCTCCTGTCGCCATGCCACGTCGAATCGTAGTGGAAGCCCCAGAGCAAGCGACCTGATCCCAACACCAAAGCTCGTCAGGATCGGATTTGGCGCTGCCATGCCATTGGCCATGAGTGCAAGGCCTTGCGCGTTCCATGCGCCCCCTGCATCAAAGAAGACTTGCCCTTGTAACCCCTGGAACAATGACGGCAAGGGGCCTGCCTGAAGTAGGAACAGGAATGGGAAGCGAAGTTCCACATTTGTGACTGCATACTGTGTACCGTTGCGTTCATTGAGAGCCCAACCTCGCAACGGCCACCCCGGACGTGTAAATGCAAAGTCCTCGGGATTGACAAACGGCCAACCGTTGTCTGAAAAGAATCGATTGAACCAGTTATCAACACCACCGACAAAGAACTTTTGCGGGTTGCCACCGATACTGATTCCACCACTACCCCGCACGGCAATCGTATACGGACCACCGAGGTGAATGTAATGTCGACCATCGAAGCGTGCCGTGGCGAATGAAAGTCCAGATGATCCCCACTTTGGCGATGCCTCGAGAGTAATGTTTGCCCTCGTACCCTTGGTAGGTGCCCAGAAACCAAGCAATGCATCGTCATACACATACGAAATCGTCGGAACGGTGACGAACCTGGACAATGATGGATCCTGCGGAATGTCGATGTTCTCTCGCGACATCATCATGATCTGCGAGCCAAGATCAATCCGCGAGTATCGAGAGAATGGATACGAAGCCCACAATAATCCACCGTAGTTGCGCAATCGATAGAGATTAGTAAACGCTGCTCCCTCGGGACGCACATACGTGAATCCCGCGTTCTGGAATACAGCTACGTTGTAGTCGATAATCTCCGGCTTGTAGGCGTATGAAAGCAAGAAGCTACTGTTGTTGAGGTCAAGAAACAGGTTCGCACGGAAATAGATTTCGTGGTCGCCCATCATATCCGTGAACAGCAGTTGAATCTGACCATTGGCACCAAACCAGTTACTGTAGCCAGCATTACCAGTGACGACATCCGGAGAGAACGACACCTTGTAATCCTTCGGTGTAAAGTCGGACTCTATACCTGGCTCGTCTTCCTTTGTCATTGCCTGCGGCATGACCTCTGAGGGTGCCACAGAACGGTCCGAACCAAGCTGAATGTCAAACGCATCATAGCTAACGGTTGTTGTATCAACCACTCCTGATAGCCGATCCATCACGCTTGCGATGGCGTTCTTCTCTTCGATTTGCTGCTGTCTGAACAACGTCATCGGGAGTGTATCACGTTCCTTAAGTTCCAGCGGAAACTTGAGCAGGAATAGATCATATCCCACGCGATTTTGTGAAGCAAACAACAGCTTTGTGCCATCGTTTGACAGCGAGATCTGACTTACCTCCTGCAGGGAGTTCGTCAACGCGACACGCTTACCGGATTGAAGATCGAGCTTCCAGACGTTACTGATACCGTTATAATCAGCGACGTACAGCAACTCCTTACCATCCGGCGTAACCTCAAGTGAGTACTTTCCTACATCTGGATCGCGCGTCAAACGTTCAATCGCACCACTGGTAATGTTCACACGGTAGACGTCGCGTGCATTGACGTCATACAGGGACAGATCAAAGCTGAGTGTGGTTTCCTTCCCACTAATGTTCTTTGTACGGTCGGAGATGAAGTACACATATGACCCATCTGGCGACCATGTTGGGATCATGTCAGTAAACACGTCATACGTCAAGCGCCGTACGCGCTTGGTTGCAAACTCGTAGAGATAGATATCTGAATGCTTTCCGCCAGAGTCTGCATCAAACGCGAGGTACTTTCCATCGGGCGACCACGACACTGCACCAATTGTCTGAAAGCCGTCTACGATCGACTGATAATCTCCCGTAGCAGCATCAACGATATAAATCGCATCCTGTCCAGCAGCCTTTGCTCCAACGGCAAGCTTCTTTCCGCTTGGGTTCCACGATATTCCCGGTGTAAGGAAGTTCAATTCCTCAAAGTCCGTTGATCGTGCACTTGCGGCGAGACGACGTGGCTCCTTCTTTTGCAGATCCATCACCCAGAGTCCAAACGTATTATCGCCGCGGTCTGACAAGAACGCAACGGATTCACCGTCGGGAGAAATCGCAGGTGATGTATTGTAGAAGTTGTCTTGCTTCTGGTGATTGGTCAATCGCGAAGCGAAGTCTTCGACATACTCATAGCGACTGACATCTGGGAAATAGAACTTCTTCTCATCCTTTGCCCACTGCTCAGACATTTCCTCGTACGTCATGCCGAACGCCGCACGGAATGTGCGATCAACATCGCCGATGCTGCGGAACCTATTGAGTACTTCTCCGACCTTGCCTTTACCATACTTCGTTGCGATATACGACCAGAACGCCTGACCACCACGATACGCGAAGTAGCCGTTCAGCTGATTTAGTCCACGCAGATACTCACTCACAGCAACATCGCGCAGGAACATATCGGTCTTCACATCTAGTCCCTGAGCGCTCGAGTATTCAGCATACCCTTCGTTCATCCACAATGGCAGCATTGCAGCGCCGCTGTTGTTGATCAACGATTGAACCGAGCCGCCATAGAACATGTCATTAATAACGGCATGCACAAGTTCATGGTGAATAACATGCCGGAACTTTGCATAATCGCCTTCAAAGGGAATCACCACACGATTCTTAAACAGTTCTGTCACCCCGCCGATGCCCTCGGTCATGAACTGATCAATGACATTTGTCTGTTGGAACTGATTATGTGAACTGTAAATGATAAAGACGATGCGCTTCGTTATGGAGAACGACAACTCGTCTTGAATCTGCTTGAGAGCATCTTCAGCCTTCAGCGCGGCATAGCGGGCAACATACTCCGCATCGCCGTGGAAATACACGTCGAAGTTCGCAGACTGGATGTACCGCCACTGAAAATGCTCGTACTGCTTCTTGTTCTTGCCAAACGGAAGGTCCCCTCCGAGAAACTGCGCAGAGGTCGGTTGAAGTGTGGCAATGGCCACAAGCAAGATGATAAGTGCCACTAAGCGCATGAGTGTCAAGACGCTGTTCGTGATGATGACCTTGGTCATCGAAAAGTTACGTGGCAGGTGGACGTCGCTGTTGAGATTTCGTGGCCAGGTGGTCAAGGCCTGTCTCAGCAGCTGCTTGTTCCGCGTCCTTCTTGTTCCGTCCGGAACCCGTGCCGATGACCACATCGTCGACGATTACGTCAACTGTAAAGTGTTTTTCATGGTCAGGGCCTTCCTCCTTCACCACAACATATCGTGGTGCTTGCTGCCCCTTCGCCTGAACGGTCTCCAGCAGAAGGCTCTTGTAGTTGGTATCATGGACGAGAGATTCTTTCACCATGATTGGCAAGAGCTTTTCGACAATAAATCGACGCACCTCATCGAATCCACGATCAAGGTAGATCGCCGCTATGATGGCTTCGAGTGCATCGGCAAGCATGGAGTCATTACCACGCTGGAGGGATTGCGACGCTGAGTAACTCAGGAAGAGGAATGCATCGAGCTTGATAGCGCGTGCGCAAATGGCGAGCGACTTCTTATTGACAATCCACGAGCGCATCTTGGTGAGTTCACCTTCGAGCACTTCGCGGTTGTTGTAGAACAGATACTCTGCCGTTACCATTCCAAGAATGGCATCACCCAAGAACTCGAGACGTTCGTTCGAGCGGTGATCGGGGCTGTTCACTACCTGAAGATACGACCGGTGCGTGAGCGCCTGCTCGTAGAGTGATGGTGTGTGAATGTCGACACCTAGTAGCTGCTCAAGCTCTGCTACTCGCTCATCTGATAGGACACCAACGGGTGGGAACAACTCTCGAAACATCGCATTGTTCGCAGACCCACGTGTGGCTGCAAATTTCAGCAGATTGGCATAGAGTTGGCGGACGATGTCCTTCACGACTTATTCAGTGTACGCTTTGAAACAGAGCGTTGCGTTGTGACCACCGAAACCGAACGTGTTGCTGAGAGCAGCACGGATCTTCATCGGTTGTGGTGCATTCGCGACATAGTTCAGTGTGCACTCTGGATCCGGAGTGAACTGGTTGATCGTTGGAGGAGCAATGCCATTGACGATAGCCATCGTCGTTGCAATTGCCTCAACCGCGCCAGCAGCACCCAGGAGGTGACCAGTCATGGACTTTGTCGAGCTGACCAAAAGGTTTTTGGCATGGTCGCCAAAGACGCTCATAATTGCTGCAGATTCCGACTTGTCATTGAACGGCGTGGATGTACCATGGGCATTGATATAGTCGATATCCGATGGTTCGAGACCGGCATCCTGGATAGCGAGTTTCATCGAGCGGACGGCTCCCTCGCCCCCTGCCGCTGGCTGCGTAATGTGATACGCGTCGTCTGTCAGACCAATGCCTGCAAGTTCTGCAAGGATATTCGCACCACGGTTGAGTGCGTGCTCAAGCGTCTCGAGCACAAGAATTGCACCGCCTTCACCCATCACAAATCCATCACGATCCTTATCGAACGGACGACTTGCTGTAGATGGATCATCGTTGCGTGTTGAGAGTGCCTTCATGGCATTGAATCCGCCGATACCCATCGGACAGATCACGGCCTCCGAACCACCAGCGAGCATCACATCTGCCATGCCGCGCTGCATGAGCATGAGCGCATCAGCAATCGAGTGCGACGATGTTGCGCACGCTGAAACGGTGCCATAGTTCGGCCCCTTGAGTCCGTAGCGAATGGCAATGTGCCCGGCCGCTATGTCCGAAATCAGCATCGGAACAAAGAACGGCGAAATGCGATCTGGCTTGCCGCCGCGTTCGTAGAGATTCTGCTGTTGGTGATGGTATGTCCACATACCACCGATACCAGATCCAAACACCACCCCGATGCGCTCACGGTTAGTCTTCTCGAAGTCGATTCCAGAATGCTCTACAGCCATGATAGCTGCAGACATCGCAAACTGAGAAAAGAGGTCCATGCGCTGGACCTCTTTTCTCGTGATGTGAATCGTCGGATCGTAGTTCTTCACCTCTGCGGCGAAGCGCGTATCGAAATCAGTCGCGTCAAAACGTGTGATAGGAGCCGCACCGCTGCGTCCCTCCATCATTCCATTCCAGAACTCCTGTGCCGTGTTACCAATTGGCGTGATAGCACCGATTCCTGTGATGACTACTCGCTGAAGCTGTCTCGACATACGCACCTACCGTGTTGATCGCAGAGAATGAATTAAGACTTTGACTCGATGTACGTGATCGCGTCGCCAACTGTTTGGATCTTCTCAGCATCGCTGTCTTCGATCGTAAGGTTGAATGCGCGCTCGAACTCCATGATGAGCTCAACAGTGTCAAGCGAGTCTGCACCAAGGTCGCTCGTGAACGAGGCTGTTGGTGTTACTTGTGATTCTTCCACACCGAGCTTTGAAACGATGATCTCGGTGACTTTTTGTGCCACTGCGGACATACTAAACCCTTGAAAAATGAGGTTGGAAATTGATTCGACGTTGATTGCATTGACTTACATCGCCAGCCCACCGTCCACGTTCAGGACCTGGCCAGTGACGTACGATGACTCCTGTGCGAGGAAGAACGACACAACGCTTGCAATCTCATCAGCTTGAGCGCCACGCTTGAGGGGAATGTTCCCAAAAAACGATGCCTTTTGCTCAGCCGTAAGTTTGTCCGTCATGTCCGTCTCTACGAAACCCGGAGCGACACAATTTACAGAAACGTTACGACTTGCCAGTTCCCGCGCCAGGCTCTTGGTCAGACCCACAAGCCCGGCCTTAGCGCTACTATAGTTCACCTGTCCGGCATTTCCCTGGAGTCCGACGATACTGCCGATATTCACGATGCGTCCGCTACGTTGCGACATCATCGGACGTGCAGCAGCCTTACACGCGTAAAACACACCACTCAGGTTTGTTTCGATCACATCGTGCCAGTCCTTGGCGCTCATGCGCATGATGAGACCGTCCTTAGTGATACCCGCATTATTGACGAGGCCATCAAGACGTCCACCCTGCTCGACAACGGCTTCGATAAAGCCCTTGACGCTGTCTTCATTGCTGACATCCACCTGCAGGAACGTCACCGTTCCGCCGGCAGCGCGGATCTCCTCTGCAATAGCATCGGCACGCGTTGAACTCGCATTGTAGGTCGCAAATACATGTGCCCCTTCCGAGCACAGTCTGCGCACGATCGCTTCTCCGATACCACGTGCTCCGCCTGTAACAGCGATCACCTTACCATCATGTGCAAATGTTCCCATATTGATTCCTCCCCTGCATTAAGCGGGCTGTTCAGAAAAGCGTTCGACATCAGCCCACGTGTCGATTCCGTCGATAGTTGCCTCGGCGAGAGTTCGCTTAATTAGTCCCTGAAGCACCTTACCGGGTCCAACCTCAACGTAGTGCTTCACACCCGCATTCCATAACGCATGCATTGTATTGGTCCACTGTACAGGTGCCGTGAGTTGGGCAATCGCGGCTGCTTGAAGCTCCGCTGCCGCAGTCACAGGGGATGCAGACACGTTGACGTACACCGGTACGGTTGCGTCGGCGAACGAAGTAGCCATGATGCTCTCTGCAAGTCCAGCCTGTGCTTCTGATAAAAGGGGCGAGTGAAATGCCCCACTTACTTGCAGTTCCTTGACCAGCTTTGCACCGCGCTCTTTGAACAACGGCATGCATGCTCGCACATACTCAGCACTACCACTGATGACGACCTGACCGGGCGAATTAAAGTTTGCGGGGACCAGTGTTTCATCGCCACCCTTGTTGAGCTCGGCGCAGAGACTGCGCACTGCGTCATCATCCATTCCAACAACTGCAGCCATGGTTCCTGGCAGACGGTTACCTGCCTCAAACATCAGCGTTGCACGACGTTGCACAAGGCGCAGAGCGTCGTCAAACGAGAGCACGCCTGCAGCAAACAGCGCTGAATACTCACCAAGTGAATGTCCTGCCGCAGCGGTCATACGCGATTGCACAGGTGTTGTGGTCAGGAGCAATGCCTCATGGAGAAACAATGCCGGTTGTGTATACCGCGTCTGACGAAGCTCATCTTCGGGTCCGTTGGTCATGATGCCAACGAGATCGTATCCCACGACTTCGTTTGCACGCGCTGCAAGTGCACGTGCACGATCGTCCGCAGCGATAATATCCCCGGCCATTCCAACGTACTGGGAACCTTGCCCAGAGAAAACAAGAGCTGTTGATGCCATGCTATTAGCCTTTGTTAGGTGTCAATCGCCCAGCGAACGAGAACGCTTCCCCAAGTGTACCCAGCACCAAAGGATGAGAGCACAAGGTAGTCGCCCTTCGACACCTTCTTGTTGATATGAAGTTCGGACAAGCAGATCGGGATCGTCCCGGCTGTTGTATTACCAAAGCGGTCGATGTTGATCATCACCTTGTCGCGTGAAAGCCCCATTCGGTCGGCTGTTGCGTCGATAATGCGCAGGTTAGCTTGATGCGGAATCAACCACGCAACATCGTCTGCAGTCAAGCTGTTGCGCTGCATGATCTCAAACGATACATCAGCCATCCCCTTAACGGCACTCTTAAAGACGGCTTGACCTTCTTGATAGACAAAGTGCTCGCGGTTAGTAACTGTCTCGATCGATGGTGGACGCAAGCTTCCACCTGCCTTTTGGTGGAGGAAATCCTCGCCCTTCCCATCCATACGGAGGATATGGTCTACCACACCAAACGATTCGTCGTCCGTTGCTTCCAGAAGCACCGCTCCTCCACCATCACCGAAGAGAACGCACGTGGTGCGATCTTCAAAGTTGAGGATCGAGCTCATTTTATCGCCGCCCAACACAAGTGCGCGCTTCACAGCGCCGGACTCAATCATCTTTGCACCGGTAACCAGAGCATAGAGGAATCCTGAGCAGGCCCCGGCAAGATCGAATCCCCATGCATTTGTGGCACCAAGCTTCCGCTGGAGAATTGCCGCAGATGAGGGAAACACGCGATCGGGAGTAATCGTGGCGAGGATAATGAGGTCGATATCTTCTGGGGTAAGACCACGCTGCTCCAGCACACTCTTCGCAGCTGGTAGTAGAATGTCTGTGACGCCCCCTTCAAATGCGAAGTGGCGCTCCGTGATTCCGGTACGGGTCTTGATCCACTCATCCGTCGTATCAATTTTACTTTCGAACCACACGTTGTCGTAGACATCTGGTGGTACGTTATGCGCGACTGCCGTGATGACCGCTTTCATGATTATTCCCTCGGTGCTGTTGCTGCTTGTGCCAGTGCACGTTCAATTGTACCGTTGACGTCCTTCCGAACAACTTCTTCTGCTCGAAGGATCATGTTTGCCAGTGCTTTTGGCGAACTACTTCCATGTCCGATAATCGTCACGCCATTTACACCAAGGAGCGGCACTCCGCCATACTCTTGGTAGTCCATGCCACTAAGTGCCTTGCGCAGAACCGGAGTAAATGCAGCCATCGCAAGCTTTTGCAGAATTCCACGGTTTGCGTATGCGCGGAATCGTTCCTTCAGAAAGCTTAGAATACTCTCGGCAAACTTGAGGACGATGTTTCCCTCGAATCCATCACACACGACAACGTCCACTGTTCCTGCAAGTATGTCACGGCCTTCAACGTTACCAACAAAATTGACACCATTCTTGCCGAGAAGCTCGTAAGCAAGTTGCGCAACTTCGGTTCCTTTGCCAGGCTCTTCACCCACATTTAACAAACCGACGGTAGGCGAAGTGACGCCATTCATGAGCTGTGTGTACACACTGCCCATCACGGCGTAGTCCGACAGGAACTTTGGTTTGCTGTCGACGTTTGCGCCGACATCAAGAAGGAGCGTAGGACGCCCTGTTTTAGTCGGTAGGAAGGTGCCAATCGTGGGACGACTCACGCCCGGGATACGTCCGCAGAGCATCGTGGATGTTGCCATTACACCGCCGGTGTTGCCGGCGCTCACAAAAGCATCTGCCGTTCCCTGACGGACAAGGTCAAGACCCATGTAGAGCGAGGAAGACTTTCGTTGCTTCACGATCGACGACGGTTCGTCGCCCATGGCAATCACGTCATCTGCATGCACGATCGTAAGACGAGGGTGTGAAGCGTGTTGTCCCAGAGCAGTACGCAACTCTGGTTCACGTCCGACGAGCACTAACTCAACAGAAGGCGAGCGCTCAAGTGCTTGGAGAGCCCCCTGAACCTCATTTCCAGGCGCAAAATCCCCGCCCATCGCGTCTACTACAATGCGGACGTGACGAGAAGGGTGCGTACCAGTTGATTCGTGTGCGACGTCGGTCACGGATGATCCCCTGAGGGGTCTCCTTCACGTGCGTGCTTAGTCAACCGTGATGATCTTGCGGCCGTTGTAGTAACCGCATGATGGGCACACGATGTGTGGCTGCTTGGCAGCACTACAATTTGGACACGACATTACAGTAGGGGCTGTTGCCTTGTAATGTGTACGGCGCTTAGCACCGCGTGATTTCGAGTGGCGTCGCTTTGGATTCGGCATGACATGTACCTCTTGGTTTACGTGCGATGGATGTTCTTCAGAGCTTCCCACCGATCATCGACGTCATTCGACGGCTGTTCGGCGTCACGCCCCTTTATGCTTGGAAAGATTTCGTCTAAGTCTTTGTCCCTGTAGGCTGGTGCTACCCTCCGAACCGGCACGGCAAGTGTGAGAACCTGTCGCACATCCTCGGTGATGTCAATAGCCTTCTCGTCATCTCGAAGCCCTCGAACTTCTTCATCATCCAAATCGGCAATGCGACCACGCTGTTCAACCGCAAGAGCGGTATCCGCAGTGAACTCAAGATTGAACGACGCTTCGAGGGGTTCGTCGTAGTCTTCCAGAGACCGATCACATACCAACTGTGCTGTTGATGCAACGCTAGCAGACACTGTATAGCGTCCGCCGCGTTTGTGCAGCACACCTTCAACATGTACCTCACGTTGAAACTCCGGTCCAAGTCCCGGAATATCAGACGCTTGGACCGTCAGTTCAAAGGGATGGTTACCGTCCCGAATTCCCACGATGGAGATGTCGATCATGGTCGTCCGGTGTGGTCCAATGTTGACAAGACTACGAAAATACGGCACTTAGCTGTTTTTCCAAAACAGACTATAGGTGAATATCACCCTCCGAGTGCCTTGAGGTTCTTTTTGGCTGCTTCATTGTTCGGGTTCAACTTAAGAACCTCACGGTAGGCCTTCTTTGCGTTCTCGGCATCCTGGAGCCCCTGGTAGCCGATGGCAAGGTAGAGCCACGCAGATACAGACTTTGGATCCAGCTCCGTGGCAATCTTGCTGCGTGTGACGATATCTGACCACTGCTTGCCCTGGAGGTCACGATCATTCAGGCGTGCAATAGCGCCAACGGCAAGCTTGCGTTCGTCTGGACTCGTCGACGTTTTCGCTGCTTCGATTACTTCAGACAGTATCTTCTCACCCTGATCTACCTGCCCCTTGGCGACGTACGTCTCCCCGAGGCGCGTCTTGGCATATGGATATCCTGGTTTGAGGCTGAGCGCCTTCTCATATGCACCCGCCGCACTGTCGAGCAAGCTATCGGCGAAGAAGTTATTGCCAATGAACACATGAATTTTTGAGTCAAGGGTATCGCTGCAATTCTCAAGACGCTTGCGATAGATCTCCGTTGAACGGGCATACATCATACGGTCTTGCAGAAGTAGACCATACCGGAACATAAATGTGCACTGCTTAGGATCGCGATCAGCCGCTTCGGCCATCACATTGATCGCATTTGCTGTGTCGCCACTTACAACGAGAGCTACGCCATAGAACCAATAGTCCATGTTATCCCAACGGCTCTTTACAGGAAGGGCGGCTGTGTATGACGTGACGCATTCGTTCCATTGACGGGATGTGAAGCTACACTTGGCGAGCATCAGCGACACGTGTGGACGAAGCGAGTCGACACGAGATGCAACGTCGTCTAGATGGATCTTTGCCGAGTCGCACTTATTCTGCTTGTAGTATGATTCACCGAGGTACCACGATGCGAGGTTCTCCCCTGTCCCGAGTGGACGGAGTTCACGGTAACGAAGGAGAGCTTGCGATGCCTGCGAGTAGCGTCCAACAAGATTGAGAATCTTGCCCTGCTCATACCACGCACGAGCATTCTTCGGGTCGAGATCCGTCACGTTGTCCCACGCCTCAAACGAGCGCTTTACATACTCAGCCTTGAGCTCCTTGTCTGACTCGCGGTTTGCCATTTTCCAGTAGCAGATCGCGAGGTTGAAGTATGCCATCACATATGACTTTTCAAGCTTGATGGCTTCTTCATAGTTCTGCACCGCAAGCTCGAACACGGGAAACGGCTTACTATTGAAGTAGATGTTCCCTAGCGCGATGTAGGCAGATGCACTTGACGGATACTTGTCACGTGCAGTTGTAGCTACCAACTCGGCCGAACGCAAGCTATCGGCATCAACAAGTGCATTGACGAGCTCGAGACTGATATCTACGTCGTCACGCTTCTTGAGAGCCTTACGCAGCATCACCGATGCCTCTGCAGCCTGACCAGCTTCACGTAGAGCTTCACCGTACAACAACACGTGTTCTTCGACTGCATTATCATCCTCATAGACGCGGCGAGCATACGAGAGTGCTGTATCACGAATGTCAAGCTCGAGGTAAACCCTAGCAGCAACCTCTAGAATGTCGAGGTCCTGTGGGGCTGCCGTAACTGCCTTACGGATGTGACCCAGCGCCGTAACCCATTCCTTTTCCTTCATCGCATCCTTGGCCTTTGAGAAATCGTCAGCCACCATGCTCACCGTTGTCAACAATGCCAAGACAACTAAAACAATGGATCGTGCAATGAGTGGGAGAGACATACTAGACCTCGTTGATTGAAGCAAACGACTCGCAATGGGCCGGCGACGTACTGTCGCAAACCGAGCGGCAAAAATAGAAACTGACATTGTCGCCTCCATGCAATGTTGCCACAATTTGTTGTGACGGATCATGAGGCTCGAACGTGTGACGCCGATTACTCGGGCACTGTAAGGCTGAACTTCGCGTACCCAGGCTCAACGCCCTCGGCGAGAATCGCCTTTTGTGCATCACCATTCCGCGTGATGAACTGCATAAAACCAGACGGCAAGTTATACTGGTTGGGCGGATCCTTGAGGTACACGTAGATAGGCACAGGAAACGGATACTTACCCATGATGAGATAGCTCACGTGAACCGGCTTCGGAAACTCATGATCGCCAAACTCATTGGTAAAGCTGAGTCGTACCGCCTTTATGGAGCGGTCACTTGAAACCTGTGATAGATACCCAAGTCCCAGCATTGATGGCTCTCTGCGCACTGCCAAGGATACACTATCGTAGGTTCCCACTGACGTGAGTGACGTACGGCTCGGCGCTGCACCCTTGGTTACGATCCGAACGACATTCGCATACATGGACCCAGTGGCTCCTCGTGCGAGGACGAATACAGGCGAACGTTTGAGCTTGGGATAGGACGTAAGAGCAGACGCATCCCCACGCAGAAACTGCGCTACGTGCTCCGCGTGCATCGTGTCGTATGGAAACGAACTATCTGCAATCACGACGATGGCATCACGTGCCAGGAGTGAACGCTGCAGTGTGTCGCCGGGATCTTGCTGACGTAGCAGTAGCTCCTGCTCGGTGTAATCGCGAGCAATGATGGCAATGCGCTGTTCGTGGTTCAGCATCGACAGCATTGCCGAGTCGACATCCATCGGAACAAGTGTGACGTTCGCATTCGGGTGCTCGCTATCGTAGAGACGCTTAACTCCCTCGAGCATAGGGATCATGTCGGGGTCGCAGACCACCGATATCGTGCCGGACAGGGCTGTCTCTTTTTCGGCTGACCCCGTCTGTTCAGACGGCGTGCAAGCGGCACCAAGTATAGCGAGGATACTACAGATCAAGAACTTGTTCATACATCCTGTTCCAGGCTCTGGCGACGTCGACCCGATAGATACAGCACAAGGCGAAGTATCCCAAACAATAGGACAACAACACCAAAGACTTCCTGTAGTGGTGAGGAAAGTCCGCTAAACGGCGATACACCAAGCAACAACAACAGCCCGACCACGACAACCAGTGACCGTACGATGATGTTGACCACGTGCATGTAACAAACCTATCGCAGCGCGAAACGGATCGGCACGCGCGCCCATACGCGGACGGCTTGTCCGTTCTG
This sequence comes from uncultured Melioribacter sp., assembly GCA_964465685.1. Lineage (GTDB taxonomy): Bacteria > Bacteroidota > Ignavibacteria > Kapaibacteriales > Kapaibacteriaceae > UBA10438. Next base: position 323,591 of record CAYXKK010000001.1, read on the forward strand.
CTTAGCTGGCGTGAACGATGTTTCTTGCACGGCCTTTACAGCCGCTGAATTGAGAACTTCATTATCCGATTCGATAACCTGAATCTTCTCAATGCGTCCGTCCTTGCCGATCAGAGCACCAACGAGAACGATACCTTCGATCCCATTGCGACGAGCCATTTCAGGATATTTCACGCGACGCGCTAGCGATCCTTCGTCGTATGCCGGCTCAACTTCAACCGATACGAATTCTTCAATGTCTGGCGTTTCTTCACGCACGACTGCAGGCCCGCTCGGAATCTCAGACCACTGCTCGTTCTGATCAACCTTGCGATCACTTGATAGCGACTCACCGAGGTCCTTCAGATCAGCAAAGTCCTTCGCATCAGGTGCGATTTCAGCATCAGGAACAGCTACGGGCGTACCAGCACGAGTAACAGTTGCCGGTGGAAGATTCTCCGGCGGAGGTGGTGGCATTTCTTCTTGGTTTTCCGACGGAGGGGGCGGCAAACTCTCGAGGCTTGCACGAGTAATCTTCACCTTCACAATGTTTGGCGGTGGGAACAGCCACGCCTCTACATACGGACGAGCGATCGCATAGGCAGAAATCAGCAACAGAAGCAACGCTGTGATGCGGAATGCACGATAGGTATTGCGACTAATGACCTGCTTGAGTTCAACGGCTCCATAACCCAAGGCTGTCGTCGGCTTGTCGAGCTGTACGGATGATGCGCTCATAGTCCCATCAACTCCTCGGCATCCTTTGCCTGATATGGTGACACAGTGAACTTGCGCTTGCGCTCATTGATACCGTGCTCGCGCTTCAGACGATCTATGATTTCCGATTCAGCAGAATTGAGTTCGTCAAGCACTTGGATAACGAGACCATAGGGTGCCTCGCCATCCGACTTCAACACCACGATACACCTGTTCTTCAGCGCAACGTTCTGGTCAACGACGACCTTTTTTAGTTCACTGAGTGTCTTCTTGTAATCGAAGGAGCCATCCTTGGCCTTCGACGGTGCGACAAAGCGCTGGGGAGCATCTACACCCATATTGTAAAACACCATGCCATCCTGACGGATTCGAATCGTTAGAAGCTCGGATTGTTTTACTTCGATTGGCGTATCAATCTCCGGCGGTACGCTCATCTCCATTGTCTGTGGCGTAATCATCGACGTCGTGAGCATAAAGAACGTCAGAAGAAGAAAGGTAATGTCTACCAATGGCGTCATGTCGAGTCGGAACCCGAGACGCTTCTTCGACTTGCGCTTCCCTGCTTTTCCACGCCGCTGTTTTTCGCCGCCGCCTAATTCACCACCGCCTGCCATGTAGCCACCTGTTGTTCGGTTTCAGGATTCTCATTGTTGTTGACAGAATGCAAAGGACTGTTGTTACAGGCCGCCTGTCTTCTTCTCCGTCACGAAGTTGAACGTTGTCGCCTTCTTCTTGCGAAGCTCGTTTGTGGCTTGTTCAACCCATCTGTACTTCAAACGTCGGTCGGCATCAATTGCAAACACTGCGTTGCGGTTGGCATCACGGCAATAGAAGATCGCCTTGCCCAACCACACTGTGTCCTTGATCTTGTAGACAACAGACTTCTCGTCAACTTCTGGGAAGCCCCCTTCCTTCATGCGGCTACGGAGCTCGATGATGTCTTGCTCAGCAACCATCGAAAGGTAGAATGCTGTGTCCTTGCTGACGGTATCTACGGCAATCTTGATCATGACGAGATCCTTTTCAGGAATCTTGGCAGTATCTGATTGTGTCTGTGGACGTTTGATTTCGAACTTCTGCTGATTTTCAGCGTCGCTCTTGAACTTGGCCGTAAACATGAAGAACGTGAGCAGGAGGAACGTAATGTCCACCAGCGGCGTCATGTCCAAGACGAAGCCAAGGCGCTTCTTTTTGATTTTCGACATGGGTTCTCCCTACCGTTGAGGTGATCAGGCCTTTGAGCCTGTGCGGATCGCAAGCGTTTCCATCAGCTGCTGGATCGCCTCGTCCATCTGGTAGGTAAAGTTGTCAACCTTCGTCGTGAAGAAGTTGAAGAAGATGATCGACAGGATAGCAGCAATCAGACCACCAGCCGTGTTATACAGAGCTTCCGAGATACCAATTGAGAGCTGTTGTGCCGATACGGTACCTGCAGCACCAAGCGCCTGGAAGGCCTTGATCATACCGATCGTAGTACCGAGGAGACCAATCATCGTCGATACGGAAGCCACCGTAGAGAGAATGTTCAGGTTCTTCTCAAGGAGTGGTGTTTCGAGGTTCATGTTTTCGTCGATAACACGCTGAGTCTCTTGCAGTTTCTGGTCTGCGTTGAGTGCTGGATCGTTTTCAACCGTCTTGTAGCGCTCTACGGCCGCACGAAGGACGTTTGCAAGGGAACCGCGCTGCGCATCACATGCAGTGATCGCCGCAGCATAGTTGCCCTTCTGGATACTTGCAACGACATCCTTAGAGAATGAGTGCATATCGCCCTTACCTGAGGCCTTACCAATCGAGAGGAATCGCTCAGCTGTGAAGGTGAGTGCAATGAGGATCGATGCAATCAAAAGACCCACGAGCCAACCACCAGTGTAGATCATGCCCAACGCGTTTTGTGGATTGTGCATATCCACAGCGCCAGTCTTCGGATCTGTGAAGTTCCCTTCAGCTCCTAGCACGAGATAGAACACCGCGTAGGCTGCAGCGAGACAGGCTACCATGATGATCGTGTTCGTCATGTTCTTCATACATCACCCTTCGTGGAAACAGAATGTTGTTAATGTTCAGTTTGAGAATGTGTTCACTGCTTCATCAACAGTGAGAAATATTCGAAAGACGTTATTCAACCGCGTTACCGTAAAGATACGCTGCAAGCTCTCAGGCATATGGGTCAGAACGAGGTGTCCGCCCCGTCGACCGATGTTAGACTGTGATGCAAGCAACGCGCTCATAAACGACGAGTTGACGTAGCTGACGTTCTTCAGATCAAGTACAATGTTTCGGGGACCCTCGGGATCTGACGAAGTGACGATACGTTGCATTGCATCTGTCTCTTCCCCGCCCGTGAACTGCCCACGAAGACGGACCACTGCGTATCCCAAGTGGCTTTCAACATTGATTTGGTCGTGATCGTTCATGAGTCCAATCGTACCGCGTCGTTACCAACCGTTGAACGCGACGAAGTTACGAAAAAAGGTCCCGTTCTAGGGTTGCACGAGGGTGCATTATTATGCGGATGTAATGTGGCTGTGGAATACTTCAACAACTCGTGGTATGCCTGCAAGATCGTCAATCACGCGGCATTCCAGACCCTTGTCACGTAAGATCTGGGTGACAATCTCAGACTGACCGTACCCTAGCTCCAAGAACGCGCGTCCATCGGCAGTGAGAATTTCTGGAGCTAGTTCAGCGAATCGACGGTAGAATGTTGTACCATCTGACTCATCGGTGAGAGCGATTCGTGGTTCATGGAGTCGAACCTCTTCATCAAGCGTATCGACCTCTGCGGGAGCGATATAGGGCGGATTCATCGTGATCATGTCGAACTGTCCCATCGGCGCTGTGTCGAGAATATCGAGCACCTGCATGGTGCAACGCTCAGCGACACCGTTTTGTAGCGCGTTGCGCTGAGCAACATCTAGTGCATCGTGACTTCGATCAACACACGTCCACATTGTCTCAACGCAGTGATGCGCAATAGTAATGGCAATGCAGCCACTTCCTGTTCCGATATCCAATCCACGCATGGCACGCCCCTCCGATGCGCGTATCCAACGGATACACCGGTCGACCAAGATCTCCGTCTCAGGACGAGGAATGAGCACAGCCGGGGTCACATCAAACTGTAATCCGTAGAAGTCGGCCTGTCCCAAGATGTACTGAAGGGGCTCGCGCTGACTACGACGTGTCACGTAGGCTCGGAGCTGTTTGAGCTCATCACGCGTCAGCGGTCGATCATGTTGCATGTACAAGTCAAGACGCTTGATGCGTAGCACCGCGCAGAGTAAGAGGTCAATCGTCAGACGCGGAGAGTCGACGCCCTTCGAACCAAAGTAGTCCTGTCCCCACGCAATTAGATCGCGAACAGTCCAGACGCGTTCAATCTCAGGCGTTGGACGCCGCATAATGCTCCTGCAACGACACCGACGTGAACGTTTCATCCCGTAGTGCACGGATGCCATGCAACGAAGCTTCGGCAGCCGCCAACGTTGTGAAGAACGGAACCTTGTATTTCATCGCCGTGCGCCCCATCACCGCCTCGTCATAACGTGCGTTCTCACCGAGTGGCGTGTTGATCACAATATGCACGTCACCGTCGGCGATTTGATCAATGATACTCGGACGTCCCTCGTAGTGCTTGCGAACTGGTGTCACAGTAATACCATGTTCTTGCAGGAACGTCGCCGTACCCTTCGTTGCCAATATCGTGAACCCTAGCTCGTGATATCCTCGTGCCATCTCAACCGCTCGTTGTGACTTATCGTGTGAACTCAGGGAAATGAACACACTTCCTTCAAGGGGCAATGTGTTCCCCGCGGAGATGTGAGACTTCACAATGGCACGTCCAAACGACGTGTCCATGCCCATCACTTCACCAGTCGAGCGCATTTCCGGACCTAAGAACACACTCGCGTGTGGGAACTTGGAAAACGGGAACACAGACTCTTTAATCGCCGTCCGCGTCATCGCTGGATTGAATGCTGGAATGCCCAGCGCGGCCACTGGTTCACCGAGCATGACACGTGTGGCAAACTGTGCCAACTGGACGCCTGTTGCCTTCGAAACGAACGGAACCGTGCGCGACGCACGTGGATTCACCTCCAACACATAGACGTTTCCGTTCTGCACTGCAAATTGAATGTTCAACAAGCCAACAACCTGAAGTTCCGTGGCCATTGCCTCCGCATGCTTTCGCATCGTATCGAGAACATCACTCGAGATGTTGAAGGGCGGTAGCACGCATGATGAGTCCCCAGAGTGAACACCCGCTTCTTCGATGTGTTGCATCATACCACCGATAACGGTCGTCGTGCCATCGCTTACTGCGTCTACGTCGAACTCGATCGCGTTTTCAAGGAAGTGATCAATTAGCACGGGACGTTCCGGATCCTGCGCGATGGCTGTTCGCATATACGATCGAAGAGCCTCTTCACGGTAACAGATCTGCATAGCACGTCCGCCGAGAACATACGATGGACGAACAAGCACTGGATATCCGATGCGATTAGCAATTGCAACTGCGGCGTCCTCAGAAGTGCATGTTCCCCATGGCGGACACGCGATGCCAAGTCGATCAAGCAGATCACCGAATCGCTGACGATCCTCAGCAAGGTCGATCCCCTCTGGAGATGTTCCGATGAGTGGGACACCCGCTTCATACAACGCCTGCGCAAGCTTCAGCGGTGTCTGACCACCGAATGTGAGAATGACGCCATCCGGACGTTCAAGATCGATCACGTTCATCACGTCTTCAAACGTAAGCGGTTCAAAGTAGAGACGACTGGTTGTGTCGTAATCGGTCGACACTGTTTCGGGATTGCAGTTAATCATGATGGCTTCGTAGCCACACTTCCGGAGTGCGAACACACCCTGCACGCAACAGTAATCGAACTCAATACCCTGGCCAATGCGGTTTGGACCACTACCGAGGATGATGACTTTCTTTGACGTCGATGGGACAGCCTCGTTCTCGGTGTCGTAGCATGAGTAATGGTATGGCGTCTCTGACTCAAACTCTGCAGCACAAGTGTCGACCGTCTTGTATACAGGGCGAATGCCAAGCTCGAGACGTCGTGCACGAACGGCCTTCTCCGCTGTCCCGGTTAGAACACCGATCTGCAAATCGGAGAAACCGTACCGCTTGAGACGACGCATCTGGCTTGATGTCATGTCAGCGAGCGAGGTGCCCGCCGCAGTGGCACGTGCGAGCGCAAGCGCTTCTTGTACAATTTGATCGCACTGCTCGATGAACCATGGATCATACTTCGTGAGTTCGTGAATCTCCTCTTTCGACATCCCAATGCGTAGTGCATCACAAAGGTCGAAGATTGAGGTCGACGTACGTAACCGCAGTCGTGACCGTACATGGTCAAGCGTGGCATTCGATGCTGGAGCTGTGTCGAGATATGCAGCTGAATCAAATCCGAAGCCGTGACGCTTCTGTTCGAGGGAGCGCAATGCCTTCTGCATCGCCTCTTTAAAGGTCCGTCCGAAGGCCATCGCCTCACCGACAGATTTCATCTGGATACCAAGCGAGTTGTCGGCTTCATGGAACTTTTCGAAGTCCCACCGAGGGATCTTCACGACGACGTAATCGATCGATGGCTCGAAACACGCCGGTGTCATCTTCGTGATGTCGTTCACGATCTCATCAAGTGTGTACCCTACGGCAAGCTTTGCTGCAATCTTGGCAATTGGGAATCCAGTTGCCTTCGATGCCAATGCGGAACTGCGCGACACCCGTGGGTTCATCTCGATAACAACCATGCGACCATCGGAAGGATCAACCGCAAACTGGATGTTCGATCCCCCGGTTTCAACGCCAATCTCTCGGATGATCTTCAGTGCAGCGTCGCGCATGCGCTGATACTCACGATCTGTCAGCGTTTGCGCTGGTGCGACCGTGATCGAATCACCTGTATGAACACCCATAGGATCAACGTTCTCAATCGAACAAATGATCACCACGTTGTCCTTGGTGTCTCGCATGACTTCGAGTTCGTATTCTTTCCAGCCAATGATACTCTCTTCAACAAGGATGCGACTGATAGGACTGGCCACCAGTCCATTCCGCAACATGTCGCGATACTCTTCCATGTTGTAGGCAATACCACCGCCAGTGCCGCCCATCGTAAACGACGGACGGATGATTGCCGGGAACCCAACCGACTCAATCATCTGCATACCTTCGTCGAAGTCATGCACAAACCCGCCTCGTGGCATCTCCATGCCGATCTTCTTCATAGCATTCAAGAAGAGCTCACGGTCCTCAGCCTTATGAATCGAAGGGATCTGCGAGCCAATGAGTTCGACGTTGTACTTGGCCAAGATTCCCTGCTCATGCAATGCGACAGCTGCATTCAAAGCAACCTGTCCACCCATAGTTGGCAGAATTGCCTCGGGGCGTTCTTTACGAATCACTTCTTCGATGAACTGCGGCGTGATTGGCTCTACATATGTCGCATCCGCGATATGCGGATCGGTCATAATCGTTGCAGGATTCGAGTTGATCAGGACAACACGATAGCCTTCCTCGCGCAATACCTTACACGCCTGCGTACCAGAGTAATCAAACTCACACGCTTGTCCAATGACAATTGGACCAGAGCCGATGACGAGAATTGTGCGAAGGTCAGTACGTTTTGGCATAGTCCCCAGAGAAGATCACGAGTGAAGAAGTCGTTGCAAGACGGCCATGCGCACAGCAACGCCATGCGTGACCTGACGGTGAATGAGACACGAAGGAAGGTTCAGAACGTCCCCATCCAGCTCGACGCCGATGTTGACCGGACCCGGGTGAAGGACAGCAAGGTTTGGATACGCGCTGGCAAGCTTCGAGGTCATTGCATAGCTCTCGCGATATGCGTAGTCGTCAATCGTGACATCTGCAGCTAGGCGCTCTCGTTGGATACGCAGGAGGTAGATCACGTCGGCCCACGCACAGCAGTCTTGTATTGTTCCCAAGCGTTGCATAGTTCCGAGCTCTTCTTCCTCTGGCACTAAAGCATCGGGCGCACAGAAACCAACATGCGCGCCCATCTTTGATAGTATGTCATAGTTTGAACGTGCTACGCGCGAATGACGAACGTCGCCAACAATTGCAACCTTGCACCCATCAAGCGATCCAAAGTGTTCCCGCAAGGTCGACGCATCAAGAAGCGCTTGCGTCGGATGCTGTTGCGTACCTTCACCAGCGTTGATCACCGACATACGAGACCACTCAGCAACATCCCTATGCACGCCATTCTGTCCATGGCGTAAGACAAGGGCGTCGAATCCCAACGCTTCAATAGTGCGGAGAGATTCACGAAGTGATTCACCCTTTTCTACGCTACTGCCTGATGCTTGGAACAGCACCGTTGACGCACCCAAGCGCTGAGCGGCAGTTTCAAATGATAAGCGAGTGCGTGTTGATGGCTCGAGAAACGCCAAGACCACGTTTCGTCCCCGCAGGAGTGGTTCGACCGACACCAGCGAACTGTGTGCTGGTAGAAAAGCGGCAGCGTCATCGAGGATCGATGTGATGTCCTCACGACTGAGGTCGTACGTTGACAGAAGGTGTGACGATGCCATCAGCTGCAAAAATAGGGCAAAAAAAAGCCCGCCAAATGGCGGGCTCGATAATTCTTCAGAATTACTTCTTCTTCTTCGCTGCTGCCTTCTTCGGAGCTGCCTTCTTTGCAGATGCCTTCGGAGCTGCCTTCGGAGCTGCCTTCTTTGCACCGACCTTCTTCTCGCCATTCACTACTGACTTGAGATCAGAACCGGCGCTGAACTTCGCAACCTTGCGAGCAGCGATCTTGATCGTTGCGCCAGTGAATGGGTTACGGCCTGTGCGAGCTGAACGCTTGCTGACCGTGAACGACCCGAAACCAATAAGTGACACATTGCCACCCTTACTGAGTTCCGCCTTGATTGCATTGATCGTTGCGTTCAATGCTGTATCTGCTTGTGACTTGCTGAGACCAGCAGCACCGGCAATGGCTTCAATGAGCTCTGCCTTGTTCATGATAAACCCCACAAAAAAACTGTTGGTAAAAACCAGATGCGAAGCGAAAATATCAGCTGTTTACAGGGGTTTTCAAGGATGACTTATCCACATCTACCTATTTCATAGGGGTTTCAGGGAATTGACACATGGAATCACCTTGTTTTATGCCGTTTTAACGTAGGCAATCATATCATACTCGGCAACATGATGCCGAGAGCAAGAAGCGCGCGCGAAATCAATTGCACCGAGATCACAGTAGCAACAGCAGCGAGTAGATCGTCCCCCATTACTGCCCACGCCTCGGTGCGATCGTTTACGTAACTCATTGGCCACGGCTTCGCCACATCGAAGACGCGGAACAGGAACACGGCACAGGCCCACAGGGCAAGTCCATCGTGCGCCGCAGGTGCTAGAAACACGAGGCTCATTCCTGCTGCTTCATCGACTACTACAACACTTGGGTCGTGTCCCCACTTCGCTTGAATCTTTCCGACACTCCACCATCCTAGTGCCGTGAACCCCACCATTGCGATGGCGTATCCGATCTGGAGCTGAGCAGTTGAAATGCCAAGCTGCGGAAACAACAAGGGCAATAGAGCCGGGATGGCAATCACGACGCTGCACCAACTGCCAGGCATGATGGGAAGTAATCCGATGCCACCAACTGTTGCTATGTAGTCAGCTGTACCGGAAAGTGTTGGACGAGGAATGCGTTCAGCCACGTGAGAAGATCCTTCGGTTAACAATGACGTAGTGAAGAGCTGTGTAAATCGTGAGAAGCGTGACGACAAGCATCGCGATACCTGTGACGTCTGACGACAGGAGATAGATGTACTCTGGCGATGATGGCGACTGTTTGTGGAGCAGGAAGATGATCAACGCCCACGCGATGACAACCATCTGCGCAAACGTCTTCACCTTTGCGGCGTACGACGTCTGCATCGTCATCCCACGGTCATCGGCAATACTTCGCATTGCTGTTACGCCGAAATCTCGAATGATGATGACAACAACCATCCAAAGCGGAACGATGTCGTGCACAACCAGTGCGATGAACGCAGACGTCGTGAGCACCTTATCAGCAAGAGGATCGAGAAACACTCCATGGGAGGTCACTTCCCCGAACTTGCGCGCAAGATATCCATCGAGCCAGTCGGTCAATGCAGCGACAATGTATATGACTACCGACCACGTCACAGCCGTTGGTGAGTCAATTAGTATGCAAACCAGAAACACAGGTGCGAGAAACAACCGAGAGATCGTGACAATATTTGCGAGCGTAAACTTCATCGGTTCCACGCGGCCGCAGCGGCATTGATGATGGCGACGAATGCCTCTGCGTTCAATGACGCCCCACCAACAAGAGCGCCATCGATATCAGCACATTGGAAGTATGCTGATGCATTCGATGCATTAACACTTCCACCGTAGAGGATCGGCGTCGATGGAGCACCCAGCACTGCTAGTCTCGCGCGAATGGTGTGATGCACCTCTTGAGCCTGCTCAGGTGATGCCGCTACTCCTGTTCCGATTGCCCACAAGGGTTCATAGGCGATCACACTGGCATTGAGCGCATCAGCACCAGCCCCCTCGACGAGCTCATTGATCTGTTGCGTCACCACATCCACCGTGCGACCGGATGTACGTTCGTCTGCCGACTCCCCTACGCATGCAATCGGACGGACACCAACCGCGAGTGCTGCAGATAGTTTCCGTGCGACGCGTGCGTTAGTGTCGCCGTGATACTGTCTCCGCTCAGAATGTCCGACGATAACGTAGTCACAACCGAGATCTGCGATCATTTGTGCGCTGACATCTCCTGTATAGGCACCGGACATCTGCTCGTGACAATCCTGCGCGCCGCAATGCACCGATGGGCACACGCTTCGCGCTCCGTGAAGTGCGGCAACCGTTTGCTCAATCCACGGAAATGGTGGGCACACTACGATATCGACGTTGTCTGGAAGGGGATGCGTACCAACGCGCTGCAGTATTCCCGCAACGAGTTCCAATGCCTCTGCACGTCGTGTATGCATTTTCCAGTTTCCGGCTACGATGCGCTGCTTCATTGTTGGTGTACCCCTCGAACGCGAAAAATGCGGTAGTCAGTGAGATACTGATCTGACTCAAATCCTATGCCATCAATCATTTCTGTCGGTGTTTCGATGCGAACGGCTTGGTCCGATCGAACACGTTGCGTCGCGTGTGTCCACATGAGCTTCGATGTACGAAGCGTCGTCTTGGATGAATCCGAAATGATGACTACCGAGCCGATCGCGGTCATGTTTCGTGTTCGATCATCAATCACAACAGAGTCACACGTCAGTCGAGCACCGATGGCATCGCTTCGCTTCTGATAGAACACCACACGAACATTGCCGACAAGCTCCGTCTGCTGCACATCCTCACGCACGCGGCCGACATCGGCGCTAACGCGCGCACGTACAAACGACGAGTCCGACAACATGATGTTGACGGTATACGACGTGTGCGTTGGGGCACGGAGGAATGGGTCGTCCTTCACAATTGTTGCCGCTGTTTGCTCTCGACAGCCCCCTATGCACATCGATATCATCACGAGCACAAGGCCGGTGAGAAGTGCCACGTCGATTCGCACGTTACACATCATGCCGTGTGCCAGTATCGCAGTACCGTCTTCACAAACTCTTCCGCCTCATGCAGCGGCAACTGTGTCGCTGCATCACTTTTCGCGGTAGCGGGATCTGGATGCGTCTCAAAGAACAGTCCGTCAATGCCGGCCGCTGCTGCTGCGCGAGCCAGAGCAGGGATGTATTCTCGATTTCCACCCGACTGCGCGCCGACGGATGGACGCTGCACGCTGTGCGTTGCGTCGAAAATCACAGGGTGCCCTGTCTGCGCCATCACCACTAGCGAACGGTAGTCCACCACAAGGTCGTGATAGCCGAAACTTGTCCCGCGCTCAGTGAGCCACACTGATGGGTTTCCGGCAGATGTGACCTTTGCAGCGGCTTTCGCCATATCGTCTGGCGCCATGAACTGCGCCTTCTTGATGTTTACCGTGCGTCCGGTTGCAGCGGCAGCCTCAAGGAGTGATGTCTGCCGACTTAAAAACGCCGGGATCTGGAGCACATCAACATACTCCGCAGCCATCGTGGCCTCGTGATCGGCGTGAATATCGGTCAGGACAGGTGCACCAATCATCGCACCTGCCTCACGCAGGTACGAGAGTGCCTCGTGATCTCCAATACCTTGAAACGACGATGCGCTCGTTCGGTTTGCCTTCCTGTATGACCCCTTGAGTACAAGGTCCACCGGAAGATCACGACAAATACGCGCGAGTTGCTCGGCTACCTGCATGAGCATATCGCGTGATTCGACCAGACATGGGCCTGCAATGATGATCGGTCTTGATGGTGTTGTCTGCATGGCGTCGAAATTATCCATTAAATTGGGGCTAGCAGCAAAGAGATCATGACCTCACGACCAGACAATATCCCCCTTCGCCGCCGATCAGGCAGTGAACAACGTCCACCCATCGAGGACGAAGCACCTCGTCCTCAACAGCGAACACTCGCTGATGAGCAGTCACGACTTCGTCGGTTTAAGACGATCGCGATCCTGCTCGGTATCACGGGAATCCTCCTATTCATCGCGCTCGTATCGTACACTGCAAAGGACGAAGCAAATGCGCAGTTGACTCTAAAGGACATGGTTGGGGTTGTTCGCGGCGATGAAGCGCTTCGTCTAAAGTTTGACACAACGTATAACTGGCTTGGACTGCTTGGAGCCGTGGTTGCACATTGGATGTTCACCTCGACGATTGGCATTTGGTCGATTGCCTTCCCCGTGCTGATGATGTTCTGGGCGTACGATGTGTTTCGTGTGCAGCGCATCACGCCGTTAGTTGCTCGACGATCGATCGTCACCATGGCCTGCGCAGTCTCCGTTGCTGCGATTCTTGGAACACTTCAGCCCCTTGAGTTCTTCCAATGGCTACCACGTGAGAGCTGCGGAGCGATAGGTCAGTTCCTCGGAGGTGTCACATCGCAGTTCATCGGACGCATCGGTAGCACGATAGTATGGCTCGCGGTACTCACAGCAGTCACAGTTCTTGGCTTCGAACTCAATGTCTCAGGGCTCAGTTCTCGACTCCAATCATCACTTGCAGGATTTGGCGAGCTGAATTTGCTTGCTTCCTTGCGTCGTGAGAAGTCCTCCGACAACGAAGAGGACGATGCCGACGAATCGAACGTCGATGATGACGAGGAAGAGGATGAAGTGGTTGTTGAAGTCCCGGCCATTCAACGTCGAACCACACTCGGAGAGCGCATTCAGCGACCTGTACTTGACCCAACGGCACTTGACGATGTCGAGCCGGCAGCCGTACTGCCTCGTGTGCCGATCGTTCAGACTCCTCCCCCATCGGATGGTATTCCTGCTGAAGGACGTCAGCTCTCGAGCTCGGTGAAAATCCTCCGTCCATCGAAGCCAGATGCGCCCCGTACCGAAACTCCCGCTTCGCAACCATTGCGTAGCTCCGCACCACAAACTCCTGAGCCCCCTACTGTCGATATCACTGACCTCCAGAAGAAACTACAAGAGCTGCATCCGAAGCGTGAAATCACGTTGCAAGAAACAGAACCGGAACCTGAACATGTGGAGCCAATCGCCCCTGTTCGGAATGCCGTTCTGGAGCCGGAAGCTGACGATGCAGATGAGCTTCTTTCGGTTGTTCAGCCTTCGCCGGTGAGCATTCAGAAGCCTCTCACGGTAACGGTTCAGGATACACTCTTCCCCGTCGAACCTGAGATTCAACTCTCGAATCGTACGCTGTACGACGAAGAGATCGCCTATAAGCCGCCACCCGGAACACTTCTTGTTGAAGTGAAAGACGAGGCAGCTGTTGATGATACAGAACTCGAGGCTAACGCACGAACACTGCAAGAAAAGCTTGAGACGTTCCGTGTACGGATTGAAAATCTGACCGTGACACCGGGTCCTGTGGTGACGCAGTATGAATTCGTACCAGCCTCCGGCATCAAGGTCTCTCAGATTGCATCACTGTCTGACGACATTGCACTTGCGCTAAAGGCGCAAGGCGTGCGGATTATCGCACCAATCCCGGGTAAGGGTACCGTTGGCATCGAGATTCCGAACAACAACCCATCGATCATTCGATTCAGCTCGATTATTAAGTCGCCGAAGTATCACAACCCCGAGATCAAATTGCCCCTTGCCATGGGCAAAACGGTAATCGGTGAAGTATTCTGTGCTGATCTCACGAAGATGCCACACTTGCTCATCGCTGGTGCTACGGGTAAGGGTAAGTCTGTTGGTATCAACACAATCATTGCATCACTTCTCTACCGGATGCATCCGCGCGATCTCAAGTTTGTGATTGTCGATCCGAAGCGCGTTGAAATGACGCTCTACGCGGCGTTGCGTGATCATTATCTCGCAGTGTCGCCTGATATCAACGAATCGATTGTCACTTCGCCGCAAAACGCAGTAATTGTGCTCAAGGCATTGGTCGAGGAGATGCAGCAGCGATTTAGCATCCTGGCCGCAGCTGGACAACGAAACATCAGCGATTACAACCAGAAGGTGCGCGACGGTAAGATCAAGGATAAGGGCGGCATCATCCACCGTCCGATGCCGTTTATCGTGGTGATTATCGATGAGCTTGCCGACCTTATGATGACTGCGTCGAAAGAGGTCGAAGAACCGATCTGTCGCCTGGCACAGCTTGCACGGGCCGTCGGTATTCACTGTATCGTGGCTACGCAACGTCCGAGTGTCGACGTCGTTACTGGTTTGATCAAAGCAAACTTCCCTGCCCGCATTGCCTATCAGGTTTCATCACGCATCGACTCGCGTACGATTCTCGATGGCACAGGTGCTGAGCACCTCATTGGAAACGGCGACATGTTGTTTGCTCCTGGCAACACGCCGATGCCGATCCGAATGCAGAATGCGTTTATCTCGACTGAAGAAGTCGAGGCGATTTGCGAATGGATCGGCGGACAAGAAGGCTATTCGACTCCATACATGTTACCGTCGGTTAACAAGCGTGGTGGTGCAGGCGGAGGCAGTGATGGCGACCGTGACGTGCTCTTCGAAGATGCTGCACGGCTGTTTATTCAGCTTCAGCAGGCCAGCACATCGACACTCCAGCGTCGTCTCAAGATCGGATATGCACGTGCGGCGCGGATCGTCGACGAACTCGAGATGGCAGGAATTGTCGGTCCACCCGATGGGTCGCGCGGACGTCCGGTTCTTCTACAGAGCGAGTCAGAATTAGAGGCATATCTGTAAGCGTGGTTCGTAGTTTTGTGGGTTTCCCTCCTCATCCGCCCCACGCATGCCCCACGATTCGCACGTCAACGACGAACAATACCACGAGCACACGCAGATTCGCGTGCTTGGTGCGCGCGAACACAACCTCAAGAATCTCTCGGTAGAGATTCCTCGTGATAAACTCACGGTCGTCACTGGGCTTAGCGGCTCTGGGAAATCGTCACTCGCGTTCGACACGGTGTACGCGGAAGGACAGCGGAGATACGTCGAGTGCATGTCGTCGTATGCACGTCAGTTTCTCGGTGTCATGAAGAAGCCCGATGTGGATCTCATCGAGGGTCTCTCTCCTGCGATTTCCATCGAGCAAAAGAGCGTTGGCATGAGTCCGCGCTCGACCGTTGGCACCGTCACGGAGATTTACGACTACATTCGATTGCTCTTCGCAAAGATTGGCACGCAGTATTGCGTTCAGTGCAACATCCCCGTTAAGCAACAAACCATCGAGCAGATTCTCGATGCAGTACTAGCCTCGCCCCCCGGAACAAAGCTTCAAGTACTTAGTCCAGTTGTCAAGGGTCGAAAGGGCCATTACCGCGAGGTGTTTGATCAGTTCCGTCGGCAAGGCTTCACGCGAGTCCGCGTAGACGGCGAGCTACAGGAGATTACCGAAGGCATGCAACTCGCGCGCTATAAGGTGCACACCATCGAACTTGTGATCGATCGACTTGTTGCCGACCCCGAGTCGACCCGGAGGTTGCGTGAGAGTATCGAGACGGCCTTGCACCTTGGTGAAGGGGGCTTAACAGTCCTGATCGAAGAAGCACCAGACACATGGTCGGAACGATTCTTCAGCACGCAGTACGCATGCCCACAATGCGGCACGTCGTATGAGACTCCCGCACCAAACATGTTCTCGTTTAACTCACCGTTCGGTGCGTGCAGCACGTGCGAAGGCATCGGTGAGATGTATGATTTTGATCCCGCACTTGTCATTCCAGATCCGTCACTTTCGATTGAAGCGGGTGCTATAGCACCTCTTGGCAAGAAGCGCGAGACGTGGCTATGGAAGCAAGTCATCGCTTGGTGCGATCACGTGAGCATCTCGCTCAAGGTGCCAATCAGTGAACTCACACCTGAAGCCATTACCTCCGTGCTTCATGGAACAGCCGATGCCATTGTACAGGTCGCCTATGGCGGTTCGACGGTCAAGCACACGTACCTTGGCGTACTGCCCTCCCTGCGACATCAATACGAGCAGACGTCCACAGCCACCGTTCGGCGATCCATTGAGCGCTACTTCGCGACGATCACATGTCGCGATTGCAACGGTGCACGTCTCAAGCGAAATCATCTTCACATCCGCATTGCAGACACGAACATCCACAGAGTGTGTCAGTCAGATATTGAGTCATCGGGCACCTGGTTTTCGGGTCTCAATACACAGATCACCGAGCGACAACGTCTCATCGCAGCACCGATACTCAAAGAGATCACTGCGCGACTGAGCTTTTTGCACGAGGTCGGACTTGGCTATCTAACGCTTGAGCGGAGCGCAAAGACCCTCTCGGGTGGAGAATCGCAGCGTATTCGTCTTGCATCACAGATAGGATCGCAACTCGTTGGTGTGACCTACGTCTTAGACGAGCCGAGCATTGGTCTGCACCAACACGACAATCAGAAACTCATCGCATCGCTCAAGCGGCTGCGCGATCTTGGCAATACCATTTTGGTTGTAGAACACGATCGCGAGATGATTGAAGAGGCAGACCATGTCATTGACATCGGACCGGGCGCTGGCGTGCATGGTGGTGAAGTCGTCTCGTCGTTTCATGTCGGTGCGCGTGGAAGCACAGCGCCACAATTGCGCAACGTCGAAGGATTTGATCGCTCCTTAACACTGCAATACATAACTGGGGCGCGATCGATCGACATTCTACGCAGCCGTCGTGCTGGCAATGGAATGCAGCTTCGCCTTGTTGGTGCGCGTGGACACAACTTGCACAACGTAACGCTCGAAATCCCCCTTGGAACACTCACGTGCATAACTGGAATGAGCGGGTCGGGAAAAAGCACGCTCATCAACGATACTCTCTACCCTATCCTATCGCGACACTTCTTCCGATCAGAATCGGTTCCAATGCCGTATGATCGCATCGAAGGCATTGAACACATCGATAAAGTGATCGAGATCGATCAAACTCCGATTGGTCGCACACCGCGTTCGAACCCAGCTACATACACCGGACTTTTCACACAGATTCGGGACTTCTTTACGATGCTCCCCGAGTCGAAGATCCGTGGATACCAAGCGGGGCGTTTCAGTTTTAATGTCTCCGGAGGACGTTGCGATGAATGCGAGGGCGTCGGTATCCGGAAGATTGAAATGAATTTCCTTCCCGATGTGTACGTGCCGTGCGAGATATGCGGTGGCAAACGCTATAATGCAGAGACACTCTCTGTGCGCTTCAAGGGTAAGTCGATCTCGGACGTGCTGGAAATGACTGTTGAAGAGGCATTTGCCTTCTTCTCAGAGATTCCGCGGATCAAGGCCAAACTGAGTACGTTGATGGACGTAGGATTGACCTACATCAAGCTTGGCCAGCAAGCTCCCACGCTCTCTGGTGGAGAAGCACAGCGAGTAAAACTTGCCACCGAGCTCTCGAAAGTGGGAACAGGTAAGACGATGTATCTCTTGGATGAACCCACGACAGGGTTGCATTTTGAGGACACATCTGTGCTGCTCCGACTGCTGGACCGACTCGTGGACAAGGGGAACACCGTCGTCGTTATTGAGCATAACCTCGATGTGATCGCATTTGCTGACCATATTGTTGACCTTGGGCCAGGGGGCGGACGTGATGGTGGACAGATCGTAGCAACTGGCTCACCAGAACACGTTGCGTCGGTGCCCGGTAGCATAACAGGAACATACATCGCCATGGAACTCAAACACGCCAGATCAACGTGACACAACAGATGTTAGGAACATTCGTCACCCTAACGCCGTTGATCAGCATTCATTCATTTTCTCTCTCCTATGACCGACGACATTTTGAAATGGCAGCAGCAAGCACTTGATGCTGTCGTCGACATCGCCGGCCTCTCATCTCGTCCATCCGCTATTGTTCGAGCACGCGCTCGAATTATGGAAATAACGGACACGAGTGCGTCTTCGCTTGAGGTTGTCGCCTCAACGCTCAGAGAAATTGGCATCTCTGCACAGTGCCAAACCGTGACGCAGTCCACACCGCTGCCTGAGTCGGAGCTTCGTGTTCTTGCTCTCAGCGCCGATGGGTGGCTCGTGAACGCTTCGATTACGGCTGCCAATCCATGGTCAGCTGTTCTTGGCAACCGTGACCAGACAGCCGTCGTCGTTATCGACGGCAGATTTCACTCGGTGTTTGCCGGAGATACCGCGATGCCCGATCATAGGGGGCATCCGCTGTATGATTCGAAGCATCATGGCCTCGATAAGGATTCGCATGAACATCACTATCACTTCCGTGATGTATTACCATCGATCAAGCGAATGCTGCGCTTGGAGCGTCGCGACATTTGGATCGTAATGATCTATTCGGTTGTTACGAGCGTCTTGGGACTTGTTGTACCGTTGAGTTCTCAGTCCATCGTCAATGCTGTCGCGCTCGGTGTGTTTAGTCAACAGCTCATCGTCCTCTGCGTAGTTGTATTTCTTGCGCTTACAGCAATGGCGTTCCTCGACGTTCTTGAGCGGCACGTTATCGATATGATTCAACGTCGAATGTTCGTCTCGACCGCATTCGATGTTGTGTATCGACTTCCGCATCTGACCCATGAGGCCTTACGTCGTTCGTATGGACCTGAGTTGGTGAACCGCTTTTTTGACGTAATCACCGTGCAGAAATCCGTTGCGAAGTTTCTCCTTGAGGGCACAAATGCGCTATTGGTGGTGCTAACTGGATTGATCGTGCTGGGCGTGTATCACCCATTCTTTCTTGTATACGACGTTGTGTTCTTGCTCTTCATCCCGATACTGATCTTCGTCCTAGGACGTGGAGCAGTGGCGACTGCGGTTAAAACCTCGAAGATGAAGTACATGGCAGCAGCGTGGCTCGAAGATGTCGCACGGAATCAGTTGGGATTCAAACTCACGCGAACGAGCCCCTTCATCTTTACGCGCGTTGACGACATCAGCACTGGATACGTCGAAGCTCGCCAGAAGCACTTTTTGATCATCGCACGCCAGATCTTTGGTTCATACATCTTTCGTGGTTTCGCAACTGTAGGCGTTCTCGCGCTGGGAGGAATTCTCGTTATCGAGCAGGCGATCTCTCTCGGACAGCTTGTGGCTGCAGAGATCATCATCATTCTTGTGTTCGGTGCGATGGAGAAGCTGATCACGCAGTTTGATATGTATTACGACATGGTCGCTGCACTCAATAAGATCAGTGGACTTATCGATCAACCACTTGAAGATGTCGGAGGCATGCAAGTTCCTCAGTATTCGGAAGGTGCAGAGGTCAAGGCATACAATCTCTCGTTCTCGTACGATCACACGACTGTGCTCAAGAATGTGAATCTCTCATTCGCGAGAGGCGAACATGTAAGTATGGTCGGTGCAAGCGGCTCAGGTAAATCCACCCTTGCCTCAATCATTCTTGGACTCGACAACCCGAGTTCGGGTAGCATAGAAGTTAATGGAGTTGATACGCGCACAGCCGATTTGCGCTCCCTGCGCAAGCGTGTTGGGTACATCTTTGCCGAAAACCAGATCATTCCTGGTACAGTTCTCGAGAATATCACGCTAGGTCGGGACGTGTCGCACGAAGATCTGACCTGGGCGCTCGACATGGCTTGCTTGCCAGATGTTGTACGTACGTTACCTAATGGCTTGCACACGATGTTGTCGGCCACCGGAGACAACCTTGCACTCGGTGTGCGCCGCATGATCTTGTTTGCTCGGATGATCCTTGACCGTCCTGATCTGCTCATCATCGATGAAGGCTTCGATGGAATTGATGACGGTACCAAGCTGAAGATGTTTGCGAACATTCTTGCATGGAAGCATTGGACTGTATTGAATATCACACACGACCCTGAGCTTCTTCAGCGCACATCTACCATCTATGTGCTTGAGAGCGGTACGATCATAGAATACGGGTCACTTCATGAATTGAGCAGCCTCAATGGAGCGCTGACACGACTATTCCCAGAGCTGTGCCTTAATGCCAAGAACGGAGGCAAGAATGGGTAACTCGCAGCGTAAACCAGACGTGGGAGCAGATGTCTTTGCCTCGGAGCGCGCGCATCGAAGCGTGTTTCGACTTGTCACGACCCATCATGCGCATCGCAACCTCGTGATCGTGCTTTCGGTGATGGTTGTTCTTGCCGTGTCGTTTCTCGTTCTCGTTCCGTGGCAACAAACTGTGAGCGGTTCTGGTACAGTGACTTCGTTCGCACCGGAAGCCCGCCCGCAAACCGTTGAGAGTCGCATCAATGGACGTATCGTTCGCTGGTATGTCCGCGAAGGGGCTCGTGTGCGCAAGGGCGACACGATCGCCATTCTTGCTGATATCAATGTCAATTACCTTGACACGAATTTGCTCGTTCGCATGCAATCATTGCGTGACAACGTGCAAGGTGCGCAAGAACGGTCCATGGCGGTCGCGACAGAACGTCGCAAACAATCGTTGCAACGATTTGATGCTGCACGTGCGCGCCTCGAGAATGCGCGAATTGAGTGTGCGACGTCCCGAATTCGGTACATGCGTGCTGACACGCTGTTCCGCCAAGATGTTGTAGCCCGTCGTGAGTTTGAAACTGCCTTACTTAACCTGCAGAAGGCTGTTGCCGACTCGGTAAACGCCGTGGCAGCTGTGAACGTCGCGCAACAAGATGTAGCTGCTGCACTTGCCGAAGAGGAACGTGTGGTTAATCAGGCAGTTGTTAGCGTTCAAGAGGCTGATGTACGGTTGAGCAACACTGAAAATCGACTCGGGTTTGGTGTCGTGCTCGCACCACTTGATGGAACAGTGGTGCGTATCGCAAAGGCTGGCGCAGGACAGACGGTGAAAGAAGGCGATGAGCTTGCACTCATCGTTCCGACCACAACCGATCAAGCAGTAGAAATCTACGTGAGCAGCATGGATGCCGCTCTGATCACACCAGGGCGCTTGGTGTCGCTCCACTTCAGTGGCTTCCCTGCATTCCAATTCAGTGGTTGGCAGAACATTAACGTTGGCATTTTCCATGGCACCGTTAAAGTGATTGATGCCGTTGATGATGGAACGGGACGATTCCGCGTCCTTGTTGTCCCGTTTGAAGAGCCCGGATACACTGAGTGGCCCGACGAGAGGTACCTCCGTCAGGGTACCGACGCATCGGCATGGGTGCTTCTCGAGGAAGTATCGATCGGATACGAACTTTGGCGTCAGCTCATGGGCTTCCCACCTCAATTCCCTGTTCCGGTCAAAGACGAGCGACTCAAGCAGCAGGAATCAAAGGCGAAGGCAAAGAAATGAACCTGCGTCTACGTGTGGTCATCGCAATCGCGTGCGTTGTTGCATCTGTTTCAGTATCGGCTCAGCAGCTGGTAACGCTCGAGTCGTTCCTACAGCAGGTTGAGCGTCAACACCCGTCTCTACGGGCAGCATCGTTCGAACCAGAACTTGCGGAAGCAGAGATTCGCTCGGCACTTGGGAGATTTGATCCCCTTCTGAGCATGGACTATCAATACAAGGACAAGGAAGGTTCGGATAAACTCAACTTGTTTGAGGGATCTCTTGAGTTGCCACTTGACATGATGTTCGGCCCAAAACTCAAGGCCTCGTATACCCGTGGGCTTGGTACGAACGTCAATCGTGAAGAAATCACAACTCTCCCTGGCGAGGGATCACTGGGTGTTTCGTTACCACTATTCCAAGGCATCTTCACAGATGCACGACGTAACACGCTCCGCAAGGCAATGCTTCGTCCGGATCTGGCACGAGCGCAGTATCAGCTTGAACGCAACATGCTCCTCCGATCTGCAGCCTTGCGCTACTGGGATTGGAGCGAAGCTTTGTCTGCACTTGATATCGCAGATTCATTGTTGGCACTGGCACAACGACGTGCCGATTTCATCAAGCGACGAATTCGAGCAGGAGAATCTGCGGGCATTGATTCCGTTGAGATTCAACAAGAGGTGCAGCGTCGCATTGGCGAACGTCTGCGAGCACTGAGGATTGTCGAGCAGTTTGCCATCGACATCTCGGTGTTTGTGTGGAATCCTGACGGGAGTCTACCAAACATGACACTGGTGCGCCCCTTTCCGCTGCCACAAGATGAGGGGGCTTCCATTCGTGCAGAGGATGAGTACGCCAGAGCGTTGACCCTTCGACCGGAGTTGCAACGAATCGGAGTATTGCAGGAGACGTCGCGTCTGGACTCAGCGTTGGCATCTGAACTCATGAGACCCTATGTGGAGTTGGAAGCCGGTCTGATGTCGTACGATGTGTCTTCCATCACAAAGGTCGATTACAAGGTTGGATTCCGTGTCCATCAGCCACTGCTGTTCCGTCAGGCTAGCGCACAGGTCCAGACGGCCGGTATTGGGGTCCAACGTGCAGACCTTTCGCGGTCACTCCTCGAGCGTATGGTCGAGGCGGATGTTGCCAATGCCCTCGTCAGCGTCGATAGGACACGTGAGCGGCTGCGGGCTGCCGTAGACGAGCAGATTCTTGCACAGCGGATGGTTGATGCCGAGCAGCGACGTTTTGAGGCGGGCGAATCCAATCTCCTGTCAGTGAATCTCCGTGAACGCTTCTATGCTGAGGCGCTTCTTCGAGCCGTCTCTGCCCGAGCAGACCTTGCGCGTGCATTTATCAGTCTACGTTGGGCTACGGGAACCATCTGATTCCCGTATCTTTGTCGCCTTCTTCTCTTGTTTCAATTCGAGAGTACCATGAATATCCTTGTTTGCGTAAGCCACGTTCCCGACACCACCACCCGTGTTGCCGTAGGTGCAGATGGCAAAAGCATGAACCCAGCCGGCGTCAAATTCATCCTTAATCCCTACGATGAGTTTGCAATCGAAGAAGGTCTTCGGTTGAAGGAGCAGCACGGCGGAACCGTAACAACCGTGACGGTGGGACCCGACACAGCCAAGGACGTGCTTCGCACTGCATTGGCAATGGGTTCCGACGCTGCAGTGCTGGTCAAAGACGATGCGCGCGCTGATTCATTCGTTGTTGCGTCAGCAATCGCAGAACTCGCAACTGAGACGGCACCTGATGTTATCATCCTAGGGCGTCAGTCGATAGACTTTGATTCGTTCGTGCTCCCATCAATGGTAGCAGAACTGATGGGTTGGCCGAGCATCTCCATGGTTTCGTCACTTTCAGTTGCTGGTACAGACGTTACAGCGGAACGTGACATTGAAGGTGGACGTGAACAGGTGACGTCATCGCTGCCGTGTGTCATTAGCGCACAAAAGGGTCTGAACGAACCTCGGTATCCAAAACTTCCGGACATCATGAAGGCAAAGTCGAAGCCTATCACAGAGCGTGCAGCATCTGCTGCGTCGCCTCGTGTAGAAACGCTCGATATGCAGCTGCCTGACAACAAGCGTCTGAATCGCGTTTTCGGCGATACAGATGGTGATCTTGATCAGGTTGTACGTCTCCTCCACGAAGAAGCAAAGGTCATCTAACCATGAGTATTCTCGTCGTTCTCGAACCACAAGGTGATGGGCTCAAGCGCTCATCGTATGAAGCAATCACAGCTGCTCGTAGCATCGCTAATGGCGGAGTGATTCACGGTGTTGTGTTCAATGCTACGGAGCAGCAAGTAGCTGGTGCCGGAGCCTATGGTCTTGCTTCATGCATGGTAGTAGCTGGTGCCGATGTAGCATCGAAGCCAAGCCATGTCGCAGCAGCCGTTGCTCAAGCGGCCTCATCATGCGGAGCTACAACGGTTGTCTTCTCGGCAACTGCCTACGGAAGAGAGATCGCGCCGCGCGTCGCTGTGCGCATGCAGGCAGGTCTGCTTCCCGACTGTATTGAGCTCTCTGGAACACCAGAAGCTCCAGTGGCTGTGCGCCCTGTCTATGCTGGCAAGGCAAAGATTCGTGTGAAGTCTACAACGCCTACAACTGTTCTTACGCTCCGCCCGAACGTCTTCACAGCGAAGGCTGATGCAGGCTCTACGGTTGCTGTGCAAGCATTTGCACCAACAATTGACGGTGCGCTTCGTTCGACCAAGGTAACAGGTGTGTCGAAGAACGAAGGTTCACTCGACGTCGCTGAAGCTGACATGGTCGTTTCAGGCGGTCGCGGATTGAAGGGACCTGAGAACTTCCACCTCGTTGAAGGCTTAGCGAAGTCACTCGGTGCTGCCGTCGGTGCGTCACGTGCTGTTGTTGACGCTGGCTGGCGTCCTCACCGCGAGCAAGTCGGACAAACTGGTAAGACTGTTAGCCCAACGCTCTATGTTGCAGTTGGTATCAGCGGTGCTGTCCAACACCTGGCCGGAATGTCCTCAAGCAAGATCATCCTCGCAATCAATAAGGACAAGGACGCTCCAATCTTTAGCGTTACTGACTACGGTATCGTTGGTGATGCGTTCGAAATTCTTCCGCGCCTGACATCTCGCATTTCAGCCGTAACAGGACGAGCCTAAGTCACCGCTGATGAACAAGATCCAAGTCGATATTCTGGGTCTGTCGATCAACCCGAACTCGCAGCGAGCATATGCCTTGCTACTTAAGGAGGTTGATGGTCCGCGACGTCTGCCTATTGTGATTGGCGAACCGGAGGCACAGGCAATCGCTAACGAGCTTGAGGGTGTACGACCACAGCGACCAATGACGCATGACCTTCTTCGGAACGTGATTGAAGCTCTTGGTGCCTCGGTCAAGGAAGTGGTGATTGCAGAGTTGCGCGAAGGTACGTTTTACGCCAAGGTGGTGTTCGAGTATTCAGACTTGGAAGTCGACGCTCGTCCGAGCGACGCGATTGCGCTTGCTGTGCGCTGCAACGCTCCACTGTACATCAACGAAGCAATCATGGATGAAGTGGCACTCCGTGCCGAGGATATCCAAGAGGTTGACGACGATGATGCTTCTTCGAGTGACGCCGACCAGGAATCGACAGCGACGCCACGGGAAGCCCCATCACAGCCACTCACAGAACGTGAGCGACTTGTGCAGGAGCTCGATCAGGCAGTCAAAGTGGAAGACTATGAGGCTGCTGCTCGAATTCGTGATGAACTGCAGCGACTCGATAGCTGATCTGAAACCAATTTGTATCTTTGTAGCCCTTGAGGCGCCGGAGTAGCTCAGGTGGTTAGAGCAACGGAATCATAATCCGTGTGTCGGGGGTTCAAGTCCCTCCTCCGGTACAACCAACAATGGTTGCCAGCACAACGAGACCCTCGGGTCTCGTTGTTGCGTTATGGGATATTCTCACCCTTTCGAAGCGCACCCAGTGCTGCTCGCTCAGCAGGTATGCGAATCTTGATAAGCAACATGAGGTTCAGCGCGGTGCCCACGACCGCTGTGATGGGCGCATGAACCAACAGTGGAACCGCAATGAACTCGAGAATCACTGCCACGTAGTTTGGGTGCGGAATGTACGCATACGGACCCCGTGCCACGCGCTGCGCACCAGGCACAATGATGATGCGTGTATTCCATGCATCACCGAGCGATGCGATTGCCCAATACCGTAACGCTTGTGCAATGAGAAACACACCGAGCCAGACCCATCCAAGTCCGAACGCGCCAAAGGTCGACGCGTGTGCACTCGACGCTATACCTTCGCCGTTGAACGCAACAAACCACAGGACATGTAGAAGAACGATGACAGGATAATGACCCCGTCCGACCTCGATCCCACCGCGTGCTTTTGCACGACGTTCATTGCGTCGGGCGAGGACGAGCTCGCTGATTCGTTGAAGCACAAGGACAACGGTGACTACCTGGAGGACGAGAAGTGGCTGCATAGCTGATGTGTGTTATCCGTGTTCCCGCATTGAGAGCAACAGGAGCTCAGAACTGAACCCTGGTCCGAGTGCTGCCATTACAGCATGTCCTGCCCGTGTACGGGCAGCATCATGATACCATGCGTCAAGAACAAACAGTACCGACGCGCTCGACATGTTACCATATGTGCGAAGGATCTCTTTCGCATGCGTGAACGTTGATTGTGGCATGCCACTCGCCTGCGCATACGCATCAAGCACCTTCGCTCCGCCAGGATGGGCAACGATTGCAGCTACATCATCTGGGGCTATCCCCCACTGTGCATATGCGTGGGCAAGCACATCAGGAATATGCGTACGCACAAACGATGGGATGTCTCGCGAGAATCGAACGCTGAGTCCGTCATTTAACACATCCCACCCCATGATGTCTGCCGTGTCCGGAAAGAGAGTGCTTACGCCCGTCTCGACTGATACCGTATGTGGCTCGGATGAAATCAACACCGCAGCTGCACCATCGCCAAAGATAGAACTGGCTACGATGTTCGATGTACGCGTATCGGACTGACGAAACGTCACCGAACAAATCTCAACGGCAACAAATAGCACGGGGGCACCCTGCATCGCACGCGAAACATCAGCTGCTCGGGCAAGCCCTGCAACGCCCCCTGCGCAGCCGAGTCCGAAGATGGGAACACGTGCTACATGCGTCGAGAGTCTCAAGCGCTGCACGAGCGCTGCATCAAGCGATGGCGTCATGATCCCTGTTGTGCTTGCAACGACGATCGCTGCGACATCGCCTTCTCGCCCCTTACAGGCCTTGCGCGCAGCTTGTTCCGCAAGATCACATGCAGACGTTGCATACACACGATTGCTTTCGGCAAATCCGTGATCAACGGCATACCACGCTGGCTCGCGCACAAAGCGTCGCGTATGAATGTGGTCGTGCTCGAACACACTGAGCAGACGATCAAGATCTGTTACACGTCCGCCAAACACGCGTTCGACCGTTGCACGCACGGCACGCTGATCAACAATGTGCTCAGGTACTGCTGTGCCGATTCCTTGTATGCCAACGTGTATCATAACACTGGTGGTGCGTCCTGCTCAGGAGTAGCACAGGTATTGCGGAACACCAGCTGCGAGAGGCGCTTGCGATGATCACTTCTCCAATCGATACGCGGTCGTGCAGCATCTTTGGGTACATATCCCAAGCGATACACAGCCATCAACTCAAGATCATCGGGCACATGCAAGATCGATTTCAACTCGTCCCATGCACCGGGGATTTCCATCGGAGTAGACACGAATTGAATACCCATGTCAAGGTCCTGCGTCATGAGCCAAATGTGCTCAATCGCCATACCAAGTGAGAGCGTACAGTAGAATCCTGACAGCTCACCGGGACGATACTCATCCTTCGTAAGCAATGCCGCAAGAAGGAGCGGACTCCCCTCGATGAGCTTACGGTTATCCTCACCCAGCATCGATGCAACACCAAGTTTCGATAGCACACTCATGACGTTGTCGGTAAACACCTGCTTGATGAAGGGGCGGAGTGCCATCGGCATCTTGTCGATCAAGATTCCGTCTCGACGTTGCTCCATCTCCTCCGACGAGAATCGGAAGTACTTTCGATACCGCGTGAAAAACGTTCCACCCTCAATCAATTGTGTCATCGTACGACCGCCAATTGAGGCTATGCGCGACTTGATTGCGGGGTCATCGATCAAGACAAATCGCCACGGTTGCGAATTGAAGTGACTCGGTGCGCGCTCAGCAGCTTCGATGAGAAGCTGCTGATGCTCCTTCGATACAGGACGCGGTTCGAAATGTCCATTCGTGGTTTTACGATACCGCAAGGCATCGCGAAGCGAAACATTCTCAGGCATAGAGTTCTTCAATCAAGGATGCATATCGCTCGGCAACGGCCTTGCGCTTGACCTTCAACGTAGGAGTCATCAATCCATTGTCAACAGTAAATGGTTCATTCAAAACTTTGAATCGTCGCACACGTTCATACTTCGAGATCTCGCGCTGTCGCTTTGATAGATCTGCCTCGATCGCACGATGCAATTCAGCCGATGATGTTACCCAATCGTTCGGAAGATCGTTCATTCCGTTCGATGCGGCCCATTGCCGCACAACGTCCATGTCGGGCACAATCAACGCAGTGCAATACTCTCGTCCATCACCAACAAGCATCACTTGGTCGATAAATGGACTTTGCTGCACGAGTGCTTCAATCGGCTGAGGGGCAATGTTCTTACCTCCACTCGACACAAAGATGTTCTTCTTTCGATCGGTGATGCGCAGATGTCCACGCGCATCGAACTCGCCGATGTCGCCTGTATGGAGCCACCCCTCGGCATCAATCGTCTCACGCGTTGCTTCTTCGTCGTTCCAATATCCCATCATCACGTTCGGACCACGCGCTAGGATTTCACCATCGTCAGCAATCTTCACTGTCACATTGTCAAGGGGCTGGCCAACCGTCCCCAAGACGATATCCTCTAGTCGGTGCACGGAGATCACAGGCGACGTTTCCGTGAGACCATAGCCTTCGACGATGTTGATTCCCATGATTTGGAAAAACGTTCCTACCTCGACACTCAATGCGGCTCCACCCGAAACGAAGAACCGCAAACGTCCGCCAACACGAGCTCGAATCTTCGAAAACACAAGCTTGTCGGCCAGCGCATACTGGATCGCGGTAAGTGGCGACGATGATCCCGTAACCTTGTTAGCTCCAACACGGAGTGCCCACGCGAAGATCTTCTGCTTCGCCGTTGAATCGCGCTCCACTGCTCCAAGTACACGCGCCTGGATGCGCTCAAACAACCGCGGAACCGACGTCATGATTGTCGGACGAACCTCGCGCATTAACTCCGCGACGGATTCAATCGACTCTGCGATGTAAACCGTACAACCGGCTGTGAAGGCGAGGTAATACCCTGCCATGCGCTCGTACGAGTGGCACATTGGCAAATACGAGAGAAGCACGTCGCTGTCGAACAACTCGATCGTTCGGGTTGCAGCATCAACGTTGGAAATCAAGTTCCTATGCGTCAACATCACGCCCTTAGGGTTGCCAGTGGTGCCGCTTGTGTAGATGAGCGTAAGCAGATCGTCGGGTTTGACCGAACCCGACCGCTGGATGTAGAGGCTTCGACGCTCATCCGCGGTCGTGGCCGCACGGCTCATCTCCATCACCTGCGTCATCGAGACGACACGAGGGTCGTTTGACAATCCGTGATTCATCGTGATCACCAACTTGAGGTCTGGAAGCTGATCCCAAACAGATAGAATTTTTGTTAACTGAGCCGCGTTAGAGACAATGATTGCAACGGCTTGGCAGTTTTCGTAAATGTACTGCTCTTGATGCGCCGTGAGTGTTGGGAACACCGGAACGTCGATAATCCCCATGCCCGCCATGGCAAAGTCAGCCACGATCCACTCGATACGATTCTCGCTCACGATTCCAACGCGCTCCCCCGGTGCAACGCCCAGACGGAGTAATCCGTCGGAGAACGCCTCAACCTGGTCACGCAGTTGATCGTGCGTTAGCGAATGCCAGGCGTCACCGTCTCTGTGTGCGTACGAGATTTTGTCTGCCCTTCCAGCGTACGTCGAGCACACTTCAAGAAAGAGCTGCGGGATTGTTGTAGCCTTCATCAATACCTCCTGCGGGAATATGCCAAGAACGCACCGAACTTCTAGTCGAGGAACGACCAATCAACGCTCAGTCGAATCGACCGCGCAATCTCAGGTGCGAGTGACGTTGTGTACCAGCGCTGACCAAGAATGTTCTCGTAGGAAGCTCGAACCGTTGCATTGCCCACACGCGCAGAAAGGAAGATGTTCAGCCCGTCAAACTGCAACGGCGCTTCGTTCAGGGGACGAACATACGTCCATGTAAGGGGCACAAACTGCGGAGCCCAGTGTCGTGTGACAATCATAGAGCGCACTCCGAGCGTCACTGTGCTGAATCCCGCGTCGAACACATAGCCAACAGACAGGTCAGCCATGCAGGCGGGCACATCAGAACCTGCTCCACTTGAATCACTTGAGGAAGTCTGCGCACGAACGGTCGGGATAATCTCTAACGGTCCCATCCGGAACGTCGCGCTCCCTACCACACCGAGCACGGAGCGACGAGCCCCCTGCTGTGAGATCGTTGTCGCTATCCCATCACCAGTGGTTCGCACGGCTTGCGTGAGAATAGGATCTGTGATGAACCGCGAGAATCCTGTTACCGACCATCGCAGTGCCGAACTCGTTCCAGAGGCACGGAGCATTGCAAGAACATGCCGTTCTGGATTAAGGGCTGCGCCCTCGCCGGGTGTGGCGATACGTGAGGATGTTGAGAGATCCGCAAGAAGCTTCACCGCACCAAGGTTGGACTCTGCGGAAACTCCGGCACCGGTAAGGACGTGTCCCCGCTCTATTCGCATGCGAGCAGAGGCACGCATCGTCATCCACGATGCAAGCGGCATCTGCAGGTGCGTAAACAGTTGCGGCACGGCTGTCGTAAACCCAGAAACGTAGGTTCGCCCTTCGAGAGAGTGTACGTCAATTGAGCCCCCTGCATGAAGCTGCATCCCGGCGAACCGTTGATCGAGTCGCACCTGGAGACCATATGTCTGACCCGACATTCCGAGACCAACGAGTGAATCAGATGCGTCAACGAACATCGTTGAATCACGCAATCGCAACAACGATGAAACGCTGGCATACGCTGTCGCACGAAGAACACTCGTGGAGTCAGATGCAAGCATGTGAGCGAGATGGGCGGTTACATCATGTCTGCGTGTCTCGTCGCGAAGCGCGGCGAACACTGGCGTTGTTGACAGATCCAAAATCGACGTACTCATGGAGGATGTCGTAAGACCTCCCCAGAGTTCTGTGTTGAGCGACGACAGCTGATACGTTACAAGAGCGTGCGTGAGTGGACTCAGCGTCCACCGCACTGCTGCACGAACACTCCACATGTCGAAATCTGTCCCTGGGAACGCACCGCGCGCACCACTGCGGCGAACACCGAGTGCGACGTTTACTCCTTGAGCTACGTTCTGCGATAGCGTCCCGTCAACAGCAACGAGATCCCCCCCACCTTGATGGTACCACAACGAGCTGTACGGTGTCGCTGCATTATGCGTGATCGTGGTAAGATTGAGCTCTGCTAAACTCATCGACGATGCACGTCCGACGGCATCGGTGCCGAGCAAGAGCTCGATACGATCGAGCGATGCTGGCTGTGCCTGAATTAACTGGTACTGACCCGACCATGGATCAACCAGTGCACGACCATTGATTCCCACCGAGAGATCGACGTTCCGTCCACCAAGTACGCTCAATCCGTCATGCTGGGCAAACCCACCGTGTGATAGCTGGTTCCACGGCGTCGTGCGCGCGAGTGCATCTGCGAGTTGCGAGTATTGTACCCGGCGCAAATCCGTTTTGTCAATAACTGTCGTGCCAGTGGATGTGTCAGGCGCAATACGTCCGATTGCATTCCACGGAATGCCTGAGGAATCACCCCGTTCAACAACACGAGTGGTAAATGCCGAGTCGCGCGCTGGTCGCTGTGCTGGTTGTTGCTGCTGAGCTAACGCGACCATTGGCGTGATCATCACCGCGATGATCACACACAGCGAATACACTAGCCGGGTGAGCGCCGTCGTGCTCACCCGGCGTAGATTATTCTTCTGTGGTTGGCGCTGTGGTGCCAGCTGCATCATCTGCGCCTTCGATGACCTCACCCTCATCTTCGTCGCGTGTCACAGTGGTGATATCTGCAATCTGATCTCCTTCTTCAAGGCGGATCAACTTCACACCCTGCGTGTTACGTCCGAGCTGACGGATGTCCTTTACTGGCTGGCGAATGAGAATGCCATTGGTCGTAATCACCACTAAGTCCTCAGCATCGCTTACTTCAAGAAGTGCGCAGATCGGACCCGTCTTTTCGGTGATATTCATTGCGATAACACCCTTGGCACCACGCTTGGTCATGCGGAACTCGTCAACGACCGTGCGCTTGCCAACACCGCGTGATCCAACGACAACGACTTGTGCATCTGAATGACGAACTGCTGTGAGCGAGATCACATGATGATCATCCATCAGCGTGATACCCTTGACGCCAGCAGCAGCGCGACCCATCGGGCGAACGTCAGACTCGGGGAAACGAACGGCCAAGCCATTCGATGCGCCGATGAGAATTTCCATCGTACCGTCGGTCAGTCGTGCACCAATCAAACGATCGTCATCATCAAGATTCACAGCGATGATGCCATTCGAACGCACGTTTGCAAAGTCCTTGATGGCGGTCTTCTTCACCGTTCCGTGCTTGGTTGCCATGAAGATATACGCATCTTCACGTTCGAAGTCTGTGACTGACAAATATGCCGTTACCTTTTCGTCCTGCTGCTTCTGGATAACATTCGCCAGTGAACGTCCCTTCGCATTGCGCGAACCTTCCGGAATATCATAGACCTTCTGACGGTACACACGACCACGGTCAGTGAAGAACAGGATGTAATGGTGCGTTGATGCACGGAAGACGTTCTCGACGTAATCGTCTTCGTACGTGCCAGCTCCAGCAACACCACGTCCGCCACGATGCTGACGACGATACGTCGCCACCGGCGTACGCTTGATGTAGCCATTGTGCGAGATCGACACGATCACCTCTTCGTCGGCAATCATATCCTCAAGCGTGAAGTCCTTGGCATCATACACAACTTGCGTGCGACGCTCATCTCCGTACTTCTCAGCGATTTCGGCGATTTCATCACCAATGATCTGCATCTGCAAATCCTTGCTGGCAAGAATAGCACGCAGGCGCTCGATCGTTTGAATGACTTCCGCGTATTCGTTTTGAATTTTCTCGCGCTCGAGACCTGTAAGGCGCTGGAGACGCATATCGAGAATCGCCTTGGCTTGAATCTCCGACAATCCGAAGCGCTCTTGCAAACGCTGCGACGCTGTCTGGACATCCTTCGACTCACGGATGGTCTTGATCACGGCATCGATGTTATCGAGTGCAATGATGAAGCCCTCCAAAATGTGCGCGCGCTTTTCAGCAGCATCAAGGTCGAACTGCGTTCGACGCACGATAACTTCATTGCGGTGCTTGAGATACTCTTCGATGAGCTCCTTCAGCATCAGAATGCGCGGACGTCCGTTGACCAGCGCAAGCATGATCACGCCGAACGTAACCTGCATCTGCGTGTGCTTGTAGAGGTTGTTCAATACAACCATCGGAACACCATCACGCTTGAGCTCGATTACGATTCGCATGCCCTCGCGGTCTGACTCATCGCGGATATCGGAGATATCTTCAAGCGTCTTTGCCTTGACCAAGTCGGCGATCTTTTCAATCAGGCCAGCCTTGCTTACTTGATACGGAAGCTCTGTAATGATGATAGCTTCACGACCAGACTTATTCGTTTCAATGATGGCCTTGGCACGCACGAGAATCTTACCACGTCCGGTCGTGTACGCGTTGCGCACGCCCTCGTATCCGTAGATAATACCACCCGTTGGGAAGTCAGGAGCAGTAACGTACTTGAGCAACTCCTCATTTGGAATCGCTGGATCGGCGATGACCGCCTTGATGCCGTTAACGATCTCACGCAGGTTGTGTGGAGGAATGTTGGTGGCCATACCAACGGCGATACCGTTGGCACCATTTACAAGGAGCGTCGGGAGCACCGCTGGAAGTACAGTTGGCTCCTGCAACGAATCGTCGAAGTTTGAACGGAAGTCGACCGTGTTCTTATCGATGTCGCGAAGTACCTCCATCGCCAGACCGTCCATGCGCGCTTCTGTGTAACGCATAGCAGCCGGCGAATCGCCATCGACAGAACCGAAGTTGCCCTGTCCGTCTACAAGTGTGTAGCGCATCGACCATGTTTGCGCCAGACGCACCATTGCGTCGTACACCGCAGAGTCACCGTGCGGGTGGTACTTACCAAGTACTTCACCGACAATACGGGCGCTCTTCTTGTATGGACGATTTGGCGTCATGCCAAGCTCGTACATCGCGTAAAGAATTCGACGGTGCACGGGCTTCATGCCGTCGCGTACATCAGGAAGCGCACGCGACACAATCACCGACATTGAGTAATCGAGGTACGAATCCCGCATCTCGTCCTCCATCAGGACGGGCAGGATTTTTTCGTTAAAGAGAGCCATATCCCCTTTACAAACCTATGGGTTGCGTAAGAGCGTAGCGTCGGCTGCACGACCCTACTGTGAAGGCACAAAAGTACGAAAATCGAGGCTCTTGAAGGGGGCTTTTAGCGCAGAATCAGGAGGGTTCCAGAGACAGTTTTCAACACCGATCTCGACGGTGTCATGAGATGCAGTCGCCACACGTAGACACCGCTTGAGCAGCTTTCATTCTGCTCTGTTTTGCCATCCCAGCGAATATCAACTGATGACGCGCTAACAGGTGCTGTCAGCGTACGAACGAGTCGTCCCTGGGCATCGCCAATGGTAAGCACTCCATCGAGTTCCGTATCGTTCGCAATGACATCCGCGCGGATCGTAGCGATGCCCGAGGTTGGGTTCGGGAACACCGTCGTACCGGAGATCACAAGCTCGGTGACGGGATAGAGCGATAGCTCGAGCGTGTCGCTGTTTTGGAAGGCATCTGTTGCACGGACAATCAGGAGGTTCTCCCCGTCTTCCATTGGGAATGTGAATCGCACAATTGCACGAAGATTCGTACCCGGGTACAACTGCTGCACTGCGTCGGTCGCAAGAAACTCATACCCTGTCGTTGTCGTTGGTCGCACGCGAATGCCGTTGACGAACACAACGATCTTCTCCGGATCATTCATCGGCAGACGTGCGTTATCCCCTATGCGAATCTCGAACGCAGCCAGCGACGGCACTTGGTCTCCGTCTGATACTCGGCGACCTTGCACGACGACTTCTATCGACGGTGGAAGCGTATCACTTGACAACTGAATCGTCTCCTCACAACGGTCGCGCACGGCGAATCGTTGACGCAGTGGTTGATCGATTACAAGTGTTGCACGAGCAATCGATGCCGACGGAAGTTGTGCTGTCGCAAGTGGCACATCGATCACCACATCCTGATCCTGTGCGATTTCGGGAATGACTTGTGCTGCATACGGTTTTGGAATCATCGTCGACGCATCAACGACATCAAACTGCAATAGCGATGGCGGGGTAGGCTCCGTGCTACGTGCATTGCGAACACGCACACGCATCAGCGTCGTGTCGCCTCGGATCGCCCCTTGCGGATCGATCGTCATGGCCGTTGGCTCGATAATCCACTGCGGGAGCGGTGTAGCATTGACACGTAATGGTCCAATCTGCGGAGCGGTATCCCCATCACGCAATGTCCAACGGAACTTCAATGCTAGCACATCCTCGGGGATGTCGGCTGGTGCGAGACGACCAAGAGTGTCGAGAATTACTTCTGTGAGATCACCGCGAATACCGACAACCAATGATTGCACGTCACCCTGGATTTGTGGATCAATCATATTCCAGTTACGAACTGGTCCGATTACCGGACTCGTGACTTGTACATGTGCGTGCATCACACGTATGAGAGTATCAATCGTCACACTTCGGTCTGCTTCACCACTCCAGCGTTCAAGCGGAAGTCCTGTGCTGTTGGTTCGGCTTCCCACGAATGCATACGACGATGCGATGCTGAGTGAATCAGCACGCAGTGCACCAAGTCGCGAGAGTTCGAACTGCAATTCATCAAGGAGAGAATCACTGATAAACCGGGTAAAGCTCTCGTCGCATGCCGCAACAATCACACGATCACGATCGCTGATAGAGTCGCGGAGGAATGTTATGCACTCGCGTGCAAAGCCGTTATGCGACGTAAGCGGACCCGGCGTGGGTGATGTGTCGAAGCGACGGATGCGGTACGGTACAGTGTCAGAAGGACGTAGCGTCATAATGTTTAAGCCCGTCCGGAATGCGCTGCGCACGATGAGACTATCACCTAGTCGCACTTCGAGAATTGGATCTCTATCGGGATCCGAGGTCATCCGACCGTTTGATCTGACATAGATCGAACGCTCAAAGGAAGATGGCACAAGTGTTTGCGATCTTTCATCAAGAACGACGCTATCAGCAGAGAAGACCATCTGAATCGGCGAAACATTATGGCTCCAATGACCATCTGGAGCCGCCGAGTCCAGATGTACTGCTACCCACGTAAGTGTTGTTGCTCTTCCTGATTGATCAACGCCCCATGCAGCAATCCAGACATCACCTGTGAGTTGCACGAAAGCTGATCCCGGAGGCACCCAGTCAATCACGCTGCCAGTACGAGTAAACTCCTGTAGCGACGATGTGTACAGGGCATTGGCTGTGTCACGTGTACGAGAAACACACACGTTGGGTGTCATTGGTTGCTGTGCCGATGACACAACGTCAATCATGCGCACACGAAGGTTAGTCGGCCGCAATGACTGATAGTCGCTTGGTTCAAGCACGAGGAGCGATCGTGCAAAGACCTGCAAGGACGTCCGCACAAGATTGTTCTCGCGCTGATCACCATACGTGCGATCAGGATCGAGTTCAACCTCAATGGTGTGCTCCCCCACCTTTTCGACAATGTCGAGCACAAACGATATGAGTGCATCACGGCAAATACCGTCAGCAAGTGTGATCGTAGAGCTGTCCGTGATACCACGATATGTGCGCCGCACACGTACGACAAGTGGTTGCGTGGTACCGATGCCTTCATTCCATACACGCACGGCAACGTTAGCCTGACGATCATCTTCACTGAGTTGACGTGACCCCGATGGTGACGTAACTACTACACGATCTGTCGTTATCGACACGTCCGGAACCGTATCGATACGCACGCGCGTAAACGGATCACCGAGCAAGTTGAACTGCAACACCGCATTAGTCGAGAACTGCTGGCCCATCTCACCAAATCCACGCTTCATCGCATACATCAAGCGACCAATATCACGGATCGACGTTGTACGCAGAACCTCGTGTTGATCGATATGCAATTGTCCAATCACAAAGATGTACTGCCATCCCGTAGCGCCCATCGCTGCAACAACACCACGCGACGGTTCGATCAGATACTGTCCGTTACGGCAAAGCGCGGTTGGATTTGAAAATGCACCCGTCAAGCAAGAGAATGTGGCCAACACAGGATACCGCGTGTTCGATAGTACAGATGGATCCCATCCCTCGATATCGAATACTTCGGTTCCACCGTGACCGATGTAATTCATGAGTCCGACGCCCGAGGCAAGATGTCTGCGTATGTCCAGACCAGGAGTATTGTTGAGCGACTTACATACAGTGAGAGTATCTAGACATAACGGTACATCAGTGTAACGGACTCCTGTGTAGAATATGTCGTTCAACAGATCTTGATAGATCTGACACAAACCTTCATCTTCAGTTTCACCACCCCCGACATAAAGGGCTGTGCGATCCGCCGGGGAATAAGCTACCGTATCGTGTGCCATGACCTTATCAATGATGGCGTCAGCTTCAGCATCGTTTAACACCGGGAAGCGTGCTACGATGAGCTCCGGAATTGCAACGT
Source organism: uncultured Melioribacter sp. (assembly GCA_964465685.1). Lineage (GTDB taxonomy): Bacteria > Bacteroidota > Ignavibacteria > Kapaibacteriales > Kapaibacteriaceae > UBA10438. Next base: position 361,072 of record CAYXKK010000001.1, read on the forward strand.
CATTCGGGTCGTCAAGCAGACCAAACCAGTAATCACTGCTCGGACGTCCATAGGTGGGCACAAGATCTGGACGCACAGCGCGCCCTCCACCACCAAGTACTCCACGCACGTCCCACGAGGCGCTACCAAAGAGCACTGCATGCGTAAAGCGCTTTGTTGATGATGCATTCCATACATCGGCAAGAAACGCACGCATCGACTCAGGCGAATGCCGACCTGCATCGTACTCGTCGAAGATTGATTCAACGTCCACAACACGTGTAGTCACGTTTGATGCAGCAGAACGATATGCCGCCCAGCGTTCTGCTGATGCTCGTACGCTCGAATGAGCAAGGACGATCACATCACTCTGTGCAAGTGTATCACGTCCGCCACGCAGATTGTTGAGCTGTGCTGGGCGAACACGTGCACGCTCGATGCCAGTGCCAGCACCAAGTACGAGATAATGGTCACCACGGGCAGGTATATCGACTGTTGTTGATGAGTACGAAGACCAGGGCGCTTGCACGCTCACAACTGATCCAATAGACGAGCCGACACTCTTCGCGATATACACAGTGGAATCCGCCCGACCTGTCCACGTGAATAGCGTGTCACCTGCGGTGATTGCTGTCTTGCGCTGCGATAGTTGCTGGATAAGCCGTTGGTTTGGAATCACTCCAGCAAGCACAATCGATACGACTGCATCAGCTGGAGCCGTAGCGAGAACATCTGCTGCGCTGTCGGCGGATTGCATGATGCGAACCGATGAAATCGTCGGTCCTTCAACACTGATTGCAATTCCAGACACCTCGCTCCACGCATGCACACGATCATTGGCTGCTAGACAAATGTTCCATGACGACACTGGTTCTTGATCAATCCATGATGGATTGGATCGCGATGCCCCCGTTCGAATTGTAACCTCGGGCGATACTTCACCTGAAGTGTAGACTGTCCGCAAGCTCGTATCAAGCACGACGACATGTCTCGATGGTACGTTGGACAACATTAAACGTCCACCACCATCTGGCACAGTTACGACGCCTCGTATAGCGCCATCATGAAGTACAGGGCTGGCAGCCCCTTCGACCTCAACTGCATCGACAAGAACCTCGCTAAACCATTCGGGTCGCTCTGTTGCGCCGGGTACGCCTGATGCATAGATCCGGAGAGTTTGGAGCACAGCAGGTGCCGTAGAGCCATCGAGTAGAGTGGAAATGAGGTACCGTTGAAATCCATCGCCTTCAACGCGTTGTGATACCCCACCATTCACGCGCACATCAATGCCATGATCCCGGTCCATAGTGCGCACGTCTGATGACGAGACTACATCCGAACTCACGGTAAACGTTTCTCCAGGTGCTGGCGTAAAAGGAACTTGGAGTGTCGTCGATTGTTGCGCACGTGCGTTCAACGAATGCCAATAGAACCCTTCAAACATGCTCATCGGTGTGAGGAACGTTGAGTAGTCCTCGCTGATTCCGCTTCCCGGATGATAATATCCTGAGTCAACCTCGAATCGCTCACGAACACGGATGTATGGGATGATTGATGGCTCACGGAGCGTTGTGTCTCGACGCGAAAAACGTAGGGGCGACCCCGTCTCCCTGCGCGTAAGAAAGAACACCGCTGTTGTGTCCATGATATCCAGCCATGTCGTATCACCCTGTGCATGCCTACCTACAAACAACAACGAATCACTGTCTGTGAGTGTGTTGCTGTTGTCAGCATCAATAACATATAGATGTTGCTGTACTCCACGCGCAAACAGGCGTAACTGCTGCAATGGCGTCGTGCGCAGTGATGGTTGAGTTTGCAACACCTCGGCAGCTGTGACAAGTGCAACACCATCCCGCGATGTTTCAACGCGCACGTGAGGCTGAGAGGGCTCATACCATACGGCAGGATCAACATCTGTCTGCACATGATCGGTGCGCTTCATTCCGCTGACCTTTGGAGCGGCCCACGTCGGATTGAGCACTAGACCCGCCGTTGGCGGTACGCGGTAGGAGACGCTCACTAATGGTCGGTTCCATGTCACGCGAATCCCGACCCTATCGACACAACGACGTTCACCCGAAGCCGAGAGGACAAATGGATCAACTGTAACCATTGCCATCGGTTCGCCACCAAACGAGCCACGACGAACGATGGAAGCTTGTGCCCGAATCTCTGCCGGCTCAACTTCTAGATCCAGAGCGCCTTCATGAGGTACAAACACCCAGTATCGTAGAACATCGTGGGAACGCGTCGTATCAGGATTCCGAGCTGCAGCAACATGCCGAATTCGAAGTCCGCGGTTATCGCCCATCGAAACCACGAGCCGTTGCAGACCTGTTAGTTCAACCTGCGCACTCGTCGGTGTTGCACTCACTTGTCCACGTGCACCAACGTGCATAGACAGTGCGACAACAACGAGCAGACATAGTGCGCTACGCAGTGTGTTCATAAGCATGGGCTGAAAATAACAACGCCGTGGTACGAGACGTACCACGGCGTATTGACATTGCGTCGTGTGCGAAGTTACTTAGCCGTTGTTCTTGTTTGATGGGAAGGCATCGCGCATCGCGACAATGATCTTCTCAGCAACCTTATCAGACACAACGCGTTTGACATTGTCGTCACTTGCAAGAGCTTCGGCAATGGCCATTTCGACCTTCTTCTTGATGATTTCGGATGTTTCGCCAACAAGTGCGCCAGCCATTTGGTGCATGTCTTGCGATACGTCCTTCATCGTCTCAAGCTGCAGCTTGGCTGCGTCTTCCATCTTCTTCATTAGCTTATCAACGCGCTCTTCTTCGCCAGTGTAGATCAGACCGAAAGCGAGAAGCGCCAGGAGTGCTCCTTCGAGAGAAATGGCAGCAAGGATCAGCGACGGCTTCGTAGCTGGGATAAACTTCAGACCACGGATACCGATAATCACGATCAGGATAGCAGCACCGAAGTACGCCAAGCCCGTTACGTTGTTCGAGTACTTCTCAGTGAAGTGGTGTGCCATGTACAGACGGAGACCACCAAAGAACTTCGCGCGATTGCCCGACCACTCGATGCCCCGCGTCGTGTCAATGATTTCGTTGACCACAAAGTCCGAGAAAAACTCTTGGATACGAATGAAGAGTACTTCCTTGCGGAATTCTGCAAGGTTCACCTCGTTCGTAAACACGTCTTCGAAGCGCACGGCGCGGCGGCTGTTGCCACGGTCTGTATCCTGTGTGGTGCGGTCCCAGACAACCTTAAACGCGCTTCGCACTTGATGCGGCTCGAGCTCCATGAGCTGCTTGTCTGGCATCACCAGAAGGTCAACGATTTCGTCGCTCAAACCAGTTTGCAGACGAACCTTGGTCTTCGTGTGATGAATCTCGCGATCGACCTTCTGAGCCATATAACCAATAGAGCTAGGCATGAAGAACGTTGTGAAAATCGCGAGTGCAAATCCCAACACGAGCGATAGGATGGTGAAGCCCTGAGCTGGCTCGAGAATGATAGCTGCCTCACCGAGGCCCCCTTCACCGTTAGCCTTAACTACCCACTCGCTTGCATTCTTTGAGTATCCAGCGTCGGCCTCCGAACGCTGAGCGTTCGTGAAGTCAAAAATGTAATCAGTCTTGATATACTCTTTGAGGTTCGTAGCACCGTCAGGAACAGGCTTTGTTGTGTCCTTCATTACAGCGAAGACACCAGGAACCACTTCCTTGAACGCCTTGTTCTCCTTCTCATCGTGCGGATGGAAGAGCGAAAGCACGGCTCCTTCTACACCGCGTGGGATCACCAGCGTATAGAAACCGAATGAAAAGACCGCCACAAGTGCAAGTAGAAGCAGGATATGCTGCATACCTGCCTTAGGTGCGGCTCCATGTTCGTTTGCTGACATGTACGTACTCCTAACCCGTTGAAGAACTTTTCTTTATGCTGCTGGATGTCGCAGTCCCCTAGCCCATCCGTCCGCGTAAAGAACACAGGAGGATGGAATTGGTTTCCCCGAACGGTCGAATATACAAAACAGCCCCCATCGGAAAGCGAAAAATGCACCCGGTTGGCTCCTCAACGCTAACTTTGCAGTTATGAACACAGCATCACCATACACCCCGCGGTTCCCTCTCGGACCAAACGATGTCTTTCCTACCCTTCGCGAGCACATGCTCGTAGATGGTTTTGATCATGTGCTCGATCTCGAGCGCTCCCACGGCGCATGGATGGTAGAAGCGCGCACAGGTAAGGAGTATCTCGACTTCTTCACCTGTATTGCGTCGATGCCTATTGGCATGAATCATCCGAAGATGACCGATCCAGCGTTCATTGAGTATATCGGTAAGGCGGCTCTCAACAAGCCATCGAACTCTGACATTTACACGGGTGAGATGGCTACGTTCGTCAAGACGTTCTTCGAGCTCGCAGTGCCAAAGCACTTCCGGTATGCATTCTTCATCGATGGTGGCACACTCGCAGTCGAGAACGCTATCAAGACAGCCATGGACTGGAAGGTCCGTAGGAATAATGCGAAAGGTATCTCCGGCGAAAAGGGACATCAGATCATCCACTTTGAATTGGCGTTCCACGGTCGCTCGGGCTACTGCATGTCGCTCACCAATACCGACCCAACCAAGGTCGCTTTGTGGCCACGCTTCCAGTGGCCACGCATTGCGCCGCCGTACCTCACCTACCCTGTGACGGAGGACGTCCTTGCTGCCACCATGCGCAAGGAAGAGCTTGCAATTGCTCAGATCAAGCAGGCATTTACTGAGAACCCAGATGATATTGCCGCTATTATTATTGAACCAATCCAAGGAGAAGGGGGCGATAATCACTTCCGCCCTGAGTTTCTCCAGCAGCTTCGCGCAATCTGCGATGAACATGAAGCACTGCTGATTTTCGATGAAGTTCAGACCGGTGTCGGCATTACGGGCAACTGGTGGGCACACCAAGGTCTCGGCGTCGAGCCCGACATCATGTCGTTTGGGAAGAAGATGCAGGTCTGTGGTATCCTGGCAGGACCACGCATTGACGACGTTCCAGACAATGTGTTCCACACATCCAGCCGGATTAACTCGACGTGGGGGGGATCGCTCGTGGACATGGTACGTGTGACGAAGTACCTCGAAATTATCGACGAAGAGAAGCTCGTTCACAATGCCGACGTAGTCGGGCAGTACCTTCGAGCAAAGCTGTCCGACCTCGCTTCGACAACCCCTGCAATCTCAAACGTACGCGGCATGGGCTTGTTCTGTGCATTCGACCTTCCATCAAAGGAAGACCGCAACGTGTTCCTCAAGAATGCTTACGACAACGGCCTGCTTCTTGTTGGAAGCGGAACAAACTCGGTACGATTCCGTCCACCACTGAACCTTACAACGCAGCACGTAGATCTCGGCATGGATCTCATCGCCAAGTCGCTGTAAGACGAACGGGTCCTTACACGAGCTGTTCCACAGCAGCCGAGATAACATCAGTCAAGACATCATCAAGGGGGCGTGCAGCAATGCGCGCCCCCGCTGCATAGACATGTCCGCCGCCGCCATAGCGAGCTGCGAGGTCACGCACGTATACATCGCCCTTCGATCGAAATGAACACTTGATCTCCGTCTCGAGCTCGATGACCAAGATGCCCATATCGACGCCGGCTAGGGATAGTGTATGGTGCACGAAGCCCTCCGTATCGTCAGTCGTGCAACCGTAGTGATCGAGTGTGTCCTTCGAGAGCGTCATAACGCACAACCGACCATGTGCATGGAGTCGCATACTTCGCAGAGCTTCACCAAGCAGGCGTGCGCGCAAGACGGAACCTTGATTCATCACAAGTTCATACGAGCGGACTGGGTCTGCCCCCTGATCAAGTAAATCGGCTACAATTCGATGCACCGCAGACGTTGTCCTTGGAAAACGGAATGATCCGGTATCGGTCATGATCCCTGTGTAAAGACACATCGCCATTGAGGCATCACGTACGCCTGCGCAACGAGCGAGTTCAGCCACCATGCTGCATGTGGAACACGCATCGGTATCGATCCACGCAACGTGTGCAAATTCCTCTGGGTGCGTATGGTGATCGACATTGATTACCGCCGCAGAACTCTTGGAAATCGCCTCGCCCAGCTCGCGCAAGCGCGACCGAGCATTGAGATCGAGGACGATGATGCACTGGGCTTGTTCAATGTCGGCACTCAGCTCAGGGGTGTACACTTCGAGATGCTCCGCCCCATCGAACCAGATAAGATTCGCCGGAGCTGGCGATGGAAGGATAACACGCGATGTAACACCAAGGCAGCGCAGTAAATGGAACATTCCGAGCGCCGACCCAATGGCATCCCCGTCGGGGTTGATGTGCGTTGTTATTATGCACGAACGATGTTCGCGCAGTGCCGCTAGTACGCGGTGCGCGTTGTCCGTTGAACCAGTTGCGATATCTTCGTGGGATGAAATGGACATGGCGCAAGATAGGGGTACTGACGTTGGTAGGCGTCGTCGTTCTCGCGGCGCTGGGCGCTGCCGTCGACAAGCTTGTGCTTCCTGCTGTCGTCTCAATGACCGAGACAGTAAGCGTTCCGGCTGTGGTTGGACGCGACCGTGCGAGTGCTGAAGCGTTGCTTCGTAATGCAGGTCTCGTTGTTATGGAACCCCGAGAGCAGTTCAGCGCCACCGTACCAGCAGGTAGAGTGATGTCGCAACTCCCGTATGCTGGAGCAACGGTAAAAGAAGGTCGTCGTGTTTACATTACGGTTAGCAAGGGTATCGAGACGATGAGCATGCCCTCACTCTACGGTGCCACGATGCGTGATGCGCGTGTTGTGCTTATGCGAATCGGACTTCAGACGGGTGACATGAGCTATGATACGAGCGCAACAATCTCTGCCGGCAAGGTTATCGGTCAAAGTGTTCCGTCTGGCGCTCCCGTTGCCAGCGGGACGATTGTGAATCTTGTAATCTCGAGGGGGACATCGCTCGTGCGAGTACCCCAGCTTGTGAGTCTATCGCAGGAAGAGGCTGAACAGCTTCTCCGCGATATTGGATTAGTGCCCGGCGCGGTCACATCTGTGCCTTCATCGGCATTTCAGCAAGGCACAATCGTCCACCAGGATCCACCAGCCGACAGCCTCGTGGTGCTCGGTAGCACGGTCACATTCGTGACAGCAAAGTAGCGTTACGCTATGTCAGCGGTGCGTATCCAGACGCCCCCTTCATGCTCAATCACGGCATAGGTCCGAAGCCCCCCGCCGCCAGCAAGATTCGCGCCTGTTGCGAGGTCGAACCTCCATGCATGCATTGGACACGTCACCGTTCCCTCTTCAACGATTCCGTCGTACAAACAGGCAACGCGCTTATGCGGACAAACGTTGGTCACGGCACGTACGATGCCGCCAATGCGGAACAGCGCTAGGTCGTGCTCGATATCGAGTTCTACACGAAAGCCCTGACGCTCCGAGACTTCTACCGAGCGAGCGATGCGTAGCCATTCATCGCTATCGATGATTTGACGTGGACGGTCGATCATACCGTCAGCGAGTACTCAGTGCCGAGAATTGGTCCGCGCTCACCTTGAACGATGGTTGCCGCGTCGCGGAATGCATCATGTTCGAACACCACAATCCACCCTTCGTCGATAATCTGCGGTAGCAGTCGCTTTTTTTCAGCGATTGTCGTGAGCGGATGGTTGTCATACCCCATTACGTACGGTACTGGGATATGCGCGCTCGTCGGCATCAGGTCGGCTGGATAGAAGAGTGTGCTTGATCCATCGGAAACGAGAATTGACTGCATGGCTGCGGTATGTCCAAACAACGGGTCGACACTGATACCTGGCAGGACCTCACCAGATCCATCAAGCAATTCGAGAACGCCGGCATCTACCAACGGCTGATAGTACTCTGGCATGAATGAGGCCCGATCTTTCTCCGTTGGGGCGCTAGCCCACGCAAAATGTTCGCGCTGCACGTAATACGTCGCGTTGCTAAACCGAGGTCCACCATCCGGACCCACTGCGCCCCCGGCATGATCAAAATGCAAGTGCGTCAGGAGCACATCCGTGACTTCTGCTGGGCGAACGCCTGCGAGCTCGAGAGAGCGTTCGAGCGAGTACTCTTCATACGAGATACCATAGATCTCCTGCAGCTTTGCCGACATCAGGGGGCTATTCCCTGTATCAACTACGATCGTGCGGTCTTCGGAGCGAAGCAAGAGAACCTTGGCCGCCATTGGAATGCGATTCCGCTCGTCTCCTGGCGCGTAGGATCGTTGCCAGAGCGTCTTTGGGACAACGCCGAACATAGCGCCGCCATCGAGGCCGAATCTGCAGGTTTCCAGGAGCTGGATCGAGTATGGACCGATAGTCATCATGCCGCAAGTTACCCACGGGGCGGTTTTGGAACGTTGTAGACCGTATATTTGTCGCTTGTCTGGATTGCCAGCAGCATAAAGATCCGATTTCTCGTTTACCTTGATGGAGGAGTACCCAGCATGGGTGCCATTACCAGAATACGACAAGTCAGCCCGTACTTCCTCGGGTTCGTAGCAGCCCTGTTCATCGCCTTCATGGTGATCCAGGATTCAAATTTCTCCACGCTCTCGCAATCTGGCGGCTCGGCCGAAGGACAAGAGATCGCCTCGGTCAACGGAGAGTCCATCATGCTCGCGGATTACGAGCGTCGTGTACGCGACGTCGTCGAACTCCAGCGTCAGCAGAACCCCAACCAAGAGGTTGATGACGAGACTATTCGTCAGCAGGTGTTCGATGAAATGGTGAATGAGGTCCTGCGCAAGCAGCAGGCTGCCAAGATGGGCATCGTCGTCACACCGCAACAGCTGATCGATGTGATGATGATCAACCCACCAGAGCAACTCCAGCTCTTCAAGGACTCAACGGGTCGCTTTGATATCAAGCTTCAACAGGAGCTGATCTCAAATCCAGATCGCTTGGGCGAACTGTTGGCACAACAAAAGATGCCTGACGAGGAAATTCAGCGTCAAGTCCAGCAGTGGAAACAGACGATCTTCCAAATTGAAGACAACGTCCGTTCGATGCAACTACAGCAGACACTCGGTGCAACGGTTGGCGCTGCAGCAAGCATGCCGTCGATCGCTGCAGCAGAAGTGCAGTACAAGACTGACATGTCGTCTGCCGATGTACAGTTTGCAGCACTGAGCATCGACCGCGTTCCTGATAACGCAGTCACAGTGAGCGACGAAGAGCTCAAGGCGTACTATGAGAAGAACAAGGAGTACTACACACAAAAGCGTTCACGTGCGCTGAAGTACCTCGTGTTCCCGCAGATCGCATCAAACAAGGACACTGTTAATGCGATGAAGCAATCGCAGCGCGTTGCCGAGACACTTGCGGCACTCACTACCCCACAGCAGAGGGACAGCGCGTTCCTGGCAATGATGTCTACGTTTAATGGTGTCACGACAGACTACGTTACAGTGAATCAGATTGACCCTACGTCAGTGACTGTTCTTAGCGCCCTTGCTGAAGGCGAAGTGTTCGGTCCGCTGAATACACCTTCAGGAATTACGTACTTCCGACTTGATGGTCGCCGCGAAGGTGTCAATCCCGTCGTGCGCGCTTCGCACATCCTTCTGCCATTTGGCACGAACAAGGACTCTGCAAAGGCAGAAGCACAGAAGTTGATGGCTCGTGCAAAGAAGGGTGAAGATTTTGCAGCTCTCGCAGCAGCAAACTCGAAGGATCCCGGCTCGGCTGCACAAGGCGGTGATCTCAGCTACTTCGGTAAGGGTCGCATGGTTCCTGAGTTTGAGAACGCCGCATTCGGCGCAAGTGTTGGTGATGTTGTAGGTCCTGTCGAAACACAATTCGGCTTCCACATCATCAAGGTCACGGACCGTCAGACAACGGAACTCAAGTTCTCACAATTCGTCATCAAGCCATCGTTGTCGACTTCTACAAAGCAGCAAATCATCGCTCGTGCACAAAAGGCCGTTGACGAAATCACTGCTGGATCACCGATCGACTCTGTCGCGAAGAAGTATCAAGTGCCAGTGCAGGAAACAAAACTATTCACAGCTGATGCTCCTGTTTTGTCGTCACGCGAACTCACGGCATGGGCGTTCGACAACGACAAGGGTGCTGCAATCCGCAAGGATGTGAAATATTACGGTACGGTGGTTGCACAGATAACCGAGACACGTGAAGCTGGTATCAAGCCGCTTGAGGACATGAAGGAAAAGCTCACGCTTACACTTCGTCAACAGAAGAAACTTGACAAGTTGGCGCAAGACGCGAAGTCACTCGCAGCAACATTTGGCACTGACACAACGCTCGGTGTAACTACGCAGAACGGACTCAAGAACAATGGTGCTCTCACTGGCTTCGGTGGTGAGTTTGCAGCAACGAACGCGGCATTTACTGCACCAGTCGGAACCGTTACAGGTCCGATCCGTGGTGAGCGTGCCTGGTTCGTTCTTAAAGTTGTTGCGCGCAACGATGCCAACATGCAGCAGTTTGCAAGGGACCGTTCGGCAGTCATGCAGAACATGTCAACTCGCGTTCGTAACCAAGCCTTCTACGCGTGGTTCCAAACGCTTCGTGAGAACTCCGACATTGCAGACCTCCGGAATAAGCGGAACTAACGAAGTGTCGATCGAAGATGCAGCGTACGAACACTGCGCCCGCATCGCGACGTCACACTACGAAAACTTTCCAGTAGCATCGGTGCTTGTGCCTCTTCGGATGCGCAAGCACCTTTTTGCGTTCTATGCCTTCTCGCGCACCGCTGACGATATTGCGGACGAACCATGGACTACCTCTGTGGAAGCTCGTCTCAACGCCCTTGCTGAGCTTGAGAAGGCGCTCACCGAGACTACACAGTCAAGTAACGACCCGGTAATCGTTGCCGTGCGCGCAAGCCTTCGCGACTGCAACATCCCCGCACAACCGCTGCTGCGACTTCTCGAGGCCTTCCGACGCGACGTCACCTTCGTTGCGCCTGCAACATGGGACGACGTGCTCACCTACTGCTCGTATTCAGCAAATCCTGTTGGGGAGCTATTCCTTCGGCTCGACCACGGTCAATGCGACATTCCCGCATCGACGCTTGCCGCAAGCGATGCGATATGCACCGCTCTGCAGATAACCAATTTCCTCCAGGATGTGAGCATCGATCTCGACAGGGGTCGCACATACCTACCCCTGCCGCACAACGAGGTCATCAAACGCACTCGTCAGCTCTATACGCAGGGTCGCTCGGTGATCCGTGCGGCCACATCGTTACGCGTGCGGCTTGAACTCCGTGCGATTATCGCAGGGGGCGAAACCATGCTCGAACTCTGTGCACGCCGCAGCGATGCTCATGTCAGACCCAAACTCTCCATGCGACATCTTCCCTTGCTTGCCTCGCGGTTCTTTCGCCTTGCGTAACTTCACGCTCCATGTCATCGCACATCTATGCTGATTCCGAGGATGGCTTCGTACTCTCGACACAAGGGAGCACGTCGTTCCATTACTCGTTTGGCTTCCTTCCACGAGAGGAACGCGAAGCCATTCGTACGATCTACGCATTTGCACGACGCATAGACGATATCGTCGACGAACATCCATCGCGCGACCCGGAAGTACTCGCTAACAAGCGTCAGAGACTACAGTGGTGGCGCATGGAGGTGGAGGCAATCTATGCAGGCACCTACGACGTGCGGAACACGTCGCTACATGCGCTTGATTCCGTGGTTCGACGGTATGCCATACCAAAACAATACCTTCTGACACTCATCGACGGGTGCGAGCGCGATCTGCTGCAACAACGATACCAGACCTTTGCAGAACTCAAAGAATACTGCTACGGAGTCGCGTCAGTAATCGGTCTGATTAGCATCGAGATCTTCGGCTATAGGCATGAAGAGACAAAGCAGTACGCCATCAACCTTGGCTACGCTCTCCAGTTGACGAACATTCTGCGCGATATTCAACAGGATAAGGAACGCGGGTTCGTATACCTGCCGTTGGAAGATCTCGAACGCTTTCGCTACACGGAGGCAGACCTCATGGCGGAAGTGTACGACGAGCGCTTCGTGGACCTAATGCAGTTTCAGACTCAGCGCGCTCGTGAGTACTACCACGAAGCGCGAGCCCTTCTCCGTCCCGATGAGCGGCTCACAATGGTTGCCGCCGAAATCATGGATGCCATTTATTACCGGCTGCTCGAGAAGATCGAGCTCAACGGATATCGGGTGTTCGAACAACGGATCCGCGTCAACACCATCCACAAGGTCGTTACTGCACTCCGAATCTGGCTCGGATCGAAACTATTCGTGAAGCGCTTTCGATAAGGTCATCCTTCGTATTTTCGTCGGACCTGTACGTTCCCTCTCATGTTGAGTACGCTCATGAGCACGACATTCTCAGCCGAAGAAATCTCCGCGATTGACTCCCTAAAGGCCAAGTACCCTGAGCCGAAGGCAGCCATCATGCCCGTCCTGTGGATGGCTCAAAAGAGGTGGGGCTGGCTCTCCGAAGATGTCATGAAGGAAGTTGCACGCGTGATGGATCTCCCCTACGCGCACGTACTGGGGGTTGCATCGTTCTACACGATGTACTTCAAGAAGCCAATGGGACGTCACCATGTGCAGGTCTGCACAAACGTTAGCTGTATGCTCCGTGGTGGGAATGAACTCTATCAGCATGCGAAGCAGCGGCTCGGTATCTCCCACAATCAAGCGACAGATGACGGTCGCTTCTCCCTTGAAGAAGTTGAGTGCATGGGGGCATGTGGCGGCGCACCAATGATCGCAATCAATGAGACGTTCCATGAGAACGCAACAGCGCAGCAATTCGATGCGCTCCTCGACGCATGTAAGTAAGCCATAGCTGAGTGCGTAATGCACTCGCGCATGTACGACAAACGAAAACGGGCTCTCATCATTGATGAGAGCCCGTTGTTGCTTCTGCATGAGTGTTGTCTTAGTTCTCTTCGCCGCGATCAATGATGTACGGCAGCTTGCGTGAGCGTTTCATGGTTGTGGTCCTTAAAGTTGAGTTCAAGTTCTTTTTGCCAGTATGGTCTCTTCAACGTGCCGTTATCGAGTCTCCTGACGATCTACCATTTGGTCCTTGATTCGCTGACTATCTGTAGATATCGTAATCTTCCTGTTGCGAAGCTCTGCTTCTACTTGCTCCTGCGTGACGCCCGCTTCTTGATAACCCATGAGGCCTAAGAAGCACAAGATTGCGATGATGAGTTCCATGATACTATCCCTTGATGTTGTAAACAAACAATGTGTGGTTCAGCGTGAAATGGTCCTGATTTGACTGATGTAAGCAACTGCTCGCGTTGTAATGAGAAATGTTGTTCCATGACCACTTCTCACAGCCTCGTGATAACAATTGTTGTAGGTTGGAAACTGAATCGAACGACTGAAGATTTGATGTTCAAGTCAGTGGTGAGCCATTACAATTCAATGGCAACATTACATGTCGTCGTTTCCATGTCACGTACAAAACCACGCATACTGTTACGTGGTTTTACGTACAACAACTTGCCTAATCACCATCTGAACTGCAGCTGATCAATGGACAATCAACCCGATTATCATTTCTCGATCCTGGTTCGATTACTTCGAATTGTTACATCAGAGTATTCGAACAAGACGGGGTTTTCCATACGTGCTACCAATGACACTTCCCGTTCTGCATCGATGCAGGAGCAGCTTTTGATTGGCATTCTTGAGGGTCGTTTCACGTGCGATATGGAAGCAGCAACAGCACTTTATAACGCTCCTCCAACAGACCAGCGCTATCAGACGCTTCGAACACGCTGCATCGATCGACTATTCAATGCAATTGCGAACATTGAGCTTACTGGCGGCAAGTATTCAGAGTACATGTATAACTATTTCAAATGTCTTGATCTCATTCGTGCATCAGCATTACTCGCCTTTCGCAGTAACGTGCAAGTAGCTGAGTACGGATTTACACGAGCATTGGCAATCGCGAAAAAGTATGAGCTTACAGAGTTTGAGTACCTGATTCGCTCGTTCCTAACTAATACGTCAGTGCTTGCAGCAGACGATCACGCGAACAGAGAGCATCATTATGCAATGTTCGAACTCATTCGTACAATGGAGTATGAGCAATTAGCAATTGCAACTTACGACCTGCTTGACTCAGAGATAGACACCCTACGTTATGGGGTGCGGTTGCATGAAGCTCCGCAGGAAATAACGCGCGAGCATGCTCTAAACATCTTGGAGACAGGCGATCCACGATATCGTACACATACTGTGGTGATCAATCAGTTTCGATCGCAGGTAGGCAAATACTTTACTATTCGTGACTTTGAGAGAGCCGTATTGGTGTATGATAAGTGGCTTGAGTATTGCCGTTCCAATCCCCACATTACACATCCAGCAATGCTTGGAGAGGTGCATATCGGAAAGCTCGACTGTGCAATACGAATGCGAGGTCTTGCTCATAGCAACGAGGTCCAGAATCCATGTGATTATTTCAACATTGGCAAGACGAACTGGTGCACGTCAAATCTTCTCACGATCCAGGCCTACCTTTATCTGTGTGACTTTTCAAAGGCCTTCGATACGTACATGATCCT
>CAYXKK010000001.1:375699-545838 GCA_964465685.1 uncultured Melioribacter sp.
GTGTATGCGTCACGATACCTAAAGGGCGAACCAGAGCAGCGACTTTGGAACTGCGTCAAGGCGATGCAGAAGATACTTACGCTTCGGAATCGACCTCGTGAATTGCGTCGGGTGATGGCTCCGTACGTTACACGTATCCGTGAGCTATCGGACCTCCCGATGCGTGGTATCATGAACGAGATCATCCCTTGGGATGTGCTCTTAGAGGCATACGTCGATTTTGAAGAACGGCGTCTAACTTCCGATACACCAACGCCATCACACTAACGTGTAGAAGTCGCCACCGGCGTCGCTATTGATGTGGACCACGCCCGCACGAACAAGTTTTACGAGTATTTGTGCAGCACGACGCTTGGAGATATTCACGAGCCGAGCGAAGTCTGTTACGCTCGCGCGACCGTGGCGTTCCAGGTAGGTGAAGAGGCGTCGTTCCCGATCACCAATGCTCAGCGTCATTGGTGGTGATGTTGGGTTTTGACTCGCGAGGATGCGCGTCATCTCCCGGCTTGCAGTTACTGATTTTTCGCCTTGACGGATGTAGGCCTTCCGTTGGTGTGGACGCTCATCTGGATCATCTGAGACAAGGCGATGTGGTTTGTTCTGGCTGTTGGGGACGTGGATCACCACCACATCGCGAAACTCAATCTCAACAACCTCAGTGGCCAGCTGCAGCTCGGGTGTAATCACGAGTGTGCACGCTTCCACCTGTGCGATTTGTTCCTTCTCTGACTCTACGCCTACGATCGTTCCATTGTCATCAACGCCGATGATGAGCATGCCTCCGGTTGTGTTGGCAAACGCGATGATCTCACGCGCAATCTTGTCGACTGTGGTGAACTTACGCTTGAACTCAACCGTCGACGACTCACCATGACTGATGATCTCGCGGAGCTCGTGACGCTTCATGGTGGTAGGAGTTACTGGGCTTGGACATACTTCCACTGTCCTGCCGGCACCCACCACTGTGGCGGATTGTATCCCGGACGAACTGCTGAGAATGTTACGTTTTGTAGACGACGATTGTACACCGCCGGATAGAGCGGACTCCACAGGAACACGTATGGTTGCTCGCGAGCGATGATCTGCTGGAACTCCTTCATATACGCCATACGCTTCTGCTCGTCGAACTCTACACGGTTCATCTCAAGAAGTTGGTCTGCACGCGGGTTCATGAAGCTCACGTAGTTGCTTCCACGGTTCTTTGCTTGCGACGAGTGCCAGATCTGATATGGATCGCTTGGGATTGGATCATTGATCCAACCGCCAATGTAGAGGTCGAACTGACGTGCCTTCTGATTCTCTTGGAACACACTCCACTCGAGCTTACGGATCTCCATCTTGATACCAATCTTGCGGAGTTCTTCCGAGAGATTAACAGCAAGAGCTTCACGGAGTTCGTTACCTGCATTGATAAGCATCGTCAGTGTAAGCGGTGTGTTCTTACCGTTGATCGACTTGTCGAGCACACCATCGCCATTTGCATCCGCCCAGCCAGCTTGGGCAAGAAGTGCCTTGGCTGCATTGGGATCATATGCAATGCTTGGGATCGATTTATCATACTCTGGACGATCTTGGTAGATCGGCGAATTCACCAACGTTGCCAGACCACGCACCAATTGCTTGATCAGCGCTTCACGATCAACACACAACGCGATTGCTTTACGCACGCTAACGTCACCAAGGATTGGGCGTGCCATATTGAAGCCGATATACGAGTATGCCTGCGTCTGATACGGATACTTACGTAAGTGTGGTGTTGCAACGGTATCGATTTCTTCCGTGTACTTCGTTGGAGGTACATACTCCATGAAGTCGATTTCTGCATTCTTCAGGGCAACAACAGCACTGTTGCGGTCGTTGATCACCTTGTACACGAGCTTGTCAGCATACGCAGGGTTCCATGCATCCTTGCCCTTCGCCCAATATGCATCATTGCGACGAAGCGTCACCGACTCGCCTGTCTTCCACTCTTCGTATGCATACGCACCAGATCCGATGTTGAGCTTCGGATCGCGTCGCACATCCTCTGAACCATACCACTCGGCAAACTCCTTCATCGCAGGGTTTGCCTGAGCCGCATCCATCGACTTCGTCTCAGCAAAGGTGTACTTGTCTGTAAGCCCAGTAGGATCGAGCACATGCTTTGGCATAATCCAGAGCGTACCAAGGAAGTATTCAGCGAGGAAGTACGGTTGCGTCATCGTGATCACCACGGTTGTTGGAGACGTGGCGACAACCTCCTTCACAGACTCATAGTAATTCCGCAACGCTGCAGCGTCTGCAATCAGCGGGTTTGCAATTGCCTTGAAGCTGAACACAACATCATTGGCTGTAAGCGGCTTCCCATCACTAAACTTGACGCCTTGCTTGAGCGTGAATGTGTATGTGAGGTGATCATCGCTTACTAACGGACGTGCCTCTGCGAGCACCGGATACAATTCAGTTGTGAGAAAGTCCTGACCGAGTAGCTTTTGGAATACACGGTCAGCCATCGCTGACGCGCCTGCGTCTGATGTCACGTAGGGGTTGATTCCGTGTGGATCCGACAGCTGATGGATCACAATCCAATCGCCAGCAACTGGATCGCCAGCCACATCAATATCGGATGTTGCCCCACCGCCACATGCGGTGAGAATGAGTGCGAGAGCCGCACTAGCAAGAAGGAGGAAGTTATTCATCATCAGATTGGAAGTACGTGACATTTCGTTGATCAGGAGATGACGTTGATAGTTTCCGTCGTTGAATTTCTTCTTGAAGTCTGTCTGCGAGTACCTTCGATGCATCATACCCGTAGGTGCGCAACAGGTAGTTAAGCGCGATGGTTTCCGAGATCACTGTAACATTCTTTCCTGGGAAAATGGGAAGCTTCACTGTAGGTAGCTGCACTCCCATTACCTCTATTGTCGACTCATCGAGTCCGGTGCGATTGTATTCAGATTCGCGGTCAAACACCTCGAGCTCAACCAAAATCTCACATCGCTTTTGGAATCGTATTGAACGGATGCCGAACATTTGGCGCACATCAATCACACCAAGACCGCGGATCTCCATACAGTGCTTCACGAGCGATGTGCCAGTGCCCATCAGAATACTCTCACGCTTTTTCGTCAGCACCACGATGTCGTCGGCAACAAGACGATGTCCGCGCTCCACAAGATCGAGTGCGATCTCGCTCTTGCCAATACCACTCTTTCCCGTGAACAACATCCCAACGCCGTACACATCAACAAACGATGCATGCACGCTGAGCTGCTCGGCGAATTGATCGTCGAGATATTCACTCAGGAGATAGATCGTCTTCGTGGTATCGAATGGGGTTGCCAGCACTGCAATGCCATGGTCTTGGGCGATGTCGAGGAGTTCTTGACTGAGTGTGTGATCATTCGCACACACAATCACCGGAACATTGAACGCACAAATCCCAGCAAAGGCGGTACGGCGTTGCTCTTCGGTCAAGGATGTGAGATAGTAAAACTCGGTGTTACCAAAGAGCTGCACACGATAGTGGGTGAACAGCTCCGTGTATCCAGCAAGCGCGAGTTGCGGTCGGTGCAGACTCTTATCCGTGACGCGGTTGTCGAGTCCGATCTCACCCGTGAGTGGACGCAACTCGACAGGTCCGCCGAGGAGCTCGCGGACAGAGATACACTCTTTGACTGTTGGTGTGAGGTTGCGCAACGCCATGGGCGAAAAATACGGGATTAGTGCTTCGCAGCCTTGTCATGAATCTTCGAAAGCTGACGGTGTACTTTTAACGCTGCATCGTGGATTGCCTTTCGTGTTTCGTGATTCTCCACCTTTGCCACGACAACCGTGCCGTTGAGTTTTACGGTGAACTCACATGAAGCTCCGAGAGGCTCCGCCGCCACAATCACATCAACTCTGGTAATCTTCGTCGAAAACTTCTCGAATCCTATCGCAGCCTCTGAGGCCAGTTGAAACTCGTCCTCGTTGAGATCATAGTGCCGTGCTGAAACATGAATGTCCATAACAACCCTTTCAGAGACTGGTGATGAAAGTCTATGACGACGATGTCGACTTGGCAGGGGGACGAACGAACAGCAAAAATCCTATACGCAGTTGCATGCCCCCTGTCTGAACACGATAGTCTGATCGCAATCGATCTGGTACGGAGGCAATGAATGATGATGCGGCATCTCGCATGAGCGCTGCGGAAAGGGGCATATACAGGTAGCCGCCCTCGAGCGTGATCGCTGCACGGACGTTCTTCCCAACCTCACCATCAAGACCTAAGGAGACGCCTGTGCGGATCTGGAGTGCGGGTACGAAGTGCGATGCATTATAGCGTTCTCCCCCACGTCGTGCGCCGGGAAGCGTCGAGCTTGAGAGTTCCTCAGACCACCGAAACGATACATGACCGAAGCCAACAGCAGCACCAACGAATCCAGTGAATTGACGGAACACTGGGAAGTAATCGATCGACACCATTGCAGGTACACACGTGAGGGCCATGTTCTGGGTCACATTCTGCGTAGGGCCAAACGACGTGTCACGCAGGAGTGGACGGTAATCGTAGTTCTCTCGCACAACGGCTCGGTAGTACCCTGCCGTGACGCCGAAGCTCACATCATCGAGTTGATAGGTCGATAGAGAGCCCCCAAAGCCCATGGGCACGTCAAAGCCGCTTGCACGTCCGCCGAACACCAACTGATAGTCGCTAAACAGCGCATCGGCATCTATACCAAACGTCCAGGACGATGTGAACTCAAATCGCACAGGCCGCTGATTCCCCGTGCGTTCAATCTTCGAGGTGAGGACGTCAAGATCTTGTGCTATCACATCTGATGTGAGTGCGGCACAAAGCAGCCCCATCATCAGGTAGGTACGCATTACAGGATACGCTTGCCCATCGAAGAGGCAATGATTTCTGCTGCAAACTCAGCAGTCTTGTTGCGGTCATCAAGTATCGGATTCACTTCCGCAACTTCGAGTGATGCATACGCATCGATCTGCGAAATCATCTCCATGAACACGTGTGCTTCGCGCATTGTCAATCCACCTGCTACCGGCGTGCCTACGCCCGGTGCAACCGATGGATCCACGCCGTCAACGTCGAACGAGATATGCAGGTGATCTACAGAACGGGACATGTCCTCGAGCACACGTGAGGCGATCTCGTACATCCCGAGTCGATCTACGTCAAACATCGTGTAGGCGGCCACACCGAGCTCCTTGATCAGCTCACGCTCACCCGCATCAATACTGCGGAGTCCTATCACTGCAAGGTTTCGCGGATCAAGCTTTGCGAAATCTCCACCTAACGACGTGAGTTGCTTGTGGCCGTATCCCATTGCGACGGCAAGGGGCATGCCGTGGATGTTACCGCTTGGCGTTGTGTCAGCCGTATTCATATCGGCATGCGCATCGATCCAAATCACACCGAGCGTTTTGCCCTGCTCCTTGCAGTGCGCACCAATGCCTGCGAGTGAACCAACAGACATCGAGTGGTCTCCACCAACAAGCAGTGGGAAGTCACCTTCGTCAAGGATGCTCTTTACGCGTGTGCTGAGCACCTGGCTCATGGCAGCAACTTCCGGAAGGTACTTGAGTTTCGGATCTTGAAGCTCTTGTACTTCGATGTTGCGGATCGGGATGTCGCCCTCATCGATGACGGTATATCCAAGTGCTTCAAGCTTCAGGTCGACATCAGCAATGCGAAGTGCAGATGGTCCCATGTCGACGCCACGTCGGTCGGCACCAAGGTCGATTGGAAAGCCAAGCATCCGCACACGAGTAGCCTTACGCACGGCGCCCTCCCATGAGATGCGTCAATACGGTCGACAGCTGATGCTTAAGGTTCTTGCGGTGCACAACCATATCGACGAATCCGTGTTCAAGAAGGAACTCGGAGCGCTGAAACCCCTCTGGCAATTTGCGTCGGATTGTTTGTTCAATCACGCGCGGACCAGCAAAGCCAATGAGTGCTTTTGGTTCGGCAATGATCACGTCGCCCAACATCGCATATGATGCAGATACTCCACCCGTGGTCGGGTCGGTAAGCAATGAGATGTATGGCAAACCAGCTTCACCGAGCTCAGACAGAAACGCACTGGTTTTGGCCATTTGCATCAGCGACAGTGCGGCCTCTTGCATGCGCGCGCCACCCGATGCAGAGATAAACACAAACGGCATTCTCTGTTCGAGAGCTCTACGACCAGCACGGACGAATTTTTCACCGACGACCGAACCCATCGAACCACCGATAAATCCGAAGTTCATGCACCCAAACGCGATTGGCAATCCGTGCACCTTGCCTGTTCCCGTCGTAACGGCATCAGGTAAATCAGTGCGCGAATATGCTTCCTTCAGACGTGCTTTGTAAGGTCGCGTATCGACGAATTCAAGCGGGTCGGCGGAGCGAACCGTGCGGTCTGTCTCCTGCCATGTACCGCGATCTATCAGCACGTCGACATACTTCGAGCTACCGATACGGAAATGATGGTCGCACGATGGACACGTGAATGCGTGATCCTCGAGCTCCTTGCGGTAGATAATTGTTGCGCACTCCGGACACTTCGTCCAGAGTCCGTCGGGCATCTCACGGAGCTGCTGCTCGGTGGTGATGTTCTTATTCTTTCGGAGGAACCAAGCCATATGCAAAAGTACGCAACTGGACGCGCTTACTTGCCTATCGCGAGCACTTCGTACTGAATCACGCCGGCAGGCACCTTGGTTTCAACAACGTCACCTACGACGCGGCCGAGCAGCGCTTTGCCAAGGGGGCTGGTCACGGATAGCTTATTGTGCTCAAAGTCTGCTTCTTCGGCCGACACGAGCTGATATTCAATCTCTTTGTTCGTCTTGCGGTTCATCAACTTGACACGACTCAGGATATATACCTTGTCGTCCGGAAAGTCCTTTGCATCGATAACCTGAGCCTTGCCCAGCATCGTCTGGATGCGCGCAATACGAATCTCGAGGAGTTCCTGTGCGTGCTTTGCAGCATCGTAGTCAGCATTCTCCGACAAGTCACCATGGCTGCGCGCCTCGGCAATCTTTTGGGCAATATCCCTGCGTCCGACGGTCTTGAGTTCGTGGAGCTCAGCCTGGAGCTCGTGAAGCTTTTCTTTGGTGATGTAGACTGCGTCGCTTGACATCGCACTGACTCCAGTAACGTTACGGTCGATGGTGATCGTGTTCGGATAAAAAAAACAAAGCCGCGCGGCGGCTTTGTTGCTTGCGAATGTACAACGAATGCAGGGCTGTTCCAACCCTTGGTGCGAAAGGCTACAGATGCCGCAGGACGTGCCCCATTTTGTCGCGCTTAGTCTCAAGGTAGCCTAGATTTTCCTTTGTGGCAGCGATCTCAAGTCCAACCAATTCAACCACTTCCAATCCATGCGACTGAAGGCCGACCCGCTTCTTCGGGTTGTTTGTCATCAGGCGCATTTTCCGTACGCCGAGATCGTGTAAAATCTGTGCGCCAATTCCATAATCACGAGGATCGGGGGGAAAGCCAAGGTGTGTGTTGGCTTCGACTGTGTCGAGACCTTGCTCCTGAAGAGCATATGCTTTGATCTTGTTGACGAGCCCAATTCCACGTCCTTCCTGACGCATGTAGAGGACAACGCCATTGCCATCCCGCTCAATCATGTCGAGCGCAGCATGCAGTTGAGGACCACAATCGCACCGACGTGAGGCAAAGATGTCGCCCGTTAGGCACTCACTATGGACGCGTACAAGCAGCGGAACGTCGGGTGAGATCTCACCCTTGATGATTGCGACGTGCTCTTTCCCGTCGATGTTGTTTTGGTACACACGGAGAAGAAAATCGCCGTGATCACTTGGCAGACGAGCCTCTGCCACCATTTCAACGAGTGTTTCCTTTGATCGGCGGTAGGCAATGAGGTCTTGCACCGAGATCATCTTCAGGTCGTGCGCGCGTGACATTTCGAGGAGGTCTGGCACGCGTGCCATTGAGCCATCAAGCTTTAGGATCTCACATAGAACACCCACGGGCTTAAGTCCAGCCATACGCATGAGGTCCACAACAGCCTCAGTGTGACCTGCGCGGCGCAGGACGCCCCCTTCGACAGCGATCAGTGGGAAGATGTGACCAGGTCGTGCGAAGTCGGATGGACTTGCTGCATCATCGGCCATTGCACGCACGGTGGCCGTGCGATCACTCACACTAATGCCGCTGGCCGTGCCGTGGACGTAATCAATGCTGACTGTGAATCGTGTACCGTGGAGCGCTGTGTTGGTGTTCACCATCAACGGCAGATCAAGCGCACGCGCACGATCCTCGGTTAGGCTCACACAGATAAGCCCCCTACCCTCGGTCGCCATGAAGTTGATGTTCTGCTCAGAGCAGAGCTCCGCAGCACAGATGAGATCGCCTTCATTTTCGCGGTCTTCATCATCAACGACTACAATGCACTTACCGGCAGCTAAATCTGCCAATGCTGATTCGATCGTATCGAGCATGTTACTTGGTGAGTACGCTTGCGACAGCACTCTTATCGAACTTGACGTGCGTGTTTGATGCGATTGTTACGGTGATTGACGTTTCGTCAACTTCATGCACCGTACCATGCATACCGCTCGAAGTCACCACAGCGTCGCCCTTCTTGATGCCCGAGAGCAGCTTCTGGTGTTCCTTAGCGCGCTTCTGCTGAGGACGGATGATCATGAAGTAAAACACTGCGATCACACCACCGAACATCAGGACGTTCATGATGAGTGGGTCGACGCCGCCAGCGCCTGGGGCTGGAGCTTGAATGAGTGCGAGAGCAAGCATGGGAGGTTCTGTAAGCTGAAACAAGATGTTATTGACGAGGTGCGTTGAGACGTTCAATCGTCTCGGCTGCCCATTGACGATACGTGCCCTCAAGAATTTTCTCGCGGGCCGTTCGAACAAGCCAGAGGTAGAGCGCCACGTTTTGCATTGTGGCAATCATCAGGCCCAGGATTTCTCCCGCATGGAACAGATGGCGAAGATACGCCATGCTATAGTTCTGACTGCTTTCGGCACCTACGAGCAGGTCGATGGGTTCGTCAGCAGTTTTCCATCGAGCATTCTTGATGTTGACACGACCCGATGTGGTGAACAAGGTGCCGTTACGCGCATTCCTCGTCGGCATCACACAGTCGAACATGTCGACCCCAAGATCGATCGCTCGTAGAATGTTCTCCGGGGTACCAACACCCATCAAATAGCGCGGCTTGTCCTTGGGCATTACCTCGGTGGAGGCTTGGGTCATCGCGTACATGTCTTCTGCCGGTTCGCCGACACTCAACCCACCGATGGCGTAGCCTTCGAAATCCATGTCGACGAGTGATCGCATACATTGCTGGCGCAAATCTGGGTAGACACTACCTTGTCCGATCCCGAACTGCGCTTGCCGGTGTCCGTAGGAAAACGGCGTCGCGAGATGGTGAACGCGCGACCGCTCAGCCCAGCGAAGCGTTAACTCCATGGACTGCCGCGCCTCGGTGTAGGTCGCTGGGTGGGGTGTGCATTCATCGAGCACCATCATGATGTCGCTACCAATGGCGCGCT
Source organism: uncultured Melioribacter sp. (assembly GCA_964465685.1). Classification (GTDB taxonomy): domain Bacteria; phylum Bacteroidota; class Ignavibacteria; order Kapaibacteriales; family Kapaibacteriaceae; genus UBA10438. Next base: position 385,223 of record CAYXKK010000001.1, read on the forward strand.
GAATTTCTACAACACTCTCGGCAGTGAAAACGTGTTTCGATCCATCGAGATGTGACCGGAATTCGACGCCTTCCTCGCTCATGGTGCGAAGGTCGCGCAGCGAGAACACCTGAAAGCCACCGCTATCAGTCAGAATTGGGCGATCCCACGTTGAGAAGCGATGCAAGCCCCCCATCGCACGAAGCGTATCTGTACCTGGACGCAGGTAGAGATGGTACGTGTTACCGAGAATGATCGGCGTATCGAGTTCTCGCAACGACCGATGATCCATAGCCTTGACAGCGCCTTGCGTGCCCACGGGCATGAAGATGGGTGTTGGGATTTCACCGTGGTCGGTAACAAGACGACCAGCACGCGCACCCCCACCGGGATCAGTGCATTCCAGAGAAAAGAGCGAAGTTGCAGTACTCATGTACCAACAAAAGTACTGAGTTATCGTCAAAGGGGCGGGTTAGCCGCACGGCTCACAAACCGACAATTCACTCTCAATTTTTGTTTAGGGGATGTACTCATGGCAGTATTGGTTGGAAAGAACGCACCTCGGTTCTCGGCACAAGCCGTGATCAATGGTGAGGAAATCGTTGAGAACTTCTCGTTGGACCAGTACCTCGGCAAGAAGCACGTGATTTTCTTCTTCTATCCGAAGGACTTCACATTCGTATGCCCGACGGAATTGCATGCTTTTCAAGCGCGCCTCGCCGAGTTTGAAGCAAAGGGCGTAGCCATTGTCGCATGTTCGACAGACACGGAACAATCGCACTGGGGATGGCTGCAGCTTCCAAAGGATCAAGGCGGTATCCAGGGTGTAACGTATCCGATCGTCGCAGATACGAATAAGACAATTTCATCGAACTATGATGTACTCGACGGCGGATACGAGTACAACGACGACGGTGAACTGACAGCTACAAGCGAACTCATCGCATATCGTGGTCTGTTCCTCATCGACAAGCAAGGCGTTGTGCAACATCAAGTCGTTAACAACTTCCCTCTTGGCCGTAGCGTCGACGAAGCAATGCGCATGGTTGATGCACTGCACTTCTTCGAAGAGAAGGGCGAAGTTTGCCCAGCAAACTGGCAAGCAGGTAAAGACGGACTCAAGGACACACACGAAGGCGTGGCGAGCTACCTCGCAAAGCACTAAGCGACATCACCAAGCGAACATGCACGAATACGACGCGGGCGCAGAAGAATAATCTTCTGCGCCCGTTGCAGTTCAGCTCGTGATTATTGGATGATACCCCCACCTACGACGTCGTCGCCTTCGTACATCACCACACTCTGTCCGCGAGCAATGGCTCGACGTGGCTCATCGAACTCGACATGCAGTATGCCGTCTACATCGGTGTAACACAGGGCAGGTGCCCCATCGTCCTTGTAACGAATCTTCACCGTGAAGCGCTGTGGATCACGTAGATCGGCGTACTTGAGAAGGTTCACACTATGCGCAGTAAGTGATGTGGCATCGAGCTTTTCGGCTGTGCCAACTTCAACGATGTTCTCCTGCGGAAGGACGTTCAGCACAAACAGCGGTTCACTGTGGGCGATGCCAAGCCCCTTACGCTGTCCGACCGTATAGAACGGATAGCCCTCATGTTCGCCGATGATCTTTCCATCGAGCACGAAGGTGCCCTTCCCCACACGTTGTTCGAGGTCTGGCACTGCATCACGCAGGAAGCGACGGTAATCGTTATCAGGGATGAAGCAGATCTCGTACGACTCAGGCTTCTTCTCGATTTCAAGTGCAAGACGCTGGGCATGGTGGCGCGACTCGGGCTTTGTAAAACCCGCCAGTGGGAATAACGTACGTGCGAGATGCTCTTGTCGCACACTCCATAGCATGTACGACTGATCCTTGGTCAGATCAGAACTGCGTCGAATCCAGCGTCGTCCACTAGCTTCGTCGTGCATGATCTGTGCGTAATGTCCTGTAGCGATAAACTCTGCACCGAGCGCATCGGCCTTGCGCAGCATCTCCCCCCACTTGATCTGCCGATTGCAGCGGACACATGGATTCGGGGTATTGCCCGCGAGGTAATCCTCGACAAAGTAATCGATGATGTTCTCTTTAAACGTCTCCGTGAAGTCGACGGTATAGTGCGGAATGCCGAGTCCGAGCGCCACACGACGAGCATCGTTGATGCCATCAAGCGAACAGCAGGACGAATCATTGCCCACGTTTCCACCAACGTCCTCGTACTTGTACGTCTTGATGGTAATGCCGATCACGTCGAGACCTTGCTCGACAAGGAGTCCGGCAGCGACACTGGAATCAATGCCGCCGGACATTCCGACAATCACTCTATGTTGGTTTCGTTCCACTGTGGTAGCTTTCGCGTCTTCACAAAACTAGCGATGTCACAACGATTCATCCCCGCCAATCCAGACCCCATGAGCAAAGCGTTTTGGGGCTGGTACTTTCACCGCAGTGTTCGACGAGCGTTTTCCGCATGTTGGATCGCTGGCGGCGAGCATATCCATGCCGGTCGAACCGACAGGGTGCCGACAGTGTTTGCCTGCACACACGGCTCGTGGTGGGATGCCGCTATGACGATTGTTCTCTCACTCCGCGAGTTCAACCTTGACGCCGACGGGATGATGGAGTACAAGCAGCTGACGAAATACCGATTCTTTTCACGCATCGGGATGTTCAGTGTGATTCGTGAGGATCCTCGCAGCGCGATGGAGTCGCTTACCTACGCGGTTAGTCGACTGCGTGCTACTAGCCGACATCTCTGGATGTTTCCACAGGGCACCCTAATCCACCAAGACGTCCCCGTTGTCGCGGAGCCCGGTATTGGCATCCTCGCCAAGAAACTCGGCGATGTGCGAATCGTACCGGTTGCGATGCGCTATGAGCTCCTGCGCACCCAGCATCCACACTGCTGGATTCGCGTGGGAGAGCCTCTCACCTATACAGCAGACACTACTGAATCGATTCGATCAATCGTCGACGATGTATCAAATGCATTGAACAGCTGTGCGTCATTGCTCCGCAGTGACGCACAAGCGGAACGCCACGACGACTACCGGTTGTTCCTATCGGGGCGCAGTTCCATGGATGCACGCTTTGATGCGGTAACGCGACAATAGTCTACGATTATGAAGTTTCACACACAACGTTGAGTTCACTACAATGGAAATCCTCCAACCCCAGCCAGGCGAGTTCGACGCACTCCTCGCGTCAAACGATAAGGTCATCGTCAAGTTCTACGCTGATTGGTGTGGCTCGTGCAAGCTGTTCGCTCCAAAGTTCCGTCGACTCTCAGCCGATGAACGATTCACAGGCATCAGATTCGTTGACATCAATGCAGAGAACGATCAAGCTACTCGAGCTCTTGCAGGAGTCGACAACCTCCCCTTCTTCGCAACGTTCAAGAATGGCGAACTCGTCGAAGGCACGGCAACTGCGAAGGAAGAGTCAGTAGTCGCAATGCTCGAAAGGCTGATGGCATGAATATCGCCATGATTAAGGGGCTCGTAGAGTCCGCAAGTATTGAACAGCTGCATGAAGCAGAAGCCGCACTACTTGACGAGCAGCAGCCGTCAATCGCTGTTCCTGGTGCCGATGAAGGTGAGCAACTCACCCATGTACTTGCAGCGATCTACGTACACGAACGGATAGCCGCCGATGGCGTTGATGCCATGACAGCTATCCGTGAATACGCTAAACGAGTTCGTGCGTCAATAAGCTGATGTGAGCCGCTTGGTGCGTCACTCGCGCACCAAGCGCGCCATCCATGTCGATGAGCCAGCGCTTACACGCACGACGTAGGTTCCTGACACAATCGATGTGAGATCAACACCGATCTCACGAAGGTCGTCACCAATCGATGTACGGTAGACAACACGCCCCATGATGTCGATCAATTCAAGCGAGCGCATCATTGCTGTCGGCAGCGCAACAGTTGCACGATCCATCGCAGGGTTTGGGAACACTGACAGCATTTGCTGCTGGACATCTCCCTCGACCGATGTAGGATCAAGCGTCAAGACAAAATCAGCTGATGTGTTCCGACACTTGTTGCTATTCTCAACGCGCACAGCATACGTACCGCCTTTCTTTGCGACGTACTCACGAGCTGTCGCTCCTGGAATTTCGTTTCCATCGAGGAACCACTGGAACACCGAGATTCCACCGACGGCAGAGGAGCGAAGAGTGTCAACACCACGCTGGGTAATTGTTGGCTTTGTCGGCGATGTAAGGATCGTCACAGCAACTGGTGCGGAGACAGCACGACAGCCATTCGCATCTTCAACATTTACAGTGTAACTCCCTGACTGCGCGACGGAGCTAAGCACAACACGACGTGTAGTGTCTCCATTCGACCAACGGTAGGACTTGTACCCAGAATTAGCTTCGAGAACCACCGAATCACCAACGCAACCGGTCGTTCCTGTGACACGTGTGATGGAAGGAGTCGACGCTGCGCATTGCTTTACGTCGATTTCCCACATTCCTCGACCAAACGTTGCGATCCGCAACGTGCTTGTTGTCGCATTCAGACGCATCGCACTCACTGGTGCAGCTGGCAGCCCAGTGCCATACTTCTGCCAGAATCCTGATCCTTCATCTGATGAGAACACTCCAAGGTCAGTAGCGGCGAACAAGCGATTTGGCGTGCCACGCTGATACACGACAGCATTACATGGCACATTCGGCAGACCAGTGCCTGAGATGTTCGTTACAGCACCATTGGCAACCTGGAGCACCTTTTGTCCACCGTTGAACCCACCGATGGCTACGAAGATCTTCTTTGGATCTGTTGGGTGCACTTCGATTCCCATGATTGTCCCCGACACACCCGTCTGCTGCGTCCAGGCTGTGCCGCCATTCGTAGTGTACCACAGGGCTGAGTTATAGGAGACGTAAATGTGCTTAGGATCCGATGGCGCTACTGCGATCCAGCGCATCGGGACTGTCGTCGAAATAGTAGAGATTCGGGTCCACGAAGCACCACTATTTGTGGTCTTGTAGAGTTGACCGTAGCCGATGTATGCCGTTCCCATCGTCTTCGGGTCGGCTGCTACCGGTGCAACCCATGCCACAAGATTCTCGCCGCGCTGATTACGGTTAGATGTGAATATCCAGTTCGCCCCTTGATTCGTCGTACGATAGAACTGTCCATCGTATTGACTAGCATACATGATTGACGGATCCACATAATCAATTGCGGCCATCATTCCGTCGCCGTCAAGCGTATGCACGAAACTCTGACCCGCATTCTTTGAAAGTGCGGTTCCATTGTCTTGCGACCCACCGATGATCAAACTTGGATTCGTCACCGACGTTGCCAAACCGTAGTACTGTTGAATCTTTAATCCATTGCTGCAGTCGCGCCATGTAATACCACCATCGTTCGAGCGTGCGACACCGCCATCATGCGTCGCGAACAGACGGTTAAGTGACGGATGATACTTCGCGTAGTGGTGATCGGCGTGCACCCACGGTGCGCCCGAACCGGTCCAGTGAGCCGACAGGATCCACTGCTGTCCGGCTGTTGTCGTGCGCCAGAGGTTGACGCCACCAACGAACATGTGATTTGCATTCGTCGGCGAGATCTCCATCGAGAGATCGTACCAGCCTTGGCCACCGGTGCCCTGACCACTCGCATTCCAGTGCAGCAGGTTCAGCGATGTATTAATTTCACTGAACGTTTCGGCTGCATTCGTCGAGCGATAGACGCCTTCAAGACCATTATTACCTGCATCTGATGCAACGGCACCTACGACATTTGGGTTAGCCTTAGATACGGCCAACCGAATGCGATTCGCTCGTGGGATGGAGTACGTTTCATCCCATGTCACGCCGTTGTTGGTTGAGCGAAAGATCTTCGCGTTGCCGTTGAAATTAAAAGTCGTTGCGTACAAAACATCCGGATTTGCCGGGTTTGCCACCATATCACGGAAGGTTCCGTTGATCGACTGACGGAATGTTGCCCCGCCATCGGTGGAGCGCAGGATGCCGCTGTATGAAGCCGCGACAACCACGTTTGCATTACGCGGATCTACAAAAAGCCGACCCACGATGGCATTTTGCGCCGCTTCAAAGGACAACCCTGTTTTGTTCCAAGTCGCGCCACCATCTGTACTCTTGATCACGCCGTAACTAAACGCATCGTAACCAGTTACGCTGCCAGGATTAGCCCCATTGACGTCTCCAGTGGCAACGTAGATGATCTTATCGTTGGTTGGCGAAACTGCAATGTCGCTGATGCCAATCACCGGAATGATATCGATGTTTACAACCGACCAAGACGCAGCACCGTTGGTGCTCTTCCATAATCCTCCTGAGGCAGCTCCGACCCACATCAGATTAGGATCCTGGCGCGAGAACTCAATCACGTTCACGCGACCAATACCATTCCACGAAGAACTCTCATTTGGAAGGTCAGGCGCAATCGGACCAAGATCCTTCCATGGCTTAGCAGCCAAGACGGCATCTTGAGGCTTCTCACGCATAACACGTTGGTGTTCACGAGCATAGAGCGCAGGGCTTGGGAACGATCCATCGTCCATCAAGCGGCCCTGCCAGAACCACTCCCAGCGACGTAGCTGCTTCGATGGCTTTACTGTGCCATCTGCCTGCGGCTTCTCAAGCTGCTTTTGCAGCTCAGTGCGCGCCCGTTCGAACTGCGTCTGCGCAGAAGCATCGACCTGCGTGCCAAGCAATCCAAGGATCGTGAGGAGTAATACGATAGTTCTCATGTTGTCATGCCGTTGTGAGATGGTGTCCGAAGTGTATGACACTGTCAGACATCAAGGTGTTACCAATTTTCCCCGCTAGCTTGCCAATTTACGACCGATATTTGCGCTGACATTACGCTAACAGGAGAAGACTTCATGGACAAGGCATTTTTGGAACGCCTTCAGAACGAACTCAACGACATCGACCAGGCCGGTCTTTACAAGCGCGAACGCATCATCACTTCACACCAGGGTCCTGAAATCACGGTCGCTGGACGTGACGGTAGCGTCCTAAACTTCTGCGCCAACAACTACTTGGGTCTCTCCTCGCACCCGGACGTGATTGCAGCCGCCAAGCAATACCTCGACACACGGGGGTTCGGTATGTCAAGTGTGCGGTTCATCTGCGGAACGCAGGATATCCACCGCGAACTCGAGCATAAAATCGCGGCATTCTGTGGCACAGACGACACGATTCTGTACGCTGCATGCTTTGACGCCAACGGAGGAGTGTTTGAGCCCCTTCTCGGTGAAGAAGACGCAATCGTCTCCGACTCACTCAACCATGCATCAATCATCGATGGCGTGCGACTCTGCAAAGCAAAACGCTACCGCTATGAGTCATGCAACATGGACGAGCTAGAGGCACAGCTCAAGCAAGCGCGCGCCGATGGCGCTCGCACGATCTTGATCGCAACCGACGCGGTGTTTTCGATGGACGGTACAATTGCCCCACTCGATGTGATCTGCGACCTTGCCGACCGCTACCAGGCGCTCGTGATGGTCGATGAGTGTCACTCGATGGGCTTCATGGGGGCACATGGCCGTGGCGTTGTTGAACATTGCGGTGTAACTGGTCGCGTCGACATCATCACTGGTACCCTTGGTAAGGCACTTGGCGGCGGCATCGGTGGCTTCACAACTGGCCGCAAGGAAATCATCGACATGCTTCGTCAACGGTCGCGTCCGTACCTCTTCTCAAACTCCCTACCGCCATCAATTGTTGGCGCTGGTATTGCCGTCATGGATTTGCTGAGCTCAACAACGGAACTCCGCGATCGCCTCGAGCAGAACACAGCATACTTCCGCGCTGGCATGAGCAAGCTGGGCTTTGATATCGTGCCTGGTACGCATCCGATCACACCAGTGATGCTCTACGACGCACCACTGGCACAGAAGATGGCCAATCGTCTGCTTGAGCTTGGCATCTATGTGATCGGCTTCTTTTACCCGGTTGTGCCAAAGGGCAAGGCACGTATTCGCGTGCAAGTCTCTGCAGCACATACGCGTGAACATCTGGACGCAGCGATTGCTGCATTCGCAACAGCTGGACGTGAACTCGGAGTGATTCAATGACAATTGGTATTTGTGGCGCTGGAACAATGGGGCGCGGCATCGCGATCACATCGCTGATGGCCGGACATACAGTCGTCCTTGTCGACCTCAGTGCCGATGCGTGCACAGCGGCAGTTGCGGCGATAACGAAACAGCTCGCATCAGCCGTTGAGCGCGGCAAACTCGAAGCTGCCGCATACGAAGCGTGTTTGACACGTTGCACGACGTCCACCGACGTTGCAGCAATGGCACCGTGCGATATCGTTATCGAGGCAATTGCCGAGAGGCTTGACATCAAGCATGCATTCTTCCAGTCAGCCGAAGCTGTATGCCGACCAGATGCGATTCTTGCCAGTAACACGTCGTCGATCAGCATCGCTTCCCTCGCTCGCTGCTTACAGGATCCAACACGTTTTGTTGGCTTGCATTTCTTCAATCCAGCGCACATCATGAAGCTCGTAGAGGTGATTCGCGGTCCACGCACAGCTGATCATGTCGTGACGTTCTGCGTTGAGCTTGCGCGCGGACTTGGTAAGACACCCGTCGTTGCAAAAGATGCTCCCGGCTTCATTGTCAATCGCATTGCCCGCAATTACTATAACGAAGCACAACGCATCGTGATGGAAGGGGCAGCCACCATCGAACAGACAGATGCCTTGATGCAGGGGTTGGGTTTCAAGATGGGTCCATTCGCTCTCATGGATTTGATCGGCGTCGATGTGAACCTCGATGTCACAAAGTCGCAATGGCAGCAATTCTTCTACGAGCCTCGCTTTACGCCGTCACTTCTACAGCAACAGTATGTTGATGCTGGACTCCACGGAACAAAATCCGGTGGTGGATTCCGCAGCACCTCAGGTACTGAATGATTCTCCGCATCGCCCGGCGGTTCGCTCAATCACTCCGTGGTGATCGGTTCTCACGATTCGCTACGATCGTGTCGGTTGCGAGCGTGGCGTTGGGATGCACCGCGCTGATCGTATCGATGAGCATCCTGCGCGGGTATGAGGAAGCGATTGAGGCAACCGCCCTTCAATTCACTGCAGATATCGAAATCAAGCCTCGATTCGGTGGCATGCTGACCGATCCTGCAGTGACTGCGACACGTGCTGTATCACACGATGGCATCATCGCACTTGATCGAGTACTTGCTCGTGAAGCTCTTGTTCGGAGCACACGTGGCATCGACGGCGTGATGCTTGTCGGAATGTCACCAGAACGCTTGAACCATCTCATGAGGCCCCTTGTCGTAAGGGGCGAATCAGCTATCCATGAGAATGAGGTGATGATCGGCAGTGGACTCGCACGACGTCTTGCCGTTGCACCGGGCGATACGCTTGTGATCTATTCCGCAGATGAGCAGCGCGAAACTCCCCGCGTGTTCCAATCACGCATTGGAGCGATCATCGAGTGCGGCATGACGTCGTACGACGAGTCTGTTGTGGTGTTCCACCGTCGCATGCTGGCCCAACACCTGCGCGTAGACTCATCGGCTGCCTCGAGCTTGTTACTCACGAGTAGCGACCGCGCGAACCTGATTACGCAGCAACGGTCACTGCAACACATGTTGGGTCAGGATGTGGTCGTGCTCACCTACCACGATTCGTTTGCAACGGTGTCGTCGTGGATCGAGCTGCAGCGCGAGCCGATACCGATTATCCTCGGATTGATTTCGCTCGTTGCTGGTCTGACAATGATTTCGACACTGCTAATAGCAGTTGTTGAGAAATCACGTTCTATTGCGATACTTCTCACGTTGGGTTTATCGCCCCTTCGGGTCGGACTCATTTTTGTGACACGAGCGCTTGCGATCAGTGCACTTGGCTCAGTGATTGGCATTGCACTCTCGGTCACACTCTTGGTCATTCAAGACCAGTTTCATGTCATCACACTTGATGGTGCGCTCTACTACGTGAGCGTGCTGCCTGTAAGCTTGCCGATCGCACCAATGCTGCTCGTGCCACTGGCATCAATCATGCTCGCAGTCGTCGTTGGCTTGGCGCCAATGGTTGTGGCTATGCGCGTGCGTCCGTCGCGGGTGCTTCGCTTCGATTGAAAAACACGTTGTCGACGCTTAACCTACCGGGTCCGTACAGCGCGATACATACGCACAATACGAAGTAGATCATAGGCAACTCTTTATCACCAAACGGATCGGCTCCGTGAAACACAAAGGTGATGATGAAAAACAACAGTGCCATTGCGATTGCAATCGGACGTGTGAGGAAGCCGACCGCAAGCAGAATCCCACCGGCAAACTCCAGATACGCCGTCATCACACTCAACAGCCACGGCAGCGGCCAGCCGCGCGAAGCGAGGCCTTCCGCCATGCCTACCGTTCCCTCGAACACTTTTGGTGTGCCGTGGTAGATCATCATCACACCAACAAGTACTCGTAGCAATGTTGGCACAATCTGTGTCATCCACGGTTGTGTAAACAGTCGAGGATACGATTGAAGGAAGTTCATCGCGATGTCATGGTTGTCGTGAGTGATGTTGCATGTATTGTTGCAAGATCAGCAACTGGCAATGAGACAAGATCCGTAATCTCGAAACGCTCGCCCCCTGTGACACCGAGCGATGTCACTGGAACATCAGCAGCAGCGCACGCAGCTGTTACTGCATCTACATGCTGCGCTGGAACTGCAACGATGATGCGACTTTGTGCCTCACCGAAGAGGTCGGCAGCGTTGTGCGCGAATGGGATCGTAGACACAATACCAACACCGTTCCCAAATGTCATTTCCGCAAGTGCAACGAGCAATCCGCCCTCTGAACAGTCATGCGCAGACGACACAAAGCCGGAGCGAATCGCTGAGAGAACGACCTTTTGAAGACGAACCTCTTGATCGATTTCAAACGAGGGCGCATCACCGGTAATCTTACCGTTGACAACCTTGAGGTACTCAGAACCGCCGAGTTCAGCACGATGCCAACCAATCATCAATACGTGCTCACCTGCTGTGTGGAAGCTGTTGCCGATGACCGTTGATACATCGTCGATGAGTCCGAGCATGCCGATTGTTGGTGTCGGAAACACAGCGTGTTGTTGCGATTCGTTGTGGAAACTCACATTACCACCAGTCACTGGTGTGTTCAGTGCGCGACACATGTCGCCCATACCACGAATTGCTTCTGCGAATTGGTAGTACACTTCAGGGTCGTACGGGTTGCCGAAGTTTAGACAGTTCGTGATCGCAACCGGCTCAGCACCTACGCAGACGCAATTTCGTGCAGCCTCGGCAACAGCAAGAGCCCCACCACGATACGGATTGAGGTACACATACCGTGAGTTGCAATCCGTCGTGACAGCAACAGCCTTACCCGGGAGCTCCTTGATGCGAAGCACTGCTGCATCGCCATCACTGCGCATGACCGTGTTATCGCCTACTTGCGAGTCGTATTGTTCATACACCCAGCGCTTGCTTGCAATCGTCGGCGATGCCAGTAGTCGCTTAAGCGCTTCAGTGCATTGTTGATTATCGAGATGACCACCATTGTCAACCGGACGCTGTGTGAGGTCGAGATACTCCGGACGACGCTGCTCGCGTGTGTATACAGGTGCGTCGCCACCGAGCACAAGTGACTGTGCTGGAATGCGTGCAACCAATCGGTCGTGTCGTGTGAAGGTCACAAACTCATCATCCGTTACTTCACCGATCTGCACAAATGGAACATCCCACTTTGCGCACACTGCAGTTGCCTCAGCTTCCATACCCTTCTTCACCACAACAAGCATCCGCTCTTGTGATTCCGAAAGCATAATCTCATACGCACTCATCCCCTGCTCGCGCAGAGGCACTAAATCGAGATTGATCGACATGCCAACATTGCCCTTGGCACTCATCTCGGCCGTTGAACACGAAATGCCTGCTGCACCCATGTCTTGCATACCAACAACCACTCCAGCGTCGATCAGTTCAAGCGATGCCTCCAAGAGAAGCTTCTCTGCGAATGGGTCACCAACCTGCACCGTTGGACGCATGTTTTCGGTTTCGGCGTCGAACTCGCGTGATGCGAGAAGCGATGCACCGTGAATACCATCACGTCCGGTACTTGATCCCATGATAAACACTGGATTGCCCGGACCCTCTGCTGTGGCAGACGCCATACGGTCTGCACGAAGCACACCAACAGCCATCGCATTGACAAGTGGGTTGTCCGTGTAGCAGCGATCGAAGTAGATCTCTCCGCCAACTGTTGGCACACCAAAGCAGTTGCCATAGTGACCAATGCCACTCACAACGCCCTTGACGAGATACTTTGTGCGCTCTGTATCGGGCTCGCCGAATCGTAGCGAGTTCAACGCAGCGATTGGACGTGCGCCCATCGTGAAGATGTCACGCAGAATTCCACCCACACCTGTTGCAGCCCCTTGAAATGGCTCAACAGCACTTGGGTGATTGTGTGATTCGATCTTGAATGCAACTCCATATCCTTGACCTATGTCGATCACACCCGCGTTTTCTTCACCGGCAGCAACAAGCATACGTCCGCCAGAACGAGGCAACGTCTTGAGCTGCAGAATGGAGTTCTTGTACGAGCAGTGCTCGCTCCACATCACAGAGTAAATACCGAGCTCTGTGTACGACGGGGTGCGACCGAGACGGTCGCAGAGGAGAGCGTATTCATTCTCGGTGAGACCAAGTTCTTTTGCGGTGTCGACGGTAACGTCGAGCTCACTGTAGGGGATGTGTTCAGTCATGGGATGGTAGTGGTTGACGTCGTTGATCTTCTGCTGCGAATCCAAATGCTGCCATTGATGCGATGGCTGATAACAGACCGTCGCTTGGGAGTTGAGGCCAGTGTTCCTTCACGTAGAACGTGTTATATGCGCCCGAACGGAACTGCTCGGAATCAATCACAATCCTACAAAACGGAATCGTTGTTTTGAGTCCGACGAGCTGGTAGGTGTCAAGCGCAGCGAGTGTTCGATCGATACATGTTGCTCGATCCTCCGCATGCACGATGAGCTTGGCAACCATGGGATCGTAGTGCACACTTACTTCGTAGCCTTCATAGACGGCAGTATCGTTACGAATGCCGTCACCTTCAGGGAGAGACATGTAACTGACAATGCCAGTATCGGGCAGGAAGTCGTTGAACACATCTTCAGCGCAGACGCGACATTCGATAGCTGCACCACGAGCAACCGCATAGTCTTCCTGACGGAGCTGTAATGGTTCGCCCGCAGCAATGCGAAGCTGATGCTCGACAAAGTCAACACCTGTGACCATCTCTGTAACCGGATGCTCGACCTGGAGTCGCGTGTTAACTTCCATAAAGTAGAACTCACCGCGAGCATCGAGCAAGAACTCAAGTGTTCCGGCGTTGGTATACGACGCTGCTTGCACGAGGCGTGCAGCAGCCTCGCCCATCGCCTTGCGGATCGCAGGTGTGACTGCCATCGATGGTGATTCTTCTACAACTTTTTGGTGTCGCCGCTGCACAGAGCACTCGCGCTCTGGGAAGTAAATCACAGAACCATGATGATCGGCAAGGATCTGAATCTCGATGTGTCGCGGCTCGACGATGTACCGCTCGATAAACACTCGGTCGTCGTTAAACGATGTGCGCGCTTCGTTTTGTGCCGTGAGGAATGCCGACTCAATCTCTGTTGCATCTTCGACGATGCGCATGCCCTTACCACCACCACCGGCGGCAGCCTTGATGATGACCGGGAACCCGATACGTTCTACCACGGCACGAGCTTCGTCAAAGGTGCTGACGGCACCATCTGAGCCAGGCGAAATCGGCACGTCGGATTTGATTGCAAGTTCACGCGCTGCTGTTTTATCACCGAGCATCGCGATCGCTTCCGGAGTTGGACCAATGAACGTCATCCCTGCGGCAGCGACGGCGCGTGCAAAGTCTGCGTTTTCCGAGAGGAATCCGTATCCAGGGTGAATCGCATCTGCACCAGCAGTACGCGCAGCCTCGATGACCTTTTCGATAACCAAATAGGACTCACGGGGGGTAAATCCACCAATGCCGATTGCATGATCTGCTTCAGCCACGTGCAATGCGCGGACGTCGGCATCTGAGTAGATGGCTACGGTTTCAATTCCCATCCGCTTGCAGGTACGCATAACCCGCAGAGCAATTTCGCCACGGTTGGCGATCAGAACACGTGTAAACATGCGCAAAGTTACGTCTTTCCCACGAAGGCGTTTGGCATTACCCGAACTCGACAACGGTAATCCCGTCGCCACCTTCATGAATCGTTCCTATACGATAGGAATGGATGTGTGGATGTTCCTTCAAATAGTCATGTACCGCGGCCCGCATCGCCCCAGTCCCCTTGCCGTGGATAATGGTCGCAAACGGGATCGTCCCAAGGATAGCGCCGTTGATAAAATCTTCAAGCACACGCAATCCCTCATCAACACGCATCCCGCGGAGATCAAGATTTGTCGACGCATCCAGCTTGAGATAATCGACTGGTGACGCTGCCTTACGTCGTTGCCGATCATCTGCTGCCTTCTTGCTCGCACCATCGGTGATCTGATCGAGTGGAATCTTGAACTTGATGCCATTGACCTCGACCATTGCGGTTGAGGCCTTTTCATCCAACTCAACAAGTGTTCCTGTGGACGAGGTGCCAATAATCTGGACCGTTGAACCAACCTTCCATGCGGGGCGCGTCGACGCAGGCTGTACGTGCATCGGTTGCTCGTCTTCGAGCAATGCACGTTTGCCCTGCTCGAAGTCTGTCTTGATCGTCGCTGCAGACTTTTGCTGCTCTCGTATTTCGCGAATTGTATTCTCAACGAGTGCGTTGGCCTTGCGGAGAATCTCCCGCGCTTCGGCGCGCGCATCGTCAACAGCCGTGCGCTTCTTTTCCTTTGCTGCACCGAGGCGCTCTTCAGCGTCTGCCGTCAAGCGACGTGCCTTGGCAAGTTCCTCAGCGGCAGCGCGAGCCGAGGCCTCGGCTTCGGCACGGAACGCCTGCATGGCTGTGATGCTCCTTTCCAACTCATTGTGTCGGTCGCCCAGATAGCCCTGTCCGCGCTCAAGCACAACGTCGGGCAATCCAACTGTTTGGGCCAGCACAAAGGCGTACGAGTTGCCCGGCACGCCCGGCAGGAACCGGAAGGTAGGAGTCATGCGCTGACCGTCGAATTCCAGCGATGCGTTTGAGATAAAGGGGCGAGTGAGCGCGTACTGCTTCAGCGATGACTGGTGCGTCGTGACAACGAACGTTGCTCCGCGCTCGATGATGGAATCCAAAATGCCTGCTGCAAGCGCGCCGCCCTCGGCAGGATCGGTTCCCGCACAGATTTCATCAACAAACACCATCGCCGTAGCATCGCAATGCGAGAGAATATCACGCAAGCGAATGATCTGCGAAGAGAACGTCGAGAGGTTACTTTCGATGCTCTGATGATCACCGATCGCCGTCATTACCCGACGAGGCGAAAGTGTGCACATGCCGAGTGGGAAGATGCCCGAATATGCCATCACCATCGAAACCGCAATGGTCTTCATGGCAACAGTCTTACCGCCAGCATTGGGTCCGGAGATCAGCATGCCACGCGTTGCGGCATCGAACCGTGCGCTCAGAGGAATCACCGACGCGCGATTGCCGCGCGATTGAATCATCAGCACGGGATGCGCGACGTTTATGAACTCGAGTTCGGGTTCATCGACAATCATTGGCATAATGCCACCGAAGTCCAATGCAAAGCGCGCACGCGCGAGAATTGAATCAAGCTCCGTCATCACATCGACGGCTGCATCAATTCCGTATGAAACAGCGCCTACTTCTGCAGAGAGCGTCGTGAGGATGCGAATCATTTCACGCTGCTCACGCCCGTGCAGAATAGCGAGCTCGTTGTTCATGTCGTACGTTTCAGCAGGCTCCATGAACACTGTCTGCCCAGATGCGGACACACCGTGAATGATGCCTTCTACGGCGCGCTTTGTTTCGACGCGAAGTGGCAGCACGAAGCGTCCGTCGCGTTGCGTGATGAACTCATCTTGGAGAAGTTCTTCATCACCGAACTTCTTCAAGATTCGCTGCAGACGGTTGCGCAGTCGTGCACTTACGTCGAGAATGTCGCGCCGAATCGTTGCAAGCTCACGGCTTGCCGTATCACGAATTCCACCGGTGTCGTCAATCGCATCGGTAAGGTGTTTTTCAAGAAGTCGATCATCGATAAGGGGCTCGCACAGGTCCGACAGAGCCGGAAGCCGGTCGCGACGCTCCATGACAAACGCACGCAGACGACGTGATGTCTGCAACGCTTCGAATACGTTCAGAAGGTCCGGAGCTGACAGGAAGTTGCCCTCGATGCGACACCGCGCCACGAGTGTGCGCACGTCGGCAAGTCGTTCAAACGGGACAACTTCCCCAAGAGCGAGCAGCGAGCGACACTCTTCCACGTAGGCGAGGTTGCGACGAATCGCTGTGGCGTCCATGGAGGGCTCCAGTGCACGCGTATACGCTGCACCAGCATCCGAGACACAAGATCGTGCAATCGTATCGAGGACGCGCGGAAACTCTACTTCCGAACAGGCAATGCGCAGCAGATCGCGCTCGTCAGTGGTCGTACTCAAGATCCGCTCAACATCTGCTTGGCAATCGCTTGGATCATCGAGCCGTCTGCGCGCCCCTTGAGTGACTTCGTTGCAGCACCCATCAGCTTGCCAAAGTGTGTTGCATCGGTGGCACCAATCTCTGCGGCGAGGGCTTGCACGGCAGCGCGTACCTCATCCTCAGTCATCTGCTCTGGAAGAAACTCCTGGATGATGGCAAGCTCAGCTCGTTCAGCGTTGGCTGTGTCGGTGCGTCCGACTGCCTCGTATTGCTCGATTGCGTCCTTACGCTTTTTGGCTGCCGAGTTCAGGATCTTAAACTCATCATCGGACGTCATGGCACGTCCTGTACCGCTTTTCTCGAATTCAAGGATTCCAGCGCGGAGCGAGCGGAGCGTTTCGAGACGAACCTTGTCGCCAGCCTTCATTGCCGTTTTGATCTGTTCGTTGATGACGTCGGAAAGTGACATGGTCTGCGGGTATGTGTGGAGAAAGTACGCCACGAAAATACGCCCCCTGCCGGCTTCCCCCTATCTTTGCCACATGATACAAGCCGTTGTTTTTGACCTCGACAATACCCTCGTGGATTTCATGGCGATGAAACGCCAAGCCGTGGACTCCGCCATTGCCGCCATGATGGATGCTGGGCTGAACCTGACGTATGATCAGGTAAAGAACCACATTGACAGCATTTACAAAGAACTCGGTATCGAATACCAACAGGTGTTTGACCGACTCCTGATGGACGTCCTGGGCCATGTGGACCCTCGGATCATCTCAGCTGGCATTATCGCCTACCGCCGCGCCCGTGAAGCTGCGCTCAAGCCGTACCCACACGTGACGGCAACGCTGATGCAGCTCAACCGTCGTGGAATCAAGTTGGGCATCCTGAGCGATGCTCCGACCCGTGAGGCGTGGCTGCGTTTGTGCTTTATCAATTTCCACCACTTCTTTGATGTGGTTGTCACGTTTGATGATACGGGTGAGCGCAAGCCAAGTCCACTCCCGTTCAAGACGGTCCTTTCCCGACTCGACGTCGACCCAGCAAATGCGCTGATGGTTGGCGACTGGGCCGAGCGCGACATGGTAGGTGCACGCAACGTCGGGATGAAGACCGCATTTGCCAAGTACGGCGACTCGTTTGGTAATCAGGACGTGCGCGACGTTGACTACATCCTGAACGACATCAAGGACCTGCTCGAGATCGTCGCATGATTCTGCCAGTCTACACCTACAATCACGCTGTGCTTAAGCAGAAGACGTCGCAGATCGACGATATGTCGGATGAGCTCAATGCGCTCATTGACGACATGTTCGCGACGATGTACAATGCCAACGGGATCGGACTTGCTGCAAACCAGATTGGTAAGGGGCTTGCCCTCACCGTGATCGACACCCAAGAGTCAGAAGATGATGACGCATCTGCGTCATCGGAACCGCTTGTCTTGATCAACCCTGTCATCGAAGCGTTCTCGGATGAAGAAGAGGAATTCGAAGAAGGTTGCCTCAGTCTTCCGGACTTGCGTGATGTCGTTATTCGTCCGTCGGCAATTCAAGTGCGCTTCCTCGATCGCATGATGAAGGAGCAGGTGCGTGAAGTCGATGGCATCCTCGCTCGTGTGATGCAGCACGAGATCGATCACCTCAACGGTATCTATTTCTTTGAACGTCTTAGTCCGATCCGTCGCACACTTGCAGGCGGAAAGCTCAAGCGTATCGCGCGTGGCGATATCGAACCTGAGTATGAGATTTTCCGTGGCTGACCCCCACCACCCTCTTTTCAATCAGAACATCAATTTCACGATCGACACATGAAGAACTACATCAACGGCACATGGTCTGACTCATCAACGGGTCGCACATTCGCAAATCTGAACCCTGCTGACAGCACCGATGTGATCGGCATGTTCCCACTCTCGAGCGCTGATGATGTTGCAGCAGCCGTTGGTGCTGCATCTGCGGCGTTCCATGCGTGGCGTCTGATGCCAGCACCGAAGCGCGGCGACATTCTGCGCAAGGCAGGCGACATCTTCACACGTCGCAAGGACGAGCTTGCTGCGATCATGACACGTGAAATGGGCAAGACGCTGCAAGAGACAAAGGGCGATATCCAGGAAGCCATCGACACTGCCTACTACGCAGCCACAGAGACACGTCGTCTGTTCGGCTACACGGCACCATCGGAGATGGACAACAAGATGAATATGTCCTTCCGTATGCCGATTGGTGTGTGTGGTATCATCACAGCATGGAACTTCCCTATTGCCGTTCCATCATGGAAGATCCTTCCTGCTCTTGCTGCGGGCAATACGGTTGTCTTCAAACCAAGTGATGATTCGCCTCATAGCGCAAACATCTTCGCAGAGATTCTCGAAGAAGCCGGTTTGCCAACAGGCGTCTTCAACGTCGTGCATGGGCAGGCAGAAGCAGGGTCGGCTCTGGTCGAGCATCCAGATGTGAAGGTCATCGGCTTTACTGGTTCAACCGCTACGGGCAATGCAATTGCTGCACGGTGCGGCGCACTCAACAAGAAGGTATCGCTTGAAATGGGCGGCAAGAATGCACAGATCGTGATGCCGGATGCCGACATGGACCTCGCGCTCACAGGCGTGCTATGGGGCGCGTTCGGTACAACCGGACAGCGTTGCACGGCCACGAGCCGTTTGATTCTGCACAAGGACATCCACGACACATTCGTGGAAGAACTCAAGCGTCAGGCATCGAACATTGTTCTTGGTAACGGACTGACGAATGCAGCGGCACAAGTTGGACCGGTGATCAATCAACGCCAGCTCGACAAGGTGCTGTCGTACATTGAGATCGGCAAGTCAGAAGCAACATGCGTGCTCGGTGGCGAGCGCGATATGACGGGCGATAACGCTAAGGGCAACTTCGTGAAGCCAACGATCTTTATTGACGTTGAGCGCACCGACCGCATCTTCCAAGAAGAAATCTTTGGTCCAGTGTTGAGCGTTGTTCGTGCCGACTCCTTCGAACACGCACTTGAACTCGCAAACGACTCAGCGTACGGTCTCTCGTCGAGCATCTATACGCGCGATGTCAACGCAGCATTCACAGCGATCCGTGATATCGAAGCGGGCATCACCTACATCAACGCTCCAACGATTGGCGCAGAGGCACACATGCCATTCGGCGGTGTTAAGGGCACAGGCAACGGACACCGTGAAGGGGGCTGGACAGTGTTCGACATCTTCACCGAGTGGAAGACGGTGTACGTAGACTTCAGCGGTAAGCTGCAGCGCGCACAAATCGACAATTACTAAGCGCGTAGGGGTCAGACCGTTCGTTTGGACGCAATCACCGCAACACCAGCGATGATAAGCACCATGCCAATCACCATACGCATGCCCACTGCTTCTGTTCGCAGTATCAGTGAGAGGCCTATGGTGCACGCAAACGTGCACGCAGTGCTGATCGGGATAAAGGTCGACCACGAAGCAAACGACAGGATGATCGAGAGTACCACAAACGATGCTGCGAGAGCGGCAACGCCTGTGAGTGCCCACCACGAGATGAATGCGCTTACCATCGCACGGAACTCAAGTGGAACGCCGTGCAATGCATGCGTGAGCAAGGCCATCCCGCCAACAGCCAGAGCTGACTGCACCACACACCATGCAATGAGCTGCATCATCGTGCATTCCCTTGCCGTTGTTGACGCTGTAGGACTTCATAGTACTGACGAATGAGGTTCTCGTAGTCCTTCGTGTAAGCCTGACGGAGTTGTTCCATCGCCGACCGCGAGGCTTTGCGTTGGAGTTCCTGTAGGTCGAGCGACTTCGGACTTTGTCGCACAACGTCTTGTCCGGATGTCGATTCGCGGCTCTTCTCGTAATCGCGATCATTCATCGAGCGCGATGCATCGAGCAGACGCGAGAGGATTCGCTCTTGACGCATCCGTGTTTCTGGTGTGATCGAGCTCGATTGCATGTCGCTCATGACTTCTTGCATGTCCTTTGCGATTTGCGACAAGTCGCCGAGTTCCTTCTTTGAACCAGATGCGTTGCGACGCTCTTGCTCGAGCTCTTGCAGAGCCTTCATCGCCTTCCCTTGCTGTCCGGCAAGCCGCCCCATCTCCGCACGCTGACGTTCATCCATCTGCTGTCCGCCCTGTCCAACGCGCTGCATGCCCTCGTTGATGCCCTGCTGATCTTCGGCGAGTTGCTGGAGTCTCTGAAATGGACTCTGTCCGCGACCCTGACCTTGACCAGGTTTCTGACCTGAGCCACCCTCGCCTTGACCCTCACCCTGCATCATTGAGTTCAGTGCCTGACTCATCTTCGATGCAGCACCGTTCATGGAGCTCATCGCACCCGACTGCTGCTGCATGGCCTGCTGTCCGTTGCGCTCGGAGAGCGCCTGCATTGCGTCCTTCATCCCCTGCAATGCGTCACCAAGTTCCTGCGCCATCTCCGGCGATACATTCGTGGACTTCTGTCCGAGCTGCATCATGTTGTTGGCGATGTTTTGCATCGACTCGGTGAGCTTCTGCTGTTGCTGGGCCATCTGCGAAAACTGCGACGAATTCGGATCCATGTTCTTCATGCGATCACGCAGAGCTTCCTGCTGCTTCGAGAGATCAACGAGGTCATTGATCCCCTTTTGCATCTGCCGAGCTGCTTCTTTCTGACTGTTACGGCGCATCTCGCGCTTCATCTGCTTCATCTGCTGTGCGAAGCGCTGCAGATTCTGTGAGGCTTGTTGTTGCTGACGTGATGCTTCCTGCTGATCGCCCTTCTCAAGATTATCGCTGGCTTGGTCCATCTGGTTCTTCGTGCCCTGAGGGTCAAGATCCTTCTGTGCCTGATCCATTTTGTCCTGCGGCATATCCTGTCCGATCTCCTTCATCAGATTCTGGAGATCCTTTGCTTCCTGCGCCAGCTTCTCTAGATCTTCTTGGAGACGTCGCTGCTCTTCTGCGAGCTTCTTGCGCTCTTCAGAGTTCATCGAGTTTGCATTCTCTGAGCGCTGGCGCAGCTCGTCCTGCTTCCGTGCGAGTTCCTCCGCACGACGTTGCAGTTCGTCGGTCTTCTGCTCGGCCTGCATGCGCTTGAGAAGACTGAGCTGCCGATCGAGATTCTTGCGAAACTCTTCTTCATTGAACTTGAAGTCCTTCATCATCTTTTGGAGCTCTTCAGGGTTGAGTTGCTCCATAGCCTTCTTCATCTGTTCCTGCATGCGCTGCAGTTCGGGGGACTTCACTTCGCGCATAAGCTTCTGCAGCTCCATGTACTTCTGCAGCGTCTCTTGCGATATTGCCTTGTTCTGCTGAAGCTTCTCCGTCATCTGCTCCATGGTCTCGGCAACCTTATCCATGCGCTTCTGGAGCTGCTCCTGACGTTGCATGAGTTCTTCTGCTTTCTTTTTATCCGACCACGAGACATCCTGCTTCTGCTGTGATTGCTGACGCTGAAGCTCGCGTTGAAGCTGCTCTGCTTCTTTGCGCACGTCTTCTGCTTCTTTGGCGAGATTCTTCAACTCGCGCTGCATCTCCGTCTGCGTCTTATCGGCCTGCGCAAACACCTCATCGAGTGACGGCATGCGAACAGTGACTGATCGAGTACGTGCAGTCTTTGGTCCACGCACAGCATCGTTGTCTGCTACCTCGAGGTACATTTCATAGGTATCCTCAGGCGTCACGTCAATCTTCGCGAGATTCCAGATGTACGGCACATCACGCACCGTTCCATCGCCGATCAACGGAATATCGATTGATCGGAAGTTCTTCTCAGGCTGCGCGTAGCGAGACGACTGCAGTCGGTAATACAGACGTAGATGCGTGAATCCGTAATCATCTGTGATCGATGCGACAACAGACACCGTTGCTTGCTGTGTGAGCTCAACATCTTGCGTTGGCTGTACAAGCGTGATCGTCGGACTGGCGTCTGTCAGCGGCACAATGCGATACGTTGCAGGTTCTTGATTGTGCGTGCCGTCACGATCAACAATGTCAATGTAGTACCCCCCCTCATAGGCAACCGTAAAACGTCCGCGAGCGCCTGCACCTTCGATCTGCATTGGGATACGCACAGTATCAGCCTGGGCACTATCGGTATCACGCAGGATCACAATGGATGCTGCCGCCAGATCCTTGTTTGATTGAATCGACATATCAACAGCCGATCCTGCTAGCGCGGTGATGTCGGCCTGTTGCTCCGAGAGTTCGGTCGATGCCATGCGTGTGTACGCAGGGGGCGTAACACGTCCGCGCAATGTGCGAACAAGCGGACGGTCGAGGACGACGATCCTCGCAGTATCGGTGTGTACGCCTGCCTCCAACCACGCACCATGCGCATATACCTCGACAGAGCGAGTGATCCCGGGGATAGTGTACACATACGTCGCACCGGTGTCGCGCTTCACCGTCCACGGTTGGAAACGTTCAGATCCCTGCTCACGAACAAACACGGTAACGTCCTCTGGTGGAATGCCCGTCGCACCAACAACAAACCGCACAGCCGTGCCGCGCATCACGGTATCATTCGCTGGTGAAATCGACAGCGAATACGGTGCGGGTGCAAGAAATGATGTGTCGTATGCGAGTAGACGATGCCACGCATTACCAAACGGTACTGGTGCGAGCGTGAGCATCATGCTCACACACGCCACCGCAAGAAGGCCGAGAAACAGCGTCCGACGTGGCTGTGTGCGATCAACAATCACCGAGAAGTCGAGCGGATTAGCAACAACGGCTACAGATGCAAACGCAGCATCACTGAGTTCTGATTGCTGTTTGTCAGCATCCGTGAGCTGGAGGACGTTGCAGAGCATGTCACCGAGTTCGGGGTAAGCACCACCAACACGCAAGGCTGTTGCAGCATCGCTTTCTTGCGTACCCAACCCAAGACGACGCAGCAAATGTGGCGCAACCCAGTATGCAATCGAAGCTCCGATACCAAGCATAACCATGAGCCACATCCCGAACCGCACCTGCATAGATGCGTGGGCTATTGCTTCGACCGTCGTAACAAGCAACACAAGCGACGACGATGCAAGGGCTGCCGTGCCGAGTCCACGCGCTGCATTCCACGCATGCTCCGACCGACGCACGCGCGTGAGCCGGGCGATGAAGTCGGTACGTGATGGTTGATTACTGGCGGAGTGCATAGACGATGATGTTCGTTCCAATCTTTAGTGCTGACTCACGTTTTTCAGGCGGATCGTGATGGACCTCGGGATCTGCCCATCCGTCACTTGGATTTGTCTCGATGGTATAGAACACGCACAGTCTCGTGCCAACAAACAATCCAAATCCCTGTGGTGGCTTTGCGTCGTGTTCGTGGATCTTCGGCAATCCATTCGGGAAGTCGAAGTGCGCATGATACAATGGATGGTCGAAGGGAAGCTCTCGAAGGTCTTGATCAGGAAACACGCGCTTGAGCTCTTTACGAATCGATGCATCCATCCCGTAGTCGTCATCGATATAGAGGAATCCACCATTCTCGAGATACGCACGGAGATTCCGCACTTCCGACTCAGTGAAGTTCACCGTACCATGTCCTGTCATAAACAGCACTGGATACAAGAAGACGTTGTCTGTGGAGAGATCCACGTACTCATACACCGGATCAACATTGATCGTTGTCTGCGAACGAACGTACCGCAACAGGTTAATCTCGGCGCTTGGGTCGTTGTACCAATCTCCGCCCCCTGAATATTTCACGCGTGCAAGCTTGATTGCCGATTGATTCTGCGGCGGAGGCGTCGTTGGAGCCGGTTGCGTCCGTCCGGGCATGCGCACTTGTGCTACTGCGTCATTGACATGCAGCAGAAGCATTGAGCAACAGGCAAGGATCGTTACGATGAAAAACGGCACACAACAACCTTCTTGTGGTCTTCACGAAACCATGGAACACCGAACACATCGAGATCGTGTTCCTCAACGATAAGTCCGGGATGATGCGCACGAGCCTCTGCAATCTCTTCCGTCAGGTCGCCCCCTTTCAGGAATGCGCAGACTGTTGACGGCTTCATCAAGGGGCGAACCCAGGTGATGAGGAGTTCGGTTTTAGCCACGGCACGAGAGATTATAACGTCGAAGCCGCTGCGATAGTGCGGATCGTTGACAAGATCCTCGACCCGTGCGCAGATAGCTGAAACGTCTTTGAGATCTGTGTGCTGTGCGAACATGCTCGTCATCGATACCTTCTTCTTGATCGAGTCGACCATGAGAAGCTTAATGTCGGGTCGCGCAATCTTGACAGGGATGCCGGGCAAACCCCCTCCTGTGCCGACGTCCAGCACGCGAGCCTTTTGAGGAATCGTGACGTACTTGAGCAGCATCAGCGAGTGCAGGATGTGGCGGTCCCAGATATTGTCTTCATCCTTGCGCGAAATCATATTTACGCGCTGGTTCCAGTACTTGAGCTCATCGTGATAGCGTTCGAGTGCATCGATTTGCTCCTTATCGAGCATAACGCCATTTGCGCCACAGGTTGTCCATAGATCAATTGGCGTCATTGCGTGCCCCCTGACATGATGCATGCCATTGGTTGTGCGTAGTTTCGCCACCCATGAACGTTCCCTTCTTTTCGGTGATCATGTGCACCTATCAGCGCGCTGGGTTGATTCCGCGCGCGATCGACTCCCTGCTCGCGCAGACGGAGTCGGATTGGGAATTGCTGGTTGTAGACGATGGATCGAAAGATGACACGGAACATATCGTGCAAAAGTACGGAGCAATAGATCGCCGAATACGGTTCATTCGACAAGACCATGGTGGGTCGGCACGTGCGCGAAACACCGGGATCTCCGCAGCCACGGGTCTGTTTGTCACGTTTCTCGACAGTGATGATGAGTATGCGCCTGATCATCTCGCCTCACGGCGACAGATGGTGCTGTCGTATCCGAGCATTCAGCTGCTGCATGGTGGTGTGACAATTATTGGCGACGAATATGTGATCGATAAGAACGACCCTTCGAGCAAGATCCATCTCTCAGAGTGTGTTGTTGGTGGGACCTTTGTGATCCGGCGCAGCGTGTTCGACGAACTCGGCGCGTTTGATCTTGTGCCGTACGCCGAGGATGCACTCTTCTTTGAGCGCGCTTCGACGCGAGGCATCACGATTGCTCAGACGGATCATCCAACCTACATCTACCATCGGGATACCCCCGATGCGCTTACGGTGACGTATGGCACGACGTGAATCCCGAGCTGCCAGGCGCGCTCGCCTCGCACTGATTCTTGATCGTCTTGCAGCGGCGTATCCAGACGCTCGTGTCGGTCTTGACTTCACAACGCCGTTTGAGCTCCTGATCGCAACGATACTCTCGGCGCAGTGTACGGACGAGCGTGTGAACATTGTTACGAAGTCGCTCTTTGCGAAGTACCGATCTCCCGCCGACTATCTGTGCGTGCCGGTTGAAGAACTCGAACAGGACATTCATTCAACGGGGTTTTACCGTAACAAGGCGAAGAACATCCAAGCCTGTTGTGCGCGATTGATCGATCACTACAATGCAGAAGTCCCCGTATCACTCGATGAGCTCATCACGCTCCCGGGCGTAGGTCGCAAGACAGCCAATTGCGTGCTATCGAACTGTTTCAACATCCCCGGCATTACCGTCGACACGCATGTAACGCGGATCATGAATCTGCTTGGCATGGTCGACACGGCTGATGCCGTCGCAATCGAGTTCGAGCTCATGAAGCTTCTCGACCGGGATCGATGGAATGCTATGAATCACCTCATCATCACGCACGGCAGGCGCACGTGTATCGCGCGTCGCCCGCAATGTGGACAGTGTCCGATCGCTGAACTCTGTCCATCTGCACAGTGAGAAGTCACGCAACAATGCGCTTATGCCACTCGACAATGACCTACCATTGTCTATGTTCGCACACATGAAGTTCTCCGCTGGGATCATTGCCGTTATAATCACGCTTGCGTCATCGCACAGTGTGCATGCTCAGGTTTCATCTGATGCGGGCATAATTGCAGGTGGTACGTGGAATCTTCATTCGGCATCCTTTTCCAAACTCGACACGTTCCCTTCGTGCTGTCCGGAGTTTACCGGTGGCAGCGGGTTCGGGTGGTATGTAGGGGGCTGGTATAGCTGGCCTCTGACGTCATCGCTTGCACTTCATGGTCGACTCTCCGCATCGTCGGAATCCGGACTTCTCTCGGATCAGGAGCGATCGTTTGTTGCCGATCTCCGAGATACGGCGAAGGTTGTCGATGCGTTGTTTCAGCATGATCTGCGTGCAACGCTTATCAGTATCGGACTCGAGCCACTCCTTGCCTATCGCGTCACGAGCGGACTCGACGTCCTCGTTGGCGCTCGGGTGGGATTTGTAGCAACCCATCGCTTCCATCAAACTGAGACGCTCGTAGAGCCTGCAGACTTTGGTGCGTATCTCGGTGACGACCGCGTATGGGTGGATACAGAGGCTGACATTCCAGCAGCAGCAAGTATGCGTCTGAGTGCTGTGGCCGGCATACGGTACCTGTTACCAATGGGCCCACGCAAACGGTCATTCCTCGCACCCGAACTCATGGTGCACATGCCCCTAACCGGAGTCGCCAACGGCGTGCAATGGAGCGTCACGCAGGTACGCCTCGGGATAGCACTTGGTTGGAGTCTTGTCAAGGACGTCGACACCGTATCGCCACAGCCACAACAACCGCCACCTCCTCCGCCACCGGTCATCGCCTTCACTCCACCATCGGCTGAGGTCACGCTCGTATGTCTTGACCGTGATGGTACGGTGATGAGCGATACCCTCGTACGTGTCGAGCAAACGCGCGTAACCACGCTTCATCCACTACTTGGACATGTGTATTTCGACGAAGGACGTGCCGACGTGCCAGAGCGCTATACGGTTGGCATTACACGGGCACAGGAGGACACGCTTCGCCTTCTACCTCGCGAGGCACTCTATGGCGAACTCTACGTGATCGCACAGCGTATGCTGCGCAACCCAGCTGCGAAGATCATCTGTACCGGCACCACATCAGGTACACCCTCTGATCAAGGTCTGCAATTGGCACGCAGTCGCGCTGAGCGCATTCGGGATATCCTCATCTCCCTTGGCGTACCAAATGACCGCATCGAGCTTGCTGCGCGCAACACGCCAGCGCGGATGACAACGGCGTCTGACACTGCAGATGCGACGAGCGCTATCGAGGAAAACCGTCGTGTTGAGATCACGTCGACATCGCCGGACATTCTCGCACCGCTTGCACTTGGCTCAATTGATGTCAGCGCACGTCCGTCGAGCTTCCGCATCACATCTACGATCACCTCTGCCCTGCCAATAACCTCGGCACGTGTGGAACTTCGTCAGGGATCGCGCTTACTAGCGCAGGCAGATCACACTCAGCCGACTAATCGTGTGTTGGATGTCCGCCTTACACCGGAAGACATCGCTGCAATGTCGGATGAACCATTGATCGCCCAGCTTGCACTTCGCGATGCCAACGGCGCAACTGCACAGGACGAGTTCATGCTACCTGTGGCCATTTCATCAACATCCCGTGGCCGCCTGGAAGATGCGGGTGATGCTCAAATCGAGCGATTCCAGCTCATTTTGTTTGACTTCAATGATGTAAACGTTTCAGGCGCAAATGCACGGCTGCTTGCGCTGATCCGCTCACGAATCTCTCCAACGACACAAGTCCGCATCATCGGTGTGACCGATGTGCTTGGGTCGAGTGAGTACAACGCAGATCTCTCTCTGCGACGTGCCCGCGAAGTTGCGCGGCAGCTCCAGGTACCAGGAGCCACGATCATCGGCATGGGCGAGCGTGACTCCCGGTTTGATAACGGCCTTCCCGAGGGTAGAGCCTACAACCGGACGGTCATTATCGAGCTTATTCACAGCACTAAGTAGGCTCCCCCGTTACGACCGTTTGTGGTATCATTGTGATGGTTCTCATCGGTCGAGAACCATTATTTCTGTCGTATGGAGGTTGTATGCGTAGACGGCGCACGGTAACTCTGCTCGCCATTATGAGCGTTATGCTCATTGGCACTGTGACTTCGATCGCCCAAACTATTGTTCCATTGCGAATCAATGCACAGAATGCACCTGCACTCTCCGCACGCGTAATCGCTCTTGATGCGACAGGACAACCCCAAGCATTGGCCGACGGATCAGTCACTATTCTTGAAAACGGTGCCGCCGTGACATCGTCCGTCACGTGCAATCCATCGACCCAAGGACGGAATCTTAGTCTCTTGGTCGCGATTGATGCCTCCGCATCGACCGCAAGCGGTAGTCCATCCTCGATGGACCTCATGAAGAACGCCGCTCGAAGTGTCAGCACTCTTCTCGCCTCTACAGGCGACGAGATTGGACTTGTGACGATCGATGCACAAGCCAATCTTCTGTTTGGTCTCTCAACCGATAAGACTACCTACGGCACTGTTGTCGATAATGTGCGATCGTCCGCTGGTGTCCAGTTGACAACTGGTATGCTGTCGCAACCGATGGGCGGACTCGTCCACTTGCAGAATGCTCGGAACGCCCGCGCACTGGTGCTCATGACCGATGGCGCACCATCGTTCGATGTCATTTCGGCGCTTGGCACCGCTCGCACGTTTGGCATCCGCGTTTATGTTATCGGAATGCGCAGTGATCTTTCTTTGGACCTCCGTCGACTCGCGGATTCCTCAGGTGGCGCGTGGACCGAAAAGGTTACCACCAATGCGGATGCAATTGCATGGGCTCGCGCATTCGTTGCGGATGCGAAGGGACTTCAAGGCTGCACGGTTTCGTGGACATCAAATGAACGCTGCAGCGGAACTCGCACGGTGACCTTCACGGTCGGTGCGACGACGCGCACAATCACGTATGCGGCTCCTGACAACTCGGTTCCACGACTTGTGGCGTCTACAACCGGCATCGACTTCGGTCAGCCGGCAGGTGGATCAAAGGTCACACGCGTCATCACACTGTCAACGAAAACGTTTCCGATAACCATTACGAGTGGCTCGTTTTCCTCGACAGCCTTTTCCGTCGTGAATGGACCTGCCTTCCCGCTCACGTTGCAACCAGGGTCTGACGCTACCTATGTGATCGAGTACGATGCTCCTTCGTCCGATGGCACGTATGGAACATGGACGCTTGAGTCTACGTCATGCGATCCTGTTGTAGTGTCACTACGCGGTGGGTCGCCCATTCGTGGAGATGTACTAACGCTACTTACTCCGAATGGTGGCGAATCTGTGTTGGCCGGCCGTACACGCATGATTACATGGAAGAATGTTCTTCCGCAGGATCCTGTTCGTATCGAGTTCAGCACGAATGCTGGTTCCTCGTGGCGTCCAATCGCCGAGGCAGCTACAGGGCTCTCATATGCATGGACTGCCGGACCGGAACTGACAGCGCAGGCACGCATTCGCGTATCGCGTACGATGATCAACGAAGGCAACATCACCACGCTCCGCGGTCACGTCCGTCCAGTCTATGCCTCGGTGTTTACTGCAGATAATCAGCACGTGATCACTGCTGGACATGACGGTA
The DNA here is from genome assembly GCA_964465685.1 of uncultured Melioribacter sp. Taxonomy (GTDB): domain Bacteria; phylum Bacteroidota; class Ignavibacteria; order Kapaibacteriales; family Kapaibacteriaceae; genus UBA10438. The sequence continues at coordinate 415,272 of CAYXKK010000001.1, forward strand.
CGGTCCGCTTGTGGAATGCGAGCACCGGAGTGCAAGAGCGTATCGTTGGCGTGCACTTGAACTGGGTCTGGGGCTTGGCCATCATGCCCGGCACCACATATGTCGCATCCGCGTCGTTCGATGGATCGGTTCGCATTTGGGACTACACGACGGGCGATCGCATCGCAACTATTCCACTGGAGAGTCAGGGCTATAGTGTTGTGTTTTCTCCTGACGGCTCGAAGCTCTATGTCGGCACGGCTCGCACACTGCAGTCGTACGAGACATCATCATGGCGATCTCTGTTCTCGAAGGTTGTTGATGCCGGACCAGTCTACGCATTGAGCATTTCCGCTAACGGACAACGTCTTGCTGTGGCAGAAGGCACGCAAACGACAGTGCGTGATGCTGCAAACCTCGAAGTAACAGCAACGTGTGCTTCACTCGGTCGCACAGGCAAGATCTATGCCGTCGCGATATCACCTGATGGACAGCGTGTTGCAAGTGGCGGCACCGACTTCGTGCTCTCGACATTCTCTACCTCGGATGGATCAGCTGTTACTTCGGCGGAACCCGTCATTGGTTCAATCCTCGCATTGCAGTACTCCACAGATGGATCCTCTCTCGTAGCAGCCGGTGGCGACGGAACTGCGAAGATTTACAACCCGACAACACTAGCACTGCAGTCATCCTTGGCCGGACATCAGGGCATCATCTATGGTGCGCGTCTGAGCAGCGATGGACGCCGACTCGTGACTGCGTCAACTGATCAAACAGCACGCATCTGGCAACTTGAAGGAATCGGAACAGTGCTCGACGTGTCAAACGCAGACTTCCGCATTCTTGGTGCGAGTGCAGCTGCAGGCACAATCGACATGGGCTCGGTAGCGCTTGGCAGTGGTGCTGACAAAACAGCGACAGCTGTTACCGCGCAGGGCGCGAATCCACTTGTAATTCTTGGGGCATCATTCGTCGGCGGTGATACACGCGACTTCTCGCTGTGCACTGCAACGCTCCCCGACTCGATCACTGCGGGTGCCCCCTTGGTACTCGACATCTCCTTTGTTCCGACGCAGATCGGGCCGCGATCGGCCGACCTTGATGTTGTAACAGGAACCGGCACCTTGCGAGTACGTGTCAGTGGTAACGGGTCAAATCCCACGCTCGACGGTCCAACGGTTATCGATTTTGGTCGTCGTGTTGCAAACCAGTCCGTTGTTGATACCAACATCACGATTCGCGTTCCGTCGGCAGCGAGCGGACCTGTTACAGTTAACACGACAACATTGGTTGGACCTCAGTCGGGGCAGTTCCGCATCATGAACGGTGGCGGCTCGTTCACACTCCAACCGGGTCAGGCACGGACAATCACGGTGCGGTTTGAGCCAACAGAGTTCGGTCGATATGCATGCGAACTACAATGTCAGCCATCGAGCGGACAAACTCTGCGTGTTCGTCTCTATGGCGAAGGCAGCGGTGACGGTCGTATTGCTATCTCACCAGCCGTACTGTTCTCTACAAACCCATGCAACAGTTCCGTGCCGTCTCAAACAATTGAAGTCAGCAACTACGGACAAGCATCGATGCAGGTCTTTAGTATCGGTGTAGAAGGGGCTGATGCAGCGGAGTTCTCCGTTTCATCTGATCCCCTTCCCATTCGTGTTGAGCCAGGTGCAAAAGTCAGTCTCATAGTCGCGTTCACACCGCAGAAGAATGGTGTGAAGGATGCACGTGTCGTCGTTTCTTCAAGTGCTATCAATGCACCGAACGGACGCAGTGTAACGCAGATCAGTGCGCGCCGAGATAGTGTTGGCTTTGAACTCTCACGCACGTTGGTAGACTTCGCAAACATCCGTGAGGGACAGGAGCTCATCGAGCGCATTCTGCTGATCAATACCGGCACGGTCGCCATACGTTGGCCGCGACAATCGGTAACGATTGGTCGATTCCGCATTGAGTCGATCACTCCGGAAGTAACACAACCAGGCGAGCGCTCGAATCTCACCGTGCGCTTCCTTGGAGGAGCTGCTGGAACCGTGTATCAGGAATCGTACACGTTCACTGATTCGATTTGCGGAACGACAGAGCAACTGCTTCTGCGCGCAAGCGTCAAGAGCTACATCGGTGCAACGCTTCGTGTAGGATCCGTTCAATCACGTATCGGACAGCAGGTCGGCGTTCCGGTGTACATCTCGAATAAGGTCAACTTCGACCGTACATCAGTGACATCAATCTCGGCAGTTTTGCGGCTTAACGGCACGATCCTCACGCCGACAGGAACAACGCCACAAGGCACCTTCGAGCCAGATGGAACGCGTCTTGTGCCAGTGACAATTCCGATCCCACAAGGTGACTCGCTTGCAACAACATTGCAGTTCACGACATCATGGGGTAACGATACGGTCGGCATCATTTCGATCGACTCGTTGATTCTCACTGATACGCTTGAGATTACGCCAATCGCAGGACGTGTGTCGCTTACGGACATCTGCTACCAAGGTGGGGCTCGCCTCTTCCGGAATACCGACCTATCGACAGGAGTCCAAGTTGCACCTATGCCCGTGCGCTCATCGACAACGGTGTATGTAACGACAATTGAGCCTGGATTTACGCGCGTTGAATTGATCGACCTCAACGGTCGAGTGGTTCAGACGCTGGTAGAACGCGTGCTTTCTCCCGGTACGTGGTTCGTGCCGCTTGATGTGAGCACCATCCCAACTGGATCGTACTACGTTGTGCTGTCCACGCCATCGCAACGCATTGTGGAACGCATGGAGGTTGTACGATAATGAAGCAACGCATCATTCTTCTCGTTGCACTTGTTGCGACATGGACAACCTTCTGTCTAGAGTCATCAGCACAAGAGCAACCTCGTGTTGGATTGTTTGGCAACTACACGTTCGACGTGCAGACAGCGTCGTTTGGCACACTCCCCGGCGTTCCGAATTGCTGTCCGGAATTCACCGGAGGCACGGGCTCTGGATTGTTTGGCGGTTTGACCTACCTATCGCCTATCGAGACCAATCTCTTCATGGACATTCGCCTTCACTACGGCGGTTTCTCAGGAACGATGACGTCACGTCAGACACTTCCGGTGATCACCGCGACAGGTTCAACGACAAACGCAGAGATTGAACACTCTCTTACGTCGTCATTCACCCAGATCGGTGTTGAGCCACTCCTTGGCTATCGAGTGACACGCGATCTCGCGATCCGTGGGGGCATTCTTGCCGCATATCGCATCTCGTCAACGTTCGAACAAAAGGAGACGATGTTGCAGCCAGCAAATGCAACGTTTGAAACGGGTCGTCGCACACGGAATGAAGCTCGTGGAGATCTGCCGTTCGTTAGCTCTGTGGGGTTATCCTTCACTGTTGGTGCGTCGTATGATCTCCCGCTGAATGCCGATCGAACAATGTTCATCAGCCCAGAGGTGTATTACACCTTCTCACCATTCAGTGTGGTCGAAAACATTTCGTGGACGATTAGTCATCTCCGCGCAGGTATTGCTGTGTCGCTAATCCCACCATCTGCGGTTGACTCGCTTGACGCGTTCCAACTCTTCGATGTGGCTCGTCGCACGCCCCTTCCGATCCGCGGACAGACGAACGTGGCATTCATCCCATCAATTGCCGCTGCTGGTATTGCCGAGGATGGAACTCGTACCGGAGAGCAAGCGATCAAGATTGAGCAGTTTGCATCGACGCGGATTCGCCCCCTGCTTCCATACGTGTTTTTCAACGAGAAATCTGTCGCAATCCCAGAGCGCTACACACCGCTCAACTCGGAACAAGTTGATCGCTACTCGCTCGACAATTTCTACAACCTCGATGCAATGGTGACCTATCACCAGATCCTGAACATCGTTGGTAAGCGCATGCAGGAGAAGCCATCAGCAACGCTGACGCTGACGGGATTCGCCGGCGCAGAGGAGCTGATGTCGGAAGCAACGCAACGCTCACAGGGACAAGCACGTGCTGAGAATGTTCGTTCGTATCTGATCTCGACATGGGGCATCGAACCATCACGCATCACTGTTGCACAACGAGATGCGCTCACATCTCCATCGTCGACGACCGAGCCTGAGGGACGCGCGGAGAATCGTCGTGTCGAACTCTCGTCATCTGACGCAACGATTCTTGCTCCTGTTGTGTCGCGCGATACAATGCGTGTGTTTTCGCCAACTGGATTCCGATTCACTCCGTCAATTGACCCGCAAGTTCCGATTGCATCGTGGACAGTGTTTGTCTCTGAGGACGAGCGCCTAATTAAGACATTCCACGGTGATTCGGCACTACCATCATCGGTGGATTGGCGCGTTGCCGAACAAGAGATGTTCATCCCTGTTGGATCGCGTACACTCGAATACATGCTCGTAGCACGCGACACAAACGGACGTGTGATACCATCGGAGATGAAGGTACTTCCGATCAATGAAGTGACGATTGATCAGAAGCTACGTTCCGGAGCGCAGGACAAAACGATCGATCGCTACTCGCTTATCCTATTCGGCTTCGACAAGTCAGACCTCACAGCTGATCATCGCTCACTGATTGAAAATGTCCGCGGTCGCATCACACCTGGGTCGCAGGTGCGCATTGTCGGGTATACCGACATAAGCGGCAGTGAGGATTACAATCAGCGACTGAGTCTGCAGCGTGCTACTGCTGTATCGCAGGAGCTTCGTGTACCGAACGCCACGGTCGTTGGTCAAGGTGAGCGTCTTCCGCTCTACGACAACCAACTTCCGGAGGGACGGTTCTACAATCGCACGGTTGAAATCATCGTTGAGGCTCCACGCAAGTAAATGCGCATCCTTGTCTTCAACTGGCAGGATCGACTCCATCCGCAGTCGGGTGGAGCGGAGACGCACCTTCATGAGATCTTCTCCCGTTTGGTTGTCAAGGGGGATCATGTCACCTTGGTGAGCTGTGGATTCGAAGGGGCTCCATCTCGCGAAACAGTCGATGGCATTGATGTACACCGTATCGGATCGCGATCAACGTTCAATTACGTACTACCCGTGTGGTGGTGGCGCCATGGCAGACACATGGATGTTGATGTTGTCGTTGACGACATCAATAAACTGCCGTTGATGACGCCGCTCTTTGTGAAGCGACCTATCGTTGGCATTGTTCACCATCTCTTCGGCGATAGTATCTATCTGGAAGCCGGACGGCTGGTAGGTTCGTACGTTCAGCTCTTTGAGCGTCGAATACCACAGGTGTACCGCAATACGCCAATCGCCGTTGTCTCCGAGAGTACTCGCACTGAGTGTCGTGAACGAGGACTTCCCGACACGAATCTGCATGTGATTCACAATGGCATGGATGCTGCCTCATTTCCGATGGCTGTTGGCGAGAAAGCTCCGGTGCCAACGATTACGTCATTCGGTCGACTGAAGCGGTACAAGTCTGTCGATCACATCATCAATGCAATGCCAACAATTCTCGAAGCACTTCCAGATGCTCGACTCGAGATTATCGGCAAAGGTGATGATCGTCCATTCCTCGAATCACGTGTTGCGGCTCTTGGCATTCAAGCGTCAGTCGAGTTTGTTGGCTTTGTGACCAACGACGAAAAGATTCGTCGACTTCAACGATCACATGTAATGGTCAACACATCAATGAAGGAAGGCTGGGGCATTACCAACCTTGAAGCCAATGCGTGTGGCGTTCCTGTTGTGAGCGCAGACTCGCCAGGCCTGCGCGACTCGGTCAAGGCCGGACAGTCCGGTTTATTGTATCCGTTTGGAAGCACGCAGGATCTCGCCTCGACGGTGCTACGCGTGCTTCGCGATGAAGACTTGCGCCAGCAGCTATCTAACGGTGCTGTTGCGTGGGCGCAACAATTCACATGGGATCGCAGCGCAGAACAGATGCGCGCATTGTGTGATTCGGCTGTAGCATCATGGCACGCATCCTAATCATCTGTCTCTGTATCCTCACAACAGGGTACATGCATAGTTATGCTCAGGAGCTCCGTGACACCTACGGACGTGACTTCTGGATTGCTGTGCCACCGAATGATCATTCGTCGACTGGGAACGATGATCCATCGCTTCTATCGGTGTTCATTGTGTGCGATCAGGCAACAACCCTGCGCTTTGAATCACAGAAGCGCGATGGCACCACATTTAACTCGACAATCAACATACCTGGTGCGGCTGTGTGGGAGCTTCGCTTTGCAACCAGCGATTATGAACTACGCGGAGTCACAACTCCGGGCGGACGATGTAATGATTGCGAAGAACCCATTCCTTCATCTATTCATATCGCAACGAACACGGACGTAACTGTTTACGCAGTCATCCGCGACGATAACACAAGCGATGCGTGGCTTGTATTGCCTACCGATGCATTGGGCACTGACTATGTGGTTTCAACCTATGCATCATCAGCAGAGGCAGACACGAATCGACTCTTCACATCATTCACTGGTGCATATCCGAGTCAGTTCCTCGTCGTTGCCACGGAAGACAGCACACTCGTTACTGCGCAGCTCTCCGTAGATCGTTCGGCATCCGCTCCTGGTAGTTTCCGCTCAGTTCTGTTGCAGCGCGGTGATGCCTATCTGGTGCAAGCATTCGTCTCGGCACAGCGACAGAACGACGACCTTACGGGAAGTCGCGTACGTGCGACCAAGCCAATCGCTGTCCTTGGTGCACACTATCGTGCACAGGTTCCGATCATCTCGGAACAGGCGTCACGCGATTGTCTGGTCGAGCAACTCCCAAGTACCGATGTGTGGGGGAAGCGTGTGGTCGTTCCTCCCCTTGTGCCTCCCTCAGATATTCGTCGCACCTCACAACGTGACGTTGCACTTGTGCGCATCCTTGCATCTAGCACAAAGACCGGCTTGACGATCAATGGCAATCCAGTAGTGGTCCTTGGCGCAGGTGCATATCTCGATGTTCCTCTTGTTGACGAGCCGCTGGACATCATTGCTACGGAGCCAGTTCTAGTTACGATCATCGATCGTTCCGCCAATCGACAGAATGGTGCTGGGCGATCGGGAGACCCTTCGCTGATTGTTGTGCCCCCTGTCGAGCAGTACCTCTCATCGTACCGCGTCACGAGCATCGAGCCACGTCTGTCAGGTGCTGCGTTTTACACACAGCATAGGATTTCATGTATCGTGCCGTTGTCACATGCAAGCTCACTAACGCTTGATGGTGTTGCGGCACCTGCAGCGGTACCTATTCCCGGGACTACGCTTGGATACGTCCAGTGTCTTGTTGCAAGGGGCATCCACAGACTCTCGTGCGACACGACATTTGGCATCATCGTTTACGGCTACGGTCCTGCGGAATCCTACGGGTACACAGGCGGTATGGCCTTCGAGCGACTCTACAGACCAGTTGTTGCGTTGCGAGCGTTGGATCGCCGTGGTCGACCAGGTGTGCCGGATACGCTGTACTGCGTGGTCGATAGCATCAGCAATGAACAAGAGGTGCGACTCAGTGGAGCGCAAACAGTTCGTGGGTCGATACGCTTCGACGCAACGATGTTTGTACCGTATGATATGCAAGGTGTTCGCCGTGATTCGCTGCGCAGTCGCGTGCAATGGGAGTACACCTTCGACTCACTTAACATCGGTGACACCATTGTTCGTGTGCCCGGCACACATGTGCTTGGTAGGGACACAGCCTCAGTCATCGACATCTATGAGAGTGCCTGGTATGCCGGCAATGGCGACTCACTGTTCGTACGTTCCGATGAGCGTGATGGCGTTCTCGCTTCCGATGGTGTGTGCCTCGATCGTGACGTACCTCGCTTGTTCGATCCTATCGCACAGCCCTCACCGCGACAACGTCGCTACTTCGATATCCGTGGACGATTCATCGGGACTTCGTTACAGGGTCAACCACCGGGAGTGTACTTCGAACGATGATCATCGCGTTCAACAAGCCGTTTGGCGTCCTCTCGCAATTCACACCGGAACCCGGCAGCTCGTATCAATCACTTGCAGCATTCAACCTCCCGCCGGAATTCTATCCGATTGGTCGACTAGATGCTGACAGTGAGGGATTACTTCTGCTCTCGAACGAGCGGAACCTTCCATCGATCATCCTCGATCCTGAGGCTGGGCACGATCGCACATACCTTGTACAGGTCGAAAGAACGATCACAGCTGAAGCGCTGACGCAACTCGCTTCAGGTGTCGTAGTTCGTGACTACCGCACACGACCGTGCATTGCTCGAGCAATCGACGAGCCCACATGGATTCCAGAGCGTGTGCCCCCTATTCGTCAACGCGCATCGATCCCAACATCATGGATAGCGCTAACGCTCCGCGAAGGCAAGAACCGTCAGGTACGACGCATGACTGCCGCCGTCGGCTTTCCAACGCTTCGGCTACTACGAAGCGCTATTGGCGAGTTACGCCTCGATGGACTCGACCTCTCCCCCGGCAGCTGGCGTGTCCTGAGCGACGCTGAGCGAGGTCTGCTTACGAACTTGACGCGTGTAGCGGACGATCGAGAAGGCGAAGCCAAGCACCATCGTGATCACGCCAAACCACACAAGTGAAATCCACGGCTTCACTGAGAAGTCAACCGTAAACACTTCACGCGGACGTGGCATCGGCTTCGACATATCACGGAATACAAGGTCGCCTGTTGACTTCGTAGGGTCCTCGTTGTTCCGAGCAATCTCTGCAAGTCCCACGGCCATGGTCGAACCTGGCAACTGTACCCATTCAGGATCAAAGCTCGGACCTGATGCGCCCGTTGTAATCTTTGTGCGAGCCTTCAGCGATACCGTTGAGTCTGGTGTGCGCACGTTGAGCACCGCCGACATCTGCATGCGTCCGTCCGCCGTCTGCACTTCTTCCATCGGCATCGTAAACCGCTCAAGCTCGATCACGACGTTCGAATCGTACGGGGCTCGCATCGTGGTACCACGCATGATTGTTCTGCGTTGGAAAAGATCCTCGCGCTCCGTCGACTTTGGTGATACGTAGAGATCGTTATGCAGACCCCAGCGGATTCCTGGTTCAAGAAACGCAGATTGACGCTTGTTGAAGTCGGACCAATACAGTACAGCAGCTACTGTCTCAGTCGAACCACCACGCTCGATTTTGACGAAGTACTTGTACTTCTCGCGATCCGCATAGTGTTTCTCTACCTGCTCTTTCCCGAGATACGTCAGGGTGTATTCACCAACAGATGTTGGAACGCCGTGCACAAGCACTGCATGGTGCGACTCGGTGTACGATGATGTCGTGATGACGCCAAAAATCAACAGAGCAATACCTGTGTGCGATACATACGCACCGGCCATCGCTGGTGATGCGCTCATGATGCGAAGTCCAACACGAAGATTGATTGCGAGTGAGAACCACGCCGTAAACGCAAGTGCAATTTGTCCGATATCATTGATTCCGATTACTGCCATGATGGTTGTTGCAATTGCAGCAACCACTGCTCCATACGTCACCAGTGACTGGATTTTTGCACGCGGCGTTGATCGCCAGATGAAGATCAGCGAAAGTGCATTGACGATTAATACTGCTGGTACAAGGACCAAATGCACACGATTGTAGAACTCGATTGCGACAGCAACCTTTGGTAGACCCACAACCTCCATAATCACCGGCCACGACGTCCCGATCGTCACAAAGATCGCCGACGCCATGATGAGTGCAGAACCGATCGACAACATGAACTCACGCGTGGTCGGTGAAAACTCTTCACGATGGATATTCATATCCTTCCGTCGACGTACCACCATGGTCACACCGATGGCTACGAACGTCGCCATAAAGAGCAGCAGAATCCAGAACGCGAACTTGCCGGGATCGACAAACGAGTGAACTGATGTGTCGCCGAGAATACCACTACGCGTGAGGAATGTTGAGTACAGTACCATCACGAAACTTGCAACAGCAAGAATCATGTTCGTCTTCACGAGTCCTCGTGTGCGCTTCTGGACGAGCATCGTATGCACGAGTGCAACAACGACAAGCCACGGAATGAGGGATGAGTTCTCAACAGGGTCCCATCCCCAGAAGCCACCCCAGCCCAGCGTTTCGTAGGCCCAGAAGCCCCCTAACATGATGCCGAATCCCAACACTGCAGTTCCAAACAACGTCCATGGCAGTGCGATGTCAATCCAACGATGATACTCGCGACGAATCAAGCCCGCCATAGCGAATGCGAAGCTCACCGACATTGATGCGAAGCCAACGAACAGAATTGGTGGGTGGATGGTGATCCATGCGTTATGCAGCAGCGGATTGAGGCCCTTGCCGTTATCGCGCACATCTGCGATGGTGATACCATCAGCAGCGAAGGATTCATGAAAGTAGGCGAACGGATTCTTCGCAACAAGAAGCAGCGTGAGGAAGCTTACAATGAGTCCGTAGAAGACCATCACAGGCGCTTCGTAGGCATGTCGACGAGCATACGGAGTCAGGACGACACCGATAAGAGCGACGAACATGGTCCACAACAGGAAACTCCCCTCTTGTCCGGAGTAAAAGCTGGCAATCAGAAGATGGAGTGGAAGTTCACGAGATGAGTAGTTCCAGACGTAGGTGTACTCAAAGCGGTGCTGCAGGATCAAGACTACGAGGATGACTGCCGATGCTACGAGACCAAATGCCATTGCACCAAAGATGCGTCGGGCAAGCGTTGAGAGCCATGCGGCACGATCAGTCTCTGCGTACAATGCCGCAGCATAGAGTCCTGTCGACGCAAGGGCCATTCCAAAGAGCACATGGATGAGGATCTGAGCGATCATTGTGCGTACACCTGTGTTGCATGGAAATACGGATCATGTCCATCATGGACGTGTCCAACGAAACGCACGATTTGACCATTTGCGAACGGAACGTCTGGCGTGGTTCCTGTGTATTGAACACGAAACGCAGCTCCCGATTGATCGGCACAGGCAATTCGTTCAGGTGCCTCCGCTGCATTTACGATTGTCGAGACAATGATGACCTTTGGAGCTTGATCTCCCTCAACGCCTGAGGCGTGATCACTTGTTGCCACTGCATATGTGACCTCCTCAAGTTGACCGTAGGTCGAAGCGATCCACACGCCAAGTGGGATGCCGACGATTGCCGCCAGAATAATTATACGCTTGAGCATTTTGTCCTCGTTATGATGCCGGCATTTCGTCTGTCGGCTGTCCCTCATACTTCGACGGACACTTTGTCAGGACGTTTGACGCTTTGAGCACGCCATCCTCGATACGTCCCTTCACAACAACGCTAACCGCTGCTTCAAAGTTGTTCGGCTTCGCACCCGTCAGCTCCACTGGGATAAGCTTGCCTTGTTCGTCACGGAGCGTAAATGCGAAGGTGTTAGACTGCGCATCATACTTCCAGCCCGTTGGCTTGTCCCATGTGCCAATAATCTGCACCGTCTTGCCGAGCTTTTCTGCGCGATCGACAGTTGCGTATTCGATGGAGGAGTCCGACAACGCGCTGATCCCGACCCATGCGAGAGCGAGGATTGCCGCACCGGCAATGATGTATTTCCAAGGGAGCTTGTTCATGGTGATGGTTAACGATCAATGCGTGATTCTAGTTCGCGAAGTCGTGCATCAACACGCTGCATGTAGAAGGCAACGCCCGCCCAGATCACCAGTGCCGTGATGAGGACAACGTAGATTGCATTGGCGGTGAGAAACGGCATCATGCTGATTCCTTTGGTGGTGCGAGCAGACGTGCGACACGCTCACTACGGATGCGAAGATTGGCAAGCCAGAAAAAGACCATGGAGAACGCAAACAACGCAAGACTGTAGATCGCTTGCTTGGTGCTGTTGAGCGAATCCGATGTTAAACTCAAGAGCGGTCCTGCCGTCGAATCATCTGCCGATCCCGGATGAAGCCCTGGCAATAACCGTGGAAGGACGAAGACGAGGAACGGTACCGTTGCGAATGCAACGATTGCGTAGGCAGAACTCAGGCGAGCGCGACGTGATGGATCATCGATCGTTGAGCGGAGGAGGAAGTACGCGCCATAGATCAACAGCAGAATGAAGATCGATGTTTGCCGCGGATCCCAATTCCAGAACGATCCCCAGTTGAACTTTGCCCAGACCGCGCCCGTGACAGTTGCAAGAATTGCGTACAACGTCCCAACACTCGCCATGGCAACCGAAATGTCATCCGATTCGATTGTCCGCTTGCGTATGTAGCTGATGCCATAGATCATGCTAAGCAGATAGGCAATTGTTGCGATCCACGACATTGGAACGTGGAAGAACAAGATGCGTGAACGCTCTTCCAGCCCCATGATATAGGGCAAGGTGAGCAAGGGATTCACCGTTCCCACTTCGTCAGCTTGGAAGATCACATCGGACTCGGCTCGACGCACATGCACAACCACAGGCACGTTCGGTCCGGCAGACGTCAGTGCATCGACAATCGGCTGATACGCGCGAAGCATGATTGGTCTGTTCGCAACACGTGCGTCCTCTGCTGGGATCAGGTACGTCCCCTGCTCATCCTGCGATGCTTGTGCAGTGTTTGCAAGAATCAGCACCGGTACACTCTTTGTGCTATCGGCACGATGCTGGATTACAGCATCAATGGTGCTGCCGGCCAGGGGCGGATAGATCGCAACCACAACGACCGCAATAACCGAGACAATGGCGAGCAGGCGCCACCACAATGGTCGTGGAGCATGCAATCGTCGGGGCACGTAACCGAGTGCAATGCCGAGCAAGCTGCCGGCCAACATGAGCACGAATTTCATGCTCGCAAATTACGACGCAGAACGATGACGCTTGTGCAAGATTAGGCAATTGAACGGGGCTTCCTGCGACGCCGGGATGTACTCAATGTGGTCCATGACACGGCGCATCAGCGCAATTCCGAGTCCACCCGACCGCATTTCTCGGAAATAATCTGACATGTCCGGTGGCACAACAGCACGTGGATCGAACGCACGCGTTTGATCCCGAATCTCGATAGCTATGTCGTGGGCCGTCACGGAAATGACTACCTCAATTTCGCGTGTGCCCGATACCTCGACAGCATGCGCAATGAGATTCGCACAGGCTTCATCAACAGCAAGTACCACACCATTTTGCTCAACTGCCGTGAGGAATGTCGATGTAATTGCATCGCCGACGTACGACCGCACGCGCTCAAGATGTTCCGTGCGCGGAGGGATCCGCAGAGGCTGACGATATGTCGCGTCACCACTCATGAAGCGTTTGTCCCTGAGGCTTGTGCTGCTTCCACAGAATCGAAGATCTTAAACAACACATGAAACCCGAGCAAATCAAACACCGAGTATACATTCGGGCGCATCGCGGCTAACAGGATGTCGCCGTGCTTGCGACGAAGGTCTTCGATGAACACCATGAACACACCGAGTCCAGCGCTCGAGATATAGTCGAGATTCGCAAAATCCACGATAATCCGGAGTGCCCCCTGCTCAATGATGCTTCGCAGCTCTCGCTCAAAGTCATTTGCTGTGTGTGCGTCGAGGTATCCATGCAGATGGAGAACCACGTCATGATTAGTGTGATCGACTGATATGGAGAATGTGTTCATTGGTGAGATTCCGGTAGTAGTGGTGATTCATTCGAGCATCGAAGTGCAACGATGGTTACGTCATCGTGCGCCTCCGCTCCCTGCGCGTGTTCAAGCAGACGATCCTGTACTCGTGTCACGATTTCTCTCGAGGTACGCGAAACCTCATCCGTTAGGACGTCCATTATGGCCTCCGTACCAACTTCCTGCAACGCTGTATTGCGCCGCTCAGTAACACCGTCGGTGGTGAGTAAACACACATCATTGGGAGCGAGTTCGACTGAGAGCTCTTCTACGTGAGAGCGGAATTCCTCGGGCGGCAGTAGACCAATTGCAACACCCTTCGGACGAAGGACGGATACGCCAGCGTGCGTTCGCAGGATCATAGGCGAGTGCCCTGCACGCGCATACGAAATCGTAGGACTATCAGAATGTATCTGAACACAACTCATTGTGATATAGGTACGTCGCTCCATCTGACCACTTAACGTCAGACTGAGGCGATACAGCAAGTCCGCAGGGCCGGTCGCCTCCCGTGCCTCTGCTAGGACAGCCCCCTTGAGTGTAGCCATGTACAATGCAGCAGGTATTCCCTTTCCCGCTACGTCTGCTATGACCACACCGAGCGACCCATCGGCAAATCGGACATAATCGAAGTAATCACCGCCAACTTCGGATGCCGGTACCATGATGCCAAAGAGATCAAACCGAGCAATCAACGGATGCTGTCGCGGAAGCAGCGATGTCTGAATTTCCCGAGCGACATCGGCCTCATTTTGTAAACGTTCCCGCTCGAGGACCGAAGCGTGGAGGCGTGACTGCTCGATCGCAATGGAGATGATATCGCCGAATGCGGCCAACAGTCGATGATCGTCAGGATGAAATCCATACTCTGCAGTCATGAAGGCAACCAGCGTAGCGCACCGCTCACCATCGATAGCGATCGGGACGATCACGAGCGAGCGTACAGCAAGTGAGCGCACGTCGATATCATAGTCTGCAAGTGAATCTATGACGACTGCCTCGTTTGCGGTAGCGATCAGTTCGCGAATGAGCGGATTTCGATGCAACGACTGCACATAGTCGCGATGGACATGCTGCGTTGCGACGATGGCTGTCGCACTTCCCGTGCCCATCTCTGCCCACGCGCCATGTGCCTGCGTAACACGAACCGCGAGTTCTGTCGTGCGCGCGAGTACGTCTTCCGTCGATGCAGACTCTGCCATGAGACGAGCAAGAGCAGAGAGGGATGAGATCTCCAGAGAACGACGATCAACGACCGTGCTGTTAGGGAGTGCAAACAGCACCATCACAGCCAGACGAAGAAAGATAGTGAGAGCAATCACGCTCAGCGCAGAATACGTAACATGCAAACCTGCGATGAAGGTCGACACTGAGACACTTAAGATGTTATCCTGCAGCAACACAACTGTCATGAGAATCGAAGCAAGTGCAGCGCAGCACGTGAGCCAGAGCAATCGCAGCTTTTGTTCCAGTGGCAACGTTTGCAACCACGGCAATCTTGGTGGATTGATCAGTATCAACACCGAGCTAACAGCTGTGAGTGTGATTACATTAGCAACGCCGGCTGATGTTGTGACGGAAAGCATCCCACCGAGCACGAGTAGCGCGAAACAGACTGCCTGCGCGATGAGATAGGTACGGAGGCGGCGAGTCGGCCGTGCTATCAAAAGAGCCGTGGCAAAGCCGAAAACACCAGCAATAGTTAGCGATGCCACAACCCCGAGGAGTCGTGTGACAAACGCCGACACGAAACCCTTGCTTCCGATGAGATCCGCGATTGTGAGTGCTCCGGCCAGCAGAAGTAGGACGAGTCCGGAAACCGAGAACAGCGTCAAGAACCAGGACACAACATCAAACGAACTCTGCACACGGCGACGTCGCACCAGGAGCACAATAAATGCTGTGATGCCACTGAGAGCAACAGTACCGATAACTGACAATAGTGCGGACTCTCCTGTCCACTGATTGGCATCAGACGGCCAACGGGTCGGTATCACGACCCCAAGCACCACGTGGGCGATAATTGCTGCAACCGTAATGAGGATCCAGATCACCATCTGGACGCCCCCTACAAGAGGTGTACCGTCGCGTTCTACCTTCACGAGTGCCTGCATTGATGTTTCTCCGGCGGCAGGATACGCGCCGTTGCTGGACAAAGTTGCATTTACCGAGCATCAAGATACCGCACACCGCTGGCATGCAGCTCGGGTATGCGAACGCCGTTGGTGATCGTCTCGCGAAGGATACCTTGTGCGAGGACGGCCCCGTGAAGGTCGACCGGCACTCCGAGCGTCGGATCGATAAACTTCATCTTGATTTCCGCTGTGCCGTCGGAGATCGTGAGCCAGCAGCCTTCGTCCTGACAGACGCTTCCGACACTGGCACGGATCGTAACGATACGTCCGACGTTACGGTGATCTACAGCCTCACGCACTGAAATCGTCTGCACATCCTCGCGCGGAGGCACGCCGAGATAGTCGGGTCTGCCACAACCGGTAAGACCAACTGCCATCAAGAGTGCGACGATACTGTGTGAGATGCTCACGCTACAAAATCCCTCGTCAGAGATACAACGAACAACGCCCCCTATGCACATGCATAGAGGGCGCAGTGTCTTGAGAGCCAATGACCGGACTTGAACCGGTGACCTGCTCATTACGAATGAGCTGCTCTACCAGCTGAGCTACATTGGCGTAGCAGAAACGGACTGCGAAGTTAGCGTTACACCTGCATATCACCAAACCGATGGGAATGCCTGTCATCACTTCCCTGCCACGCGAGTTACCATTCCATAGATCGGCAGGTTGAAACTATCATCCTCGCCATTGCCGCGTGCGATAAAGCGAATACCCCCGTAGAGCTGACCGGGCGCCTTCGGCGTCACCGACACCGTAACCGTACGCGTTGTGTGCGGCGGGATCACTTCAAGGGGCTTGAGATCAGACGTGACGTCTTGATCGTACACAAGATCAATAATAGAAACTGGGGCATCTGATGTGTTCTGGAATGTCAACTCACTGGTAGCTGTTCGACCCACCGATGCATCATTGAATGGGATGAACAAGGATGGTCCGATTGTCAGTGCCCGCTGGAGTGTTACCTGGAGCATCATGTTCGACTCGACTGTATCATCGTTGTGCGCTGTACGAATACGAACGTTCTTCTGGATCTGACCGATTTGGGATGACGTGACATTGAGTCGAATCTTCACTCGTGCAGTATCCCCCGGCTGCAGCACCGTTTTGTCAGGATCGGTCTTCGTACAGCCGCACCCTGGTTTGATCTCAACGATATTCACTGTGCCAGATGTGGCGATGTTGACGATCGGAATCTCTGTGTCAAGCGCGAGGGTCGACGGCAGTCGCATCGTACCCCAATCGTGAAGTGTTGGGACTGAGACAAACGAAGGTGCAACGTTCTGAGCAGATGTCGAATGAACCGCAACGAGCGAGATCAAGATCACTACCAGTGCCGTGGTGCGGAACATTCTGTTCATCATGACTAGGTCCTTCAGGATAATATCTGCGTCGATTGCAACGATCGCAGTGTGTCAACATACCGGTCAACATATGCAGACCGCTGCGACCGACGATACTGCATGATAAATCGTGGATGTTCGAGGTAGACGATGCGCTGAATCCTGACGTGAGGATTGATGTGTCGTTCGACTGACTGTTTGAGTTTACCCGAGCCAAGCACCACGGCGACATCAGTGCGAAGTCCGCATGCAAGTTGCTCCTTCATACACGCAATCGCATACGGCGTCACGGCCCCCAAGAGTTCGGGAGTATCGTAGAAGTTGACGTTGATGCCATTCTTTACGTAGCCGAGTGGCGACACTGCACCGAGGTATACGTCATGATAGAACGCCGACGGTCCACCGTACGCGTCGATAACATCTGAGATAAACTCGGCTGACAACTCACGTCTACCAACGAGCGTCGTAGGCAACGCAAGTTGATGGGCAACTGCCCATGGGTCGGTAAACGACAATCCCGTGAGCCCAGCACCGAATCGACCTGGATTGATGCCCCATACGCTCAGACGAGGTGGTGCGGCAACGTAGTACCGTCGAACCATTGCACGCACCACACGTTGCACTTCAGGATCCAAATATGGATTGAGTACCTCGACACCTCGAGGAAGTCCTGCAGGGGGCTCAGCCTCTGTCAGAAAACGTGCGATCGCCGATGCGAATGACTTAGAAGCCATACACGTTGCGTGCCTTGGCACCAACGTAGTCGAGGAAATCTTCTTCGGTCAGGTCACGACCCGTCACGCGCTGAATAATTTCACGCGGGAGTTCAGTGCGACCATATGCGTGAATGTTCGTGCGCAACCATCCGAGGATCGGAGCAAAGTCGCCATTGGCAATCCGCGCTGATGCATCTGGAATATCCTTCTGCATCGCGTTCCACTCCATCGCAGCATACAGCTTCCCAAGCGTGTACGATGGGAAATACCCGATACCACCAAACGACCAGTGAACGTCTTGCAGACATCCCTCAGCATCATTCGGTGGTACGATGCCAAGAGCTTGTTCCATCTTCGCGTTCCAAACCGCTGGAACGTCGGCAACGTTGAGATCGCCGGTGAGAAGATCGCGCTCGATTTCGAACCGGAGGATAATGTGCAGGTTATACGTGAGCTCATCACTCTCGACGCGGTTGAGCGATGGACGCATCTTGTTGATCGCCTGGTAGAACGACCGTGGTGTCTGATCCTTGAGCTGATCAGGGAATGCATCGCGCAGTTGTGGGAACGCCCAATGCCAGAACTCCTCGCTACGTGCTACAACATTCTCCCAGAACAGCGATTGCGATTCATGGATGCCCATGCTCGCCCCCTGACCAGAAAACGTGCGTGCAATGTCGTCAGGAATTCCCTGCTCGTACATGCCGTGTCCGGCCTCGTGAACAAGACCAAACAGACACGAGCGAAGGTCGTTCTCACGGATACGCGTCGTTAGGCGTACGTCCTTATTGCCAAAGTTTGTGCAGAACGGATGCGCCGAAAGATCAACCCGTCCTGTTGCCATGTCGAAGCCAAGTTGCGTGATGATCGACGTCGCTGTCGCGAGCTGAACATCCTTACCGTACGTGCGGTACAAGACATCGTCTGACACTGCATGTTGGCGTGGCGTGATTTCGCCAAGCAGCGCAACGGTACCCTCGCGCAAGCGCGAAAAGAGAGGCGTGAGTACGTCGACCGTCAACCCTGGCTCGAAGGTATCGAGCAGTGCATCGTATGGATGTGCACTCGGACCCAACAACTCCGCTTCGCGACGCTTGAGATCAACCGTCTTTGTGAGAAGGGGCTCGAAGATGCTGAAGTCTGATGCCTGGCGTGCACGCTTCCATGCATCCTGCGCCATAGCTGCCGTGCGTGCTTGCTCTTCGACAAGCTCCGCTGGAAGTCGACGTGCACGATCGTGGTCCTTCACAAACGTCGCGACGACACGTTGTTTTCGTGTATCGAGCGATGATGCCGAAGCAGAAGCCTCAGCCGCTAGCGACACAGCATCGTTATCCGTCGTGAATCCGTGAATCAACGTCGACAAGGTCGCCAACTGATTCGCACGCGACTCCACCGCCCCATCAGGCATGTAGGTTTCTTGATCCCACCCGAGCGCTGCACTAGCCGCGCCAAGGTCCGTGATGAGGTTCATGCGCTGAAGCAGGTGCTCGTAAGCAGACATGTGACGTTCCTTGAGTGTCGGTGTGCGGTGTAGCAGGTCGGTTAGATGATCATCAGCGCATCGCCGTAGCCAAAGACGCGATAGTCGCTCTTCAATGCACGCTTATACGCCTTGAACATCTGGTCCTTGCCGCCCGCATACGCAGTAGCGACGAGCAGCGAAGGTGATGCTGGCTGGTGGAAGTTCGTGATAAAGCGATTGGCAATCTTGAATTCATACGGCGGGTGAATGAACTTATCTGTCCATCCCTTGTTCGGCTTCACAATACCGCTTGTGAGCACGCTCGACTCGAGCGCACGCACAACGCTGCACCCTACAGCATACACGTTCTTCTTCGACTTCAGTGCCTTGTTGATCACGTCAGCTGAGTCCTTTGTGATTTCAAAGTACTCGCTATACATGCGGTGCTTTGTCAAGTCTTCCACCTCGATTGTTTCGAAGATGCCTTGACCAATGTTGAGCTGCACCGTAGCGATCTTGATCCCCTTCTTATCAGCCGCCTTGAGCAGCTTCTCGGAGAAGTGCAGGCCCGCTGTAGGGGGTGCGATCGAACCAACCTTGTCTGGGTTGGCAAAGACGCACTGATATGTTTCCTTGTCGGCATCGGTCGGCTCGCGCTTGACGTACTCCGGCAGCGGCATTTGACCAATGCGCTCGATCACTTCATGCAGATCGCCGTCGTACGAGAACCGCACCGTGCGGCCACGAGATGTCGTGTTGTCAATGATTTCGCAGTAGAAGCGATTATTGTCGAAATAGATCTTGTTGCCAATACGCACCTTGCGCGCAGGCTCTACGAGTACGTCCCAAATGCGCTCCTGCGCCTTGAGTTCGCGCAGCAACATCACTTCAATCTTCGCGTTGGTCTTCTCCTTCTTGCCGAACAGACGTGCAGGAAATACCTTGGTGTCGTTCACAACGATCACGTCGCCCTTGTCCATGTAGTCAAGAATATCCTTGAACTGCTTGTCTTCGATGTCTCCCGTTTCGCGGTTGAGAACCATCATTTTCGCGGATTCGCGTGGATCTGCTGGATACTTGGCAACAGCGTTTTTCGGGACGGAGAACTTGAACTCAGAGAGCTTCATGGAATAGCTAGATCGTGAAAAAGGAAGCCACAAAGATACGACGATTTTCAGGCCAATGCCAGCGATTTCGGCGTAGAATGTGGGTTCACTGAAGTCGCGCAAGGTGATAGAAATGCTCGACTTGCATCGCTAGCACACAAACAAGCATCGCCCACCACCACGGGGATCTGCCCAAGGTGCGAAGAGTATTTCGAGGCTCGTCGATGAGCCGAATGAGTGCCAACGCGGCAAAGGGTAGCACCAACGGGATTGCCGGCAGATGGAATCGTGGGAGCGCAAATGCAACAAGGTACGGCAGCATGCCGGCGACGATGACGGCGATCACGAGGCGTCCATGACGTCCGCTGGCGATGCCAGAGAACAGCGGTGCTGATAATGCTGCGAGCAGCACGAGGAGGTACATGCCCCCTTCATAGGCAAGCAAGGGGGCCGCGCTGACGTTCGAGATTCCCCGTGACTGCTGTATCAGTCGGGTCGCCGAGTAATCCATACCCCAATAGCCTCGAGCACGGTTGCTGACACGGTAGAGCGTGCGTCCGGGATGGAGGACCATGTACGTGAGCGCTGTGTAGGTCATGCAGCGTCGCTCTTCCAATGTGGCCTGTGCAGGATTACGATGTGGGATGCATGCCGAAAGCCATGCCGCAGCCTCAGGATCGATCTGATCGAATCCTCGTTGACCAAAGTGCCCTGTCTTATAGTCCGGAGTGAATGGCGTGTTGCTTAGCATCAAGTTCCACTCGTTGTTGGTCGAGATGCTCATCCCCTGTAGGGCGCGTGCGTTGTGCTGCATGACTGGAATGACGAAGGCAGAGAGTGCGACTGCGGTAACAACCCAAGCGCCGATGACGGTACGGATCGGAAGTGCGTTCTTCCACGCAGCATGAGCGAGAACAAGCAGGAGCACGCCAACGACTAACCCGGAAGCGGGACGGGTCAGCACTGCAAGGGCGAGCGCAAGCGACGTTACTGTCCATCCCAACCAGGACCATGATCGCAGACATTGAATTGTGAGGCCTGCGGCAAGGACCACGGCGATGGTGGTGACAGGTTGCGACGATAGCTGCGTTGCCGACAGCATCGTGTGTCCGTAGAGCGATGCGAGGATTGCAACACCAAGCGAGGGTCGGGTCCAGCCCATGAGCACTACCGCAAACCACACGCTTACAATGACGACGCCGCTTGTGAGCGCCACGCCGATCGCGTGATCAACAGTCAAGCTGCGTCCAACCAGTGCATACACTGGTGCGATGACGAAAGCAGTGCCGGGTGGGAAGTAATAGTGGTTGGTCGAACCGGCTACAATCTCGAGTGCCTGTTCGGCATACGACGGACCGTCTTCACCCTGAGGCTGATCAGGGAGAATCACGAATGAAACCAGCATTCGCAGGAGTATTCCGACAACAACGACGCCGATGATTCGTGACTTCATTCTGCGAATATCGCATTCTCGTCGTACGTTCGCAGGTTATTCTCGTCACACCAGCACACATGTCCATCTTCGACCTCCATACCAAATATCAGCCCTCCGGTGATCAGCCACGAGCAATCGCCGAGCTCGTCGAAGGTCTTCGCGATGGACGCACAAGTCAGGTGCTCCTCGGCGTAACCGGATCCGGAAAGACCTTCACTATGTCGAATGTTATCCGTGAGGTGGAACGTCCGACTCTGGTGATCTCGCCGAATAAGACACTCGCAGCGCAACTCTATGGGGAGTTCAAGAGCTTCTTCCCCAACAACGCGGTTGAGTTCTTCATCTCGTACTATGACTACTATCAGCCAGAGGCGTACGTCCCTTCGACAGATGTCTTCATAGAGAAGGACTTCTCGATTAACGACGAGATTGATCGTCTGCGACTGCGTGCAACCAGTGCGCTCGTGGAGGGTCGACGTGATGTAATCGTTGTGGCCTCTGTCTCATGCATCTACGGCATCGGAGCAAAGGCCGACTTCAAAGATCAGCTGCTGTTGATCAAGGAAGGCATGGAGGTAACACGACAAGCCTTGTTACATCGACTAAGCGACATTCATTACAGTCGAAATGACTTCGAGTTTACGCGCGGCACGTTCCGTGTGCGCGGCGATACCGTGGATGTGATGCCGGCAGACGAAGACACGAAAGCGATTCGCATTGAACTCTTCGGCGACACTATCGATCGCATCGCCTGGATTGATCGCCGCGATGGTAAGGTGATTGAACGCGTCGACCGTGTGCTCCTCTACCCTGCTCGATTGTTCGTGACGTCGCAATCAAATCTTGCGCGTGCAACCGTTGACATCAAAGACGAGCTCGTGCATCGCCTAAAAGATATGCGAGAACTTGGTAAGGGGCTCGAGGCCGCACGCCTCGAACAGCGCACGTTGTTTGATCTTGAGATGATGAAGGAGGTTGGCTACTGCTCGGGCATTGAGAACTACTCGATGCACCTCGCCGGGCGCAAGCCGGGAGAGACACCGAACTGTTTGCTCGATTACTTCCCAGAAGACTTTTTGCTTGTTATTGACGAGAGCCACGTTACGGTTCCGCAGGTACGCGCGATGTATAACGGCGATCGTCAGCGCAAGATGACCCTTGTCGAGCACGGATTCCGTCTACCGAGTGCGCTTGAGAATCGCCCGTTGACGTTCGATGAATTCAACAAGCACATTCATCAGGTTGTGTATGTGAGCGCCACGCCTGGCGACTACGAGCTCGAGCAATCGATGGGAATCGTAGTCGAGCAAGTCATCCGTCCGACAGGACTTCTCGATCCTCGTATCGAGGTGCGTCCGGTGTCGAATCAGATTGATGATTTGCTAGAAGAGATTCGCAAGCGTGTCGAGAAGAAGGAGCGTGTTCTGGTGACAACGCTCACCAAGCGCATGGCCGAAGACCTCACAGATTATCTGCAGAATCTTGGTATTCGCGTCGCATACATCCACAGCGATGTTGATTCACTGGAACGGGTTGAGATCATTCGGAATCTTCGACTGGGTCATAGCGACGTACTTGTCGGCGTCAATCTTCTTCGTGAAGGTCTCGACATGCCGGAAGTCTCGCTTGTCGCGATTCTTGATGCAGATCGTGAGGGCTTTCTTCGAAGTGAGCGCTCGCTGATGCAGACCGCAGGACGTACCGCTCGGAATGCTGAGGGATTAGTGATCTTCTATGCCGATAAGATCACGAAGTCAATGGAGCATGTCATAAACGAGACGAATCGTCGTCGCGCATTGCAAGAGGCGTACAACGCCGAGCATGGCATCGAGCCTCGAACTGTCTACAAGTCGCTCGAGGAAATTCTCGAGTCTACGTCTGTTGCAGACATGCAATCATCGCGCGTTGCGAAGTCGGCCGAGCGCGAGCGTGAACGCATCAAGAAGGCAGCCGAGCCAATTGCGAAGTATCTCACACCCGCTCAACGCACGGAGTTGATCGATCAGATGTTCGTGGAGATGAAAAACGCCGCGCGTGACCTCGACTTTGAGCGCGCTGCGGAACTGCGCGATGAAATCTCGCGACTTCAGGCATTGAACGACGCATGAGGTTACGCCTCACAGAGACTGCGAAGGACATTGTCCAGCTTCTCTGCACTCTTCTCCCACGAGTACTGCTCACGCATGAGTGCTGCGCCAGCGCTGCGCATGGCAGCCTTTTTCGCGGAATCCCGCAGGAGCTGGACACATGCATCAGCAAATACAGTTGGATCGTCGGCAATGCAGGCATGTTCATTGTTGCGCAGCGGCAACCCCTCACAACCAACAGACGTCGTGACCATTGCAGCGTGATCCATCAGTGCTTCAATGATCTTGATACGCACACCACTTCCACTAAGCAGCGGAACGATGCCTACATCGTATTGCGCACGGAATGCTGAGGGATCCTCGATCTCACCATGCACAATAACATGTGCGCCGTCATGGTATGCAGTGATCTCTGGCGGCGTTGCACGTCCAGCGATGTGGAGAACTGCCTCGGGCGCTGCAGCACGAATACGCGGCCATACACTCCGCATGAACCAGTGAAGTCCGTCGAGATTCGGGATCCAATCAAGACTGCCGAGGAACCACAGCGTATTGGGTTCTGGATCCGTTGTTGTCTGATGCTCACGCAGACCCGGAGTTACCGTAATCGCGCTTACGTTCGGTTGCTGCGACACAAAGTAGTCGCGATCAATATCACTCAGCGGAAGAATGGCGTCACACCACGTCAGCATGTGATGTTCATAGGCTAGCGTTTGCTGGGCGAGTCTACGGCGAACAAGGCGCTCTGGGATCGAACGTCCGCGGTCATGCGAGAGACGCTCTTGAATGCGGCCTTCGACATTGTGTGCATGAACAACGATGCTTGTGTCTCGACTGACGATCCCACGTTGACGGAGTGCTTCACCGTAACAGGCGGTAAACAACGATTCACACAGAATGACGTCATACGCTGGACGTGACTGTATCATGTCTTCAAGTCGCTCAAGCACAGCAGCCGATGCAAACCGTGTCAGCCAGTACGACCCCGTCGTAGCAATTCGGAACGACGACGGGAACGACGATGACATCAGTTCACGCAGAAATGGAAACGGACGGATCGATGTATCAACATCGACAGCCGTGATCGATGTGCAATACGATGCCATGACCGCTGGATCTGCATGATGCTTCCGGGTATTCACAGCACAGACATCAACATGATGCCCGCACGCATGAAGTGCCCGAACGGTCTCGAGCATCACAATTGCACCACCATCACGTGCAGGAATGGGTATGCGCGGGAGAATGACTAAGACTCTCATGGATGACCTCCCGTTCGCATGAAACCGCTTCCAATCAATGGGTAGCAAGATTCGACCAGCACATTACATGCTGTGTGCACCACGTGCGTGTGGACTGCAGGCATACGATATGTCCCCCGACGCCCAAGCGACGAGAGCGACCACGTGCGAGCACGGTCTTCACGATCCCAGACATGGGCATTGCCCAAGGTAAGCGCAATCATATCGACACGAAGATACGGCGAGGCTATGCCCATAGGACTCGCCGCTCGTATCTTCGTGCACGAGGAATCATCCTGTCACGTCGGCACCCCCATGGATCATCGGCAGCATTTCTACAATCAATACACAACAGCCCAGTCGCGCTTCGCATCAATCGATGATGCTCGGCGCAGAGTAGCCGCTGAGCACGTGGGACTTGAATCCAGCGTTCGACCTCATCTACCATCCAATCGAACAGGTCGGGTTGTTGATCTTGGTTGTGGATACGGCGCTTTCTTGCTATGGATGCGGAACAACGGCTTCAACAACCTACGTGGCATCGACCTCTCACAGGAGCAGGTCGACCTTGCACGTGAACTCGGCCTTGATTGCGTAGAAGTTGAAGACCTCTTCACGGCATTGTCGCGGGAGCAGGATGTGCAGCTTGTGACGATGTTCGACGTGATTGAGCATCTCACTCGCTCAGAGGCAATCACAGCACTCACGTCAATTGCCGGTGTCCTTGCTCCGGGTGGAACCGTGATTCTGCGGACACCGAATGTCGATGCTCCTCTCGGCAGCGTGCTCTCGTATGGCGACCTGACGCACGAACTCCACCTCAACAAGACATCCGTTCTCGAACTCTTCGCAACGCTCCCATTTTCATCAGTTCAGGTGCTACCTGTCCCAAGTGTGGGCGGTAGCGCTGTAGCACGAATCCTTCGCGTGCTCCTTCGACCAATCACCACACTGAGTCGACGCCTCCAACACTTGGAGCAAGGGATCAGTTGGAATGCGACGATCGACACACCGAACATGTTAATTGTGGCGCGTCGATAAGCCCCTTCCATAGCTAGCTTTGTACTTGATCACTCACGTGTGGGACCCATGACCCAGCAATTTCCGACAGTTGACATTCTCCGATACCTCCTTCGATTCAAATGGTGGTTGCTGGGCATCGTCGCAGTAACAACCCTCGGAGCATATCTCTACGCACGGTCGATGCCTGAGTATTTCAAGGCAACAATCAACTGCGTTCCTCCATCCCAGCAGATGGGTGGACTTGGTGGTGCGCTGGGTGGGATCTCCTCGACGTTAAAGGACATCGGTCTTGCGAAGCTTGGTGGTAGCACTGGTGGCGAAACGTATGAGTTCATCACGATTCTCTTCACACGGACGATTCGTGATTCGATGATTCATCGCTTCGATCTCATTCGTGAGTATGAGTTGGAGGGTGAACCGATGGAGGACGTTCGATCGGAACTCGAAGACAATCTCGAAGTGCAGTACCACGCAGAAGGCAACTACGAAATCTCAATCTGGAGCCAAAGCCCCCAGAAGTCTGTTGAGATGTGCAATGCGTTTGTAGGGTATGCCAACGACATCACCAATCGTATTCAACGTCAAGAAGCGGAGAAGACGGCGTTCTATCTTCAACAGCGTATTGCGGTGATGGACTCGGTGCTGACTGCGCTTACCGATTCGCTGCAGCGGTACTCACGCGACTATCGATTGTTCTCGCCCCTTGATCAGGCAACGGCATCTGCAGAGGCCTTATCGGAAACGAAGGCAGAGCTCCTTAAGCAAGAGGTTATCCTTGGTATTCTCGAGCAGAATTACGGCAAGGATGATCCCCAAGTTCGATCAACACGCACGCTAGTGGGCCAACTCCAGGATCAATACGAGCGTGCGCAGACACAGCCAGGCTTTGCAGGAAACTTCGCACTGACTGATGCTGCAGGTGTTGGCGCATCGTATCTGCGCATCTACGCTGATTTCGAAGCACACACGAAGCTTAAGGCATTCTTGCTGCCATCGCTCGAGCAAGCACAGCTCGACATGAATAAGACCGCTCCCGCGCTGTTAGTTGTTGATTCGCCCGTTGCACCCGAGCTCCGCGATAAGCCAAAGCGCGCATTCATTGCACTTGGTGCTGGAGTCGGTGTGGGCGTGTTGTTTGTGCTCATCCTCCTCGTCGTACGCGGTTGGCGTATGATGTTCAGTAAGGCAGACGAACACCTCGCTAACGCGTCGTGAACATCTTCGCCGATCTTCCCTGGCTGTTCCCTGCCATCGCTGCTGGCGTGGGGATACTGTATGCCATGGTACGCTTCCCTAAGGTCTGGTTAGCGCTCTTTCTCTTGGTCCTACCATACTTTCTCACCGACACGGGTGAGGGGCTCTCGGTGACGGAAGTTGTGATTGGCGGACTCTTCACAGGCTCCATTGCCCTCTGGATGATCTGGCGTCTTTTCGTTGATCCACGTCCGTTGGTGAAGGGTTGGACCGACTTCTTGTTGTTGTTCTTCATCGTAGCGTCATGTGCGAACATTATCGTCGCACATTTCAATCATATCGAGCTCGGTGGCTGGGCAGTTGACTGGTCGTACTTCCTCCTCATGCTCTATTACTTCCCGTTTCGCGAGGAGTTTGGGAAGAACACTGGGACATTTCGACAGTTCATTGCGCTCGCAGGTGTTTCGTCCTTCTTGATGGCACTTTACAGCGCATGGATCTTTAAGCAGAAGATGGCCGAGAATATGATCTACGCCTACCAGATCCAAGCTTCCCGGTCGGCAACTCTAGGGCCACTCTTCCTCCTTGCAATCTGCGTAGGACTCGTTCTCATCTTTCACGTCAAGTGGCGTCCGAAGCTGGTTACGATCTTGGTCGTACTTACGAACATTGCAGCGCTGGTGCTCACATTCACGCGAACGCTTTGGGTGCTCGTCTTTGCGTGCAGCTTTCTTGCCATGCTCTTTTTGCGATGGCAGCAGAACAGTAAGATCCTGCTTGGTAGCCTTGCAATTGCGACGGTGAGCATTGCTAGCTTCTATGCGATTAATCCCAAAGTCGCTGATGTTGCATTGTTGTTTGTCAAGAAGCGTTTCACCTCCTCGACTCAGTTGAAAGGGGGCGACTTCTCATTTGAAACGCGAATCATTGAAGTGTCGAACGCATGGCGCAAAGTGAAACAAGCGCCGCTTGGTGGTAGTGGGCTTCGAGCGAAGTTTGTCACGTGGGCACCCATTGAACAGTGGCACAACTCAACTGCGTTCGTCCATATCGGCTATGTCGGACTCATTCATAAGCTCGGATTCCCGACAGCGCTGATCCTGTTCAGCGTACTCGTAGGCTTCAGCATTCGAAGTATTCTCGCCGCACTTGCAGCACGTCGCCCCAATGCACCTCCACTTGCAAGAGCGATTGCTATTGGAGTCTTCGCCTTTATTCCCGCGATGTACATCAACATCTTCATGGCCGGCATCTTCGATCAGCGCTACGGAAATGTTATGTTCGCGTTCATCTTCGCAGCTGTTGCACTCTCGGAACAAGCGCTCCGCAGAGCACAGCAAGCAACCACACCCCTTGAAGTTTCATGAGTCTGCTACCAAGTGACGGAGCCTTTGGCTCTGAGCAACGTCAGCGCATTTTCCGGATCGTCGTCCTTGCGATTAGCTTGGTCTACGTAGGACGTCTTGCATGGCTGCAAATCATTCAGGGTAGCACGTACAAACTCAAGGCGGAAGCGCAGGCGATTAAGCAAGTGGCAACAGAGCCCTTTCGTGGCATGATCTACGACCGTAATGGTCGAGCCATTGTCCAGAATGCACCCGGATTCTCCATCACGGTAACTCCGTATGAGTTCACAGACGAGTCATGTCAGCGCCTTTCCAAGATTCTTGGCGTGCCTGACTCGCTCATTTGGCAGGACGTTGGAAAGGCCGCAAAATTCAACAAGTTTGCCGCTGCGAAGCTGTTCTACGGACGTGATGTAGACTTTGAGGTGATCAGCGCGATTGAAGAGCAGCGCGATTCCCTTCCGGGCGTCGATCTCATTGTTGATCCAAAGCGGCAGTATGCATTTGATGGGAATGCCGCACACCTGTTGGGGTACACGCGCGAAGTTGCTGAAGCGCAGTTGAAACAACTTGGTGACGCATACTCTCCCGGCGATCTTACTGGTCAAACAGGTCTTGAGCGAGCCTACGAGCGCAACGTTCGTGGTATCAAGGGTCTACAATACGTC
Source organism: uncultured Melioribacter sp. (assembly GCA_964465685.1). Taxonomy (GTDB): domain Bacteria; phylum Bacteroidota; class Ignavibacteria; order Kapaibacteriales; family Kapaibacteriaceae; genus UBA10438. Next base: position 444,533 of record CAYXKK010000001.1, read on the forward strand.
GCCGTCAATAAAAACGGTCAGCGCGTTGCCAGCTTCAACGACGGAAAGTCTGACGTTGCAGGACTTGAGGGCGACGACCTCTTTCTCGGCATCGATACCGATTTACAAGAACTTGCTGAGAAGCTCATGGGAAGCGCTCGTGGTTCAATTGTCGCTGTCGATCCTCGCAATGGTGAGATCCTCTGTTTCGTATCGAAGCCCGATTATGATCCACGCAGTTTCTCAGGTCGCTCCGGTCGAACGTATTACAACGTTGTCCGCGATGCACCGGGCATCCCACTCTTGAACCGCGCAACAACAGGTCAGTACCACCCTGGATCGACATGGAAGCCCCTTATGGCGCTCATGGCAATGCAGGAAGGTATCATCACGCCATCAACGCGTCTACCATGTATTGGCGGATATCAGTACGGCAATCGCTTCGCTACCTGTCACGGCGGCGTGCATGGCATGATCGATTACAAGACGGCCATTGCGGTTTCATGTAACAGCTTTTTCTACCAGCTGGGCGTCAAGGTCGGACTCGAGAAGTTTCATTACTACGGTTCCCTATTCGGTTTTGGCCAAAAGACCGGCATCGATATCGGCGAAGAAAAGCGTGGACTTCTGCCGTCGCGTGAGTTCATGGACAAGCACCTCGGCAAGGGAAACTGGACCAACTACGTGCTGATGAACTGGGGTATTGGACAGGGCGAAGTTGAGGTCACACCAATGCAGATGGCAGCATACACCGCTGCAATCTCGATGAATGGCATCTGGAATCAACCACATGCTGTGCGTGAGATTTACTCGAAGACCTTGAACAAGCGAACAAAGGTGTCGTACGAATCACGCGAAATCCCAATCAAGAAGGAATATTTCCAGGTGATCAAAGAAGCTATGCGCGCCGTTGTCACAAGTGGCACAGCACGACTTGTGGATCTCCCCGGATACGACGTATGTGGTAAGACTGGTACAGCCGACGTCCGCAAAGGGCAACCACCACAGTCGTGGTTTATCTGTTTCGCACCAATGAATGATCCAAAGATCGCCATGGTAGTGACTGGTGAAGGGGCGGGCTATGGCGCTGCCTTTGCTGCACCTATCGCGCGGAAATTGCTGGACCTCTTCTTCTTGAAACAATGGCCAGCCGACATTGTACGCGACACAACATGGACACGGAAGCCGGGCATTGCGCCGAAGAATGCTACACCAACCGATTCCATGCCACAGCGCAAGGGTCCATTTGCAAAGCCGTTTCAAGACCGTCCAGTAGCGACACTTCCCCGTCCGGCTGCTCCAACCACTGTACAGCCGACAACCCCGCAGCGATGAGGTTGCTTTTCGTCTGCGGCGCAGTGATGTTGGGATGTCTTCTCCCAAGCTGCAGCGATACACCGCAGCAGACTATACTGCGCATGTGGCATTTTTGGTCAGAGCCTGCCCAGCGAAGAGTACTCGACTCACTCGTGCGCGTCTTCGAATCGGAACATCCTGGTGTTCGCGTTGAGCTTACGGAGCTAACCTGGACTGATGGCACGTCGAAGCTGCAGTTGGCGTTCAATGCCGGCACACAGCCAGATGTGGTGCATCTCGGACTTGATTGGTTTGCGGATTTTGATGCCAGTGGCGTGTTTGATTCATTGCCATCAGATATCGCACCGCACGAGCGAGCTGCTCGCTGGCTCGTCAACGTCCGTGCGTTGGTTGGACCAGCCCCCTCGCCAACACTCGGCGCATGTGCTGTGAGTGACGCACATAATGTGATCAAGCGCGTGCTCCCAGCATTGTGGGAGCGCGGCAGTACGCTCTACATGCGTCAGCCAATATCTGCAGACCTCAACAGTACGCTCGTGAACGCCCTGCTGCAGCTGCATCGCGATGTTCCAACGCTTATGCTCGATCGCTCACGACAGCTTGACGATATGCTTCTGCGAGGAACAGTGTCGGGCGTGTTTACTGGACCATGGATCATCGACATGGCGCGTCAACGAAACGTTGCGCTGTACGCTCGCGTTATGCCATCGATCTTGAATGCGGACGTCCTCGCTGTCTCGCGTACGACTGAGCATCCGAAGGAAGCTCGAGCCCTCATACGGTTTCTGACGAGCTACGACCAGGCTCGTGCGTTTTGTGAGCGCGTAAGCGATGCGGGCTTCCCAGCTGATCTTGATCGTGCTGAGCGAGATACGCTCTTCACAAGGGACACACTTATACATCAGTTCCTTGCAACTGCAAGACTGTCACGCACACTACCCCGCTCTGCAACGCTGTTGAAGATCGAACCAATCATGGAAGACATGCTCTCGCGAGCCCTCGTCACCAAAGACTCTATCGCACTTCAGGTGCTTGTCACCACTACGCGGATGAAGATTACCGAACTCGAATCACGCTGATTCAAGAATGCGCTTCGTGGTTGCTTGACGATACGTAAACATCGACAGAACCTGGTTGCGGATGACAAGAGCATTTGCGATTCGCCCAAGTAGTCCAAACGGGGCCTTGTACTCGACAATATCGGTGAGCTCTGTTCCACCATCAACTTCGCGGAGACGTCGCGTCTGCTTCCAGAATGCGAACGGACCCGACACCTGCTCATCCGACATCAGGATAGGTGGTGTGTATTCCGTGATACGAACTTTCCATCGCATCGTGAAGATGCCGAACTGGCGAACCTTTAGCACGACTTCGTAGCCCAACCCCGGTTCCCCCATAGTTTCGATGCTCACCTTGATGGAGGGGGGTGTAATACGCAGCAGGTTCCGCGTATCGTCGTGGAAGTGAAACACCTTCTCGATTGGTGCAGCGATTACAATGCGTTGTTCAATTCGTTCCATTTTCGTGCCATGCGGAGCATGGATTCTTCTGTTGTGAATTGTTCGATTTCATGCACGAAAACCCACGCCAAATCATGTGATTCGTGACTCACCACATACTCGCGGTGTGCTGCACGGATGCAGTAACGCACATCGTAGTGAAGATGTTCCGGATCGCTGCCTCGTGCTGGAATCACATGAATATCGACATCAAATATGTCTGTTGAGATCAACAGACAGTCTTCAATCCCCGATTCCTCTTGAGCTTCCTTAAGAGCAACCTCCCACACGCGTGTATTGCCATCTGCGTGCCCGCCAAGCTGAAGCCAGCGATTGAGCTTGCGGTGATGTGTCAAGAGAGCCGATGCACCATCGTCGTCAACCACCCATGCTGAGCCTGTGATATGACCTTCAGCGGTGGTGCGCTCAAAACACGCTGGTTCGCGCTCAACAAAGGAGCGCAGCTGTTCGACTGTATGTTGTTCATCCGGATGACGCTGCAGATACTGTTCCAACGCTACACACAAGGCAGCCCTGCCGATGTCGATCTCCGTAACTTGCTTCATGGCACGATTCCGATTTACACTTGAGTACGAAGGTACACGCTATTCCGGTTGGCAGGTGCAAAAGAATGCACGCACAGTTCAAGGAGAGCTCATCGGGGCCCTCTCTGACGTTCTGGGAACACGGGACTTCGAGTTTATGGGCTCTGGGCGCACCGATGCGGGCGTCCACGCACTACATCAGGTTGCGCATCTCGAGGCATCGACGATGCTTGCACCGCACGTTATGCGGATGAAGCTCAATGATATCCTTCCCGCGGATGTAAACATCCTCGCGATTGACAAGGCACCGCCTCGCTTCCATGCACGTCACCACGCCGTGAGCCGCTCGTATATCTACCAGATATGTCGCCGTCGAACTGCGTTCGGCAAGCGCTATGTATGGTGGATCAAGGACCAGCTAGATGTGCAGGCGATGCATGCGGCGTGTGCAGTATTTGAGGGGTTTCATGACTTTCGATCGTTTACGCGAGACGATCCGGATGAAAAATCGACAACAGTTGAACTTCAACAGTGTCGCATGGTCGAGGTCGGTCCGATGTTGGTGATCAACATCCGTGGATCACACTTTTTGTGGAAGATGGTTCGTCAAATGGTAGGTATCATCGCAGAAGTCGGGCGTGGAGCAATGAATCCGCAGCAGGTGCGTGAACTTTTACGGTCGAGCTCGACGTTACCCGCTGTGAAAACAGCTCCACCGTCGGGATTGTTCTTGCACCATGTCCGGTACTCCGACGATGAGCCTGATGCTCCCGTCACACCAACAATCTTCATCCCATGAACCATCGCATCCCTCTGCTCCTGATGGCGAGTTTAATGATCACTTGCTCGCCGACCCAACACCAGGCAGGATCCCAAAGCTCTTCCGCGGGCACCAAGACGGTGATGATCTATTCGACCACAACCAAGAAGACTACACCCATGAGCAAGATCTCCAAAACAGATGACGAGTGGCGCAGCGAGCTGACTCCAGAGGAGTTCCGTATCGCTCGCAAGAAGGGCACTGAGCGTGCGTTCACGGGCAAGTACTGGGATAATCACGACAAAGGAACGTATCTGTGTCGCTGCTGCGGTACCGAGCTGTTTGCAAGCGAGACGAAGTATGAGTCAGGCACGGGGTGGCCATCATTTTTTGATCCAGTATCGAAGTCGAACATCGCATTGCACGAAGACCGTTCGTTGCTCGACGTTCGCACGGAGGTTACCTGCGCACGTTGTGACGCGCACCTCGGCCACGTCTTCGACGACGGACCCCGTCCAACTGGTTTGCGATACTGTCTTAACAGCGCGTCGCTCTCATTCAAGAAGAGATAGTCTGACACCGACACCCGGTACACATACGACAAAGGGCACGACAACTAGTGATGTCGTGCCCTTTGCTCATTCTACCAATCATTCTCGATTAGTGCTTCGTCATATGGCCTTCTGCTGCAAGTTCACGTGCGTTAATCACAGCACGGCGAATCGAGCGGCGGCGACGCTTGAGCTCCCCAACTGCAAAGATGTAGTACATGCAAGGAACAATGACCAACGTCAGGAAGGTAGAGAAACCAAGCCCGAACACAATTGACCATGCGAGCGGACCCCAGAAGGCAACGCTATCAGAGCCGATATGGATATGAGGATCGCGCAGATTGATCAGCTCCCAGAAGTCGATGTTTAGACCTACAGCTAGCGGCACAAGGCCCGAGATCGTAGAAGCTGCTGTCAAGATGACTGGATTGAAGCGGATCGCGCCACCTTCGATGATGGCACGACGAATGCGCCACCCCTGAGTGCGCAGCACATCTGTGAAGTCCACAAGCACAATACCGTTTCGCACTACGATACCAGCTAGTGCAACGATGCCAACGCCTGTAATCGCAACGGAGAACGTCATCCGGAAGATGATGAAGCCAAGTAGAACACCAATCAAGCTAAACACCACGGTAACCATGATGAAGAGCGGCTTGCGGATCGAGTTGAACTGCGTTACCATGATCAACAGGATCAACATCGCAGAGACAGCAAAGGCGAAACCGAGAAACTCAACACTCTCAGCTTGTTCTTCCTGAGCACCCGTGAGCGAGATCTCATAACCGGCGGGGAGTACAAGCCCCTTGACTGCACGACGGATCTCTGCATTAATCTCGTTCTCGTTGTAACCTTCAAGGACATTCGAGCCAAGAGTTACAACGCGCTTTTGATTCTTCCGATTGATTCCGGCAAACGTGGACGTGTACTCGATCTGAGCTACCGATGATACTGGAATCTGTCGAAGTCTACCAGTAGTCATGTCCAGGAACGTAAGCGGAATATTCAGCAGAGCAGCGGCATCTCCGCGCATTTCTTCCCGTGCGCGAAGTTGTACAGGGTACTCTTCTTCACCGGCGCGATACTTGGTTGCCTCAGCACCGTAAAGCGCATTACGCAGTGCCATGCCGATTTGGACAGTTGAGACTCCTTCTGCGTTCGCCTTCTCTCGATCTACACGGACCGAGATTTCAGGCTTGTTGCGGATGAGATCGCTCTTAAGCCGCTCGATACCAGCAATCTTGAGCGAATCGACAAGGAGCTTCCGTACTCGCTCCTGCACAACAACGAGCGTGTCGAGATTGTCACCGCTGATTTCGATGTTGATTGGCTTCCCTGTCGGTGGACCGTTCGCTTCCTTATCGACGAGAATCTCCACACCTGCAAGATCTGTCAGCACTTCTCGGAACTTCGACAAATAGTCCTGAGTGCTCTCACCACCACGATATTGGTACTCGACAAATGCAACAGTTACCTTACCCTTATGCGGTGTAACGGTGCGATCGGGATTGTTGGGATCGCCCGCACCAATACCAACATTCGAGATAACAGACTTGACGAGCGGGTTATTGTCACCAAGAACGCGTCGAACACGTGACTCCACAATCTTGACAACAGAGTCTGTTTGCGTTGCATCCGTTCCAATAGGAAGCTGCACATACACATATGCATAGTTCGGATCTGCGCTCGGAAAGAACGTCACCTGAGGGCCTGCTACTACCATCAACCAAATGGACACGACAAGCAACGCTACATTGGCGCCGATGATATAGTATGGTCGCTTACCAGTTAGCGCATACCGCAGCGTGCTGCGGTAGAAGTCCATAATACCGGGCAACACCACATCCTGAAACGGCTTGATGAGCCTTGGTGTAATGTAAACGCGATTGATCCACCAGAACGCAAACACAAACAGTGCAAGCACACCAATCCATGATGTGCCACTTCCGAGCGAGAGTGCTGCACCGATGGCAACTGCGGAAACAAATCCGATTATCGTGCCAAGCACATACAAGCGCTTCTTCGTCACACGCTGTTGAGGACGGTCCATGAAGTCAACGGCAAACACCGGATTCATGATGTACGCCACGATCAATGATGCCGTAAGAGTGAGGATGAGAATCGATGGCAGATAGACCATGAACTCACCAACCAACCCAGGCCAGAACAACAACGGGAAAAATGGTGCGAGTGTTGTCAGCGTACCTGCAACAACCGGCGCGAATACTTCTGCAGCTGCATACTTCGTTGCCGTCTTGATATCGAGGTTCTCTTTGGTGTGTAGACGGTGCGTATTCTCAATCACCACGATCGCATCATCAACGACAATACCCAGAGCAAGGAGGAATCCGAACGTTACTACCACGTTGAACGTAAAATCGAATGACGGCATGAGCAGAAACGCCATGAACGCCGACAGTGGAGTTGCCAATCCAACGAACAGCGCGTTCTGAACACCCATGAAGAACATCAGAACAATCGTCACCAGGATAAAGCCGATGATGATCGTATTAATCAGGTCGGCAAGGTTGATGCGTGTTGCTGTTGACTGATCATTTGTGATCGTGATCGTGACGTTCTTTGGAAGCTTTGTTGCTTGATACTCTTCAACGATATCGCGTATTTGATCTGATGCGTTGATGAGGTTCTCCCCTGCTTTCTTCAATACAGCGAGCGTAATCACATCCTTTCCATCAAGCCGCGCAAAGCTCTGCTGTTCTTTGTTTGTCTCAACAACTGTGGCAATGTCACGCACGTATGCCGTGTTTCCTCGACCACCACGAATGATGACGTTGTTGATCTGCTCAGCACTGGTGAATTCACCGGTCACCTGAAGATTGCGTCGCACCCCACCATTGAGAACTTCACCACCAGAGATGTTGACGTTTTCGAGTTGAATTGCACGCGAGACATCATCGAACGATAGACTAGCATTTTGGAGGCGATACGGGTCGATATCGACCCGGACTTCCTTATCGAGAGCACCAATTACGTCGGCACGACGAATCTCCTTCAGTGACTCTACCTTATCCTGCAACTCGTCTGCATAGCGTTTCAGAACATCTAAGCCTACGTTACCTGAAATATTGATGTTCATGATCGGGAACTCTGAGAAGTCGATCTCACGAACATCTGGTTCCTTCGTCAGTTGCGTCGGCAACTCAGAACGTGCGCGATCAACAGCATCAGTCACTCGTTGCTTCGCCACAATAGGATCAATTCCTGTCGTGAACTCAACAACGACAATCGATGCATCTTGGATACTTGAGCTTGTCACCTTCTTGACGTCCGCAACAGACTTAATCTGTTTCTCGATAGGACGCGAGATGAGGTTCTCCACATCTGTTGGCGTTGTACCAGCGTTAATCGTTGTTACCAGAATCGTTGGTACAACGATATCTGGAAACTGTTCCTTCGGCAATCTGATGTAGGTAATCACACCAAGAATGGTGATGATCACCATCAGAACGTAGATCGTGGTCTTATTCTCGACAGCCCACGATGTGATTGGGAATTTTTTGTGATGGTGCATAGGAGTGCTCTTAGTTCACGACACGAACAACTTGTCCGTCGGCCACATCTGTTGCGCCACGGGTAATCACCTTCTCGCCGGGCTGAATGCCCGTGAGAACCTGTATTGACGATCCACTGGTCAGCCCGGTGGTAAGTGCGCGGCGGCGTACGAGCCCCTTGCCATCAACCACGTAAGCGTACGATCCCTCTGTATCGTGCAGCACCGCGCTCAGTGGAAGGACGAGTGCGTTCTTCACAGATTCATCATTGATCACGACACGACATGTCGTGTTTGGACGAAGGTTCTTTGGCACCGATGAGAGAGGAATCTCAATGCGGAAGGTGCGACTTACAGGATTGACCGTCTTCGCAACCGTAGTGATGCGTGTGACCAACGAATCACTGACCTCTGAGAAATAGACCGTTACAGCATCGCCAACGTTAACGCTAGGAATGAATGCCTCTGCCAAATCAACGACAACGCGCATGTCGCTTATGTTAACGATCGTACAGATCGGAATTCCCGGTCCAACGTTTTCACCAATCTTTGCGATGAGATTATCAATGTATCCACTGGTTGGCGCTACAATGCGCGACATCGTAAGCTGTTCCTTGAGGGAGGCAAGGCGACGCTCAAGCGCTTCCTTTTGGTTCTTAGCTGATAGGTATTGAATCTCGCTACCAGCCTTCATTTCGAAGATGCGCTTTTGCTTTTCATATAGCGTAGTAGCAAAATCAAGCTGAACCTGAACTTCGTCGATGCCCTTCTTGATGACTTCATTATCGAGCTCAAGTAACAGCTGTCCCTTCTTTACGGCTTGCCCGTTGGCAATGCCGAGTGTCTCAACACGTCCGCCCATGAGCGGAGATATCGTCACCGACGAACGGGAGTCTATTGTTCCCTTCGCATCGACAAAGTGTTGGAAGTCTTGGGCAGCGACAATCATGACCTGTACTGGCTGTGCACCTGCCGTGATATCAGCAGGACCGCGTTGTCCTTCGAGGGCTTGAATCTGTTGATCGAGCGATGCTCTTTGTTTCCGTAGCTCGTCGAGTTGTTGATCGACCGACTTGCCAGACTCTGATGAGCAGGCAGAGAGTGCCAACCCGACGAGTGCAGCAGTGCTGATGATGCTCATTCGCATGCGAATTCCTGAAAACGTGGAGTAGATATTCATTTACGTTCGTTGCTAACTATTTGTCCATCGCGAATCGCGACAATACGATCAGCCCGCTCTGCGAACTGCATATCGTGTGTGACCATGAGGATTGTTTGTTTGAACTCGGTCTTCAATTCATGAAGAATGTCGAGCACCATTGACGTGTTCTTGGTATCAAGATTCCCCGTTGGTTCGTCGCCGAAGAGGATCTTAGGGTTGTTCATCAGCGCTCGTGCAATAGCAACGCGCTGCTGCTGTCCACCGGAGAGTCTGCTCGACCGTTTCATCGCTTGATCAGCTACGCCAAGGAGTCGAAGATGCTTCATCGCGCGCTCTTCGATTTCCTCAGCGGTCCAGATTCCTGCCTTGATAGCAGGTAGTGATACGTTATCGAGTACGGTGAAATCAGGCAACAGGTAGTGGAACTGAAACACAAATCCAATAGTCTTGTTCCGAAACAGCGCGAGCTGGTCCGGGCTCAAGGATGCTATGTCAGTGCCATCGACGGTGATTTTACCCTGATACTCGGTATCGAGCGTCGACAACGCATACATCAGCGTTGTTTTGCCACTACCCGACGGGCCAACGAGCACCACGAACTCACCACGGTCAACCGTCAGTGAGATATCGTCGAGTACACGAAACTCTACAGGGTCCGTAAAGACCTTTGTAACATGTTCTGCTACGATGATATGATTGTTGGCGCTCATCGGCTTCTGATGATCTCAACTGGATCGAATCGTGATGCCTTACGAGCTGGGAAGTATCCTGCTATCACTGTTGACAGGAGAGCAAAGCCGAACGCTACCATGTAGAACAGCGGGTTGAAGTTGATTGTCAGGTACTGCACGCTCACGAAGCCCTGGATGTTCAGTGGGATCGAACTCATGATCACCGAAGCAACAAACCCAAATAGTAATCCCAGTAATCCACCGGTGATTCCAATCACGAGTGACTCGATGACGAAGATGGTGCTGATATCACGGTTGCGATATCCCATCGCCTTGAGAATGGCGATGTCTGGCATCTTCTCGTAAATGATTGTCATGAGAATGTTGAAGATGCCGAAGCCAGATACGACGAGAATCGAAATGATCACGAACGTGATGGTGATGTTTTGAATGCGGAACACGCCAAAGATGTTGGCGTTGGCTGCGATCCAATCTTCTGCGCGATACAGATAACGTGATTGGTACTCAGAGGCTATTGCTTGCGCAGCGTTAACATCCCGGAGTCGGATATTGATATCCGTGATGTAGGTTCCGGATTGCTGAAGCAATCGTTGCGCATTACGAATGCTGATGTATGCTCGTGTGTTGTCTTGTGCGGTGATACCTGTCTTGCTGACAGCAACAATCTTCATATCGAGCACAACACCCTTCGACGAGATAATCGCAATGTTATCATCTACGCGAACGCCAAGCTTGTCGGCAAGTCCCGATCCAAGAATGATGGCATTCGGAATCGTCTGCATGCGCAGCATATCGCCATCGATGAGATTCTCATTCACGCGGAAGAGTTGATCCTCACGAACGATATCAACCCCTGCGAGTGTCGCAGCCTGCTGTGCCGTTCCGAATCGTACAATTCCTTGCAGACCTAGGTACGGGGCTACTCCTTCAACACGAGGATCTTGTTCCAATGCACGCAGGATTTGGTAGCCATTTCGAAGTCGACGTTCTTCGTCACGGGGCTTCTGATTGCGCACAACCTTCCAGGTTCCATCGTAGGTGCGAACGTTATCTACTACGTGTCGACGTTCCGCTCGCACCTCGTTGTAGATGTGAATGTGAGCCGTCGTATTAACCGTCTTTTCGATAAAGTAATTCTGGAGTCCTGTGAGCAAGCCGGCTTGAAAGATGAACACCGTAACACCAAACATCACACCAAGAATGGCGACAATGGTTTGTCGCTTCTTGCTGACGAGATGCACCCAGGCAATCTTGACAAGTGGATTAGATCGTAACGGTGATCTCACTTGACGACCTCATCCTGCTCAGTGAGTCCGGAACGCACCTCCACGTACTGAAGGTCTTGAATCCCCTTTTCAATGCGTAGCGTTACATCTTCGCCATTACGACGCACACGCACCTGATTCGAGCCCACGAGGTACTCACGAGGGATCACCAGAGCCGACTTCTGCTGACGTGTGATGATGTTGGCCTCGACAGACATACCGGGATACACTTGCTGCGATGTCAGAACAAGCGTCGCGCGCACACGTGATGACTTGTCGGAAGTAGAAACGCGTGGTGTTATCTCGGTGATCACACCAGAGAACGTCTCACCGGCGTAAGCATCAACTGCATAATGGACACGTTGTCCTCGATGGACGAGAGCGATATCAAGCTCATCGACAGACAACTCAACTTCATACGCCGACGGTGAGCCAATCTCGACGAGAACGGCCTGCTGCGTCACCAACTCCCCTACATCGGGTACGACGTTGTATACCCTACCAGACACTGCTGCGTAGATGATGTAGTCGTCGCGCTGTGCTGTCTGCGACGACACTTGAAGTTCGGCGTTTCGCAGTTCTGTAGCTACGCGCTGTCGTGCCGCACGAAGCGCATCCTGCGCCTTGTTCAAGCTCTCGCTTGATATCGTCAGCTGCGTTTGCGCTGCATCTACTGCCGAGCGTGTGGTAGCCTGTTGCTGGAGTAGACGCGACTGTCGTGCAGCATTGAGCGAATCGAGCACGTACCTGGCCCGCGCAGCTTCTACGTCACGCGTAAAGGCCATGAGGAATGCTCCCGACGTCTGTGCGTTTTCACGAGCCAGCGATAACTGGTTTTGCGCTGCCTGGATACCAACGTCATTAGCTACGCTTTTGATTCTCAAGAGTGGCTGACCAATGACTACAGTATCCCCCTCATTGACAAAGATCTCCTGAACGATTCCGGGCACCTTTGTCGACACCTGTGTGAAATCGAGTGGATAAATCTTCCCTGATGCATACACCGCCTGCGTGATGTCACGACGCTCAGGTCGAATGCTCGTTGTTTCAGGGGTACAGGCAATAACTCCGAGTGCTATTGCACATAGTCCGAGCAGCTTCATCATGAGATCACCGTCGAGGGTAGTGGACGTGTTCGATCACCGAAGAGATAGGACGCACATTCGGGCGATTTAGGAGACTCCAAGCTTCGAATGAACATGCACGACAGGTTGTGCAGGATAATCTTGAAGTCTTGAAGTGGCATAAGCGGGGGCATCATTCCATTAGAGAGGATGACCATCGTACCATCGATCGCAAGCATCATTTCCATGACAGCCATCTCAACAGGCTGTGTCAAATGAAACACACCCTGCGAAATGCCTCGACGCACGACGCCTGTGATGAGGGACATCATGCGAAGATTGACTTCACGGAAGTGTTCGAGATGCTCACTGTCGTCCTGCTTCGCAACAAGTGCCTGCATATTGAGATGTGTGATCATCTTGTAGAACACTTCGTTGTTACACGAGAACTCGTAGAAGCAACCAGGAATGGCAATCAGCTGTTCCTGCGGTGTTTCGCGTAGGGCAATTGTCGCCTCAATCTCATCGATCAGTTGGCTAAAGTCATGCACAAGCAGTGCCATGAGGAGCTCATCGCGATTCTTGAAATACAGATACAGCGTCCCCTTTGCAAGCTCAGCTTCCTGCGCAATCCGATCCATGGATGTCTGCTCGAGTCCATATTTGGCAAACGCTGCACGCGCAGATTCGAGAATGTCGAACCTGCGTTGCTGCCGCTCACGCTCCTTTCGTTCACGTACTCCCATGGCGGTACTCCTTAACGTGCGATGCGACGATACTTCTCGTCAATCACACCAGTGACACGCTCGAAATCAGCACGCTTTACGTGATAGTCAAGGAGTGCATTGATTTCGTTAACTCGCGCCTGGGCAAGTGCCGTCTCAGCATCAGTGATTTCGAGGAGACTACCTGTGCCCTCGGTGTAGCGGATCTTGGAAATCTCATAGCCGCGATTGGCTTGCGACACCGACGTCTTCTGCGCATCGATGCGGAGTTTGGCCGAGCGCACATCATTGAGTGACGCGCGGACTTGAAGCTTAAGCAACTCCATTACCTGATCATATCGCTGCTGTGCCGTCTTGTAATCGATCGACGCTTGCTCGACGCGCGAGGATGTGCGAAGTCCGTTGAACAGACTCATAGAGAAGTTGAGACCAACCACTGTGCTTGACGCAGAGAACCAGTTCGACAAAGTCTCACTCTGACCTTGATTCTGCCATTGGCCGAATGCAGCAATTGTTGGGAAGTAGTCCGAACGATTGATCGTGATGATCTCTTTCGCAACCTTTACCTGAAGTGCCAGTGCTTTGAGATCAAGGTTCTGCTCCATGGCTTGGCGCAATGCAACATCTTCTGCTGGTGGATCGACAGGGACGTCGAGTCCGTCCTGGGACAACTGCAACGTGTCTGTGAGCTCTAGCGACAGATACGTTTGCAGCGCTGCAAGCGCATTGTTCGCGCCAGCACGTGAGTCAATCACAATTGGTTCGGTGTTCGCCACCGCGACATCTGCACGAATCTTATCGAATTCGGCAACGAGACCTTCGTTGAATAGCGCCTCGATCGTTTTCCGCGTCTCGAGCACGTTGTTGAACGTTGCTTCCGCAACGGCTACAAAGCCACTCGCTGCCAGCGCACGATAGTAACGCTTCTTTGTTTCAGCGACTACTTCCGCAACCTTCGCATCAAACGCCGCTTCAGCAGCATCTTCATAAATCTTCGATGCGCCAATGCCAGTGAACACGGCACTGTTGAAGAGGATTTGCTGTACCTGAGCATTGACGTTGTATGCATTGGTAAGGCCAAACCGCAACGGAGCAACTTGTCCTGTCTCTGGATTGGGAAAGAAGAACACCGGCAACTGGATGTTGTAGTTGTATCCAGCACTTATTGCCAGCGATGGCAATGCGTTCCCGAGTGCCTCTGTCACCTGCGACGATGCCTTGGAAACACTGAGCTTTGCAATCGTGATCTCCCTATTCTGCTTGAGCGCGATGGTGATCGCTTCATCGAGCGACATTGGACGCACATCTGCGTGCAACGTGCTGATGCCAAGTACCAACGCTACGAGTAGCACAAAACGAAATCGTGCTGCCATGGATCTGCCTTTCGGACGTCTTGGAATGACGGTTCGGGAATATTCTGACTAACGGTCACAAAAATGACGATTAGTCAACTTTTTACCAAACGGTCAAACGTGCTGGGGCTAGGCAAGGTTCCCTGAGAGGCGAAAAACAGCCTCAGCTGTCGCCGAAACAACGATATCTGCCTCGGTCTCGGCGTAGGGTCCGATGAGCAGCGTTTTTACACCGGCCGCCCTACCGGCTTCCGCATCAGTACGCGAATCACCTACGAACCAGCTTCGCTGAGGATCGATCTGAAGCTCGGCAATGGCCTCGAGGAGCATCCCGGGAGATGGTTTTCGACGTGGGTCATTGGCACTGGCTAGCGATGTGCACGCGTAGATGTGGTCGATCCCAAAGCCTAGATGTTCGACAAGAAGTTCATTCATGCGCCCATGAACAGCATGCAGATCATCGAGTGTCATGAGCCCCTTACCAACACCTTGCTGATTTGTGATCACAACTAGCAGGTAACCTGCGTCCTTCGCAAGCTGAAGAAGCGGTAGGATAGCTTCATCGAGCTCAAAGGCATCAGGTGAGGTGATATAGCCACCTATAATGCGGTGGTTGATTACACCATCACGATCAAGAAACAACGCTGGTAGAGCACTCATGAGGAAGACTCTTCTGTGAGATAGTATTGCGGACAGGCCGCTTGAGGAACGGCATCGAGAAATCTACTTGGTCGACCCACAACATCACCGCCATGCCACTCAGCCATGATGGCTGGATAGACTAGAAGTAATCGACGTTTTGCGCGTGTGCATGCGACGTACAGCAGACGACGCTCTTCTTCAAGAGAGGCTTCGTTCTCGGCGCTCTTTGCCGATGGAATGCGTCCGTCATTTGCCCAGATCATAAACACGGTATGCCACTCGAGCCCCTTTGCAGAGTGAATTGTCGATATCGTGACAAACTCCTCTTCTCCATCGTCGGGATCAATATCATCGAGCGATTCATTCGGCGGATCAAGCGCAATGTCGGAGAGGAACTCGGCAGGCGTTGCATAGCGAGAGCCAATCGCGACAACAACGTCGATGTCCTTCCAGCGCTTTGGATGATCGTCATACGTTGCTTCAAGGTGCGGACGTAGCGTTTCAGCAAGTGTGCGCAGTCGTGTAGCTGCATCTCGAATCGTCCGAGCGGTGCGCATCTTCTCCACAAGCTCGCGAATCGCAGCACCGGCCTTTCCTCCGAGTTGTAGTAGAAACTCTGACTCCAGCGGATCAGCGATGCCGATCATTCCGTCAAGGAGCTTCTGTGCAGTGGCTTGTCCAACTCCAGGTAGCAGTAACAGCACGCGATACCACGAGACAACGTCACGTGGGTTTTCCGTGAGTCGAAGTAGCGCCAGCAGATCCTTCACATGCGCCGCTTCAGTAAAGCGCAGACCGCCGAACTTGCGGAATGGGACGTTCGCCTTTCCAAGCTCAATTTCAAGATCGAAGGACAGAAACCCACTTCGCACAAGTACAGCCATCTCGGAAAGGGGCACGCCATCCTCTCGCGCAGACAAGATTTGCTGCACGACAAACTCAGATTGCTGCCGTTCATTCACTGCAGAGATGAGCATTGGCAACTCACCGTCGGTGTGCTCCGATGTGAGCTCCTTTTCGAACACATGTGGCGAATCACGAATCACTTGGTTGCATACATCAAGTATCTGTTGTGTACTTCGGTAATTCTGCTCGAGTCGAATCATCTCGCAGTGCGGGAACACATTCGGAAACGCATGAATGTTCCGAATGTCTGCTCCACGAAATGCATAGATGCTCTGTGCATCGTCACCGACGACCATCACATTCTGCTGCTCATTCGCGAGACCGCAAACGATAGCATGCTGTAGCGCATTCGTGTCCTGATATTCGTCCACCATGATATGCGCGTACTGCGCGCGCAAGATTGGACCGATCTCAGTGTGGCGCGTCAACGACAGTGCGTACAGCAGCAAATCATCATAGTCCACAAGTCCGTTCGTGTGCTTGTAACCGTTGTAGGCTTGCACAACTTCCGTGATCTTCTCTGTGTAGTCTACGAACTGCGAGTAATCCTCTGCGATCACATCGACAAGCGGACGTGATGTGTTGACGGCAGAACTATACATCGCATGAAGCGTGGACTTCTGTGGGAAGCGCTTCTTCAACGCTGCCACATCGCTCCTTCCGCGAACGAGGTTCATCACATCCTGTGCATCCGATTGATCTAGCACGCGCACAGGCCGCGTTGACACATCCTGTTGTGATAATGCATCAACATGAAATCCAAAGCGTCGCAGACAACTGTATGCAAACGCGTGAAACGTTCCACCGGAGACGCGCTCACAACGTCCGTCGAGGAGCAGCGAAGACCGTCGCAACATTTCGGATGCCGCCTTGCGCGTAAACGTCATGAGCAAGATTGACGCTGGATCAACGCCATCTTCGACGAGTCGCGCAACACGATATGTAAGCGTACGCGTCTTCCCTGTTCCAGCCCCTGCAAGCACAAGTGCCGGGCCGTTGGTGTGCATCACCGCACGAAGCTGTTGTTCATTCAACACCTGCTCATACGGAATGCGGTACACACGTCCATGCGCGTGTACATGTGATTTCCGAAGAACGAGCTTCTTCACGGGACTAAAACGCGAGCAGGTCGGCAAGCTGCGCTGCAACGCGCTCCACGGGAGGAATCACCGCGTCCATCATACCCTTGTTGTATGGGATTGGTACGTCAGGGGGCGCGCACCGTACCACCGGTGCGTCAAGACTGCGGAATGCCTCTGCTGTAATCACGCTAGCGATTTCGGCACCGAATCCACACGTCATTGTGTCCTCGTGAAGCACCATACAGCGATTGGTTCGAGCGACCGATGCAAGCACGAGTTCCCTATCCCATGGCACAATCGTGCGCAGATCGATGATCTCGATGTCTTCGCCCAGTTGTTCAACTGCACTCTTCGCACGATGAACCATTTCGCCCCAGGTCACAATCGTGGCGCGCGTACCAGCACGAACGATCGTTCCAACGCCGAAAGGAACCATATACTCATCGCCGGGATAGACCCCACGTCCTGGGGCGGTATCCTGAATTGCACGATGCTCAAGGAAGAACGTTGGATCGTTACTCCGAAGTGCGGTGCGCAACAAGCCTACAGCATCCTGCGCATTTGACGGCATTGCAACTCGCCAGCCGATCGTGTGAGCGAAGATTGCTTCGCCACTCACGCTGTGCCATGGATCGCCAGTGCGCTTCGAGAAACCGACGGGAATGCGCACAACCATTGGTGCAGCGAAGTCGCCGTTCGTACGCCATCGAATTGTCCCAGCGTCGTTGATCTGTTCTGTTGCGGGATCGAGATACTTGCGGAACTGAATCTCAGGAACAGGAACTAGGCCTGCCATCGCCATGCCTACTGCACGTCCAATGATGCCCTCTTCACTTAGCGAGGTATCAAAGACACGATCAACGCCATGTCGGGCTTGAAGATCAACTGTTGCGCCGTGGACGCCCCCTTTTACACCGACATCTTCACCGAATACCACTACACGATCATTGAGGCGAAGCTCAACATCGAGTGTGCGCTTGACGGCCTCAATCAAGTTGATGCGTGGACCCTCTTCTGCTTTTGTACCTGAGGCCTGCGGGGCCTGTACACCGTCGGCAGCCATACCACCATGACGTGGCGGCTGTCCTTCGTCAAAGGCAAGCGTAAGCGCATCCGATGGCACTGGCTCTGACTGAGCAACAGCAGCTTCACTGGCTGCACGCACTTCTGCGTCGATCTCTGCGACAAGCGCATCCCACCCTGCAGCGTCGAGGTAGTTCTTCTTGATGAAGAACTCCCGAAGCTTTCCAATTGGATCGCGCGCGATCTCTTCGTCGCGCTGTTCCTGTGTTTTGTACGACTGGCTATCGGCGCCGCTATGGCCACAGATGCGCGGCACACGCACGCGGATAAGGGCCGGCGCTTGTGCTGTGCGCACGTGATCAATCGTCTTGCCGATCATGCGGTCTGCTTCATCAGGGTTTGTGCCGTCGACTTCTACGATGCGGAGATTGCCGAATGCACCGAGGTTCTGTGCAATGTTCCCGCCTGGTGTTTGCATCGTTCCAGGAACGCTGATCCCGAATTGATTGTCCTCAACGAAGAACACCATCGGCAGCTTGATCGTAGTAGCAATGTTGAGCGCGGCCCAGAATCCGTTGGTGGCAGTCGAGCCATCACCGCCCATAGCAACAGCAACTGCACCCTTCCATGCGTCGTCGTTCATGACGCGTGTGCGATAGGTGATGGCTTGTGCCCAACCGACACACGGCGTGTACTGCGCGCCAACGTCGCCGCTGGCTGGCAGCACTGTTACACCACGACGGTTTGGCAAATGGTGTACGACACCAATGTCACGTCCACCGTTGCGGCTTCCGGCACGGGCAAGCGGACCCGAGAACGACTCCTCGTAGCTCATGCCTGCGCCAATGACGAACGGGCGTGAGCGGTAGTACACCGTTGCACCATCTCGTCCATGCTGGAGGTGATGCGCAAGAATCGCTTGGGCGAGCTCGTGCCCTTTCGCTGAAAATTGGTACGTCACTTGTCCCGATGGGGCAAGCTCTGTCTCTTCGATGATATCGATTGCGCGAGACGCGAGGACTGTCCGCGCGACACTGAACCATTCGTTTTTAGTCATGATGCAAAACTACGTGACGGGGTCGTTTCACGACCCAATTCTGGCGTATTTTTGTCGATCAATTTTAAGGCATTCCAATGAAGCGATTTCTTCTCAGTGCAGTTGTCTGCATCTTGGCCGTATCAAGCGGTTCAGCGCAGTTTGATCTCCTCGCACCGTTTGCACCGAAGGACTGTCTCTCAGGTGCTCGCACTGCTGCCGGCGGAGCAGCGGCCAACCCACGCTTGGTCTCCCTCATCAGCATCGGGTTTCCTGCAGATCTGGATCCATCGGCACCACCGATCGATCTGTCGATGAATCCAAAGGACGGTAGAGCTCGACTCTGGGTGTACGCCTTCGTAACCGGTGCTAATGATTCCGTTGTAACAGTTCCTATGGTGCGCCTCGTCGTCGCGTGTCAGGACGCACGCAACCTCCTTGGTGGTGGAGGTCAAGAACCTGACATCCCTATCGACGGTATCGGAACTATTCCGCTCCCAACCACCTACATTGAAGGAGCTGGTTTGGCCTCGCGCCTCAATGCAGATGCGAACTATCAGCAATTCCGCACTGCGTACCCGGACAGCACGCCTTCGCTCGTTGTACTCACGACGTCACCAGAGGAAGCCTTCGGTTTTCCGGCACAAACCCCGTTTTGGTTGATCAACTGGGCTCCACTTGATGGTGGTCCTGGCATGGATACAACGGAAGCGCCATTCGTTTGCCTCGTGCATGCCACCACAGGTGAGACGATCTGTGGCGTCGACATCTTTACATCCGTCCAAGAAGTCAACGACGGCGTTGTAATGCTTGCTCCAAATCCTTCGGCTGACTATACAACGGTTACGCTACCTGCTTCGTGGGTGGGTTCGGTCGTTTCGATCGACGCAATTGCTCCTTCAGGTCAGGTTGTATCGCTGAGCTCTGCAACGCAGGTTGCAAGTCCAGTTGTCACAGTCTCCACTGCTGCACTTTCCTCTGGTGCGTACATGCTACGTGTGCACACGCCACAGGCGAACGTTGTGCTCCCGCTCCGTGTTATAAAGTAATCGTCGACACGGCCAATCATCTCGTCAACCAACTCGCATAAATTTCCGACATCATGTACCCACATCTTCGCTCCTCCGATCCCGAACTCTACAACGCCGTTCAAGGTGAATATGAACGCCAACGCGACAAGATTGAATTGATCGCAAGTGAGAACTTCACATCGCTTTCAGTGATGGAGGCTCAGGGAGGAATTCTCACAAACAAGTACGCAGAGGGTTATCCCGGTAAGCGGTACTACGGCGGATGTGAATGGGTTGATGTTGCGGAGAACATTGCCATCGATCGACTGAAGAAACTCTTTGGTGCTGAGTACGCCAACGTCCAACCGCACTCCGGCTCGGGAGCGAACATGGCAGTGTACTTTACCTACCTCAAGCCTGGTGATACTGTGCTCGGCATGGATCTATCTCACGGTGGACACCTCACGCACGGATCACCGGTGAACTTCTCCGGCATGTTCTACAACTTCGTTGGGTACGGTCTCGACAAAGACACTGGTCTCATTGACTACAACGTAGTTGAACAGCTGGCGATGGAGCACAAGCCAAAGATGATCACCGTGGGTGCCAGCGCGTATTCGCGTGAGATCGATTTTGCTGCGTTCCGTCAAATCGCCGACAAGGTAGGAGCATTCTTACTTGCTGACATTGCACATCCAGCGGGTCTGATTGCGAAGGGGCGCCTGCAGAGTCCAGTTCCGTACTGCGACATCGTGACATCAACCACACACAAGACGCTTCGCGGTCCACGCGGCGGTCTGATCGTGATGGGTAAGAACTATGAAAATCCGTTTGGCAAGGTTGCTCCAAAGAGCGGACGCACGAAACTGATGGGTGAATTGCTGGATTCGATGGTAATGCCGGGAATTCAGGGCGGACCGCTCATGCACGTCATTGCTGCAAAGGCTGTTGCGTTTGGTGAGTGTCTCACCGACGAGTTCGACGAGTACACAAAGCAGGTTATTCGCAACGCGCAAGCAATGGCAGACGAGCTCGTGAAGCTTGACTACAACATCGTCTCTGGTGGAACCGACAATCACCTTATGCTCATCGACCTGCGGAACAAGAACGTCACAGGGAAGGCTGCAGAACTTGCGCTCGATGCTTCAGGCATCACATGCAACAAGAACGCAGTGCCGTATGACACGCAGCCACCATTGGTCACAAGCGGCATCCGTCTTGGTGCCGCAGCGATGACGAGCCGTGGGTTCAAGGAAGATGACATGCGTCATATCGCACGTTTGATTGATCGTGTGATCACGAACGTTGGCAGCGACGATGTCTACACCGCGGTCAAGGGCGACGTGAAGCACTTCTGCCGTCAGTTCCCTCTCTATCCAAGCCTCAACTATTCTGTGGACGAGGTTGGCAAGCGCATCGGTGATGCACTTGAGCATGCTGCTGATGCAGTGGCAGAAACCGTACAGAGCATTGTGGACGAGGTGAAGGGGGCTGTTAAGCCCTAACATCTGCGCGCAGCGCGCGAGGTGAGATCGTAAACGACGGAGGGTACTCTTCGATCGTACATGCATGTCGTTCTAGGCGTAGCGCTGCGACAAAGCCAATCATGGCTGCGTTATCGACGCAATAGGCCATACGAGGAGCGACAAACATGATCGCGCGTCGATCAGCTTCTTGCTGCATGCGTGATCGCAGTTCACTGTTGGCACTTACTCCACCGGCAATCACTACTGCGCGGACACCTTCACGGTCGGTGGCCTGCATTGTCTTGTGTACGAGAATATCCACAATTGCTCGTTGAGCACTCGCACAGATGTCCTCCAATGGAAGGTCAACACTCTGTGCGCGCAGACGTTCAACCTCACGACGTACCGATGTTTTCAGACCGCTGAACGAGAAGTTATCATCGTGTGTATCGCGCAATCCACGAGGAAACTGAAACCGCTCGGGATTCCCCTGTCGCGCAAGTCGATCAACATGGGGTCCACCCGGATAACCAAGGCCAACCAGTTTTGCAATCTTATCGAACGCCTCGCCTGCTGCATCATCTCTTGTTGATCCAAGAATCCGGTACGACGTCGGACTATCGATGCGGAAGATGCTGGTATGTCCGCCACTCACGACAAGGCAGATACTGGGATATGGCACGTCGGAATGTTCGAGATATCCAGAGTATAAGTGTGCTTCAATGTGGTGGACAGGAATCACTGGCTTTGCAAAGCGCAGTGCAAGCCCCTTTGCCATGTGTGCGCCAACAAGGAGCGAACCGGCAAGACCAGGGCCATATGTCACAGCAATCGCATCTATATCAGCCATGTTGCAGGAAGCATCCTGCAGGGCAGCGCGCACGATGGGGCTAATGCCAAGCACATGTTCGCGTGATGCGAGCTCAGGGACAATGCCACCGTATAGGTTGTGGACATCCTGTGATGACACAACATTGCTCAGAACCTCGTGGCCACGCACAACCGCGGCAGCTGTGTCGTCACACGATGTTTCAATAGCGAGGATGGTTAGCGGATGAGCTTCCACAATAGCCCCAATGCGGTTCCAACACTTCGTTCGCGTGTAATACGACGGTCGTTTCCAAATTGACAACGGTGTGCAGTGACGTTGTTCGTGTCAGCAACACCGATCCATACAGTACCGACAGGTTTCTCATCGCTCCCACCTGTTGGACCTGCGATGCCGGTGATTCCGATGCCGTAGGTCGTTCCGAATCGATCTCGCACATTCTCTGCCATCGCACATGCAACCGATTCGCTCACTGCACCATGTTGCGCTATCAAATCTGCATCAACGCCAAGTTGTGCAACTTTACTCTCGTTGCTGTACGTGAGCATACCGCCGATAAACCACGCAGAACTGCCCGACACATCCGTCAATGCTCCACCGAGGAGTCCACCTGTGCACGACTCGGCAATAGCAATCGTTTCGCCTCGCTGTTTGAGAAGATGACCAACAACTTCGGCAAGTGAGGTATCTCCCTCGCCAAATATGAATCGACCTGCGCGCTCGACGATGTGTGTTTTGAGACGATGGAGCTCACGTGCGCACTCCTCATTAGTGCGTGCAGTCGCGCCAATGCGCATGCGCACGCCATGGTAGTTCGGGAGAAACGCGAGTGTTGATGTACCTAGGAACGTTGATGGATCACCGAGGAGATCTGCTAATGTGCTTTCAGCAATGCCTACCGTCATCATCGTCTGGTATGTTGTACGAGGTACGTCTTCGAGAGATACGCGTTCAGCGATCCATGGAAGCACAGACTGCTCCATGATGGCTTTCATCTCGGTCGGCACGCCCGGCAGCACGATAAATGTTGAGCCGTGGTGTTCCAAGAGCATACCCGCAGCCGTACCATGCGGATTCGGAAGGATCGTCGCCCGCGATGGAAGCAACGCCTGACGACGATTTCGATCAGTAAGGTCACGACCACGTTGACGCATCCATACCTCGAGATGCCGCAACCACTCCTGCGATTCGACGAGGGTATCGTCAGTGTACCCTGCAACGACATCAACAGTAATGTCATCGTGGGTAGGGCCAAGTCCACCAGTACAGATTATCACATCAGCCAACGTGCGAAGTCGATCGAAGGTTACCGTAATGTGCGACGCTGTATCAGCGACCGTCACGTGCTCAATCACATCACAACCTGCTTCCGTGCAAGCAGCAGCAATCCATGATGCATTGGTATTGACGATTTGTCCGATACGGACCTCGTCACCAATCGAGCACAGCGCGACGTTCATGATGATACCCCAAAAAAAAGCCCCGATGAAGATCGGGGCCTGTTGATTACGACAGCTTTTGACGAATCTTCTTCTCGCTCATACCGCGCAGGTAATACAGCTTAGCGCGACGAACGGTACCTTCCTTCAGAACTTGAAGCGATTGAATGATTGGTGAGTGAATTGGGAAAATCCGCTCAACACCAACACCATTCGAAATCTTACGAACACGGAATGTTTCATTCATTCCGCTTCCACGACGTGCGATCACAACGCCTTGGAAGTTCTGAATACGTTCCTTTTCGCCTTCAACAACGCGAACAGCGATCTTCACGGTGTCGCCTGGGCGGAACGATGGGATTTCCGGCGAGAGGTCGCCGGCCTTTGCCTTGCGCTGCTCGAAAGCTTCTGCAGTGGCAAGGTTTTCAATGTTTTTAACCTTTGGATGCATGGTTTTCCTGTTCGAAGAATCGTTGCGTTGTAATTAAGACGTCAAAGATACGAGATTTCTTGAATGATATGCAACCCCTTGCAAAACATTGCCTTACAGTGCGTTCATGGAAACACCAATGATACCAAGAGAGGACCCTTGGAACCCGAACTCACCTGCATCGCTCCTACTTCTTCCGAAGCACCAGAGGGCGCGGAGCTTTTGCCTGACCGAGTGGCGTGAGGGTCAGCAATCCATCAGTGCGATTGACGACGTAGCTCTTCGGTTTGCCTTGTGTCGACGAGAGGGTGAGTCGAAGTGTTGATGGATCGACCGCCAGATCATACGGAAACGTCTGTCCATCAATGGTTGCAACCATTGTCTGGGTGAACGTCACGGCTTTCCCACGCGTGTCAACCCACGAGCCTGAAAGCACGGATGTGTTGATCATGCGCTTGAGGATGAACAAGGGATCAGCATTCTTCGACGGGAGTTTTCCTAGAACAATCGGCTTCTTCTCGATGCTATCAAGCTCTGTAAGAGCGATGTACGAGTTCTGACGAGCGTCGCTTGCGACCATCCAGACTGGTGCGTCTTCCGTGCCGATTGCCCACTTCATACCAATGTTTGGAACCATTGTACGAACGATGATGCCCCGCTCCTCTCGTCCGAATGAAAGACCTACAAGGACGTTGCCAGATTTATCATTCGAATCAATGACCATGTACAACGGCTCACGGTCGGTTTTCACGGCGACAGCCTGTTCGACGGATGCAGTCTTATGCAGGACGTCGATAAAAGCACCGTGAATCCATGTGCCATGGAATTCACCATACCGTGATTCCGACCCCGGCATCAGTTGAGCATGTGCCGGGATCGAAATCAGTGCGACTACAATTGCGAGCGCAACATGTGCGCAGAGACGACTGCGAATCATCGGACCTTCGTTGCAATTGACTTTGCTTGCATGAACAGTAACAGGTAGTCATGCCCACCCGCCTTTGAATCTGTACCGCTCATGTTAAATCCACCGAACGGGTGTCCACCGACCATCGCGCCAGTGCATTTACGGTTAAGGTAGAGGTTGCCGCAATGGAACTCTTCCCGTGCCTTGGCTAGCTTCTTTTTGTTGTTCGTGTAGACTGCGCCTGTCAAACCGTAGATCGTGTTGTTTGCAATCGCTAGTGCATCATCGAAGTTTTTCGACTTACACACAGCGAGAACAGGACCAAAAATCTCTTCCTGCATGATGCGGGCCGTTGGCTTCACGTTGACGATCACGGTTGGTTCGATGTAATAGCCCTTCAGTCCGGCGACCTTCTTGCCCCCTGCGATGAGCTTGCCTTCTTTTGAACCAATTGCGATGTAGTCCAAAATCGTCTTCTCTGCTCGAGCACTCACGACAGGACCCATGCGAACGTCGTCCTTTGCATCACCGATCGTAATCTTATCAACTTCAACCTTGAGCTTCGCGACGAACTCATCGTAGACCTTCGCATCGACGATCGCGCGCGAACATGCCGAGCACTTTTGTCCTTGGAATCCGAACGCAGCAGCTACAACGCCTGCGACTGCCTCATCAACGTTGCATTCTGCATCGACAACGATCGCATCCTTGCCACCCATCTCGGCAACAACACGCTTGATCCAGATCTGCCCAGGTGCAGTCTTTGCTGCGAGTTCGTTGACGTGCAAGCCAACCTGCATCGAGCCTGTAAAGGAGATGAAGCGCGTCTTTGGATGTCCAACAAGGTAGTCGCCAGCCTCTGCACCTGATGCCACGAGGAAGTTCAGCACACCTGCAGGCAGACCTGCCTCCTTCATGATCTCCGTGAACAACCACCCCATCATTGGTGAGTCGCTCGACGGCTTAAGGACAACCGTGTTTCCTGCAACGATTGCAGCCGATGACATACCAGCAAGGATGGCAAATGGGAAATTCCATGGTGGAATAACCACACCAACACCAAGTGGGATGTAGACGAGTTCGTTCTTTTCGCCCGGTTGAGGCACGATCGGTTGTGGACCCGCGAGACGAAGCGCATCACGTCCATAAAACTCAAGGAAGTCGATTGCTTCGCACGTGTCTGCATCAGCTTCGAGATAGTTCTTCCCTACTTCGCTGATCATCCATGCATTGATCTCAAGTCGACGACGGCGCATGATGTTCGCTGCTTTGAAGAGCACAGCTGCGCGCTTCTTCATTGGCACTTGCTTCCAAGATTCGAACGTCTTGAGCGCAGCCTGCATTGCCTTTTCTGCATCGTTAGCGCCAGACTTTTGGAAGACACCAATCGTCTCAGACGTGGCTGATGGATTGATGCTCGTTGTCTTTGCCTTTGTCGTGACCTTCTTACCGCCGATAATGTTCGGATACTCTTTGCCGAACTTCTTTCGTACAGCGTCTACTGCAGCACGTTGCTTGGCGGCGATGGCCGGCTTGGTGAAATCAAGGTATACTTCGTTGGCGAATGCTTTCATGGAATCCTCAGATTAGAGAGATCGCAAATTACGACGGGTTTGTCGTAGGTTGAGAATATCACAGGGTCAATCGCGTATGATCGAACCAATTATTGCAGTTCTTGAGCAACTACCAGCTGCTGGCATCCTTGCAATGGCATTTGCATTTGCCTTCATTGAGAATCTCGTCCCACCGAGCCCCAGTGATGTTGTGTTGGTTGTACTGGGCACACTCGTGGGTACAGGGGTTGTTGGATTTGTTCCAACGTTGATCGCAGCTACCGGTGGATCGGTGCTCGGTTTTGCGGCAGCATATGCTCTTGGAGCACGCTATGGTGAGGCGATCGTCGAGTCGCCATGGGTTCCGTTCATTACTCCAGCGCTCATTGCGCGGGTCGAAACCTGGTTCGCGAAGTATCACGGTCTAATTGTCCTAGGGAACCGCTTTTTAGCAGGCACACGTGCAGTTGTCTCGTTTGTGGCAGGCATTACGCGTCAACCCTTCCCACGCACGGTACTCCTCAGCGCCGTAAGCGCTGCGGTGTGGAATGCGATTCTGATTTATGCAGGATCCGCTGTTGGTGAGAATTGGCGCACGATTGATCAATGGCTGTCAGTGTACGGCTGGGTCGTTACAGGACTGCTCGTTGTAGCGGCCACTGTGTGGTACATCCGGAAACGACAACGGCGACCCCAGAACTGAGATCGCCGTTGTGTGTAATCGGTGTTCGTGTCGACGTCTATCGACGCGTTAGCTGTTCGTGTTTCCGCCCCAGTCAACCAGCAATGAGAATCGCAGTGTGTTACCGAGCGGATGATTCTGCTCAACAGTGATGTAGTAGCTGAAGTCGAGCTTGAAGACGTCGTAGCGCACGCCTGCGCCGAGTGTGAAATACTCACGGGCTCCCGCAGCTGCAGGTTCGGTGAAGTAACCACCGCGGAGTGCTACAATGCGATCATAGATATACTCCATACCCACGCCTGTTTCAATTCCGCCGCGACCCCACGCTGTGACGAATGACTTTGGAATTGGATCCGAGCTGAGTGAGTCACGCTTTACGAGAAGCTTCATGAAGTCTGCCGTGATCGTGAGATCATTGAACTCGTCTTCGACGAGCTTCACAGCAGCACCAAGGCGCAGGTTTGTTGGAAGCGGATCTGACTCCTTGTCGTAGGTCATCTTCGGACCTACGTTCTGGAGGTTAACGCCAAGACGAAGTGTGTTGTCCAGGTTTGCACCGAACATCGACAGTTTCGATGGTGTCCAAAGGAAGCCAAGGTCGAAGGCTGCTGATACACCCGTACCAGCACCAGATCCCCCAACGCTTGCCGGGGCTAGGTTCGACTGGATATACTTGACTTGAACGCCAGCACCGAGATCAGGAGCGATCTCTGTGCCGTAGGAGATCCCAAGGCAGAACTCATTCGAACGGAACTTGCCAAGCGCTTGACCATTTTCATTCGTCTTGGTGAATTCACCCAGGTTCATGAAAATGAACGTTCCTGCAAGAGTGCCACCGATCGCGTCGACATACGTCCCGTATGTGCCGTACGAGTAGAACAAATCAGCGTTGAATTGCGGCAGCCACTTCGAGTAGCTCAGTGCTACCTGATTGGACTCGCTCATAAACGCCAGACCTCCCGGGTTCCAGAAGACGGCATTGATGTCGTCGGCTATCGCCGTGCCGATGTCGCCCATGCCGCTCGCGCGCGCATCAGGGCTTATCAACAGAAATGGAACTGCAGCGCCCCCTGCCTGACCGTACATTGAGGTCACAGACAAAAGTGCAGTGCACACGAGAATTCCGCAGGTGCGGAGTAGCGTCATGGTCTCTCCTTAGCTCGCAATGAAGCACAAAGTTAGCGAATGAGGGTAAGTTTCCCACCGGCGAAGCTGGTTGCTCCCTGATCTGACGTAAGTCGGACAACTGCTTGATACGCCCCCGTTGGAAGGGGCACCCCGTTGCCGTCGCGCCCATCCCAATCTACATCGGCCGTTTGCATGTCAGCGATGCGCATGGACTGCTCACGCACGAGACGTCCTTCCATATCGTAGATCAACACGTCTGCATTGAACGGAAGTTGACTCGCGTGGACGAACCGTATTGTAGTCCGTGTCGAGAACGGATTTGGATAATTAGTTAATCCCCCAGTCGCAATCGATGGTGTCGATGAGGTTATACGGAAGCTCGTCTGTGCCCAGCTGACATTGTTCAGCACATCCCACGCACGCACTGTTACGGTATGCAGTCCATCGGCAAGACCAAAGATCTGCTTCTGCACACTACCTGCTCTACTATTGGTGAGTGAGGTTGCAAAGAATGGTGTGAGGACTTCCGTGCGCGTGTCACGATCGAACGTCGCTTCGATGTCGTGACCAATGCCGACGCCAGTCGTATTAATTCCTGTGGCATCCTCAAGATCAACGATGAGAATCGGATTCTTGCGCACGATACTTCCTGGAAGGAAGTTCCGTGAGTCGAGATAGATCTGCATGTCAGGTCCGGCTGACTCCGGATCTAGGACTGTTGTCACACCATCGACGGTAACATTGTCAGTGACGCCCATCGCGTAACGGTCATCATCACTCGCGGCGTACCCATAGAGTCCGGCACGTTGAGCAGAGAACGAGATGTCCTTCGGCACCACAAATGTTGCCGTGAACCTTCCATCTCGAACAACGAACGATCCCCGACACAGAGCCGGACCCGGCTTGGTAAAGGTATTTACCGTCTGATGGACGTCACTGTCAACAACAGTAATCGTCCGACTTCCATCAAGGAGCGACACAGCAATGTTTCCGTTGAACGTGTCATCATTCTGCTTATCGCGCGCACGTGTGATTGTGCCTTCTACCGTGACGGTGCTCAATGCTGCGATAGTCACTGGTTGCATCGTGTCGCTAAGTGCGACACCGTTAATCGACGTGAATTTCACATGCTCTTCGGGCACCAACAGACGCATGGTTGGATCACAGAGCAAGTGAAACTTTTCATCGTTGTTTGATTTGAATCGCTGCTTGACGCGATACATGCTTTGTCCGAGCGTCGGGTAGCGTCCTTGTTCATCGCGTGTGAACAAGTCAGAGTAGAACTCCTCATTCAATGCGGCATTCGAGAGTGAGAATACAACGCGCGCTGCCGAGAACACGCCGATAGCTCCACCGTTTTCCATGAGGAGTAGCTCTTCAGCACCCGACTGCATGTCTGCCATATCCCAACGCGCGAAGTCACATGTAGCCGCTGTAAGAAAGAATGGCTTGGTCGCATTCGTCATCATTTGTGGTGTTGTTTCGCGCACAAAGATCTGTTCATGTGCCCACACACGTGGATTGCCGTGTCCAATCCAGTTAAGGATTAGCGATCCAGATGTATTGATAGTCGAAACCATGTCCTCGGTTACAGCTGGCTTGCGCCGTCCGCGAGCGACATTTTCTGTTGGGTACTCGACGAGATAGAGTTTGCGTGCTTGAAACTCTTTAGGGACATACGACTTTGCAAGCGTCTCATTTTGAATGAGGTGCATTGCACCATCAGAGAGTCCGTCGCCCTGCTGTCCATCATCGGCAATGAAGGTAACACGTGTGCGCCAATCATCTCTCGACGCAGAAGTCTCGTACGCCTTGATCTTGGCATGCATACGGTCCCCCATCGCGTTACTTGTGACAGGGATGCGCCCTAGTGCGAGGTCCTGCTGTCGATCATTCCCATTGACCCGCACAAAGAAATCGTCGGTTGTATAGGTTGTCAGTCCGTAGTCTTCGGCATCGGGATCAAGACTCTCGTACGGTGGAACGAGATTTTGCTGCGTTGACGCCAGATTCTTGTAATCGAAGTGGCCGTCTCCCCACAATAGGATCGCCGCTGGACGTGGTGTCCAGGTGTCAAATGCCATCGCGATGAAGTCTCGTATCGCGGTTGGATCCATCATTCCGTAGGAGAACTCGGTATAGATCTCTTCCGTGGTCACAACCCTGGCCGTTACTTCACGACGCGATGTACGATACTCCGCATAGCGCTGCGCCGACTCACGCAACGATGGATGGGTGATGATGATCAGATCTGCTGCGCGTGGTTCGGCACGAAGGCGTGGGAAGCCGATCTTTGTCAACGTCGTCTGCAATGTTGTCGACGACAGGAAGTAGCGTCGGCGTGCTACCGAATCACATGATTCGCGAAGTGCGAACACCCCACCCGTTGTTGAGATATTCTCAATGAACACGGGACGTGAAGGGTCTGTGGCATCCACCCCAAGAATATCCGCACCGAACCCATTAACAGCGTACTCATGCGTTCCACGACCAGGTACAGTCCAGAACTGGAACACGCCACCGTCTGCCTGTAGTTGTCGAGGATAGTGAATCTCCAGCCAGTCGAGCATTCCTGAGGCAGCACGATCAGAACTTGCATACGAGAATCGCACCACGCTTCGTCCGTCTGCAGCAATCTGCTGCGCATTGATCGATGCCTTGCCTACGGCTGTAAACGCATCCATGTACTTTGGAACGGCACGGATCGTTGTTTGCCCCATCGCAACACTGTTCTCTGAAATCGTTACCGTGCCGGGAGCTGTGGAGCGATGCGCCACAACGAAGTTGTAGTTTACAGTACCATTACGAACCAAGCCTGGCAGTACCGTCTGGTAGATGCTCGATCCAACGGTTTCAATTGACCGTCCATACCAGCGGCGACCAGATCCTGATGCGTACGGACTTTGAAGTTCATCTTCAATTGCAACGGATCCCGTCACGACCGACGGCGTCACAGTTGCTGGTCCCGGTGCCGATGGACGCGCATATGCACGCAGTCCAGGCTGTCCACCCACAGCCAGATAGTAGGCTGCTTCGCGAGCATAGTGATGAATGTAATGGCGAATGCCTGTTGTTGTCTGATTCCAACCCGTGGTTCCTTGGGCATAGAACACGACCTCGCGAATTGAACCATCTGAATTGGAGCGAACGATAATCGGTTGCTCACGCAGCGTGTTGCCGCGCGACGAGTCAACGTGTTCCGGTAGCTCCATCCCGCCGCGACCATACACCTTGATTGTCGATGCTGCAGCTGCATCCGTTGGCAGCCCAGCTTGACGAAGCTGATCTGCGGTAAGACGGTAGAATCCCTCTCGATCGATGCCCATGCGATAGAGGTCTGTAAACTCATTCGACTGCACTCGCTCATCAATCTTGACTCGTGTCGCCAGTGACGGCACCGTCCAAGGGGCTCGTGGATTGAGCACATCAAGCTGTGATGGGCGTGCACTTGAGCTCATCTGCCCACCACCGTGAAGAAGCACGCGCACGTCAGCAGACGTTGTCAGGGTCGTCACGCCATTGCTTGATCGCGATGCTACAACGATCGATATCCGTGCGAGATGGCGATCACCAGCAATGCCGAGATACCGTATCGACCACTGTCCATCAAGAAGGGGCTCCGACGTCCGCCAGAGCATTGGGTCGCGAAACTGCACCTCGAAGGGGGGGGCCCCCTTCAAATCCGTCTGTGCTACTGATGCGCGATCGACCTGGAAGGCGTTCGGACTTGGGACGATGAGATCGAGATCAACAACCCACTGCACGCTTGTGCCTGTCGACGAAATACGCACGGTGGCCCCATCAATCGATGGCGCGATGGCCCGCGTTCCGCTGGAGGTGAGTACCGTGTCCCATGATCGTACGACCGGGACATAGCGAAACGCAACCGCGATCGGTGTGCGCTCACGTACCTGAACGCCGTTCGGGATTCGAGCGAAACTTGAGAGTCCGCCAATCACAACGAACAGTGCGACGATACCCCAACGAGAAACCTTGGTCTTTGGCATGCGATAGCCGAGCATAGATGGGAAGGTCAATAGCGTGACTGTTGTACAGACGCTGAGTGCTGTAGGTATTGTATGCACTGCGGATGAAAAGTTACCGCAAAAAAAAATGCCTCGCCATCAGGGGGGAATGAGATGGCAAGGCATGCAGCATAAAGAGGAAGTGACGACTCGCGTCGTCGAGCGGGAAACGAGACTCGAACTCGCGACCCCAACCTTGGCAAGGTTGTGCTCTACCAACTGAGCTATTCCCGCTTGTTGGTGATACAAAACTACGCCTCTCACCTACATGTGTCAAACCCTTTTTTGCCGTGTCGCTGTAACCCCGCTGATTAGCACGACCTTAGCGTTATCCACAGCCTTATCCACACCGTCTAGAAGAGCTTAAATCCTCGCAAAGGCCCTTGGTATGGGGCTTGCAGCGCCTACATACGGCGAAACTGCGACAACAGACGATTCGCCAAGTGGCATATATTTCAATCAGTTGGACAGCTCATCGAAGCTTCTTGTTCAAGGCGGGTTCGAAGAATCTCTGCAATCTGATCCTTGATCCACTGCATCGAGGGAACGTCGGAAATCTCGTTGGCGAGGGACGTAACTCCCCGCTCGCGGATGCCGCACGGTATAATGGCGTCAAACAACGAAAGGTCATTTGTGACGTTCAGAGCGAAGCCGTGTGATGTGATCCACCGACTGCAATGAATGCCGATAGCGCAGATCTTCCGCGATTCACCAATCCAGACCCCTGTGAGCCCATCGACGCGCTGCGAGGCGACGCCTGCATGCGCTAGCGTATCAATCACAGCTTGTTCGAGAAGTCGCAGGAACCAATGAAGATCTTGTCTCGACCGTGTTAGGTTGAAGATGGGATAGCCAACGAGTTGCCCAGGATTATGCACCGTGGCTTCACCGCCTCGGTTGATTGCAACAACGTCAATACCTTGCTGTGAAAGTAACTCTGTACTCGCAAGAAGACTCCCCTCCTGCGTGGTTCGCCCTAGCGTGATTACAGGCTGGTGCTCGCAGAATACAAGCGTATCAGGATGGTCTAAACGCAACACGGCGTCGGCAAGCTCACGCTGCCGACGCCATGCGTCGTGAAAATCAATTGTACCCCAGTCCTGAACGATCATCGATTAGAAGTTCACGCACTCGTCATATGCAAGTGCGGCTGACTCCATGATCGCTTCGCTCAGTGTTGGGTGTGCGTGCACCGTCTTGAAGATGGCTTGTCCCGTCGCACCAAGGGTGCGCGCGATGCCCAACTCACCGATCATTTCCGTGACGTCAGGGCCAATCATGTGTGCACCAAGGAGCTCACCATACTTTGCATCAAACACGAGCTTGACAAAGCCTTGCGCCTTGCCAATACCGTGGGCCTTGCCATTCGCTGTAAATGGGAACTTGCCAACCTTGACTTCGTGACCGGCTTCTTTGGCCTTCTTCTCCGTAAGACCAATGCTTGCGACTTGTGGCTGACAGTATGTGCAGCCCGGGATGTTCGAGTAATCAACACCATCTGTGTGGTGTCCAGCGATGTGCTCGGCTGCAACGATACCCTCTGCAGATGCCTTGTGCGCAAGCCAAGGTGCACCAGCGACGTCACCGATGGCGTAAATCGTCGGGACACTTGTGCGGCAGAACTTGTCAACCTTGATCCAGCCACGCTCCATCTGGATGCCTGCGTTTTCGAGACCGATATTCTCGATGTTGCCCTGCACGCCAATCGCGTTCAATGCAAGATCTGCTGTGAGCGTTTCCTTCGTGCCGTCCTTCTTCTCGATAATGACTTCGACGCCCTTGCCCTTCTTCTTAGCTGAGAGAACCTTGGCCTCGGTTAGGATCTTCATGCCATCACGTTCAAACGTTTTGCGAAGCTCCTTTGAAACATCTTCGTCTTCAACTGGAAGAATACGGTCCATCATTTCGATGACCGTTACCTCGGAACCGAACGACTTGTAGAAGAATGCGAACTCAATGCCAATGGCTCCTGCGCCCATGACGATCATCGACTTCGGCGTCTTCTGTTGAAGCATTGCCTCTGTCGATGTGAGGATATACTCGCGATCAACTTCGATACCCGGGATCTGACGCGGACGTGCACCGGTTGCGATCATGATTGTCTTTGCAGCAACCACGTCGGTCACCGTACCATTTTCGTCCTTCACTTCAACGGTTGTCGGATTCTTGATCGATCCCCATCCCTTGATCTGCGTGACCTTGTACTTCTTGAACAAGAACGCAACTCCATTGCTCATACGGTCGGCTACGCCACGCGAGCGTGAGATCACCTTCGGGAAGTCAACGTCAATATCCTTGAGTCCAAAACCAAACTCTTCCGCATGCTTGAGGAAGTTCATGTATTCGGCATTCTTCAGGAGTGACTTCGATGGGATACATCCCCAGTTGAGACATACGCCCCCGAGACGGTCACGCTCAATGCAGGCAACCTTGAGTCCGAGTTGCGATGCGCGAATCGCTGCGACATATCCGCCAGGGCCTGAGCCGATAACGACAAGATCAAACGAGTGCTGGTTCATGGAAGGCTATGAAAAGTAATTGGAAGTGTCGATGTGAACAGCAAAAATAGCACGGTTGTTCCAAACGAAAGAGCCCCTTGCGTATTCGGCAAGGGGCTCTGTGAATTTCGTTGTGTTTGTCGCTTAGCTGGTGTATTCAACGGCTTCGTGGATCAGCGGATCGTTGATGGCTACAGCGTTGTTCTTGGCATACTGGCGAGCAGCAACGACCATGAAGATGCCAGCAAAGAACAACCAGCCTGTGAATTCCTGCCAACCAAAGACCACATGTCCGTGTGCATCAGGAATAGCATGCTTACTGACGGCTGGCATGATGATGTACGCCAAGTCAAGGAAGTGCGACAACAGGATGATCGCCGCTGCTGCAACGAGGACACGTGTCTTACGCTTTACATCCTGACGCAGGAGAACCATGAATGGCACAACGAAGTGGAGGATCACAAGGGCTACTCCGAAGTGTTCCCAGCCGTACATGTTGCGTGTTGCGAAGTAGATCGTCTCTTCCGGAAGGTTCGCGTACCAAATGATGAAGTACTGCGAGAATGCGATGTACGTCCAGAACACCGAGAACGCGAACATCAACTTGCCGAGGTCATGGAAGTGCTCAGGTGTAATGTACTCACGGAGGTGTCCGTTATTGTAGAGCGCTACGGTCATGATCGTCACAATTGCCAACGCGCCAACAAAGTGTCCGGCGAATGTATAAACGCCCCAGATTGTCGAGAACCAGTGCGGTTCGAGCGACATCAGAAGGTCAAACGAGGCAAACGTGATGCTCAATGCATACACAAGCACCCACGGTGCAGCGCGCTTCCAGTTCTTCCGCGTCGGTGTGATGTCTGAGCCAGACGCATCTTGCTTGAGTGAGTTCCCTACCACAAAGCGGTGCATCCAAATCCAGAAGATGGCATAGACAGCCATGCGGATCATAAATGCAGTTGTGTTGAGGTACGCGGCCTTCTTTTGGATGATCGGGTCAGACGCTGCTGATTCATGCGACCACTCGTAAATCGAGTGATGCGACAGTAGGTTGAAGATGATCGGGATGATGCCTACGATGAGGAATGGCACCATGCCTGTGAAGTTCTCAGCAATACGACGGATCGCAGAGCTCCAGCCCGCACGTGCAAGAAACTGCAGTGCAGAGAAGAACACCATCGTAACACTAATACCCGCGAAGAACCAGAATCCGAGCAAGTAATCAGCGAAGAAGCGTTCTTGACCGTTGAGTGCGAACACTGCTGCAAGACCAAGCGCACCAACAGCTGCAAGCGCGGTACCAATCTTGTTCATCTTCCCAATAAGCGGGGTTGAACCGAGTGAGACATTTGACATTGTGATGTTTCTCCTGGGCGCTGATTACTGAGCTTGAGTCGTTGGTGCTGCGGATGCTGTTCCTGTGATGCCTTGCAGGTGGCGCACATATCGAACAACAGCCCAGCGGTCGGTAGCATTCATCTTATCGGCATAACTCGGCATCAGACCCTGTCCGGCGCTGATGATGTGGAAAAGGCGCGCATTCGAGTAGCCCTTAGCTTGATCTGCCATCAAGCTTGGGATGTTCTCCCAGCGGCGCTTCGTCATCTGCGACTTTTCACTGTTACCGTCGTAGTAGTGACACGGCGAGCAGAACGTGTTGAAACGGTTCTGACCACGTGCAAGGACGAACTCCGTATCTGGCAAGTTCGGGTCGACATTTGCTGTTTCAGCAATATCGATATCGCCAACACCCAACGTATACGGCTCCGCGCCACGGGCAACCGTACCTTCGATAGGCTCACGCAGGCTCTTGCGATCACTGAAGAACGTATTCCCCGATTGTGGAATCGCCTTAAACTGGTGGTCCATGTTAGACTGAATTTCAACTGGTGGCTCTGTTGAGAACCACATGATCTTACCGGAGAGGACCATTGCGACAAACACTGCCACTGCCAGTCCGATCAAAATCAAAAAGATGTTGCGTGCGTTCATGCGTATTCGCTGTTGTTGTTCGTGATCATTCCGCCGTAGCGTGTACAAGGTGTACATGAGAAGCGCCAAGACGCTGTAGCATCTCTGGTGTTCCCTCTGCTGAGAAGCGATCGTCATCTGAATCGATCGTCACAACAAATGTGTCGTCAGTCGCCTTCATGAACGATTCGTCGTGCTGGTAGCGGTTGTACCATGTCGGCATACGACACAAGTGGAAGAGGCCGATGACCGTCAACAGCGCCGTTCCAAGAATTGACAGCTCGAAGTCAATTGGCACCGAGAATTGCCAATCAAAGAAGCCCTTGCCACCGATATTCAACCGGTAGTCAATTGCGCCGGTCCAATACTGCAAGCCAAGCGCTGATGTGAAGCCCCCTACCAATCCCGCAAACGAGATGTAGGTGAGAATCGAGCGCTTGATACCCATCGCCTTATCAAGTCCGTGGACTGGATATGGAGTGTGAATATCCCAATTGCGGAATCCAGCATCGCGAAGCGTCTCTGCAGCATGCACAGCAGCTTCCACATTTGTGAACTCGCCAATGACGCCGACTGGTGTTGTGCTCATAACGTGACCAACCTGAATCGTGTGTTCGAAGGGGAAAGATTAGTGCGCAGATGCGTCTGCATGGTGATGGTCACCATGATGATGCTTCGGTTGTGCACCAGGCATAATGCTCTTGATTTCGGCGATCGCGATAACCGGTACGAACTTTGCGAAGAGCAGGAAAAGCGAGAGGAAAATGCCGAACGTACCAATGAAGATCGAGATCTCGACCCATGTTGGCGAGTAGTAACCCCATGATGCCGGCAAGAAGTCGTGGTGAAGTGTTGTGGCAATGATCGTGAAGCGCTCAAACCACATACCGATGTTGATGAAGATCGAAATCACAAACATCAACGGGAGGTTGCGACGCAGCTTCTTGAACCAGTACACCTGCGGCGAGATCACGTTGCACAGGACCATCGTCCAATATGCCCATGCGTAATCGCCCATGGCACGGTTGATGAAGATCCAGCGTTCCCAATCGCTACCAGAGTACCACGCGATGAACATTTCCATTGCGTAGGCGTAACCAACCATCATACCCGTTGCGAGCATGATCTTGTTCATGTTCTCAAGGTGCTTCATCGTAATGAACTGCTTGAGATCAAGAATTTCCCGCGTGATCACGAGAAGCGTCATCACCATCGCAAAGCCCGAAAAGATAGCGCCAGCAACGAAGTACGGAGGGAAGATCGTTGTGTGCCAACCCGGAAGGATACCAACGGTAAAGTCGAACGAAACCACCGAGTGTACCGACAACACGAGTGGTGTCGAGATACCGGCGAGAATCATGTATGCAATTTCATAGTGATGCCAATGGCGCGTCGAACCGGTCCAACCAAGCGAGAGGAATCCGTAGACTTTCTTCGCGACGTTGCTCTTGACATAGTTGCGGAGCGTTGCAAGATCCGGGATCAAACCAACGAACCAGAACAAGGCAGAAACTGTGAAGTAGGTATTCACAGCGAACACGTCCCACGCCAGTGGAGAACGGAAGTTGATCCACATTTGCATCTGATTCGGATACGGCAAGAGCCAGTAGAAGAGCCACGGACGACCCGTATGACTCAACACCATGGTCAAGGCACATATCACAGCAAAAATCGTCATCGCCTCTGCTGAGCGGTTGATCGCTGTACGCCACTTTTGACGGAACAGGAACAGGATCGCCGAAATCAATGTACCGGCGTGACCGATACCGATCCAGAACACGAAGTTGGTGATGTCCCATCCCCAACCGATTGGGTTATTCAAGCCCCATACACCGATACCAGTCACGATGGTGTAGTAGAGCGCGAACAAGCCAAGCCCTGCCATACCACCAGTGACGGTAAGCGTCGCGAGGTACTTCGGCGTGATCTTCGATTCGACGATGCTGGCGATTCGTGCAGTTACGTCACGCAGCGATGGATTGCCCAGTACGAGTTCCTCGCGAACTGGTTCCTCGTGCGAGGAATTCTGCAATCGTTGTTGTTCTTGGACCACCGTCATGTTGTGTTCCCGTCAATGAATTCGTTTCGTATTCGATCGTTATTAGTGCGAAGCGCCAGTAGCCTTCTCCGTTGCCGGAGCGTTGACGACCTTCGCTAGGTAGGTAACCGATGGACGTACGTTGATATCCGACAATACGCGGAATCCACGGTCATCCTTCTGCGTCATCGAAACACGGCTCTTCGGATCGTTCATGTCACCGAAGATGATTGCACCGGCTGGACATGCCTCTTGACATGCTGTTACGGCCTCGCCATCAAGGACACGTGAGCGACCGTTATCGCGTGCATGCCACTTTGCTTCGTGCAGACGTTGGACGCAGAATGTGCACTTCTCCATCACACCGCGGAAGCGATTAGTTACTTCTGGGTTGAAGACAAGATCCGACGGCTGGCGCTGATCTGCCTTGGCGTAATTGAGGAAGTTGAAGCGGCGAACCTTGTACGGACAGTTGTTGAGGCAGTAGCGAGTACCAACACAACGATTGTACGTCATTTCGTTGAGGCCTTCCGGTGAGTGCGTTGTAGCAGCAACCGGACAGACGTTTTCACATGGTGCGTTTTCGCAGTGCTGACACAACATTGGCTCGACAACTGCGCCCGGTGCGTCCATGTCGTCGCCGGTGTAGTAACGGTCAAGACGAATCCAGTGCATCTCGCGACCAAGAAGGACCTCTTCCTTGCCGACTACTGGAATGTTGTTTTCGCTTTGGCATGCAACAACGCATGATGAGCACCCTGTGCACTGACTCATGTCAATCACCATGCCCCAGCGGTGGCCCTTGTACTTGTAGTCACTTGTTGCCGAGAGTGGAGTAAGGAACTTGCCCTCACCCTTTTCGCCATGCGCAAGTGGCTTACCATCTGGTCCTTGTGCATTGAAGTGTTCGCTAACCACGCTGAAGTCGCCCTTGGCAACATCACCGAGTGTCATGTACTTCGCAACAGGGCGCTCGCCATGTCCGTCTGTGAGCGTGTGATGCTGCTGTGTTGTTGCAATGCGATGGCGTTCTCCAGCCTTCACCGTAAGCGAGCTCGCAGCTGCATACGACATAGCGTTGAGTGCATAGGCGTTCGAACCAACTCCATCACACACAGTACCTGTCGACGTACGACCGTATCCGAGTTGCGTCACGACGACGTTATCAGCCATGCCCGGCTGCACCATCACAGGCAGGTCAATTGTGCCTGCTGCCGTAGCGACGGTAACTACCTGCTCGTTTGCCTTGACGATGGCCTTGGCCGACACATCGCTTGCAAGGTTCAACGATACTGCCGTCTTCGGACTCATGAGTGCGACGTTGTCCCATGTCACCTTTGTGACAGGATCAGGTAGCTCTTGCAGCCAACCGTTATTTGCAAGCTTACCATCATACAATGCGAGCGATGGAGCAGCAAGAACCGTCATTCCCGTTGGGTATGTTGCCGTCGGGAGAGATGCGCCAGCGGTGATGTTCATTGATGTAGCGCCGGCAGCAGCAGACGTTGGCTTTACAACACCATCTTGCAGCACCTTCGTCCACGTCGCGCCACCACTGATCGGCAGGATCGACGTTTCGACCCATGCCTTTACGAATTCAGCATACGTCGTCATCTCGCCGAGGAACGCAGGATTGATCTTCTTTGCAAGACCAATGAGAACGTCCGGTGTTGATGGAACGCCTTCACACAATGGAGCGATCATCGGCTGTTGCACGGTGATCGTTCCGTCGAATGCTACTGCTGTTCCCCATGACTCAAGCCAATGGGCAGCAGGAATGCTCACTTTTGCAAGCGATGCTGTTTCGTCTTCGTACAAATTGATTGCGGCGATCATTGGCACCTTCGCCAGCGCCGTCTTCATTGCACGGTCACCTGCGTACTCCGGATTGACATCGCAGAATACAACCGCATGCACAGCGCCCGACTCCATGTCGGTGCGAAGTTGTGCAAGTGCTTGGCCCTTTGCGTTTGAGTTCGGCAGAACGTTTGCAGTATCAATGATCTTGCCCGCACCGACTGCGCCAAGTGCTGCGTTGATGTTGAGAGCAACTGCATGTGCGCGTGGTGACAAATGTGCACCCACCATCACAACGGCTTCGTTGCGTGGCATTGCTGCGCGAAGACGTGCAGCAGCCTTCGCTGCAGCAGCCTTGGTATCGGATGTTGCCGCTGCCGCAAGTGTACCACCAATCGCAGACGCTGATGCGAGTTCCGCTTCGAGTGCGCCGAGGAATGCTTCGAGCTGCGAAGGATGCAGACGAACACGTGCATCGGCATTCATCCCTGTCAGTGAGTATTGCGCTTCGGCAACAGTCACGTGCGACATTGTTGGGTTATCCTTCGTTGGCTTACGACGAGCTGCCCACCGACCTGTGTGGTGCAGCGCAAGCTTGTCCGTGCCAAGGAAGTCAGCGTCAACGCTGACAATTTCCGATGCCTTCGAGAGATCAGCGACAATCACACCATCAATTCCAAGGACAGCGGCGTTAGCACGTGCTTCATTGTCGGCAACAATCGACGGCATCACCGTGACTGTTACCCAAGGCATTGCTGTTGTGATTTGCGAAAGCAATTGGTTGAGTGTTGGAGAGCAGTGCTCGTCAACAACGATCGCAACCTTCTTACCTGCAGCTTGTGCTTCCGTGACTGCGTCTGCAATCTTCTGAACTGCAGCGTCGTACGATGTTTGACCGGAGCCCATGCGTGGACGGCGAATGCGATCAGGATCATACAACGAAAGCAACGATGCCTGCATCTCTGACGATGCAGTACCACAGTTGCTGGCATGAAGCTCGTTGCCCTTGACCTTGATCGGGCGACCTTCACGCGTTTTGATCACTGCACCATACGCCACATTGCGATGCATGTAGGCAGATGTGTAGTACAGTGGCAATCCCGGTGTGGCATTCTGGAGCGACTTCACCGATGGTACGAGCTTCTGCTCTGGTCTGCGGCAAGCTGCTGCCGTAAGAGCCATCGACGCAGAAACAAGCGCCATGAAGCCACGACGGCTTACCGCCGAGTCAAGCACTGAAGCTGATGTTGTGCCAGGAGCGAACTCACCTGTTTCCTGTGGACCGTGGGCGAGCTCTTCGATGCTCTTCCAGGTTGTGTTCGTGGAACCGTGGAGCGAACGATCGGACATAATGCAAACCTTGTTGGATTATCGTTGTTGGCGTGGATCTGATTCCGTCAGATCAATAGTGACAAGCTGAACAGTTCTCTGGTCCAATCCCGGCCTTCTTCGGATGTGGGATGCCAGCAACTGTTACCGGTGGGATGGCTGTCTCGTACGAACCGAATTGCGGTTCTGTGATTGGCAGCGACTCCCCTACTTGCGCAGGAATCGGCGTAAAGATGTACGCACTGTCATAGAGATTCTTCATGTCGTGCATCTTGCCAGTGAACACACCGGAAATCGGACGCGCACCAACAATGAACTTCTCCGGTGCACGGTGACAGTCGAGACACCAACCCATGGTAAGGGGCTTGTACTGCGACACGACTCCCATTTGCTCAATCGGACCGTGACAGCTTTGACAGTCAATCTGTGCACGGATGTGACGGCTGTGGTTGAAGTGCGCGTAGTCAGGAACCTTGTGAATGCGAACCCACTCAATCGGACGATTGGCTTCGTAGGCATCCTTCAAGACCTTGATCTTTGCCTCTTGTACTTCATCCTTTGGTGTGACCGCCATGTGGCAATTCATACACGTCTGTGATGTCGGCACAGGCGAGTGCGCAGAGGTCTCCGCTCCCGCGTGGCAATACTGACAGTTGATCTGCATCTCACCAGCGTGGAGCTTGTGTGAGAATGGCACTGGTTGTTCCGGACGGTACCCAACGTCTGCGACGTCGTTGCGGAACCCGAAAAATCCAATGAGGAATACAACGGCAGCTACAGCACCAACGATGGCACCGCCTACCTTGACCCTCATGTCGAATCGGCGTGAAAACATTCGCTTCCCTTAGCGTGTTATGACCTGCAAATATATTGCTCTGTTGAAACCTATCTCACATCTCATTCACGATGTAAGAGAGTTTGGATGCTGTCGAACACGTCGAGCGATGAAAATCGACGCAGTGACAACGATGGTGATCGGAACGCCTAACATGAACAAAATCGACCAGGAATAGGCATCTCCCGTCGATGCATTGCTTCCAGCAGATGTGAAACTGTCCTTGCATGCAGGGCACGCAAAACACTTATCCACATGAACCACAAAAGCAAGTAGAAGTGCAACAATTGATCGTGTTTTCGTGCTCATGATGTCGCGAACCAGTGATACAACATGAAGTACACAATCACACCTGTTACCGATACGTACAACCAAATCGGCAGTGTAATCTTCGCAATTCGACGATGTGGATCAACACGCATCGCAAGTCCACGACGTATCGTGATGATTGCTAGAACGGGTACACATGCTGCAAGCGCGACGTGGGTAATGAGAATCGTGAAATACACGGTTCGCCAAACACCCTCGCCTTGAAACGTAGTATTGTACGATCCGGTCGCCTGAAACAACAGCCACTTGTGCAGAAGGTAACACACGAGGAAGATGATCGAAATCACGAACGCCGACAGCATCATTCGACGATGCTGCTCAATTTTCTTCGCTCGAATGTAGTTGAAGCCAAGCAGCAACAAGACTGTGCTTGTTGCATTGAGCGTGGCATTAATCGCGGGAAGTATCTCGGTCATAGTCCCAATCC
Source organism: uncultured Melioribacter sp. (assembly GCA_964465685.1). GTDB lineage: Bacteria > Bacteroidota > Ignavibacteria > Kapaibacteriales > Kapaibacteriaceae > UBA10438. The sequence goes on from CAYXKK010000001.1 coordinate 488,338, forward strand.
TTTGAGATCAGCACGAAGCTTCGCTACGGCCTCAGTGTCTTCCGAATCATAAAACCCGCGCACCTGCATGTTGGAGTCAACAAGCACAAATCGCGTTGAGTGCATCTCTGGCTCAGCCGGTGAAATCAATCCAAACCCTTGCGATGCCACCCGTAGCATACTGTCTTTCGGCATTCGTACGAACCACCACGAGCCCCCTGCCTGTGCAAACTCATTTGCATACTCGGCAAGCACCTCAGGTGTATCGTATTCTGGATCAGAACTGATCGAGACGTACGACAGCTTAGATCCGAACTCGCGTTGGATCTGTGCCTTCACGCGGTTGAGTGCAGGACACACCGTCTGACACCGTGTAAAGAAGAATGACCCAAGCCAGTACTTGCCCTTCACGGCGCTCGTTGAGAATGCTACACCGTTCTGGTCAACAGCAGTAAACGGCGCAACAACGCGAAACACAGGCAATGTGTCACGCTGCTCATGCTGCTGGTGCTGCTGGTGCTGTGCTTCGTCGTGCGACGGAGTGCACGCTGCAAACGCGAGCATCGAGGCGCATGCACAAATCGAAGCGAAGGAAGTTCGGAAAATCACGTGGTTGCGTTGTTCTTAGTGAAGGTACGTCCACTTCTCAAGGAAGTTGAGCGCAAAGCCCAACACAAAGAACAGGAAGACAGGGACATACACGAAGAAGCGAAGCATTGGGTTGTCGAACTTCAAGTGCATGAAGATGTACATCACAGCTGTTACCTTCACCACAGCGATCGCCAAACCAACGGTAATGTTTACAACGTACCCAGGGATGAATGCGATATCTGGGAAGTGGACAAGCTTGGCAGCAGCAACGGTGAGGAGGGTAAGCGCCATCAGGGTGAAAAACACCTTGAGGTACGATGGCAAAATATTTCCGTGATCGTGACTCATGAGATGATACTCCGAGGAATGATTCGTTGTTTGATTATGGGAAGATGAGGTACAATGCTGGGAAGATGAAGATCCACATCAAGTCGACAAAGTGCCAGTAGAGACCAAGTGTCTCGACCTTCACTGGATATGGATATCCGCCCTTACCATACGAACGGAACAGCATGTACACCATCGGAATCATTCCACCAATCACGTGCATCGCGTGGAAGCCCGTCATCAAGAAGTAGAACGAGTAGAAAATCGTATGCTCCTCTTGTCCTGGGAACAAGTGGTGATGATACTTCGCTGAATACTCAAAGTACTTGACGATCAAGAAGCCGAAGCCTCCAAGGATTGTCATTCCCATGAATGCACGGAAGAGCTTCGTGTTGTGCCGCTCGAGGTGATAAATGGCAAGTGCCATCGTCATCGAGCTACCAATCAGGATGAACGTGTTCACAAGGGCAAGCACCCAACTCAGCTGCTCCGAACCAGCTTTGAAGACTTCATAATTCGAATTACGGAGCACGATGAACGCACCAAAGAACCCCGAGAAGAACATGAGTTCTGATGCAAGAAATGCCCACATCGACAGCTTGCCACTGGCAATCTTGGTAACGGGCTCGTGAGAGAGATTCAAGGCTGAAGACATTCGACCACCCTAGTAATTGATCATTGTTTGTCAAGAAACATGAGAAGCACAATCCCCATCAACACAGCATACGACGTGAGTAACACTCGTCGCGCGGCTGCAGCATCAGGGCGTGTGCGGAACCGAACGCTCTCCCCTACGAGCCATGCTCCAAGCAATCCGGAACCAACAAGATAGAGATACCCTGTTGCACCAAGAAGTGTTGGAACGACTGCCGATACCAACGTGAGAACGCTCGTAAGAATCATCTGCCATGCTAACGTTCTTCCCGATTCATCGGAGATCGCACGCAAGACCACACCGCCTGCACGATAGTCCGTACGGTACATCCATGAAAGCGCATAGAAATGCGGGAGTTGCCAGAAGAACAGAATCGCAAAGAGTGCAATCGCTGTGGGATCCATCGAGCCTCGTACGGCTGTCCAGCCCCCTGCAAATGGAAGCGCACCTGGAATGCCCCCTACAATCACAGCAAGTGATGATCGCTGCTTCATTGGCGTGTAGACAACGACGTAGAACAGCCACGTCGCAATCGCAAGCACAAGTGTGAGCAGATTGGTTGTTGCCAACAGTGCCGCACCACCAATTGAGAGAATCGCGGCAAAAATGGTTGCATGCGATGTTGAAATCGTGCCGGCCGGAAGCGGACGTGATGCTGTGCGCTTCATGCGTGCATCAACATCCTTTTCCATGATGTGATTGACAACACAGCTTCCACTGCTTATCGCTAATGTTCCAACAAGTGTGCTTACTGCATGAAGCCAATTATCGGTGACCGTAGCATACGACACAAGGTCAGTCGGGATAGCTAGGTAGTATCCTGTCAGTGTTGTCATTGCAACCATCTGACTTATACCAGGCTTCGTCAACTCGTAGTATTGGCGCGGGAGCGAGGGTGTCGCTACTACCTGCTCTGTCGGAAGTGCCTCTGTGTCGTGCGTAGTCACAATCAGTGTCCTCCCTGCTTTGCATAGGATGCGGAAACCGGAACATTTGCTAAACTCGTCGCACGACGAATGGAGAACATGAGGATCGAGTTCGACACTAACAGTGCAACGCCAATCATGACATGCATCGTTGTGACGAGCTCACCGCGGAATGTCCACAGAATGCCTGCACCAAGTGCGATCTGAACGATCACGAGCAGGGCCACAACACCACCAAGTTTACGAAGAGACGATACTGGTACGTGACGCAACATCAATGCTTGTGCGGCAATAAACAGCGTTACAACGTACGCTGTCGTGCGATGGAGGAAGTGCACAACCACTTGCGTCTGCTGCCACAATTCTTGCGATGGCAAGAAACCTTCGTCAGACCAGTGTGGCCAAGTTATGCTCACACCCCATGCGTCCATGTGACGCGTGAGAGCGCCAAGAATAAACTGAACAAGTGTGATAGCCCACGTTGCCGTAACCAGTCGTTGCAGACTTGCCGATGGGTTCCATGATGCACGAACACTACGCCACGATGCAGACGTAAGCAACGCGATGCCGATTGCCATCATGAAGAAGATTTCCGCCAACACGCCATGTGTTGTCGATGTCCAGTCGGGCAGGTTATTCCGAACGGTGTAGCCACCGAACGAACCTTGCAGACACACGCCAACGAACGCAGCTATCGACAACCATACGATTCGTTGGTCTTCCTTTGCTCGCAGTGCAAGCGTCAAAAACGAAACCAGCAATACCCCCAGCACCACCATGAATGTCTCCATGATACCTGCTGGCATGTCGTTAAAGCCGAGGATCGCCGTGGCAACCGTGCCAAACACGACAGCAATGAGTACGCCAATGCTAGCGTGTGGACGCTGAGCTCGTGGCGTAGCGCGAATGGTCAGAACAAGAAGCAACGTTGTTACGAGTCCAACCAGCCCAGCGAATAGCCGGTGTCCGTGTTCCCAGAACTTGTCCTTTGCCCACAACCATTCAGATGGCGTGTAGGTGACCATCGGAGCCAAGTTCGACGTTGGCCAGTCAGGGAATGCCATACCACTGCGCGTTGTGTTGACGTGGCCTCCCCAGACAATGAGTCCGAAGGTCAGCACGCACAACACGATCGCTACACGATGAATCGTGCGATGTGCATACAGCTGTTCTGTGGATGATGAATCAGTGGACATACGACCTGACAACCCCGCAGTGGTGATGTTGGATTAGTGTGCGCCGAACGTCTTTGTATCGTCTGTCACCGCAATCGTACGGTGATGTACAGTTACCGATGCACCCTTCTCCCACTGTGGCCAGTAATCGTCTGCACGGCCCTCTACACCAAACTCGTATGGACCACGGTACACCGTGATGTCCATGTCAAAATTGCCGTGTCCCGGATGTTCCGGCGCTGCCCACTCAAGCGTGTTTGCCTTCCATGGGTTACGTGGAGCCTTCTTGCCCCACTTCATCGACCAGAGAACGTTGCCCACAAGGATGAGCTGCGAGAAGCCAAGAGCAATCGCACCGATCGTTACAACTTCATTGATGCCACCAAGCCCCTTGAGGAAGTCATAGACGTTCGGATCGTAGATACGACGCATGTGACCACCAATGCCAAGGATGTGCATCGGGAAGAACGTGAGATTGAACGTGACAAATGTCCAGAAGAAGTGACGGCGACCCCATGTTTCATTGAGCATCTTGCCGAACATCTTTGGGTACCAGTAATAGATACCGGAGAAGATCCCGAAGAGCGATCCACCGAAGAGCACATAGTGAATGTGCGCAACAATGAAGTATGTGTCGTGAATGTAAATGTCGACAGGCGCCGATGCCATAAAAATGCCGGAAAGGCCACCAATGATGAACATCGATACGAATGCAAGTGCATTCAACATCGCTGACGAGAACTGAATGTTACCGCGCCATAGCGTGCCCAACCAGTTAAACACCTTGATGGACGATGGAACGGCAATCACGATCGTTGACAACATGAATGTTGTTCCAAGCAGCGGATTCATACCCGACTGGAACATGTGGTGACCCCACACGATGAAGCCAAGGAACGCAATGCCAGCAATTGCAAACACCATGGCCTTGTAGCCGTAGATCGGCTTGCGAGAAAACGTTGCCATCACATCAGAAACGATACCCATCAACGGGAGGATCATGATGTATACAGCTGGGTGTGAATAGAACCAGAATACGTGTTGGAACAGAATAGGCTGTCCGCCACCGAAGTATGTCGAGTTCGTTACGAGATTGTCAGGGAGGAAGAAACTTGTGTGCAGGAAGTTGTCCATGAACAACATCGCAAGACCAGCAGCAAGCACCGGCGTACCAAGCGTGATGATGATCGCAGTGATGAAGAGCGCCCATACCGTAAGCGGCATGTCGAACAACTTCATACCCTTTGCTCGCTTGTTGAGAACGGTAGCGACGTAGTTCACGGCACCCATGATCGATGAGAAACCGACGAGGAACACGCTTATCGTCCAAAGCGTCTGACCCGATATCGTGAACTTCTCCAGAGCCGTTTGTGCCGACAATGGTGGATAGCTCGTCCAACCAGCAGCTGCATATCCGCTGTCAGTGAAAAAGCCTGCCATCATGATCAGACCAGCCGGTGGCACAAGCCAGAACGACCACATGTTGAGTTTCGGCAAGGCCATGTCGTCGGTGCCAATCATCAACGGAATACAGAAGTTTCCGAACATGCCAACAGCAAACGGGATGATCACGAAGAAGATCATGATCGAACCGTGCATCGTCAAGAGCTGCGCGTAGAACTCTGGTGAGATAACACCATTTGTTGCCCATGACGCAGGGAGAATGTCGCCAATGATTGGTACAGCTTGGCCCGGGTACGCCAGCTGCCAACGAATGAAGAGCGCAAATGCTCCACCGACAAACAAGAAGAAGAGTGACGAAAGCATGAACTGCTTCGAAATCACCTTGTGATCGGTTGAGAAAACGTACTTGCGGTACCACGGAAGATCGTGGTGATGCTCGTGCTCGTGATCATGGCCGTGTTCGGCGACGGATCCGTGCTGGAGTGTTGATGTACTCATGCGGTAATACTCCTACGTCGAATTTGTTAGCGAAGTGAAGCGACAGTTGATGTGTCTGCTGTCGCAGTTGGTGCAGGTTGAGGTGTCCGTGCAGCTTTCACCTCGGCATTTCGTGCATCGAGCCACTTGTCGTAGTCGGCTCGGCTCATGACCTCATACTCAGCGCGCATACCGTAGTGACCACCGCCACACAGCTCAGCGCATGCAAGCTCGTACTTCCCTGTCTTGAACAGGTTGTACCAGATTGTCATCCACGTTCCCGGAACAACGTCCTGCTTCACACGCGCATGTGGAAGAAAGAAGCTGTGCAACACGTCAATCGATGAACCACGCATCACCACGTTGGCATTGACAGGAACAACGAATTGATTCTCTGTCACCACATCATCAAAGCCAGCAGGATCTGCTGTATCACGACCGAATGGGTTCGTCGCACTCATGAGTGAACGAGCTGTGCGGTCGTTGTGTGCATTGCGACCGAACGTACCGTCCGCGCCCGGGTAGAGAAACACCCAGCCGTATTGCTTGCCGAGAACCAAGATCTCGACGTCAGCAGTTGGTACACGCTTTGAGTACTTCGTGCGTTCCCAAATGTCATCCGAATACAAACCAATTGCCGCAAACAAAATCGTTGGGAGCACCGTCCAGGTAATCTCGACAACATTGTTTCCGTGATAGTTGTATCCCCTACGATCAGGGCTGTAGCGATACTTCACGAGGAAGTACCCAAGTACCCCAAATGTTAGAAAGAAGATCGCAACGCTCACCCAGTAGATGATCGCGAAGAGATTGTCAAGCTCCTGCCCGAACGTGGAGATGTTCTCCGGGAACCACGCGAGCATATCGAAGACGCTGAAGAAACCGTCCATGAATCAGAACTCCAGTGAGAATTTGTATACGTGGTTGTGTTACTGAAGCAATTCAGCTTCGGTGTAAGGTGTTGCGCGGCTTGCAGTTGCTTCGCGCACGGCCTTGACTTCGTCTGCCGTCACAGCTGCTCCCGAGTTACCGAACGTGCCAGAGCGTACATACGTAAGCACGTCGGCGATCTCTTGGTCACTCAGTGACTTCCATGCTGCCATTGCATTGTTGTAGGCCACACCCTGACGTTCGATTGGGCCACGGAAACCGTGAAGCACAATGCGGATTGGATACGTCGGATCACCATTGGCAAGCTCCGAGCCCACAAGCGGAGGATACGAGCCAGGCACGCCCTTGCCAGTTCCTTGGTGACACGTCGCACACTTTCGCGAATAGACGGCCTTGCCGGGTCCACCCGCATCAGCTGTGCCCGCAGCTTCTTTGGCAGCTGCGTTCGGGTCAACCCATGCAGGATCATCCTGCATCTTGGTAAAGAACCCGTCGATGTTACACGCCGTAAGCAGCGTGGAAACGAGAAGTGCCATGAAGACACCAAGAGTGCGTCGACCAACCATCTGCATGTTCACCAACCTTGTGTTAAAGACGTTTTGAGCCGAATCCCCCAAAGTTACACGCTCCGGAGGGTGAAAAAAAAGGGCGTGAGGTTCATGTGGATCTTTCATGGTGATCTTGAAACCATGCAACCGTCGATGCAATTCCTTGATCAAGGGGCACAACAGGACGCCATCCAGTACGTTCGGTGTAGGCTTGATGAGAGCCCCGCGTTCGTGCCGGATCCCCCGCCTTGGCTGGTCCGTGGTGGACCGGACATTCCCCGCCGAGCGCAGATCTGAGGTTTCCAACCACGTCAAGCACGCTCGCAGCAGAGTTCGCACAGATGTGATAGGTACCCTGCACACGCTGTTCGAATGCAATGAGATTTGCAAGTGCAACATCACTAACGTGGATGTAATCACGCTCTTGGAGTCCATCACCGTGGATGGTCGGAGTCTGGCCAGCGAGAAACTTCTCGAGAAAAATGGCGATGACACCGGATTCGCCATGCGGATTCTGGCGCGGTCCGTACACGTTCGTATATCGGAGCGTGGTGATACTCATTGCATGTGCTAACCGCTCATACTCGGCGTAGAGTTCCATTGCACGCTTGGAGACGCCATAGGGCGCGATCGGCTGCACCGGATGGTCTTCAGCTGCGGGTATATGTACAAACTCACCGAGCACCGCCGTTGAGGATGCAAGTGTGAGGTGCTTAACACCGGAACGTCGAGCTCCGTCGAGGACGCGAATTGACCCGAGGATGTTGACGGTTGCATCGTGAACAGGTTTATCGACACTCACCCGCAGCTCCATGTGTGCTGCGTGATGATTGATGTGATCAAACTTCTCGTCGAGCAAGAAGGTCGTGAATGCATCCGTTGTGATATCCATCTCGATAAAGCGAGCCCCCTGAGGAACGTTCTCGCGTCGCCCCATCGAGAGATCGTCGACAATCACGACGTCTTCCCCTGCTGCGAGGAAGGCCTCAGCTACGTGCGATCCGATAAATCCGGCGCCACCAGTGACGAGAATCTTCATAGGGCCTTCGCCGCGATGTCTCTGCGGTACACCATTCCATCAAATGCAATCTTGTCCACGGCACCATAGGCACGCGCAACAGCGTCAGCTAACGTGTCGCCATGTGCCGTTACGCCTAGAACACGTCCGCCGCTTGTGCGAAGGTCACCATCAACCTCCGCAGTTCCGGCATGGTAGACGGTTACCTGAGGGTTTGCTTCTGCCAGGTCAATGCCTGTAATGGGAAGCCCCTTGACATATGCGTCGGGATAGCCCTTGGATGCAAGCACAACATTGCATGCATACCCGATATGCGTCGAGCGTACAGTGGACACGTCGAGCGAGCCGCGCGCGGCAGACGCAAAGAGTGCGGCAACATCTGCATCAAGCACGCTCAGAACAGCCTGCGTTTCGGGATCGCCAAATCGCACGTTGAACTCCACAACATTGACGTCATCGCCGTCAATCATGAGTCCGCAGAAGAGGCAACCAATAAATGGAATACCCTCTTCATGCATGCCATCAAGCAAGGGGCGCACAATGCGCTGCCGAATCGTTTCGAGATGCGAGGCTGTCACGAGTGGAGCCGGTGCATATGCACCCATGCCACCAGTGTTCTTTCCTGTGTCTCCCTCACCGATGCGCTTATGATCTTGAGCGGGCGCAAGGGTAAGCATGTCGCGTCCATCACAAATTGCAAACACACTGGCCTCTTGACCAGAGAGAAAGCCTTCGATCACGATGCCGTCGTCGCCAAACACGCCGTCGTACATCATGTCGATGGCGTCGAGCGCTTCGTTTTGCGTCGTTGCTACAACAACCCCTTTACCAGCTGCGAGTCCGTCGTACTTGATCACAACGGGAAGTGCATGCGCTTCCGCATACGCACGAGCATCAGCGTGCTGTGCCGCGGTAAAGCGTCGATATGGCGCTGTGGGAATGTGATGCCGCGCCATGAAGTCTTTCGAAAAGCCTTTCGATGCCTCTAGCTGTGCGGCTGCTTGTGATGGACCAAACACATCGATGTTCTCCTCGCGGAGTGCATCGGCCAACCCTTCAGCAAGAGGTTGCTCTGGACCAATCACCACAAGTGTGACGTTGTTCTTGAGACAGAACTTCGCGACCGCAAGATGGTCCGAGGCGTTGAGCTGGACGCATTCAGCGTCACGTGCAATGCCGGGATTTCCCGGTGCAACCCAAAGCTTCTCACACGATGACGAACGGAGAAGCGCCGCAGAGAGTGCGTGCTCGCGTCCACCCGATCCAATCAAAAGTATTCGTTCCATTCCTGCGAAGTTACGGCGCAAACGCAAGACGTCGCGTTCGAATCATTCGAACGCGACGTACATGTGATGCTCTGTTGCGATGCCCGCTATCGGATCAGAATGGAACGTCGTCGAAGTCGTCCTTCGCACCTGACTGTGCAGGAGAAATCTGGCTGTAGTCTGTTGATGCAGGAGCTGCTGCTGATGCACCTTCAATGCGCCAAGCTTCAAGATTCGTGTAGTACACCGTTTGACCTTCACGGTTCTGGAACGGACGGCCGCGGAGGTTAAAGAGGACCTTGACTTGCTGTCCGACCTTCATCGTGTCGAGCAACGCACAGCGATCTTGTGTTACCTGAAACTTGATGTGCTGCGGATAGTTTCCGTCAGCCATTTCAAGCACGAAGTCGCGCTTCTTGAAGGTGTCCTTCACTTGCTGTGTGTCCATGACTGCATGGAGCGTGCCGACTGCTTCGTATGAATTTGCCATTGTGTGTGTTCCTTCGGAGGATCGATTATTGAATCATTGTTGGGAATTGTGCCAGCACATCGTTGAGCTTCGCAACTTCCCGACCGCCAGCGGTCGCAAGATGCGCCTTTCCGCCACCACCGCCACCGAGAAGTTTTGCAACGGCACCAACGAGCTTACCTGCACTGTGTGTTTGAGTGAGGTCATCCGTGACAACACAGACCAATTGGACCTTCTCATCCACCACTGCAGCGAGGAGTCCGATGCCATGCGTGGCGAGTCCCGAACGCAGCGCGTCGCCCAACTCCTTGAGCTGATCGCTGTCGGCTACGTCGACGGTCCCGACGGCAACCTTGATGTCGCCAACGGCTGTTGCGGCATTGATGATGTTCGGGATGAGCGACTTCAATTCGCCTGTCTTGAGCGATGCGAGTTCACGCTCCAGCTGCTTGATGCGCTCGAGATGCTTCGCGATTTCGTCAGCCGTGGCCAGACGCTGCAGGTCACGATTGTGGATCCACTGCGGGATGCTCCGTCCAGCGATCGCCTCGATACGTCGAACGCCACTGGCAACACTTGATTCGGAGAGAATCTTGAACATTCCGATTTCACTTGTGTTGCGTACGTGCGTTCCACCGCAAAACTCTACCGAGAAGGTCTCGTCGATGAACACCACGCGAACACTGTCGCCGTACTTATCGCCGAAGAACATCTTTACACCGGGAACGGTGCGAGCTTTCGCAATGGGCAGTTCTTCTGTGACAACGTCGATTGATGCGAAAATCTTCTCATTTACCATGTCTTCAACGGCTTGCAACTCGTCGGGACGCACACGTTCGAAGTGCGCAAAGTCGAAGCGCAAATACTCAGGATTGACGAGCGATCCCGACTGCTGCACGTGCGTTCCGAGAACGCGACGCAGCGATTCGTGCAGAATGTGCGTTACCGAATGCTCACGCTCGATGTCGCGGCGACGCTCACGGTCGACCACGGCAAGCACGCTATCACCGGGTGCAATGTCAAGGGGCTGCTCGCAGATGTGGATGATGGCATCCCCCACCTTGCGAACTTCCTCAACGCGCACGGATTGTCCGCCCACCGTTATCACACCCGTATCGCCCATCTGTCCGCCCATCTCCACATAGAACGGCGTCTTGGCCAACACTACGGATGTGCCATCGACGTACAAGACATCAGATGCTACCTGTGTAGATGTATAGCCAACGAATTCCGATGCGTGATCGATCGTTGAAGTGAGTGCTTCTTGTGCATGACTCTTGCGTGCTGCACGAGAGCGCTCGCGTTGCTGTTGGAGCAGCGCTGTGTATCCTTCTTCGTCAACCTGCAGGCCACGCTCACGCGCAATCAATTGCGTGAGATCGAGTGGAAATCCAAATGTGTCGTACAACTCAAATGCATCAGCACCACGCACAACACCGTTTGGTGTATCGAGTGCGTCGAAGCGTTGCAAACCTCGATCGAGTGTTGCGAGGAACGACTCTTCTTCTGCACGAATAATGCGCTCGATGATGTCACGACGTTCAACGAGTTCAGGGAACACATCGCCCATCGTCTCACACAGGATGCCAACGTGCTTCCAGAGCACCGGCTCGGTGAGACCAAGGTTGCGTGCATAGCGCGCAGCACGACGCAGAATACGACGCAGCACATAGCCACGTCCTTCATTGCCAGGATGTGCACCGTCGGCAATCGCAAACGACAACGTACGGATGTGATCTGCGATCACACGCATCGCTACGCCATCAGGATTCTCAAGCTCAGGACGATAGGAACGTCCGCAGAGATCTTCCGTGAAGGCAATGATTGGCTGGAATACATCGGTATCGTAGTTCGAATCCTTCTGCTGCATCACGGCGCACAGACGTTCGAAGCCCATGCCTGTATCGACGTGCGTTGATGGCAGATTCTCAAGTGCACCCGTTGCCGTGCGGTTGTACTGGATGAACACGTTGTTCCAGATTTCAATCACTTCTGGCACACCGGCATTCACGAGCGGACCGCCCGAGAGGTCTGGCGTACGATCGAAGTGAATCTCCGTGCACGGTCCACATGGCCCCGTATCCCCCATCTCCCAGAAATTGTCCTTCTCGTCGAAGCGATGGATGTGTGTCTCCGGCAGATACGCCTTCCAGATTTCGTAAGCCTCGTCATCGGTGCGATACACCGTAGCGTGGAGGCGCTCCTTCGGAAGCTTCAGCGTTGACGTGAGAAACTCCCACGACCATGCGATTGCTTCCTTCTTGAAGTAATCGCCAAAGCTCCAGTTGCCGAGCATTTCGAAGAATGTGTGGTGATACGTATCGTATCCCACCTCTTCGAGGTCGTTGTGCTTCCCACTCACACGGATACACTTCTGCGTATCGACTGCGCGGGTAAAATCGCGCTTGCCGATGCCGAGGAACACATCCTTGAATTGGTTCATCCCTGCGTTCGTAAACAGCAACGTCGGATCGCCGTGCGGTACCACCGGAGCCGATGGCACAACACGATGTCCGCGCTCCTCAAAGAACGTCAGATACGCTTGTCGAATTTGTCGTGATGTCATGGGGCGCAAAATACGCGGATTGCAGACATGCAGGATAGAGGAAGAGTGCCTGTTTGCATTGACACCGTCTCTAGAGTTCCGTATGTTATGCCCAGGAACATAGGGGGTGCTTGGTTTTCTTCTTTTATTACGTGGAGTAGTGATGATCACTGCCCTGCCAGTGTTTGCGCTCCGCTCGCTGGCGTGTATCGTGTGTGTCGTTGGTGCTGCGGTGAACATGCTTGGGCAGACCCACGTGGAACTCGTGCTACGGTCGAAGGATATTCGTACAACTCAGACCCCTGCTCTAGTGCAACAGCCCAAGAGTGGTACCATATTCGTTGGAATCGCAGGTAGAGGAATTTATCGAATCGATACTGCCACATGGACATTGCATAAGATTCCGGAAGTAGAGGGAACAGCTGCATATCAGAGCCATCGTGTCTCTGCTGGGAGCAGTTTCGCACTGATTGCACAGCAAGGATTTTCTGGAAGTCGGTCTTGGAGAATCGATTCAAACGATAGGTTTACGCTTATTGAAAGTCCGATCGGAAGCTCTACTGCGTTCGACAGCACAATAGACTGCGACAGGATCATCCTCTCGTCCGACCGTGACGATCGTGTGATATGTTACAGCTATGACTGCGGCGCGAACTTCACGTGTGATACAACCATCGCACGGATACGACAACCCACTGCCGGTGCGTCTGTGGTTGAAGACCGCAATCGCAACCTCTTTATGATCTGTCCCGGAAAGGAACGTCGCAAGTTTGATTTGCGTCTACGCAGTGATCAGTTCAGTAGCGAACCCGTTCTTGCACGGGTCGGCACCGACTCTGTGTTGGCGGTTCTCAGCGGTAAGGGAAAACCCGACACCGTATGTTTTGCTTCACTCCACGACGGCATCTGGGTCCGAAAGTCAACTCTTGTTTCAATTGATGGTGTCGACACTGCCATCCCCGTGAAGTCTGTGTTTATTCGTGATAACTATGAGGGAGATGTGTTGCTGTTCCGTGATGATCCTGCAAGCGGTTCATCGTCGTATGCCAGATATGATAGCGGTCGATGGCGAAGTATAGGAACAATCCCTATCAGATACATAAGAGGTTCAATCACCGAGCCGTTTGGGAGCCGAGGATCGCGTCGTGCAAGCCTGCAATACAGTCGATCTCAGAAACGATTAATCATTGTGCGCTTCAATCCGTACTCGCCATTTGGTTGGGACATTCCAGATAGTTCGAACATGCTGCGAGCTTCTCCTCAAGTCGATGCTTTCTCAAGTCGCTGGCTTACCTACTATCAGGGTGAAAACGTGATATTGTTCTCAGACACCCATGAACACATGACGCTTAATGCGATGGCAGCTAGCGATGATGAGCATAAGACCATGCCTGTACTTATGGGATTCACGGATAGTACGGGAAACCCATTGTGCCTTGATCTGGGCGATGACCTCATCGCCCCCGACGCGCGCATGGTTGGACGCGTTCGATCGGTACGGCTGCGAGATGCGCCACAGAGAAGTGTCACCTACCCATCCTTTCTTGCGCCGCTTGATTACACCGTCAATGGTATGCGTGTGCCATTTGTCGGAGAACATGAAGTCCTGTTTCCTGGCTCCATCGTGCAGAAACTTGATCGCAACGGGCGAATGACTGCGGTCATCCATGACAGTCCATCGACTGCTGTTGCGAGAATATCTGATTCCTCAATCATAGTCGCCGGAACCAACAACGTTGTTGTGTATCGCACCGATGGCAGTCGCGACTCGATGAATGTACTCGCATTGCTCGACTCTGCCGGTACATTGGAGCGTGGCTTTGTAAGCTGGATTCAGCCACTGCCCTCTGGACGCATTCTGTGTTTCGTGTCTGGTCTGCGTTTACGTGACCCCGACGATCAATCACATACCGTACTCTCGCCCGGAGGTGTGCTGTACAGTGATGATTCTGCACGAACGTGGAAGCGTGCGGAATATCCGGCAGAGCAACAGTATATGCTTGGAGTCGTTCGACGTTCTACCGGTGAATTGTTCGCATCAGCAACATCCGTTGTACGCGATACCACGGGAATGGATTCGAATACGCCTGAGTCACTCACGCATGAGATGGACGATCACGTTGTACTGCGATCGACAGACGACGGAGCTACGTGGCAGACAGTTCACACTTCTAACACATCCGCGTCTTTCCGCTTTGTGGGCTTCAGTGGCCTTGAAACAAGCGAAGGTGCGATGCTGCTGGTATCGCCCGGCGGTGCCGTTGAAAGTCTTGACGGCGGCGCAACGTGGAATTCACATGACATCCAAGCAGATCTATCCGGAACTACGATTACATCCTTCTTTACGCACGGCACTTCCCCGGAACATCCAGTCTATTATTGCACGAATAACGGCCTCTATCGTTCAACTCGTTCGACATCGGTTTCCTCGTCGAACGCGCGAACGTCGCCTATGAGTGCGTGCTCATGGGATTGTCATCAAACGCAGTGGTCTGCCATGAATGCGAGGATGCTGCGCATGACTGATGCTGTAGGCAGGACGTATCAGACCTCCTACGCGCCGACAAAGGGTGTGTACGTTGTAGAACTGCAAACAGACACTGGGACTGTGCGACAGACGATTGTTGTCACGGAGGAATAGTTCAACGGAGGACAGGCGTTGCCTGTCTATCTTCGTGGCATGACATCACTCGTTTCGGAAACGAAGATCTTCATCGCCACATGCTCGAAGCCACCTATCGGCAGCCCCTGGAAACGTGTCGTTGTTACGGCAGCTCGCGCTGCCGACGGGTGGGATGTGCATGTAGAACGGTTCACGCGTACGCAGTGTTTTGCCGATCCGGCCGACGCGCACGGCAACGATGCTGAAAAGGTCCTCGAGCTGGAACTCTCGCACGGCTGGGGACAGGTGCACATCCAGACGCCGGAGTCAGATTCCGTCATCCTTCAACGGCTCAAATCTGGCAACCGCACGTCAACCATACTTCGGAAGCCACCTTCTCGAAAGGAATGGGAACAGTTTACTGTTGGCCATCGGACCAAGGTAACTCTCCTCACGACTGACGCAGATGCGCATCTTCTCCAGGTCCTCGACCTGGCAAGCGCCGACGGAATGATCTTGGCCGCAATGGCCGACAAGTTTCGTCAGGTAAACCACTTGTGTGCGCAATGGATGCCGCAGCTACGAACTCTTGCTGCATCGCTCAAGGGGCGTCCAATGTCGATCGTTGATGCGGGATGTGGCAAAGCCTACATGTCGCTGGCACTGGTGTATCTGCTTCGCCGCGAGGGTATCGCTGCTGAGCTCCACGGTATCGACACAAATACTCATGTCATTGAGCACTGTCGGAATGCCGCATCCGAGCTCGGTATGGATAACACAACATTTACGTGCGGCACCATTGGCTCACTCGCTGAACCAGTCTCGTGCGACGTTGTGATTGCCCTGCACGCATGTGATACAGCGACCGATGACGCACTTGCGCTGGCACTTCGTATGCAGGCTTCTGTGATGATCATCGCCCCTTGCTGCCACCACTACGTGCAACAACAACTGCGCTCGCCGAGCGTTCCCAACGAAGCACGTGCCCTTCTTGATGATGGCATTACTCGTGAACGCCTTGGCGACTTGTTAACGGATACAGTACGTCGTGACGTCCTGCGATCGTTTGGCTACGATGCACACCTCGAGGAGTTCATTGCCCTCGAGCATACCCAGAAAAACGTTCTCTTGCGCGCGGTCCGGGTACACATGCCAGAACGCGACCAGCACCGTTGGGCTGATCGCGTTCGACATACATGCAAGGCGTGGGGAATACAGCCCCGCATCTGTGAACTGGTTGATCTTACTGGTGAATAACGAACCCCTGTTGTACGGCTATGTTATCATCACGACGTAGGATTGCGAGATATGCGCCTGATGCTAACGCAGGTGTATCGAGCGTGTATGTTGCTCGCCCTTCGCTCAGTTGCAGTGTGCCAGCACATACCCGCTGTCCGGCAAGTGACCATAGCTCATAGGTTGCTGGCGCAGCCGTCGACGACTCAACCACGCACTGAGTTGCCCCATCACCACGAGCCCGCGTGACAAGCATCGACAGCGGTGAAGTTGTCCGATATGTTGCATCAAGCCGAGGCTTTGCCATCGATGCCGGATCCTCGTCGAGCGTGGAGAGGTACCAATTCCATGCGACGCGCGATGCATCAGCACAATTCGGCAGCTGCGCTGCAGACTGGCGGATGGTGTTGATGACGGATACAAGGACTTCTTGCCGTGCATCACGTGTGTTTGCACCATGTGGCAGGACGAGCAGACATCCCGTTGAGTCCCGATGCGCAACGATCGATCCAACGACTGCCTCGTGATACAGCGAGTCGAGCCGTTCTCCGTGCGTAGGATCGCACCACGAGGGAAGATCTTGCGATGCATCATTCGGCATATACGCATGTTGTGCAGAGAGCGAGATACCATGATGCACGCGCCGAAGCGCCATACCATGCGGTGACGGACCCCACCGACGGACAGATACTCGTACGAACACAGTCTTCCCTGCTGCCCTTGTGGGAACCGCAACCAAGGCCCTCGTCGACGCATCAGGCTCTGTACCGTAGCGTTGAACGACATCAGTTGTCGGATTTGGGATCAGACCAACACTATCGATCGTCCCGTACACTTCTCCTGTTGATGCATCGACAACTTCGAGTACAAACTCAGCGGTATCAAGAATCCTTCCACGCCCAGCAAGGTATTGCTGATCGCGCGGTGTAAACCGTCCATCACTCCCGCTGCCACCCGTTGGTTGCGATGCTACGTCGTCACATGTGCTGGCCTGGAGCACACGTGCAAACGAGATCGAGCTTGGCTGGAGAGGTAGCAGAAACGATCGCGTTTGTGCGAGAGCAGAAAGCACAGGATCGGTTCCACGTCCCGAAGATCCAGCGCGTGCCTTCCCCTCACTCCCCGATGCGAAGTCCGATCGAGAAATACGGTTGAAGATGCGCTCGTGACCATTGGAACGATGGAGCGTAAACTCACCGACCTCATAGGTGACCACTGCCGAATCAAACGTGTTGACGATCTGATGATACCAGAGATACCGATTGAGCTCCGGCGTGGTATCGAACAGATATTGCGCGCGCATGGAGGTACTGCAACAAATAAGAAGCATTAGCGATGCTACAATACCAGCCACGGTTTCGTGCTTCGTGCTCATGGCATGTTCTCCCGGATAACTGGAACAACCTCGCAACCCAGATGCGCCCCGTTGCACGTTGCCAGGCAAGCCGAGTGACAAGCAAGCTGAATCAGATTGTCGGGCACTGTCACGGTAGTTATACACTGATTTGGAAGTGGCAACTCGCAACCGATGTCGTTCGAATAGCGGCTCGACTGCTTACAATATGGATCAGTCATCGTGGTTGTAGAACCACAGATTCCTGCCGGTGGACGCGAACCATCGTCTGCACCAGACCCGCAGATGAGAAGCCAGCCGATTGTGCACATGTCTCGATCTACCCAACATCGATACATGCGCACGACACGATCTTCACGTTTGACTTCCCTGCAACATGGTGGACGGCACTTTGGATTTGATACATCAACGGTGGCTGCAGCTGTCATCTGAAATGCGATGACAAGTGCAACGCCAACAATGCTCAACGTCTTCATACTCGATGTCCTTGTGTGGTGAATAGGAACATGGTACCATGAAAGCAGCTGCTGTATGCAACATACTATGGCTACTATGACATCTACGGACATACTTCAATTACAATTGGGGGTTTTCTTTACACCGCCGGGTCGACAACCTGGGGTCGACAGCGCCAGGTCGACCGTATCGCATTGGGTAAACACGTAGGGTCGACAGCGTGGGTTGGTGTAATGCGTAGGGTCGACCGTATCGCGTTGGGGAAATACGTAGGGTCGACCACATAGGGTCGACCCTACGTATTTTTGACGCCTATGAAATTACTCCTCCTTGTCATCGCTGCTCTTCAAATCACGACGGCTGTTGCACAACGTGCAGACCGGTATCGGATCGATGTCGACATCGCAAACGTGATCAATGATCGTGTTCGCATTTCGGTATGGCCACCACGTGTGACTTCAGACACGGCTACAGTCGTGTTCCCGGTCACGGTTCCTGGTACGTATGAATCGCACCAGTGGTGGAAGATCGTACGGAACTTCATTGCACTCGATTCGAATCGACGTCCGCTGCCAGTGCGTCGATCGCTCGACTCACAGTTCGTGATTGAACGTGCGTCTGCTCTGCGTTTCTTCTCGTACGAGTTGGAAGACACGTTCGATGATACTGTCAGCAACATCAGTGTGTTTGCACCTGCAGGCACAAGCTTCGAGGCAGATAGCATCTTCGTCTTGAATCATGGTGGCATCATCGGGTATATCGATGGATTGCAAAAGGTGCCGTTTCAGATCAATGTGCGACGTCCGAAGCACCTGTGGGGTGGTTCGGCGCTGAACATTGCGCGCGTGTCGGATACGCTCGATACCTACTTGGCAGATTCCTACGATCATCTCGTCGACTCGCCAGTGTTGTACTCCCTTCCCGATACCGCGTCGTTCATGGTGGAAGGTGTTCGCGTGCGTGTTCAGTGTGCGCACTCGGGTACAGATACGGTAGCACCTACGTATGCAAAGGAGCTTGCGAAGTACACGAAGACAATTGCGAAGTTCTTGCCATCGATGCCTGTGTCTGACTATGCATTCTTGTTCTACCTCTGGCGTGGTAACCTCGAGGTGATGCGCAACCCTGCGGCAATGGGTGCACTTGAGCATAGTCAGAGTTCGTTTTACTTCTTGGGCTTCAGCAAGCGTCCGATCGGTCTCGGCGATATCGCAATTCATGAGTTCTTGCACATCCTTGTGCCACTCAATCTTCACAGCGAAGAAATCGACGCGTTTGATTTCCGCAATCCGAAGATGTCGCAGCACTTGTGGCTCTATGAAGGAACGACGGAGTACTTCGCAACACTCGCACCCGTGCACGACTCGACGGCGAAGGAAGAGGGCTTCCGTCGTGACATGCAGAGGAATCTTCGCTCGCAGCAGAACCTGCCGAAGGACTTCTCGTTCACAGAGTTTTCACGCAACGTACTCAGCGAAGAAGGACAACAGTTGTATCCGATGGTCTACACCTACGGAGCAGTCAATGCATTCTTCCTTGACGTCGTCATTCGCAACTCCACGTCGGGCGCAATGGGTCTGCGCGACGTGATCTACCGCCTCATGCAGGATCACGGTCCTAGCCGTCCGTTCCAGGACGATTCACTGTTCACACTCATCGAGCGTGTAACCAACCCAACTGTTCGACAATACCTCGATCGACATATCAAGGGTACCGAGCCCCTTCCATCAGCAGAGATACTTCAGATGATTGGATGGAAGTACGTCCCTGAAAAAACATCAACTGTTGCAGGCTTTGGCTTGAAGCCGAACTTTGGTGCAATGGGCAAGGAAATGACTGTAACACTTCAACCGGATGATGAGAACAATCCGCTCGGCGCGCGTCGTGGTGATGTGCTTCTATCGATGGAGGGCACGCCCCTTGAAGAGCTCTTCTCGTCAGCTACCGGAGCGACCCTCATGAACAAGCTACGTAGTCCGAAGATCGGCGACCCGTTGACGATCACGGTGCGACGCAATGGTGAAGTTCTCGAGCTCAAGGGTACTGCAGCTATGGTCAAGAACGTAGAACGTCACTTCATCGAGCTCGATCCAGCCGCAACTCCTGCTCAAATCGCACTGCGCAACGCAGTGTTCTACAAGTAACGTCGCGTTATCGCGAACACCAGTCGTTGATGCGCTGTGCGAGCTCCACCTCGCTGTACTGTGGCGCATCATACATCCCTGCTTCGTTGCGCTGACGCATCGCTTCGAAGAGCGATACAGCGCAGGCAACAGAGATGTTCAGTGATTGAATCATGCCAACCTGTGGGATGATCACGTTGCCATCTGCGGCATTGCGTGCTTCCTCAGAAACACCGTCGTGTTCGTTGCCGAACACAAGTGCAACAGGCTGCGTCAGATCAACATCATACAGCGACACAGCATCGCTGGACATGTGCGTCGTAAAAATGCGGAAGCCCTGCGATCGCAGGTGCGAGAAGCACTCATCGACTGTTTGGTGAAGATTCACGTCGACCCACTTACGTGCACTCGCAGACGACTTCCCTCCAAGTTCGGGGAAGGTCGTGCGACCGTAATAGATCCCATGAGCTTCTGCAACGCCAACGGCATCACACGAGCGGATCACTGCACTCACGTTGTGCGGATCATGCACGTTCTCGAACACAACGGTCAACGTCGGCTGACGTCGACAGAGTGCCGACGCAAGACGTCCGCGACGCTCGGGGGTAATAGACTCTGGACTTGGCACTGGACGACTTACTTGTCGGCTTCACCCATCACAGGGTCGATGCTACCAATAATCGCCACAACGTCAGAAACCATCGCACCTTCAGCCATGAACTTCAATGCCTGAAGGTTCGATGACGACGGGGAGCGGATCTTCATCTTCCAAGGATGACCGGTGCCATCGCTTACGATGAAGAAACCAAGCTCACCCTTCGGTGATTCGATCGCTGTGTACGTCTCACCCTTCGGTGGCATCGTACCGAAGTTGATCAACATGAAGTCGTTAATCAGCTCTTCCATCTTTGTGTAGATCTCTTGCTTGCGCGACAACACCAGTTGCGGCTGATCTTCTGCAAGAACCGGTGTGCGTGGCATTTGCTCGAGTTTATCGATACACTGATGGCAAATCTTCATCGATTCCCAGATCTCGGCATTGCGAACCATGTAGCGCGAATAACAATCGCCATCGTTACGCGTGATCACGTCGAATTCAACCTGATCGTAAAACATGTACGGCTCGTCGCGACGAAGGTCGCGCGGAATACCTGATCCACGGAGTGTCGAACCCGTTAAACCAAGATCGATTGCCTTGTCAGCTGGAATGAATCCAACACCCGCCATGCGGTCGACGAAGATGCGGTTGCGATTCACCAAGCGCTCAACTTCCGACATGCGCTCTGGCAATTGATTCAACCACGCACGCGTATCACGCAACACGTCGTCTGGAATGTCGTTGGCAACGCCGCCGATGCGAGAGAAACTCGTTGTGAAACGAGCACCGCAGATACGCTCGAACAGATCGTACTGCTTTTCGCGCTCAGTGAATGTCCAGAGGAACACAGTCATCGCACCAACGTCCATCGACGTTGCGCCCATCGCGAGCAGGTGCGACGAAATACGTGCGAGCTCGCTCACCAGCATGCGGATCCATGTTGCACGCTCAGGGACATGAATTCCAGCCGCCTTCTCGATCGCGAGACAGATACCAACGTTGTTCGACATCGGAGAGATGTAGTCCAACCGGTCTGTGTGCGGGATGAATTCATGGTACGTGCTGGCCTCAGCAATCTTCTCGAAACCGCGGTGAAGGTATCCCAGCTCAGGGACGCATTTCACGACTGTTTCGCCATCAAGGCGGAGCAACACGCGGAGCACGCCGTGTGTAGCAGGGTGCTGCGGACCCATGTTGAGAACCATGTCGTTCTCAAGCGGATCTTCAAACATCGCTACCGTGTCCTTGTCCTGCACTTCGCGCAGAATCTTGCTCTGGCGAAGCTTTTCAACGCGTTCAATCGTCGCCGTGTTCGTTACCGGTACACTCATGATGGTATGGTCGTGTGCTGGTGAGTAGAAAACCTTGAAACACCATGGAGACGCGTGTGCGTTCCAAAGCGCGGGAAATTACGGAATTCCAGTGGCTTTCGTGTGACAGAGGAGCACGGCTCTTGAACTCTGTCACTGTCGCGTCAATTTCGCGACCAACGGGTTGTGGGCGAGGTGGGACTTGAACCCACACGTCCTTGCGAACACGGGCTTCTGAGACCCGCCTGTCTGCCAATTTCAGCACTCGCCCATGCTGCAGCGGAGAGGGAGGGATTCGAACCCTCGAAAGGATTGCTCCTTTAACGGTTTTCGAGACCGCCCGATTCAACCACTCTCGCACCTCTCCACATCGCAGTCTTTTGTGGGGCCGCAAAGATACAACTCACGACGATATGTCGTGCATGAGATTCAGATACGAGACGTAGCGCTCCTCGTCGATCATCCCATCCTCAACTGCTTGCTTGACCGCGCAACCGGGCTCGTGTGTGTGCGAACAAGGCGTAAACCGACAGTCGTGAGAAAACTCGGTGAACTCCTCGAAGTAGAACGGGAGCTCTTCCCTACCAAGCTCGAAGATGCCAAACTCACGGATACCAGGAGAATCAACGACCATTCCTCCCGCAGGTAATGGGATCACGAGCGACGATGTGGTGGTATGCTTGCCTTTGAGATACTTCGTGGAAATCTCTCCCACACGCTGACGTGAATCCGTGAGTGAGTTGATCAGCGACGACTTCCCTACACCCGATGGACCGGTTAGCAGCGTTGATGTGTCGGCGAGCGCTTCGCGCAGCTCCTCGAGTCCTTCGTTGGAACGAGCGCTGACCATGATGACCGGGATGTGGAGCAGCTGCCAATACGTGCGTAGGTCGTCGAGAATGTCCTCGCGATCTTCTTCGGTGAGCAAATCGCATTTATTGATCACAATGAACGGACGTAAATCGCCCTTATCGGCAGCAATCAGATAGCGATCCATCAGCCGCTTGTTGTAGCCGGGGAGCACAGCAGCCATCACGATGCCAAGCTGCTCGACGTTGGCCACGAGTACCTGCTCACGTTGCTGCATACCGGCAGCTTTGCGCGATAAAACAGTTGTTCGGTCGTCCACCTTAACGATAGTCGCCGCCTTGTCGCCATGCTCCGTCTCCTCTGCCTCGGGCTCGATCCATACCCTGTCGCCAACCGTCACAAGCGTAGTTCCTTCTGGCGCATCCACCACACCAGACACTGACGAAACCCAGTAGTCATCACCCGAATTCACGAGCCACTTGGGTCCGAGCGGCGAAATCACCACCCCCTGCATCGCCTGAGCAGATACTGCTGTGCCAGCCTTGACACGCGTCTTGGTGCGCTCGAGCCTCTTGGCACGCTCGCGCGTCCGACCACGGTAGTCGAGTTGCTCGTCGCCATCACCCGCTGAACCAACATTTGGTGCTCTACGTGCCACGAATCTGTGAAAATGTGTGGAGAAAAGTTGACACGTCGCCCATCGGGGTTGTATCTTTCCGGCAGTTGAAATTCAAATTAACAGGAACACGTTGAACTATCGGTGGATCAGCCGGGAATGTAATGATGAGCAAGCCGTCCAAGAAATAGTAACTACGCTGGGAGTCCCTGCTCCGATAGCACGCGTGCTGGTCGGACGTGGGATTGATACGATCGATTCAGCCCGCCGGTTCTTTGAACCCTCCTTGGAATATCTCCATTCCCCGTGGGAAATGGATGGTATGGAGGCGGCAGTAGATCGTATCGAGCGTGCCATTACCGATCAAGAATTGGTATGGATCCACGGCGATTACGACGTGGACGGTACATCGAGCACCGCGATGATGCTTCACTTTCTGAAGAGCATCGGGGCAAACGCTCATTATCATATCCCAAGTCGCCTTGAGGAAGGCTTTGGCTTTACGCCTCAGTCGGTCGACCGTGCCCAGTCGGCCGGAGCTTCTGTCATTGTTACCGTTGATGTTGGTGTTACGGCATCGAAGGCGGTCGAAGCAGCCAATCTGGCCTCGATCGATGTGATCGTTTGCGACCATCACCAATCTGCCGAAGAGCTTCCTGCGGCGCTTGCAATTCTCGACCCTATCAAGCCCGGATGTTCGTATCCATTCAAGGGGCTAGCAGCGTGCGGCGTAGCCTTCAAGCTGATCCAGGCCCTTGCTGAGCGTCACGGACACCCCGAGTTGGCCTTCGCATATCTCGATTTTGTGGCCATTGCATCGGCTGCCGATATCGCGCCTCTAACCGACGAAAACCGCATCCTGAGTCATTACGGACTCGAGCTACTCAACGCATACCCTCGTCCTGGCTTCAAGGGTCTTGTCGACTGTGCCGGTCTGCATCTTGGTCAGCTCACAAATGCAAGCGTCATCTTCGGTCTTGCCCCGCGCATCAATGCGGCCGGACGTCTTGGCGACCCCCGTCGAGCTGTCGAGATGATGATCCAATCGGATGAGCTTAAGGCGTTTAACATCGCACAGCAACTCGAGCACGACAACCGTCTGCGTCGAACCATCGACGAGCAGACCTTTGACGAAGCCGCACGAGCCGCTGAGGCACAACTGTCTGTCAAGAGCGGACGGTCCCTCGTCCTCCACGCGGATCACTGGCACGCCGGCGTAATCGGTATCGTTGCGTCACGTTTGGTGGAACGCTACCACGTTCCGTCAATCATGCTGACCACGATCGATGGTATTGCCAAGGGCTCGGCTCGCTCGGTGAAGGACTTCGATATCCACGGCGCTCTGAAGCAATGCGAGGATCTCCTCCTCGAATTCGGTGGACACAAGCACGCTGCAGGACTGTCCCTGAATGTAGAGGCAATCCCAGAATTGCAACGCCGTATCGATGACATCGCGGCCGAATCTCTTACGGATGAGATGCTGAAACCAGAGATTATCATTGATGCAGAACTTCAGCTCAATGAACTAACACCTAACTTTTTCGATGCGTTAGGCAAGTTCGCTCCGTACGGGTACAAGAACCATCGCCCAGTGTTTCACACATCAAACGTCACCGCTGCAGGGGGCGTAAAGATCGTTGGAAACAACCACCTGAAGTTCCGCGCGATGCAACGAGGGTTCGCCATCGACGCCATTGGATTCAATCTTGGACATCGACTCAACGATTGTGGTCACGGTCGCCCCTTTTCACTGGTCTATACCCTCGAAGAGAACTTTTTTAATGGTACGACAACTCCTCAGTTGCGTATCAAGGACCTTCGACCAGACTAACCAGACTAACCCCGATCATCGCCGCTCATGCGCTCACAGATTGTCGTTCAGGGCACGATTTCAGACGTTAGCGAATCGCCGCAGAGCGTTGAAATAACTGATACTAACGGCGAAATCCACAGTGTGGATATCTCTCCGAATCTGCCTAATCCCCTCTGGTTATCCACATGTGGATATCTGCGCGGATGTGGTGTGAATGTGCTCGAAACGGAGGGTGGGCAGAAACTAACGGTACTTCAGCCGGATGTCTTGATCGACGTGTCGGAGGCGGCTTCTGCCGTGGGAACGAGTTACACTGCGCACCTCGCACGTCGGTTACGCAGTTTTTCGACGATCCCCGCCACAGTGGAAGGGTCGCTGATCAACGGTGTGTTTGATCTGCTCGTACAAGAATCCGAACTTAGCGACGACGATCTCGTCCGGCAAGCGGCGGCTACGCGCCCCCTAGCCATGGCATTATTGTCGAAGCGTGGACAGGCCGCGGAGGTCGAGGCACATATCCGTGCCAGTATTCCTGCGTTACGAGCGATGCATGCGACGTGGCATGGTGAGCATTTGGATCTCGAACCATTCTACCTGTCACCTCGTTGGGGGTTGCAGGGGCGCGCAGACATTGTCCGTCGTCAGCTAAAATCGATCAGCGTTATAGAAATGAAGGCGGGATCTGTGCCGTCAGGTCTGGCTGCCGTGCGAGTTGACCATGCAGCACAGGTTGCCGGTTATGCGGCAATCATGGGCAGCGTCGAAGCTGAACACCCGATTGAGCCAAGCGTGTGGTACGTCAAGGCGCCACGAAATGCGCTGCGTCCAATCAACGTCGAGGAATCGATTGCTCACCTTATCGGTGCTCGGAACGCGATCCTGTTGGCGGACCTCGCATTGCAGCGCGGGAGCGTTGCTCCCCTGCAGTGGTTGAAGAATGCCTCTGCGGGCGGATCAACTTACGAGATCCAAGCCAGTAATGACCTGCTATCAACCCTCGCATCGTGCGACGGCGTTGAGATCCTCGCCCTGCGTGCATGGATGTCGATGTCGGCATCACTGCAGTCTGCGAGCCGCATCGGTGGACATGGTCAACGGTCACTGGCGGATGTGTGGGTGACCCCCTTCGAAGAGAAGCGCACATCTCCACACGTGTTGGTTGATCTGTCGATCAATCACGACGCATCGAATTTAACGTCGCTGCACATCGTGTTTCATCGTCCGCGTTCTGCGGGTGAAACAGCGATTCGAATCGGCGATCAAGTGGTTGTATATCCTGAGCCGGGCCCACACGCATCCCCGTGTGATGCGGCACTCTACAAGGGTGTCGTGCGGAGCTTGAGTTCGGACGCTGTCACCATTGCGTTTCGCAACAAGTTCATTGATGCCACCGTGTTCGATCGACCCACGTGGATCGTCGAGCAGGATGTGATGGATATCTCTGCGAAGTCGCTGTATGTGGGTCTTCGTGCATTCATCGATGCAGATCACCGCGCACGCGCTGTGCTGCTTGGTCGCTCAACACCACACCATGCACCGGCGCATGAGATATCTGCGGATGATTGCACGCCGCACCAACGACAGATTATCGAGCGTGCACTTGCAGCACATGAAATGATGCTGATTCAGGGTCCGCCAGGAACCGGAAAGACATCGACAATCATTCGACGCGTTATCCAGGAGCTCGCGAAGAATCCCCACGAACGTGTCCTCGTAGTTGCCTATACCAACCGCGCCGCGAACGAGCTGTGTTCCGTCTTGGAGCGACATGACATCGCCTATCTCCGCCATGGCAGCGTGGAAGGGGCTGAGGGAGCGCACGCAATTCCGCAGCTTGCACGCATACTGGCATCGGACGAGCTTGCGCGACGCATCGCGGATGCGCGCTGCATTGTTGCAACAGTACAGTCGATGTACTCAGGCGGCGAGATCTGGGAATTCGGCAACTTCACAACGGTCATCGTCGATGAAGCATCGCAGATTCTTGAGCCCGCGCTGCTAGGCATCACCAGTCGCGTTCGACGATCGATTCTCGTTGGCGATCATTGTCAACTTCCACCCGTGCTTGCGCTCGCTCCATCGCTTCTGCATACAACCAATAACGATCTTCACGCGCTAGGGCTCTCTTCACTCGACAGATCTGCATTCGAACGTCTTATCGTCTGCGCAGATAGTCGCGGTGACACACGTTCAGCAGCCATGCTCACGCAACAGGGTCGAATGCATGCAGACATTATGCAGGTTGTCTCCGACAGTGTGTACGATGGCAATCTCGATACCCTGTTTGCGTGGCAACGAAGCACAGAGCGTACCACATGGCACGAAGTTCTTCCGCACCGCACGATGTTCATTCCTGTCGATGCGGAAGATCAGTCGGCAGCAGAGGCATTGTGTATAGTTCGCATCGTCACGGAGCTACACGCATCAGGAGATACTCTTGACGTCGGTATCATCACGCCGTTCCGCGTGCAAAATGCACGCATTCGAGAACTGCTACCAGTCGAACTGCGTGATCGCATCACCGTGGACACTGTAGAGCGATTTCAAGGGAGCGAACGCGACATCATCATCTACGGAACGAGCGTTGCAACGGAGCAAGATCGCACGTCGATCGAATCCTCTATCACCGTCCATGGACGCAGCATCGACCGTAAACTCAACGTTGCTGTCACACGCGCACGTCAACAACTGGTGATCGTCGGTAACGAACGCATTCTGCGGGCATCACCATCGTTTCGTGCGGTTCTGGATAGGCTGGTGCAAGGGGCCTGCACATCATCCTGATCCGCTCATCATCGTAACTTCGCGGCATGGCAGGTCACAGCAAATGGGCAAACATCAAACGACGCAAAGCAGTCGTTGATGCGCGCCGCGGAAAACTGTTTACGAAGTGCTCGAAAGAAATCATCGTTGCTGCGCGACTCGGTGGCGGCGATCCCGACAATAATGCGCGATTGCGCATGGCGATCGACAATGCACGTGCTGTATCGATGCCTGTCGAGAACATCCGTCGCGCAATCCAACGTGGCACGGGCGAAATCGAGGGCGTTGTCTACGAAGATGTGACCTACGAAGGATACGGTCCGATGGGTGTTGCGATGATTGTTGTCTGCACAACCGATCATCGCAATCGAACAACGCAAGAGTTGCGCGCGACGTTTTCAAAGTATGGCGGCAATCTCGGTGAAACCAATTCCGTGGCGTGGAACTTTATCCGTCGCGGACAGCTTCGTGTAGAGGCAACCCTGCCTGAGGTAGAACTGCTTGAGCATGCACTCGAAGCAGGTGTTGACGACGTTCACATGATCGATGATGGCGCGATGATGTTTTGCAGCGTCGAATCGCTTGGCACGAGCGCAAATATCCTCGCTGCACGCTACATTGCCGTGCGCGAGCAGCATATCGTGTACGAGCCACAAACCTTGGTAGATTGCTCGGCAGATGCACAGGACATTGTAGCGCTTCGAAAAATGCTTGACGTGCTCGACGACAATGATGACGTGCAGAATGTTTTTCACAATGCCGACCTTCCCGACGAGGACGAGTAGTGCGCATACTTGGTATCGATCCTGGGTCTGTTGTCTGCGGCTATGGCGTGATTGACGTTCAGGGCAAGAAGATGACGCTCGTCGAGTACGGCGTCGTCGCCGTCAAGCGCCGCACGACGTCCTTCCCTGCTCGTCTTCGTGAGATTCACCTCCGCCTCGAAGCAGTTATCGATCGTACGCAGCCAGACGCATGCTCCATGGAGAAGGTCTTCTATGCCAAGAACGTCCTGTCCATTGTCCAGCTTGCCCATGCACGTGGCGTGGCTATGCTTGCCTGCGCACAGGCAGGGCATGATCCGATCGAGTATACTCCCATGCAGGTAAAGCGCAGCGTCACCGGCCGCGGTGCTGCCACCAAGGATCAAGTCCAACACATGGTGCGGGCAATTCTCAAGATCGAAGAGACGCCGGAGTTCTTTGATGCCACCGATGCCCTTGCCGTCGCCATCTGTCATGCAGTAAACGGCGGACCGCCCCCTGCCATGGCACGCGGTGGAGCAGTCTCCAAGCGTCAGGCGTGGAAGGACTTTGTGGAGAAACACCCGCAAAAGGTCAAGCCCTAACCCCCATACGTTCGGTGGAAACGGCGTATTTTTGCGCTTTCTTACATCATCATCGAACGGAATAACAATGGCTCTCAACGTCGCCATCAACGGTTTTGGTCGAATTGGACGTCTGGTGTTTCGCGCTATGAAGCAGCGTGGACTCGACATCAATGTTGTTGGTATTAATGATCTGACTGATGCTGCCACGCTGGCCCATTTGCTCAAATATGACTCGGTACATGGCAAGTTTCAAGGCACCGTGGAAGTCGATGGCTCAACGATCATTGTGAACGGTGATCGCATTCAGATTTCAGCTGAGAAGAGCATCGAGAATCTTCCGTGGAGCGATCTTGATGTTGTGATCGAATCAACAGGCGTGTTTACGTCGAAGGACGCGCTCACGAAGCACCTTAAGCACTCGAAGAAGGTCATTCTCACCGCTCCTGCGAAGGACACACTCGACGGAACGATCGTTCTTGGTGTCAACGATAACGAACTCCGCGACGATATGAAGGTCGTCTCAAACGCGTCATGCACAACGAACTGTCTCGCACCGATGGTGAAAGTGTTGAACGACACGTTCGGGTTGGTGAACGGGTACATGACAACTGTGCATGCATACACGAATGATCAAAACATCCTCGACTTGCCACACAAGGATCTGCGTCGTGCCCGTGCGGCAGCAGTGAACATCATCCCAACAACAACGGGTGCTGCAAAGGCCGTAAGCGAAGTTATCCCTGCGATGAAGGGTAAGCTTGATGGTCTTGCCTTTCGCGTCCCAACGCCGGATGGATCAGTTACCGACTTCACAGCGGTTCTCGCGAAGCCAGCAACGAAGGACGAGATCAACGCGGCCTTCCGTGCCGCAGCAGAAGGTCCGCTCAAGGGAATTCTCGAATACTGCACAGACCCTGTTGTGTCGTCTGACATCGTTGGCAATCCCCACTCATGCATCTTCGATGCGCTCAGCACAATGTCGATGGGAACAACCGTGAAGGTTGTAGGCTGGTACGATAACGAATGGGGCTATTCAAACCGCATCGTCGATCTTCTCCTGCGAGTTTCAGCGTGATTCAACGTATCGATGCCATCGATGTCGCTGGTAAGCGCGTGCTAACACGCGTCGACTTCAACGTACCTCAGGACAGCACTGGTGCGATTACTGACGACACACGGATTCGTGAGTCGTTGCCGACGATTGAGAGTATTGTCAATCGCGGCGGCGTTGCAATCCTCATGTCGCACCTGGGTCGACCCAAGGGTGCCGTCGTTGAGAAGTATTCTCTGCGACCGATCGCTGAGCACCTGCAATCATTGGTGCCTGGTCAACGTGTTGGTATGGCATCCGACTGTATTGGAGCTGATGTTGAGCACCTCTGTGCATCTGCATCACCCGGCGATGTCATTCTGCTTGAGAACCTTCGCTTCCATCCGGAAGAGGAAGCAAACGACGACGCGTTTAGTACAGCACTCGCCAAACTCGGCGACGTGTATTGTAATGATGCATTCGGCACGGCGCATCGCGCGCATGCAAGCACCGCAGGTGTTGCGAAGCATATCACCACAGTGTGTGCTGGTATGCTACTCGATAAGGAACTCACCTACCTCGGCTCTGCGCTTGCCACACCGAAGCGTCCACTTGTGAGCGTCATGGGTGGATCGAAAATTTCCGGAAAGATCGACGTTATCACTGCGCTGATGGACTCATGCGATACCATCCTCATCGGTGGAGGCATGATGTTCACGTTTCTCGCAGCGCAAGGTGTGTCAGTGGGATCGTCGTTGGTCGAACACGAAAAGCTTGATGTCGCACGTGACATCCTCAAAGCTGCTTCGGAACGTAATGTCAATCTTGTACTTCCACGCGACACCATCATTGCGTCGGCGTTTGCCAATGATGCGGAATCATGTGTTGTATCAGTGAATGACATCCCAGACGGATGGATGGGACTGGACATCGGTCCGGCAACTGCCGAACAGTATGCAGGAACCATCCGTGCAGCGGGCACTGTTGTATGGAACGGTCCGATGGGTGTGTTTGAGTTCCCGACGTTCGCCGGCGGTACACGAACGGTTGCCGAGGCAATGGCCCAGGCAACAGCGTCGGGAACCGTAACGATCGTTGGTGGCGGAGACTCCGCTGCGGCGATTTCGCAATTCGGTTTGGCTTCGCACGTCACCCATGTCTCAACTGGTGGCGGTGCGTCTCTTGAGTTTCTCGAAGGCAAGGCGCTACCAGGCGTTGTAGCACTCGATCGGTAATCCATGAAAACAGCATTCCCGCCCTTCATCAAGTTCCTGCTCATTGCGAACGTTGCCGTGTTCGTCGTGGAGAACCTCTTCCTTGCTGGCCTCACGTATGGAGGGACGCGGCTCGACGTGCTGATGATGCAATGGTTTGCATTGATGCCCATTGATGACGGGTTCCTTCCATGGCAGCTTGTGTCGTATCAGTTCATGCACGGAAGCCTGGGTCATTTGTTCTTCAACATGCTTGCACTGTGGATGTTCGGCATGGAGCTCGAACATCTGTGGGGAACCAAGCGTTTTGCGACGTACTACCTCCTTGCCGGCATTGCAGCTGGAGTTACGCACATAGGCGTGAGCATGCTCATGGGCAACGGTGCACCTACGGTGGGCGCATCTGGCTCGATCATGGGCGTCCTGCTAGCGTTTGGTTTGACGTTCCCGACGCGTCCGGTGATGATGTTCCCGATTTTCTTCCCGATTCCAGCGCGCATCTTCGTGATGCTGTATGCAGGACTCGATCTTGTAATGGGCGTGATGAATACCAATGATGGCGTCGCACACTTTGCGCACCTCGGTGGCGCATTGGGTGGGTGGCTCCTACTCCGATTTGGAGCACCACTCTTCAAACTTGTTGACGGTCAAACTGGCTCAATGCCAAGGGGCTTGCGCGAAGACGATGTAATGGATGTGGAGTATCGCGATGTGCCACGCCAAGCTGTGCGCTATGACTATCAATCACAGACGGCGACTGTGCCGCCCCCTGCAGTACGCACGGCAACACCGACGCGATTCGTGGTCGATGGTGAAGCTATCACGCAGGAAGCCATTGATGACATTCTCGACAAGATTTCACAGGCTGGGTATCACAGTCTCACAGAACACGAAAAGCGTATTCTGTTCGAAGTCAGTCGCCAAATCTAACCTATGGTTCTCGACACATCCATGCCTTCGTATTGCTCGTCGCTCACGACGTATCAACGCCGTGAGACGATCACAGTGACGATCGGCGATCTGACAATGGGGTCATCCGCACCGATTCGCGTGCAATCGATGACAACAACCAATACAATGGACACCGAAGCGACCATTGCGCAGTCGATCAGGATGATTGATGCTGGCTGTGAACTTGTCCGTATTACTGCACCAAGCATACGCGAAGCAAAGAACCTCGAGCACATCCGTGCTGGTTTGCGCGAGCGTGGCTACACTGCGCCGTTGGTTGCTGACATCCACTACACGCCGAATGCAGCGGAGATTGCGGCACGTGTGGTTGAGAAGGTTCGCATTAACCCAGGCAACTACGTCGATAAAAAGCAGTTTGCAGTGCTTGAGTACACAGATGCTGAATACGCGCAGGAGCTTGATCGCATCCGCGATCGATTTGTTCCGCTGGTGAAGATCTGCAAGGAGCACGGCACTGCGATGCGCATCGGCACGAATCACGGGTCGCTGTCGGATCGCATCATGAGTCGCTATGGCGACAGTCCGCACGGCATGGTTGAATCAGCGCTTGAGTTTCTTCGCATAGCAGACGATGAAGGATACCACAACATCGTGTTGTCGATGAAGTCGAGTAACCCTCTCATCATGGTTCAAGCCTATCGCTTACTCGTGGCGCGATTGAAGCAGGCGCAGATGAAGCCGTATCCATTGCATCTCGGAGTAACGGAAGCCGGCGATGGCGAGGATGGACGAGTGAAGAGTGCCGTCGGTATTGGGACATTGTTGGAAGACGGACTCGGTGACACGATTCGCGTTTCACTCACAGAAGAACCTGAAGCCGAGATTCCGGTTGCACTTGCACTGGCACGGAGATACGCATGAGATCCCCATACGCCTATCACCGACGCGAATCACGCACCGTTGCAACGATCGGACATGATCATGTGCCACGGGTGGTAGCACATCTTGCCGATGTGTCAATCACTCGCATGCAGGATCTTGCCGCCATCGGACACGTCTACGATCCAGTGACGGATAAGTGGGCAATGCGAGACCAAGCGGCCGAGTTCCTCTACATGGGTGGTAATCCCCTGCCCTTTATGGCACCAACGGGAACACGTCAGCTACTCGACGCACACGTGTGGGCTGCGCACGACGATCAGTTCTATTGCGTGCCGGTGTTTTCAATCAATGCGTACACCAACGCACCCTCACGTCACACCGTGATGAACGTGGTACGCTGCGCTACACATGAGCTCACTGACAGTGTTGTTGGACAACTCGCAGCTGATCCCACCGTGGTCTTGCTTCTTAGCAGCAATGCACCATCGTACTATACGAGTATGCGTGCCACTATTGACCGCATAACTGAAGCTGGTCTGAGGGCTCCTATACTTCTCGAGCGTGATGTGCGCAACGCGTCGCTCGACGCATGTGTGTTGTTCGCCTCAACAGACGTTGGCGGCTTGCTGGTAGATGGTCTTGGCGACGGAACCATGCTCAGCGTGGGTACGCCGGAGACGGTTGATCTTGAGCAATCGATTCGATTGAGTTTCACGATCCTGCAGGCTGCTCGTACACGCATGACCAAGACGGAGTATATCAGCTGCCCGTCATGTGGTCGAACATTGTTTGATCTTCAAGAAACAACAGCTCGCATTCGCGCGCATACGGACCATCTCAAAGGCGTCAAGATTGGCATCATGGGATGTATCGTAAATGGTCCAGGAGAAATGGCAGACGCCGATTATGGTTACGTAGGTTCCGGACCTGATCGCATCACGTTGTATCGCGGACAGGATATCGTACAACGGAATATTCCGTCAGAGGGGGCTGTCCAGGCCCTGATCGACATCATCAAGGCTGACGAGCGCTGGGTCGAGCAGACCCTCACATAGCGAACGAAAACGGGCCCAACACTTGATGTGCGGGGCCCGTTGGATACCTGTCTGTTTTATACGCTAGGCTTACTTCTTCTTACCCGGAGTTTCTTCAGTAGCAGCGGCGGCTGAACCCTTCGGGTTATGACACGCCACAATGATCGCATCTGGACGGTCCATGAACTCAACACCTGGAACATTCAGGTCACGAACGTGGATCGACTGGCCGCGTCCAAGGTTCGTCACGTCCACATCAATGTGCTCAGGCATCGTGGTTGGATCTACCTTTACACGCGCCTTGTGGATGATGTGCTCGATCGTACCACCTTCACGAACACCGACAGCCAGACCAACGATGTGCAGTGGAATCTTGAGAGCAACCTTGTCACCCGCAACAATACCCAGCATGTCAATGTGCAGGATCTTGTCTGTTACCGGATCGAATGTTACTTCCTTTAGGATGCATGGCAGAGCCTTGCCACCGACTTCTAGGCTCACTGTCTTTGCCTCTGCTGTGTACACAACAGGACGAAGTGACAATGTCTGTACTGAGAAGTGCACGGGATCTTGACCGTTCGCGTAGTACACGCCCGGAGTACGTCCATCGCGGCGAAGCGCCTTCGCTGCTGTTTGTCCCGGAACACGTGGTTCTGCGGCGAGAATGATCTGGCTCATGATGTTGACCTTGCGAGAATGTTTCGTGAATCAGATCAGCCAATTGCCTTGTCGAACAAGGAACTAATCGACTGATTTTCGTGCGTTCGAATGATTGCTTCCGCAAACAACTCAGCCACACTGAAGACTTCAATCTTTGGATGATCCCCCTTGAGTGGGATCGTGTCACTAACGTACAGAACAGAGATTGCTTCGCTCTGGGCTATACGCTCCATCGCAGAACTTGAAAACACAGGGTGCGTACACACACCAACGATGCGGTTGGCTCCCTGCTTTTTCAGCGCCTCGGCACACTGCACAAACGTGCTACCTGTGTCGATGAGATCATCGATAATGATGACGTTCTTTCCGTCGACATCTCCGATAATGTTCATCACCTCAGCAACGTTGTGCTTCGGTCGACGCTTATCAACCACCACCAAATCTGCATCCCCTACCAACTTAGCGTAGGAGCGGGCTGTCTTCACGCCACCCACATCAGGGGCAGCAACAGCGAGATTGGTCAGCTGCAATTGCTTCAGCAAGGGCACTGTCACCGACGAGGCATACAAGTGATCAAGCGGAATATCGAAAAAGCCCTGCAACTGTGGCGTGTGTAGGTCCATCGTGATGACACGGTTCGCACCTGCTTCTACCAACAAATTCGCAACGAGCTTTGCAGTAATTGCAACACGCGGCTGATCTTTACGATCTTGACGTGCATATCCAAAGTACGGGATCACAGCCGTGATGCGACGAGCAGATGCTCGTTTGGCCGCGTCAATCAACATCAGGAGTTCAAGGATATTATCTGAGGGTGCGTACGTTGATTGCACGATGTAGAGATCAACCCCACGAACGTTTTCCTCGTACTTGACCCAGATCTCACCGTCGCTGAAATTGCGAATCGTAACCTTGCTGAGATCGCGTTTCATTGCTGCTGCAATGCGTTCTGCAATCTCGGGGTTCGATCTGCCGGCGACGATCTTAATCTCTGAATCCACGGTGTTTCCGGCTTGTAATCAGTTGGCTGGGGCGGCTGGGATCGAACCAACGAATGGCGGAACCAAAAACCGCTGCCTTACCACTTGGCGACGCCCCAGTTTGTCGAGCCGCAAATATACGGCTCAGACCAATATTTCTGCAAGTTGACGGCTATG
The DNA here is from genome assembly GCA_964465685.1 of uncultured Melioribacter sp. Taxonomy (GTDB): domain Bacteria; phylum Bacteroidota; class Ignavibacteria; order Kapaibacteriales; family Kapaibacteriaceae; genus UBA10438. Next base: position 524,508 of record CAYXKK010000001.1, read on the forward strand.
GATAAGCCCCGTGGTTGCGGGGCTTTTGTAGCGTCAACCTATCGATGCTGTGTGCTTAACGCGTGTCCTGCGCGACGAATGGAAGCAGTGCAAGATGACGTGCGTACTTGATCGCACTGCAGAGACGACGCTGTTGAAGCGCCGTCACGCCAGTGATACGACGTGGAAGAATCTTGCCTTGGTCATTCGTGAAGCGTCCAAGAAACTTCGGATCGAGATAGTCGATCAGACGAGACTTCTTGAGTGGATTTGTACGCTTCTTCGGCTGATTCCGCTTTTGACGGAACGGCGAATTGATCGTGTTCGGGTTTGGTGCTGTTGGCATTGCCACGTTGCGTTCTCCTGATTACTTACCTTGTGCCTTCGCATCGCGCACTGCTTGAGTCTTCTCGAGACGCTTCTTGAAGCGATCCACGCGACCCGCTGTGTCGATAAGCATTTGCTTGCCCGTGTAGAACGGGTGCGACTTTGAATCAATTTCAAGAACCATGCGCTCGCCCTTGAAGCACGTGCGCGTCTTGAATGTTGAGCCATCGGTCATCACGATGTCGATGGTCTTGTATGCTGGGTGAATTCCCTTCTTCATCCTGATTACCTCGAAAGATCCATCTTTTCAATTTGACCAACGTCGTCAACCTTGACGAAGCGCTCGAGGTACTTTACAGTACCCTTGTCCGAGCGGAACGCCTTGATGACCTTCACGCTAATCTTGGTATCTCCGGCTTTCTTTTTGTTCTTGTCGCCGAATGTTTGCTGCTTTGCCATGACGTCCTCAATGTGCTGAGGGTTTGTAGATCGTGTTGATAGGAACGACAAAGATACGGCAGCCCCCTATTCTGTGCAAGTGCTTGTCGATTGGTCACTTGACCCTTGCTAGATTTGTCCCATGGTAGTCTGCAAGTTTGGTGGCGCTGTGCTAGCCACCCCAGAGGGGTTCCCCACGATGGCGTCGATCGTTGCCGCCCATACGGGCGAGCCGGTGGTGCTGGTGGTCTCTGCGCTGGGGACGACGACACGCCTGCTGGATCGGGCCATTGAATATGCCCGCGCGGGTGATTCGGAGGGGGCTCGTGGTACGGTCGACGAGCTGCTGGACCTCCACAACGCGTGTATTGATAGACTGGGCATTGGAGGCGACGATGATGCGCGCCTGCGCGCCCTCGTGGCGGAGCGTCGTACTGAGCTGCAGGCACTCCTACGAGGAATCAGTACAACCCGACAGTGCACGGCGCGCGTACGTGACCGGGTACTGAGCTGGGGGGAGGATGTTGCGCGTGAAATCACGGTTGACTGGCTCCACTTCTCAGGTGTTCCCTGCGTCGGCGTTCCGGCTCGATCTGTGATTGTGACAAGCGATTGCTATGGTTCTGCACAACCAATCGCCGATACTACTTCACGTCACGCATCTGCAATAGTTGCTCCTCTCCTCGAAACACACGGCGTCGTTGTGATCGAGGGCTTTGTTGGTCAGACAACAGCAGGTGATGTGACAACGATGGGTCGTGAGTCGTCGAATCTTACAGCAACGTTGCTGGGTTCTGTGTTACACGCACGAATGGTAACGATCTTTACCGATGTTGAAGGTGTTCGTAGCGCAGATCCACACCAGCTCGAGGGCACATCGCTCCGACCGCATTTGTCGTACGCGCAAGCACGTGTTGCTGCAGAAGCAGGTGTAAAGCTTCTCTATCCAACAATGATGGAACCAGCCGAACATGCTGGCATTCCGATTCGAATTGCATCAGCAATCAGTCAACATGGTGCGTCGACAATCATTGATGCACAGGCACAGGACATTGCGCCCATCGTAGTGAGTGTTGAGCTCGACAACAACCGGCACCGGTGCACAACACTGTACGTCGATCCAGTCACCTGGCTGCACGCATTGACGTCAATCCTCCGGTCAGTCCACGATCTCACGTCGTTCGACGTCATGACCAATACTGCAGCACAACGGGCCGATGTCATCGTTCCGTCGGAGCATGCACCAATCATTCTTGCACATCTTCACACAACATTGTGCCAAGGGGCACACGCCACATGAAGCCACACCACGACAAGGTTGCAAAAGAAGAATTCACACCTGGAGAACGCTACAACGTTGCATTGCGCAACCAGCCGCTCTACGAAGCAACCGTTGTGAAATTCCATGGCGGGTGCTGGGCAACAGTTCGTGTTGAACGTGCTCTCAGTGAGACAACGGCTGCGATGTACCCTGTTGGCTCAGAGTTCGATATAAAGGTCGCAGAGTACGACGTTACACGCACCGACTAACGTGATGATGTTAGTTTCCTGACTCTGCCTGCTTCTTCTTGATCTTTCCAAGAATCGTATCCATCATCTGACGTTCAAGGACACCGTTCGATACCCAAAAGTGGTTCGCAGCGGTGATGAATTCTTCGAAGCCTGACATCTCAGCGCGGAGGATGATCTTGGTTACTCCACCGTCTTCCTCCTTAACGTTGACCTTGTACTGTACGCGGCACGTTACCCAAATGCCACCGCGAATACGTGGCACGTCGGAATACTTTTCGATCGTGGACTTGGTTGTGTCTTCACCTGCAGCAAGCAAACAATAATCGGACACAAACTGCCCTTTGTAGAGTCCGCCCTCTTCCGCAGGCTCAATCACCTTGATAACCTGAGGCTTTGGACAGCCGAACTCTTCGATCGATGTCTTCAACGCTTCCCACACTGTTCCAAACCGGGCCTGCACAGTTTCGTTCAGCACAACAGGCTGCTGCTCATCTTGTGCAATCAGTGTTCCGGAGAGGGACACAATTGCGAGGAGGGTAAGCACGATGTGTTTCATGGTCATTCTCACGTAAGCGTTGATGTGTGTTATGCGGTAGTAGCACCTGCAAGATGGACCGACACAACCTTCGACACGGCAGGCTCTTCCATCGTCACACCGTAGAGTGTATCGGCCGCTTCCATGGTCTTCTTGTTGTGCGTGATCATCAAGAACTGCGTGTTCTCGGCAAACTTGCGAATGATCTTGAGATAGCGATCAATATTCGCATCGTCAAGAGGCGCATCCACTTCGTCGAGGATACAGAAAGGACTTGGCTTTACGAGGTAGATCGCAAACAGCAGTGCGATCGCTGTCAGTGTCTTTTCGCCCCCTGACAACATTTCGATGCTGTGTGGACGCTTGCCACGTGGCTTTGCGGTGATGTCGATCGTACACTCGAGCGGATCGTTGTCCTCAGACTCGATCATCTGCAAGTCGGCTTCATCATCTTCGCTGAACAACATGGTGAACAGTCGGATGAAATTCTCACGAATGGCGACAAACGTCGACGTGAACTTCTCACGAGCGGTTTGATTGATTTCGGCAATCGTTGCATTCAATGTTCGCTCGCTCTCCGTAAGGTCGGCTAGCTGCTGCGTCAGGAACTGGAATCGTTCATTTTCGCGCTCGTGCTCCTCGAGAGCAAGGAAGTTTACGTTGCCCATTGACGTGAGTCGTCGACGAACATCTTGCACTTCGGTGCGAAGAGCTTCAGGAGATTCTTCTGTTTCCGGCACTGTCGGGTGCTCTGGTACCTCGAGATCAAGTTCCTCTGTAGCGCGGCGTGTGAGCGTCTCCATTCGGAGGCGCAGCTCGTTGTGCTTGAGATCGGCCTCGTGCGCTTCTACAATGATTGCGTCGACATCCTTGCGACACTGTCGCACGCGTTCTGCAATCTCGTGCAATGCCGCAGAGGTTTCCTTGACCGTGAGTTCGAGAGCTTCGCGCGCAGACTTCGCATCGGCGAGCTGCGCAACAAGTCGCGCAGCAACAAGATCTGCTGCTTCACGCTCTGCCGTGAGCTGAGCTTGTTGCGTTTGAAGATCAGTGCGCTCAGTTTCGCGCTGCTCCTTGCGCTGATCGATCGTAAGACGCTGGTTCGTCAAGCGACCTTCATCACTAGTGAGCGTCTGTACTTCGCCTGCCAGTTGAACGACACGCAACTCGGCAGCGCGCATTTCGTTGGTGCGCTCATTGAGAACAGCTTCTGCATCATGGAGCGATTGCGAGGCAGCCGTAAGCGCTGACTCTTGTGACGTGACCGCCGCAATGGCTTCTTCTACATCGCCTTCCGCACGTGTGGCCTCGGTGCGATGCCCGTCGAGCTCTGCTGCAATAGCAGATGCCTCGTCGACCTTGGCTGCTTGCTGGGCTTGCACATCGTCAATGCGCACACGTAGTGCGTCAATGCGCTGCACGCGATCGTTGCGAATCAACGCTACCTTGCGCACATCATCGCCGAGGCGACGCAGATCAATTGTTCCAAGTTCCGCACGCACTGTCTTCAGTCGTGCATCAAGGTCTGTACGACGCTGCTCAAGTTCTGCGATTTCCGTGCGCAGTTGATCAATACGCTCGCGACGTCCGACACGGACGCCTTCGGTACGTGATGTGGAGCCACCGCGAACCGCGCCTGCACGATGCACAATCTCACCCGACAACGTCACCGCTGAGGTGGCCGATGTTGACGATACAGCGCTCCATGCATCATCGAGTGTTTCAACAACAACCGTATGGCCAAGTATTCCGCGCACAGCGCCACGAAGCTGATCATCCGACTGAACCAGTTCGGACGCCCATCCAATGATGCCTGAGCCCGAACCAAGTGCAGGTGGTGCCTCGAGTGCAGGAATTGCATCACGACATAGGAATGTTGCCTTGCCAACAGCATTCTTCGACAATGCGCTGATCGCTTGTTGCGCTTCGGAACGGTCAGCAACGACGAAGAAGCGTGCCGCATCACCCAATGAAGCTTCAATCGCAATACGAAGGCGCTCATCGGTATTGATCACTTCAGCAAGTGTAAGCTTCTCCCCCTTCGGCGTCCACTCAGGAGTCGTCAAGAGGAACTTGCTGCTCTCGGCCGTATCGACGAGTCCGGTAAGAAACTCAAGTGACGCCGTGCTGTGTCCAAGTTGCGAGCGAAGTTCTTCCGCTTCACGCTGCAAGCCTTCTTGCTCTGTCGTAAGCGCGCGCTGACGTTCTTCTGCGGCGTGAAGGGTTTGTTCCGCTTTTGAGAGTTGTTCGTCAAGCGATGGCAGGTCGGCACGCTCGCGCTCGATTTGCTCTTCCACCTGACGCAGGCGGTCGGCGAGCTGCGCCTGCTGAGCTTCAATCTCAGTCAGTCGACGTTGCTGTCCATCTGCTTGAATGCGGAAACGATCAAGTTGATTTCGACGTTCGCTCAGTACCTGTCGTGCTGATGTGAGCGCATCACGTTGCTGCGTGAGCGCATCACGCTGTTCTTGCACAAGCGTTTGGGCCAACTGCACAGATTCACGGAACGCAATAAGTGCAGCAGCTGCCTCTTCATGTTCGCGCGTGCCTGTGCGGATTCTCTCGCGCACAAGCTCGAGTTCTTCCGCTGTGGTTGTCTGTTGCGATTGAGATTCAACTTGCTCGCGATCAAGACGCTCAAGCGCGCGCTGGTTCGATAGCAGTCGCTCACCAAGGACCGAGAGTTGTTGCTGCGCGTCGCTCAGCGCGGAACGCACATCGTTCTCACTCGCATACCCATCACGCAGGCGCTGCTCATCGGCTTGCTGACGTTGTTCAATGGCAACCGCATCTCGCTCAGCGGCTGTGAGAGCCCCCTCTGCTGCCTCACGACGTTCGCGGATACCGCGCATCACCTCGAGGAGTTGGGCGAGCGCCACGAACTCTTCAGCATATTCAAAGGCGAACAACAAGCGATCGAGTTCACGCAAACGTGTCGATAGCTCCTGGTGCTGACGTGCCTTCTCTGCCTGACGTGCAAGCGAGTTGACTGTCTTCTGGACTTCACGCACGATGTCCTGCACGCGAGCAATATCACGCTGCGCGGCATCGAGCTTTCGCTGAGCTTCTTTGCGTCGAACCTTGTACTTCGTTACTCCAGCCGCTTCCTCAAAGAGGTGGCGGCGCTCGTCTGCTTTGTCACTGAGGATCGTTTCGATCATCTTCAACTCGATCACCGAATAGGCGTCCGAGCCCATACCAGTGTCCATGAAGAGATCGATGATGTCGCGCAGGCGACATTGTGTTTTGTTCAGGAGGTACTGGCTTTCGCCGTTGCGAAACAACCGGCGCGTGATCACAACCTGCGAGTACTCCGTCGGGAGGATCTGCTTGTTGTTTTCAATTGTCAGCGAGACTTCCGCCATGCCAAGCGGTTTGCGCGTGCGTGAACCATTGAAGATCACCTGATCCATCGAGTCTGCACGGAGCATCGATGTTTTCTGCTCGCCAAGAACCCAACGGATGGCATCAACCACGTTGGTCTTGCCACATCCATTCGGTCCGACAATTGCCGTTACTCCGTCGGTGAATTCAAGATCAGTCTTCAGACCAAAGCTCTTGAATCCCACCATCTCAAGTTTCGAGAGGTACATCTCGTGGGTATTCCGTGTTATTCAGGTGTCGTAGAACTATCCAAATTGCGACAGGAGGTGAACACCGACATTGTGGAGTTATCCACATTGTTCACAACGACCAGGTGCCGACAGGTTGGGGTGTTATTGATCTCGCCGTCGGTTGACGTAGAGCATCGGGAAGACCGCTGCAACGGTCGAGTACAACGTGGTTGCGATGCCGTACTTCAAGAAGAACATTAAAAAGTTGATCTGCATCGGCTGCACATAGAGCAGGTAGTACACCAGGTTGTGGATGACGCCTGCAATGGCAACAATCATGAGGTAGCGGTAATGACCAATGGTCACCATCGCAAATCCTTCGCGCCAGAAGTACCCCGCGACAAATCCGGCAAGCGTCTTCGCCAGCGCATTTGCTCCGAGAACATCGGCCGAAACAACATCGAACAGCAACCCACACAAGAACCCTGCAATCATCCCCGTGAACTGTCCCTCGACCAGTGCCACCCACACAGTGAACAGCAGCAAGAGGTCGGGCGTAACCGAGCTCACCGATATATACCCGAGGAAGACGACGTGGATCACCGCAAGGATTAATGCAACAACCGCATACAGGATGAACCTGAGCGACGGTGTTGCCAACAACTGGCTACGTTGTACATCGAAATTGAGAGCCATGATGCTTACGGTGTTGATCGTTGACGTTGACGTTCTTCAGTACGACGTTCGAGTTCGGCGCGTTCAGCTGATGTACGTGTGTCGACAACGTAGAGTTGTTCAAGAGTTGCAAAGTTGACGGCTGGCTCGACCACAATACGTCGGAACAGTGAGTTAGCTTCATCGCCGATTTCAACGACGCGGCCGATCACGATGTTCGCCGGATATCGAGCGCTGTACGCCGACGTGAGAATGAGATCGCCTGCTTGCACATCATAAGCGCGTGGCACATCCTTGAGCACGAGGAAGTTCTCCCCTTCCCATTGAATGATGCCGTCTACTCGCGTGCGTTGATCCTTTGCACTCACGCGCGTATCCCGATTGATCAGCAGTTGCAATACGGCATAGTGTGGCGATGCGCCAATCACAATGCCTACAAGTCCGGCATCAGTGATGCACGACATGCCCTCACGCACACCGTCTTCCGTTCCCTTGTTGATCGTTGCATAGTTCCGCAGTTGCGTCGTTGTCTTGCCAACAACATCCGCAGCAATCAGCGTGTAGTCGGTGTACTGCGGCAACTCCAGCATCTTGCGAAGCGTTGCATTTTCGACCATTGATTGACGCGATCGCGCAGACTCTACGGCGAGCTGGAGATTGAGCTCGCGAAGTGCGACGTTCTCACTCTTGAGCGCAACAGGATTCGGGATCCATGCAAACAGTGACTGCATCCATCCGATCGATCCGACGATGACGGCACGGAAGCCCCCTAACTGCGAGAGATTTCCGACACTCATCAGCGCAAACGACATCACCACGAGCGTACTCAGCGTGATGTAGTTCTTGAACCGAAGGACAAATTCAATGAGTCGACGCATTAGTAGCGCTTAGACTTGATAAGGACTGATGAGAAGGCATCCAAATCTTCGAGTACGCGACCTGTTCCGCGGGCAACTGCCGTAAGTGGATCATCGGCAACGTGCACTGGCAGCGATGTTTCGCGACGCAGACGCTCGTCGAGTCCCTTCAGCAGCGCACCACCACCAGTGAGAATGATGCCGCGATCGAAAATATCAGCAGACAATTCCGGCGGAGTCTTTTCGAGAAGCGTGAGCACGGCCTCGATGATTGTCGAGATGTTCTCGTTGAGTGCTTCGCGAATCTCTTCGCTCGAAACAATAATGCTCTTCGGTGTACCCGTGACCATGTCACGTCCCTTGACTTCGATCTCGAGCTCTTCGGCAAGGGGCCATGCAGAACCAACATTCACCTTGATGATTTCCGCTGTGCGATCACCAATCAAGATGTTGTGCTGACGCTTGAACCAGCTCACGATCGCGTTTGTGAGTTCATCGCCGGCGATGCGGATCGACTCATCAACGACGATGCCCGAGAGTGCAATCACTGCGATTTCCGTCGTACCACCACCAATGTCGACAACCATGTTGCCCATTGGTTCGTGTACATCGAGTCCAACACCAATCGCAGCAGCCATTGGCTCTGCAATAAGGTGAACTTGCTTCGCGCCCGCATGCTCAGCAGAATCACGCACAGCTCGCTTTTCGACTTCTGTGATTCCAGATGGAACACAGATCACCATGCGACGTGCCTGCGCGATCGACGTCGAGGCCTTTTGAATGAATGCGCGGAGCATCCCTTCAGCAATCTCGAAGTCGGCAATCACGCCATCCTTGAGAGGACGGATCGTCTTGATATCGCGATGGGTCTTGCCGACCATCTTTTCGGCTTCATGGCCAATGGCAATGATGTTCTTCGTTGTGCGATCGAACGCCACAATCGAAGGCTCATTGAGCACAATGCCCTTACCCTTCTGCCAAATCAGGGTGTTTGCGGTACCGAGGTCAATACCAACATCATTCGAAAACAGTCGGAAACGAGGAGTCATAGTCGCGTTTGGGGTAGGAATAGCGAAACAGAGCGAAGTTACGAAGGGACGGTGTGCTTTTTTTACCAAGTTTCGCGGATGAGCATACGCAAGGATATTCGCGACACCCTGGCCCTGGCGGCACCAATCGCCGCCTCCCATGTATCGGATATGGTCACGCTTGCCGTCGACCTGATTATGGTCGGAAGTCTCGGTACGCTTCCCCTGGCTGCGGTAACCCTCGCTGGCACGTCCTCGACCATCATTCTCCTGTTCGGCGTGGGCTTTACAGTTGCCATGACTCCGGAGATTGCTGCTCGTATGGCGCGAGGCGACGTATCGGGGGCCGCCGCGGCGGCACGGACTGGGAGTCAGATGTCGCTCCTCGTGGCCGCGAGCCTCGTTGGGATCTTGCTCCTTGCTAGCCCGTGGCTGCACGTACTTGGGGCTCCGGAGGACGTGACGGAGATGGCAATCCCCTATTTCCGCTGGTATGTCCTGTCGTTCTTATTCAGATTGGGTTTTGGGGCCATCAAGCAGACATCTGAGGCGCTTAACAACAGTCGCATGCCGATGATGATAGCCATCGCGGCAAACATGCTCAATGTGCTTTTCAATTGGATCTTCATCTACGGCAACCTCGCGATGCCTGCGATGGGAGCAGAGGGGGCTGGATTTGCCACAATGCTCTCTCGTGTGTGTGCTGTTGCGATCGGACTCTGGGTGTGGCATCGAGCCTCGCTCTTTCGTCCACTTCGCATACAGGGGAAGCAATCACTTGCACTGGCCGAGCGCAGGACGCTGCTGGTGTCTGGAGCCAGCATCGGCTTGCAGATTACCCTTGAGGTTGCCGCATTTGCCATTGGAGGTCTGATGGTGGGATGGCTTGGAGCTGCCCCGCTTGCAGCGCACCAAGTTGCTCTCAACTTGGCGTCAATCACCTTCATGGGAGCGCTCGGACTTAGTTCTGCCGCAACGGTGCGTGTTGCATCGGCATCTGGCTCTGGGGACGTCAGGGACGTTCGTAGGGCGGCATATGTGGCTATTGGCATTATCGTGGCCTTCGAGCTCATTACGTCGCTCCTATTCGTCTTCTTTCGCCACCAATTGCCTACGTTGTACAGTCAGGATCCACTAGTCCTTGCACTTGCGTCACAACTACTGATCTACGCCGCTGCATTTCAGGTGTTTGACGGTTTGCAGGTTGTAGGGATGGGCATTCTCCGCGGACTCAACGACACCCGCGTGCCAGCGATCATGGCCTTTGTTGCATACATCCTGCTCTGCATCCCATTGGGCTACGCATTCGCCTTCCCGCTGGGGCTTGGCACACACGGTATCTGGATCGGTTATGTCGTCGGTCTAACGATTGCCAGCATCGCGTATCTGCTGCGCTTTCGCAGGATCACCGCTGCGTAAGCGCACAATCAATAACTGGTCGAGGATGTCCCACAACGAACAAGGGGTCGGCATTACTGCCGACCCCTTGCGTTGGGTTTCTATGTCAGGAACCGTTTAGCGAACGACCGAAAGCGTACGTGTACGCTGACCGTTTTCGTCTGTGTATGTGATCACCACAACACCGTTCAGCCATGACGCTGTCGACAGGCGGAAGTTGCCGTCTTCAGCGACTGTTGCTGACGCGAGAACGCGACCGCTGATGTCGTGCACAGTTACTGGTGTTGCTGCCTTGACTGTTGTGAACACGATCTGCTCGTTTGCGGCATCGAACCATACGCGAGCTGTCTTGCCCATTTCGTCTTCGACGCTAACAGAGATGTCGCCATTGAGGTCGACAACGTTGTCAGCGCCGTCCGTTGCATCGTTGTTAAACGTTACAGTGCCGCTCTGTGGGCCTACCGTTGGGCTCTTGAAGCAGATGTTGACGTTAACCGATGCACCAGCAGCCACTGCAATTGGAGCAGCAGGCGTACCTGCAGCTGGGTAGAACAGTGGGTTCGTGAACGTCCAACCAGTGATGTTCATGTCCACGTTACCCGTGTTCGTGATCGTCACGTTTGGCTCGTTTGTCGGTGTGCAATCTTCAACATCAGCACGCATTTCGTCAAATGTGAGACGATCTGTTGTCTGGATGCGTGAGATACCAGGTGTTCCGCTGAGGTCGCATACTGCGTTACCGCAAGCTGTTGTGACCGTCAGAACGTCTGTATCGTTTCCTGCACCACGAACAACAGGGTTGTACGCGAACGCAACATTGTGCGACGCACCAACTGCGAGGTTGATCGGACCAGTGCCCGTACCACCAGCAGTGATTGTGAACACTGTGCCTGTTTGAAGCGCAATGTTTGTGAGCGTCATCGGACCGTCGGTGTTGTTCGTGATTGTCACTTGACCACCCTTTGCTGGGTCGCCAACCTTCACGAGACCAACATCGATCGATGTTGCTGACGCTGTAGGTGTTGCTGCAGAGATCTGCACACGACGTGTCGTGAGGTTGCCCTTGAAGTCGCGAACTTCAACAACACAGTCGCCTGGCTTCGACGGATCGATGAGTACAACACGCCATGTGGCTTGTGTAACCTTCGGATCCTTTGTGAACGTCGCAGGCGTCAGAGCCTCGAGGCGCACGTTGGTAGCTTGTGGGTCAAACGCAAGGCGAACAGAAGCAATACCTGTCTCTACCTGGTCGCGCTCTTGTGGAGTCTGACGAGGAGGGTCAGGAATGTTACGAGTTTCCGTTGCCGTGAATTCACGAACGCCGCACGGGAGCGACTGTGAAGTCACAACAGGAGGCATGGTGTCGATACCAGGCACAACAGCCTGGACATTGTCGCCACCCGCTGTCATTACCTGCACAGCAAACACGGCGGATGCCGCAAGAAGGCACAGTTTACGCATGACCAAATCCCTAAGTGAGAAAGATTGTAGAAGTCGTGAAATGGAGGTTGTGGAGGGCGAATTCGACACACAGGTGCGACGAACTCAGGCCACATGTATCGCTATTATACGAACAGATGATGTTTACGCAAAGGCTTGGAAATATTTTCTTTCCACCTCCACTCCGCATCATGGGTCAAACGACCATGATTGGACCCATAAGTTACAGTGTGGATAATGGCTTAGAACGCTCTCTAGGCCCCATTTCCCCGTCGGTCGGCCATACCTCGCCCCTTATCGTAGTTTTGCAGGATGAAGATTGGACATGTAGAGGTCGACCAAGGTATTCTCCTCGCACCGATGGAGGATGTAACGGATTTGCCCTTCCGGCGCATTTGCAAGCGTTACGGGGCTGATATCGTCTACACGGAGTTCATTTCCAGCGATGGCTTGGTTCGTGATGCGAAGCGGTCAATGGAGAAGCTTCGGCTTGCCGAGGAGGAGCGGCCTGTTGCCATCCAGATTTTCGGTGGCGATGAAGATATCATGGTAGAGGCCGCACGCCGCGCAGAAGATTCAGGTCCGGACTTCATCGATATCAACTTCGGTTGCTGGGTGAAAAACGTCGTTGTTCGCAACGCAGGCGCTGCTTTGCTGAAGGATCCCCCTCAAATGCAGAAGCTGACGCGATCGATTGTGGATGCAGTTAAAAAGCCTGTCACGGTGAAGACACGTCTTGGTTGGAGCAAGGACAACATCGTTATCCTCGACGTCGCACGTATGATCCAAGATGCAGGAGCTGCCGCACTTACCGTGCATTGTCGTACACGCGATATGGGGCATGACGGCGAGGCAGATTGGACGTGGATCCCGAAGATCAAACAAGTCGTCGACATCCCTGTGATTGTCAATGGCGACATCAAGACGCCGGAAGACGTGCGACGCGCATTTAACGAGACCGGCGCAGATGCCGTCATGATCGGTCGTGCAGCAATCGGACACCCGTTCCTGTTCGCACATGCAAAGCAATACATGGATACAGGCACATACACTCCTGTCTCACCTCGTGAACGCATTCTCACCTGTCTTGAGCATCTCCGACTCGAACTCGAGTACAAGCATGAACGTCGAGCAATCCATGAGTTCCGTAAGCACTATGGTGGCTACCTCAAGGGGCTGCGCAACAACTCACATTGCCGACAAGACGTCGTGCGCTACGACTCGTATGAGGAAGTCGAAGAGCGCATGCTTCGCTTTGCAGATGAACTCGAATTGATTGCAGATGAAGCTGCCTAAATGACGCAATCACTCCATGATGCGGTGGCCGATGAACTCCGTACACACGGAGTTGTCAACACGTCGTGCGTGATTGGAGTGAGTGGTGGAATCGACAGCTCTACCCTGCTCGAGTGCTGCCATACGGTTGCACATGACTGTGGACTGACGATTCACGTGGTACACGTGAACTACGGACTTCGAGCTGCTGACAGCGATGCAGATGAAGAACTGGTGCGCGCGCGATGCAATGCGCTCAACATCCCATGCCAAATTGTGCATGCACGACCTCACGATATGCCAATGTTCGCTGATAAGGGGCTCGAAGCAACCGCCCGCGAGGTTCGCTATGAGGCGTTTGTTGCGTATGCCGAAGAGCACAAGATCCGCTTCGTCCTTACTGGACATACGTTAGATGATCATGCTGAGACCGTGCTCATGCATCTGGCGCGCGGCAGTGGCGCAGCCGGACTTGCTGGAATCCCGCGAGTTCGTCCTCTTGCTGAACGCGTTACTGTGGTGCGTCCACTCCGCGGTCAACAGCGTAGTGACATTGTCGACTATGCTCGTCAGCATCACGTGCGCTGGCGCAATGATGCAAGTAACGACACCGACATGTTCCAACGCAATCGGGTTCGACATCTCGTGATGCCCGCTCTACGTGAAGCCGTCGGAGCACATGTGCTTCATGCCATTGATCGGTCATCCGACCATCTTCGCAATCTGTCGTTGTTTCTCAGCGACTACGTGACGACAGCACTCGATGAGCTGGTGATTCGACGCAACGGAATGACCGTTATTGACGTGCTGCGACTTCAACAGTATCATCCTGCCCTCATCAATGAATTGCTACGTCATGGACTCTCGCTGTCGTACGACGATACACTGCGTGTCGCACAACTTGTGAACGCCGAGGTTGGATCCGTCGCTACGATTCACGGGAATCGGCGTGTACTTCGCGACAGAAATACACTGATCATGCAGTTGCAGGTTGCAGAAGCCCCCTTCCCCGAAGTTGGCATCCATGGTCAAGGGCAGTATGTTGCAGGCTCGCGTTCGCTCACCGTGTCGTATAACGCTCCAAGCGATGTTACCCTCCATCGAGGTTCGTTTGTTGCCTATGTAGATGCGGCGTCCATTGTTGGAAATCTTGTGTGGCGGCAATGGAGCCACGGTGATCGGTTCCAGCCATTTGGGATGCAGGGTCATGTACTCGTAAGTGATCTGCTCACCAATGCGCGGGTTCCACATCAGCTTCGGAATGCAGTTCGTGTCCTGTGCGATGACGAAGGTGTCGTATGGGTATGTGGCCATCGACAAGCTGAACGAACGCGAGTGACGCACGCAACAACAACAGTGATGATTCTCACCGAACTCTCTCTCGAAACGCACGCATGAAGCTTCCAACCGACAACATCCGGGTCCACGATCGCATGTTTCGTCCGTACATCACACGTCACGAAATCGACGAGATGACGACGCGCATTGCTCAGCAAATCAATACAGCCTTTGCTGGAGAGGAACTCACGGTCCTGGTCATCTTAAAGGGGGCAATCCTCTTCGCGTCAGACCTTGTGCGGAAGATTACCGTGCCTGTTGCAATCGAATTCACACGAGCGTCGAGCTATGGCGACGGAATGACCCACTCGGGAACGACCCGCATCGATGGCCTGACGGGTGACATAGAAGGTCGAAACGTCATGATTATCGAAGACATTGTTGATTCTGGTGTCACACTTCGTGAACTTGTCAAGCACATTAGTGGGTTAGCACCAAAGAGCATCACGATCACGGCCTTGCTCAGCAAGCCTGAAGTGCATAAAGATTCGATAACGATTGACTACGTCGGACGTGAAATTGCCCCTGATTTTGTGGTTGGTTACGGCATGGACTATGCCGGGTACGGACGCCAACTTGATGCGATTTGGGTCGTTTGCGACGATGAAACAACATAAAACCTCACGCTACACGTCATTGCGCCCATGAACGGACAACAACCTCGACAGCAGCGCCCCAAGCGCGACCCCGACGAAGAACAAGACATGACAGTGTCGCGTGTTCTTCGCAATATTCTCATCTGGGTGGGCATCCTCGTCTCGCTTGTCATGATCGGCATGCTGATGTCGAACAGCCAAAAGCAGGAGTACCCGCTCACCTTCTCTCAGTACACAGAGTTCATCTCTCGGGGCATGGTCGAATCGGCCGTGATCACCAAGACTCAGCTCAACGACTTTGAGTTCCATGGTGTGCTGCGGGACTCGGCGACGATCGCCGTGAATGGACGCAGCGTAAACATCAAGCATTTTTCAACGAAGCTTGGTGTCGTTGACTCGCAGACGGAAGCGTTGTGGCGCGCAAATGGCGTCGCGTGGTCGTACGAAAGCGGCGACTCACCATGGTGGGTGTCGCTCGTTCAGTTCCTTCCGTGGGTGCTACTCCTTGTTGCCTTCTTCTTTGTGACACGCCGCATGCAAATGGGCGCTAATGGTGGAAAGAACATCTTCTCCTTCGGCAAAAGTCGCGCCCGCATGCTCCCAGAGGGCGGCGGACAGGTAACGTTTATGGACGTCGCCGGTGCTGACGAAGCAAAGGAAGAGCTCCGCGAAATCGTGGAATTCCTCCGCGATCCAGGTCGATTCACGCGCCTCGGTGGTAAAATACCACGTGGTGTGCTTCTCCTCGGACCTCCCGGTACGGGCAAGACGCTTCTTGCACGTGCTGTTGCTGGTGAGGCCGGCGTGCCATTCTTTACGATTTCTGGTGCTGATTTCGTCGAAATGTTCGTGGGCGTTGGCGCAAGCCGCGTGCGCGACCTCTTCGAACAGGCAAAGAAGCAGTCTCCATGCATCGTCTTCATCGACGAAATTGACGCTGTCGGACGCCATCGCGGTGCCGGATTAGGAGGCGGGCACGACGAACGCGAACAGACACTGAACCAGCTCCTTGTGGAGATGGATGGATTTGAGCAGAACTCAGGCATTATCATCATCGCAGCAACGAACCGTGCCGACGTGCTTGATCCAGCGCTTCTGCGTCCGGGTCGTTTCGACCGTCAAGTCGTGGTCGACCGTCCGGATTTCAACGGTCGTCTCGGAATCCTTCGTGTGCACACACGGAAGGTGCCGATCTCCAAGGATGTCAATCTTGAGATCATTGCAAAGGGTACTCCGGGTATGAGCGGCGCAGATCTCGCAAACCTCGTAAACGAAGCAGCACTCCTCGCTGCTCGTCGCAACAGCCTGGATGTGACGATGTTCGACTTTGAGAACGCGAAGGACAAAGTTCTCATGGGAGTCGAGCGCAAGAGCATGGTGATGAGCCCGCGCGAAAAGGAAACAACATCGTATCACGAGATCGGACACGCGCTTGCAGGCAAGCTCCTACCGCATGGCGATGCTGTACATAAGGTTACAATCATTCCTCGTGGACGTGCACTTGGCGTAACCTCGTACCTCCCAAATGAAGAGATGCATACGATGAGCCGCGAACAGCTCGAAACGCGTCTTGTGACGTTACTTGCTGGTCGTGCAGCAGAGCGCGTTGTGTTCAATCAGCTCAATACCGGCGCTTCGAACGACCTCGAACGTGCGACAATGATCGCAAAGAAGATGGTCTGCGAATTCGGCATGAGCGACGTCATCGGACCGGTTCGCTATGCGAGCCAGCATGACGAAGTCTTCCTAGGTCGCGAAATCTCACAACCACGTGATCACTCGGAAGAGACCGCGCGTACGATCGATTCGGAAGTGCGACGGATTATCACCGACTCTGAGCATCGTGCGGAACAACTCATGCGCGATAATATCGAGCTCCTCCACCGATGCTCGAAGGCTCTCATCGAGCGCGAGATTCTCGATAGTGCGGAACTCGACGTACTGATCCGGGGCGAGGAACTCACGCCGATGGTCAAGGATGTAGCGTCGCTTCGCGAGAAAATTCGTTCAGCAGCTCCGCCCACGGAGCCAACCCCAGAGCAAGGTCCAGACCCCGACGGTCTCGCGCTCAGTCCGACCTGACAAAAGTCATAGTTTCGTAACAGACCCTCTGGTAACGTTGTGGCATCCACCACATCTACCAGAGGGTTTTCTATGTCCGGGTTCTTCTCTCAGTTCCGCTACCTCCTGCTTGCGAGCATGGTCGTTTTTAGCGTCGCACTTAATGGCTGCGATGCCCTCGTTGATGCAACGAACATCGATGTTCCAATCGCGGTCACGATTGTCGGTGAAGCAACAAATGCTGCTATCCCATCTACAGATGAGGCCTGCACAGACCTCTCGAGCGAGAAGGCGTTCTCTGACAACGTCGCACGCATCAAGGGCGGGACAGTTTCAGACGTCACTCTTCGCATCACGGACCTCACGAATCCAACGTTCACGTCTGGCACGCTGGGTTCGCAGATCTTTTCGCGCGTGACGCTGACACTGCGCTTCGATCCAACGTATGGTGACACACGTGTGTATACGCTCGGAGAGTTCACAAATGTATCGCTCGCGGATCTTATGAGCGCACCGCGTTCCATGGTGCTACATAGCGACGCGAATGCGGCAATCGCGAAGATGACGACACAGCCAAAGTTCTGTGTCACCACAAGCTATGGCGCATTCGCAAGTGGACCTGCGCAAGCAGACTACATTCGTGCTGTTGTTGGTATGACGCTGAAATTCGAAGCACGCACGCTGTAACGTTAGAACTTCGTCATCTTCATAAAGATGCTGTCAGGAATTGCACGCACGATGGCCATGATGAATCGCCATACACCCGGCGTGTAGAGCACCACGGCACGCCGTGATGTTGCTCGCACGATATCTGCAGCAACGACGCGGGGTGGAACCATGAGCGGCATGGTGATGCCTCGCGTCATTGGCGTATCGACTGGACCCGGCTTCACGGTGAGCACATGCACACCATTCGGGCGCAGGCGAACTGCCAAACCAGAGTAAAACGCTGTCATTGCAGCCTTCGCTGCGCCATAGGCATAGTTACTTGCACGGCCGCGTTCACCGGCAACGGATGAGATGCCGACCAGACTTCCCGATCCCTGCTGTTCCAGCAGGTCTGCATATCTGTGGGAGATGGAGATTACGCTGACTGCATTGATCATGAAGCTCTCAATCGTTGCATCTACGTCGTGATCGAGTACCTGCTGATCTGGTAGTACTCCATGTGCAACGAGCACACAATCTATTGTGCCCAACACCGCTTTCGATCGTGCAACAATATCTGCGTGAAGATCACGAGTCAAAAGATCGGCAACATAGACCGATACTTCTTCCGCGCCACGTGCACGCAGATCAGATGCAACCGCCATCACCTTCTGTTCGTCACGAGCTACGCAGAATAGGCGTGCCCCTTGCACAGCATACAGCTTCGCAACTTCCTGTGCGATTGCCGACGTCGCGCCAATGATCACAATGCGTGTGGGTTCAAGTGCTGCCACGTCCCTACTCCTGAGTTACTCGACGCCAAAAGGAACTCGACATTCCAGGGTCGATGAATTGTTGAAATGCTTCCAATTCAGCAGCGTACATCGCACGGAACATCGTGCCTTGAACGCGAGCATCCTTCGCAGGATAGATGCGACCGCCCATGTCGTGCACGATAGCATCACAGCGATCAAGTGCATCGAACATCCGCTTGCCGCCGATCGGCATGTCGAGTGTGAGCGTCAATCCCGGGCGTGGGAACGACATGATGCCTGGTGATTGCGCATTGCCGAACATCTTCACAACGGCAAGGAACGACGAGATACCTCCGCCCTGCATTGTGGAGAGAATTCGACGCATTGCCTCTTCCCCACCTTCGAGCGGCACAACGCATTGGTACTGCAGCATTCCGCGTGATCCGTACAACAGATTCCAACGCTCAACCGCATCGAGCGGATAGAAGAATGGCTCGAGGTCAATATGTCTGCGATGCATGCGCCCGAACTGCTTACCATACCATACGGTGTTGAACATGGCAATCGTGGGCTTGCTCAATAGCCACGTCGGACCCTGCAGTGGGATGCGAAGAAGTGGTTCCTTCCAGGGGGCTTGCAACGTCCCATCTGATGTCGTTGAAAAGTTGCCGCGCAGTACAAGCCCCTTGCCGAGCGATGATCCTGTTGCCAAGACATCGATCCAGCTCACGGTGTAGTCCCACTCGTGATCTGATGCGATCGTGAGATCGATCACTTCACGGAGTGAGCGGGCCTTAATGCTCTCCTCATCGATCATGCGCGATGCGATCGGTATCAACTGTAGCGTGACCGTTGTGATGATCCCCGTCAAACCAAGTCCACCGATTGTTGCGGCGAACATGTCGGCATGTTGTTGCGGTGAACACTCCAACACTGTGCCATCGGTGCGCACCAGCGTGAAGGCATGCACATGACAACCAAACGTACCAACACGATGATGGTTTTTACCGTGCACATCATTTGCGAGTGCACCACCCAGTGTTACGTGCTTCGTACCGGGCGTGACGGGAACAAACCAGCCACGAGGCACAATGACCCGAAGCAGATCACTGATGGTCAGACCAGCTTCAGCAGTTATCACGCCTGTTGTGATATCGAATGCACGAATGCGAGCACATCGATCCATGGTCACAAGCGTACCGCCATCGTTCAGGCAGACATCACCGTAGGAGCGCCCCTTACCGTAGGCAAGCATTGGTGCGTGGAGACTCTTCGGGCGTAAGTCTTGGATCCATGCTAGGTCGACAGCCGACGACGGATGCGACTCTGGAAAGCGTCCCCACGATTCGAAGGTCCTCTCCATTTATATCGAAGCGGCAATGGTAATAGCAACGATCGCTGCACCAACAACCCACGAGGCGACATCACGTGCTGCAAAGACGATTGGATCGTCATGCATTTCGCCGCGATGCGCGCGCAGCCATAAGTGGCTTACCCAATACACCAAGCACGGAGCAATAAGCCAGAGGTACTCTGGGTGCACATAGAGATTGCGGACTTGTTCCGCATCGAGGTAGCGCGTAAACACAAGTACCGCGACGTATCCGAGTGCAGCACCAGCAACGAGCACAAAGTCTGCGTCACCAACATGATAACCACGTCCAGATACGGTGCGTCCTTCGCGCTCGATGGTGTCCAGCAATTCGGTGTAGCGCTTAAGAAACGCCAGACTCATGAACAAGAAGAGCGAAAAGCCGAGCAGCCAGGTCGATACTGGCACATCGGCCGCTGCACCACCTGCTGCAATACGCAATGAGTACAGTCCGGCGAGCGCTATCACATCAACCAGAACCATTCGCTTGATCACGAACGAATACGCTGTTGTGACGACTGCGTAAAACGCGAGCCAGCCGGCAAATGCACTGGGCATCACTAGCACGGTAATTGCAATAGCACTGGCGAGAAGCACTGCTGCCAGTGCTATTGCCATCGGAACAGATATCTGACCTGCTGCAAGGGGCCTGTGGCGCTTCCGTGGGTGCTGACGGTCGTGCTCGACATCGGCAATGTCGTTGATGATGTAGACGGTCGATGCTGTGAAGCTGAACGCAAAAAAACCAAACAGCACTTGCAGTAGTGCTTGCGTATCGTGCAGTTCATGTGCTAGGGCGATGGGTACAACCAGCAACACGTTCTTTACCCACTGATAGACTCGAAGCTGCTTCCCAACTACGGCAAGCAGTGATGGTGCAGTCTGTTCAGAGCTCATGTTCATCCAAAAACGGTAAAATGTCGCCCCGCTGAGGCACTGCGAAGATACCACCCCAACAAACGACGAACGCCATGATGGGAGTCCATCACGGCGTTAGTACGGAGGGCGATCGACGGGGCTTGAACCCGCGACAACCAGAGTCACAATCTGGGGCTCTACCAACTGAGCTACGACCGCCGTAGACCACGAATATACGGAATTGCGGCGGTTCCGAATGTTTGTATATTCGAATCAGATCTATCGACGAAGACTCGCATCGAGTCAGCCCGCGCATAGCGCAGAGCACGCCGTCACACGCCCGAAGAGCGTCAACACTCCCACCCCTACCAGTCATAGTGAATGGCAAAGAAAGCAGCTTCTCCTGATGGAGAACCACGCGCACCACGCGCACGCAAGGCAACAAAAAAGGTTGCTGAAGAATCAACACAATCATCAGCTGTTAGCGCTGAGCCAGCACCTCGCAAGCGTCGTGCAACAAAGGCTGTTGCTGAAGCAGCACCGGAGCAACAATCACCTGCACCGGCACCTCGCGAGGAACGCGGTGAGCGTCAAGACCGTGGAGAACGCGGTGAGCGTCAAGACCGTGGAGAACGCGGTGAGCGTCAAGACCGTGGTGAACGCGGTGAGCGTCAAGACCGTGGAG
>CAYXKK010000002.1:0-37531 GCA_964465685.1 uncultured Melioribacter sp.
TGACTCGTTACAGCGTCACTGTATTCTCGTTAACCGATTCCAGCGCGCGACACATCGCAGCAAGTGCTTGTGTTGCAAGCGCACCGTCAATTACGCGGTGATCGTACGTGATTGACAAGTACACCATGCTGCGAACGACGATCACATCTTCACCATCGAGTTCGCGAACAACCGGACGCTTTTGGATTGCGCCGATACCCACGATACATGTCTGTGGTTGATTGATCACCGGTGTGCCGAAGAGGGAGCCGAACGAACCGACGTTCGTCACCGTGATTGTTCCGCCTGCGATATCATCTGGCGACAGCTTCTTCGAACGCGCACGATCGGCAAGATCCTGCATCGAACGTCCAACACCCGTGATATTGAGCGTATCTGCACTTCGAATGACCGGCACGATGAGATTACCATCTGGCAATGCTGTTGCCATCCCGAGGTTGACACGCTTGTGCTGGATAATGTTGGTCCCATCAACGCTCACGTTGATACGTGGGAAAGCCTTCACGCCTTCACATACGGCCCATCCAAAGAACGGATTGTACGTGAGCTTAAAGCCTTCGCGCTTCTGGAACGCATCCTTGACCTTTTCACGAAGCTTCACAATACCCGTTACGTCCACTTCGGCGACACTTGTAACGTGGGCTGATGTCTGCTTCGAACGAACCATATGCTCAGCAATAAGCTGACGCATACGATCCATTGGAATAATTTCTGACTGACCGCCTGTAAGCACTGTTGGAGCTGGCGCCGCTGCGACAGGAGCTGGCGCGGATACAGCCGCAGGTGCTGCTGCAGCTGGTGCAGGAACGACTGCTCCGGTGCCACGACGTGCGAGATAGCCCATGACGTCGTTCTTCGTCACGCGACCTTCAATGCCACTTCCAGGGATACTGTCAAGTTCAGCAACCGAGATGTTCTCCGCTGCTGCGATGCTGCGGACAAGGGGCGAGTAGAAACGCGCACCAGATTGACGCGGCACGCTCGATGTAGCTGCGTGTGCAACGTTGACAGCTGCAACCGGAGCCGGAGCAGGTGCCGCTGCAACGGGTGCAGGTGCTGCCGCAACCGGAGCTTGAGACGGTGCCTGAGCGGCGGCTGGTGCTGCAGCGCCCGATGAGAGACGTGCAACGACCTTACCAACTTCGACAACATCTCCCTCGTTTGCCAGGATGGCAACGAGCGTACCCGCTGCCGGAGATGGAACTTCTGTATCAACCTTATCTGTCGAGATCTCGAGCAGAACTTCGTCGCGCTCGATCTTGTCGCCGACCTTCTTTACCCAGCGAAGGACCTTACCCTCTTGGATCGACTCGCCCATCTTTGGCATCACAACATCGATCTCACCGCCGCCAGTTGAAGGAGCAGCAGCAGCTGGAGCAGGGGCAGGTGTTGGAGCAGGAGCAGGTGTTGGAGCAGGAGCAGGTGTTGGAGCAGGAGCGACTGGTGCAGGGGCTGGGGCCGCTACTGCAGCGCCATCACCACCGAGCACACAAATCACCTTGCCGACTTCAACGGTATCGCCTTCTTGGAACATGATCTGTGTGATCACGCCCGCTGATGGCGATGGCACTTCCGTGTCCACCTTATCAGTTGAGATTTCGAGTATAACCTCGTCACGCTCAACCTTGTCGCCAACGTTCTTTACCCAACGAAGGATCTTACCTTCTTGGATCGACTCGCCCATTTTGGGCATGACAACTTCGATACTCATGCAACTATTCCTGGCTGGATATTATTTCGAGATTGAAGGGACGCAAGTTAACCAAAATTCTTGACGGGGCTCAGCCCAGCAGGTCACGTAATGCTGGCGCCAATTGCGGATGAGCGAAGTGGAATGGTGTGCCGAGCAAGCGACTCGGAATCACGTACTGTCCGTGCAGCACAACATCTGCCTGCTTGCCCAGAAGTAGACGAAGGATCGGACTTGGCACAGGCAACCACGATGGACGGTGAAGGACCGTTCCGAGTGTCGAAGCAAACTGGCGCATGGTCACCGACTCTGGCGCAACGACATTGTACGGACCGAATGCTGACGCATCGTCAGAAGCCCAAAGGAATGCTCCTACCACATCATCACGGTGAACCCACGGCAAATGCTGTCGACCAGATCCAAGTGGTCCACCAATCCCAAGCTTCATTGGCAACGCCATCTTTGGAAGAGCCCCCTCGCGAGCATCCAACACAACGCCGATGCGCATCGTGCACACACGAGTGTGCGCTCGAGCACGCTCAGCCTCACGTTCCCATGCCGCAGTTACCTCAGCGAGGAAGGTCTGTCCTGCAGGTAGCGCTTCGTTGCTCGGTATCATTGTATTTCCGTAATACCCAACGGCAGATGCGCTGATGAGTGCCGGGGGCTGCAGCGCACGAGCAATAGCATCGACCACCTTGCGCGTCGATTCCGTACGACTGGTACGAATCTCGTGTCGCACACGTGCCGACCAACGAGGTCCGCCAACACTTGAGCCCGCCAGATTGATTACGGCGTGTGCCCCGTCGACGACCTCGGGGAGTTCGTCCCAGGTTCGCAGATCACGTCCATTGCCGCGACCGCGTGTGATGGAAACAACATCGTCGCCGCGACGTTGTAGTGCCGCCGTGATGGCGCGACCAAGAAAACCGGTTCCACCGGTAAGGATGTATCGTTTCATGGTGCAAGAAACACAAAAGCCCACACGAAGGTTCGTGTGGGCTTTTATTGTCGTGCATTCAAATGTCGGTTACTCTTGACCGATCACCCACACCTTGAGCGGAGCAACCACATCTGTGTGGAGCTTCACCTTCACCTCGAAGATGCCGAGCGTTTTGATTGGCTCGTCGATCATGATGTTGCGACGATCCACGTGGAAGCCGCGCAGCTCGAGCTCTTGAGCAATCATCGGTGCTGTAACCGATCCGAAAATGCGTCCCTCTTCACCCACCTGCATTGAGATGGTGATTTGAAGTTCACCAAGCTGACCAGCTACGACTTCTGCGTGCTGGCGAGCCTTTGCCATCTTTTGCTCGTACTGCTTCTTTTCAGATTCGAGCGCGCGCATCGCACCTGCTGATGCGAGGTAGGCAAGTTGGTTCGGGATCAAAAAGTTGCGTGCATAACCTGGCTTCACCGTGACGATCTCACCGATGGCGCCCAGGTTTTCTACGTCTTGACGAAGAATGATTTTCATGGTCGTACCTGGATTCGGGTGTGATTAAAGTATTGGCGAGCCATTCTTGGCTGCTTCAGCCATCTGTGCGGCACGCAGAGCTTGTGCTTCAGCGCGAACCTTGCGGAACTCACGAAGCTTTGGATCAAGCTGGAGTGAGAGGTGGCGGATGACGCCTTCTTCGAGGAAGTAGAACTTCTCAAGCATCGGAAGCGTCGCAGCGGGAGCTTCAAACGCCGTATAGACGTAAAAGCCGTTGTACTTCTTCTTGATCGGGTATGCAAGACGGCGACGGCCCATCTTGTTTACTTCGACAAGCGTAGCGCCATTCTCTTCAAGAAAAGCATTGACGCGCGCTGCTACGGCGTCGATCTCTGCATCCTCGAGGGCTGCATTGATGATGTATGTTGTTTCGTACAGGCGACGAACACTCATGGTGGACCTCCTATGGTTGCCTTGCGCAGCCGTCAGCGTCCAGACTAACGGCAGGGTTACATGGATTGTAGCCGACAAACATACGGCAGAGATCCCTAAATCCCAAACTGCGGCCTGGATTGTGGTTGATGTCGCTGTGGATGGTTTTCCTGTATCTTCGTAGCCCCATCCATTTGGTTGGGTCTCGATCACCGCTTTGGTGAGCATTTCACTTTCTCCACTTGTTCTTCGATCAGGTTATGTCAGAACAGACCAACGACGACGCAGCGATGCAAGACGTTCCTCCGACACCAGAGGAGCCGACAGCGCAAACCACACCAGAATCACAACCAGCCGAAGCAGCTCCTGTTGAAGCGCCTGCAGCCGAAGCAGCTCCTGTTGAAGCGCCTGCAGCCGAAGCAGCTCCTGTTGAAGCGCCTGCAGCTCCCGAAATGAGCGAAGCAGAGAAGGCTGAGCAAGCAGCGCAGCGCGAAGAGGAACGCAAGCGTAAGGATGAAGAGCGCAAGCAGCGTGACGAAGCATATGCGATGTTAGAGGGCTTTAAGAACGCGGGTACATCGTTCGAGGTCACGATCGCTGAGCGTGTGAAAGGTGGACTTCGTGGTGAGTTCAATGGTCTACGCATCTTTCTCCCTGCGTCGCATTTCGGCGTTCGCAAGAACGTCACAGAAGAAGATCTCAATGGACTCCTCGGACAGACAGTCCGCGTCAAGGTGCACGAGCTCCAGTCTGATGATACAGGCTACAAGTCGGCAGTGGTGACGCGTCGCGAGATCTTGCTCGATGAGTTCTGGAACGGCATAGAACAGGGTGGTGTGTACGACGGCGTGGTTTCGTCGGTAACGCAGTTTGGCGCATTCGTCAATATTGGCGGCGTTGAGGGCCTTGTGCACGTTTCACGTCTATCGCGCTCACGCGTTGAGAACCCTGCAGATGTTGTCAAGAAGGGTGACAAGCTCAAGGTGACGGTTTCGGAGATCGATCGCGAAAAGCGCAAACTTTCGCTGTCGCACAAGGAGCACGAAGAAGACCCATGGAAGGGTGCTGCCGAGAAGTTTACTGCTGGCATGAAGATCAAGGGCACGGTACGTCGAATCACAGATTTTGGCGCATATGTCCAAGTGGCACCAAAGATCGAAGGCTTGCTCCGCATCAGCGAGTTGAGCTGGACACGTCGTGTAAAGCACCCATCAGAAATCATCAACGTCAACCAAGAAATCGACGTTGTTGTGTTGTCGACAAACGAAGAGAAGCACCAGTTAGCGCTTGGTTATAAGCAGACACTTGAGAATCCATGGCTGACGCTCCCAACAACAATGCCTACTGGATCCGAGACTCAAGGTGTTGTGCAAAGCGTAAGCACGCAGGGGGCTGTGGTCCGTGTTGCTGACGCCTTCGATGGATTTATGCCTCGCTCGAAGATCCTCAATGCGGGTCGCGGACAAAAGGTGCAACTCAACGCAGGCGATGCAATCACGTGTGTCATCGTTGATTGTACGCCGGAAAACGCATCGTTGATTCTCGCGATGAAGGGCGAGGACGGCAGCATCGGCGGTCAACAGCAGGACGAATATCGTCAAGACCGTGGCGACCGTGGTGACCGTGGTGACCGTGGCGACCGCAGCGATCGTGGTCCATCGGTCAACATCCCGTCATCTCCAGCCGTCACGCTTGGCGACATGCTCAAGGACGCATCAATTCTGAAGCAGTAACTTCTCACATACACGTGAATCATTCCGAAGCCGTCGTGACCAGTCGCGACGGCTTCTGTATTTTTCGGCCATCCATGACACGTTGTTTCTCCCCTCGCCACATGCTGCCCCTTATCGCACTGTTCACCATTGCGACAATGCAGTCGTTTGCTCAACCAGCGACGAAGAACGGAGCAATGCAACCGCGGGTGCTTTCACCTGCCGAGTTTCTCATGGCCGATTCCACGTTTGATGATTCGCGGATCTCGATCCCCGGCGAAGTTCGGCAGCGCTCAACAGCTGAACAAGATTCAGCGTATGCGGCTGCAATGTCCCTGCGCATTCCAGCTGCTCGACGATTCGCAGCATCGCTGCAGGAGACATCGTCGTTCCTTCGCTATCGTGCAGAGCTTGAACGTCGCCCATCAATCTGGGAACAGATCCGTTCAACGATGGACATCCCTGCTGCGATCCTTCAGCCAACTCCACAGGAACGTACGCAGTACCAGCTCACGATCGCCAACGCTATGTACGTTCCCGGCGTGCTGCTCTATCCAATGGGCACAGGTAATGCACAGGTAAGTTTTGGAGATATCGCTAAGCTATTCGGTATCGCCGAAGATGTGAGCCCCGTCATTCGATACGTTGTCGATGAAACAATCGATGTTGATATCGTGATCTACTCGACACAAGCTATTGCCATCAGTCAGCCGTTCCGTGGCATTCAAGCGCCAGGTGCATACACGCTCACATGGGACGGACGCGATGCGAACGGAAAGACTGCTGTCGATGGTGAGTACATCGCAGAGGTTCGACTCGGCAACCAACGAATCATGCGCAAGCGTATCTCGTGGAAAGGCAGATAATGGTGCGCATCATACGCTCACTACTTGCGTCACTGTGCATCCTCTCTGCACATGCTACCGCATCGGATCTCGAGCCACGATGCGTCGTTGTTGCATGGAAGACAGGATCTCCCTCAGCTATTGCATGGGGCATGCAGGGTCGCCACGGCGATATTCCGTCATTGACTGATGTGCTCGGACCCCACACGACACGGGGCTACATAGCCGATGCGACACTGATGTGCATCGATGCCGCATATGCTCGACGCGGACAGCTACGCATGCGACCCACACAAACGAACCTCGCTCGCATCGCCGTGATCACGTATACACGTGACATCGACCCGCGTCTTGCAGCGCGCAAAGTTTCGACACATCCCGATGTCGAGTATGCTGAGCCCCTTGCCGTACAGCGCATCGTCGATACACCAAACGATCCGGATATCAATCGACAGTATCATCACGACCTTATAAAGAGCTTTCAAGCGTGGGCACTGATCCCAGCGGACTCGCTCGTTGTCGTTGGTGTGATTGATACAGGCATTGACACGACACACGTCGACCTTGGTGCGAACACGTGGCGCAACCCGGGAGAGATGGGAACAGATGCGAATGGCGCAGATCGTCGTAGCAACGGTGTTGATGATGATGGCAACGGTTTTGTCGACGACTTCTTCGGATGGGATTTTGTTGGTGCTGATGGTAGGACACCGGACAACTCTCCAATGCCTGGGAATAGTCATGGCACACATGTGGGAGGCATTATCGCCGAGGTGGCCAACAATGCCATTGGCGGTGCGGGAGTTGCAACGAATGTGCGTGTTATGCCGATCAAGATCGGACGTGACGATCCACAGTCAACGACGGTAGCAAATTCAGCCGATGGCATTCTATATGCTGCTTCGATGGGCGCATCTGTGATTAATTGCTCATTCGGAAGTGGATCGTCATCCACTGCTGACCGCGAGGTTATTCAACAGGCTGCTGATCTCGGTGCTCTCGTTGTTGCCGCTGCTGGCAACGATGGTTCGTCGATGCCATTCTATCCAGCGGCATACCCCGAGGTGCTATCCGTTGCTGCAACTGGTCCGAACGATAAACTCGCATACTTCACCAACACACACAGCAGTGTTGACGTGTGTGCGCCAGGTGTCGCGATTTATTCCACAGTGCCGGGCAATGCCTACGACTTTTACGATGGCACCTCGATGGCATCACCCGTCACTGCAGCAGTAGCAGCACTCGTACGTTTGCGGTTTCCAACGTACACGCCGTCGCAGATTCATGCAGCTGTGAAAGTTGGGTGCGATAACATCGACAGCCTCAACGTGGTGTTTGTCGGACAGTTTGGTGTAGGCCGTGTAAATGCCCTGCGGTCGGTGAGTCAACCCAATCCTCGATGGGCTACGGTAACGGGCTGGGACATTGTCGATCGCGATGGCAATGGCTTCCTCCAACCACGTGATGAGTGCAGCGTTAGTATCACAATCTCCAACGAAC
Organism: uncultured Melioribacter sp.; assembly: GCA_964465685.1. Lineage (GTDB taxonomy): Bacteria > Bacteroidota > Ignavibacteria > Kapaibacteriales > Kapaibacteriaceae > UBA10438. Next base: position 7,618 of record CAYXKK010000002.1, read on the forward strand.
TATCTGAGCTAACACAGTGCGCTGTGAAAGTCGTTCCGGCACCGGCAACATTTGCGCCAATTCTCATCAAGGATTCTGCAGTCGTAGGCGTGCTGCAATCTGGCGCGACACTCACTCTCACTGACGCGTTCACTGTCGTGATTCCTGAAGACGCGACGTACGACGGCGAGCTTCGACTGCTTGCATTGATCTACGACGCAGATACAATCGTCAGTCGCCAGCTCATCACCACAACCGTGAACCCTACCTACCGCACACTCACGGCAAACAACATTTCGACGACCATAAACTCGATCGGCAACATCGGGTTCAACGACTACCCATCGAACGGACAAGGTGTTGGACTCACCTACAAGGGGTCGGCGAACACGCTCTTCGAGGGGGCACTCATGATCGGCACGCAACCACGCGATCTTCCGAACGTTGCACGTGGTGCCGTCACAGACACAAAGGATTTGCTATTTGCAATTGAGCGCGTCGCTGATCTCCGCACTGACAGTATGCCATCCGGACAGCGCGTTACAACGGCATTTACAGATGATATCGACCCCTTCCCCGTTGGCGTCGATGTTGTCAAGAATGTCTATGCGCTCGCGGCTGACTCCGTTCGTGATGCGATCGTGATTACTCTCGACGTTCGCAATCGCGTCGATACGACGATCAAGGACGTGTATGCGAGTTACTTCTTCGACTTCGACATCGGCCCAATGGGAGCAAACAATGGATGCGCGTATGATGCACGAACAGGAATTGGGTTGTTTCAGCGATTGAATGACTCCACCCTTCCATCCGTCGGCGTTTCAATGATCTCTCCCCTGCCAACGAATTTCTTTGCCGTTGATAACGATGGCGGACCTGGTTCACCAAGCATTTACGATAATTTTCTACGCGCTGAAAAATGGCTTATGATGTCGAGTGGCGTTCGTCGTACCAACTCGCGCATCACTGATGTTTCTGCAGTGATTGGAGCAGGTCCTTTCACGTTGCAGCCCGGGCAAACTCAGCAAGTGTGCTTTGTTGTCTCCGCTGGATCCACCTATGACGAAATCAACTCTACAACGCTCGCAGCGCGTCGCGTGGCACAGGAGATGGGCCTTAATGCTTCAGAGTTTACCGTGCTGCCCACGAGGGATCAAATTCTCTACATCGAGAACATGCCTGTTGTCCCATCCGGCGCAACGTCTCTGATCTTCACGGTGGCATCACCATCTCCGGTTCTCATTGACATCGTCGATATCGTTGGGCGACCAGTGGCCACACTCGTCAACGAACTCAACGTTCCTCCAGGGACACACCAACGAACGGTCGACATCCCGACCATTGCCGGAGGTACCTACTTCATGCGACTGACGACGTACAGAGGAGTCAGCAGCAGAAGTTTCGGCGTCAGTCGTTAACGCCTACGCAGCACACCGACCGCTTCGACGTGATATGTCTGCGGGAACATGTCGACTGGCGTAACATCGATTACGTCGTACTTCTCTGCAAGAATCGCACAATCGCGTGCCATCGTCGCCGGGTTACAACTCACGTAGACAAGACGTTCTGGTGCAACCTCTAAGAGATGGCGCACAACTTGTTCGTGCATACCGTTGCGTGGTGGGTCGATAAGAATCACGTCGGGCTGTGGGAATGACTTCAGCACAGCCATTGCCGCAGGTACATGGAGGTCGACCGTGTGAAACGACACGTTGTCGATATCGTTCCGTTGGGCATTCGCTCGAGCATCAGCAATGGACCCTTCCGAAAGCTCTGCTCCTATCACCTCGCGGGCACGACGTGCAGCGGGAAGCGTGAGCGTTCCCGTACCACAATACAAGTCCCACACGACATCTGTTGGTTGAATCGCTGCTCCGTCGAGAGCTCGTGTTATGAGATTCGGAAGATGAAGCGTGTTTGTTTGGAAGAAGGAGAATGGCGAGATCCGATACGTGATGCCTAACGAGACTTCATCGAGATAGCCAGGTCCGGCCACACGTGCGATGTCTCCAATTGCAACTGGCGACCATGTATCGTTGATTGCATGAATCATCGACGAGCCCGCAGGAAGAACGTCGTGAAGCTCAAACCACTGATTGATGAAGTTCCCCTCGTGCTCCTGTGTCGGCGTTGTCGTAATCAATACTGTCATTACAGCGCCTGTTGCAACACTTGTCCGAACGACAAGGTGACGTGCAAAGCCATCATGATGACGCTGATGATACGCCTGAATTCCCGTCTGTTCCGAGCACACATGCGTATGGGCGAGGACACGATTGGCGACATCCTGTTGCAGCATGCACGAGGTGATGTGTCGCACCTTATCGAAGCGACCAGGCACGTGAAGTCCGAGTGCGAAGGATGTTGTGAATTCGGCACCAGAATCAATCTCTTCGCGCGTCAGCCATGCAGAGCCTCCGAACGAGAACTCCATCTTGTTGCGATACGCATACACTTCGGGTGATGAAAGCGTAGAATGCACAACGCCGACAGGGATGTGTGCGAGACGCTCGAAGGAATCAACAACGTGTTGACGCTTCCAACGTGCTTGCTCCTCATAGGCTAAATGCTGCCACTTACATCCTCCACACACACCAAAGTGTGGGCATGGCGGAGTGCGCCGATCAGCAGATGGCTGCAGCACTTCAATCACCTCTGCCTGCTTGAATCGCTTCTTTGACCCTGTGATTCGGGCACGCACACGCTCTCCGGGCAGCGCTCCCGCAACAAAGTGTACAAGTCCGTCAAGACGGCCGATGGCTATCCCCTCGAACCCGATGGCGTCAATGTCGATCTCGATCTCTTGCTGTGGTCGCTGGTTACGCATGCAGTATTAGGTAGTATGTTTGAGTTGCAAAGCTAACCCGACTTTCCACTTCACGGCACGCATGATCGACATTCGATACGTAGACAAGGTCAAGCGACAGCACCAGGCCATTTCCTTCAGGATGCCAGTGCTACTTGTACACATTGCAGCGTGGTTCCTCTTGCTCGGCATGCAGCAACCCACGACCACGATTACGATGGTTCGTGCTGTAGCGTCACAGGACAGCAGCGTGATCCGTATTCGAGCGGCTTCAACCCTCACAGGATTTCAAAAGCCCGAACGCGTGCCCGGTGGCATTGTGCTGCGACTACCCGGCGCTGTGTTGAATGACGATGCGATCGACACGACTGCATCTACAGCGCCTCTTAGACTTGAAGCAAAGCGCATCCGAGACATCCTTGTGTTGACAATTCACTGCGAAGCATCCGATTCGGTTGAGCTACGCCGTGATGGTCAGCGAGACCTTCTTTGTGTGATCCGACCGAGACAACGACAAGAACCAGAAGACATCACGCCGCGCCACACACCTGCGCAGCGCGGCAAGTGGTCACTCGATGTGATTGTCATCGATGCTGGACACGGGGGCAAGGATGTCGGTGCAGAGGGTGTCAATGGCGTATACGAGAAAGACGTGACACTCGCTATCGCGAAGCTCATCCGCGCACGACTCCGTGAAATCATGCCGAACACGAATGTGGTCATGACCCGCGACAACGATACGTTCCTGGAACTGTACCGCCGTACACAGATCGCGAATGAATCTGGCGGCAAACTGTTTTTGAGCATTCACTGCAACAGCATGCCCACGAAGCCTCATCCCGCTCATGGCTGCGAGGCCTACATCCTTCGTCCGGGTCGCAACGACGATGCCGCTCGCGTTGCTTCTCGCGAAAACGCTTCGGTGAAGTTCGAACAGTCACAACGCCGCTACGAGGGAATGACTGAGGATCAGATCATTGTTGCAACGATGGCACAGCGAAGCTTTGTGCGCCTGAGTGAATCATTTGCGGCGTCGATACAGCGCGAAGTAACAAGCCACACACCCCTAGCAGATAGAGGTGTGAATCAAGCAGGTTTTTTTGTGCTGGTGGGGGCAGCGATGCCAAACGTGCTAATTGAGACAGGTTTTCTTTCAAACCGGACCGATGCCGAGTATCTTGCTTCGTCAAAGGGGCAAGCAGCTATTGCAGCGTCAATCGCAACGGCGATAAAGTCCTACGCAGCGTCCTACCAACGGTCGCTCTCACACTGATCCACTCACGAATCCGTCCACGCCCCACTTGTGCGCCAGCCACACAACTATACCGTTCGTGACCTGATTGGGAAAATGCTCCCATTCGTGCGTCCATTCTGGAAGCTCATCGTCTTCTCGACGTTGGCCAACTTATTGTTTTCAGCAGCGAATGCACTAACTCTCGCAATCGTCGAGCCGGTGTTTCGCACACTCTTTGGTTCGGCTGGTCCAGCTTCGGCGGCGACAACTGCTACAACGATAGCATCGGGACTCAAGGCGCAATTCGACGCGGTAGTGTCATCACTGATCATTGCGTCTGATTATGAAACGTCCATCCGGAATATCAGCGTCGTGATCTTCTTGCTGTTCCTCGTACGTGGCCTGATGAAGTACCTCGGCAACGTAATCACGATACGACTCGAAGAAGGCATCATGAAGCGTATCCGTGATACGCTGTTCCTGCATGTCACAAAGCATTCGATGGATTTCTTCGCACGTCGCAAGACTGGCGACATTATCTCGCTGCTCACAAATGATGTAGGCGTACTGAATCACGCAACGATCAATTCCGTGACAACACTTTGGCGTGAAGCTTCGACTCTCGTCATCTACATCGTTCTGTTGATGGTCATTAGTGCCAAACTGACCGTGATCTCTGTCGGAGTAGCCTTGACAGGGTTGTTCCTCATTCGCTCAGTCACATCTCTTTTGCGTCGCTACGGCTCACGCATGCAAGCAGCACAAGCCGATTACACATCAACGCTTCAGGAGACGGTTCTCGGCATACGCGTCATCAAGGGCATGGGTGTTGAGCCGCACGTCGTTGATCGATTCATGCAACAGACGTCTGCCTATGTGCGACGTGCCGTGCGCAATACACGCGTGATGAGTCTAATCCCTGTGTTCAACGACACATTCGGCATCTTGGCGTTGGTTACCGTGTTCTACGTTGGAGGCATGGAACGTGCCACAGGCGCAATCACTCCGTCAAATCTTGTCACCTTCCTCTTTCTGCTGTTTGGATTAATGCAGCCAATCAGCGTGATCGTCAACACAATCGCGCAGATGCAACGTGGTATTGCTGCGGGTGCAAACGTGGCAGCAGCTCTCGACGAAGAACCTTCAATCATGTCGGGCGTGATACCAGCGGTAGACATGCAGCCGGCTATCAGCATCAATAATGTGTCGTTTGCGTACGGCGATCAGGATGTACTTCGCAATGTATCGCTCACAATTCAGCGCGGCGAGACAGTTGCATTTGTTGGCGCCTCGGGCAGTGGCAAGTCGACGATGCTCGACTTATTGCTCAGGTTCTACGATCCGCGTACTGGCACCATTAGTCTCGATGGAACGGATGTTCGCGAACTCGACCTCGCATCATATCGCCATATCTACGGCGTTGTATCGCAAGAGACGATGCTCTTCAACGATACTATCGCAAACAATATCAGCCTTGGCGATACAGAAGCTGATCTCGACCGTGTCCGTACAGCTGCGGCTATTGCACACGCTGATGGTTTCATCTCTGCCATGCCTGATGGGTATAACACCATGATCGGCGATCGTGGTATGCGTCTCAGCGGCGGACAGCGTCAGCGCATAGCCATAGCACGTGCGTTGTATCGTGAGCCGCGCATACTCTTGTTTGACGAGGCAACATCGGCTCTGGACACAGAATCAGAACGTCTGGTTCAAGAAGCTATCGACGATGTACTGACGAATCGTACAGCGATCATCGTTGCGCACCGTCTATCGACGATTGTTAACGCACATCGCATTGTGGTGTTCGACCAAGGACGTATCGCAGAAGTTGGCACCCATACAGAGCTCCTCGCAGCCAACGGCGTCTATGCGAAGCTGCACGCGCTGCAATTTGCGCCAACTTCCTAGCGCATCTTCAACAGCGTGTAGTGCTGCGTATCGTATGTTACCACATGCGTGGTCAGGAGTGCGTCACGTACGTCAGTTGTAAGGGTGCGCTGACCCTGCGGATGATAATAGACGATCCATGGGAGGAGTCGAGCCACAGCGAGCGTTGCATTATCACTGCCATCCGCGGGAAGAGCAATGGCCATGTGCGTAAAACCTCGCTTGGTGCCAGACATCCAGCCTTGGGTGTACCACTCGAGCTGACCATTTACTGCGTCAGTCTCAGATGCGTTGTGAAACACATACGCGAACGAGCGATGGAACAGGCTGTCGTCAAGCAGCAACCGCGCCACCTGTCGACCCCCAGTAATTGCTGTCGGACCAGGGCGCACAACGCGTACAATTGCAATCAGGGCAGCGGCTGCAAGCGCCCCGTAGATGATCGGCTGATAGAGTCGCACAGCAGCCCCATCCTTACCGCCACGCGTTCGAAGCTGCTTGAGCAACACAACGATCGCAAGCATGCCGATGGCCAGTCCGAGCACAACAGTCTGAAGATTGAGTCGATCTTGGATGAGAGCCTCGCCAACAAACCACACAGTAGCGAGTGCAATGAGAGTATACGACACCAGCATGCGGCGTGATGTAGCGTCGCGACGAATGCGCTCGAGCGCACTCATCGCCAAGATGGCTGCAGGAGGAATGAAGACAAGCGCGTGCGCGATCATGCGCTGTTGCGACATGGCAAGTGCGAGCATCCCTCCAACGAACCACAGACCAAGCACTGCGATCTCTGGTCGATCACGCGATACAAGCAATGAGCGATCACGCAACACAACGACCACCCACATCAGGGCAACCACAAGCAGTGGACTCGACAACACCAAGTAGGTCAGTGGACTGAGTACACCGCCCGAGGCTACAGCAGTCGACGGTATCGGTAGACTCCACGCTAAGAAGACCTGATCGCCGTATCGCGACGCCATAGCGATCCACCAGGGAAGCCCCATCGCAGCACCAGCCACGACTCCTCCACCTATCCACCATCGTGCAGCCGAGGATCGAATGAACAACGCGCACAATAGCACAATCATCAAAGTAGCTATGGGTGCGCTGAGAATACCCATCGCCACAGCTACTGCAAGCACCAACGAACGCACCACACGATGCACTCCGCCGGCAACATCAGACAAGGTCGCCGAAGCCCACACCATTGCAAGCGCAGCGGTAACGAATGGAACAAGTGCATCTGCTTGTCGACCAAGGACGATCAAGGGGATACTTGTGCCAACAACGACCATAGCAATGATCGAGCTCTCATATGATACAACCCGACGCGCAACCGCGTACGTCAATAGAATTATCAGCAACGAGCACACGACAGAAAACCAACGAACGGCGAGAGGCGTCGGACCAACGATATCGATGCCAATAGCTGCTGTCCACGCTGGAAGCGGCGGCATCATCGCGGAATACATGCCGCCAGGAGCAATCGCCGCCTGATCCAGCCATTGCATCGTCTGCTGAATGCTCAATCCGCGAAGAGCATAGAGCCCCTCCGGATATGGCTGAATCTCGACACTCGCAAGGCGCATCACAAACAGACCGCCAAGGACTAACAACGTGGCAAGAACTGTGTGATGGCGTGATGTCATGGTACGATAAAGATTGCTCGTGGAGAAAGACACAACACAAGGATCACGATCGATAACCATCCGATGATGGTACGCCCCCTACCAAGAGGTTCCGGATCAGATATCTCAGGATGATCGGTCTTTATGAATAACCGCACCATAATCAACCAGAACACCCACACCTCGCCAAGCTCAAACAATAGCGGCGCGCGTGCAATAGCAGTTGATAGGAACGGATCAATGTGTGTTTGCAACCAAATGATCCACGCATCAGGCGAAGGGGCAAGCAGCAACTGATGAATGATGTTCATCATCCATAGCAGAGCAAAGACGAACAACGTCCACCACAGCACGCGTGCAATTCGCCATTGACGACGACCGATTAATGCATACAGGACATGTCCACCATCAAGTTGTCCGAACGGCAACATGTTCAACGCAGTAACGAACAACCCGAACCACCCCACACACAAAAATGGATAGTGGTAGATCTCATTCATTGGTGGGAGCCAGACCGACGAACCGAGCGCTTCACGTCCAAGCATGAACATCAAGTTATCACCGAAGGTCATGCCTGATGTTGGCACTATTCCAGTGATCTGATACTCTGGGTGAATTGCGTAGAGCGATTCAACACCAGGCAATGTCACGACGCCGACGATGAGAATCAGAAGACACACCGCAAACCCTGCCAACGGGCCAGCAACACCGATGTCGAACAGTATACGCCGCGATGTGATGCGCGAGCGCGTCTTGATCAGCGCACCAAAGGTGCCGAATGGCATCAAGCTTGATGGCACTGGAATGAAGAACGGCAGCGTTGCATCAACACCGTGCACACGCGCAGCAATGTAATGTCCGAATTCATGCGACGCGAGAAACGTCATCAGCAGAATGGCGTACGTCAAACCAGCAGACCAGTGTTCGATTTGAAATGGATCGAGCATTGCCCACTGCGCACCGGCCATCATGCACGTAAGGAACGTTGCTGCGAACAACACTGCGTGAAGCACAAGTCGCTGCGGTGAGCGCGGCGCAGCTGTGTCGCTTCCTTCGATGCGGGTATATCCCACCGTTACTCCTCTACGCCAGGTTCAGATGCCGAAGCACCCGCTGTGCGCTCGGGTCGCATCTGTGGGAAGAACAGCACATCACGGATTGAGTCGTGATCTGTCAGCAGCATGACGAGACGATCAATACCAACGCCAAGACCTGCCGTTGGCGGCAATCCAACTTCGATCGCATGAAGGAAGTCTTCATCAACGACCATTGCTTCGTCGTCGCCCGCTGCACGGATTGTTGCTTGCTCTTCAAGTCGAGCACGTTGGTCCAAAGGATCGTTGAGCTCGCTGAATGCGTTGGCAATTTCCTTGCCCATCACGAACAATTCAAATCGCTCAACAAGTCCATCCTTTGTGCGATGCTTCTTTGCAAGGGGCGACATCTCGACTGGGTAGTCCATCACGAACGTAGGCTGCACGAGATGTGGTTGCACCAGAACGCTGAATATCTCATCGAGAATCTTCATCGCACTTGCTGTTGGAGCAACATCGACATTGAGCGACCGAGCTGCAGCCAGCAACGATGTGCGGTCGAGTCCGCGCAAGTCCATCCCCGTGTGCTCATCGAACAGATCATACATCGCTGCACGACGGAACGGCAATGCATACGAGAGATCTGTGCCTTGATACGGCACAACATCCGACCCACATGTCTCGGTGACGATGGTGTTAACAAGCTGTTCCGTCATCCCCATCATCCACTCATAGTCCTTGTACGCTACGTAGATCTCCATCGCTGTGTACTCGGGGTTATGGGTCTTATCCATTCCCTCGTTGCGGAAGTTTTTGGAGATCTCATAGACGCCTTCAAAGCCCCCTACAATCAGGCGCTTGAGATAGAGCTCGTCTGCGATACGCAAATACAGTTCAACATCGAGTGCATTGTGATGCGTGACAAAGGGGCGCGCAGTCGCACCACCATAAATCGGCTGAAGAATCGGCGTTTCTACTTCCAACCAGCCACGATCGTCAAAGAAGCGACGCATGGTTGTGATGATCTTCGCGCGCTTGACGAATGTTGCCTTGACATCTGGATTCGCAATGAGGTCGAGATACCGCTTGCGATACCGTTGCTCTTTGTCAGCAATTGCGTCGTAACGAGTAACAGTACCGTCTTCTGCCACTTCCTCTTTACCAACAGGGATCGTTGTGACGCTCTTGGTGAGGAGTGTGACAGTACGCGCGTGCACGCTGATCTCACCCATGCGTGTGCGGAAGACGAATCCCTCAACGCCGATGATATCGCCGATATCATAGAGTCGGAGGTGATCATATGCATCACCCAAGTCATCGCGCTTGAGATAGATCTGAATGCGACCCGTCATGTCTTGGATATGACAGAACGATGCCTTGCCCATCTTTCGGATCGCCATGATCCTTCCGGCTACATGGACTGAAGCAAGTGCATCGGGCTGCTCATCGGAAAACGTCGAGAGGATCGCTGCTGCGTGATGCGATTGAGGGAACGACGGAGGGAAAGGATTGATCCCGAGCGAGCGCAGCTCGTGGAGCTTCTCGATACGGTGCAGTTCCTGGTCGTTCCGCTGGACGTGCGACATAGAAGTTCAATAGCAATTGAGGAAGATTTTGAGCGACAAAGATAGCCACCCAGCGGGGTTGGAACGTGGGCCGTGTGTGAGATTCAATCTTTTGACGCATCTTCGTTCTCTATGAAGGAGTTCCACGCCGAGGACCAGCAACCTGAGCGGCTGCGCGAGCTTATTATTCGTCGCGCACTTGATGCGTTTGTACATGCGGGGTATTCGGCAACGTCGACTGATCGACTATCCCGGATGCTGGGGATCTCTAAGAAAACGCTCTACAAGGTGTTTCCATCGAAAGAGGACTTGCTTCGCACAGTCGTCCGGATGGCAACACGCTCGATCGAAGAGCGTACGGATTCGATCTACACCGATCACGCAACTCCGGTTGCTGATCGCTTAGCACTGCTGGTAACACAGATTTCACCGATCTACGCGCGCATTCGTTCTCCGAAGCTTCTTCAGGACTTTCAGCGTGCGGCTCCGTCTGTGTGGGAGGAACTTCGTCAATGGCGCATCGAACGCTATAAAGCGCTCAAGAGCCTGCTTGAGGAGGGTAAGACGCGCGGAGAGATTCGCAACGACATTGCGGTTGATGACATGATTGCGATGTATTCTGTCCTCGTCGACAAGTGCATGGACTACTCGACGTTGGAAGAGTCATCTGTTTCATCGCTGCAACTGTATCAAGGTCTGATGGAGTTACTCTTACGAGGTATGCATCTCGATAACGAGCGGCTTGCAGAATCTTCATGGCAGCATGTCGAGTGCGGTCGGTCGCCTGTTCTTTCGGCAGCTCTCGACTTGTTCAATCAATACGGGTACTCGAAGACCAGCTCTGATGAAATCGCTCGCAGTATAGGAATGTCGAAGCGCACGCTCTATGAGACGTTTGCAAAGAAGTCGCATGTTGCCGCGACGATTCTCATCCAGACAGCCCGCGAGGTTGACCGTCAGTGTGACCCACTGACGTTCGACGATAGTGCCACCTACTATAACGAACTTCACCTACTGCTTACGAGATACACGTCACTACTACGTGAACTATCCCCGACGTTTCTTGATGATCTGGCCACAGCGCTACCACGGCAGCACAGAGCATTTATGTCGTGGCGTAGATCATTCATTGACCTTCACGTCGCACGAGCGCTGGAATCTGGACAGCGCATGGGTATCATCAGATCGACGATTCCACTGCATACACTCACAGCCCTTGTGCGCCTCGTACTCGAGAGCATCCTTCTTCGTGAGTCTACTGCTCGACCAGTCGGACAAGCCACGTTGTCGGATGACGTTGTGTTTACGCTCCTTTACGACGGGATGCTGCTGCAAACAGGACAATCCCAGCAGCCACAGACGCGTTGAGCGACTGCACATGCCCCTTCATCGGAATCTCCACGAGGGCATCACACACAGCCTTCACACTCGGATGCAGTCCTTCCCCTTCATTGCCTATAACAATGACCAGCGGTCCCGAGTATACATCATCGGTATAGACTGCTGATGCTGGGATCGCCGTGCCAACCACTCTCCAGCCTTGCGCGCGGCAGTACTTCAGCGCCTCTGATACACGTGGCACTTTTGCAATTGGCAAATGCTCAAGTGCACCTGCTGAAGCCTTCACAGCTACCGGCGTAACAGGCGCGCTGTACTTCGTTGGGAGGATCATACCTGCAGCTCCCACTGCCTCTGCGCTGCGTGCGATCGCTCCGAGATTGTGTGGGTCAGTAATGCCGTCAAGTACCACAACAATTGGATCGTCTGAATGAGCACGTGCTTGCACCAACAATTCCTCAAGTGTAAGAGCTTCTCGCACAGGTCGAATCGCAATCACTCCTTGGGCATCGTTGGGAGCGCACCCCAGCTGGCGTTCGAGAGCATTGAATTTGCGCTTATCCATCGTGCTGCATTGCACGCCACGATTACGCGCAGCCGTGCGCAGTTGCGATAATGTACCACCTTCTTCAACGGTGTATGCAACGAACACTTTCTCGAGAGGAGCTCCACTTTCGAGTGCTTCTGCTACAGCACGCCGTCCAACAACGTACCGATTGGGATCAACTGCTTCAACACTCACGCAAACTCCTGGAGAATTTCATTCAGTGCTTCACCCACACGCACGACATCAGCGTAGCGCACATATAATGGGGCCGGTGAGATGCGGATCACATCCGGTGTTCGCCAATCCACAACTATTCCTCGCGCAATCAATGCCTCGAAGATTGCTCGTCCATCATGATCAAAGCGTACACTGAGCTGTGCACCACGCGCCTGAGGATCCGACGGTGTGATAATGCGCGCCCACGAGTGATTGGCAAACACTTCCGTAAGGACGTCGAAGAGCAGCCCTGTTAGTGCGTCGCGCTTCGTGCAGACGGCATCGAATCCGGCGCTGTCAAACAGCTCAAGTGCGGCACGAAGTCCAACCATGTTCATCACCTGCGCATTGGACAGCTGCCATCCATCTGCGCCAAATGAGGGAACGAATGCGTGATCCATATGGAACCGCGTCGCTTCATCATTCCCCCACCACCCAGCTAACCTCGGAAGATCCGGTCGCTGAGCGTGCCTATCATGGACGAACAGTCCACCCACGGATCCGGGTCCGGCATTGAGATATTTGTACGAACACCACACAGCGAAATCCACTCCCCAATCGTGGAGTTTGAGTTCAACATTGCCAATCGCATGGGCTAGGTCGCATCCAATGTTTGCTCCAACGGCACGAGAGCATGCGGCGATCGATGCAACATCGAATCGCTGACCCGTGTAGAAATGCACACCGCTCATCAGAACAAGCGCGAGCGAATCTCCGTGGTGGCGAATCGCGTCGCAAATCTGATCCGTCGTAAGTGTCGATGCACCCGGAAGCGGCAAGATCTCAATGAGCGATGTAGCGGGATCGAATCCATGGTTACGTATCTGACTCTCCACAGCGTAGCGATCTGACGGGAACTCATGTCCCGCGATCAGGATCTTCGATCGCGTTGGGGTTGGACTGTAGAACGACACCATGGCCAGATGAAGATTGACGGTGAGCGTGTTCATTGCCACGACTTCGTGAGGATGAGCTCCTACAAGCCGAGCAAGGGGCTCTGCGTACCAACGGTGGTACGAGTACCACGGATTACGTGCGCGGAAATGTCCATCGACACCGAATGTTCGCCAGTCTTCAAGCTCCTGATTTATATACGCTTGCGTCTGTGCTGGCTGCAATCCGAGTGAATTGCCACACATGTACACAACATCAGCGCCATTGTGCTGAGGAAACGAAAACTGTTGTCGGAAGGTTGCTAGTGGGTCAGCAGCATCTAACAGTGCCGCACGCTGGTTCCACTGTATCGAATTAGGGTGTTGGGCGTTCATGGTGCTAATTTGCGGTTTCTTTTTGCAACGGAGGTCGGCATGCAGCGAACATCGGGATGGATCATCGTCATGGTTATGGCGTGGAGTCTGCTTCTCAGTGGCTGCAGCGTCTTCAATTACCTTGATCGTAAGCGCACAATGTCGATGTCGTGCTCGAGTGACACCACGGCATGGATGAATGCAATGGCGGGCATCTTCGACCAGCATGGTTACACCGTGGTGGAGCGAGATGCAGCTGAAAAGGTCATCGTTGCACAGGACTCAATCGACCAGGTCGAGTATCGCTACACGATGCTTGTTCGCACATGGCGAGTCCAGCATACAGGCGACTCCGTCCACGTGGATGTGTATTCAGTCTCCACCCGCATGGACGGCAGCGATGTAACGCAGACATGGGACAAGCGCTGGTCCGGCGAACAAGTCAAATCATGGATGCGCCCTATCCTCACGTCGATCGAGACCGTGTGCGGCGTCGGCAGCCCACTGATGCCGGGCGGCAATAAATAGGATCCGCCGTCCGCGCGCTCACTCGCCCAACGTGGCCACGAGCGAAGGGTCGACGTCGATTTCCATCATCAGCATCGCTGATGCAACGGTCTTCCCCTGAGCGTCCAGCTTAAGCGATACCGTTCCACCCCCTCCAAGCGTATTGTTGAGCACGAAATTAACTGCCCACAGATTCGGCATCTCGTACCGTTCAACCCGCCCGAGGCATACGCCCTCGAAGTAGGCTGCAACACGCTCGGTAGTTAGCGCATCACGGATAATCGGATACCATTCTTCCTTGAATGCGATAACGCCGCAATTTGCAGCGTCGCCCTTGTCGCCACTGCGAGCATGAGCGATTTGACCGAGGGTGATTTTCATACAGCGAAAATACGAAGCCCCAGGATAGTTCGTCTGTCCGTCCGAAAACGGTAACTTTGTCGTCCTATTCACCTTCTGCACGCCATCACGGGAGCGCTTCCATGAATCGCGTCATGTTTAAATCAAAACTTCACCGTGCTCGCATCACGCAGGCAGACCTGTATTACGAAGGCAGCCTGACGATCGACCCGGAACTCATGGACCTAGCAGACCTCATTGCGTATGAAAAGGTATCCGTTGTGAACATTAACAACGGAGAGCGGTTCGAGACGTATGTAATCCCAGGAGCACGTGGAGCGCGCGACATTTGCCTCAATGGCGCTGCCGCTCGAAAGGGGCACGTGGATGATGAGATTATCATCATCAGCTACACCACGATGCCGGATGAAGAAGCTCGCACATATGTTCCTACGGTCGTCTTGGTCGACGCAAAGAACAACCCTGTATCGGTATCGGCAAGCGTCGAAGCATACACCCACATCCCACGCAGCAACTAATCCATGCACCAGCACCGCGAACTCGCCGTTGCGATTCTTGCTGCGGGGCAAGGCAAGCGCATGGGCAATCCGAACTTGGCAAAGGTTCTTGCACCACTCGATGAAAAACCACTGCTCGGCTACGTCCTTGACCAGTCTCTGCAGCTCAGTCCTCGTTCTGTCGTCGTCATCGTTGGTCATCAACGTGAAGCAGTGGCTGCCTACGTAGCAACAGCAATGCACTCGGCAACCTGCGTCGTACAAGAGCAGCAGCTTGGCACCGGGCATGCAGTGCAACAAACGGCACCGATCCTCGCGTCTGCGCACGCTGATGTGATCATCCTCAGTGGCGACGTGCCGCTACTCACAGCAGCTACGCTGCAATCGTTAATCGATCGACACCATGCATCGCAGGCGGTGGCGACAGTGCTTACAGCGCGCGTGCCAGACCCGACAGGATATGGTCGTATCGTTCGTGATGAGAGCGGGAAGCTTCTCCGCATTGTCGAACACAAAGATGCGAGCGAAGCGGAACGAGCCCTAGATGAGATTAACTCCGGCATCTACATCGTTCGCTCGGAAGAACTCTTCCCAGCTCTCGATCGTGTATCGAACTCCAATGCACAAGGCGAGTTCTACCTCACCGACATCATCGGTATTCTTCAATCTGACGGCAAACGTGTTGACGCGTGGTGTGCCCCCTCGTGGGAAGAACTTCACGGTATCAACACCGTAGCTGATCTTGAACACGCCAGCATCCTGCTCCACAAGCGGAGTCACACATGATTCAAGCAGTTGATCACATCGGAATCGCTGTGCGCGATCTCGAGGCCAGCATCAAGTTCTACCAAACAATGTTTCAGATTGAGTCGATGCATCGAGAGCAGGTCGAACAGTTCGGTGTCGACATCGCATCGTTTTCCCTTAACGGCGTGCGGATTGAGTTAACAGCACCTCTGCATGCAGATACGCCGATTGGGAAATTCCTCGAAAAGCGTGGCGAAGGTATTCATCACATTGCGTTTCGCACGAACACCATCGGAGACGACCTCCAGCGTCTCTCCGATAACAATGTTCGGTTAATCAACACCGAGCCGCAAGCTGGAGCGCATGATATGTTGGTTGCGTTTCTTCACCCATCATCAACGGGTGGCGTGTTAATGGAACTTTGTGCGGAGAAACCCTAATGCCACGTCTTACGCTCATTCGCCACGGCGAGTCACAGTGGAATCTTGAAAATCGATTCACGGGCTGGGTCGATGTCGATCTATCACCTAAGGGTGAGCGCGAAGCTCTCGCTGCCGGAACAGTGCTCAAGGGCATACCTGTTGATGTGCTGTTTACGTCTGTGCTCAAGCGCGCAATGCGCACGGCAGAGATTGCATGTACCGAAGCCGGCATTAAGGACATACCGGTACATCGGAGCGAGGCATTGAATGAACGTCATTACGGTGATTTGCAGGGTCTGAACAAAGCTGAAACAGCAGAGAAGTTCGGTGCCGAACAAGTACACGTGTGGCGCCGATCGTACGACGTGCCACCACCAAACGGTGAATCGTTAAAGGACACACAAGCACGGGTCGCCCCGTACTATGAGTCAGAAATCGTTCCGCTGCTTCGCGCGGGTACGAACGTACTTGTGGTTGCGCACGGTAACTCGCTCCGTTCACTCGTCATGTTCGTTGAACATCTCTCTCCAGACGAAATTCTCTCGACCGAGATCGCCACGGGCGTTCCGATCACCTATGAACTTGACAAGGATCTTTCCGTTGTTTCAAAGACCATACTTACGCCACCTGTGTCGTAGCATCGTTCTCGTAGCTTCGATCCTCGCAGCAGAAGCTCCGATCCTCGCGCAACAAACGTCGCCTGTGCTGCGAGCCATGCGCGCCGAGTTAGATCGAACAATGACAACGCTGGCAGCGGCCAAGCCAGCGCCATACTTTCTGTCGTACGCAGTCACAGAAGTTTCCTCTACCGTGATCACGGCATCGATGGGTGCTCTCGATAATGATGGTACGTCGTCGCGTCGCGTGCTCGATGTCGATCTGCGTGTGGGCACCTACGAGCTCGATAATACGCGAAGCATTCGTGGAGTAGCCTTCGAGATGGGGCGTGGTACGCGTGGCGTTGAGATGCCGTCTGGCGACGATGAGCGCGCACTCCGTAGCGTGATTTGGTCTGCAACAGATAAGGCATATACTGCTGCAGCCGAGCGCTACGGCAAGGTCTTGACCAACCTCCAGGTGAAGGTACGTGAAGAGGATTCGTCAGCCGACATGTCGCGCGAACGCGCATACGTGTCAATCACCGAGCCTCGTCCGTTCGAATACGATACTGCCATGTGGCGTGATCGAGTACGCTCATTGAGTGCGATGTGCGCAAACCAAGAACACATCCTCTCCGGTCGCGTTTCCTTCCAGACAGATCGACTTGTGAAGTACATCGTCAACTCGGAGGGCACTACCGTTCAGCTTTCTGAGCCGATCGTAAAGGTCTTCATCATCGTAAAGGCAAAGGCCGATGATGGAATGAGTCTACCGCTCTATGAGAGCTACTCTGCCTATGCCGTCGATCGCCTGCCATCAAAAGCCTCAATGGAAAATGATGTACGTCGACTCATCGACGTGGCTCGTCGACTCCGCATAGCGCCCCTTCTCGAAACGTACTCGGGTCCGGCTATTCTGTCGGGTCGCAGCGCTGGTGTGTTCTTCCACGAAATCTTCGGACACCGTGTTGAGGGACACCGTCAGAAGGACGTGAACTCGAGTCAGACGTTTAAGCCGTTCCTCAACAAGCGCATCTTGCCACCATTCATCAACGTCGTCTTCGATCCAACGATTACTTCGCTTCGTGGCAACGACATTGTCGGTGCGTTCTCATTCGACGATGAAGGCATGCCAGGTAAGCGCGTTGTCGCAGTCGACAGTGGCATCTTCAAGAGCTTCTTGATGTCGCGCTCACCGATCGATAGTTTCCCTGTTTCAAATGGACACGGTCGACGTCAACCTGGATTCAAGGCAGTGTCGCGTCAGTCGAACCTCATCGTAGAGGCCACTTCGACAGTGCCCTACGATACGCTTCGCGCAATGCTTCGTCGCGAGTGCATAGCACAGAAGAAAGAGTTCGGTTTGCTATTCGAAGACATTCAAGGGGGCTTCACCTTCACCGGACGAACCGTGCCAAATGCGTTCAACGTCCAACCACTTGTTGTCTATAAGATCTTTGCCGACGGACGCCCCGACGAACTCATCCGTGGTGTGGATCTCATCGGAACACCGTTGACAACGTTTAACAACATCGTTGCAGCAGCGGATGATCTCGGCGTGTTCAATGGAGTGTGCGGTGCCGAATCTGGCGGAGTTCCAGTAAGTGCATCATCGCCAAGCTTGCTTGTGTCGATGATCGAAGTACAGAAGAAACAGAAGTCGCAGGCCAAGCCACCGATTCTGCCAGATCCAACAGTGCCATCAGCAGGGAGCCGACCATGAACCGACTTCTTGCACTTGGCGTTGCACTCGCGCTCGTTGCTGGATCATCGATTGCACAGACACTCCAACGCGAGGAAATCCTCACAGCGATGGAGACGGAGTTACAGCGATCAATGCAGCAACTGTCGCTCGGCGACTTAGCACGTCCGTACTATCTCGAATACACGCTCCAACTTCGCCGTGCAACAACTGCGCACGCAGTGCTTGGTACGATCGAGGATCTCGACTCAAGCGTTCGCGCAACGGTCACTGTCCGCATCCGTGTTGGTGGTCAGAAGTTCGACAACACCAACTTCTTCGATGTGAGCCTTGGCTTCTTTGGATCAAGTGACGATGAAGAGGGCTTCAAGAATCGCATCATCCCATTCGAGCTCTCAACCCCTGGTCTGACGACAGACATCTTGCGCCGCGAACTCTGGCTCGCAACGGACGCGTGTTACAAGCAGGCTGTTGAGATTTACGCCAAGAAGGAGTCAACACTGAAGAATCGCCTTCGTCGCGACACAACGTGGGACTTCATCCTGATGCCTGCTGGTGGAGAGCGCGTCGCTGTGTCGTCTGCACCACGCATCAGCACCAGCGACATACGTCAGCGCATTGAGCGCCTAAGCAGCATCTTCCGCACCTACCCGACGATCAATCAATCACGTGTTGGCATGGAGGTTATTCCCAAGGAGACCTTCTATGCGAACTCCGAAGGTCGCCGCATGCACAAGACGGAGAGTACGGTTGGCATTGAGGTAGTTGCGACTACGCAAGCTGATGATGGGATGCCCCTTGCACAGACCTTTGCCGTGTATGGTACGCAGATTAGCGATCTCCCGACGCTCGACTCTCTCGAGCGCGCAGTGCGTGCGGTGGCCGCGCGCTTAGCATCACAACGAACAGCGCCCACAATCGAGGCATACTCGGGTCCGGTACTGTTCGAGGGTCGAGCAGCCGGCGGTGTAATTGGACAGTTCTTTGCACCCAATCTCGTTGCGCAACGCCCGCCCCTTTCCGAAGGTGGCTTCTCAACGAATGATCGTTCGATGGCGTTCCAGAATAAGATTGGCGCACGTGTAGTGCCAGAGTTTCTATCGGTACACGACCGACCAAGCATGACGCGCCATGAGTCGCAGCCCGTCTGTGGCGGGTACTCCATTGACGATGAAGCAACACCAGCGCAAGATGTGTTGCTTGTTGAGAAGGGCTATCTCCGAACGCTTCTTTCGTCGCGCATTCCAACCAAGCGGATCTCAGCGAGCAACGGACATCAACGTGGCGGGGGAACCATGTTCAGTGTGCTCGAGCTTTCGTCGCGTGATGCAAAAGCGTCGCTCACACGCACGGCGTTGAAGCAGCGCCTGCTGAAACTTGTCAAGGATCGCGACCTACCATACGGCATCATTGTTCGTACAGCAATTGATCAGAATCTTCTGTTCACAGGGATCATTCGTCAGCTTGGTACAGATCTACCCGTGTCGCAAGGCGAAGGCAAGCTTGGTCTGTTGGAAGCGTATCGCGTCTACCCTGACGGACGTGAGGAGTTGATTCGCGGCGTCGAGGCTGCAGGCGTCTCGGCAGCTTCGTTCAAAGACATTATTGCTGTGTCGAAGACGCAAACAACACATGCGTTCCTCGCGCCGAGCGTTGTTCCATCGTTCATCAGCGGCGGTGCATCGTATTTGCTGTCGACGATAATTACGCCAGACCTATTGTTTGAAGATCTGGAAGTACGTCCTCTTGAGGGCGACATGCCGAAGCCACCCGTGATGTCGAATCCAATTAGCCTTGAGTAATCCTTCGGCAATCACTCAAGGGTATAGCGCACGCCAACGTATACCATACGTGAGTCCAATTGTCCCCACGCAAGCGATGCGTCAAAGCGATATGAGTACGGCATATCTGCTCCGATGATAGGATCGCGTTGTATCTCGTTGAGCGCATTTTCGATGCCGAGATATACGTCGAATCCATCGAAGCGCCGCGTGAGTTGCGCGTTCATGCGCCACCATCCGGGGAAGCTGTCTGCACGAGTATCAAGAGCCATGTTTCCTGCCGTTGTTGGGAAGCGCCCTGGTCCATTCCATGCAAGCGTGACATCTCCCTGCCACTCCATGCCCTCGGTTGTGTACGAGATCGTGCTGAGCATGCGTGATCGGCTTACGAGTGGTCGCTGCTGCATAGTTCCACCGTAGGGGGCTTGCACATCAACCCAGCGGTAGGCAAGCATCACATCAAGTCGTGGGACGGGTGAAAACAGCAACTGCGTCATGACATTTGTCGAGAAGCTCTCTCCACGCAGATTTGTCACCCAGAGTTCGCGCACAGAACGATCGTAGTCAACGTATACCTGATTCGTGAAACGTGTGGTGTACACTTCCGCATCAAACGTGAAAGGACGTCCGCCAAGCTCGAAGGATGTTGTGAGCGAAGCGCCAACATTCCATGCATCTTCGGGAAGAAACGACGGGTCCATGAAGACCTGACGTGAATTGACATAGGAACCAAGGTTTTCCATCACAACATTTGCGACGCGCCAGCCACGTCCACCCGATACACGCAGCGACGTCATGTCTGTGATCGACCATTTCGCGTGAGCGCGCGGCACGAGGCGTGTTCCATACAAATTGTGCGCATCCGCGCGAAGTCCAGCAAGAACTGTCAATGATGATGTTGGCTGAAGTGTGAGCTCAGCATACGCACCAGGGACATGCTCAACACGTTCCATCGATCGCGCATCAAGTTGCTCACGAACATCATCGAGCATGTACGAAAATCCTGCTACGAGCTTTACTTCGGATGTGAACGGTGCGGCGACAACTCCACGTACATTGAGTGTGCGCTGCAAGCCCCTTGCTGAGCGAAGGCCAAACACAGATGTAGCATCGTGATACACACCAGCGACGACAAGGGACACGCCACTCCCCTCCTCCATCGACTCGAACGGGTTGAGCAATCCGAACTTGAAGAAGCCATCGATACGCCCAATGTCTGTTACAACGTCGTACGGCTTCGCCCACGTAGAATCATGCTGCTCAAACATCGCATCGTGAACGATACTCTGACCCGAGACGTATCGATCCTGCAATCCTCGAATGAAAAATTGCCATTCTATCTCATCATCGTTGTACATCCAACGGTGCACCAGATTCACTTGACGGAAGGTTGGGATGTCGGCAAAGCCATCATTGTTCTGGTCCATAGCTTCATCCATCACACGTCCATGAAGCATCGTCATAGTTGACAACTCGTCGGTGACCTTTTGTGCGCCATAGAGGTTGAGCTCGTATCGCTGCATCGTGTTCGCATAGGCGTTTACGTACAACCGCGGACTGGTTGTTGGGTTGTGCATGCAGAGATTGATCTGTCCAGTGATCGACTCGTAGCCATTCGTTACTGTCGAGCTTCCCTTTGCAATGCTGATCGACTCCATGAACGGACCAGGCACGTGGTCGAGTCCGAATGGTGTCTCGAGCGCACGTGGCAGCGGGACTGCTTCGATGAGCATCTGCGTATAGGTGCCGCGAAGACCAAGTAATTGCACCTGCTTAGCACCCGTAACTGCATCGGCGAACGATACCTCGACCGATGGATTCTTCTCAAAGGACTCCGCAAGTGAGCAGCAGGCTGCCTTGGCGAGATCCTTCTTCGTAATCACTTCGGTTTTGATCGGCGAGCGTGTAATTGCTGACTCCTCCGCTTCGATAACAATCTCGTTCGACGACGATGGATCAAGCTCAATCACTACGGAATCACGATCCGCCTCGATCACGACCACGCGCGTGCGGTAGGATACAAAGCGAACTTCAAGTGAGTCCGTTTGTATACTCCTCGCAATCGTGAATCCACCATCTGGATTCTTGACCACAACGCCAACCTTGGTACCCTTCCATTGCACAGTTGCTCCACGAAGCGGCAACAGCGAATCATCAAGCTGACGTCCGAGGATTCGACCATGTAGGTCCTCACCTGCGATCATCGCTACAGGGGCAAGGGTTGCAAAAATGAGTGCCAGAGCGCGCAGCGCACCTGTTGGGGTTGACATAAAGACTCCTGTTCAAGGTGATACATAAACCAATCACGAACAGAACGTCTTATAGTCGCCACACTCCTGTGGTCGTTTGGTCAGGGGGCTCACAGTGGCCCACAACATCTGCATCTTGCAGCAGGTCTGTTGCATCAACGACCACTATCGTAGCGTCAGTGATTAATTGCACTACGCATGGAGGATCAACATTTGGGATCGAGGGGGCTGCGACTGCAGCATCAAATGAGCCAACTTGTGTGAACTCGATCTCAAGTTCGACGTCATCCTCACAGCATGTGCCCGACGCGTCGGGCTCCTCGTCGCAACACACTTCGATTTCTATGCAGCAGGAATCTGTGGCACATTCTGCCTCAAGCTCGACGCGCTGACCACAGCAATACTGCGCCACGACAGGTCCACCAGCTACCATGAGGAGCTGAAACCAGAGCAGAAACGGGGCCAGAATCGTACGTATTGCGGTCACCAAGGTCAAAAATATGTGATTTACGCTGGAAACACAAGCTTAGGTCTTGACATTACCACGGCATTTCCCTACGTTCGTTCCAACCAGTTATTCGCTCTCGCAACGGAGGGGCTTATGTCCGACGTGAAGCACTACAGCAACGGAGAGATAACGATCGTTTGGAAGTCAGAGAAGTGCGCCCATTCAGCCAACTGTTTTCGTAATCTGCCGTCGGTGTTTAATCCGCGAGTGAAGCCGTGGATTCAACCTGGCAACGCCTCCACGCAAGACATCATCGACACCGTCAACGGCTGTCCGAGTGGTGCCTTGACGATTCTGCAGGGCGACGTACCCCAACCAGAGTAATCCAACCAGAGCAACATTACGTTCCTCTGAAATGCAGATTGCTGTTTCCATGCTAATCTGCAGAACAGTATCTTTGCACCATGACCCGCCGCATCATCATTCTTGCACTTTTTGCCGCAGCCACGGTTGTTGCCTACGGCGTGCAGGTATCGCTGCAATACTTCAATGCGAAGTCGAACGGCACGTCGATTTCCCTCGAGTGGAAGTCAACCGCTGAATCGAACCTCATGCAGTATGAGATTGAGCGCGCGGGTGAAGACAATCAATTCCGATACGTCGCAACGGTTCAGGCACGCGGTAGCAACTCAGTCTACACATATCGTGATGACGAAGCATTCGGGAAAGGTGATGGCAACGATGGTTCTGTTGCGCGGAACTATTTCACCTATCGCTTGAAGATGGTAACACCAGAACGTTCGGCCTCCTACTCGAGCGCTATTGGTGTAACGCACAACGTGAGTGGCATCAAGCGCACGTGGGGCATGATCAAGGAAATGTTCCGGTAAGGAACGTTGGTGAATACGTCAACGCATCGACGCTATGGCACGCGAAGTGGAGTATTCCTCTTCGCGTTTCTTGTTTTTGTCGGGGTGACTCAGGCACACGACATCGACAACCGCTGTGGGTTCGCAGACCGTTCAACTCCTGATATCCGCGGAAAGATCTCCGAGGGAGTGCAACAGGTGCGTCCGTCCCTGCCGCTGTTTCTCGATGCGCCGAGTGGACGATTTCGCGTGCATTACACGACTAGTGGAAGCGATGCCGTACCGAGTATCGACGCCAATGGTGACGGCGTGCCAGACTACGTCGAAGAGTGCATTGCGTCACTTGAGTACGCATGGCTCGTTGAGATAGACACACTCGGATATCTTCCACCACCAAGCGACAATGGCGCAGGGGGAAGTGATGCGCTCGACGTCTATCTCCGCAACCTCTCCACGGCAGGACCCGGTGGTTCGAGTTACTACGGCCTCACATCGCTCGACATCAAGTTGCAATCATCGCCAGTAGAGCGCTACACCACGTGGATCGAAGTCGATAATAACTTCGCTGAATCTGATCGTGATACCCAGGGCAACGCATCCTTTGCGACCTTCGGTATCGACGCACTCCGCGTGACGTGCGCTCACGAATTCCATCATACCATTCAGTGCGGACGGTATGGCATTCCGGGAAACAACAGAAGTCTGTACGAGCTTACGTCAACATGGATGGAAATTCGCACATACCCCGCCATACGTGATTGGGCAGTATACACATCACGATTGCTGGAAACTCCAGAGGTATGGCCTCTATCTGGCGAGTCAGCCAACACTGGATACATCTGGGGTTGGTTTGGCAACGCGCTTGCAGCTGCGCATCCGGACATCATGCGCTCGATGTGGGAGCTCATCTCAACGGGCACACGAGCAACGACGGCCTTGGTTGAGGCATGCAAGAAGCACGACACAACGCTATCTGGCGTCTTTTGTTCGTCACTGCAATGGCTCTATCGAACCGGCTCTCGCGGAGCAGGTAATCCGCTGCTACCAGGTGCAGAGCTTCTTCCAGAGATCCGGTTATTCTCCGATCGACGCGTCGATCCCCCTACCACGACCGAGGTCGGTCGCCTCGTTGGCTTCGAAGTGCGCGCGTTTCGATTCTCGGTGCCGTCGTCGTCGTCACGTCCTCCAGTGAGTGTTGGCGTGATCGTCTGTGATGCTGATGAAGCTGGATATGCAAACCAAGGATCTGGTCCGGACGGACGCTATCGCATTGAGCTCACGAGTTCCCCCACAGGCACCGACATGCGCATTGACGGAACGCAGTGGGGCGTACGAATTGAATCCGCGTACTGTTCGTTTGTC
The DNA here is from genome assembly GCA_964465685.1 of uncultured Melioribacter sp. Lineage (GTDB taxonomy): Bacteria > Bacteroidota > Ignavibacteria > Kapaibacteriales > Kapaibacteriaceae > UBA10438. The sequence goes on from CAYXKK010000002.1 coordinate 32,651, forward strand.
GAGGGGGCGCAGACCATCTCGTTGGGCGGACCTTACCCACAACCCCTCTCGTTGCAACGATCACGACGACTGTACATTCCGATCGCGTCTGCCTCCTTGGGGAGCCGTGTGACGGTGTCGCTCCTCACAGTAAGCGGCGTTGCCATCCGCACGACAGTAGCAAACGTCGTCCTCGACGACGATCGCATCGTCGCACACATGGATCTTGAGGGCGATCTCCCTCCTGGCACGTACCTTATCTGTACCGAAGCATCAAGTGGCACGACGTTTCACAAAGTTCTCCTGCAACGATGATCACGCTTGAGCTCTCCTCCGTTGCGAAGTCATATGCTGGACGAAGCGTCATTCGTGACATCAACTGTACAGCACGTGCAGGTGATGTTGTCGGTGTGCTCGGAGCAAACGGGAGCGGTAAATCAACGCTCGTCAAGATTATCGCTGGCGTGCTACGACCCGACAGTGGAGATGTCACACTCACCATCGATGGCAGTGCATACACCGCACAGTCACGTCGCGCTGCGTGCGGCTTTGTAGCCCCCTACCTGTCGCTCTACCAGGAGTTTGCTCCACGAGAGCACGTTCAACTACATGCACAGCTTCACGGTGTGACCGTGAGCCACGAACATATCGCCACAACCCTTGCACGAGTGCAAATCGATCATCGCGCCACAGATCGCATCTCGACATTTTCGAGCGGCATGAAGCAGCGTGTCGCTCTGGCGTGTGCCATCGTTCTATCTCCGCCGCTTCTTGTCCTCGACGAGCCGGGATCAACAATGGACGAGGCTGGGCGCATAATCTGCGAGACGATTATCCGCGAACAGCAAGAGCGCGGTGGAATCACCATTCTAGCAACAAACGACCAACGCGAGACGCACCTATGCACAAGTTCACTTCGTATTTCGTCGCCGTAACCGTTGCATGCGTATGTGCATTCGGCACAATAGGATGTAGTGAGCAGGCACGTGGCGATGCATCGAAACCATCGACGCCCGAGCCGCTCCCCATCAGCACCTGGAAGCTACCCACGTCATTGTCGTTCTGCGGCGAAGCGGTACCGCTCGACATTCCGGAAGTGCGCGAGCGTGCGGAGCGCGAGTTTTACCTCAACCTTCAGTCGCCCGGACAACTCATCCTCTACATCAAGCGTTCGGCGCGCTACTTTCCACTTTACGAGCGCGAGCTCAAGGCGGCCGGCGCGCCCGATGACTTGAAGTATCTCAGTGTTGCTGAGAGCGCGCTCTTCATGGCCCGTTCTGCCAAGGATGCGGTTGGACTGTGGCAGTTCATCCCTGCAACTGGACGCGCGTATGGCCTGATAATTAATGAGTTCGTCGATGAACGACGAAACCCCATCAAGAGCACACGGTCTGCTATTTCGTACCTCAAAGAAGGTCGTACTGCCAATGGAAGCTGGGCAAATGCTGCTGCTGGGTACAACATGGGACACGAGAACTTCCGCGGGTCGAAGGACTATCAGAAAGCGAAGGAGTTCTACGAGCTCTATCTCAACGAAGAGACCTCGCGCTACCTGCTGCGCATCGCCGTGATCAAGCACATCATGGAGCATGCCACCGAGTACGGCATTGTCATACCCGAGCGCGACAGATATCATCCAAGCACAACGCGGAGCGTTGTTGTACGTGACGGCGTTGCTGACATTTCCACATGGGCTCGCACGCAGAATACCACATACAAGGATGTCAAGATTCTCAACCCATGGATCCTTGGCAGGTCACTTCCCGCACCACCAGCCGGCTCATCATGGACTGTTGAGCTTCCTGCATAAATGAGAAACGGGTCGAGCGCACTGCACTCGACCCGTTGTTGTAGCTGCGTTGTTGACTGTTACTTCGCCTTAGGCTGCTGTGTGCCTTGGAACACTGGGCTCTGTGATTCCATCACGAAGCCGTATGCCTTCAGGTCTAGTTCAGGATTCTCTGGGTGCGATGTCTTAACCTTTACACCGCCGGAGTAGTTGCCCTTTGTTGCTGGGACAAGCTTTACGATCACGTCAAGCTTTTCGCCTGGTTTGAGTGCAACACGTGATGCCTGATTACAGACAAGTCCACCGTCTGTTGTCCAGTCAGAGAAGATAATCTCTTGATCAGAGTTGTTCTTGAGCTCCATCTTCGATGTTGCCTCTTGTCCGATCTTCAGATCGCTGAACGAGAAGTACATCGATGGTGTATACATGATAGCGCGTTGCACATCGCACTTGAGCCAGATATATCCAGCGCGGACTGCTGTGTCTGCTCCTGTAGGCAGCGGCTTGTTGCTCGACTTGTATGCCTTGTATGCATCATTACCTTCAAGGTCTGCCCACGACACGTTGATGTTCTTTGTCATCGGTCCCACGTTTGATGGGCTGATGTTGAGCTTCACCTTCATCGTGCTTACTTCACCCGGCTTCAGATCTGTCTTGTCTGGATCTGTCTTTGTGCAACCGCAACCTGGACGTACTTCTGTGATGCGAAGCGGACGATCGCCCACATTCTTCATCTTGATCTCTGCCTCGAGGTGGCCTTCCTTCGGTGGCTTGACCTTGCCCCAGTCATACGTTTCACCACCAACGATTTCGAGTTTTGCTTGTGCTGATGCTGCCGCTGCGCCGAGCGCGAGTGCTGCGAATGCACAGACGAGGTGCTTGAACATGAGTTCGTACTCCTTGGTAAAAATGAACCGTCGTAAAAACCGCTACGACGCAGCTGCAAATATACTATTGCGCGGGTTAGAGCCCCTTGACAAGACGCAAACCAACCCCAACCATTCGCATGCGCCAATCATCCTTCGTCGACAGGCTTCCCACGGGTACGCCAGCCATGATGGAAGGCTGTAGTACGACACCGTACGACAACGGGACGTCGTAGCTTAGCTGCACGAATGGCTCAATAATAAGGGGCGCTGCATGCTCAAGGAACGACTGCCCAAGGATGACTTCAGAACCCGGCTGTGGACCGGTGAACTGCACTCCTTGAGGGGAAACAACTCGTTCTTTCTGCGTAAGTGAGCCTGTCATGTAGCCATGGACCCGGGCACCGAGGGTGACTAACGCGTGCGTCGTGCCGAGGCGAAGACTTGCAGATCCAAAGCCAGACAGATAGGTGAGCGAACCATCGAGGACATACTCTGTCGTGAGAATCTGCCCGTTGCTCAATGGAACAGGCTGCGTGGGAGCTACGAAGGAAGCACTCACCGTTGAGACTCCGGCACCTGCCGTAAGCTTTATGTGTGACGTGACCCAGCGCTCGGCTATAACAGAGACCGCAACAGGTATTCCCGTGCCGTCACCATATGTGCAACACGAAAGACCGCTCGACTGTTCGATGTACTCAAGGCGTGCCGGATACATCGCAAGCGACGCCGTGGCTTCGAGTCCAATGTATGTGCGAGATATCGTGTACGGCTCGCGTGGTGAGTGCTCCCAGCTATAGCCTTGTGCAGCCAGCGGGAGCGTCACTACAACATAGGCCACCACAAGGGCGAGCGTCGATCTCATCGGCCCACCACGAACGGAACGACCAGATAGCGCGAGCCCGACCATACGATAACAGTGTATGGTGCTGGCGGCAAGTCCGCTACAGGGATCTCGAATACGTGTGTACCAGCGGACAGCTCAGCATCAGCGACCACATTGTGCTCGCGGCCAAATGCATCAACGCACACTGCGCGCAGGTGCTCGGCATACGGCAGCACTACAGAGAGTCGAGCATGATCGATCACGGGATTCGGGAACACGCCTGCCAAGGCCTGATTGCGCAGCATAGCGGTCTTGTACGTGAGACCACACAGAGAGTCAATGCGAAACACTCCTGATCCTCCTCGCACAGGCACAAGATCCGGACATGCTACCGTGCCGAATGTGGACGACGATGCCGAAATGAGAATCGGCGAATCGAGTCTCTCACCGAGTCGTGCACTGAATACAAGTCGCGTCAGGGTTGGGCGGTCGAGAAATCCTGATGGGGACGTCCACGACAACCTAAGACTATGCCCGTCAGCCGAAAGACGTTCAGGAGTGCCCGCTACCTCGGTCGCAGTACCAAACGAAAGTGCACGTTCGTAATGCAACACGGTAGTGTCAACATCCACCGTGAGCGTGCAGCGAGTCAGCGATTTGCTCAACGATGAGATTGCCACGTCAAGAATCACGTTCTCGAAACCAGGTCGCGCAGCGATTGTATCAGGCACAGCTAGACTTATCGAGTCTCGCACGCGCTGAGCATATGCACGGAATGGTACACCGACTACGGATTGATCATGAGCATTTGAGACGACATCAATTGTATCGATCGTCAGCCCCTCAGATGTCGGGCGATACTCAAATCGTACAATTGCCGACTGCTGCGGCGGAATAGACAGCGTCTGTGGCGATGCCGTCAGTGCGAGCGATCCAGATCGCGCACGAATTGCGCCAACGCGGAGCTCAAGGTCACCAGTATTGGTAATACGCATGCTATCGCGTACCGCCGTAATACAGCCTGGAGAGTATGGCACCGTATCAAACACTACTTCACTCGGTTCAATAACAACTCGTGCACGCCGTTGGCGACCGATAAACACGAACGACATGACTTCCGGACCGGGCCGGACTGTGATAGTACCTCGCGAAAGGATGTCCGTAGTGATCGCATAGCGCATCGACGACTCCCCCGCTGCGGTTGGAGCATAGGTCACGATGAGCGTATCGAGTGCACCACGCGCAAGAAATGGATTCCCATTGTTCAGCGGCTGCTCGATCCTGAACGACAGCGTATCGGACGAGGCACCACCACTGAGCAGCCTCCTCTGTTCCGAGATAATTCGGGGATCGAGATTGCCAACGTTCTGAACAATGATCATCGCTCGCACCGTGTCTTGCGCCGAACCAACGGTTCCAAA
>CAYXKK010000002.1:37631-244445 GCA_964465685.1 uncultured Melioribacter sp.
TCTGAACAATGATCATCGCTCGCACCGTGTCTTGCGCCGAACCAACGGTTCCAAAATCAATGGTGTCACCAGACCAAGAGGCCTGATCCGACCGCACATCAACGATGCGCAGACGTTGCTCAACTCCAACACCGGAGATCTTTGTATCCAGCGTTACCGGACCCGACGTCGGATCGAGTCGATACTGAATTGTAAACACCGCACTATCGAACCCAATATTGCGCGGTTGATAGCTCACATTCCAAAAGGCCGAGTCGAATCCACCGATACTCACACTTTGCTTCATTTCAACACTGATCTCCGGTCCGCCTTCAACAGTGGATTTATGTTCGAGCGTTTGCTTCTCAATCTCCACACTAGCCTGTTGAAGATTGCGCACACGGAACGTCTCCTGCCGAAGACCGAAGTTCACGTACACTGAATCGAAGCGAATAAGTGGATCAGGAGTAACCAAGTACTGCGTCGTTCGGCGTCCGCGCAATCGAAACGACCGTTCAACGAACGGTCCGGTTGGTTCGAACGATCGAGCTACACGTATTCGCAGCTGCGCCTCAATAGCGCTGTCGGCCGACACCGTGGGCTCTGCTAATGCGAGATACCGCAAATCAATGCGTGCAATCTGCCCCGGCGCGACGATAACTGGGAAGGTGTTATCGACAACAAAATTCAGGTACCGTGGGTCATCGATGGGAACCCATGGCAGATTCGAGAACTCCACAAACGGAGTCTCATTCGTCAGGATGACAGCAGTATCGACACCAACATTGCGAACCGACAGCGATCGTCGCGTGTGGCTCCCAACAAAGGAAACACCGAAGTCCACAACAGAATCCGCTGCGGGTCGATCAGTAATAGTGATTTCTACCTGAGGCTGTGCAAGCCCCTGCGTGCACGCACATACAACAAGAAACGCCAGCGTGGTGAGGCGGAGTTTCATAGCAAGGACGTGAGCCTTACCACCACGTGCGGAACGTGGCAAGGAATGGAGATGCGAAGAGCCCAAGGACGATGCTGACTGCTGTGGTGACCACAAGAGTAATACCCGCCAGACCAGACACTGCTGGTTCGCGCTCGCCTGTTGGTTCTGTAAAGTACATCTTCACGATGAGACCGAGGTAGAAATAGGCGCTGATCACCGATGATGCAACGGCAACGAATGTGAGCCACGTAAATCCTGACTCAACAGCCGCCACAAACAGGAGGTACTTTCCAAAGAATCCGGCGAATGGTGGGATGCCTGCAAGCGAGAGCATAAACACCGCCATTGCGAACGCCAGCATCGGCTCGCGCTTAGCCAAACCTGCGTAGTCGTTGATCTCGAGCAACGAGTCGTTGCCACGCTCGAGAATACCAACAACCACGAATGCTCCGAGCTGCATAAACACGTACGATGTTACATAGAAGGCGATGCCGCTGTATCCATCTGCCGAGTTCGACACGATGCCCATAAGCAAGTATCCAGCGTGAGCAATCGAAGAATATGCAAGCATACGCTTGATATTCGATTGCACGACCGCCGTAATGTTGCCAACCAGCATTGTAATTGCCGACACGACCGCCAGCATCAACTGGAGCTGTGGTGTGAGCGTCGAGGCACCCGGCATCAGTGCGATAAACAGCGCAACAAATGCGCTGAATGCTGCAGCCTTGCCAGCTGTACTCATGAACGCTGTCACGACCGTCGGCGATCCTTCATACACGTCAGGAGCCCACTGGTGGAACGGGAATGCCGCGATCTTGAACGACATTGCAACCGCCATCAGAACTGCGCCAATTGCAAAGAGCGTCGGGAAGTTGGTAGCATTTTGCGCAACGACCGATTGAATCACGTCGTACTGAAGTGATCCAGTCGCGCCGTACACCAACGACATACCATAGACCAGGAAGCCAGAGGCGAAGGCGCCGAGAAGGAAGTACTTCAGCGATGCTTCAACACTGCGAATGTTCGTGCGGAGGAAACCGGCCATCACATAGAACGTGATCGACATCAACTCGATACCGACAAACAGCACGAGCATATTGTTTGCATGTGCCATCAGCATCATTCCAGCAGTTGCTGATACGAGGAGCGTATAGAACTCGTCGAGCTCAGCCCCCTCGCGCTGGAGATATGGTCGGGCTGCTAACATCGTTAACACGCCAGCAGCACAGAAGAGAACGTCGAAGTAGTTCGCTACGCCACCAATCGTGATCATGTCTTGAAACGTCGTGCCCTTATGACCTGACGTCACCAGCGCAAGCCCTGCTGTAAGCAGGAGCGTACCCATGTAGTATCCGAAGACGAGCCGCGTGTTGTTGCGTACGAACGCCTGGATCGTGATACCAATCGCACCCAGTCCGAGCCAGATTGCGATGAGCGGAAGCGAACCAAAGTAATCGATGTGCATGTCGTGTTTCCTACCGAACCGCGCTTAGCGTTGTTGCTGTGGAAGAGGCAATACCGAAGAAACCTTGCCAGTGAATGTACCTACGCGTTCAACCACTGCCTTCACACTTGCTTCAGAGAAGTGCATGAAGTGACGTGGAGCAACGCCAATCCAGATGATGAACACCGCGAGTGGAACAAGTTGCCAGTACTCGCTTGAAGTGAGATCACGCAGGTGCTTGTTTTCGGGGTTGTCGTTCGTGCCAAACATCACGCGCTGGAACATCCACAAGAGGTAGACTGCAGCGAAGATGACGCCACTGGCGCTGACGATGGCATACATCGGGTTATTTAGCACTGGGCTCGTAAAGGCACCCAAGAGCGTGAGGAACTCGCCAACGAATCCGTTCAAGCCCGGGAGTCCTACGGATGCGAACATCGCAAGTGCAAAGAGCACGGCGAAGCGCGGCATAACACTCGTGATGCCGCCGTAATCTGCGATCTCCCGCGTGTGGCGACGCTCGTACAGCGCCCCTACACACAAGAACAACATGCCAGTCGACAGACCGTGGTTTACCATCTGAATAACAGCGCCTTGGATACCTTCAGTCGTCATTGAGAAGATGCCCAGAACAACGAAGCCAAGGTGACTTACCGATGAGTACGCAACGAGCTTCTTAATATCTGTCTGCACCATGGCCACGAGTGCGCCATAGATGATACCAACCACAGCAAGTACCGAGATCGGCGTTGCGAACTCAACCGAAGCTGCTGGGAAGAGGTCGAGATTGAAACGAATCAGACCGTATGTACCAAGCTTGAGCAATACACCGGCAAGAATTACCGATCCGGCCGTTGGAGCCTGCACGTGCGCGTCTGGGAGCCATGTGTGCAGCGGGAACAGCGGCACCTTGATAAGGAACGACAACGCAAACGCCAGGAACAACCAAGTCTGTATTTGCGGTGCGATCATTGGAGCATGTTCACGGAGAACTGCAAGGTTCGCCGTAAATCCATTCCCCGTCATTGCACCTACTTCAAGACCCAGCCAAATGATGGCGATGAGCATCAGAAGCGAACCAACGAGGGTGTAGAGGAAGAACTTAATCGCCGCGTAGATACGATCCTTCCCACCCCAGATACCAATGATGAAGTACATCGGGATCAGGATCAACTCCCAGAACACGTAGAACAGGAAGGTGTCCGTAGCCATGAAGACGCCCGTCATGCCAAACTGCAGAAGCAACATGAGGACGTTGTACTCCTTCACACTCTTGGTGACCGAGCCCCACGACGTGAGGAGCGCAATCGGCATAATCAGCGTTGTGAGCAGAACCAGGAGGAGCGACGTGCCATCAATACCGAGACGCAGTCCGGCATCGATCGACGTAAGCCACGGCATATCTACCGTGAACTGCATCGCAGAGGAGGCTGAATCAAATCCTGGCACGAGGAGGGTCGACCCAAGGAACGTCAACACGGAAAAGACCAAGGCTGTGGTCTTAATCGCCTTCGCCTGATCCTTGTGGATGAACAGCAGTGCCAACGACCCTGCTAGGGGTGCAAACAATGTAGCGAGCAACGCGGCTGTGCCCATAGGCGTCCAGTTCCGTTCTTCGATGTTGACGATGCGAATAAAAAGCCTCGCAATATAGCAAATTGGGCTCCCACGGACGGGCGAATCAGAGTCCGGTCCGCCACATGACGCCGAGACGAACTGCGATAGCATTCCACGACGCTGGCGTCGTCACAAGTGGAGTCGCTACGTGGCCCACGATGTAGGGCGTGACGAGCTGCGATGTATAGCCGAACAGCCCCGCCATAATGTTCACAGCACAACCCATTTGCAATCCGACGCGTACATCCCTCTCGAAGGCGGGTCGGTACTGAATACTTGTCTGTGGAAACCCTGGCTCATCTCCCGGAACCAGAGAATCGGCGAGATTTTCGTGCTGCCACGTTGATGCAGTTGTACTCAATGGGACGTCAATCGTTGGTCCGCCCATGACCATTACCCCAGATGTACCGACATGCCACGTGGCCATTACCGAGCCTATAAATGACAACGAGGTAACGCTCGTTTCGAACATCGCGTTGTAGGCGTATGGGATATCCGTTACGGGCTCGGTCGAGGCACTCTGGATGCGCGAATACTCTATCCCAGCGCTAACAAGCATTCCGAGCGACGAACGATACGGACGGTACTCTACGGTTGGAGCAAGCGAGACACTGGCTCCCCACCCACCCAGCGTACGCGCATGCGCCGACGGGATCTCCGGAACTGGCGATGTGATGGTGATCACATCAAGCGTTCCGAAGGCGCTGTGCAAGCCCCCTGCTAGCGCACCGCCGAGCCACCATTCCTCTCGCATTTCGAATGCTTCACTCGGAGCTCGTAACCCCTCCGCTGCTGATCCTGGGATAAGTTGCGCAACGAGGCGCGGCGTGGCGAGCACGATGCAGAGTGCGACGATGGAGATATAACGTGTCATCGTACGAGCTGCCCTTTCAAGACCACTCGTGATTGCTCGAGTCCACTACCGGCATCGATTGGCACGCCGACGAGTACGATGTTGACGAGTCCCTGAGCTGCAACCGATGCTGCATCGAATCGCGCACGATAGCGCTGTCCACGCTCGTACACAACATCACGAATCGGATTGCCATCAGGATCGAGCAGCGTTGCAATACGACGTCCACCCAGATCAAACACTTCACCGGTAAGCACAAGTCGATCGTCAACATTGAACTGCACAGTGGTAGATGTTGTAAACGGGTTTTCCAACAACACAGCGTTGGAGATGATCGGTGTGCCGATACGAATGATCACAGTATCGATGGCAACCGTATCGCCTCCATATTCCGGACGGCGAAGCCCCATGAGACGGTAGGCGTATTGCTCACGACGATACTCCACTGGATCGCGATATCCGTCGCGGGTTTGTGGAACCAAGCACTGACAGGAGAGCAGCGACGCATCTTGCGTGTACGAGAGTAGGGGGCGCGCACGAAACGCAAACGTCGTCGGATCACGTCGATCAACGAGCGCACGCTCAAACCAATAACCATAGTAGCAGTGCTCGTCGCTCACATCGAAACCGAGTCGCACGGTAAGCGAGCCTTCATACTCGCCGCGGAGAACAAACTGCGCAGTGCATGAATCACGCGGAGGATCAGTGCTACGAAACGCAACGAACTCCCCCATCGGGACATTGTCGTGTCGGACATACCAGAGGTGCGTGCCGATCGACGTTGTTGTGATGCTATCGGTTGGCCGTTTGTACGAGAGCGCAAGAAGACGAGCATCACTGACATACTCAACGGTGTCTGATATCTGTGATGCGTCACGAGTAGCAATCTTGAATCGTCCAATACAAAGTGAGTCGCCTACCGCAACAAGGCGCATGCATTGATCAACTGAGTCAGGACAGATCATCATGACCGATGCATATCCGTCAACAATTTCAGGTTGAACATGATACGTCGTTCGAGCACCTAACTGATACGCTCCGAGTGGATTGAGTTGCGAGGTGCCCGGCTCGTAGGTACATGTATGACGCAACGAATCCAGTCCACCTAATGCTCGTAGCGCCGGGACATCGACACGCATCGTGCCTGTTGCGATGTACTCCCAACGTGGCGAAAGCTTGGTAATCCAAAGTTCAAACAGTGCTGACTCAGGACGTGGATCCAGAACGCTCTTCAGTTGCACCACGGCGAGTGTATCAGCGTGAACACTCATCACGGCAATGCATGCAAACACCATGCATGCCGCGACGCCGAAGCGCAGCGAGGCGATATGACATCTACCGAGGAACCGCACTATTGTCTCGCCCTCGATTGTTCCATGATATGTCCCAATCGAGTGTCGTGACCACACCGTCGAGGTTCACGTCAAAGATTGAGTATGTGTTTGTGAGTGCGCGATTCGTCCAGATGCCGAGAAGATCATCATCTGTTACGAGTTCGGCACGACCGATGAGTCCAGATCCTCCGTCAACATTCCCTGCCGTCATTCCGAAGTATCGTCGTTCACCATATGCAGATAGTAGACGTTGCGAACCCGCGCCACCCAAGAGTCCAAGTCCGCGTGTAAAGTCGACAGATGCTTGTGCGTTCGAACGATCAATGAGCAATGGTTCGGCTGTTGCAATCGACAGGTGGTTGCGATGTCGTACTACGAGATGATAGAATCCTGGTGTGATGCTGTCGATGGCGCGCTCCCGAAGAGTTCGTGGGTCGAGCAATAGACCGGATGCACTGAGGACCAGTGTTTCAATGTGCTCTGGTGCACCTGATGACGTAAGATCTCGCCGAAACTCTAACGTCACCCAGTCAACGAGCGAGTCTGCAAGTACACCAACCGTATCGCCGAGTGGCTGTCCATCAAATGTGTATGGGTAGATCCGCGGCGGTGTGAGCGGGAACAGTCCACGGGCAGCGAGATCTGTAGACATCCGCGGCAGTGCGGCATCACCACGCGACCGCATAGCCCCCTCCAACAGCACACGTCCGCGCAACACCCACACAGGACTTGCCGACATACCTATTGCATAGCTCCCGCCTGCGCGAATGAACTGCGTAGAACTATACCTCCACAGTGGAGACGGTTCCGCGCTTGCTTGCGTCGGCACTTGCGAGAATCCGTATTGCTGATACAGCGCACCATCATAGCGCAAGAGCACAAGCTGTGGCTCCTTACCAAGAAGCTCTGAGGGCGTCTCAGGAACTTGAGCACCCTCTGCAGCAACATCGTAGTTCGTGCGCCAGCCCCATCCCATCAACATGTCGAATGTGCTATCTGACACCTCGACGCCAGCACTGTCGAGGAACGATAGCTCGAGTGATCGATCTACCTTGTAGAGAATGTCTGTTAATGGCAGTGGACGCGTTCGTGGCTTGCTTCGTAGTGCAATCTGACGAACACGATTTTGTTGTTGCGGAGATTGAAACTGGATCCACGACAGTTGGTTATTCATCAGCATGCGTGGTCCGTTGAGCAATACCACACGATACGTCGTGCCATCAACTTCGGACCACGGATTGACATATGTTGGATCATTCGTTGACGCGAGATACAGCGTGTGACGCTGTGCATCAGACTCTTCTGTGTGCAACGTACCTGTAAGCACTACGTGCTTGTTTACCCATGCATCCGACGACAGTGTTGCTCCGCGTGGAATGTCCAGCACGAGTGAATCAAGCGCTGTACGCGATGATGGAATCTCGGGTCCAGAGAGCAGCGTAGAATCGCCATACCATCGAACGTGATAGGAATCACCTGCACGCACTTCCGACTGAAGCGATCCTTCCGCACGACGCCACAACCAAGCTGCGGAGTCAAGTCGCAGGTTATCTAATACTGAATTCTCAACTCGTCCACGTTGAAGATCGAGACGATGCGTCACACGCAATGAACTCGAGCCATACAGCGTGACCGCATCCTGATTTGCTATCTCAAGTACTGCTACACTTCCATCGCCAGTGGCGGGCTGTCGTAGCGTGCCGGCTAAGCGGAGTGTGCCAAGCGACTGTCCAGGGTTGATACGACCGCGATGATTCACACTGTCGAGCGCTTCGATGAATGTCGCTGGCGTAAGATCAATCGTTACAACTGAGTCTGTGGTGCGAAACATCTGCGTTGTGCGTACAGGTCGCGATGCGTCGATGAGCATCTTCCGAGACGTCCCCGAAAGCAGCAAGTGTTGATATGTTGTATGCGCAACTACTTGACTATCAGCTCGATCACGCCGATACTCGACCTGTCCGCCAATGGTTGACTGATCAATTCGTGCGTTACCATAGATCGTCACGACACCTTCGTTCGCAAGCACACCACGACTGTCGAGGTGATTCACCGGTTGTGCGTTGACCATCACGCATGCAAGTAGCAATGGTAGCGAGATAAGGATTGCTCGCTTCATCATGGCAGTCCCACGATGAGATTCCCACCATTGAACACCGTCGCAAGCGGATCGATGAGCAGAAGCGGCGTCGTTAGAAAGGCCCCACGATAGACCAACAACCCAACATCAAGATTGGACGCAGTTGTGTCGAGCACTTGCATCGATGCAGGCGCAGTCCCTTCTCGGGCGACACGTAGATATGATGCGGCTTCTGGTACAAGCGCAAAGCGTGCAAACGAACCGGTACTTCCAACAAGCAAACTCGAGTTACCACGAGCTCCAATCAACACAGATCTCGCTAGACTATCGGGATACGCCTCGTTTACCGCATATCGGTCGTTATCACGCACGTATCCAGCATGAACCGTAAATCCATCGATCACAACTCGATCGACAGGTTCCGGCTCGCGTGCTTCATCCCACGTAAATGGATTGCTCCAACGTCCGCTCGCAATCGCACGCAGCGTGTCGCGCGTTGCACGCAAAAGAAGATCATTCCCGCTATCAAGTCGCTGATTATCGGGTCCTGCATCAACGACACCCGACACCTGTACAAAGCCAAACAGCGATCCCGCGCCAGCTGCACGACGCACGTAGGTGGGTGGTGCGGATGGAGCGAGCTTGAATGCTCGGGGAAGGGGCTGACCGTAAGCATTGTACAGCTTCATCAATCGCTCAGAAGCATTCGGACCCCACGTCGCGGGAATATCACTTGCCTTGTAGCCAGCACTCACGGTTGCGAGGAGTTGCCCCGTGTAGGTTACGGTGATCTTCCGTTGAACATCTGTGAGCGGATCGTACGCATTCGGCGATGTTAGAGGGCGCACATCCAGTGTTAGCTGTGATGGTGCGCGCTCAAACTTCATCGAGGTATACGCATTGTTGAAGACATACGTTGTAGATGTATCGGCGCTTGCTAGGTCGCGGCGGAGTGACCCAATGAGCTCCGCATCATTCCTATAGGATGCTTGACCAACCTTCATCGCAAGTGTGTACGGTACAACCGTCACATCGGAATCGTGAATTGTCAGTGTTCGTTCAACCCAAATATTGCCGCGAGCTGTTTTCGTAGATGACGTTGTTTTGAGATTGCCATACGGGGATGTCGACGCAGTTTGCTGGAGCTGCTGCGGTGATACTGCGTCGTATGAGATCAACGACGTGGGATGAAACTGCATGTTCGTCAGCGGTGCATATGCATTGACGAAATCGCCTCGAATGATGAGCTGTGTGGTTTCGCCCACGGCAAGGCGTGCCGTTGCGGACGACTGGACACGCAAGGTCGCTGCCGACTGGATAATGATGCTGTCGCTTCTATCACTCACAACGAGGAGGCCGTCCCGAACATCAATATCCGCACCAATGTCAGACACTCCGGAGCCGCTGATCAGAAGTCCATCGGCGTTGATGCGAATAGCTGCCTGCGTACGAGCACGCGTACCCCAGAACAGCGATCCATCAACGTCGACCGCACTCGCGGCATCATTTGTGAAGACACTATCGAGTCTGACTTCGTCGGAATCATGAACACGCTTTGTCGAAAAGAGTAATGCCAAGTTGTTATATCGATTCCCGATCGATGTTAGACCGTTCTCTTGGGTGATGCGCTGCGGTTGCGTGCCATCGTAGAAGAACGTACCAGTATACACGCGAGGACCTGACGTCCCGATTGCGTAGGCACTCCCTACAAGCACGGAATCAGGAATACGCTTTCGACTAGCGCTGTCGACAGCGAGATCAGTATAGTAGCGTGCCTGCACAAATTGATCGCCGCTCGTGTTTCGTGCATACCGCACTAATCCTGGCACCCGCCATACGCGCGCACTTCCGAACGCCGTTGTACCACGCGGATTGCCAGACAGATCGGTAAACACGTTTGCGGTGCCGAGGAACTCAATCGTTCCGTTTGTCAGCGATACGTATGGTGCCGCATTACGGAAGGCGCCTGTATCACTGAGGAATCGTATGACTCCAGTGTTTCGAACAATACCATTCACGTCATTGACGAGATGCTGGCCGTGTGCACTCCCAATCGTTGCGAAGGCAGCTGCGATACATGCGATATGGAGATTACGCAGGTTCACGGACGACCAATGATGATCTCACCTTCATTGTTCAGCTCTCCGTCATTGCGGATACTGCCATATACATGAAGCGCACCCGGCGCGTATCGCCAACACACTCCGAAGCGATCGATCTGAAGATTGCGCTCTACGATCACCTCGGAAAGGCGCTCCATATAAAGCCCACCCAAAAACAGACGCAACGTGCCAGTGCAACGAAATGACGCTGCGTCGTAAACACGGATGTCACCATCACTACTCGTGATGTCACCGTCTACGAGGAGCGTAGCTCCCTCCTTCACGTGAATCATTGCTCCCGAATTCGTGACGAGCTGCGCACGGCATGTTGAAGCCGTGGTCAACGCGCAAATCGCACACATCGTCAACGATATGATAAGGTGACGACGCATTAACCACCCTTTGACGCAGCGCCCTGCCACTGTGTGCCATCCCAGACAAGAATAATTGCTTGGCCTGCTTGAAGTGTTGCATCAGTTGCAAGGACATTCACATTGGCACCAGCGAGGGTGATGTTCTTCGCGGAGGTGGGGATATTCTGAACAATGACGACCTGACCTGGAGTAACGCCATCTTCAAGTGCAACGTTTTGGTTATTCGCGGAAGTATTGTTGATACGCAAGTACGCAGATGTCGATGATGCCAGCGTGGCACCAGCGCCCGTAATAGTCTGATCTGTAGGTGGGAAGCTCACAACATTGGAAGGTGATGTGGCAGTCATGTACCAACGTGAATTTTCGCCAGAGTAAATGAATTGCGCAGACGCACGATATGCAATTGCCACCTTGTCGTTGTCTGGTGTAATGATTCTGTTTGCTGCGGTACTACCGGTTGCCTCAGGTTCAATCGTGATTGGATATCCTGTGTTGTTTATCAGGGTAAAGGTCTTACCAGCGACTCCACCCTCGAAGCCAGTTATGATCCGAGCTCCACCGTGAGCCATAACCTTCACAAGCGCAAATCGATTATCATTACCGTCAAAATCAACATTATGATTACCATTCGGCGGCACTGCTGTCAGCGTGCTCGCGGCGGTCACATATTCAGTGTATGCTAGATCGCCATCAAGATCAAGTGTCGCATCCGGTGTATCATCACCAATTCCAACACGGCCGCCAGTAAATGTAGCCGCGTAGTTATTCGTACCACCTGCAACATTGACAGACAGGCCGGTATTGGTGCCCGTCCAACTTCCCGTTGACGAAATCAGCGCACCATACTTCGTAAGTGTGGTCGATGACGTTGCAGTGTTCGATACGAACAGGGCCGTATCAGTAGCTGTTCGCGACCCGGACTTGGAGATTGAGAGCAACTTGTTTGCACTCGTCGCCGTGCTCAACAAGAGAGAGCGTGCGGTAGTATCCCAGGTCATGTCAGCTGTGGAGGTTAACTCACCTACTGACTTAAAAAACGACACTTGTGTTGGTGAACCGGATACTGTCGCCGTTGATCCCCAATCAAGTGTTGCTTCAGTTCCAGCTACAGATGCAATACGCATCACTTGGCCGAGAGCACCAAGTGATGTTGGCAGCACATACGACGTGTTTGTAGCCATCGAGCCGGCCCGAAGCGAAACAGTATTAGCACTCGGATAGGTGTTATCCGTGGTCGGTTCCACAAATGTCAGTTTCGACGACGTCCCATTCGAGTTGGCGAGCACCATCTCGGCGTTATGAATAAGAATCGATTGCGATGCTGCTGACGTATAACTGCCGCCTCCAGCACTCCACCCGAGCGCATTGTTGCCACTAAGTACGAAGCCATTACCACCAAGGATGACGGAGTTGTTTCCCGTGATGCGATTGGAAGAGCCGCCGAGCAACAGTCCCGATGTTCCCTGGATGAGGTTGTCCGATCCCGCAACAACAAGTGATGAGTCTGATGTTACTCGATTGCGGCGGCCAATGAGGATCCCGCTCGCCTTTCCTTGTACGCTATTCCATACGCCTGATAGAATCACCGATGAATCTGAAGTTATCGTGTTTGCGTCTCCAAGCCCGATGAGCGATGTCTGGCCCGATATCAGGTTGGATGAACCACCGAGAATTGCCGAGGAGTAACCACTCACTTGGTTTGCAAATCCATTCAGCACGGAGGCGTAGCTATTGCCTGCAACGTTCTGAAACCCATTCACGACAAGAGGATAGAACGCACCAGTAGCATTGTTGGCATTTCCTCCAAGTACCAGAGAAAAACTTCCTGTAGCTCGATTATCACGTCCAGCAAGTATCCCTGCATATTGACCTGTCGCGGTCTGTAGAATAGTCGATCTGCTACCTTGCAGGTCAATTGCACCCTCGCCAGGCGGTGGCACAGCTTGAATTCCCGACACGATGAAACCGACGCGTCGGCGAATGTTTTTTTGTCCGAACACTGCTTCCTCAAGCACCGGAACCACATCAAGATCCGCTGCAACACGCCAGTGCATTGTGGCTGTCGTGCCCGACATGCTAAGCACTTGCAGCAGCGCATCCTTCGTCGGCGCAACCGATGGAAGGAGCAATGTATACTGCGCTGTCTGTGGAGGCTGCGGCGCGATAGAAATCGTCCCGTTTGAGGAGCTCTGGAGTGTCAACAACCGCGTACGCACAGGCAACTGTGCATTCGTTTCTACATGTCCAGCAGCAACAAGGCATAGCGCGGCCATGCATGCAAACAGCATGCGAGTTAGCAATTGAATATGGGCGCTGTAACGTCGCACGGTACTACGCGCTGCCGTGGTAGCACTGGCAGCGGTAAGCCTCTAGCAAGTGATATGCAAATCCGTTACGTTACGGCACAGGAATGAACATGTACGAGATACGCTCACTTGCAAGGAACGGACCCGACGAGGTGACTGTATAGGTCGTACCTGTGAAGCCAGTTACCGAGAGAATATTTCCACTCGGCGAGCCACTGATGTCAGATGATGAAATGACGATGACGTCATTCGCGTCGGGCGTCGCCGTTAGCGTAATCGTGGCTGTGAACCCCGCATCTGTGGGGTCAACAACACCACGCTCAAATCCCGCAAGAGGATTCGTTGTCCATGTTGCTGCACCAGCTGCGGTTGACACCAGAAGTTGACCAGCAGCACTCGGCTCATTGGTAGCCGCGGGGAAGTAAAATGTGCCGCCGCCCGTAATGGACGAAATGTTGTATGTGTGGTTAGCAGCAATTGTTTCAGGAGCGATTGTCAGCGTCTGTGTTCCATTTGTGAAGATCACTTCCGCAGTCTCTCCCGTCTGACCGAGCGTCAACGTATTCGTTGCCGGATTCCACTGGAATCCAACTTCTCCGGTGAGCGTATTATCGTCACTCCAATAGGCGACATAGTTCGTGATACCTGTTGCACCGCCGTTGTCAACGAGATCTCCGTTGACGCCGAACCACGAGAGGTCAGAGTTCCCTGCAGTACCAGCACTGGTGCGCAGGAAGTACTGTGTCGTACCAGCTGGTGCTGGCCACGTCGCATTCGCGCTTGGCCATGTTACCGAGTACGACGTCGTCGTGGCTGTTGCCAGTTGCGTCATCGTTCCGCTCGTTGATCCAAGCAATTGCAATTGTCGCGTACGGACAGGAAGTTGAGCCTGCGCATCGACTGCGAAGGCAAGGATGACTACGAGTGTAGTCATTGAAATGAGGAGACGAGTGTTCATTGTACCACTCCAAATGAAATGAGGGAAAGAGAGATTGTTCATCATGGATTTTTTACGAACCAGTTAAGTGATTCATTGGTGTTGAGTCCGCCTGGGAAACTCACGGTGAATGATGTTGGCGTGCGGGAGCCAGACACAATCACAGGCGTTACCGAGACACTCAATGACGCTTCGGGGGTAAGTGTGATAGACGCATCCTGTGCCAGCGCAAAGCCTGCAGGTAGAGTGATGACAACCGTGAACTGAGGATCAGACGTCGTGTTGGTATAGCGTCCGGAGGCTATTCCAAGTCGCGCAAGGAGATCCGATGCATCGCGCTTTGTCAGTGTTCCTGCCGCATCAGCCATGACGATGCCGTCACTTGCGTTGAGCGGCGGACGTTGTGGTGCGCCCGACAGCGTCTGCATCGTGATAGCACCAGTGCCAGGAGCAATTGCCATTCGCACAGTGCCATTGGTTGCAAACCGAACAGTCGAGCTGTCTCGTGACCCTAGATAGGCTGCTGCTTGAAGGGAATCATTACCGGAAAGCGACCAGTACAGCTTGTCGGCATTTCCACCGGGAGAACTAGTCCACATGAGCGTTACCCATGCTGGTGCTGTTGGCGTGCCGATGTTGTATTGATATGCGGAAACGGACGTGTTGTAGATCAACAGTGAGCTGGCAGGACGCACTACGCTGTCGCGTTGGGTGGTCGACATCCGCGGAATGAGAAGTCCTTTTTGCGTGCTTGAAAGCTCAAGCAATGCTGAAGCGTCTGGCGTTGCAATGCCGATGCCCACGTTTCTTGATTGAGCGCACAAGTCCCCTACCCCAACGACGAGAAGGAGAATCACGATGCTTACGTGGAGAAACCACGATGTCGATTGATCAATGTGTGTCACTAGGTCCCGGATTTATCATGACACGCAATGAATCTGTACAAATCAGTCACGATTCTGTACAATGCGCCAAGGCGCAAAATACGCCCCACGCAACCATATTCCGCCAGCCTTGCTGGCCTTTCCCGTTGTAAATCAATGAGTTGCTTGTGCGTACTTTTGAGGCATATATCCGTACACCCTTCTAGCGGACGAACAGGTTGGCACGAGCAGGATACATCATTGCAGGTTTAGGCAACCCGGGACCAGAGTATGCGGCAACACGGCATAACATTGGGTTCATGGTCGTTGATGCGTTTGTAGCTCTTCACAAGGGCTCTTGGAAGGAAGGCAAGCTTGCCAACACATGCGAGCTCACACTCTCGGCAACACGGGTCCTTGTCGTCAAGCCGAAGACGTACATGAACCTTTCGGGGAAGGCCATCGCACACTTCGCCGCAGAGTCCTCCGTGACGCCGTCACGCATCATCGCCATCACGGATGAGTACAACTTCCCTACCGGCCGGATTCACCTTAAGCAGGGTGGGAGTAATGGCGGACATAATGGGATCGCCTCGATTATCGACGAGCTGAAGACGCCCGACTTCTGGCGCTTGCGCTGTGGCATCGATCGTAGGTTTGGTCCAGGCGAGCTGGTAGAGTATGTGCTCGCCCCCTTCCCCGACGAGGAACGGGAAGCCGTCGAGCTCATGATTCGATCGTCTGTTGCCGCACTTGACGAGTGTCTGCGGCACGGACCCGAAATCGCGATGAATCGAATCAACCGCGCTTGATCACAATGAGCGTCTTATCGTCCGAGTAGTGCGCACCCACTGAATACTTCTGCACGTCATCAACAATTGCGAGCGCAATCTCCTGCGACGTCAGCGATGCGTTACAGCGGATGACATCGCACAAGCGCTCTTCACCATACAGGGTACCCGAGCGGTCTTGTGCTTCGGTGATACCGTCGGTGAACATCACAAGAATATCGCCGTGAGCCATGTTGATATTCTCAACGCGGAACTGCTGTTCGGCAACAATCCCGAGGATTCCGCCTGTAGGCTGCAACTCTTCAAATGCTGATGTCGATGCACGATAGTGAAGGGGCGGACAGTGTCCCGCGTTTGCGTAGAGAACTAGTCCGTTCTCCGAATGCGTGAACTCGCAGTAAAACAGCGAGACGAACCGCTCGTGCGGGAATGTATCGTACATCAGGGTGTTGAGCCGCGAAATCAACGACGACATCTTCGTCTCAAAACTGACTGCCATACGCATTGCGCCGCTCACGAAGAGGGCTTGGACAGCTGCAGGAAGTCCTTTACTTGCAGCATCGCTGATAACAACACCCAGTCGGTCGTGGTCCGACGTTGAGAGGTAGTCGAAGTAATCACCACCCACGACGCTCTCAGGTAGAGACAATCCATAGAGATCGAAGTCGCGGAATCGCCGAGAATGATCTGGCACAAGGCCTTGCTGGATCTGCCATGCTTGGTCAAGATCCTTCTGCATGCGGCGTTCGCGTTGTGCCGACTGCATATTGCGAAGGGCCGTCGTTGCGGCAGCACCGGCTACCATCAGCGTCTCTTTGAGATCTTCCGTTATTGCGCTTGCCGTGAAGGCCAGCGCATAGCGATACACCTTCAGTCCGTCCACGGTTATCGTATCGCCAACACCTGTAAGTGCGTACTCATGCACGATATCACCATCGTGCTCAGATTCAGTGTAGGTATTCAGGGTCGAGAGTTGCGCGAACGGTGAGTTCTCGTCGCGCACGTCACGAACTGTTCCCACCGTAAGAGCACTACCCTCACCATACTTGTAGCGCAGGACGTACGATGACGTCAATTCATCGAACTCCCACACACGTCCACCGTTCATCACGAACCGATCGTTGTCGACGATATCGCGCACCAGCGCAGAGAGAAGATCGCTCTGTTGTTCGTACGATTGCGACAAGATGCGATCAACAAGCTTGTAGGTTGTTCGTTGGGTTATGCCAGTACTCATTGTATCGCTCGTAAATATCCATCACTCTGTACCACACGTTGCACTGCTTCCGCGCGCTTGATCATTGGGAGCAGCTCTTGAAGATGCTCATGCAGAAGCTCACATCGCGCATGTTCTGAGGACGCTTCTAACAGTTCCTGTTTTTGGTCGAGCGACAGTCCGCTCTTCGGTGCCATTTCAAACGAAGGTCGCGGTCCGAGCTCGTCCAGTGTAAGTGTTGGCCCCGTCTGTCCATACACCAGAGTCACGACGGTGTTGTACGTCTCGAGACACGATGCTATGAGTGCGGGATCACCTACACGTTCTTCGTCGTGAAGAATCTCGACCTCACCGACGGCAAATGGGTGTTCGCTCGTTTTCAATTCTAACAACCTGAATCGCTCTTGACCTTCGATGATAACATCTATCCGTCCATCCGGGTAGCGCTGCGTTACGTCTACGATTCGCACCGTGCAACCAACCGGATGCATGTGACCATCTTCGACAAGGTTGATTCCAAACTCCAAGCCCCGCTCGAGGCACTCATGCATGAGTGCCTTGTAGCGAGGCTCGAAAATGTGCAATGGAATTCTCGTGTGAGGGAACACAACGAGATTCAATGGAAACAACCCAATGGTCACTTGGCAAACTTTACAAAGCGATCGTTAATACGACCCCAGTGAAGATTGTTGAGGAATGCGTCAATGTACTTTGCACGACCAGGACCATCCTTGTGGTAGTAGGCATGCTCGAACACGTCGCATGATACTAGCGGGATGCCACCCCAGATTGCACCGTAGTGATGCTCATCGACCAGTACGTTCAAGAGACGTCCCGAGTACAGTGTGTCGAGGCACAGTACGCCCCAACCCGACAGCTTCGCTGCTGTTGCCGTTGCCTTGAAATCTGCCTTCCATGCATCGAACGATCCGAACTCACGTTCGATTGCTGCGAGCACTTCTGGTCCCTTTGAAGGATCGCCATCACCACCGAGTACGTCCCAGTACACGTCATGCAGTACTGTGCCACCATGATTCCATGTCTGACGACGCTTTAGTTCGCCGAAGTCGCTCCAGTTGCCATTCGCAGCAGCCTTGTCTGCGTTTGGAAGGGCTGCTTCGATCTTGTTCAGGAACGTCACATACCCCTTGTGGTGGGTATTGTAGTGCCAGTCTGTGGTCTCTGGTGAGATAACGTCCTTGAGGAGGTCCTTCGCTTCTTCATCGCTGTACGGACGCGGGTTGAATTTCCATTCGTATGCCATTGTAGTCTCGCTGATTGATGATAAGAATCGCCTGAGTTATACGCCGAAGCTGCTACCACAGCCACAGGTTTTTGTTGCATTTGGGTTGTTGAAGGTAAAGCCCTTCCCCATCAGTCCGTCGCTGAAATCGAGCGTCATGCCCATCAGGTAGAACATGCTCTTGGCGTCGATGAACACACGCACACCGTCTGCATCGAGAACAAGATCGTTCTCCTTCGCTGCAGCATCAAAGCCAAGAGTGTACGACATGCCGGAGCATCCACCACCCTTGACGCCGAGACGGAGACCATAATCATCGGCAATGCTGT
Source organism: uncultured Melioribacter sp. (assembly GCA_964465685.1). GTDB lineage: Bacteria > Bacteroidota > Ignavibacteria > Kapaibacteriales > Kapaibacteriaceae > UBA10438. The sequence continues at coordinate 56,043 of CAYXKK010000002.1, forward strand.
TCGCAGACTTAATCTTCTTGACTTCTGCAACCGCCTTTGTTGTGATCAAAATGTTATCGCTGTCATCAGTTCCGATGACACCAGTTGGAATCGACACTACGTCGTTCCCTAAGATTGCGACACTCATGATACCTCCAATTGAACGTAATGACGTGGTGATGCGAGTTCAGCAAGTGACATCGACCGAAACGTTGCGTTGATGCGTTCCTGCAAAATCGCAAGTGGTGCTTTGATTGTACAGTGTTCATGCGCCGAACAATCATGATCCTCGGTGTCCTGACAGTCGACCAATGCGGCAGACGAACCCTCGATTGCGGTGATCACTTGCTCGATTGAGACTGTCGTTGGATCGTGTGCAAGTGCATACCCTCCGTTGACGCCGGCGTACGAACGTACAACGCCCGCGCGGACAAGTTGCTGCAATACCTTTGCAAGGAGTGCCTGCGAGATAGCGAACCGCTCTGCTACATCCTTTGCCGACACGATGGTATCAGGACGCCTTGCCATGTCCTGCACAGCAAGAAGTCCGTATTCAACGCGTTTTGAAAGTCGTAGCATGTATCAGACTCGCATCAGAATTGTTGCGTGTTATTGATCGTAATCAGCAATCACACCGTCGGACGTTGGATGCGCCTGACATGTGAGCACGTAGCCGTCAGCAATCTCATCATCAGAGAGCGCTTCACGCTCGTCCATGATCGCGGTTCCTTGGAGCAACTTCGCACGACACGTGCAGCAGGCTCCGATTTGACACGCATACGGCGGGTCAAGATTGGCGCGCTGTGCTGCCGAGAGAATCGTCTCATCTGGTTCAACATCAAACTCATGCTCCTGTCCGTACAAGCGAATGCGGACGCGACGCGTGACGAGTTCGTTACTTGATGCTGTTGCTGGGTCTGAAGTCATAGATGTAGTCGACAACGTGAAATACTCGCGATGAATGCGATCGTCTGACAGACCGTGCTTGCGGAGTTCCGCGATGGCAACATCCATCATCGGTTCCGGACCGCAAACGAAGGCATCAACTGCGTCGAACGAAGGCACCCACGCCGGAAGAAGCTCCGAAAATACTGAAGAGCTCACCTGTCCCGTCACAAAACTGCGTCCGCTTGTCGCTGGTTCCTCCAAGACATGCACCACCCTACACCGCTCAGGATACTCGCTGACAAGGTCTTGAAGCGCCGCATCGAAAATGATCGACGCCTCGTTGCGATTCGCGTAGATCAGCGTGACGATACTCTGTGGCTCGACACGCAGTACACTCTTCATGATCGACAGGATTGGCGTGATGCCACTACCTCCAGCAACCATCAGATAATGTCTCGCCTGATCTGAACGTAGCTCCGTTGTGAAGTTCCCCATAGGTGGGTACACCTCAAGCTGCTGACCTGGCTGCACGTGATCCTTGAGCCATGCCGATACCACACCGGTGCTCACCTTCTTTACGGCAATGGTAAGGGGCTCATCCAGCGCCGGACTTGAGCAGAGCGAGTAGTTCCGTCGGTGACTCACGCCATCGATGTCGATCTTGAGCGTGAGGTACTGTCCGGCCTTGTACCGAAACAGCGGTGCTGCTTCGGGTGGGACAGAAAGTGAAATCGCAACCGTGTCTGCCGTGTCGTGAACGACGCGATCTATTGTGAGAGTATGGAACTGAACGGACATAGGGAGGTTAAAACATGCCAATGGAAAAGAGTGCTGCTTCGGTCATCATCGAGCGGTCCCACGGGGGATCAAACGTGATACGCACCTCGCAGCTCGTTACGCCATCAACAGCGGCAACTGTTCGTTGCACTTCACTCGGAAGCGACTGCGCAGACGGACAGTTCGGTGTTGTCAACGTCATCACAACTTCCACCGCATTCCCGTCGTGTACCACGACTTCGTAGATCAGCCCGAGTTCGTAGATGTCGATTGGAATTTCAGGATCGTAGATCGTGTGAATTGCTTCAATGACGCGATCGCGTAATGGCGGTAAATGTTCACTCATGACGTTGCATTCCTCATGCTGTAGGCCAGCGCGTAAAGACGAAGTTGTTTGAGCATACTTGCAAGTCCATTTGACCGATTCTGCGATAGGTGCTGATCGAGGCCAAGCTCCGATCGCAGATCGTCCTGTGAGGCTACGATTTCTTGCGGTGTGCGATCGTTATACACCGACAGCACGAGCGCTACAAGCCCCTTGACAATCACAGCGTCGCTATCGGCATCGAAATGCAACACGCCATTGTCGAACGATGGATGCAGCCACACGCGAGACTGACATCCCTTCACAATGAACGTCTCGTTTCGGTGTTCCTCTGGATACGGACGCAGGTGCTTACCCAGCGCGATGATGTGTCCATATCGATCCTCCCAATCTGGATACATCTCCAGATCCTGTCGAATCGATGCGATGGTTTCAGCGATTGTCATTTATGCCTGAAGTATTCGCAGGGCTTTCGCCAGTGATGTTTCAAATGCTGCGATGTCTTGCTCCGATGTGTACGCGGCTACAGATACACGTGCCGCTGTGGTCACACCGAGACGTCGCAAGAGTGGCATCGTACAATGATGGCCGGTACGGATGGCTACACCCTGCTCATCAAGCAGGACACCTAAATCTTGGGCATGCACACCATCGACAACGAACGACACGATGCCGGTACGTGAGGCGTTAGCACCGCCAAGCAGCCGAGCGCCAGGATACGCGGATATTGCAGACTCGATACGCTGCGTACATGCAAGCTCGTGATGAAGAAGTTCATCACGATTAAACCGCCGCAGCCACGTGATCGCGGCTGCGAGTCCGATGGCACCTTCCATGTTGGGAGTACCCGCTTCAAAGCGCAATGGTGGTTCCTGATATGTGCTTCGCTCCCACTGCACATCATCAATCATTGCACCGCCACCCATGAATGGTGGCAGCTGTGCAAGCACCTCAGCACGACCGAACAACACGCCAATACCCGTAGGTCCATACAACTTATGTCCGGACCAGACGAAGAAATCACATCCGATATCACGCACATCGATGGCGTGGTGTACCACCGACTGCGCACCATCGACCAACGAGTACGCTCCAACAGTTCGCGCCATCGCGCAGATCTCACGAACGGGCTGCTCAGTGCCAAGTGTATTCGACACATGGACTACAGATACGATTGCAGTTTCGGGTGTGATGAGTTGACGTGCATGTTCGAGTGATATCACGCCGTTGTCATCGACGGGAATCACTCGCAGTGAAGCGCCTGTTCGCTCGCACAGCAATTGCCATGGAACGATGTTCGCATGATGCTCAAGTTCGGATACGACGATCGTACGCTTCGCAAGCGAAGCACCGAGCATGTGTCCAAGCGATGCCGCGACGAGATTAATGCTCTCCGTGGTACCGCGGGTAAACACAACCTCATGAGTATCGCATGCAAGAAATCCTGCGACGGTCGCTCGGGCATGTTCATATAGCTCCGTTGCCTCAGTACCAAGGACGTGTCCGCCTCGGTGGACATTCGCATTTGATGTGCGGTAATACGATGCAATAGCATCGATAACAGGCTCTGGCTTTTGGGCTGTTGCTGCACTATCGAGGTACACAAGTGGACGTACACCATGAACCGTGCGTCGAAGAATTGCAAACTCTTCGCGCAATGCATGGTGTCGTGCACCATCCATCATGGTTGGTACCGCGTTCACTGTGCGAATGGCTCCGCACCAAGTTTGTCGGCAATGCGCTCTTCAAGATGCTGACGTAACGAGGGAAGATCGATACGCTCAATGACCTCTGCAACGAATGCATACGTCATGAGTGCACGAGCCTTTGCAGCATCAATTCCTCGCGATTGCAAGTAGAATACTGCGTCCTCGTCCAGCTGACCTGTAGTTGCGCCATGCGAACACTTCACATCATCAGCCCAGATTTCGAGCTGTGGCTTGGAGTTCATCTGGGCGCGCTCGCTCAACAAGATCGCGTGACTCGACTGATAGGCCGTTGTCTTTTGTGCCTGTGGGCGCACGTAAATCTTCCCATTGAATACGCCAATGGATGAGTCGTCATAGATACCCTTGTAGAGCTCTTCGCTGTGGCAATGCGGTACGCAGTGGTCGACGGTCGTATGGTTGTCGGCATACTCGTGGCCACGCAGCACAGATGTGCCGAAGAGAAAACCCTGACTCGAAGGCTCAATCAACCGAACTGCTGTATCGTTGCGCACGAATGCAGCTCCGAGTGACACCGTGTGAGCGGTGAAGGATCCATCACGACACACATCGGCAGAAGTACTTCCAACATGTCGAAGCGCGTCTCTGTCGTCAACGACCTTGTGATACCGCACGTGTGCATTCGCCGCAACGTGCGCCTCGACAACACACACATCAAGTGCAGTCATATCACCGAGCGTATGGTGCGATTCTACAACGTCAACGCTCGCCCCTTGATCTGCAATAATCAGGATGCGTGGCGTTGTCAGTCGATGCGACGATCGCACGTCAGTGACACATGCGACGTGGATCGGACGTTCGATACTGACACTCGCCGCAACCCGAATCACAATGCCGTTGTTCGACAGTGCGAGATTAGCCGCGACGAATGGATGTGACGCAGTCGGTGCAAGCGCACCAAGGTGGCGTGCGACGTCGACGTCTGCTGCGACAAGTTCGTCTGTGAGCGCTTCGATGCGCAATCCATCAACATTGACTGGGATTGATGACAGATCAAGGTCGAGCGATCCATTGACAAGTACAATGCGCCATCCACCATCCAATACTTCAGCAAGAGTTCCTATTGCCTGTGCACATTCAGTCCGCGTGATTGTCTGCTGAACGTCAACCGTCGTCTCATAGTCGATTCCGATAAATGGAATGACGTTCGTGTACTTCCATTCTTCGTGCCGAACGGTAGGAACGCCTTGTGCGATAAACGCCTGCAGTGCTTCCTTGCGCTGCTGATGGAGTGGTTTGACAGCGTGACCATTGATGCTGACCGAGAGGTCGTCGTGTGCCCGCTGGACGCGCTCGCGAAATGCTTCAAGCGCCATTTATGCCTCCACCGCGGCTTCGTTCTTGATCCAGTCGTACCCGCGCTTTTCGAGTTCAAGTGCGAGGGACTTATCACCCGAGCGAACGATGCGCCCATTCCACAACACATGCACAACGTCAGGCACGATGTAATCGAGAAGACGCTGATAGTGCGTAATCACCACAGTTGCATTGTTCGGCGAACGCAGCGCGTTAACACCGTGCGCAACGATGCGCAAAGCGTCGATGTCAAGACCGGAGTCCGTCTCATCAAGGACAGCCAACGTTGGCTCGAGCATTGCCATCTGGAAGATCTCGTTGCGCTTCTTTTCGCCCCCTGAAAATCCCTCGTTGAGCGAGCGATTCAGGAATGATGAGTCCATCTCGACGAGCTTCATCTTCTCGCGCATGAGTGCGAGGAACGCAGCAGGCTCAAGTGGGTCGAGTCCACGATGCTTCCGCAGTTCGCCAACAGCCGTCTTGATGAAGTTGGCTGTTGATACGCCTGGAATTTCAATCGGATATTGGAACGCAAGAAACATGCCCTCGCGAGCACGCTCTTCGGGTGCCATCTCGAGCAAGTCCTTACCCATGAAGGTCACCGAGCCGCCCGTTACCGTGTAGTCTTCACGTCCGGCAAGAACCGATGCGAGCGTCGACTTACCTGAACCGTTCGGACCCATGATTGCGTGCACTTCACCCGGGTTAACGACGAGGTCGATACCCTTGAGAATTTCACGTTCTTCGATACCAGCGGTGAGTTGTGAGATACTAAGGATTGGTGTCATCCGACGCTACCTTCAAGTGAAATGGCTAGGAGTTTTTGTGCTTCCACGGCAAATTCCATTGGAAGCTGATTCAGGACTTCGCGAGCGTAGCCATTGACGATCAGTGCCACGGCAGACTCGGTATCGATACCACGTTGATTACAGTAGAACAAGATGTCTTCACCAATCTTCGACGTCGTTGCCTCGTGCTCGACTGTCGCCGTTGCGTTGGCAATCTCCAGGTATGGGAAGGTGTGTGCACCGCATGCATCACCAATTAGCAGAGAATCGCACTGTGAGAAGTTGCGTGCTCCGTCGGCCACCTTGAGGATCTTCACAAGGCCACGATAGCTATTCTGTGACGTCCCTGCCGAGATGCCCTTCGAGACGATACGGCTTCGCGTATGCTTGCCAACATGAAGCATCTTCGTTCCGGTATCTGCCTGCTGCATGTTGTTCGTTACGGCAACAGAGTAAAACTCACCAATGCTATAGTCGCCCTTCAACACAACGCTTGGATACTTCCACGTAATCGCAGAACCAGTCTCGACCTGCGTCCATGAGATCTTACTGTGAGCCCCTTCGCAGATGCCTCGCTTGGTGACGAAGTTGTAAATGCCACCGTTACCGTCCTTGTCGCCTGGGAACCAGTTCTGTACCGTGGAATACTTGATCTCTGCACGTTCATGTGCTACGAGCTCCACTACAGCAGCGTGAAGTTGATTCTCGTCGCGTTGCGGTGCAGTGCAACCTTCGAGGTAACTCACATAGCTACCCTCATCGGCAATGATCAGCGTTCGCTCGAACTGACCGGTGTTACGCGCATTAATGCGGAAGTACGTGCTGAGTTCGATTGGACAGCGAACGCCCTTCGGGATGTACACAAACGACCCGTCGCTGAATACTGCTGAATTCAATGCCGCATAGAAGTTGTCGCTCGGAGGAACAACGCTTCCGATGTATTGGCGTACGAGATCGGGATGTTCGCGCAGCGCTTCGCTGATCGGACAGAAGATGATGCCGAGTTCTTTCAGCTTATCCTGAAACGTAGTCTTGACGCTTACACTGTCGAGCACAACGTCGACAGCAACCCCTGCAAGGAACTTCTGCTCCTCAAGCGGAATTCCGAGCTTCTCGAATGTTGCGAGGAGTTCCGGGTCGACTTCATCGAGTGACGCCGGACCGTCCTTCTTTTTCGGAGCAGCCCAGTAGATGATATCCTGAAAGTCAATCTTGGGATACGATACGTTCGGCCATGCCGGTTCCTGCATCGTTTGCCAGTGACGGAAGGCCTTTAAACGCCATTCGAGCATCCATTCAGGCTCTTCCTTCTTCGCAGAAATGAACCGCACAACGTCCTCATTGAGGCCCTTTGGCAGCAGTTCCTGCTCAATATCTGTTGTGAAGCCGTACTTATACTCGCTTCCGACAACATCGTCGAGGATGGATTGTTCTGAATTCATGGGGCAAATATACGACTAATTTAGTCCTGTTTTAACCAGACCCCTTTGTGAGGCAGGCCGTTGAAACGGGAAACGCCGTCGTCGGGTTCCCGAGGGACCGCAACGACGGCGTTATGAGTGCTGTGTTGTGTGGGAAGGGGCTGACCTACTTACCTACCGTGAACCTCACGTGTCCAACGCGGTCGCCCGCACGGAACTGAGCGATATAGACACCCTTAGCGAGCTGGTCTGTCGCAATCGATACACGGCGGGCATCCTCGACACGACCGAGTGCGAGCGTAGACAGTGTGCGACCCTGGAGATCGACAACCGTCATCACGTAGTCTTCGCCACCGCCAACTACGTCGAACGCAACCTGCTCAGAAGCTGGTGTCGGACCAATCAAGCGCAACCAAGCTACGTCTGATGAACGATCATCGTCGACGCTCGTCGTCGGAGTAACAACCACAATAGCTGGCTCTGATGTTACACTGCCGCAACCACCGTCAATTGTACATACGTAGCTACCTGCATCGCTGAGCGACGCAGCTGGAATCGTATACTCTGCCGATGTAGCGTCGGTAATCGGTGTGCCATCCTTCTTCCACTGGAAGGTAACCGATGACGCCGATGTAGCAACACGCAGCGTAAATGGCTTTGACTGCTCAACCGTTAGCCCTGTTGGTTGCGTTGTAATCGACGGTGCAGCACCGACACTTACCGTTACCACTTGTGTTGCAACGCTTGGAGTACACGCACCGCTTACGGTACATGCATATTGACCGATCGTTGACTGATCAACCGCAGGGATGGTATACGATGCTGATGTTGCACCTGGGACATCAACCGAACCCTTGCGCCACTGATACCTCAGTGAAGCACCCGACGCCTCAACCGTAAGTGTAGCTGGTTTACCAGCACATGCGCTCGTGCTGATTGGCTGCTTTGTAATTGCCGGAGGGTTTGAGATCGTCAGCGGTGTGAGGAGCTTGCTCACGTGACCACGGTACGATGACACGCGGACAACGTAGCGTCCGGTCGGCAATGCTGCGACCTTCCACTGCAGGTTACGTCCAACAACACGTTGCTTCAGATCTGTCCAGTTCTCCGTTCCCTCAGGTGCGATTTGCACGTAGAAGTTTGTTGTATCTGCAAATCCAAGCGAGGACCACGAGATCGTACGATTGGAACCGACACACCATGTGTCACCGCCCGCTGGGGATGTGAGTTCGAGCACGCCGAAAGCATGCTTAGCGATGTACATGTCACTACCCGTGCCGTGTTGAGCAGCAGCAGAATCGTGTGCGCGAAGTGATGTTGACGTTGTCGCTACGGCGTAGTACAAATCACCGACGTGGTCGACAGCAACACTACGAACAGTGTCATCACCATCGCCATTGATAAGAGTCGCGAACTTATTCGTAGTCGTGTTAATCAAGGCTATGAAGCCATCGGTTCCACCACCGCGCTCAGATGCTGCACCGTCGCCAGTAACGGGGAAGTCCATCGATGTCGTGGTGCCATAGATCACGGCTGTACCGGTACCCATGTACTGTGTTGCGCCGAGAATTTCTTCACGGGCACTTCCACCGTAGTATGTCGCGCTATTCAGTTCACGTCCGTCATCACTGAGCACGGCCATGAAGATATCCTGATCGCCGAGACGCTGTGTGAACAGCGTTCCAACTGTCGGAAGATTCTTCGACGTTGTGACACCGACGACCGTTGCACGTCCAAGCTCATCGACGAAGATCCCACGTCCAGCATCTTCAGCATCACCACCGAAGAACGTCGAATACGTACCGTCGTCAGACTTTGCGAGTGCAAGCTCATTGTTCAGCTTCACGACAAATGCATCCGTGTTACCGCCATTAAACGTGCGATCATATGGCACACGACCAGACGAGAAGCGGTCGGATGTTGGCGCGGTTTCGAAGTTAGCCGACGTTGTGACACCCGTGAGGTAGACCGAGCTTGATTTGTCCACGGCCATATCGTTGAAGTACTCAATGCCTTCACGACCAAAGAATCGCGACTGTTGGATCGAACCATTCGCAGAGAACGACGCGATAAAACCATCGATCTGTCCCATGTTTGCGCCACCACCTGGTTCATCACGCGAAGATGGTGGACGACCCCAGCCACCTGGAATATTGATGCGAATTGTTACAGGGAAGGTCACAGGGAAGTTCGTCGTAGAGTTTGTTCCACCCGCGAGGTAGATCAGGCCATTACCGTCAACCGCGATGGCATATCCCATGTCGTCCTTGTTTCCACCGTGGTAGAAACAGACGCCAAGTTTTGTAAGCGTGGAGTCAAACTTTGCAACGAATGCGTCTTGACCAGCTTTATAGATCTTGCCAGACACCCCTGATGTAGTTGGGAGGTCCGATGAGTTCGTTTCGCCTGAGATGTACACATTGTTCTGCTTGTCAACGGCGACATCGTGGATGCGATCGTCGCTACCGCCGCCAATGAATGTGTAGGAGAGTACCTTCTGCAACTTCCAATCATAACGTGCTACAAAACCGTCAGACGTTCCCTTCAATGTTGTCGAGTAACCACCTGTTGTGCCTTGTGGGAACTCAAGCTGCTGCGTCGTACCCGCAACAACAACATCGGAATTCGACAGACGCACGACAGACCTGATTTCATCCTTTTGCGGTCCACCGAGGTATGTGCCAAACACCGTCGACGTCACAATTGTAACGTCCATGAGTTCGTTACGTGTGCCAAGGCGCTCAATCGACAGGCGTGACACATCAGCACCTGGAGACGCAATCATTGTGCGCACAACACGCCCGTCGGCGTTACGTGAGAATGCAAAGCCAACACCCGGGACAACGTCTCCGAGCAGCACGTTGGAGTATACTGGTGCAACAAACGCGGCCCCAGCTCCACGGTAAAAGCTGACGCTGCCGACAGGCGAACCCATTGATACGCGTGCTGGAGTCGATTGGCCGGCGATCACCTGACGCTCGATGTCGCCAATTCGACGAGCATTCGCCTTATCAAGATCGTACGCGTCAACAACAACGCCGGTACGTGTGATCCACACGTCAGCGCCGTTTTGTCGTGCACAAAACAGCACCTCAATAGGCCACTGCCCAACGTTGGCAATGAAACCGTCCACCTGTGCTGATGGCACGACGGCGCTGGATGCGGATGTGGCAATGATAGCCACGATAACCGCGAGAAGAGAAATGTGTCGCAGAAGGGTGTTCATGAACAACTCGAAGAGTGTAGTTGTGTGGGTAACCTATACATAACACCAAGTCATCGCATTCGTTACCCAGTATTATCACGATCTGGTAAAAAAAACCGTCTCACAGGCTACTCTGTGAGACGGTTAGATTTTTTGAAGCGTCCGTAACTAGCTACTATTTCAACGTGTTACGACGATTTGACTACGCCGTGTCAATGTGCCAGAGCCAACCTCGAGATTGTACACTCCAGATGCCAACGATCCAAGGTCGAGTTGTAGATCAATGATTCCTGACGGAAGGAAGCCCAAATTCTGCGTTACCATCACACCTCCGCGCTGGTCACGTACAACTGCTACCCACTCACTCGGTTGGAGTGAAGCAATGCGAACTCGTACATGGTCGGTGGCAGGAAGAGGACCAAGCACAACAACGCCATGCGCTGCAAGCTCGTCCTCAACAGATGTTGACGGCACAACCGTAACAGTAACAGCCGTTGTAGTTACCGTTCCGCATCCGCCAGTTACTACGCACACGTATGAACCTTCGTCGGTCGTGGAAGACGCAGCAACCGTATACTCGGCAGATGTAGCGCCCGCAATTGCTTGACCGTTGCGCTGCCATTGGTACTCAAGTGTCGAACCCGCTGCAACAACCTTCAGGCTAAAGCTCTTGCCCTCGTCAACACTGACTGCTGTCGGCTGTGACGTAATTGTTGTTGGTGTTCCGACCGCAACAGTTGCCTGACGCGATGTCGCCGACGGATTGCATGATCCTGTTACCACGACGTCATACCTACCCGCACTTGCAGCATTGACTTCAGGAATTCGGTATGTCGACGTTGTTGCGCCCTGTATTGGAGCACCGTTCTTGCGCCACTGATACTTCAATCCGTTACCGCTAGCTGTTACACTCAACTCAGCAGCTCCTGAGCATGCCGACACATCCTTCGGCTGTTCGGTTATGGATGGACCTGCATTGAGTGTGAAATTTGTGCTTGCTGCAACATGCCCGCGATAGGTCTGCACACGAATACGGTACGAGCCGCCCGGCACAAGTTTGGCATCAGGCCTCCAAATGAAGGAGCGCACGGCGAGATCCTTGGCGAGGATCGACCACGATGCACCACCATCGGTCGAGAGTTCAACGAAATACTTCTCGTTGGTCTGCATCTCTTCACCAGACCATGTGATGGTATTGTTCGATCCAACGCACCAATCCTCACCACCGCTGGGTGAGCGAAGTGTAAGAACGCCTGTTGCATACTTGCCGACGTATCCGTCAGCTCCACCAGCTACTGTTGCTCCCGGTACTGAGTCGGATACCATAAGATCGTTTGATGTTGTTGCAAGACTGAAATAGGTATCACCAAGTGGATCTTGTGCTACAGCTATGACAGAATCTCCAGCGCTTCCCCCAACAAGTGTTGAGTGCACAATCGTGGCGGTGTTGATCACTGAAATGAATCCATCCGATGGACCCATGCGGTCGGTCATTGCGCCGAGACCGCTTGTTGGGAAGTCGTTTGATGTCGTTGTTCCGTACAACACACCGGTAGCGGTTGCGTTCAAATTCGACACTCCAAGGACATCATCGTTACCTGTGCCCCCGAAGTAGGTACAGGAGACGAGCGAGCGTCCATCATCCGAGAGAACCGCCATAAAGATGTCGCGCTGACCAGCGATCTGTGTCTGGAAGCCCCCTGTCGTCGGCAGATTCGTTGATGTGGTTGTACCGACAACGATAGCACGACCTGTTTGGTCAACAAAGATGCCTGTACCGGCATCATCACCATTGCCGCCGAAATACGTTGAGTACGTACCATCATCGCGCTTCGACAACGTTCCGTCGGAGAAAAACTTGATGACGAACGCATCAGTGTTGCCACCATTGAATGTGCGATCGTACGGCAGACGATTTGAGGAGAATCGACCAGGCGTAGGCGCTGTTTCGAAGTTGGATGACGACGTAACCCCGGTTACGAAAGGCTCGCCACCTGCGTTAACCGTGACCGCCGTAAATGTTTCATTCCCCTCTCTGCCGAAATAGGTACTGAACACAAATGCACCGCCATTCGGCGTCAAACGACAGAGGAATCCATCCTTCTGACCACCAAGTGTACGCTGATGAGCAAGAGTGTTGGGGAACTCTGATGTTGAGTTTGTTCCACCAGCAACGAAAATGTTTCCGCCATTGTCGATTGCTACACCGGCAGGCTGATCATCACGATTACCGCCGATGTACACACCAACTTCAAGCTTGCTCAATGCTTTGTCGAGCTTTACGACGAACCCATCGATCTGCGCACGATAAATCTGGCCTGCTGCGCCAGACGAGAGCGGAAGATTCGGCGACGTCGTCTCACCAACGAACAACACCGAACCACTAGCATCCGTTGTCATTGCTGTCATCTTGTCGTTGCCAGACCCCCCGTAGAATGTGTATGCCAACACCTGCTCGAGGTCATTCGACATCAGTGCAACGAATGCGTCAATCTCGCCTGCGATTGACTTCTGATACTTACCTACAGTTGACGGAAAACTCAGCGCGTCGGTCGAACCTCCGACAACAACTCCATCCGTAGTAACGCGCACGCCAACAGTGCGGTCATAGGAGGGTCCACCGACGTATGTTCCATAGACGACGGGATCAATGCGTAAATGCTTGGATGCATCATACCCCTGAACTTCAACGCCAAAACCGTTATGCCGCTCAACAAACGTGGCGACAACTGCATTGGACGCTCCACCGATGAAGTAGGCAAAGAGATCGGACATAGTCACGGCACCAAGGCTTGTCTTGACCGACACCGATGTTGGTGCCACATCAATGCCATCCGCTCCGTGCACCCGGACTCCCACCGCCATGATATCAGCACCCGGACGAACATCAAGATCATACCGTACTCGACCGTTATCGAGATAGTACAGTGCGTCGATTCCGCGGTAGATGTTGCGCACGCGCACACGATCGTACACGGGAATGTTGGCGCGCCACATCGCTGGGTTATTGCCAACGAACATGTTCACTCGCGTCGGCAGAGCGTGCTCAGAATGAGCTACCCCACCCTGTGATCCGGTCCACTGCACTTCTACCGTGTGACCTCGTCGCAGCTGTGCGTCAAGATCAACCATGTGGTGATCCATCACAATGCCCGTTGTCGTAATCCACACGTTAAGGTTGTGCTCACGATGCAGATAGAGAACATGCGACGGCCATTGGCCGACGTTGGGGATGAACCCATTGATAGTCGGTCGCATAGCAGAACGCGGGTCGGCGTTGTGACTGCACTGTACCTGCAGGCTGAACGCAACCAATACGGTCGCCAAGAAAAGTGATTGTATAAACTTCATTGAAGCCCCATCATGATGATACTGCGAAGGAATATTCTGGTTGAACACTGCTAATGACAGCTACAAAACGAATCTGTTACGGTAGTTTTGTGCTCTCGAAAACATACGCCGCACTTTTGAGGTTCAGATGCGACTCGCCGTAAATATAGATCACGTTGCCACACTTCGCGAAGCCCGTGGCGGGATCGAGCCAGACCCTGTGCATGCTGCGGTGTTAGCTGAGCTTGCCGGTGCTTCAGGAATCGTGTGCCACCTCCGTGAGGACCGTCGACATGTCAATGACCGCGACGTCCGCGTTCTACGGGATGTGGTCACGACGAAGCTTGACCTCGAAATGGCCGCCACACCTGAAATCATTGGCATTGCACTCGATGTCGTTCCCGATCTGGTCACCCTCGTCCCGGAACGCCGCGAGGAGCTCACGACGGAAGGGGGCCTTGTGGTGATCGGCAACGAGGACTACTTGGGCGATGTCGTAAAGGCGTTTCACGATAAGGGCATCCTGGTAAGCCTGTTTATCGAGCCAGACCCGCACCACATCGATGCGGCCGTTACGTGCGGTGCCGACATCATCGAATTGCACACAGGAACGTATGCCAATGCGCGTAACGCTGCAGCACTCAACATTCAGTTTGACCGCATCGCGTCTGCGTCTACGTATGCCCACGAAGCTGGGCTCATTGTGACGGCAGGACACGGATTGGACCTGCGAAACATTGGTCCGATTACGACAATCCCAGAGATCGAGGAAGTGTCGATCGGACACGCACTCGTGCGCCATGCGTTGTTCGTTGGATTCGAACATGCAGTGCGAGAGTACGTCGCAGCCGTCAGCTAAAGTCGCTTAGTCGCGTCCTCCGAATGCGCTTGCTATATAGTCCTTGTTCATCTGAGCGATGAAATCAGCACTAATGCCCTTCGGGCACGCTGCTTCACATTCGTAGTGGTTCGTGCACGCGCCGAAGCCTTCGGCATCCATCTGAAGGACCATGTTGATCGCACGCGTCGAGCGCTCTGTCTGTCCCTGCGGCAGTGAACCGAGGTGACCAATCTTCGCAGCTGTGAATAGCATCGCCGATGAATTTGGACACGCCGCGACACATGCACCGCAACCGATACAAGCAGCAGCATCCATCGCGCGGTCGGCATCCTTCTTCGAGATTGGGATTGCATTACCGTCTTGCGCATTGCCAGTATTCACGCTGACAAAGCCGCCCGTCTGGATGATGCGATCAAAGGATCCGCGGTCGACGATCAAGTCGCGCATCACAGGGAATGCACGCGCACGCCATGGCTCGATGTAGATCTCATCGCCATCCTTGAACGTACGCATGTGCAACTGGCACGCTGTTGTTCGGGTCAGAGGTCCGTGCGGACGACCGTTGATGACCATGCCGCATGTACCACAGATTCCCTCACGGCAATCGTGATCGAACGCGACTGGAACTTCGCCCTTCGTAAGAAGGTCCTCGTTCAACACGTCGAGCATTTCGAGGAAGCTCATGTGCTCGCTGACGTTTTGCACGTCGTAGGTCTTGAGCATTCCCTGTGCATCGGGTCCGGACTGACGCCAGATATGAAGTCGCAGGTTCATTACTTGTAGCTCCGTGTTGCCAGTTTGACATTCTCGAACGAGAGTTCTTCTTTATGCAGCGTTGGCGTTGCACCCACACCGTTGTATTCCCATGCTGCTGCGTAGCAGTAATCATCGTCATTTCGTTGTGCTTCGCCGTCCTCCGTTTGATACTCTTCACGGAAGTGGCCGCCGCATGACTCATTGCGATGAAGCGCATCGTAGCACATCAGTTCCGCAAACTCGAGGAAGTCCGCAACGCGCAATCCAAGCTCAAGTGATTGATTGAGTTCCGCGCCGGAGCCTGGAATCTTGACATTCTGCCAGAACTCTTCACGGAGCTCAGGGATTCGCGTCAGCGCTTCCTTAAGTCCCTGCTCGTTACGCGCCATGCCGCACTTATCCCACATGATCTTTCCAAGTTCACGGTGGAATGATGTTGGCGAGCGCTTGCCGTTGAGGGCCAAGAGTGCCGAAATCTTTTGTTCGGCTTCCTGCACGGCTGTGCGAGCTTCTTGCGAGTCATTACCTACAGCTTGTAAACCACCGTTGGCGAAGTATCCACCAATCGTATACGGGATAACAAAGTAGCCGTCTGCCAGACCCTGCATCAGGGCCGACGCACCAAGACGATTCGCTCCGTGATCGGAGAAATTCGCTTCACCAAGCACGAACAACCCCGGCACGTTCGACATCAGATTGTAGTCGACCCACAAGCCACCCATCGTGTAGTGCACCGCAGGATAGATGCGCATTGGCACCTTATATGGGTTTTCACCCGTGATGCGCTCGTACATTTCGAACAGGTTTCCGTAGCGATCAGCAATCGTCTTCTCACCGAGTCGACGAATCGCATCCGAGAAGTCCAAGTACACGCCAAGACCGCCCGGTCCAACGCCACGACCTTCATCGCAGACTTCCTTTGCCGCACGCGACGCGATGTCTCGTGGCGACAGGTTACCGAAGGATGGATACTTACGCTCGAGATAGTAATCGCGCTCTGCTTCTGGGATTTGATCCGGTGAACGCGTATCGCCCTTTTGCTTCGGAACCCAAATACGACCGTCGTTGCGGAGCGACTCCGACATGAGCGTGAGCTTTGATTGGTAGTCGCCACTCTGGGGGATACACGTTGGGTGAATCTGCGTGTAGCACGGGTTTGCAAAGAATGCACCGCGCTTGTGCGCACGGTATGTGGCCGTCACGTTACACGCCATTGCGTTCGTGCTGAGATAGAACACGTTCCCGTATCCACCCGTAGCGAGCACTACTGCATCAGCCATGTGCGACTGCACCTTGCCTGTAACCATATCGCGTGTGACGATGCCGCGTGCGCGACCGTCGACCACGATAAGGTCCATCATCTCTTGCTTGTTATGAAGCTTTACCTTGCCGAGTCCAACCTGGCGCTGGAGAGCTTGGTATGCTCCAATTAGAAGCTGCTGACCCGTCTGTCCACGTGCATAGAATGTGCGAGACACTTGCGCGCCGCCGAACGAACGGTTACTGAGGTATCCGCCGTACTCGCGTGCAAAGGGCACACCTTGCGCCACACATTGATCGATAATGCTCGTTGATACTTGTGCAAGACGGTAGACGTTCGACTCGCGAGCACGGAAGTCGCCGCCCTTTACCGTGTCGTAGAACAAACGCCACACCGAGTCGCCGTCGTTCTGATAGTTCTTCGCGGCATTGATACCACCCTGCGCTGCAATCGAGTGCGCGCGGCGAGCAGAATCGTGGTATGTGAATGCAGATACATTGTAGCCAAGCTCAGCCATTGTAGCTGCAGCGGATGCGCCGGCCAGCCCTGTGCCGACAACGATCACGCTGTACTTGCGCTTGTTGGCTGGGTTGACGAGTTTCAATTCAGCACGATGCTTGTCCCACCGCTGCTGAATCGGTCCGTCTGGGATGTTACTGTTGAGTGCCATGTGTGATGTGTCCTTGTTCGATGTTACTTCACCAGGCCTGCAATAATCGCAAGCGGTACAGCCGAAAATCCGGCAGCAATGATGAACGAGAGAAGTGGGCCGATGCGACGAATCACCGGAACAACACGCTTGTTTGTGACGCCCATCGTCTGGAACGCACTCGAAATCGCATGGTTAAGGTGGAGACCAACCATGACCATCGACAGAAGGTAGAGTGCCGCAATCAGCGGTACTTGGAAGCTGGCCACGACCATGCGGTAAACGTCCGGCACAACCGTGCCGTCAAGGAGTGTATAATCCCATCCCGCTTGACCTGCATAACTCGCCGTGTGGACTGCGCCCCAAGTGAAGTGCGCGAGGTGATAGACGACGTATGTCAGAAGGAGCAGGCCCGAGTAGAGCATTGTCCGTGAGGCTACCGTTGACTTGCGCGGTGTGACCTTGGCGTACGATTGCGGACGTGCAGCTCGATTGCGACGCGACAATGTGATGGCGGACGTCACGTGCAAGACGAACATCGACAGTAGACCAAGGCGCACAATCCAAATGACCATGCCGTGGCCCATCGTGCGAAGTCCGTGAGCATAGGCGTTGATGTCCTCTTTGCCGAGGAACACTAGGAGGTTCCCCGATAAGTGGCCGAGGAGGAAGCCCACAAGGAGGATCCCGGTAATCGCCATCAGCCACTTTTGGAATATGTTCGACCGCCAAATTTCGCCGAACGCCTTCATGGTCATCCCTATCGTAGTGGTTCAATGATCGGTGTAACACCACCGAGCACGGAAAAAGTGCCCGAATTTACGAAAGGTCAGTCGAACCATCAGGTGCAACAGTTTCCCACAGTCGACCGTATGTTGGGCCTATGCTCTCAATCACGAACATTCGCAAGCGGTTTGGCACGCACCTCGCCAACGACGGAATCACCCTTTCCATCGCATCAGGACGCATCTTCGGTCTGCTCGGACCAAATGGTGCGGGTAAGACCACCCTGATCCGCATGATCACCAACATCATCATGCCGGACGAGGGAGAAATCCTTCTGGATGGTCAGCCGATGGCATCACTGCAACAACATCGAATCGGGTATCTGCCCGAAGAACGCGGGCTCTATAAAAAGCTCACCGTCGCCGAGCAGCTCACCTATTTCGGTCAGCTCAAGGGGCTAGATGCACGCGAGGCACTCAAACGTGGTTCCGCGTGGCTGCATCGCATGGACGCTGCCGGCTGGGAGTCTCGCAAGGTCCAGGAGCTTTCGAAGGGTATGCAGCAGAAGGTGCAGTTCATCGCCACGATTCTCCACGAACCTGCGCTCCTGATTCTTGACGAACCGTTCAGCGGACTCGATCCTGTGAACTCTGACATCCTAATCTCGGTCATCAAGGAGCTCAAGGATCGCGGAACGTCAATCGTGCTATCGACACACCAAATGGATCAGGTCGAGCGCCTGTGCGACGACATCGCGTTGATCAACTCGGGCAAGGTTGTTCTCAATGGCAACGTTGGCGATGTACGAGCACGCTATCGATCGAACCGAATCTCGATTGAGTACAGCGGCGATCCATCGACAGTCACGTCTATCCCAGGCACCAGCATCACGCATGCAACGCACGGTCGGTGCGAGGTAACACTCGACGAGCAAACGTCTGCTCGCGACGTGCTCTCCTACGTGCACGAGCGGGTCGATGTAATCAAGTTCGAGGTTAGCTCTCCAACTCTCCACGACATCTTTGTGCGCACGGTTACCGGACAGTCGTAATCACCATGCCGTCGAGGCAATGACTACGAGGGAGTTGTATCCCACGGGCCCCCTGCTCGTCGAGATATCCGTAAGTGTGGTCACATATCGCACAACGAGTGCGCCACGCGTGAACGCGCCAAACTTGAGCTCCACCATTGCGCTGGGTTGGAGAACAACACGTTCGTGAAGTTGCCCCCCAGTTGCTGTCACGCCAAGCCCTACAGAGCCCCCAATCCCCAAACCACGTCGGTCGCGCGGGAGCTCAAGCAATGAAAGTGCAAGAGTGAGGGGCACATGAAACTGCGTCATCGTGAAGACCTTCTCGAGGTCGGTGCCGAATACAGGCATCACAGAAAGTCGAATCTCGAGAGGACCGAGTGACGTTGGTGTGAGTGCGTAGGTTCCACCTCCACCAACACCAAGTCCAGTGTACACCGTGCCCCCAATCGACGTGAAGGCAGGTCCGATGAAGAGCTCCGATTGAATATCCTGCGCACGCAGCTGGATCGACATCATGCCGATCATTGCGATGATGAGGAGTAACTTTGGCACCTTCTCTATGACTTCACGTTCGTTTCGCATCATCCTCATTGGTTCGGCAGCATTCGTTATCGCTGCTGTGATCGTTGCCGGCACACTAACCCTTGGCGTCTCGGTCGACGCGCCAACACCGGTGTTTATTGCCCGAGGCACATCGCTGTCGGTAGCAATTGACAGTGTTGATCGCCACGCACCACTTCCAACACCGGCACTTGCAAAGATCGCAGTTCGTGCGATCGCACGCGTCACACAACGTTCGGTGCAGGCTGGTTGGTATATGATACAGCCAGGCGACTCGCAATGGGATATCATCATTGGCGTACTGAGCGGATCACGCCGTCCGCACGAGCGCGTGACGATTCCCGAGGGGTTGACCTACCGCGAGATTGCTGCGCTCCTTGCGCGAAAGGCTGAAATCGACTCTACTGCATTTGTCTCGTGGTGCGAAAACGATTCCGTTATTCAGCAGTTCGCGCCGAATGCTCCGAGCATGGAGGGTTACCTCATGCCAGAGACCTATGATGTGTTGTGGCGCGACGATGCAACATCCGTAGCAACGATGATGGCACGTCAAGCGCAGCGGACATGGAAGGGGCTGGGAACTAACGAAGATCGACATCGGATACTCACCCTTGCATCAATTGTGCAATCCGAGGCAGCATCACTTCCGGAAATGCCTCGCATTGCAGGTGTATATGCGAATCGACTTCGCATTGGGATGCGACTAGAGGCAGATCCAACAGTTCAGTATGGATTGGGAGTTAAACGAAGAGTGTTGTATCGCGATCTTGATGCAGCCCATGCATTCAACACATACGTAAATGCGGGCCTACCCCCTGGTCCCATTGCAAACCCTGGCAAGGCTGCTATGCAGGCAGCTCTCCAGCCTGAGTCGCATTCGTTTCTGTTCTTTGTTGCAAAGGGCGACGGCAGTGGAACGCATCGGTTCAGCACGAATGGCGCAGAACACGTCAAGAATGTTGCGATGTATCGCCGTGAACGCTCACGACAGCGTTAGTTATCCTCGTTCCACAGCGAACTTGACAGGCCACGTTCATCGGTTGCTTGCACGCGGAACGTAAATGGACGCGCGAGGTCACGTTGCGTTACTTCGAACGTTTCGAGCCACGACACCGTTGGGCGCTCGGATGAAGCAGGTCGGAGATTTCCGGCAAGACGCTTCACGTCGGATGCGTTTCCGTCTACAACGCGCAAGCGTGGTCGATTCACACTGCGATCCGCGGAGAAGAACTGCACAACAACCACTTTCTTGCGGGCATCCGATCCACGATCAACACTACGAATCACTGGCGCTGGGAAGTTCCGTATTGAAATTGCCTGAGCAGCCCCCTCACGAGCACCATCAATTGTGCGTTCGAAGAACAGCGTTTTGCCAGTATCGCGCGCTGGCACTCGAAGTCGAAGTAATGATTCCGTTACGCCGACCACCTCGCGTTCCCCATCGCGAATGCTGGCTCGTACGTTATCGAGAATAGGCAGCCTCGGATCGATGATATACTCAACACCTGGGTAGATCGCATCGGGGACATTTACAGGGGGCATCGCATGGGACGATACCACAAAGCTCGTGGTCCGACTCTGTCCATCTCTTCGTGTTACACGAACTTCTATCGTCACACTTCCTGTGCGCGGTGCTCGCCCCGTTAGCAAAATCGTTCGCTGATCAGTTGTTCGTTGGACATCGCCAATCTGCTCACCAACAACACGCACGGAAGGGAGCCCAACGAGATCACGCGCCGGATCCGCTCCGCCGACGCTAATACGGTTCGTCCACTGCCGTTGCGGAGCAGTGGCAATCAGTTCGCGGGAAGGCTCGATCCAGAACTCACCCAGAGCTTGCGCCGACGCACCATTCGTCGATGTGTCGCGAAGCACCAGCGTATCTCGTCCACCTGCGATCGTAATGATTGTTGGCGCTTGCTCGTCATCAACCTGCGTTGTCAAGACAAACTGCGTCGAACCCGTCATGCGCAAACCCGTTGGGATCTCGTCATTATCGCTGCTGTTAGCGCCGCCGCTACGTACTGGCACGCCACTTCCTGAGATCGTCACGCGATAGGTGCGCGCAACCGTGCGATCAAGAGATGGATTCCATCGAAACACGACGGCATTACGTTGGGGCTGGTGATCAAGGTCGAACATCGGTGTCGGCGAATTCCCCGGTTGGACGGTGAGGATTTGTCCTGTCTCCACTTCTTCAATCCGTGCCGAGACTTCGAGATCGGTCACAGTGCCCGTGTAACGAATCACATTCAGTGAATCAAGCGACATGATGCGGAATCCATCCGCACTATCACGCTCCAGTCGGCATGTCAATCGCATGCGATCGGGACTAAATTCCAATCGAGCATTGACGATCGCCTGCGTATCAACAGATGCTGCGTGCTGATCCATACGATCCGGCATGAGCAGCACCAGTGCTACGAGGTAGAGCACGAAGTATATTTCGACACGACGTCGCTTTCGCTGCGGGACGCTCATGTTCGGTTGGAGTCCAGAATAGATCGCGAAAGAATGCGCTCAAGTTCAATTCTGACCAGACGCTCTACCTCTTGTCGCTCAAGGGTCTGCAGTTGCGTCCCAAGCGTATCAACGCGCTCACTGAACCTATCAAGGGCAGCCGTGGTAGACTGCATGGCGTTCATGAGGTTGGGGTTCGGGACAACGGCGTGCACGGCCGCTTCGACACTGTCGCGCATACTCACGATCATGCCATCCTGCCGTTCAACAAGATCGTTCAGCGTACCAGCAATGGTCTCGAGCTGGACTGCCATCGCAGCATAATCACGACCGATTTCACCGAGCTCCCGCAGGAGTTCCTCAGTCGCACCGCTATGTGTGGGCTCAACGGCTGGGGTTGCTGCCTCGTCTGGGGGCGTAAAGAACATCACCAAGAACAGCACCATCAGCAGTACCGCTTCTAGAACGATACCTGCAACAACGAGCGATGGCGTGTCAATCACACGCGTACGGTTGAGTCCGACCGCAACCAGCAACAGAGCGGCACCGAAGTACACGAAGGCATTAATCGCCGAATAGAAGTACCGGCTTACGATTTCCTGCATCCACAAGGCACTTCCGGAGAACACTCCGAGGGGATGCAGGACCACAACGTCGCGCTTCGTGGTACGAATGAGCTCACGTTCCTTAGTGCAAATCGACCACATCACCTGCAAGGCGGCAAGTGCACCCAACTGCCGCTCGAAGCGGAGTTCCTGGTAGATATCCCGAAGGAGTGCGCGTCCGTTGACGCTCGACAGCGTTTCAATCGTTGTCATGCGCAGAGAGTATTCACAATGGCAAAGGGGCGTTCAGGCTCAATGATACGGAAAGTCCCAACCTCTTGAACTTTGCCGAATCAATCATTGGTCGTATTCTCGTCACTGGTCACGTGTATTGAATTCGGAGTTTGTATGCAGTTTCTGTTCACCACGATCGCGCTCGTCACAGCATTTTTCTGTACTGCGACGTCTCTCGTTGCCGGCACATCGCCCACACGCAAGGCGCAATCGACTGTACCACCCGCCTTTGTCGACAATGTCGGCCAAGCGCGCTTCAGCGATGGACGTATTGCCTCATACGTCGACGCTGTCGTGAACCTGCCTGGCGCAACCGCCTATGTCCATGCGACGGGCTTGCACATTGCATTGTCGCGACTCCACGCAGACACATCTGTGCGCTCGTACGAGCGCACCTATGACCTCGAGGAGTTCCGCGTCGACATGCGCCTCATCGGAAGCAACCCATCTGCACGACTCGAGCGTCAGCAGCCAACACCTGGTCATGTACGGTACATTCTTCCAGGGATGGGCGCAAACGGAGCGCGTGCCGATCTGCATTCCACGTTAGTCTATCACGATGTGTGGCCTGGCATCGACCTCCGAATGTATCTCACATTGCAGGGCGTCAAGTATGACTTCGTCGTGCATCCGGGTGCCGATCCTCGACGCATCGCCTTCGTCTACGATGGAGGAAACCAACCATCCGTACAGAGCAATGGTGATCTCGCAGTTGCCACGCCCCTTGGCACAATTGGCGAACGCGCACCGTATGTGATCACAGCACCGAGCAACGGATCTGTCGGCACAGTCGTCCCTTCGTCCTTCGTCGTGTCAGGCCAATCCGTTCGATTCGACATCGGCGCATACGATCGTACTACTACGCTGATCGTCGATCCACAGCGCGTGTGGGCCACATACTATGGCTTCAATCAAAGCATTGATGAATTCCGCTCCGCGGTCGACCCGCAGGGCAACGTCATCATTGCGGGATCAACTACGGCAACGAACATGCCCAGTGTGCCCGGAGTATTGCAACGGCGACTCAAGGCAAACACAGATGGGTTTGTTGCGAAGTTCAACGAGTTCGGCACGTTCCTCTGGCACACGTATTACGGCGGCTCACTCAACGATAAGCTCTTCGATGTCACAACAGATGCAAAGGGTGTGATATGGGCTTGCGGACAATCAAACTCAAAGGACCTTCCAAACATTGAACTCGGTTCAAATGCCTACCCAGTTGACAGCGTGCAGGGGGCTGACGGCGTCGTACTCTCGCTTGATGCAAATGGTGCTTGGTCCGACAGTTGGCAATACTCAGGTCGCGAAGCAGATGTGTTGACGGGCATCGCCGTCAACGCGAATCGTATTGCTGTTGTCGGTTACACACGCAGCCCATCATTTGGCGGGAATACAGGCAACGCTCCGTGGAAGAAGACGCAAGGTACATTTAACAACACAGATATGTTCGTAAGCGTTGTGAAGCCAAAGACGACACCTGCGAATCGTTGGCAGAACGACTACCTCGTGTTCTACGGTAGCGATGATCAGGAGGTCAGCGGTCGCATTGCATTTGATCCACAGGGCAATGTTGTGTTTACTGGGTTGACGCAAAGCTCAGGGTTCCCCGTGACAGATAACACCACCTTCAAGGCAATCGAAGATCCAGTCGTTGTAAAATTCAATCCGACAGCCGGGCGCGTGTGGGCGACCGTGTTTGGCACATCAAACATCGACGAGATCAACGACATCGCAATCGACAGTACAGGGGCCGTCATCGTTGTTGGTCAAACACTTGGCAACGACTTTCCTACTGTTGCGCCATTGAAGGCTGCACGCACCGGATTTACGGATGGTTACATCCGTAAATACTCTGCCGGTGGTGCCGTTCAATGGTCTACCTACTACGGTGGCGATTCACTCGATGGACTCAATGGCGTGTCCATCGACAAGAGCAACAACATCTGGGTTGCTGGATATACACGTTCAACGAACCCTCCGATCAGTAATGATGCGTTCCAGAAGACACTTAACGTTGTTGGCGGTGGTTTTGATGGGTTGATCGGGCAGCTCAATCCCGCAGGAACTGCCGTGCTCTACGGTTCGTACTACGGCGCTCCTTCACAAGACAACCCTCCTGTGCCGCCAATTGGCGGACCGCCGCCCCCTCCGAATACCGACTACGGCATGGATTTACTCGTAGACGTCTCCTGCGAAAAGAATGCCTACGTGGTCTTTCTTGGACGTGTGAATTCGTATCGCATGACGACTACTGCTGGCGCATATCAAGATTCGTCCGTATTGGAGAAGGACACACTTCGCTACAACGGATTCGTGTCGTACTTCAGTAACTGTCGCGATTCTGTCATCACCATACAGCCCAATGGTCCATCAACGCTGTGTGACGTAGACTCGCGGCAGCTCGTTGGACCTGCAGGATTTGCATCGTATCTCTGGTCGACAGGTGCGGTAACGCGCAACATCAACGTAACGCAAGCCGGAACGTATTGGGTTGTGTGCACAACAACCGATGGATGTCGCTATCGCGACACCGTTGTGATTGGATCGAATCCAAAGCCATCGGTCAGCGCAGGAAACGATACTACGGGATGCGTCAATACGCTCATTCAGCTTGCAGCAAACGGAAGCGGTGGCACGAAGCCGTACACATACAAATGGCGTCGCATCGGTGCAGGACTCCCGGCCATTGACGACGACACGTCTCGCACGCCGAATGTGAACCCGGCTGGCAACACAGACTACGAAGTCACGCTTACCGACTCCGCAGGCTGCTCTGCAAAGGACACGATCAAGGTCTCGATTATCAATCCAAAGCCGGTTACGAGTCCAGCGCTGGTTGATTTCGGATCTCTGGATGCCTGTACAAGCGCCGGCGAAGCAGACATCACCATCGAGAACCCAGGCCCACAGGAGATTCGCATCACAACGTTTACACCAGATGACCCGCGCATCAGCTTGGTGACGTCACTGGCTACGCCTATCGTCATTCCACCTCTGGACGGGAAGTCATTACGTGTTCGTGTATCACCGGCAACGTCAGGCACGATCAATGGCTCGTTCACGCTCGGTGGTTTACCGTGCAATTGGGTTGCGCGGTATACCTATCGCGTCGTGAAAGCAGAAGTCAAGGCTACCGCTATTCCTGGCACGGTGAACTTCGGTGCAGACGTCAAGTGCAATCAAACTGCAAAGCGCGATTCAACAGTCATTCGCAACAACGGCAAAGATGTCATATCCCTCTTGCCAGGTTCTGTGACGTTGCCGTACACGATTGTATCGCCAACTAGCGTGGTCACACTCCAGCCGAATGAACAGCAAGTGGTTGTGTTCCAATACGACCCGGTAACGACCGGCACGTTTACCGAGATTGCCAGGTTCCCGTATACCGCAGGCACGTGCTCGGATACGTTACGTGTAAATCTTAATGCGATTTCATCAGACGTGACAGTTAACCTCTCGTGGACGGATCTCGACATCGGCACACTCACAGGGTGTGAAGTCGAGCGTGATACGACGCTCACGATCGAGAACACATCTCCTGTCGAAGTGTCCTTTACCTTCCCACCGAGCGCATCGATCATCTTCACTCCTGGTGGCACCATTCGCATTCCTGCAACGTCAAGCGTCACGGTGGCGTGCACTGTTCGCCCTCCATCACCGGGCACATTCGATGCAACTGGAACAGCCATTGTACAACCATGCAACGTCAACATCCCGATGCGCGTCCGCGCTGTAAAGAATGGACTAGCCTTCAGCACATCACCACAGATTGAGTTTGGCGAGCTTTCTGGATGCACGCCGGCATCGTCTGTTACACGCAAGGGCTTTGTCACGTTCGACGGAACAGGCACAGCGTCAGTTGCCTCAGTGACAACGTCGCAGAACATTACAACGACGCTTTCTAACAACCAGGCCCTCGCTCCCGGACAGCGCGTAGAGTTCGATGTAACATGGACTCCAACTGTCGATGGTCTGTTGAGCGACAGCATCGTCGTCGTGTTCCAACCATGCGACGTTCGCCAAGTGATTCGCTTGAGTGGCGTTAAGACCACTCCATCACTCCGTGCTGAGAATGTTGCGATCGCTCTTGGTGCAGTTCCAGGAAACGCCTCTGGCACCACACGCTTCATCAACGACGGCACGGACACGCTCATTGTAACTGTGCTTTCCCGTACTCCGAACGCATTTATCATGGCATCCCGTCCATCGGGAATCATCGAGCTGCTTCCAGGCGCTGTGGTTGAAGTAGACTACCGTGTAAACTGCGGTGGCCGTGCAACGATTGCAGATACTATTGAAGCTAGTGTGATTAGGCCTTGCGCACTCAGCGCTGTGACCTCGTTCACCGGTACTTGCGAGACCACACGACCAGCTGCTAGCACAATCGTGATCGATTCGGTCGCCGTCAAGACAGGCGACATCTTCACTGTGCCGGTACGGATTACATCTTCTGATGGCCTCAATGCGAACAACCTCTATGCCTGGACGGCAAAGGTCACATACAACCCACTGGTTGTTGTGGGATCGAGCACAGGCACTCCCGATTGTTATCAAGCCGGACAGCTTACACCGTGCACAATTGACATTGCGGGAACGCGCGGCCCAGACTCCGTCGGAACGATCTACACGCTGAACTTTACCGCCATCCTCGGTACAGTTGATATGTCGATGCTCACGCTTACAGACTTTGCGTGGACTGGTGCGCCGACTGCTGATGTCACGATGCGCGACGGTAAGATTGTCCTAACAGACATTTGCACAGCCGGCGGCGATCGATTCCTCCGTCCTGAACGAGAAGGCTTCGGCATCAGCGTCTTCCCTGTTCCAGCATCAACAGACTTGACGATAGCAGTGCGCGGTGCAGGCACTGCACCAGTATCATGGACGCTCTCCAACTACGTAGGAGCAGAAGTTGCCTCTGGTACGATCACTCCTGATGCGTCAGGTGTTGGCCAGTCCGTTGTCAACGTCCGTACGCTCGGCTCAGGTTTGTATCTCCTCACCACACAAGCGTTGGGTTCGACATTCAAGAACTCCATCGTTGTACAACGTTGACCTTAAGGACCACACAGCATGAAGATCACTCGCATAGCTCTTTCACTCGCACTTTTCTGTGGTTCATTCGGTGTTGCCATTTCACAGGAGACCATGACGCAACCTCGACCGGAACCGACCAAGGCGCCTGAACCGCCCCCTGCCATGATTGAACAGCGTCAGTTCTCTGTTGGTCTGACAGCAGCGTACGGGATGATGGTAAATGGAACTCCCGGGTTTACACTGCCAACCGTCCCGACATGCTGCACTTCGTATGGATCTACATCGGGCAGCGGTGTTCTCGTCGGAGGTGTGATTGAACTACCGCTGACATCGAAGCTCGAGCTCTCTACACGTGTACTGTTTCAGTCTGCCACGGTGACATTCGCAACCGACGAGCAGGCAGCTATTCGCGTCGGGAACACGGTGGAGACAGCAACACTTCGTCACACACTCGAGTCGTCCCAGGGCTTTGTATTCGTCGAACCAGTTGCTGCGTATCGTATTGCGGGTGGACTCGATGTACTGGCCGGTCTGCGGGTTGGCACGGTGCTCTCGGCAACGTACACGCAAGACGAGCGCATTGCCGATCCAACCCAACCGGTGCGCTTTGATGATGGTACAACCATTCGCAACGCAACGACAGGCGATCTTCCGAATACGAGTGCACTGCAGGCGGGTGCTGTTATCGGACTCCGCTATGTACTGCCAATGAATGCCAACGGGACACTCCAGCTTGTGCCGGAAGTCAGCTATGCGCCAATGTTTACCAACCTGGTCTCTGATGCGTCCTGGACGGTGTCTCCCCTGCGGGTCGGCCTTTCAGTTCTCTTCGGCGTTATGAAGAAGGTCGAGGAAAAGTCGCCACTGCGCCCTGGGAAGCAGTAACTTTGTCGGCTATGTCCGACCTCACTTCCGAAATTAACCGTCGGCGAACGGTGGCTATCATTAGCCACCCTGACGCTGGCAAGACAACGCTCACAGAAAAGCTCCTGCTCTATTCTGGTGCCATCCACCAGGCAGGAGCTGTTACCGGTGGCAAGCACCAGTCCACGACGTCTGACTGGATGGAGATCGAGCAGCAGCGCGGCATCTCTGTGTCGTCGAGCGCCATGCGCGTTGACTACAACGGACTGTTGCTCAACATTCTCGATACTCCTGGTCACCAAGACTTCTCGGAAGACACCTATCGCACGCTCATGGCGGTCGACTCGGCCATCATGCTGCTAGATGCAGGTCGTGGTGTACAGGAACAAACGCTAAAGCTGTTCAAAGTCTGCCGTGATCGTGGCATTCCGATCATTACGCTGATGAACAAAATGGATCGCCCATCACGCGATCCGCTTGAACTCCTCGATGAAGTCGAGCAAACACTCGGCATCACTGCAATCCCACGCACATGGCCAATTGGTAACGGTCCCGACTTCCGTGGGATTTTCGATCGCAGTGACCAAACACTCTATGCCTTCGAGCGCACCGTTGGCAATCGCTACAAAGCCCCTGTATCCATCGGCGATATTCGCGGCGCAGAGCTCCGCTCGGCAATCGGCGAAACAGCACACGACAAACTCTTGGAGGATCTTGAGTTTGTCGATCACGTTATTCCAACATTCGACCGTGATGCATATCTGAACGAAGAATGCACACCGGTCTATTGGGGCTCGGCAATCACCAACTTTGGTATCGAGCACTTCCTCCAAGCCATTCTTGAACTCGCGCCAACGCCGCAGCCGTTCACGATGTCCACCGGCACGATCGAACCATCGAGCAATGAATTCGTTGGCTTCGTCTACAAGGTGCAGGCGAACATGAACAAGGCGCATCGTGATCGCATCTCATTCTTGCGCATTGTGAGCGGAACCTTCGAGCGAGGGATGTCGGCATTGCACCCACGCAGTGGTCGCGAGACAAAGTTGACCTATCCATTTGAGATTTTCGGACGTGAGCGGAAGATCATCGATGTCGCCTATCCGGGCGACGTGATTGGTCTTACCAACCCGGGACTCTTCCAGGTTGGCGATACGATTACCGAGCGATCCAACGCAACGATTCCCTCCTTCCCGCGCTTTGCACCTGAAATCTTCGCAAAAGTCTGGCCTGCAATGGGCTCGTTCTCGAAGTCGTTCCGCAAGGGCATCGACCAGCTTCGCGAAGAAGGTGTGATCCAGATTTTCACCGAAGCAGATGGGAGCCCCGTTCCCCTCGTTGGCGTTGTTGGTGAGCTGCAGATGGAGCTCTTTGCATGGCGCATGGAGAATGAATACAACGAACAGGTGCGTCTGGAGCGCTTGCCGTACACGCGTACCCGTTGGATCATTGGCGATGTTCGCCCATCGACGAATGCTCCGGTTGTCCATGACGACCATGGTCGTGCTGCGGTGCTCTTTAAGAGCGATTGGGAGATTGATTACGTCGTTCAGCGCTCAGAAGGTCTACTGTTGTCGGAAAAGCCCCCTGCTGATGCCTAGTTTATAGCGCTTCTGCGTTTCCACTTTTCAACAATGCGTATGGTGCGTCTTCGAACAGCGATAGCACTCGTAGCGACTGCCCTCATTCTTGTGGCAGAACTCGGCGCGCAGACTCCTATCGGTGGGATTATCAACTCCTATGCACGAGTTACTGCGGTGCAGACGGTGCAGTGCACGTCGTTTATCACGCTCGACACAACAGATGGATTCGGTGCTGGTGATCGCATCCTGATCATCCAAATGAAGGGTCCGGTTGTAAGTGGCTCCTATGCAACGCAGACTGTTGGACTTGCAGAGTATACAGTGATCGATACGGTCATTGGCACCACGATCGCAACAGTCCATCCGCTGCTCAATAGCTACGATGTCACAGGTGCTGTTCAATGCGTGCGCGTGCCGGTGTATGACGAGGCCGTTGCGACGATGAATGTCATGGGCAAGCCTTGGGATGGACGCACAGGTGGTGTGATCGCGTTCGACGTGCGAACGTCACTCGTGCTTAATGCTGACATTGTAGCCGATGGCATCGGATTTCGAGGTGGTCGAACGTGGAATGGCTCCGTTGCATGCTCAACACGGCTTGCCGATGGAGTAGTGAATTCACCTGCGGCAGCAATGAAGGGTGAGACCTACGTCGACCCTCTCCCAGCTCAAATCTCGGGTCTTGCTGCGTTGTTTACCGGCGGTGGTGGTGGCTGTGATCACAACGCCGGTGGTGGCGGTGGCGGTAATGGTGGTATTGGGGGTGTAGGGGGCGCGCAGTTCGATGGTTGCGGACGGTACTTCGATAATGGCGGACGTGGTGGGTTGTCAGTACAGCCAATCATCAACGGTGCTCCTCGACTGTTCTTGGGTGGCGGTGGTGGTGCTGGGCATACGAATAACAATGTCGGTACGAATGGCGGAAACGGCGGTGGGATCATCGTTGTTCGTTGTCCATCCATCATCGGTATGGCTCGTAGGATTTCTGCATCCGGAGCAACGGCAGTAGACGCAGGCAATGACGGAGCCGGCGGTGGTGGTGCAGGCGGCACGGTCTACCTGTCTACCACCCAGATTCAACGTGGGCTTACAGTGTTTGCCTCTGGTGGTGCAGGTGGCAATGTGCGCACTGGTGCTATACATGGAAATGGCGCAGGCGGAGCAGGCGGTGTGTTTCTGTTTTCTGGTGCAGGTATTGGAGGCGGACTTTCCTACGCCTTGCCAGGGGGCGCGTGCGGACTCAACGTCCAGCGAACTGTCGAAGAAGAACGCATCAATCGTGCAACGCGCGGAAACGACGGACAATCGGTGTTGAACGTCACCATCCCTGAGAATGTTGGACAGCTCCCCAACCTTGCAGTTGAGGCTCCACGCGATACTATCGTGTGTCCTGGGACGCCCCTTTCATTGCGGGCTCGCGCACAGGGATCCTACAACCGTGTGCAGTGGATTCGTGATGATGGTCGCATCGTAAGTACAGCTCTTGATTATGGATTTGTTGCCACTGAGACACATCGTTTTGTGATTCGCGTTGTGGATGAACGCGGATGCGCGAACGAAGACACCTGCACGATCACGGTCGATCGCGGATGGAACCTTGACTTTCCACCAATCAGTCGCACTGCACCTGGATGTTCTCAGAACATTGAAGATGCATTGTGGCTCGCAAACAACTCTGCAAAGCCGGCGACAGTTCGTGCTGTGCGTTCCCGTTCAACTGGCGCAGTGATCACACTTGCTGTACCAATCGATATCGGACCTGGCGAGAAACTGCGAATTCCGGTGGCGATTGATCTGCCAACAACACTCACGTCGTTGACATTCGAGGTGGAGGCAGATGTTGAACCATGCGACACGACGCTTATCACGTCGTTCACCGTCACACGTGGTGAGGCGTCGTTCGATGTCACTCCAACAGCAGTTACTCTCTCACCAGTGCTTGGATGTCTATCGGGTATCATCGATACAACGATCAACGTTACGTTCCCGGCTGGCGGCCTACGTATCGTAGAGATACTCTCTGAGGGTGATGTGCAGTCTCTCGCATCCGTGCCGTTTACACCATCAGATTCGACACCCACCAACATCGCCGTTCGCTGGCGTCCAACACCACCACGCGGAAGTGGTAGACTTGGATTTGTTGGTCGTATTGACGCGTGTATCGACACAATGTGGGTTGACTTCGACGGACTCTATGTTCATCCACGAATATCGACATCATCGAATCTCACTGCGCCTGTGGTTGTTCTGTGCCGTGACTCATCGGTTGGTGTTGTGACGGAACTTATTGCTGACGATTCAACGCAGTGGACCGTCGACAGTGTCTGGATAGATGGACCGGCTACATGTGATCTGATCGCTGGTGCGACATTTGTTGATCGACAATCGATCTCCGTCGCACTCACCCCGAAGATTGCCGGATTGTACAGTGCTACAGTATACGTCCGACTGTCACCATGCGACACTATCGTGTCGTGTAGAATCGAGGGTGTAGCAGCTGATTTGTCGCTCAGTGCTCCAGATACGCTTACGTTCACTGAGCCGGTAATCGGACGCGAGCAGATACTGCAAGCGACGTACCGAAACACCGGAACAGCACCGGTTCGCGTAACGAGCATCATCGCGCCGAGCGCACCGTTTACAATTGCTCGTGTCACACCACCCCTACCAGCAAACGTGAATCCTGGCGATGCTCTCACAGTCGAAATTGCGTTGAGACAGCGTGTTGGAACGCTGCTCGACAGTATTCGCATCGAAGTGGATTTCCCGTGCGCATGGAGCGCAACAACGATCCTCACAAGTACAGCATCAACCACAACGCATCTCATGATGCCCGACGTTCGTGGCGCGGTTGATGTCGTCACCCTCATGCCAGTGATTCTCGTTACTCCACCATCGATCGATTCAACGGTGAGTACCGACTACACACTGAGCATACACTGTTCGGCTACGGAGTGCAGCGTCCAAGATGGAAGCGACAATCTTGCGTCATGGAGTGTATGGCGTGACGGAGACGAATTGGTCATTGCCATTGTTGGGCAATGGCGAGGTGGCGATACGCTTGCACGCATTCCCGTGACGCCCCTTCTATCACGCGTTGATTCCGTTGCCATGCTCTTCCATCTCACGCCGGGCCTCGAATGGAGTGCGTTCGAATGCCCTGTTACGTATGACGACGGCTCTATCGTGCTTGACGATGTGTGCGCTACGCGACGCAAGCGTCTTGTTCGCCTCGATGCAACTCCCTCTGTGTCGATCAGACCGCAGCCTGCGCGTGACGTCATCGAACTTATTCTCTCTGATGCTGAGCAACACCAGGTGACCATCATTGCTACCGACCTCGTTGGCCGCACCACACGTGTAACGCAAACGACGATGCAACAACAGCACAGCATTGATATCCGAGCACTGGCTCCAGGTGTCTATCAGCTCGACATTTCCGTAGATGGAGTCTCAACGCACACACCACTCGTCGTGTACTAACACGCGCATGACGCAATCAGTGGTCGAGTACACCAAACTTTCCGATTGAATAATCGTGCATTGCTTCGTGAAGCTGCTGTTCCGTATTCATCACAAACGGACCATACATTGCGATCGGCTCGCGAAGGGGCTCACCAGCGAGAAGCAACAGTGAACCATCTGTACGCGGCTCGATGTCGATAGTATCCCCGTGTGGCTCAAATGCAACGAGCGAATGACGTTCTACGACGTGCTCGCCGTTGACGCGGATCTGTCCGTTCAGCACATAGATCGCAAACTGTTCATACGCAGGAACCACGAGTGACGCTGGCGAGGCGGCGCGGAAATGTCCCATCGCCGTTAGCACCGGCGACTGAGTTGTTGCGGGTCCAACATGACCCATGTATGATCCCGATACGAGTTCGAGATCAAGAGCACCATCGAGCACTGTAACGCGAGCCATCTGTTCGCGTCGAAGCTCTTGATACATCGGTGTCATCATCTTCTTATCAGCCGGCAGATTCACCCACAGCTGAATGAGCTCTAACTCGCCCCCTGCCTGTTGCAGTTCAGCTGTCGGACCCTCGCTGTGAATGATGCCGCTGCCGCTGGTGATCCACTGGACCTCTCCACCGTGGATCGTTCCCTCGTTGCCAAGGGAGTCGCGGTGCAGCACGCTTCCCTTGAACACGAAGGTTACAGGTTCGAATCCGCGATGAGGATGCGGATCAATTCGGTGCACCGCCCCACCCGCTTCAAAGGTCTGCGGTCCGGCATGGTGCAGTAGGATGAACGGATCGACATTCCGAAGTGCATGAACGGGAAGTGGTTGGGCCACACGCAGTGGTCCGACACCCGTCATAAGGGAATGCGTGATGACGCGAACGGGGCGTTGCATACGAATACTCGCTTACGCGTTCTTCTGAAGTTGAATGTTGAGAGCTAGCTTGACTGTGTCGGAGACGACAACGCCACCTGCTTCTGTAACTGCACCCCATGTAAGACCGAAGTCTTGACGGTTGATCTGTCCTGTGAGTTCGAAGCCGGCCTTTGTGTTGCCGTAGAAATCTACCATCTGACCGCCAACTTCAACGTCGAGTGTCACTGGGCGTGTGACGTCACGAACTGTGAGATCACCCGTGATCTGACGCTTGTCGCCTGAGCCTGTGAGCCCCTTACCGACGAACGTCATCTTCGGAAACTTCTCAGCGCTGAAGAAGTCGTCGCTCTTGAGGTGGTTATCGCGCATCTCGTTCTTTGTGTTGATGCTGTTGATGTCTGCTTCAAAGCGAACCGATGCATCGCTGAAGTCATCAGCTGTGTTCTCGACGTCAACACTGTACGAGCCGAACTCGCCTGTTACGGTGTTGATCATGAGGTGCTTGACCTTGAACTGTACTTCTGAGTGTGCTGGATCGACTGACCATGTCGCCATGATGAGCTCCTATCAGGTGTGAATGAGGAAACATGTGATTTCTAAAGCAGCACAAATATATGTGTTACAACACATATTCCCAAATCAGTCCTGAATATCCTCAGCTTACGATCAGCACGCCGCTGCTTGTGCCGATGCGTTCTGCGCCAGCATCGATCATGGCCAGGGCCGTTTCGCGATCCCGAATGCCCCCGCTCGCTTTCACGCGGACAGATGGTCCGACAAGCGAACGAAGTAGGCCTACATCGTCGAGTGTTGCCCCACCGGTTGAAAACCCTGTCGAAGTCTTAATGAAGTCTGCTCCTGCTTGCGTGACGATGGAGCACATCCGTCGCTTCTCGTCGTCCGTGAGCAGGCATGTCTCAATGATCACCTTCACGAGTGCACCATGGTCGTGGCACACCTGCGTAACGATTCGGATATCTTCGAGTACGGCATCATGCATGCCACTCTTGAGTGCGGTGATCGACGCTACCATGTCGATTTCACGAGCCCCATGATTGATTGCCGTGACGGTCTCTGCGACCTTAGCGGACGTTACTGTAGCACCGAGAGGGAACCCAACTACGGTGCAGACTGCAACGTCGGTTCCGTCTAGCAGGGCTGCTGCTCGCGCTACATGCCACGGGAGAATGCACACACTGGCAAACTGATACTGTGCTGCTTCGGCACACAGTGTATCTACGTGTTGTGCTGTTGAATCCGGTTTTAAGACGGTGTGATCAATCGTTGATGCCAGATCGAGCATGATGAAGAGTCCTAGATTTACTGAAGATCAATGTCGCGTCCGAGCACATCAGGAGCGCGATACTTGTGCGAGCTGAACGCAGAGAATGCTTGATTGATATTGAAGATCAAACCAGCAATCTTGCCTGTGTCCATGTTGTACGCAACGTCGAAACGAAACACAGCATCATCGCCCGAAGCCTTGAGGTTGTGGATGCGAAGTCCGAGTCCAACGGCATGATGAAACCGTGTCGATGAAAGTCGATCGCCCTGACCCCAGACAGCGCCATTGTCGTAGAACGCAACGGCACTCCATCCGAGAATCCATGTTTTCCATCCGGGGAACCAACGTAGCTCCGAATTCGTAATGATGCGGTTCTCGCCACTGATACCATTTGCGACGTAGCCACGGAGGCCGTTTTCAAAATCCAACACGAGTTGACGGAAGGCTGTCCAATTCCATGCAGTCTGAGAACGAATTCTTGCTGTTGCTACGAAGTGATCCGAGAACTTGAGATGGCCAAGACCGTTGATCTCAAGATAGGTGTAGCGCGCTCGTCGATCACCGAACCCAGTACCCGCCTGAATTCGACCGTGGAGATACAACGCTGGTGAGACATACCGCGATTGCTCGGCTTGTCCACCTAAGTACCACAGCGTTTGCCCACCATTACCAAGCGAGAACACACGTCCAATGATGGCCGATCCCCATGCCCCTTCCGGCACGTCCTCTGTCTCGTAACCATCAAGGAACTGACTACGGTGATACGACTGCGTGATTGAGGAGAACGCGACCAACACGTGACCGGTATTGTCAAA
Source organism: uncultured Melioribacter sp. (assembly GCA_964465685.1). GTDB lineage: Bacteria > Bacteroidota > Ignavibacteria > Kapaibacteriales > Kapaibacteriaceae > UBA10438. The sequence goes on from CAYXKK010000002.1 coordinate 92,831, forward strand.
TGCTTGTCGCGACGACGGAACCACGCGTTGCACATCAGACAAGCGTACGCTCACACTTGTAAACAGACGATCACGCTCACCTGATGCCTGCGAGAGCCATCCCACGAATTCTCGATCGTGGAATGGGAGCAATGTGCGGTTTGCAGGATCCGAGCGATAATCGAAATCACTACCGAATGCATTCCATACGCCTACGCTGAATGCCCATGGAGTGGACATTGTACGATAGGGCTGCGTGACCTGTAGCGTTTGATCTGTGCGCACTCGATTCGCGCGAAGAGCTGCGATGAGATTCACGTCAGACCCAAACAAGCGACGTTGCGTGAGTTGTGCCATTCCCTCCCAGCCAATCGCATTTTCCGTGCGGTACAAGCCATATAGCATCGCCTGCGTGCCGTTGCCGAAGAGGTTGATCTCTTCAAGTTTTCCGCCAATGTTTGTGATGCCACCTCCAGTACCAAGCAAGAAGGCTGGACGGAGCGAGAGACGATCACGCGTCAACACAAGTACATCAACACTGTCAGTACCCACGTCACGCGTCGTAACGGCAACTGTTGCAAACACACCGATGCGTCGGAGATTTCGCTCTGTTTCCTGAAGCACCGTGGTATCGAGGTCATCACCTGAAGCAAACAGTAACTCATCTTCGATCACATCAAAACGCGTCATTGTATGTAATGAGTTGACCAAGGGGCCAGCAAAAAACCACTCGTTGGATGTAGGATCGAAGATGTCTCGTCGGTCGATGTAGACGTTGCGGATGATACGCGGCTGCTCACGGGGTATGTGTGATGCACGAGCCTGTATCCCAGCCGCTAGGATGAACAGAACGATAACCAGAATTCTCATGACGTCGCACTTCCTCCGAACTCACCCGACTGCAGTGATTGTAGCACTGCATACACGTCTGTTGTGGTTGTACAGGTGAGAACAGCACGAACGGCCTCTTCACATGCCCGACTATCTGCGACACGAATCCGATGCTTGAGTTCGAGAGCGAGTGAGGGGGCAACACTTAACTCGCGGATGCCTAGTCCAATAAGAAGCTCAGTAGCTGCCGCATGACCCGCGAGCTCACCACACACGCTTAACGGTACCACAGCATCGCGCGCTGCTGCAACGGTCAGCGCAATCAACTGCACAACAGCAGGATGCATAGCATCGAAAATATCCGCAACGAGGTCATTTGTCCGGTCGGTTGCAAGCGTGTACTGCGCGAGATCATTCGTACCGAGCGACAGAAAATCTACTCGCTTGGCGAATGTCCCCGCCAGTAACGCCGCCGCTGGCGTTTCAATCATGACACCGATCGGGATCTTCGAATGCATTGCAGTACCACGTGCTTCAAGCGATGCCACCGAACGCTGAATAACTCGCAATGCAGCTTCTAGCTCTTCAATTGACGACAGCATTGGAAGCAACAAGCGCGCATTGCCATGAACCGCAGCGCGCAAGATTGCCTCGATCTGCTGCTCAAAAATATCCGGTCGATACAGCAGGAATCGGATACCACGCAAGCCTAACGCCGGGTTCTCCTCGTGATGCGGAATACCCTCACGATACTTGTCACTGCCAATATCGAACGCACGGAAGGTTACGACAGATGGCGACGCTTGCTCGACAATCGCACGGTATCGCTCGTATTGTTCATCAGCGGTAGGGTACCGTCCGAAGCTCACGAGCATTGTCTCGGTGCGAACTAGACCGACACCATCGCATCCTACACTCTCAGCTGTCACCATGTCCTCGGCAGAATCTATGTTAGCTCGCACGACGATTGCTTTGCCATCAGTCGTAACAGATGGCTGCGTTGCAAGTGCTACTAGTTCTGCGTGCTCATTTGTTCGCGCTGCACTTCGACTTCGATACGCTTCCAAGGTGGCATCGTCCGGGCGAATGATCACGACACCAGTTGTGCCATCGACGATGATCTCATCACCATCAACGATGAGATCAGTTGCGTTTCGAATGCCAATAACTGCGGGTATTCCAAAGTCGCGTGCAAGGATACATGAGTGCGATGTGACGCCACCAACCTCGGTCACTACGCCGAGGGTAGACATTCGCTTGAAGAACAGCATGTCATGGGGCGTAACAGATCCAGCTACAACAATGCTATCATTGCGAAGTTCATGCGACAGTGTGCGATTCCGCAGTGCTCCTACGAGGCGCTCCACTACGTGCTCGAAATCCTGGACACGCTCACGAAGCAGTTGATCCTTCGCACTATACAGAAACGTCTTGTGCACGTCGAATTCATCGACAACGGCAGACTCCGCCGAAGCCCCGTGTTCAATGCGTCGGATGATTGCCCGCGTGATCACTGGATCGCTGGCAATCATCAAGTAGGATTCAAGAATCGAAACAACGGCTGTTTTCTCCGTTGCTGCATCATCAATCGCGCTGCGGAGTTCGTCAGTCGTGATCAGATGTGCTGCATGGAATCGTTCAATCTCATGCGCGACGTCCTCCGGAGCAACACCCTCACGATCAACAACAGGACTCTCCATCGTGATCGTGTACGCACGACCAATGGCAATGCCAGGTGATCCGGGAACCCCTCTGAGAATGACGCTACTCAGAGCTGTTCTCCAAAACCGGATTGAAACAACTCGATCACGGCAGCGTGTGCAGCATGCTCATCCGCCCCCTCAACGATGAGTCCGAGCTCACATCCTTGCTCAGCGGCAAGCGTCATCACGCCAATAATGCTCTTTGCATTGATATTGAAGCCGTCACGTACAAGGTACACGTCGCTAGCATACTGCGAGGCGACCTTCACAACCATTGCGGCAGGTCGGGTGTGCAACCCAGCACGATTTCGGACGATAACTGTTGATTCAATCATAGTGCACCTTCGTGTGAGGCAGAAGCACGAGTTAGGCGGTTCATCAGTGCCTCCCGACGTTGTACGGCCTCGTCACAAAGTACGAGAATGGCTTCGAGATGCAAATCATCTGCACGCCGAAGTTCGGCGTAGAGCGATGATTCTGATAGTGCTGCATTGATGACTCGAGCATCGCACATATCTGGCATGTGCTCAGCAAGGACCATGACTGGACCCTGATACGATGCCATTTGCGCACGGAGATCCTCTTCACTCATACACAGCACCACGGGACAGGCCGGTGCGTAGTGTCGGTACCTGGTCCCTGGCGATGCCCTGAGGTCGTCATGGTTGGTCGCAAACGTCACGGGCACATCTAGCGCGGCGCTTAACTGCTCTTGCGTCACAGATCCCGGTCGTAGGATGGTACACCCCTGTTCATCGAGTCGAATAACAGTGCTTTCCACGCCTATATCGCAAGCTCCCCCATCAAGGACATGGAGTTCTTCACCAAAGTCATCGATCACGTGCTGTGCTCGTGTCGGACTTGGTCGCCCTGAGCGATTAGCACTCGGTGCTGCGACCGGCGCTCCAAGAGATGTAATCAAGGCGAGTGCCACCGGGTGCTGCGGCATTCGTACAGCGACGGTATCAAGATGTGCTGTGATCAACCGAGAGACGGATGCTGCAGCAGGGACCACACATGTAAGCGGGCCAGGCCAAAAAATCGATGCAAGGCGACGCACCTGGGCCTCGTATGCAGGGAGCGTGAGCGCTACAGCTGCATCAACCGACGCCACGTGTACAATAAGAGGATTGTCCGATGGGCGCCCCTTGAGCTTGAACACTCGCTGGAGGGCGTCGTCACAGCGAATAGACGCTGCAAGTCCGTACACCGTCTCCGTGGGCATGGCCACAACGCCCCCTTCGTGCAGAACTGTTGCGCACAATTCGATGTTGTGCTCTGTTGGTTGCAGAATCATACAGCAAATTAGTCGGATGCCAGAGCAATTGCCGCTGAAACTTTCGGCCTGCTTTTGTATTCTTAGTGATTCGCATCTCGAATTACATGTCCTGAATCACCTGGAGCAATAGAATGAATCTTCGCATAGTCCTTGTTCTCGCAGCATTTGTTGCGGCCTGGTCAACAGCATCAGCTCAACTTTCACTGTTCACGTTCTTGAACAACAGCCCCGACCCAGCATTTGCAACAGCTGACCTGTATGTCACGCAAGCCGGCATCGTGAACAAGATTGAAGACGTCCCGTTTCAGGGGGCGGACAATTTGAATTCTATTGCGGTATTCGGCGATCTGGAAGTCACATTCGCTGTAGCTCCAGGCAACAGTATCGGCGCGAACGAAGCGAAGGTTGAGTTCACCTTCACACCAGGTGCCGACAAAGGATACATGGTGATGGTACATGGCGTATCAAACACCACAGGCTATGTAGCTAATCCTGATGCAAAGCCAATCACGTTGAAGATCACCAGCTTTGAAGTTCAGCCATACACAGCTGATCCAAACAAGACCGGCGTATACTTCGTGCATGGCGTTTCGGATATGGAAACGGGTGATTTTTGGTTCCGTGGAGGTGCAAGGGTCGGTGCTGCGGGCATGGGCTACACGGGTAACGCCACAGCAGTTGCTGTGACAGATCGCAAAGCTGTCACGGTTGATTTCACGAAAGCTGGTGACAAGACGAAGGCTCTGGCATCGTTCGCTGTTGACTTCGGTACACTTGCGAGCTCAGTTGTCGTGTGCGTCACAAGCGGATTCAAGACTCCGTCTGAGAATGGCACTGGCAAGGATACGATGGCACTCCTCTCGGTTCTTGAAGACGGACGCGTTGTACGTTCACCATTGCTAGCTGGCTCACAAACAAGCCGCGTTCAGCTCGTTCATAACGCTGCCGACCCACTAGCTACGGTCGTTGATGTGTACCTGAATGGCACAAAGGCATTCGACAACGTCAGCTTCCGCAGAGCAACGCCATTTACAACTGTACCAGCAAACACGCCACTCGTTATCGGCATCGCACCAGCTACATCAACGGGGTATAAGGATACTATTGGCACGATCACGCTCGATCCGCTCCGTCCTGGTCGGACCTATTCTATGATTGCCACAGGCGTACTGGACACGACGAAATTCCGTCGTAATCCGAACGGCAAGGCGATCAATTTCCAGATAGCAGTCCTCGAAGGCGCACTAGAAGCTGCAGCAGAAACTGGTAAAACTTCGGTCCGTGCAGCGCATTACTCAACAGACGCACCACGTGTAACGATTGCCAGCTCATCGACAACGTATGCATCGAACGTGACCTATGGCGATGCAGCCGCAACGTACACGAATGTGGCACCCGCAAGTGACACATTGTGGGTCAGTGGCGAGGACGGCAAGCGTATTCGCGGCTATGTGTGCGACCTGCGTGGTCAGAATAAGGCATTCCTCGTGCTTGCGTCTGGCTTCTTCGTACCAGATTCAAACCAAACAGGCCCTGCGTTCAAGCTAATCCTCGTTGATGCCAACGGCAACGTCAACTCGTCGCTCCAGGAAGTCGAGCCGGGCACAACATCAGTAGAAGAACTTCTCGATGCCTCTGCGGCATGGGTTGTTGGACCGATCCCAGCACGCGAAGCACTACGTATTGACATCCCGGTTACGGACGTCGTTGCACGCACGTATGCCATCATGTCGCTCTCAGGCGAAGTAGTTGCTCGTGGCGAATTCGCACAGGATGCATCAGGTTCACGCGCTACAATCGCAGTAAACGGATTGCCGTCAGGCACTTACGTTGTTCGCGCGAACGATGCCCAGGGCACAACAATTGGCCTTCGTTCAATTGTGATTCAACGATGATTCGTATCTTTGCGGTCCTCTAAAAGAACCGCAATGTTTGAATCCCTTAGCGATAAACTCGAATACGCCCTCAAAGCAATTCGAGGTCAGAACAAACTCACCGAAGACAACGTCGATGAAGCATTGACGGAAGTGCGTCGTGCACTTCTTGATGCTGACGTCAATTTTGGCGTCACGAAGAAGTTCATCGACGACGTCAAGGAAAAGTCACTCGGCCTCGAAGTCAAGGGTAATGTTCTTCCTGGTCAGTTGATGATCAAGCTCATCCATGATGAGCTTGTAGCTCTCATGGGTTCATCCAAGAGCGATCTCACGATGGCCCCGCAAGCGCCGACGATCGTCATGGTCGCAGGCCTTCAAGGTTCAGGTAAGACCACGTTCTGCGGCAAGCTTGCATTTAGCTTGAAGAAGAAGGGCAAGCAGCCTCTTCTTGTTGCGTGTGACATCTACCGTCCAGCTGCTGTTGATCAGCTTAAGACTCTTGGCGCGTCTATGTCGCTACCGGTGTTTTCGAAGGAAGACGCTAAGCCGGCAGAGATTGCAGCAGAGGCGCTGCAGTATGCCAAGAAGTATGGTCGCGACGTTGTGATTGTCGATACGGCAGGCCGTCTGACGATCGATGAAGAGATGATGCAGGAGGTAGCCGACCTCAAGGCGCTGCTGTCGCCGCACGAGATTCTGTTCGTGTGCGACGCGATGACTGGTCAGGATGCCGTTAACACAGCGCAAGCGTTCCATGAACGTCTCGAACTAACAGGCGTTGTGCTCACAAAGCTCGACGGTGATACGCGCGGCGGTGCAGCACTGTCATTGCGTGCCGTGGTTGGCAAGCCGATCAAGTACGTCGGTATCGGCGAAAAGATAGACGCACTCGAGCCGTTCTATCCTGAGCGTATCGCATCGCGCATTCTCGGCATGGGCGACATTGTCACCCTCGTTGAAAAGGCGCAGGCACAGATCGACGAGAAGGAAGCTGAACGTCTCGAAGAAAAGTTGAAGAAGAATCAGTTCACGTTCGAGGACTTTCTTGACCAGATGAAACTGATCAAGAAAATGGGCAACCTCCGTGATCTGCTCGGAATGATTCCTGGTGTAGACCGTGCGTTGCGTGACGTGCAAATCGACGATCGCGCATTCGGACGTGTCGAAGCCATCATCTTGTCGATGACTACGGAAGAACGTGGCAATCCACGTCTTCTCAATGGCAGCCGCCGTAAGCGCATTGCCACCGGAAGCGGCACATCGATTCAAGATGTGAATCGCCTGATCAAGCAATTTGAAGACATGCAAAAGATGATGCGGAACATGACCAAGGGTAAGATGGCGCAGATGATGGGCAACCGTCAGCTGCCGCAATCACCGTTTGGCACGCGCCGCTAATCCATTATTTCTCACCCTTTGTTTCCTAAGGAGACATCATGGTAAAACTCCGCTTGCGTCGCCGCGGTCGTAAGAAGGCTCCATTCTACGACATCGTTGCGATCGACGGACGCGCTCGTCGTGACGGCGCTTCGATTGAACGCGTTGGGTATATCGACCCAATGACAACACCTAAGAACGTCGTGCTCGACGTGTCACGTGCTCTGTACTGGCTTGGCGTCGGTGCACAGCCGACAGACATTGTGCATCAGATCCTCAGCCGCGAAGGTGTCCTCCTTCGTCGCCACCTTACCTTCAAGGGTAAGTCGGAAGCTGAAATTGATGCAGCCGTGGCACAACACAAGGCAACAGCCCTCGCACGGTACGAGCGCCTCAAGAAGCGTCGTGCCGAACGTGACAAGGCCCGTGCTGAAGCAGCGAAGGCACCAGTCGTAGCCGACGAGCCAGCACCAGCTGTAGTCGAAGAAGCTGCCGCACCTGCTGAAGAAGTAGCACCAGAAGTAGCACCAGAAGCAGCACCAGAAGCAGCGCCAGACGCGGCACCAGAGGCAGCAGCAGAATAATCTGGCATTCCATCAGTCATCGCAAGCGCGCGTTCGGAATCCGGACGCGCGCTTTTTCGTTCAAGGGCAACCCAATTGGCTCCGTAACTTCGCACATGCTCCACCACACCATATCTGATCGATACGTGCGCCAGCGCACGATGTACGGACGTTTGCTTCGCATGTGCTTTGCGTTTGCAGGCATGTTTTGGATCGTGATCTATCTTCAGCCGATCGAATCGCACGAGGCGCTTCGAGCAGGTCAGTCTGTCATCTACTTCATTCTGATGACAGTCTGGGGTCTCGACTACATGCGCGAGCAACGTCGCCTAACCTTGATCATTACGGCCGCAAACCAGCGCGGCATTCCGCCAAGCGAACTCGAGTTTGCCGCCGTCGCAGATCGTGCGTCCCTGTTCTCAATGCTCACGCCATCGCGCGGCGTTGCGGGCATTGTCTTCCCGATTATTTTTTCTGCGGGACTTGTGAGCGCATACGTACTTGTGATCATGCAGTACATCACGGCGTTCACGCGTTAATTTCTCCACGCTATGGTTTCGTTCGACATGACGACTCAAGCCCTGCGGCAGCTGCTTCGGCGTGATACGCCGCAGTATGCCTCGTTTGTGTCGCTCGTGGCGTGCATCGTGCTTGCGCTGATTACGATCGGCGTTGGTGTCTTCGAGAACTCGCTCATTGTCACAACGAACGGCTACATCGCACTCATCGACATCGGCACCTCCTTCCTGTTCCTTACAGCTGTGCAACAGTCGATGCGTCGACCTGATCTAACGTTCAACTATGGATACGGGAAGTATGAGAGCCTCGCTATTCTACTGAGCGCCAGCCTCCTTCTTGCGCTGAGTATCTACACGTTAACTCAGGCGGTGTCGCTCGTTAAGCAACCCGAAGCACACGAGGCATCACTCTTCCCAATCGCATGGAGTGCAGCGTCATTACTCATGATGCGCTGGACGGGACGTCTGCTCCGTCGATATGCGAACAGATTCCATATGCCAATGTTGAAGTACGACGCCGAACTGTGGCGTATAGATTCATGGATGGAACTTGGTGTCTTTGTATCGCTCATTGTCAGTGCTGGACTGCAGCTAGCCGGCTTCTATGCCGAGGGGGCTACCCTTGATGCACTTGTATCGGTGGCCCTGATCGTGATTGCATTGAAGGTACCACTGACGCACGGACGCGAGGCGTTCCGTCAGCTTCTTGATCGTACGCTGCCCGACGAAATGCAATACGAGATTCTCGGCATCATCGCCGAGAACCACGATCGCATGTGTGAATTCAAGAGCGTGCACACACGTCAATCCGGCAAGGACATCTTCATTGAGATCGACCTTGTGATGCCGTACGATTACCAACTCGAGGAGCTGTACACGCTCGAGTCGACGATTCTCGACAAACTGCACGGGTCGTTTCCGACAGCGATACCACGCGTGTACGTCACGCCGTGCGATCGCTCGTGCGATCACCCGACAGGCACTACATGCCCCGTCAAACGCGCTGCACTGAATGCGCAGTAAGCATTAGCGTCCGCGCTTAACTTCGATCTGCACTGTGCGACTCAAGAAGCGCTCTTCCGGTGTTTCGTAGGAGTCGATTCCTGGTGGGAAACGATCGGTGCGAATCTCATTACACTGCAGCTCAACGCGCTTCTTCACGTTTGCACGAATCACACCGCAAACGGCATCGGCACGTTTCTGCGACAGCTTCTTGTTGAACTCGGCGTTGCCAAGCATATCGGCAAAGCCGCGCACGATAACTGTTGAACCTGCCGGCAAGTTCTCAATGAACGAAGCAATTTGCTGCTGTGCAATCGGCGTAATCTGATCACTTGCAATGTCGAACAACGTTAGCGTGAGGCGCTCGAGCTCCGTGCTAACTGTGTCCTTACGAACTGAGATAGACGTAGTCGCTGACGCCGTCGCGTTACGAATGCCACCGATTCGCAGTGAGACGTCAATCGGCGTTGCGTGCTGCATCGCATCAGCTACGGCTGTCGTGAGAGGCTGGGTTATCTCTCCTGGCACTCCCTTCCCTGTTTGCGAGAACAGCACCGTTGAGCCCGATGTAGCCTGTAGGCTCCAGTCTGTCACATACTGCCGTGATGTACCAGATGGATCGAACACTATCTTCGGAGGGTCAATTGTGCGTGCTTCGTTGAAGCGTCGCTTTGCGACAGAACTGAGAAGGCGTACATCGGAAGGGATAATCTCAACACGACGATTCTCAGAATATCCCGACTCGCTTTGCTGTCGCGTCGGACGTTCCGGTGCGCAGGAACCAGCGCCGCTCTCAATAGTGATGCGCGACTCATCGATCTTCCACACACGCACGAGATAGTTCTTGACGGCCTGCGCACGATTACGCGCCAAGTCGCAGTCGCCTGCCTCGGTTGTAGGGTCTGCCGTGCCACGCAGACGAATCGATGCTTCTGGCATCGTTACCATGCGCTCACCAAGGATGTTGAGAATGTCACGGTGCACAGCAGTTGTCCGTGGTGCAACATCATCCAGCTTGAACTCAGTTGGAGTGGCTACTTGGTGGTAGCGGAACGATAGCGAGATCGCTTGGGATTCGAAGAACACGACTGGAAGAATCGGCAATGCTTCGGTGATGAACTGCGTTGACACGTTGATCACAAATTCGGACTTCTGCGCACCATCAGGATAGACGGCACGTGCAGCAATTGCGGCATCGATCTTCGGTGGGAGTGGACGGAACATGGTATCTGTTCGGTAAAGGCGCTCAGTAATCGTGACAAGATCCTCACCGACGAGCGTATCGATAGTAACACGCTCAATTCCCTCTGCACGGCGTTCCTCTGCGTCCGGGTTGACGTCGACAATAAGCGAATCGATGAAGCTCTCGCGCTTACGCTCGACTGGCATTGGTGGCTCGGGGGCATTAAACGAGAATGCAAGGCTTGCACCAACGCGAAGCATGTTTGCCTTCCATGCAAGATCTGTGTGGATGTCGTTCAATCCAACAGTGTAAAGGACCTCAGGCGTGAGGACGACAGAATGGTTGTCGGTCATTGGGATATCCATGCCGAAGCCAACAACTGCGCCGAGCAGAGGCGAGCCCACACCATCAAGCGTCTCGTTGGTGCGCTCGTTCCGCGTGCGACGTCCGTTTTCGAAGGTCCCTACACCCGGCGTAATCAGCGTCTCTTTCTGCGAAAACGTAGCCGGAGACATAAACCCAGCTGATCCGCCGAGCATCAGTCGGAATGGCGACGCGATGCGCCAATCGAACAAAAGCTCGCCCCCTACCCAGCCGAGTCGTGTGTCGAGCGTGTGCCGCGTTACGCCCTCGGTAGCATTGGTTACGAAGATCGCTTGATCGACAGAGAATGTTGCATCGTAGGATGCATAGGTGCCGCGGAGTGAAACGCGAAGCGACTTGCCAAGCTCTTGGCGTAGGAACAGCGAGAGCGCTGGACCAATGCCTTGAGCGCTTGTGTATCCACCGCAACACGTTGGTGCTTGCGGGAGCAGGATATCACCACTGTGCATTACCAATGCACCATTGATGCTCATACCGAGTTGGAACAATGAGACATCCTCAGGCGTGACCACCTTCCACCATTGTGCGGAGGCTACTCCACCGCTAACACATGCCACAGCAAGCGCGCTTAGAGCAATACGACGGATCATTCCGATCATCGCGAGCCTCCTGCGATAACGGTGCTCGTCGACTGCGTTGGTGTTTCAACAACAAGTATTCCTATGCCCGTGAGGATCTCCCAAGGAAGAAGTCGCTCTACAATACGTTGACGTTGTTCATCGAGAGTCGCTACATCTGACCACAGCATGCGTCCGAGCACATCATACAGAGACAGACGCGCATCAGCAGTCTCGGCAAGATCGCACGCGATGCGAATTCCTTCACGCGACGTGCGCCAGCGCAATATCAATGGCGTACCAAGCGACGTATAGAGCCGAGGATCTGTGCCCTCGCGGCAAATCCCACGAATAAGCACTGGCTGGAAGGATGTCTCCGTGCGTATGCCTGGCCCCCTGCCAATCTGCGTGACACGAGTGATTCGCAATGCCGTCACACTATCCTGTCCGAGCGTCGCCACGAAATCAAGTGTGCCAAGAACAGCATCAGAGGTCGGCAGAGCAATGTGGATGGAGAGTTGTTCGCGACTGCGACGAATGCCGGCCGAATCGGTCACTGCATCCACGACGGTATCGATACGGGTGAACGACGAGCCTGTGCGATATAGAATCGACGGGTCGTACTCAATAAGTAACACAACGGAGTCGATGTCTGCAAGATCGAGGAACTGTGCACCCTCGAGGCGCACGGATAGCGTCGTTGATTCACGAATGTCAAGCGTGTCACCCGTTGTGGCGAATCGTGCGAAGGCTGGTGGCGGCGGTGCAATCGTAAACACACCGCTCGTGTCGGATTGCAGCACAATCTCGCGCACTTGCCAGATACGCGCCGTACCGTCGCGCGACGTCGTGAGCAATCGCTCACCCTTGCGATCCCAACGTACGATCGAGACATCATCTCCATGTTGAAGCGATGCAACGATGCGACCTGTGGCAACGTCATGCACGCGAGCGAAGTTATCGTCCGATGCGCCAGCAAGAAGAGCACCATCCGGCGTGAATGCGACCATGCGCACTGCGCCACGGTACCCACGCAGGGTTGTTTCGAGTGCACCTGTTTGCGCATTCCACACAGTGATCGTCGAATCCGCCATACCAACCGCGATTCGTGAACCATCCGTCGAATAGGCAACGCTTCGCATGCCTTCGCGCGGCGATGAGGCACTCCAAACACGTTTCGCGGAATCACTCCTCCACACATGAATCGATGCATCGCCCCCGATGGTACACACGTTTGATCCATCTGGAGAGAAGACTCCAGAGATTACACCTGTAGTCTGCTGGTTGTACGAGAGAGGAAGACCAACAGCACGACCATACACGCGCGCCTCCTGCGCCGAGAGCACGACGCGTGTTGCCGAGGAATTGATGTTCATGTCATCGAGCGTCGAACCGGCGTTATGCGTCGCACGGGGAGTTGTCGACGGTAGATTGAACACGCGAACGCGATTATCATCACACCGTGTGAAGAGCCACGATCCAGTGGAGTCGATTTCAACCTTTGTGACAATGTCGGGATGGCGAAGCGTGGAGCGCAACGCAAGCGTACGAGCATCAAATACTAGTGCGGCATTATCATCTGAACCGGTTACAATCGTCGAACTATCAGCACTCCATCGTACTGAGTAGTATGAGGCACGTGCACCAGGCAACGTTTGCAATGGCGAAGAGGCAGATACACGCGAATCCCAGATGTGTGGATCCGCAGCAACACTCACCACACGCTCGTTTGACGGCGACCACCATGCGTCTGCAACAGGATTGCCATGGCCGCGGTAAATGATGTTGTCTTCAGCGCTGGGTGGCCTCAGCTGGGACACACGTACACGATAGAATGTCGACACACCAGCGTTTCGGATATCCCACACAAACGTACCACCACGAGCACTATCAGCGATCACATTCCACGTCACGCCATTATTGGACGTGACGTCAAGTCTGACGGCAATAGTGTCGTCGACACCCTCCCACCGGATCGTCACATCTGTGACACGTGGCGTGTAGTAGACCTCCCCACCTCGGGGCTCCAAAAGACGCAGCACAGAACTCGTGTCGCCTTGCGCGTGCAACGCAGGACACAAGTTGAGCGCGAGTGTAAGTACGATTCCCAGACGTAGCAGCATCACTCGTGACCTCCCCGTGAACAGAACAGAGGAATCTACGACAGCGATGCCGTTGCAGCAATGCTAATCTGCACTAAAAGGGGGCTTCCGACTCCGGCAATAGCCCAACGTCGGGAGCTACGTCGAATGCGTTGTGGTTAAACGTAAGATCGTGGAATGCAGCCAGCTCCTTTTGGTAGAACAGGCGCACATCACCCGTCGGACCGTTTCGCTGCTTGCCGACGATGATTTCGGCGATGTTCTCTGTCGACCTGCCGTCTTCAAACGCCGTGATCTTGTAATACTCAGGGCGGTGAATAAACATCACCACGTCGGCATCTTGCTCGATCGAGCCGGATTCACGCAAGTCGGAGAGCATCGGACGTTTGTCTGCGCGCGCTTCAAGCGTTCGATTCAGCTGGGATAGGGCGATCACCGGGATGTTGAGCTCCTTCGCGACTGCTTTGAGCGTGTGGGAAATCACAGAGATTTCTCGCTCGCGGCTCTCCGCCTTCGGTGCATGCATTAGCTGCAAATAGTCAACCATGACGAGATCAATCTTGTGCTCCATCTTCATACGACGGCACTTCGCACGGAACTCAACGGGCGATAGACCTGCAGAATCATCAATGTAGATCTGCGCGTTCATCAGACTATCAACGCGGGTAACGATCTCATGCATTTCAGCATTTGTCAAGCGTCCGCTTCGCAAGGCCTGCAAACCAACGGCCGCATCAGCTGAGATAAGACGCAAGACAAGCTGTTGTGCAGACATTTCAAGGGAGAATATTCCTACGGATTTACCACGTCGTGAGGCTTCGCGTGCAACCGACAGCGCAAAGGCTGTCTTACCCATCGACGGACGAGCAGCCACAATAACCAAGTCTGACGGCTGGAGACCACTCAGAAGTTGGTCCAGCTGCGTGAACCCTGTTGGGACGCCGGTGATACCGTCACCTTCGCCTGCAGACATCGAGAAGATGCGCTCAATAGCATCTTTTGTCAGCTTCTTCATGCCCGAGTACGAACGACGCAGACGCTTTTCGGCGACTTCGAAGATGCGTTGTTCTGCACGGTCGACTTCATCGAGCGCGTCTGTTGTCTCGTCGTAGCATTGCTGCGCAATCTCGCCAGCAACCTTGATGAGCTGACGCTTGAGGAATCGTTCGAGGACAATCCGGGCATGATATTCAACGTTCGCCGACGATACAGTGCGAACGCTGATCTCGGTGAGCGCGAACATGCCGCCAACACGCTCAAGCGTTCCATCGCGTTGAAGTTGGTCGCTCAGCGATACAAGGTCGATCGTTACGCCACGCTCGAACATCGTCATCATGGCTTTGAAGATGAGGACGTGCTTATCGTGATAGAAACACTCAGCATCCACGACCTCAACGACTTTCGGGACAGCGTCTTTGTCGATGAGCATTGCTCCTAAGACGGCTACCTCAGCATCAGTTGAATGGGGCGGAATGTTCCCGGTGCGAATCTCGTCAGCATCGGTCGATATGCGGTTACGGCTTGCCATGCGTGCAAACTATGGAAAGGTCCGTGGTGTTTATCCACTGTTTTCCCAACCAATTTTCCCTCACAGCTTACGGAATCACGATTTCCCGCTTAAGCTCCGCGCTGGCATAGAGGGCTTCGACGATCTTCATGCGCTCGCAGGCCTCATCAATGGTCGAAATCATGGGCACAACGCCCTTAATCCCATTGACGAAGTGCTTGAACTCCGACTCGTAACTCTTCTTATAAATCTCGAGCTGGGTCTTCTTCGGCGGTGTCGACGTTGACTGGATGGAAGATCCTTGCTTGCGCACAAGACGGTATGGGTTGATATAGGCACTGCCCTTTTTCCCGAACACATTGCAGTAGTACAGATCTTCAGCTCTCACGAGCGACCAGCTTGTTTCGATTGTGGCGATGGATCCGTTCTCAAACTGCAGCATTGCAACGACCACATCTTCGACGGTCTTTGTTTCATGATGGAATGTTGACGCCATCACGCTGCGTACACGACCGAAATCAAAGACGTGCAGGATCATATCGAGCACAGCAATTCCGAGATCCACCAGCACGCCGCCCCCTGACATGTCGGCATTGGCAAGCCAACGGGCGTCCGTTGAACGCTGCTTCACCCAGCCTGCTTTCACGTAGTATGGCGAACCAATCTCGCCACGGTCGACTGCGTTCTTCATGTTCACGACGTCAGGACGGAACCGATGGTTCATACCGATCATTACCTGCACACCATGCTCTTGTGCAAGCGCTCGCATATCCAGCGTCTCTTGCAACGTGCGTCCGGCCGGACGCTCCACGAACACATGCTTGCCGGCCGCCATCGCTTGCATGGCAACACTGGCGTGTGCATCTGTCGACGTTGTTACGACAACAGCATCCACACCATCGAGGGAGAGTGCGTCGTCGAGCGATCGAAACGTGTGGGGCACACCGTATTTCTCGGCGAGGATTCTCGCCTTCGCGATTTGACGGTCACAAATTGCGACGATGCGCACACCAGGCATCGCTGAGAATAATGGCAGGTGAATGCTTTGGGCAATGTTACCTGCGCCGACAAGTACGATTCCAATCATGGCAAGACGACAGCAAGAATCGTGCCGTCACGCGACTTCGTGTATGGCATGCAGCACCGCCCCTACAGTAACTCCCTCCATGCACAGAAAGTGTCCCTTTGGACACGAGGAACGGCCGATGTGCGAACACGGTCTGCATGCGACGTCGTGTTCGACAATCCGGAAACTCGTTCCGTATGGCGCAAAGCCCAACTCACGCACCGTCGAGCCAAAGATTGCCACAACCGGTGCACGTCGCGCAGCCGCGAGATGCATCACGCCGGTATCATTGGTCACGATGCAGGCACAGGTATCAATCATGCGAATCGTCGACTCGATCGACGTTGCCCCATCAGCTCGAACCACCGACACGCCGGCTGCCGACGCTACCGACGTACAAAGCTCGACGTCGCCTGGTCCGCCCAGCAGCACCACCTCGTGCCCCTGTCGCACGAGTGTGGCTGCAAGTTCTGCATACCGCACGATGGGCCAACGCTTCGTGGCATGATGCGCGCCGGGAACGAGTCCGATGCGCTTGCGCTCGAGCACAGGTCGCACAGACGGGTATGCACCTTCGGCATGTTCTTCAGGAAGCCATACCTCGCAACCATCGCTATCCTGCGTAAGGGGCAAGTAATCCACCGGTGAACGATAGCGATCAACAATCGATGTCGTCACAGCAGGTCGACGCTTGAGATACACCATCGACAGCTTTTCCATCCGATGCTTGGGCGCGCGCACCACCGTTGCACCAAGCCCCCGACGCACAGTAGCCGAACGAAATGAGTTCTGCAGGTCGACGATCAAATCATACTGTCCGCCCCATTCACCGCTGAGTGATTCCAGCATCTCGAGCTTGAGTTCGTCGAGTCCTGCTTCGGATGCATGAACCGATGGAACTGGCCACACGCATGTCACGTGTGGGTTGTTCGCCCAAACATCAACGAATCGGTCTGCGACCGCAACATCAATGCGAGCATCTGGATACGTGCGACGGAGCTGTCGAGCCAGCGGCGTTGCCAGTACAACGTCGCCCATTGATGACAGTCGGATAACAAGAATTGATCGCATGTCTGCAAAGTTGCGATCAATTGCGATCTTTGCACCATCACCATTTTATCTGAGGTGCCTGCACATGCGCTTTTCCGTTGAACAAGACGACGAGCTGGTAGTATTTACGATCAAAGAGCCAATGCTCGACTCTACAATTGCTCCTGACGTCAAGAGCGAGTTGTTGATTCTCTGTCAGCCCTCAATCAAAGCGCTTGTGATCGACCTGACGATGGTCCACTTTTGCGACTCGCAGGGGCTGTCATCCCTTCTGCTGGCTCACCGACAGATGAAGGAGCACGAGGGGTTCGTCGTTCTCGTTGGAACACAGGAAACCGTGCGAAACCTCTTCCGGATTTCGCAGATCGAATATCTGTTCGAGTTTCAGCCGAGTGTGGCCGAGGCTATTGCCTGGCTTCAGTCCTAAGCTTCCGCTAGGAAACGCGACGTTAGTTCTTCTCTGGCAGCGGCAGTGACCCCGGGATCCCCATCAATGGGAAGTCCTTCCGCAGTGGGTAGAGCTGCGTGCCATTCTCATCCATGAAGTCTTCCGGCATATAAAACCGGCGAAGATCAGGATGCCCGTCGAACATGATGCCGTACATATCGTACGTTTCACGCTCGTACCAATTTGCCGACTCATACACATCGACGACTGTTGGTACGTGCGGCGCATCCTCGCGCACAGCTACCTTGATGCGTACGCGCGTCTTGTGCTCAAGCGAGTAGAGGAAGTACACGACCTCGAAGCGGTCAGGAGTCTTAGCCCAATCAATTGCCGTAATGTCGATCAACTGCGAGAAGGACATCTGCGGATTTTCCTTCAGCTCGTGCAAGACATCAATCAGCTGAGCCTTTGGCACCGTAATCGTCAGGTCGCCATGATGCTCTACCGGCGTCACATCTGATGCAACGGCCTTCACAACATTGATGATGTCCGAAAATGCTTGTGCCATGGAAAACCTCAGGGAGTAGGGGCAGACGAATTTGTTGATGAACGCTTCCGAGCCCATGCGGGTACGGTGCGGAATACAAAGTCCCACAGCGGTGAGCTCACACCAAAGGCAGTGTGATCATCAACGTAGTGGTGCTTCATGTGGTACTCTTTCAAGAATCGCCCCATACGCGAGGTCATCGGGAAATGATGCGTAGCGTAATGGATCGAATCGTATGCAACATAGCCAAAAATAAAACCGCTGAAGAGTGCATTGTGATAGGGGGCCACCAGCCATGCGAAGCCCGCGTAGAACGCACAGGCAAGTGGAACACTCACGAGCAATGGCATCACGAGTCGTGTAGAGTCGCGCGGATAGTCGTGATGAATTCCGTGCACGAGGAAGTGCACTTGCTTACCGATCTCTGACGTTGGGTGTAGGTGAAATGCCCACCGGTGAATGACGTATTCGACGAGGGTCCACGCGAGAACGCCAAGTGCAAACACACTTATACTCGCAATGATCCCCACTGCTTCTCCCAACCCGCCTGCGACACTCACGTACATCGTTACGAGGACCACCGGAAGAAATACAACTAACGGTGTCGCAGGATGGATATGCGAAAAGTATTCGAGAACGGGGTTCTTGAACAGTCGAATCGTTTCATCCTTATTCGATACGAACATGGAACCCATGAGACAAAAATAGAGAGATCGACTATTCCAACCCTAGGGCACGGTGCATATCATCTCCGTAATCCGTGTAAATCTCGTCGCCCGGCTTAATCGTACGCGTGGCCACGATGTAGATCCTGCTCCCAAACACCACATACTCAGCGTTTGGCTTCTTTCCCGATCCGTGGTAGTCACAGGCATATCGCGCTACCCCACTGGTGGTCTTGGCCGCGTCAATCACGAATCGCTCCGAGAGCTGAATTCCGTATGATCCAAGGGCATCCGAGGCATATCGGCGATCATACTGGTCCGTTGTCAGCTTTTCGCCCGTGTACTCCACGATACGCTCATCAGCGAGGAACTTGCGCTCGGCGAACAGGCCCAATCCAGCCCCCTTAATGAGGCTTTTCTTGACCGTAACGCCGAAATGTTCCTTCGTGTGCTGCGCACAATATGGATGCGTAATACTGGTCATGCGCTTGCATTGACCGTTATCGCCACGATGTGCACACCGGCGCGTGACGTTGACTGAGTGTCGCTTCATAGTCCGCGAATATACCCCCAAAACAGCAACGCCATTGTGCCCAACCTTCTGTCATGCTGCTGAATGTTCATATACTTGTCGCGACCATTTACACTGGCTGACAACACTACGTGTGCACTACTATGCCGTCACTTCGCAACGTCCTGATCGTGGTTCTTTATGTGATGATTCCGGTACTGCTATTCGTCGACCTTGGTCTGTCATCTGAGACGTTGTCACACGTAGTGACACTCAACACGTGCCTGATCGCACTGCTCGGCGTCGACGATGTCAAGCATCGAGCAGCTTGGCCCACGACATTGATGACGCTCGTGTTGATTGGCAGCGGCACATGGAATGCGCTCCGTGCGTTCTCAACCTTCGACGACATTGTGTTCGTTACAGTCACAACGCAAGCTGTTGCCGTTATCGCTGTGCTCTACGTCACAGCAATGAGTATCTCAGGGTTGATACACAGCTCGCGAACTGCCCGGGTATAGCAGCTCTTACGGTCAGAACCGGAGATCGAGCATCACCATGAAGTTGCGGCCAGCCTGCACGAAGTATGTGGGCACGGTCGATGTACCGTCGAAGGTCGAACCGCCGTTGGTAACGATCATTCGATCGAGCAGGTTGTTGGCCATCACGCCGATGCGATGTTCCCCTGCGACGTTCCACCACAGACGGGCATTCACGTCGACAACTTCCGGAAGTACAAGTCCAGCAGCATTAGTAAGATCAGTGAATGACGACGAGATATACCGGATACCAGCTTCGATGGAGAGCTGATCAAGGGGCTGATAGCGGAGCGTCGCCAGCACCTGTGTTGATGGTGTGAGAATTGGCGTGACGTTGGTAAACACGGTATCGAGGCCGATGTTTTCAGGGGCAAATCGTGCTACGTTCGACGTCATGAGCGTCGCGGCAATCTCGGCCTGCAACGTGCGATGGAGGCGAACGGTCGACATCACTTCGAGTCCGAGACGACGACTGGATTCGACATTCTTGCGCAGCTGCACGAACAGCTGATCGATATACGGTCCAATTGGCGCAATCTCGTCGGTGAAGAACATTGCGAACGCTGTTACGTCGAGTGAAAT
Source organism: uncultured Melioribacter sp. (assembly GCA_964465685.1). Lineage (GTDB taxonomy): Bacteria > Bacteroidota > Ignavibacteria > Kapaibacteriales > Kapaibacteriaceae > UBA10438. The sequence goes on from CAYXKK010000002.1 coordinate 113,041, forward strand.
GTCGTCACTCGCCGTGCGGAATCCGAGTTCAAGGTCATTCACATGCTCCGGACGTACCGTGTTCGGCGTACGGATGACAGGAAGATTCCCATCAGTGATCTGCGTGCCCCCTAACAGGTCGAACCGGGTCGGCTCCCGACTTGTGCGGCCAAATGATGCATAGATGTCGGACTCGGATGAGAGCGCATATCGTGCACCAACGCGTGGGTTGAAAAATGCCCAGCGATGCTCAGGAAACGCCTCCGTAACCGCGAGCATGTCCGGTGTCGAGAACGACATCGTCACGTGGCGAACCTGCACGTCAGCGAGGAAGCTCAATGCTCCAAGTGCATACTCAGCCCGCGCAAAAGCAGACAACTCATTCTTCGTCGTGCGATCATCGTAGTATGGACGGTTGAACTCGGGCGCAACGGTCTCCCAGTTGCGACGACGGAATGTGTAGGCATGCAATCCAGCTCGGAGCGTGAGATCGCTCATGCGCGCATCGATGCTTGCCATTGCACCGTAGTGGCGGTTCTCGAGCGGATAGTTCAGCAGCGTCAAACCCGACGTATCACGGAAGCCGGTGAAGAAATCGCCCCCTGCCCCACCCATGTAGGCCGTAGCAGAGAGTACAGCGTCTTCGTTCAGCACATGCTGATATGCAAGCGACACAAGATGCTGTCCGAAGTCGTCCACATCCGCACTATCGTTCAGGTTCGTGCGCGGGTCTGCATCGGCCAGCGCCTTCGGCACCGGAAAATATCCGAGTTCATTCTGTGTTCGACCCCACAGACCAGTGAGTTGAAGCGAGTTTGTGTTCGTAGCATCCTGCCAGCGGGCTGCAACGTGGGCTGAGTTCGCAGTTGTTCCCGTATGACGTCGATATCCGTCGGTCGAAAGCGTTGTGAATCGTGCATACATATTCACCGAGCTGTCGATCGATCCCGTGCGCACAGCGGCACTACCTCGCAGCATGTTGAACGAGCCACCCGATAGCTGCACATTTGCCATAGGTTTGCGCGCGTCGCCGTAGAGAGAGAGCGACGGTGACGTTAACCCGACAGCACCTGCGAAGGATGCTGTGCCGTTGGTACTCAGGCCTGTCCCGCGCTGCACCTGTACCGACGCCATGCCGTTCATCAAGTCGCCGATGTTCGAGAAGAACACCCCTTGATCAATCATGTCATTGAGTGGCACGCCATCAAGCGTCACGTTGACACGCGTTTGGTCGATACCCCGCAGACGGAAGGTTCCGTAGTTCGAGACCGCGGTACCGGATTCCGAGTACGAGATCACCGATGGTACGGTCCGTTCAAGCACGTACTGGACGTCCTGTCCGATGTAGAGCCGCTCGACGGCGGCCTTGGTTACCGTGGTCTGCGTCACGGGGTCGGCCGCCTGTGCATAGGGCGACGTCTCTACGCGGATCTCGCGCATGCGATACGTAGCTGTATCACGAGTAGCCGACGATTGAGCAAAACCTGGTGAAAGTGTGGCACATCCAAGTACCACCAATGCTGCGAGCTTGCGCATGGTTGACCTCGTTTTCCTTCGCCGGCATTATCCGGATCAGGTTCAAAGAGTTTATTCTCAGCCACCGACCTTCGGTAGCACCTCTAACGGGAGCGCGAATATAGCGAGTATCTTTGCGCATGGACAAATTCATTGTTGATGGTGGGGTTCGCCTCACGGGGACCGTTGACATCTCTGGTGCAAAGAATGCATCGCTTGCTCTGATGCCTGCCTGCTTGCTTGCGCCTGGGACATTTACCTTTCGCAACACACCGAACAATCGTGACTTATGGACGATGAGTCGTCTGCTTGGCAGTATGGGCGTGCAGATGCATCTCGATGGAGATGTGCTCACCCTTGATGGGTCTCACCTCACGAGTCACGAGGCACCGTATGACTACGTCAAGCAGATGCGTGCGTCGATCTACGTGCTCGGGCCACTCGTTGCTCGCTATGGCGAAGCACGCGTGTCACTTCCCGGTGGCTGCAACTTTGGTCCACGTCCGGTCGACCTTCATCTTAAGGGGCTCGAAAAGCTTGGTGTATCGATCGAGGTTGAAGGCGGATATATCATCGCCAAAGCGGATCGCTTGAAAGGCAATCACTTCCACTTCGATATTTCAAGTGTTGGCGCATCGGTCAACATCATCATGGCTGCAGTTCTTGCAAAGGGGCATACAACACTCACGAATGTCGCCTTGGAGCCAGAAGTAACGTCTGTGATCGACATGCTCATTGCCATGGGCGCAAAGATTTCTGGCGTCGGAACAACGACACTCGAAATCGAGGGCGTAGATGAACTGCGCAATGTTGATGTGTCGACGATTCCAGATCGTATTGAAGCCGCAACATTCCTCATCGCCGCAGCAATGACGAAGGGCGATGTAACGGTTCGTAAGGTTGAGCCGCGCCATCTTACGGCAGTGACGCAAGCACTCGAGGATGCAGGATGCACACTCGATGTGGGAACAGACACGATCCGCATATCGATGGATCGTAGTCCGGACCCAGTCGACATTACAGCAACGATCTACCCCGGCTATCCGACAGACTCACAAGCGCAATGGGCAGCATTTATGCTCACGTCAACAGGCGCAGCGCGCATCAAGGACACGATCTACCCAACACGTTTCGGATATGTTCCTGAATTGCAGCGACTTGGTGCAGACATCGAGACGGGCGAAGGGTACTGCGTTGTCAAGGGTGGAGCAAAGCTCACCGGCGCAACCGTGATGTCGAGCGACCTTCGTGCGAGCGCAAGCTTAGTTATGGCCGCAATGATCGCCGAGGGGCAAACGGAGATTCTCCGCGTGTACCATCTCGATCGTGGCTATGAAGCGCTTGAGCATAAGCTCGGAGCATTAGGAGCAGTGATTCGTCGAGAAAAGACCGAGGAATTCTGAGTCGCGTCGTCACGATCTTCTTCCTCTTCGCTGTACTGACGTCTATCGCGATTGGTCAGAGTACTATCGCCGACACAAAGCGCGAGCTGAGTCGACTCCGACAATCGATCGAAGAGACGCGTGCGCGTATCTCCGCGCTGAACCGGCGTGAGTCGTCTGCGTTGCGCTCGTTATCATCGTTCCAACGACAACGACATCAGATCACGACCTTCATTGCTCGACTCGAAGAGGACGTTCAGCGTCTGCAGGACACAGCGAACGTGCTCGAGTCACGTATTACGTCGACACAATCCGCGCTCGATCGTGCGGAATCGTCGTGGCGTGAAACAGCAGAGCGCATGCGAGTGTATCAGCGAGAGCACTCAGGCGTTCCGCGAGCATCGCTCAGCAACGATGTTGTCTTCCGCGCCCTCACGTCGTCGCTGTCAGCGTATCGCAATTCCATGCGGTCACTTCGTGACTCACTTGCCGAACAGAAGGATCTACTAGAGGACGTCACAACGACTCAGCAACAAATCATCACAGCGAAGGAACGTGAGCGATCATCGCTGTCGTCTACGATCACGAAAAGTCAGCAGGAGCTGCAGCGTCTTCGGTCGAACAAGGAAACGCTGCTTAAGGAGTTACAGAAAAAGCAGCAGAGTGCTCAGCGCGTGCGCAGCATGATCTCGAACCTTGTGGCCCGAGAACGTCAGCGAGAAGATCAACGCAAACGCGACAATGCTCGTGCTGCTTCCAAACGACCATCGCGCGAAACGAGTGAAGAGCGCGCACGTCCTGAACGTACGCCAAGCGCTCCTGGGTTCGCACGACGGTCCCTTCCATGGCCCACGCCGTCAACGTCGCTTCTGCAGGGCTACGGCACCTACCGTAATCCCAAGACGGGCACAACACTTGAGAACCCCGGGATCGACATTCGTGCTGCTGTAGGGACACGCGTATCTAGCATTGGCAAAGGCGAAGTTTCAAGTGTTACGTGGTTGCCAGGATTTGGCTCACTCGTTATCGTCGACCATAAGAACGGGTTTCGTTCGGTTTATGCGAATCTCGCGACCGTCAACGTACGCCAAGGAAGCACGGTACAGCAAGGGACGATCGTCGGCACGAGCGGAGAGAACATCGACGGAGCGCTTGTGCACTTCGAGTTATGGTACGGTCGTGACCGATTGAATCCGACTACCTACCTGCGTTAATGCGATCTTCGATCGCGATGTAGTCCTCGATGCGCTTTGCTGCATCCGGGTTATTGACACGTCGATATGATGCAATCAGCATTCCGCAAATCCGATTGCGATACATCTTCCGCTTCGACAGATCCTTAATCTGCAGCCATGCTCGCTGCTCGTACGGACGTCGCAATAGTCTGATCACGCTACCTGCCGAACGTGCACTATCGGCCGCTGCCTTTTGAACCAGGTTGTAGAGGCGACGCTCATATGTCTGCGCGTTCACAGGGATACTGTCGAGTCCGAGACGTGAGATCTTCTGTGTGATCTGCTGGTCGATTGCATTGACGTTGGCGGAGTCGAACGAGTAAACCTTCAGCTTTGTGATGAGCGATGGCTTGAGTCGCACCCAAATGCGCGATGGGTCAGCGTCGGAAAACCCGCGTGAACGCAGCGCATCGAGCATCTGATCGCACATGTCATACGTTAGATTCGTCTCGACAAGTGCCAGCGATGCGCGCAAGGCGAGCTCTCCAAGCAAATTGTCCGTTTGGTCAAATGCTCGAAGAATGATCTGTCGAATGAACTGACCTTGGTTGTAGACGCGCTGGTAATCACCCGCAGCATATGCTTGACGTGAGCGGAGAACACGAAGCGTCGACGAAGCATTCTCTTTGTATCCCATCAACTCCAGCAAACCGATTGCTTGAGAGAATCCGAACTCAACCCAGTAGTCTATTCGCGATACGCCAGCGATTTCCGCAGCAGCTACATGGTACGCCGCACGTCCGCGGTTTGCACGGACGTTGGTCAGCTTGTTGAGTCCAGTGGTATCCTCGAAGCCTGCATCATGTGGTGTATCGCGAGGGATCGAGATAATCTCGATGCAACCCGAGTCAAGGAAGAAGCGCACAAGATGATTCGCATCTGCGTGTCCCATGGGATCGCCAAGACGTGAATCGAGTCCGGTTACCATAATGTTGACAACGCGTCCCGATGGCGTCGGGAACTCATTGTTCCGCAGCGTCACCGTTGTATCGGTCACAGCAAATGTTGTGGTGTCGACACCATCCTTCGTTCCAGCAGCGTTGCCCTGCTGCGCACCAGCGCTGACTGAATCTGCCGCTTGCTCAACAACAGACGAGTCGGCGGGCCCACAGCTGATCAGCGCGACAACCGCTACCGCCATCACCAGATAGGTTAATGCCTTCACAGCCCCTTGCCTTTCGCTTCGTCCCAGTACGCATCCATTTCTTCCAACGTCATGCCGTTGAGCTTTTTGCCCTCTTCTTGCGCACGCTGTTCGATGTGCTGGAATCGACGCATAAATGTGCCGATGGTACCATGGAGTGAATCTTCGGCGATCACGCCTTCATGTCGCGCGGCATTAACAAGAGCGAAGAACACGTCACCGAACTCACGTGCAGTGCCTTCTTTGTTGCCTTCGTTGATTTCATGCTTGAGTTCGTCGAGCTCTTCGTCGACCTTCGCCCAGACATCACGGCGATCGTGCCAATCAAACCCAACGTTTGCAGCTTTCTCTTGCACACGCTGCGCACGCAACGCTGCAGGCAATGCGCGGGGCACGCCGTCAAGGATTGATGTGCGACCTTCATTCATCTTCAACGCTTCCCAGTTTTGCAGCACAACGTCCTCGGTCGCCGCAACGGTGTCGGCGAAGATGTGTGGGTGTCGATTGACGAGCTTATCAAACTCCGACGCAATCACCGAGCGCAGATCGAACGCATTACGTTGTTCGGCCATCACGCTGTGCATCACAACGTGCAGGAGCAAGTCACCGAGCTCCTTTCGCATCTCTACATCATCGCCCGCTTGGATCGCATCAATCGTTTCGTAGGCTTCCTCAATGAGGAGATGCGAAATCGACCGGTGTGTTTGTTTCATGTCCCACGGACATTGCTCCCGAAGGATACGCACAAGTGTGATAAACGCGTCGAGATACGAGAGCGTATCGTTTGGATTTGCTGGATGTGGAATTGGCGTCGGCATCTTAGTTCCCAAAAGTGATGCCAGCGTTGATACTCCAGAACGCGATGGCATGGGTTGATGCATCATACAACGGCGTTCCGGATGGGAATCCGTAGCTCATACGTGCCGACAGATCCACCATCGTCTGAAACGATACCGGTATCAAGAGTCCGACCGAGGGTGCGACACCCAAATGCCAGTTTGTTTCGTTAAACTCAACGAATCCGACATCGAGCACTTGATTCGACGTTACGGCGCCAGCTGCGAGACCTACGAACGGACGCACATCTCTTGAGCGACCGAACACGTAGCGCGACCCGGCCATGATCGTGAAGGCGTTTACGGTATGCACCTGAGTTCCATTCATCGCGGCCTCATATTCGCCGCTCTGGAAGTGATGCGTCCTGTTGCGGTACACATCCGACCACATGTTGTAGCCTGCCACGAGACCCACCGATATGTGGTCCTGCACCCACCACTGCACATCGAGTCCCATTCCACTTGCAGAGGTTTCATCAACAAATGAACGAAACGCGCCAGCAGGCGTGGCTACCGACCACATAAGACTTGCGTAGTATCGCTGCGCTGAGAGCTGCAGTGCAGATAGCACGACGAAGCAAGCGACGAGGATGATTCTCATTGCGCACCTCCGGCAATGAGGTATGGTGACTGTTCGAACATCTGATTGATCTTCGTGGTCAGGTACGAACGTGAGATTGTGCCTGCAAGAAGTCCGCTCAGTGAACCGCTCCACACAATTGGATTCTTTGTGCCACGCTGTGCAAACCCACGATCAACCATATCGACATTGATGCGACCGATGTTATAGGTCATCGACCCGTACGACGGACCCCAGTATGGTGGATAGTATGGACCCCACCCCCACCCCCAGTAGCCGTCCCAATAGTCGTTCCAGCCCGAGTAATACGATGTGAAGCTAGATGCAGTGCCGGCAACATAGACCATTACATCAGGCGCTTCCTGCAGCGTGTCGATTACTCGGCGGTACCCACGTGCCTCGAGATTGCGCACGATCGTTGTCAAAATCATCCCATCGTATGAACGGCCCAGCAGCCTATCTGTGTCATTGCCGACATGGATGATTGTGTCTGGCATCGCGAATGTTCGATAAGACGAGAACGCTGTGCCTGGGATGTACCCCGTAAGCACCGCATCATAATCTTCGACAGATAAGCCGTGCGAAGGGATGCACGATGGGACTGCACCGAGCACAAATCCACTGATCAGAAGTGCGATCAGGGTCCGATTGAACATGTGTACCTCAAGAAATCGTAGAGGGCGAAAATACGTCAGATCGCCGCTTGCGCAGCCCCCGCGATAGCAATAACAGCCACAGCAGCAGCAATCATAACGATGAATGACAGTAGAAGTCGAAATGCAAATGCTATTGAGCCTGATGTAGCGGCAAGCACAAGCTTGACCACCATGTTCATTGCGATCGCAACGACAACTACGATCACCCCCTCCATCTCGCCCAACGCTTGTATCGACACACGATCTACAACCGTCAGGACGATAGCGTCAACGTCGACCAAGGCACCCACCGCTCCAGTGACGAGCAAGCCCTGCTGGCCAATCAACGCAGTGGCGGCGTTGCCAACGAACGAAATCACAGCCATATACGCGGCGAACTGCAAGGCGGGCATCACACGAAGTGGATTCGCCACCTTCGTAACATCAGGCGCAGCCCCTTCGATGTCACCCCGCACGAGCACACTGAGAAGGATACCAGCTGCCGCAGCGGCGAGCAACGCAGGTAGCACATTTCCAAGTAGTTGCGGCGCTGCGATTGCAATGAGTGCACCTACACGTAGGAACTGGATGCTGTTCGATAAGGTCGCGTACTTCCATGAAGAGGTCAGTGATGCAGCATTACCGGCAACGCGTCGTGCGAATGTTTGCGTCATCACCGTTGTCGAGACAAGGCTACCAACAACGGCAAGGATTATCGTTCCTTTGCGATGGCCAAGGAATTTGGTGAGGAAGTATCCGATAAAGGAGACTCCACTTACGGCGATGACGGCAATCCAGAGCGAGCGCGGAGCGAGAAAGTCATAGGGTCCATACCGTCCGTCTGGCAGAAGCGGAAGGATGATGAAGATCAGTGCAAGAAATCGCACCGTGTCTGCAAGCTCACGATCGGTGATCGTCTCGCGGAAGAACTTTTTAACGCTCGGCTTTGCGTCGAGGAAGAGCACCACAATGATGGCAAGTGCGATACCTATGCCATCATAGGCATCATCACCTGGCATCGACACGAGATATGACAACACAAAGGTGACAATCATTGCCATCTCTGTGGTGATGCCGGCTTCAAAGGGCTCTCGAAGATGATGAGCGATCATTACACCTGAGAGTCCAAGAGCAACGATTGCTGTGAGCCACCACACGTTGATGAGAGCACACACAAAGGCAATCGCAGAGATCACGAGAAAGTCGCGCAGACCGACGTGCACATTCGCACGTGCGGTTTCACGCTCGGCACCGATCAGAAGACCTATCAGAAGTGCGATCGCAAGCGAGATCCACGTCGACGCATTACCAAGTTCGAAGAGCTGCTCAATCATTCGTTACCGTTACCAAAAATGAACAACGGCACATGGAGAAACTCCACGTGCCGTTGATGAATCTTCGTTTCATCCACGTTATGCCAGCGGCACAACATACTTCTCGGTTGGTTTCGCAAGCGCTTGGCGTACCCAGCGACCTTGCTCTTCGGCCATCTTACGCACTGCAATACGCTCGGCGTTGCATGGTCCGTCGCCGTTGATCACGCGCTTGAACTCTGCCCAGTCGGGATCGCCATACGACCACTTTCCTGTGAGTGGATCCTTCTTGAGCTCTTCATCTGGAATTGTGAGGCCAAGTTCCCAAATCTTCGGAACGTACTGGTTGAAGAACTGCTGACGCATGTCATCGTTCGACGCCATCTTGACCTTCCACTTCATGAGCTTCTCGCTGTGCACCGACGCAACGTCCGGTGGACCGAAGAAGTGCATGATCGGACGCCACCAACGGTTGAATGCTTCTTGCAGCATTTCGCGCTGCTTCGGCGTTCCTGTAGCAAGGGCTACGACGTTGTCGTAGCCGTACTTGAGGTGGAATGACTCTTCTTGGCAAATGCGCTCAAGAGCACGACAATACGGTGCGTACGAGCCCTTCGAGTTTGCAACCTGATTGATGATCGCCGACGCATCAATCAACCATGCGATCACCGCAGTGTCGGCCCATGTGATCGCCGGGTAGTTGAACACGTTCGAGTACTTCGACTTGCCATTGAGCAGGTCGTCGATCATCTTCTCGCGTGGCTTGCCAAGCGTCTCGGCAGCACTGTAGAGCAGCTGCGCGTGCCCTACTTCGTCCTGCACCTTTGCCATCAATGCAATCTTGCGCTTAAAACCCGGCGCACGTGTGATCCACGTACCCTCTGGCAGTGCACCGATGATCTCGCTGTGTGCGTGCTGTTCGATCATGCGCACAAGCTGGCGCCGATACTCCGAAGGCATCCAGTCGTGCGGCTCGATCTTCTCACCGCGCGCGATCTTCTCTTCAAATTCGGCAAGCTTGATCGGATCGTCCACTGGTTGATCCGCACTTGGTCCGTCGACAATGGTGATGTTACCGTACATAGTTGGTTCTCCTCAACGCAAATTAGCATACCGGAAGTGATAAAACCCGATCGGAGAGTTTTGTGTTGGGGTCACAGGGGCCCCCTCGTAGATGCTTGTGAACTGGAACTTTACAAGTCGCCCTTTGTCCGTCTCGATAACGATACATCGATCTGGGCTCGGCGCAAGGGTGTGATTCGGCGCACCGGCATAGATCCATGACCCGTTAGCACCGACAAACGAGATCACAGGATTGAGCGTATCGTCGGAACGCAACGTCAGACCAGATGGCATGCTTGTCACCTGCTCGAAGCGACTCTTGACCAGTGCGCCATGCGTGGCTCCAGGACCGGCATTTCCCGAATTGAGCTGAACGGTAACCGTGCGCGTGTTTCCGCAGCAGCGAAGGTACGCCATGCGGATATCCCATTCCGATATGCCAGCAGACAGAGGCGACACCACCGAGTCCCCATCGATTGAATAGTACAACCAACCGATGGCGCTATCTGCCCGGAGGTCAGCACGCGTCACGACGGTTGTATCCGTGGGGATATCGGGGGCAACTGGTTTTTGCGTACATCCCGGAGTGAACAGCAAAAGCACCGCAAGTGCAACGAGAAGAAAGAGGCGAATCATCAATGTTCAATCACTTTGTTCGAACCTGCACCCTACGAACAACCGCTTCACCGATCATAGTTCCATGCTCGTTCCCAGCATCACAACCGCGGCGGTAGTGAATGCCACCGTAGAGACGGCTGATTGACGCTTCTTCTGCGGCAGCTTTGAAACTCTTGAACGAACGCGGCTTCCAGCCAAATGGGACTTCCGTGCTGTCAACAAATGCAACGTCGCCGAAATGCGATGTCAGCACAACCGCCGCAGCAGCCGTAATCGTCGAGTGTCCGCTAGCATGCTCCGGGAACGGCGGCGTCTGGAGCATTGGCTCCCACGTCTTATCGATGTACTGATTGATGTAGGTTACGGGGCGAATAAGATTCCCGCGATATTTCTCAGCCCAACACGCTGTGAATCCATCGAATAGCGCAAACGCAACAGTAGAATACACTTCGAATGAACGCACCATCGAAGCCCCTTGATCCTGGAGGACGCGCTGTGTGATGTTCATCCAGTGTCCACCGGGCGAGATCTGACGCGAGTTGTAGACGAAGTGGCCGTGGTAGTTGGTCAACACGGGATTGTCGTTCCAGAAGTTGGCAATCTCCTTCTGCTCGTCTGTGAGATTCTTGCTAACCTCAATCACTTCCATTGCGGTCTTGTAGAAGGCAGAATTTTTATCCGTGCTAAAAGGGATACTCGGCGGCACCTTGAATTCGTTGGCGCCCGTTAGCACAATCGTGCGCACCTGGCCGCAGTATGGTGAAAGGGGCTTTGCAAAATTTGGTGGTGTTGGGATCCAACATGAGTCACAACGTGGCCATTCGTAATCCGGCAAACCCTGCGTCCGAGTGTATCCGTCTGCTTTTGCGTAGGCGTTGATAGCCTTCCCTACCTCAACACCAAATGCCTTAGAGCGATCGAACACATCCTTTGGCACTTCAGCTTGAAGCGCCGTGAATTGAACCGCTGCGAGACTATCGGAAATGCCAATGCGGTACAGCAACTTGCTACATGCCGCTTGCATTGCGGCAACCGTTGCTACACGATAATCATAGGCCACACCATCTTGTGGCGTGGGGCACGTAGTAAACCCATTCAACTTCCCTACCATGGTTGTGTATCCAGGCTCTGCGTGATACGATGCCTGATAGCCAGCGAGATTGGCATATGCGTGAATGCGAGCAGCGATTGGCGGACCAAACCCGTCCTCCATGATCACTTCAATAACGCAACGATTCCACTGGTGCGCGACATCGGAACCAGTGAGTTTCTGTGCTGAGGCCGAGCCAACAAGCACAAGAAACGCAAGGATGATCGAGTATGCATTCATGACCACAAACATAGAAAAAGCGGACGTATCGGTCTGAATTTATCGAGGCGTTGTTGTCCGCATCGGGAAACGCTGCAAATCAAACATGCGGGGCGACCTTCCATTGACGGTCACGATCAGGAGATCCTCCTGACCGGGAACAGGAACGACGGCCATTCGACGGGAGTCGTGCGGCGCTGAAAATCCCGACTGCCATGGCTCGATTGGCGTTAACAACCCACGACGGTCATTACGGAGCACAAGCCCCATGCCCGCATCATATCCGATAATGTCACCGTCCTGGGTCTTGGCATTCCCGGCAAGAACGAGGTCAGTATCGCCATCGCCATCAAGATCGCGCGCGAGGATGGCATGCGTCGGTGCAATCTGCGCCATGTCCGGAAGTGGCTGCGCTGTATAGCGACCTCCGTTGTTCACGAAGAGTGTCGATGCAAAGGTGCGTGCCGTAAGCACCTGAACGGTGTCTTTGACAGCAGGTGCAATCACATCGTCGACATCAGCATTGGCGAACTGCGAGAAGGTGTTGTACTTGCGTGCGAGCGTCGGCATGTGCGCAAGAATCGTCGTGCGTCCGCGCGTCGGCACGCGCCTACCGTCGACGTCATACGTCATGATATGATCAAGCGAACCGTTCTCGTCGAAATCACTCACGTAACAAAGAAGGGGCTTACCAGGTTCAGGGACGAACTTCGCATTGAGACCTACGTTGCCTGCCACGATATCCATGTCACCGTCGTTATCGATGTCAACTGCTGCAACTGACGACCACCAACCTTCGTGTCCGTCGAAGCCGATAGTTGATGTGACTTCTATGAAGGAACCCTTGGTGTTTTTCCACGCGCGTGGCGTCATCCACTGTCCAACAACGACGAGGTCGAGATCCTTATCGTTGTCGATGTCTGTCCACACAGCTTGCGATGTAATGCCGCATTGCGACAAGCCGGGAGCAGCCTTGTCGGTCACATCGGTAAACACACCTTTGTCGTTGCGATACAGGACAGACCTTGCAGGCGTTGGGAACCGACCCGGCACACAGCGTCCGCCGATAAAGAGATCAACGTCGCCGTCACCGTCATAGTCTGCCGCAACCACACATGAGCCGCTATGCAGGCCCCCTGACAGTCCCTTCGGAATGCGCGTAAACTTCCCCTTCCCATCGTTGCGATAGAGTCGATCTTCAAGTGCCGGATCATCAGCAGAGAACTCATTGCCTCCGGTAACGATCACCAGATCAAGATCCTTGTCTCCATCGATATCGACGAAAGCAGCATCCACATCCTCTGCATCAATGACGTCATCGATACCACACGGCCATGCAGTGAATGTTTCATCGCGCTGCTGTAGGAACGCCGCGCTCGCTTGATACTTCGAACCAGTGAAGACAACATCCGCGTACCCGTCACCGTTGATGTCACCAACAGCTACACCCGGGCCGTCCTTTGAAAAGCGGTATGGGAGCAGTCGCTCGCGCTTAAAATCGTCATAGGCATTCTCTTTGTGAAAGAACGGAATGCTCGCACGACGACGCTTCGACATGAACTCGTCAATCTGTGCATCCGGCTTCCATTGCTGCAACTGCAGCGGCATATCGAGCGTTGTGTAGGCGTTAAGGGGCAACGATGTGTGTGTTGACACTGTTCCTTCTGGCCATCGGACAACGCACGAGTCTACTGAAGCAATGCTGCCAAGACCGATAACGAGACGCATATCGGATGTTGAGTGGAACCCTCTCGATGCGGTCACCTCACGCGTGAATGATCGACCACCGGCGAATACGGTCACTCGCGCACCTACTCCATAACTGTTCTTCGTTGTGCTGCGCAAGGCAATGCCAACCCAGCGGGCCGCAGCACCACGCGTCTCGACTGTACGATTGATGTAGATCGAAGGAACAGTATCGGTGTTATTCACAACGATATCGAGATCACCATCGTTGTCGAGGTCAACCATTGCTGCGCCGTTGGAGACCTGTGGATCGACAAGACCCGACGACATTGTGACGTCTGTGAAGCTCAGCCCTGATGTGTTACGAAACAAGAAGTTCGACAGCTGACTCCGCGGCATCGAACGGTATGCATCGGAGCGCATGGGTTCAGCACCAGCGAACAAGTTGTAAGAGTAATCCTGATCACCGATATCGCGCTTTGTTCCATTGGTGATGTAGATATCAAGTTTGCCGTCGAGATCAACATCACCCATCAACACAGACCAGCTCCAGTCGGTAGCTGCGATGCCCGCCTGATAGCAGATGTTCGAGAAGCGACCATTGCCACGGTTAAGGTGCAGTGCGTTATGCACCCGTTGCACGGAGTCGAAGAATGGACCGTAGATCGACATACCACCGAGTTGCGTCTGACGGCGGAAGTTGTCGCGTGGAAGCATGTCTACAGTGATGACATCAAGTAGTCCGTCATCATTTACATCACCGATATCGCTCCCCATTGATGCCCACGACATATTCGCCATGGCGCGCTGCGCAGAGTCGGCAAAAGTACCGTCGCCATTGTTCACGTAGTATGCGTCACGCTCCTCAAAATCGTTGGCGACAATAATGTCTGGCCAGCCATCATTATTCAGATCACCAATGCTTGCACTAAGTCCGTAGCCCTTGTCATTGATCCCAGCAGCCTGGGTAACATCGACAAACACACCACCGCCATCGTTGCGGAAGAGCCTATCGCACTGACCCGGATTGAGATATCCTTGGCGACGGGGCTCACCACTATTGACAACATAGACGTCAAGATCGCCGTCCCGATCGTAGTCGAGCACGGCTGCCTGGGATGAGAATCCTTGAAATGACAGTGCAGATGAGGCCGACGCATCGACGAACCGACCGTTGCCGGTATTTACAAAGAGTCGATTCGCAAGGTATCTGCGGCAGACATAGACGTCGAGCAGCCCATCGCCATTGAGGTCAGCAACGAGCACACCAGTGTTAACGCTGCCATCATCAAGTTGAATGCCACATGTTGACGACACATCGCGATACGTGAGATCGCCATTGCTAAGGTAGGTAGCCACACCATGCTGGGTTGATGTGAATACGAGATCCTGAAACCCATCACCATCAAGATCGCCAACCCCTACACCTCCACCATTGTAGGCATAGAAGTCAGCCAGCACATTAAACGTGTCCGATTCGATGATATCGTTGCGAAACGATATGCCAGTGCGTTGTGCAGGGAACTGCTGGAACATCTGAGCCGGTAACCGCACAGACATGCAGATCATCACAACAGCCATGAAAGCTATAACGCTCATAGTCCGTCTCCGTGGTCATGCACTCAGAAACGCATGCGGAACATCACGACAACCCCCACCAGAGCAAAGATGAAGTTGGCACCCCAGCCAACAACATCAACGGGAACATCGATCACTGCTCCAACTGCTTGACTAATCTTTGTGAACGCAATGTAGGTAATTGCAAGAATCATTGCAGCTGCGATATTCACGGCCATTCCACCACGCCTGCGTACAGCAGCAAACGGGATCGATATCATCACTACGACGAGGTTTACGAATGGGAATGCCCACTGTCCGGCAAGGTCAATCTCCTGTCGACGAGTATCCTTACCACCTTTCCGCAAGGTCTCAATGTTCTCCGCGAGCTCGGGAAACGTCATTTCGTCGGTATTGAGTTGCAAACGGACGATCTGATCGTGCCGGACAGAAAACTCTACGGGGAGGTTTGAGACGGACTCAACAACAACACGCTCTGAAAGTCGTGTGCGGCGAAGGCCATGCGGAATGATCCATAGCGCACGCGCATCATCCCACCGCATAGTGTCGGCATCAACGCGCCATTGTAGTCGGGGTTGCGTTGGGGTGCCGAACTCTTCAATTGACACAGCGAATGCGATACGCGCCTCGGCATCATACCGACGCATTGCGATGTTGCGTGACGGGGTTTCGCGGAAGTGGAGATCGCTCAGCGAGCTGCGACCTTCCGTGCTGCCAAGGAACTCGCGCTCGATATCGAGACGAACCGTGGCTGCACGAGGAGCGACCCACCCATTGAAGTACATCTGTGCACCACTCGTGACGAATGCGACAACCAGAAACGGCATCAGAAACCGCACCGGATGCTGTCCACTCGAGCGCATTGCCGTTACTTCGCTGCTCGAGCTCAGGCGTCCAACAGCGAACAAGCCGCCAAGCATGAGCGCTACTGGATCGAGCACCTCGCAGAGATACGGCAACATCGACAGGTAATACATGCCGAGCGTCTGCATGGGAATTCGATGGTCGAGAAACTTCCCAAGGTGCTCAAGGAGATCAATCACAATGAAGACCGCACAAAGCGCGAACAACGCGAAGAGTGTTGAACTCACAAACTGCTTGAGCACATATCGATCGAGAATACTCATCTGCGACGCATCGCCTCGCGTACGGCAAGTAGCGACTGCATCCAGCTCACCACGGCACCTATAAGAGCAAGGGCTCCGGCTGCATATCCAACTTCATGCACACCAACCAATCCGATCCATGGTGCGAGATGCTGTGATGATGCATGCAGCGAAAGGATCACTGCAGCACTCAGGAGCAGACCCACGGCACCACTGAGAAGTCCAACCAGTAGGTGTGGCGCTGCGATCCACTGCATCGATGCTCCAAGTACATCCGCGACACGAAGATCTGTTCCTGCACGGTGCACCTCTGCCTTGAATGCATAGGATATCGCAACGCCGAATAGGATAAGACTTACCACGCCGGCAGCTCCTCCAAACACGACAAGCGTTCGACGCAGTTCTTCGACCATTGCAACATAGGAACGCGACCACGTGATCGACGAGATCACACTCTTCGAGGTCACTCGTATGTCTGCAGTAATTCGTTCGACGCGATCCGTCGTGACATAGTCCGGTGCAAGACGCACGCGGACAATCGCCGGGAAGTCGGCTACCGTTCGAAGGTTCTCATCAACAATCTTCATCTCGCGCGAGAACTCTCTCCAGACCGCATCGCTCGACAGAAGACGCGCTTCAACAACGCCCTGCTTGCGCGCAAGTGCACGCGCGAGCTCACGTGTTGCTACGCCCGTTGTGTCGTTGTTGCAGGCGATGTCAATCGTCATGGACGAGGCACGCGCATCTGCTTCACGCCACGTACCAAGAGCCCACATACCACCAGCGATACACCACGTTGAAGCAACGAGTGCAACGAGCACCATGCGGAGAACTGGACCCGTGCGCCGCGTAATTAACCGTCCAGCGGCCTGCAGATGAAACCACATACCTACCCCCTCTTTCGCAATACAACGTGACGAACATCATCAATGACACGAGCCATCGCACGGATCGGGAAATGAATCTCACGTCGTACGTGCGCCACACTGAGCGCTCCCATCACCAGTGTGTTTGCAACCAGCGCTACACCGACCAAGAGCGGTTGATCCAAGAGTACGACCACCATAAACGCAAGTGCTCCGGCGATAAGCCCCATTGCAGAATACTTGACGATGGCCATGCTTTGTCCCATCGCTGCAATGATAGAATTCATCAACAGAAACGGCATGCCAATTCCAGCAATGATGAGCACGTTAAAGTGCGCAATCGCATCGGCATACGTCGGACCGAGCACGACGGTGATGATGTTGCTCAAGCCGAGCTCAAGGACAATGATGGCAATGATCGTCGGAATCAACGTAACGCTGATAGCCTTCGTGATCAGGATCTGCATGTCCTGCATGCGTTGTTGCGCATACATACGAACAGCAGCAGGATAGAGAAGCGTGCTCACAGCATCGAATGCCTGCTCGAATACTCGGTAGAGGTTCTTCGCTGGGGTAAACGCGCCGGCAACACCGGTACCGAAGAACACACCAATTGCAAGGTTGTCAAGCTGACGTGGTGCGGAGTTTAGGGCAGTGGCCATGGCAAGGGGCACGCCATACCGCAAGTACGTTCCGAGCGATACGCCCCCTGTCCACCCAAATACAAGCTCCTTGCGCGTCAACACGACTGTCGCGAGAGAACTTGCAGCCATTCCAACGATGTCGATGGTTACAAGACTATCGAACGACGTCAACGTTCCGTTACGGACAAACCACCATGTGAGCAACGTACGCACGCCAAACCAGATCGCATCAGCCACGAAGAGATCCTTCATCCGCATGTCACGGTAGATCAACTTCAGACAGAACATGCGCGGGATCGTCACAAGCGCATACAGCGGCAGGATATCAGCAACGAGGCCCAGGCGATAATCACCGACCATTTCCGCAAGTGGATGTCCGGCAAGGTACACGCCAAATGTTGCGACTGAAACGATTACACCGTGGATAAGCAAGGCCATTGTATTGACACGTCGCCTCTCCTTCACCTCCACACCGAACTGTATCACACCAGCGAGCGCTGAGCCATCAGACACAATCATGATCCAGGTATTCACGGCGACGAGGATTGAGAACGCTCCGAGATCCATAAGGGCGAGCCCTGCCTTACTCGCGTCGGGCTGAAGCGCAACCAATTGGTTGACCTGCCAGAGTTGAACAAAGCCGTAGAGCACATACAGGACTTTATCGGCGAGTGACCATGTGATCTTGCCGAGGTGCGCCGTGAGTTTCATGCAGCAAAGATAGGTCGTGGACGCGCCTGCTCAGGCACGTCGACGAAGTGTCCACTGGAGGTTGCGAGCCCCTTGTATGACGAGACGTCGTGATGGAACACGCATGCCATACGATGGGGCCACGTGGATATCATCCACGGAGAGACTGCCTGCATTCCACGAGAACTCACATGTTATGCCGTTGCGTTGCAACAGCACAGTGCGACCAGCACAAGCTTCGACTACCACGTTGGGATGAAGTGGAAACCATGCACAGACATTCTCCGAGCCGCCACTGCAGTGGTCCTGCACAGCAAGAACACCATCCGTGAGCTCGATTGATCGTCGATGCTCGCGTCCGTCGGCATGGGTAACCATTGCGACCATACGTCGGGGCTCGGTTGATGTGACGTTGCAGCGAAGCAGGTCGGCGAGAAGCCAGAATAGTCCTTCCTCACCTGGAGGTGCTTCCGCCTGCTCTAGGTCCGACCACCACATCGTGGCATGCATAGATACGTGCCGCTCGATGTTTCGCACGGCGACGTCGCTGGTATACACCGAGCTGCCGGGGTCGACGATGAATGCAGCTCCGTCAACGCACACCGTCACACTGTTCTGATCTTGATGCGCGTGACCGCCCTTGCCGAACTGTCCAACTGGTCCGTTGCGCAACGTTACATGCACGCCGGCTTCCTCGAGCACGTAGAGTCCGAACGTCGGCATCGAACCATCTGCTGCTAGCGCTGATGGAGACACATCGTACATCAACGAACAGTCTGCATGGAAGCCTATGAGCTTCATCGCGAGTCCATCATCGTTATCACCGATGAGCGGCAAACCCATCTGCTCGAGCGCGCGACAGCGTGCAACGGCAAGGTCGAGTCGACGATCATCGTCCTCACTCCAACCGCATGTCGTCCGGTATTCACCTAGCAATCCGCGAGCGTGGACGAAGATGTCTGCCACTTGCCTGTGATATCCCGTACTGGCTTCGTTCGCCATGCCATCGTCGAGGATCTGACGTTGCAGTTCACGACGCAGCTCACACGCAGCGAAGGTGCCCCACTGTGTGGCACGCGGCTCATGTGGCAGGTATCGAGCCACAGCGAGCAGACCAAGCAGGTTTGCCGCGTAGTGCGAGGTTGAGAGTCCGCCCCTGCGTTCCCGTCGGACCCAGAGACTCTCGGCATGGTCGATGGCTAGAGCTGCAACGCGACGCTCAGCATCAGCATTCACCCACCCTGTCCGACGAGCCCAGTCAAACGCGACAAGCATTGAATAGGCGCGAATTCCCGTACCCATCGGGAACGCCCAGTGGGTGCCCTGCTCAGCGGGCCACGTCGTGGCGAATGCTGCAATCTCTAAAGCTAGTAGTTCACACCAGTCCGGCGCAGCTGCGCTCTCGACATGTGCTGCCAGTGCGTACGCGCACCAGTGATGCATGCGACTCAGCTCGTGCACAATCCGCACGTCAACACCAGCAGGGTCGGGATCGGCGATGTGCCACGAAGCGATCTGTGGCAATCCCGGACGTCCATCGCGCATAGCGCGCGCGAACGCAAGCACATCTGCACCGTGCGAGCCGATCCATGCGGTCGATGGGAATACCGCGCCATCCATCACAAGCGTCCTGTGGACGGTGTGCGACGCTGGCAAACGACGCAGTCGTGGCGCGAGCAGACGTTCACGGAGTGCGTCGACGACCTTTCTTGCGAGAAACGGACGGAGCGGACCGCGAAGAAGACGGATGTTCCACGAGAGATTCACAGGTGCAAAGTACCGCGAGATTTCCAGATTCGCCGAAGGGGGCGTTACGAAGTGCCGTAGATTTGAGACATGTGTGGAATTGCTGGGCTTGTAGACCAACGCCTTCAACAACCTGAACTCCTTGAGCTTGGCGGTCGCATGCTCGAGGTGATGTCGCATCGCGGCCCAGATCACCGTGGTACGTGGTGCACGCCCCCTGTCTTCCTCGGACATAATCGATTAAGCATTCTAGATCTGTCGAGTGGCTCGCATCAGCCGATGTCGGGCCATGGCCTCACGATTACATACAACGGCGAGGTGTACAACTACGTCGAACTACGTGCTGAACTCGAAGCCGAGGGATACCAGTTCCACACCACAGGCGATACGGAAGTTATCCTCACTGCATACCATCGTTGGGGAGCTTCGTGTGTCGAGCGCTTCATCGGCATGTGGGCGTTTGCAATTTGGAATGAAGCAACACAGGAGCTGTTCTGCTCACGCGATCGCTTTGGAATTAAACCGTTCCATTACATCCTCCGTGACGGACGCCTGCACTTTGCATCGGAGATCAAGGGGCTTCGCACATCACCACTCGATCGTGGTGGACTGAACGAAGCGCAATTGCTTCGTGGGTTGTACTTGGGTTGGATGCATCACTGGGATGAGACATCGTACAACGACATCAAGAGTCTCCCCGCATCACACAACCTTACGTGGTCCCGCGGCGAGGTCACGATTTGGCAGTACGCTGATGTCGCAACACAGCCGGATTCATCACGCTCGTTCGACGAAAACGTCGAGCGATTCCGTGAGCTCTTTATCGATTCGATTCGGCTTACCTCACGACGTGATGTCGACATGGGTGTGTGTTTGAGTGGTGGACTCGACTCCACATCAATTGCAAGTGTACTCGCATCGTCCACTGATGAGCACAGCGTTAAAACCTTCACCGCCTACTACACCGGCAAAGGCAACGTCGACGAACGTCCGTACATCGACTACGTTCTGCAGCGCTACCCGCAGATTCAGCAGCAGACCATTTCACCGAGCGATGGTGACGTCAACGAAGTGTTCGATCGCATCGTTCGCTTGATGGATGCACCGATGCCATCATCGTCGTACATCTCGCAATTTTTCGTGATGCAACTCGCCGCTTCGCATGGCGTAAAGGTAGTCCTCGACGGACAGGGGTCCGACGAGATTATGGGTGGCTACATGCACTCGCTGTATCGCAGCATCGCTGATTACCTGCGAGCAGGCAAACTCGATGATGCTGCCAAGGAGCTCAATCATCATGCAGCACGACAGAACTATGGCGTGCGTCGCAAACTTGATGTGCTTGCTAAGAGTATGCTCGCAGCAGTTCGCGATGAGCCCGCACTATATCGACTCGAACTAGCACGAACAGCGCCATGGATAGCCAAGACGGCTCCGGCAGCTATACCGTTACATCTCGAAATGCCATCGGGCACGCGACTCAACGCCTTCCTGTACAACCTGATGCGTGTGACGTTATTGCCAACGCTCCTGCATACCGAAGACATTAACTCGATGGCGTTCAGCATCGAATCGCGTGTGCCGTTCCTCGACCATCGCCTTGTGGATCTCTGCTTTACCATGCCAAACGAGCACAAGATCTATCGCGGAGAAACCAAACGCGTCCTGCGTGCAGCGATGCGTGGCATTGTCCCCGACCCTGTGCTCGACCGCAAGGACAAGACCGGTTTCATTACACCAGGTCACATTGTGTGGCTGCGCGGAGCATTGTCGCATCTTCTTGAAGGCGACTGGAGTGACCTCGATTGGGCAATCGATCGCAACGCGCTTAGTCGTGTGTTGGAGGAATATCGTCGCGGCGATAACGCCAACGCGCTCTTTGTCTGGCGTCTTGCTATGCTGCGAGCATTCCTTGCTTCGCGCTAAGTCGCACGCCGCTCAACCATTCGCACTGCTGCATACAGCTGTTCACGATACGTCGACGAAACTTCAACTTCATCCCCATTGCACATGATCAACCGAGGCGTCTTTCCTCGCACAATCCGTCGGACGTGTACGATGTTCACTAGGTGGGACCGATGCACACGAAGCAGACCGGAGTTCTCCAATACCGGCGCGTAATCTCTGATTGTTCGCGACAAGATGATTTCCGGGTCACTCACAAACACAATGCGCGTGTAGTTCCGCTCCCCTTGAATCCGCACGATGCTCCGTCGATCACGCAGCTCGATACCACTCATCACTGGCAATGCAATCACATCATGCGACGGCGCAAAGGAGCGCTGCTCTTCTCGTAGGAACATCGACGATTCACTTAGTGTACCGAAGATTCGACACCGCTGGAGCGCACAATCGAGATCGAATTCCGCAGCATCATACGAGAGGTAATGCAGAGCACCGATTTGAAACGCCATCAGCGCATACGTGGGATCGTCCGACACGCAGATGATCGCGGGAGGTGCCGCTCCACCGATGCTCCCATCGACGAGAAAGGCCCCATTGTCACATGCTGGGTCATATAAGACGATGTCGGGCATACTCTGATCAACCGCACGAACAACTGGACCCCCCGGCTGCTCGAGAATACGAACATGAAGCGATCCCGATCGAATCGCCGCAAGATGATTGAGGATGCGAGCGCCACGCGCTGTGGCGATGGCAGCAAGAATTCGTAGCATACCAAATGATCCATAGTACTCGTTGATGCTAAGGTATGCCCGTAGATGGCATAGTGACATTACAGCTCCCTTGCCTGCTTACTACGTAGATTGCGCGATGCTGAATGTCTTCGCAACCCTCGGCGTGCTGCTTGCAAGCGGCGTTGTGTATCGCCTCATTCCAGGCGTTCCATCACCACAGACGGTGCGATCGGTGATAGGATCGATCGTTCTCAACATCTTCATTCCGCTGCTCGCCTTCGAGGTCCTTGCAACGGAGCGCATTTCAAGTGATCTATGGACTGTGCCGGTGGTTTCAGTTGCGACGACGTTTGTTGGATTGGGACTTTCGCTTGCAGTCTATGCCTATGCACTGCGTTCGCGACTTGCACGTCCGACCATTGGCGCACTCATCCTTGCAACGACATGGTGCAATGCCATGTATCTGGGATTACCAATCACACTCGCCGTTGTTGGTGAGACTGCCGACCATGTTCCCATCCTGTTCGACTATGCCGGGATGACGCCACTGCTGTTCACGGTTGGCACCTTCATCTGCGTTGCCTACGGCACTACCGATGAGAAGGGGCCTACACTTCGCAGCGGTATCATGCAGGTTCTTCGTCTTCCACCGTTCATTGCTACCGTTGCAGGCATCGGAGTTAACTCCGCTGGGATTGAACTACCAGCATGGTTTATCACATCAGCAGAGACAGCAGGACGTGTAGTGGCACCACTGATGCTTTTCAGCATCGGACTTACGTTACGTTGGCCATCACTCTCGCGCACGCCACTGCTGCTGCCTGCAGCCGTCATTCGAACGATCATTGTCCCACTGATCATCCTTCCGTTGGCAACCTATCTTCACCCAAACGATGATACCCTTCGATCGACGATGCTTGAGGTTGCGATGCCATCCATGATGCTACCCCTTGTGTTTGCCGAGCGCTACGGATTGGATGTTGAGGCTCTTGCAGAAGCAATCCTGTTGAGTACGATTATCTCAGTTGGTACACTTCCAGTGGTAGCATCATGGCCTCTGTAGACCTCCATCTTGCAAGTGGCGATCATCGTGCAGATGCGCTTCGTCGATCAGGCTACGTGAATGTGCGATCCTGGCGTGAGGCACTTGCCGATGGACCAATCATGGCCCGACGTGATGATCTTCTTGCGCTTCGACGAAAATTTGTGACGCACGCATACAGCTCATCTCCTGAACAGTACGACGCGATGGTTACATCGGTACTCACGGAGGTGCGAGAGGGTCCGTTTCGGCATATCATGCTGCACTTCGATGAGGATTTGTTCTGCATCACGAATGCGGTGTTCTGCATTGCGCAACTCTCACATGTCCCCAACCTCTCATGGACGACGCCCACTGGCGTGATTGAGTTATCGACACTCGATCGCGCGTTTGCGAGCTCGTGCTGGAGAGCCTTTGCCGACACCACACCGCTTGGTCTGATCGACCTACTCCCTCGCATTCCACATCAGCTTGGCATTCTTCGTGGCGCACTTATCGCGCACCTCCAGCGCTTCCCATCACGGGAAACTGGCTTTGGCAAACCGCAGGAAATCATCCGCGACCTCCTTGATCGCGGACTTGAAGAGCACGAAGACATAATTAATGGATTCGTAGCACTCGATGCAAATACGTATGGGTGGGGCGATACGCAGATACTGCGCGAACTTCGCATCACGCGCGGACTCTTACGTGGTGAGAGTTTACAACTGCACATTGGCGGTGTAACACTTCATGCGCAGCACCCATCCTGGGTGTGGGACGTGCGTCGCAACACCGTTTGCTCTGTTGATTAGCGATGTATCGCCTTAGCGTACCACAACCAGTGGAACGGTGACTGTGCGCGGACCATCCTGAATCTGCAGAGAGTACAACCCTGACGCTACACGGTCCAATGCAAGGTCATGTCGCGTGCTGCCAGAAGGCAGTACGAATTGCAGAACACTCTGTCCGCCCGCATCAAGAACGCGGCACCGACGGTCGCGATGCGATGATGTTGACACTTCAACAACAGCACTCGATCGCACTGGCATCGGATCTACGCGCACAGAGAAGTCATCACCCATCACGTCCTGTTCAGCATCAACCGACACCAACGTCTCGCAGCCACCAATGTGCAGTCCGAGAATTTCATGTGACTGTTGCGCGAAACCCGTTGCTGCTGTGAAGCCCACATACGTTGCACCGTCAGGACCGAGCGAGAGGATCTTTTGCAGATCGATGTCTCTCGCAACGACGAGCGGGGAATTGAATTCGCCCGTAGTATCGCAGTACACAGACATCGTCGTTCCCTCGAGCACGATGCGTGCATGGAAGACACGGCCATCAGCGACAAACTGCGGCACACCTGTCGATGTCATTGCCTTGAGGTACGGTGGCAAGTGCCACGCTCGAAGAAACTGTCCGTCACCAACCTGGATGGCGATATGACTTCCGGATGGATCGCCAAACGCCGCATTCAGAAACGCATCGAACTCAACCGCCACACCCGTGGGTGTTTCGTTATAGCCGATACCATCACCTACCTTGCCGATGACTGTCGGGAATGAATTCTGCAACACGAACACAATTCCGTCGGCACCTTGTGGCCCCTTATCAACCTGTCCATTATCGTTGCCGTTGGCGAACCTGAACGTGAATCGCACATCGAGTCCGCGCGACACGTTGACCTTCTTCGGCAACCATGCAGCGCCACGTTGATAGGTCGCGGATTGTGTGAGCATGATGTTCGGTGCAGCATACGTGGCGTTGCCAACGAGTTTCATGTCTGACAGTGGAACTCGAATGTCGCTGTTGAAACATGAATCCTCAAGAACCTCAACTGTTGACGTGTTTCCATTACTTGGGGTGAGACCACTCACGACAAACGCTCGATGACGACCTTCCCTCGAACGAACTACCACCATATCGGAAAACGCACGAGCAAGGTTCAGAGAAGGGGCTTGATTGGATGTTCCATTAGCCGCATTCAACCACTCACATGTGGCCAAGAATCGCGCACCATCGCCCAGACCTGAAGCTATCAGAACTCGGTCATCTCCCCACAGACCAGCTACGTGCCACTGCCTACCCTCAATGAGACTTGCACCACGCTGAACACCTCCCGATGGCGTAACAATCCATGTTCTTGTTGTGGTCGTAAACGGAGACTCGCGAACTGCACCGCTCATCACAGCGACATCACCGTTTGTCAATCGAATAACGCGCGGAGCGACCGGCGCTTCGTCAAACATCAAGTCTGCAACCCATCGATCAGTTGATGCATCATAGCGTATCGATGTGGCGCTTCGATTCGAGTTCGGGCCACCCTGACGAAAACCCCAAAATGACGGCTGCCGATTACCAGGAGCAATGACGACAGCACTATTTGCTGCACCTGGCAGCGGCGCGACCGGGCGTGATTGCCCGGTTCGAAGTGAGAATATCTCGGCGTAGCTATTCTGAAATCCACCAAAGACGAGGATTTCCTCGTCGTTGATCAGCGCTGCCGCATGCTGCCTTCGCGAGTCCTGCATGCTGCCGATCACAGTCCACTTTTTCTCAGTTACGCTGTAGCGCTCGACGGAACTCTCGAGTGTGCCACCGATGGAGTATCCTCCGAGAACAACGATGTCACCATTAGGAAGTTCGATCATCGGGAACTCGGATCGAGGAAACGTCATTGACGGTCCACTTGTCACGACCCCCGTATTCACGTCGATAAGCTCCGTTGTCCGTGTAGGCGTTCCGCCAAGAATTCCCCGCGAACCGACATAACCACCTATCACCATTATTTTCCCGTCGTTGAGATATTTTACTCGGTGGTGGTGTCGACCTTCGGCTAGATTTGCAAAGACTCTCCACTGATTCTGCGCAGCACTCGATGCAACGCAGATTACAAGCATCAGCGATGTGAGGACATTCCTGACAGCTTTACGTGTGCGTACAACGTCTTTGCTCTTAACCATGCGGACCTCTGAATAGAACTATGTCACTACTGTCAGCTCGTCTTCTGCAACTTGCCACGAGACTATATCCGATAGAACGCGGGAAGTTCAAGATTTTGAACTCTATCTACTTCCGATACGTGGCTCCCAAGCAGTCAACGCCGCTTATTTCGTCGTTAAGCTACGGGATTCGGATGAATTTAGACATTAGCGAGTTCCTCCAAGCGCACCTCTTTCTCTATGGCAGTTACGAGTTACCGTCGGTTCGTTTCATGCGTCGCGTTCTCTCGCCGGGCGACGCAGTGGCAGACGTTGGTGCACAGATCGGTTACATAACGCTCGCCATGGCAACGCTGAATCCAGGGAAGATCACGGTACACGCGTTCGAGCCTGAGCCGTTGAACATTCAACGTCTGCGGAAGAATATCGCTCTCAATCCTGGCGTTGATGTCCGCATCGTCGAGAAAGCCGTTTCGGATACGAATGGCGCGATACGACTGTATCTGAGCAAGGACCACAATGCGGGAACACATAGTACGATTTCAGGGGGCACGAATGTCTCCACCGACTTCGTTGAGATTCCAGCGATCACGCTCGACACATATGTGCACGAACAGCGCATTTCGGCACTGCGACTCATCAAGATCGACGTCGAGGGTGGCGAGTACGAAGTGATCAAGGGCGCACACGAGACTCTCACATCCTTGCGACCTATTGTTCTGATGGAGCTCAGCGACGCGCTACAAGAGACTCGAGGTTTCTCTACCATTGAGTTTAAGAAGCTCATGAAACAATTCGGTTACTCTGCATACACCATTGCGGACGATGGCAGCTTAGTTCCATCAAGTGATGAACAGCGACACGCAATGGACAACGTGGTATTTCTGCACGACAGTGAAACGATTCGATAAGGTTCGCATCCTTGGTCCGTTTCCCCCACCGTTTGGTGGTGTGGCGTTGCACTGCGTGCGACTGCTGGAAGGACTTCGTGCTGCGGGCATTGACGCACGTGGCGTATCGCAAGGTGGCATCCCCGAGGGCGTAGATCACGTTGAGAAATTGGGTGTAAGCTTCGCCCTGTCGCGCACGCTCGTACACTACCATACCGACGAGGGCAACCATCGCTGGATGCGCCTGCTTTCACGGCTGTGGCGTACCACGCGCACACCGTACGTTGTCACCGTGCATTCGTTTCGTGATCGACCGGAGTTCGCCGACGCGCGCTTGCGTACGCAACTTGCCTCGGCGTACACCCATGCTGCAGCAGTGATCGGCATCAGCAACGAGGTCGTCAGCGATCTTGAGCAACGCCTCGGCGTGTATCACAAGCGCACACGCATTATCCCCTCGGCGCTACCCATAAGCGCATGGGAATGCAACGCACAACGTCCACAAGGCTTGCCAGAACATTGGCGCAATGCATCGGTTCGCATGCTGGCGAATGCCGGTCGTGTTGTTCGCTACAACGGACAAGATCTGTATGGGATCGACGTGTTGATCGATGCGATGCAACGCATCACCGATCCTGATGTAAGCCTCTGCATTGCGATTGGTGATGTGGTCGACGCGGAGTTGTGGTCCCAACTCCAAGCACAGGCCGAACGCGATGCGCGCATATGGATTCTACGCGACCACAACGGACCTCTCGCGCCGCTTGTGCAGGATGCACATATCGTTGTGCGACCAACACGCACCGAAGGCGGCGCGTCGCTTACCGTGCAAGAAGCACTCGAGATGGGCCGCTGGGCCATTGCCTCTGATGCAGTGCCACGTCCTGATGGCACACGACTGTTTGCGAATGCGAATGCAGCTGCGCTAGCGTTAACACTTCAGCAGTGCATCACTGACGTTCGACGCGGCAACATGCCGCCCGCAATTCCAGCGCACGTTGACGCCGTTCAGCGCATCGTCAATCTATACGAGCGTGTGGTAGTGTGACGGCTTGGTAAGTACTACGCAGACACCTGCTGACGTGTAGATCTTCATGCCTGGCATAGACACCGGAACGTCGCGATAGCTTCCGTGCGTGAGTGCGTGCTTCACTGTTTGCATTTGCAACAGGGTGCGACCAATCTTCTTCAGGCCATGTTGTTCAACAATGCGGTCATTGAAAAACGGCTCGTCGTAATCACCGAAGTACACACGCTCGCGCTCTGTGAGGCCAGAGGCAGCAATAATGCGCTGGTTGAACGACGCTACATCGTAGTGACGCTGGAAGAAGACCGGCTCTGACGTGTATGATTCGCCGTAGACGTCTTGTTTGACAAACCAATCGCGTGCATATCCTTCATTGAGCGGTGTGGTAAGCACATAGATTCCTCCTGGCTTGAGCAGTCGTGCGCTCTTGGCCATCGCGACTTCGTCAAGGCGACCCTCGAAGTGCTCGATTACACTGATGTTCGTGATCACATCGAATGATTCGGGCTCGAGCTCAACATCGAGGAAGTCATGCACCATCACGTGAAAGCGTGATGCATCGAGACCGAGCTTGCGGGCGTACTTGTTCTGCGTTTCGACCCACGTAAACTTATCGAGACAGGTTACGTCCCACTGTGTGCGCTTAGCAATCCACGATGGAAAGATCGACGGACCCGTGCCAATGTCGAGATAGCGAAGCTTCTTGTCAAACAACGGCTGAAGTTTCTCAGCGATGAGCGGTAGCTCAATGGCGCGCTCGTATCCGAAGCCCTTGATGCGATAGATGAATCGCAGATTCTTGGCGTGGGCATCGATGTCTTCGAGAATGGACTTATTGATCGTTGACTTCACGTGTGTCTCGCAATGGTACGCGTGCAAAGATGTACATCTCAGCGCTGAAAGAGGCCTTTAAGTCGATCCAGCTCAGCAACATTCGTCAGTTCATAGTGGATCGGCGTAATCGCCGTCCAGCCTTGCTGCACAGAGAAGTCGTCACCGTCCTCCTGTTCGGACAACGTTACAAACTCACCTGTCAACCAGTAGTACGGCTGACCCTGGGGGTCCATTCGAATCGCATATCCGTCATTCCACGCATTGTGTCCCTGGCGTGTAATCTTTACACCACGGTACTGCGCACGATCAATGGGCGGGACATTCACGTTCAACAATGTTCCTGCGGGTAGCTTGAGATCAAGGAGTCGCGATGCAACATCATACGCAACCTCAGCGGCGAGCGACATGTCAGCTGTTGAATCGAATGTTGCGAGTGACACGGCCATTGATGGAATTCCCATCAGCGTACCTTCCGTTGCAGCACTCACCGTGCCCGAGTAGATCGCATTAACGCTGGTGTTCGAACCGTGATTAATGCCACTGACGACAATGTCTGGTCGATACGGCAACAACGTGCTTACACCTAGCTTGACGCAGTCGGCCGGGGTACCGTTCACGGCGTAGGCGATCGATGCGTGCTCTCGCTGCATTTGCACAGCGCGGAGCGGACTCGCCACCGTGAGTGCATGCCCAACAGCACTCTGCTGTCGATCGGGCGCAACAATCATCACATCGCCAAGTCGAGCCATGGCTGCCGTGAGCGCTTGAATTCCCCGTGAAGTAATACCGTCGTCATTCGTGACGAGAATGCGCATACCGTCCCCTTGTTAGCGCGTGAGATCGAGATAGAACACAAAAACCATGAGCAAGAGCAGCAGCGCAATACCGACTTGCTGGAATCGCATCTTGATGTTGGTTGGGATTTCTCTGCGAATGATCGACTCGATACCAACGAACACAAGGTGTCCGCCGTCGAGACCAGGCAGCGGGAGAAGATTCATTACGCCGAGCGAGATCGAAATCAACGCCATGAAGGCAATGAAGTCGCGCAAACCACGCTCGCTGCTCTGACCGGCCATTTCAGCAATGCGAATCGGACCACCGAAACTCTCGCGCACGCCAACTGAACCATTGACAATGTGTGCAACAGATGTTCCGATCATGACGATCGTTGCACCTGTCTGCTCCACACCACGTGTGACTGCATCGATCGGACCATACGTCAAGCGACTCTCGGGTCCGACGTATTCACCGCGTAGCTCCACCATGATCTTGCCATCAGCATTCACAGCAACGTCAATCGGACGTGGCTTCCCGTCGCGTTCAACATGCAGACGTACTGTTGTGCCTGCATGCCCCTTGACATACGATTGAAACTGCGACAATGCGCGCACTGGCGTTGAATCCGTAGCCAACACAACGTCACCCATCTTGATGCCTGCTTTGCCAGCGGGACCAAGCGTGATTACATTACCCATGATGACTCGGACATCTGATGGTGCGATGCCAAGCCCCTTCTTCTCCGTAATCGCACGCATCACGTCGCCTGCGGCAAACGGCAGCGTTACGCGCGCTCCGTTACGCTCTACGATCATAAAGCGATTACCAGTAGCAGACGACAACGTCAGACCGCGCTCGACGTCTTGCCATGTGGTAACAGTCGCTGTGTCAATCGCAAGCACACGGTCGCCCGACTGCATGCCGACGCTTGCCATCACGGACGTTGGTTCGACATACGCTACGCGTGTTGTGTTCCACGTTAGTTCACCATCAACGATGAAGAACGTCGTGAACACGGCGATAGCGAGAAGGAAATTCATGATCACGCCAGCACTCAAAACGAGTGCCTTCTGCCAATTCTTCTTCGAGCGAAACTCATACGGTTGCGGCGGCTGACCAGCAAAGTCGGTATCCATGGATTCATCAACCATGCCAAGGATCTTCACGTAGCCACCGATCGGCAATGCACAGAGACGGTAGTCTGTGTGCTCACCGAGCACCACGTCTTCTGAAAGCTTCCCGAAGGTCAAACCCGTGATGCGATTCCATCCAACAACGCGCGGACCCATGCCCAGCGCAAATACATCGGCACGCATGCCCGTCCAAATCGCCGCTAGAAAATGTCCGAGCTCGTGCACAAACACGAGCACGCCGATGACAACGATGAAGGCAAGCGCTGACTGTACAATTTCCATGGTATCGCTTAGCGAGTTGGTGTTCGTTCGGTGAATGCGCGCGCCACACTGCGAGATTCCTCGTCGATGGCAACGATCTGGTCCAATGACGGATGATCGAGGTGTTCCATGTGTTCCAATGTGTGAGCAATTGTGCGTGGAATGTCGAGGAAGCCGATGCGCTCCTCAAGAAACGCCGCTACAGCAACCTCATTCGCAGCATTGAGCACGGCACCGGCGGATCCACCCGCGCGCATTGCATCATATGCCATGCGGAGACACGGGAAGCGCTCCATGTCGGGCGCCTCAAACGTGAGCTGACCAATCTTGGCAAGATCCATGCGCGGAATGTCAAGGGGCGCACGATGTGGATATGTGAGTGCGTAGTGAATCGGCAGCAACATCGTCGGCAACCCTAGCTGCGCTTTCACCGAACCATCGACAAACTCCACCATCGAATGAATGATCGATTGCGGATGCACTACAACGTCGATCTCATCGGCCGACATGCCGAACAACCATCGCGCTTCAATCACTTCGAAGCCTTTGTTCATGAGCGTCGCAGAGTCGATCGTAATCTTCGCACCCATCGTCCAATTCGGGTGACGCAGCGCCATGGCCGGCGTCACATCCTGCATTGCTTCCTTCGTAAACGTGCGGAAAGGTCCACCCGAAGCTGTAATCACAAGTCGTGCGATGTCGGAACTCCGCTCACCCACAACGCACTGAAGAATTGCACTATGCTCGGAGTCGACAGCAACGAGTGTTGCGCCGTGTGGCGCAAGCGCAGGCACGAGTACGCTTCCCGCACTAACGAGTGATTCCTTATTCGCCAGGCCAATGATGTGTCCAGCGCGGATCGCTGCCATCGTTGGCAATACGCCGCTGAATCCAACCATAGCCGAGAGTACAACATCGTTTTCCGCATCGGCTGCTGCTTCACAAATGCCCTCGTCACCACAGAGCACGGGGCCTGAAAACTCCGGACATGCATCGCGAAACGCACGCCATGCGGATTCCTCTCGAAGCGCAACGCCATATGGCGCGTGACGTCGAACCTGCTCGACGAGGTCCTGCCAGCGAGTGTTGCACGTGATCCATCGTAGGCGAACATCGCCTGGTGTGCGCGAGAGAATATCAAGCGCTTGACTGCCAATTGAGCCCGTTGATCCGAGAATCGTAACCGTGCGTTGGTGCGCGTCGTGTGTCACTGATACTGCCGTGTAATGTCCTTCGTGCCTGATCCGGCATAACAGCGGAACTCGCCCGCTTCAATGCGCTCATCCTCACGAAGAGTGACAGAGATGAAGTACGATCGCAACCACTTGCGCAGCGTCTGCGCTTTGTTGCGTTCGATGTAGTGGATGATGTACGGGTGCGTTGCAATCGTCACACGCATGCCCCATGTCCGAGCTCGATAGTTGCGCAACCACCGGTCAATTGTCGACACTGCACTTGCTGCGGAGATCACACGACCAGTACCAAGACAGAACGGACATTCTTCACTCGTGCGCTCAGCCATACTCTGGCGAATACGCTGACGTGTGATCTGCATGATTCCAAGCTGCGTGATCGGATAGACAATTGTCTTCGCACGATCTCGCGAGAGCTCTCGCTTCATCTCGGCATACAGCTTCCGCCGGTTTTCCTCCTGCTGCATATCGATGAAGTCGACAAGCACCATGCCACCAATGTCGCGCAACCGAAGCTGCTTTGCGACTTCACGCATGGCTTCAAAGTTGGACTTCACTGCGTTGGCTTCTTGTGATCCCTGATTTGAAGCACGACCAGAATTGACATCAACCACCACCATTGCTTCGGTATGATCGATAATCAGGTAGCCACCGCTCTGCAGCGGGACGCGTCGCGAATGCGTCAGGTGTACATCGCGTTCAATGCCGAAGACGTCAAACATCGGACGTGTGTCAGCAAAGAACTCAAGCTTACCATCAAGGTGCGGCGCAGTGCGTTGCACATAGGCTTTGAGTTCACGGAAGACCTTGCGATCATCGATCACGACCTGATCGACATCGTCCTTGAAGAGATCGCGCAGAACACTGTAGGCAACGTTCTCTTCCTGCTTAAGCAGGATTGGCCCCTTCGCATTGCGAATCTCGCCCTCCATCTCACGCCAGTCTTCCAGCAACGTCTCAAAGTCGCGTCGCACATCATCTGATGGCAGACCCGATGCCGCAGTGCGAATGATACAGCCCATACCCTCGGGAAGGATCTCGCGTGTGAGTGCACGCAAGCGCTTGCGCTCGCGCACAGATTGGATCTTGCGAGAGATGCCAATGTTTTCTTCAAACGGGAGCAGCACAACATTCCGTCCGGTGAGACCCACCTTCGTTGTGATGCGGACACCTTTGGATTGGTAGGCTTCTCGCGTTACTTGCACCACGACCATCTGCTTTGCTTGCAGATTGATCGTAATCTGTCCACTACGTTTTGTCGAAAACGTTGGGAGCTTCTTGGCTGTTGATGTCTTTGAGGTGCGGAGCGCGACATCTGCCGTATCGACCGATGTTGATCGCGGACGATCGTCATCATCATCGTCGGTGGCCACATCTTCCATCGTAGAGTCAACATCGCTGAAATGCAGGAACCCGTCCTGTTCCAACCCGATGTCGACAAACGCAGCGTTCATCCCCTGGACGATCTTCGTGACGCGACCTAGGTAGATGTTGCCTACATGGTGCTCGGTGTCGGGAGCTTCTGTGAACAGCTCAACAAGTTTCCCATCTTCCGTGATTGCAATCCGGAACTGAGAACCCGATGCGTTAATGAGAATTCGACGAACCATGGGAAATAAAAAAGGCCAAGTTGACCGTGGCG
The DNA here is from genome assembly GCA_964465685.1 of uncultured Melioribacter sp. Classification (GTDB taxonomy): domain Bacteria; phylum Bacteroidota; class Ignavibacteria; order Kapaibacteriales; family Kapaibacteriaceae; genus UBA10438. The sequence continues at coordinate 147,330 of CAYXKK010000002.1, forward strand.
CCTTGTACACATGCTGACCGTTGCTTCCTTCCGGACCTGGCGGGGTTGGGCCTAGTACAATCGCACGGGACTTGGCCGTGAAATTCACATTCGTAGGGTGGCAAAGATACTACGGTTTTTTGAATTCGGGCACCAGACCTTGCCAGCACTCCCAATAATCATGCTGAAGTTCTCCTGATTCCATCGCAAATGCTGTAGGACGACACACAAATCGCGTCTCGAACATGAAGGCCATGGTGTGCTCAATCTTTGTCGGCTTGAGTTCAGCCTTGGTTGCCTTCGCATACGTATCGGCGTCAGGACCGTGTCCGCTCATGCAGTTGTGGAGTGACGAGCCCCCTGGCACGAATCCCCCGCCCTCCTTAGCATCATACACGCCTTCGATCAAGCCCATGTACTCATTCATGAAGTTGCGGTGGAACCATGGCGGACGGAACGTGTTTTCGGCAACCATCCACCGTGGTGGGAAGATCACAAAATCGATGTTGGCCGTGCCCGGTGTGTCGCTCGGCGACGTGAGCACCGTATAGATCGACGGATCTGGGTGGTCGAACGTAACCGTGTTGATGCATTGGAACTTACGCAGATCGTACTTGTACGGCGCATAGTTCCCGTGCCATGCAACCACGTTTAGGGGTGAGTGGTTGTAAACGCCCTTCCAGAGATTCCCTTGGAACTTGGCAATCACATCAACCATCTCGCTGCGCTCTTCGTACCAGGCTTCCGGGATCAGAAAATCGCGTGGATACGCTAGTCCGTTCGCGCCGATCGGACCAAGATCCGGCAGACGAAACGGGGCTCCGTAGTTCTCGCAGATGTAGCCACGGACCGGACCGCTGACTTCGACACGGAACTTGATGCCGCGCGGGATCACGCAGATCTCTTGCGGGTCAACATCCACGATGCCCATTTCCGTGAGAATGCGCAGCGAGCCAAGCTGCGGAACGATCAACATCTCGCCATCAGCGTTGTAGAAGAATGTCGACGTCATCGACGTATTCGCCGCGTAGACGTGGATTGCCGAACCCGTATGGGTGGTCAGATCCCCGCTGCCTGCCATTGTTGCGATGCCCTCGATGAACGTCGTTGGCTTCTCTGGGATTGGAAGGGGGCTCCACCGGAGCTGATTTGGCGTGGTTTCAACCTCGTTGAACGGCGTCGAGCGGATCAAGCCATTATCGATGCGCTCGTATGGACGGTGCACCACCGAAGGGCGAATGCGGTACATCCACGACCGTTTGTTGGCATTTCGGGGCGCTGTGAAGGCTGTTCCATTGATTTGCTCAACGTACAGACCAAACGCTGGTTGCTGAGGCGAATTCCGACCATCGGGAAGCGCTCCTGCAATGGCTTCGGTGGCAACATCATTGCCAAATCCACTCATGTAGCCCATTGTCGACCTCGGGTGTATGCAGAAAAACTACGCGCGCCCAGCAGGAATCGAACCTGCGACCCGCAGCTTAGAAGGCTGCTGCTCTATCCAACTGAGCTATGGGCGCCCAGAGGCGAAAGTTACGGAGGAAGTGTGTTTCGCCTTGCCTAACTCGGCACGATCTCAAATGCCGTAAGTGCCTCGTCAATCACGAGGCGGACAGGGCCGTGGGCGGTAGGAATCACAGCCAAATCGCCAAGACCTTCGCCTGTCAGCGTAGAAGACTCACGTCGGATGTCCGACAGCCATGCGTAGAGCTGCGGCGACACGGCGACCTCGTGCGGCGGAACGCCGTGCTGGTCAACATATCGGTCGATGGAGGTCATCAGTTCCTCGAATGCATCGAACCATTCCATGTGCGCGTCTTTCGGTGATGTGGTGCTCGTGGTTAAACACAAAATTCCGTGCCAAAGTTACAGACTGCTGTCCTTGCCAGCAGGAGCCGTAGCTAATGTGATTTTCCCTATCTTTGCCGTTCTCGATTGACCCGATCTTTTGTTGAACTATCCCCACTGGTTCACGCGCAACGCAAGGGTCACGTTGTCGCTGGGACAAGGAGTTTTTTGTATGTCGGAACAGACACCCGAAGCAACAAAGGACGTCACCATGGAGACCGTCGCAGCTGCTTCGGCACAACCATCGGTAGCGCCTGAACTTTCTGCTAAGCGCTCGGCAATCGCAGCTCTGTTGAGCGGCGAACTCGACGGCTCAGCAATGAACGACGATGCATTTTTGCAGTTGTTTGACACAAAGGTCTCAACGCTCAAGGCAGACGACATGGTGCACGGCACTGTGGTGTCGGTCACAAAGGACGAGATCTTGGTAGACATTGGATTCAAGTCGCTCGGCGTCGTGCCACGCGCTGAATTTGTTGGAGCAGAACTGCTCGCTCCAGGCGAAGTGGTTGACGTGTTTGTTGAGAAGATCGAGGACGGCGAAGGCCGCCTGATGCTCAGCCGCCGTCGCGCTGACTTCATGAAGACATGGGAAGAAATTCTCAAGCTGGCAGAAACACAGACAGTCACACAGGTTCGCATCCTTCGTCGCATCAAGGGCGGTATGGTTGTCGACCTACTCGGTATCGAAGCCTTCCTCCCAGGTTCGCAGATCGACGTCCGCCCAGTGCGTGACTTCGACGCGTGGGTTGGTCGCACGATCGACGTCCGCGTTGTGAAGGTCAATCATCCAAGCGAGAACGTTGTTGTATCGCACAAGGTGCTTCTCGAAGAGCAGCTCCAAGAGCAGCGCGGCAAGATTCTCGAGATGCTCGAGAAGGGTCTCGTGCTCGAAGGTACTGTCAAGGCCATTTCCGACTTCGGCGTGTTCGTCGATCTTGGTGGCGTCGACGGTCTCGTCCACATCACAGACCTTTCATGGGGTCGCGTTGCACACCCAAGCGAAATCGTCACCCTCGACCAGCAAGTCAAGGTCGTTGTTCTCGATTTCGACGAAAACCGCAAGCGTATTTCGTTGGGTATGAAGCAGCTGACATCACACCCATGGGATCAGATTGGCGAGAAGTACGAGCCAGGAACAAAGGTTCGCGGCAAGGTTGTCTCGCTCACAGACTACGGCGCATTCATCGAGATCGAAAAGGGTGTCGAAGGTCTGATCCACATCAGCGAAATGTCATGGACACAGCACGTCAAGCACCCATCACAAGTGGTGTCGCTCGGCCAAATGGTCGACGCAGTTGTGCTGAACATCGACAAGGGTGAGCGCAAGCTTGCTCTTGGCATGAAGCAGCTCGAGCCGGATCCATGGAACGACCTCATGGCCAAGTATCCTATCGGATCGGTTCACAAGGGTGCGGTGCGCAACCTCACAAACTTTGGCGTGTTCATCGAACTCGAGCCAGGCGTTGATGGTCTCGTGCACATCTCTGACCTCTCATGGACGAAGAAGATCCGTCATCCGGGTGAATTCGTGAAGAAGGGCGATGAAATCGACGTCGTTGTACTCGCCGTTGATAACGAGCACCGCCGTATCTCCCTTGGTCACAAGCAAATCAGCGAAAACCCATGGGACATCTTCGAAGGTGAGTTCGGCGTTGGTACAGAAACAGAAGGCAAGATCGTTCGCCTGATCGACAAGGGCGTGATCGTCGAAATGCCACAAGGTGTCGATGGCTTCGTTCCAGTATCTCAGCTGTCATTCGCACCAGTTCGCAACATCGCAGACTTCTTCAATGTCGGCGACAACCTTCCGCTCAAGGTTGTTGAGTTCGACAAGGAACAGAAGAAGATTGTTCTCTCGGTAGTTGAGTACCTCCGCGGTCGCTCAGCTGAAGAGGTTGCGACATACAACGTAAACCACCCAGTGCCGAACGCTGACAAGTACAATGCAGATGGTTCAGCGTCGGCAGCAACAACGATCGAAGACCTTGAGGATAGCGAGCCAATCGCTGAGTAATCCTCTCCGCTCTTGCACATGATCTCAACGGCCCGCTTCGGCGGGCCGTTGTCGTTTCTACCCCTCGTAAATTGCACGCATGAATCTTGACGCAATTCTCGACGAACTGTTCGCGATGACGTTTCACGCCGGCATCAAACCTGGCTTAGAGCGTATCACAACGTTGTGCGGGTCTGTGGGTGACCCACAGGCTCATCTTCCTGTAATCCACGTTGCCGGAACCAACGGTAAGGGCTCGACGTGCTCGATGCTTGCTTCGATCTTCACAACGGCTGGATATAGAACTGGACTCTACACATCGCCCCACATTCGACATTTCCGCGAGCGCATACGCATCGACGGAGTGCCGATTACCGATGAAGAGATTGCCCGCTATGCAGTTCCTCTGATGAACAGCGCTCGTGAGATCGGCGGCACATTCTTCGAAGTCACCACCGCGATGGCATTGCAGTACTTCGCGGATCGACGTGTGGACGTTGTGGTGCTTGAGACTGGACTTGGCGGACGCTTAGATGCAACGAACATCGTGCATCCACTGCTGTCGGTAATCACGCAGATCGACATGGATCACATGGAATATCTCGGTACTACGCTTCCAGCAATCGCAGGTGAGAAGGCAGGAATCATCAAACCAGAGACACCAGTAGTGGTCGGCCATCACGGCGCCGACGTGCGGTCGGTGTTCGAACGCAAGGCCGAGCGCGAGCGTGCACCAATCGTCTTTGCAGACGATGTCGTTGATGTGCAATGCGATCGCATTCTTCCCGACCTTACCATGTCGGTCGCTGTTACTTCCACTGACGATCTACGGTATCTCCTGACAGATCTTGCAGGTGTCCATCAAACGCGCAACATCGCCACAGTACTCACAGCGCTGCCCTATCTCCGCACCACGTATTCGATCGACGATGTACACGTTGAGCAGGGGCTACGTCGCGTGCGGGCAATGACTGGACTGGCCGCACGGTGCGAGCTTATGCAGACTGCTCCTCCTGTGATCCACGATGTATCGCACAACCCAGGTGGACTGCGTGCGTTAGCCGAAACACTACGAGCTGCTGGCTATGCCGACAATTCGTTCGACGTTGTGTTCGGCGCAATGTCGGATAAAGATGTCGACGGCATGCTGCGCGAGCTCCTCCCGATCACACGCACGTTGTACTGCTGCTCGCCTCATATCCCCCGCAGTATGCCTGTCGATGAGCTTGTTGCACGCGCACGTGCTGTTGGTTACACATCAATCGTTGCATCGGCAAGTGTAGTTGAATCGTACCAATGCGCTCAAACGAACGAAGCTCCCACAGTTGCCTGCGGGAGCTTCCACGTGATCGATGAAGTTCGTGCGTTATCCGAGCAGGAGCGCAACGATAAACAGGATTGAGAAGCCGATCTGGAATTGAATGGTTGCAACGTTGCCCTTGACGAGCGTACGCGCATAAAGATGCTTGCGCATATACGACACGATCCACGCGGCAAAGAGCGTAGTAATGCCAGCAACACCGTAGAGATACGGATTGTTGAGTACCGTACCCAAATACGCCGTTACGCCTATCGCACCACCGATGAAGAGCATATAGAACCACACGGCTGAGCGATAACCGAACGTGACAACCAAATGCGCCTTGCCCGTAGCTGCATCGCCTTCGGTGTCGGGGATCTGATTGATCAACAGAATGTTGGATGTGAGCAGACCTGCAGGAATGCCGACGAGGAATGCCATCGTTGCAAACGACGACCACAGCTCTGGCGCTGTCGAGGCCGTTGCAACGTAGAACACGCCTAGTGTGATCAGTGGACCGAAGGCAAGTCCAATCACAATCTCACCCAAGCCGTGACGCGCAACAAGGCGAAGCGGCGGTGCGGTGTAGAAGTAGCCAAGTGCAAGTCCCGCAAAACCGATTGCAAGCACGCCCGTGCCTACCGCATACGTCAGGTACACACCGATCAGGAACGCAAACAGCGCAAGCGTATTCGCTACACGGAGTGTTCCCTTGAGATCAATCAATCCCAGGAAGATCGATCGCGAGCCACCCGAGTACTGTGTGAAGTACTTGGTGTTCGCTTGGTCTGTGCCACTCTTGTAATCGAAGTAGTCATTGTAGACGTTGCTGGCGAGGTGAAGGAGTGCAACACCAAAGCACGCCAAGACCACATTGAGAACATTCACGCTGTGATCAAGCACACCTGCAACGTAGGCAAGCGCGATAAAACACGGCGTGAGTGCCGCTGTGAGGAACGGCGCACGCGTTACGACCAGCCACTTCACAAACTTGGTTGATCCCTTGATCGGGACATCAACCGTGCTATCGAGCTCCTCGGTGACTCCGCAGAAGCCAATCTGCACGCCGTTCTTAAAGGTCGGCGTGATGCGGATCTGTGCGCCGAACAGTTCGCCGTTCTTGCGACGGAAATTTGTTTGACCAACCCACTCGCCTTCTTTCACTGCGGTAGCGAGCCAGCCACCGAGGTTTTGCAAGACGATTTCGCCCGGCGAGAAATCACTCACACGCACCTTGCCAATCGTTTCTTCGCGTGAGTATCCGAACATCACTTGCGCCCCGTCGCTGAAGGTCTCAACGATGCCTTCCATGTCGCAGGTGATCACAGACTTATCAAGTGCTGTTGCCACGAGGTCTCCACTTCAATTGGTGATAGATTGATGTCTATGGTCCAGTCGTACAAACATACGATGACCGACCCATCGGTCGAAATCGTTGCGGTATCTTTGTGCTATGAATGCACTCATCTCCGTCTCCGACAAAACTGGTGTTGTTGAATTTGCCCAAGAACTGCACGCTCTGGGCATCCGCTGTATCAGCACGGGCGGAACGGCAAAGGCTCTTGCCGAGGCTGGCGTCCCCGTCACGAAGGTCTCCGATCTGACGGGATTTCCCGAGATCATGGATGGTCGCGTCAAGACCCTCCACCCGAAGATCCACGGAGGCTTGCTGGCGGCAATGGACAACCCAGAGCATGTCGCGCAGATGAACGAGCACGGAATCGAGAAGATCGACATTGTAGTCGTGAACCTCTATCCGTTCGAGCAAACAGTCGCTCGTGCAGGCGCGACGCCGGCAGAGATTATCGAGAACATCGACATTGGCGGACCTGCGATGGTGCGCGCATCGGCGAAGAATCACGCCCACACGACGATCATCGTTAATCCATCGCGTTACGCTGACGTCCTTGCAGAACTACGCGCCAACGGCACAACAACAATGCCTCTGCGTACAGAGCTTGCCATGGAGGCCTTTGCACACACAGCGCAATACGATGCACGTATCACACAGTGGTTCGCCGAGCAAGGGGCACACGGATTCCTCAACGAATCAGCCATCCCTCTTCGTCGCGATCAATCCCTACGCTATGGCGAGAACCCGCATCAACAGGCGATGCTGTACGGAAGCTTCACATCGATCTTGAACCAGCTCCATGGCAAGGAACTCTCGTACAACAACATCCTCGATATCGATGCGGCGATGGGATTGTGCATGGAGTTCGACGAGCCTACAGTAGTCATCGTTAAGCACAATAACCCATGTGGCGTAGGATCGGGAGCAACGCTCGTCGAGGCCTATGCAAAGGCATTTGCGACTGACACTGTGAGTCCGTTCGGAGGCATCATCGCGATGAACCGCGAAGTCGACATCACAATGGCCAACGAAATTCACTCGCTCTTCGCGGAAGTCTTGATTGCGCCGTCGTACACAGAAGAAGCACTCGCTCAGCTCACCAAGAAGAAGGACCGTCGCTTGATGACGGTCAACATGCAGGCATTCCGTACTGCATCACGCGTTAGCGTTCGTTCGGTCGCCGGAGGTTTTCTTGTGCAAGATGGCGACACAAAGCTGTTCAACGAGGCAGACCTTCGTGTTGTCACCGCAACGCAACCAACACCAGACCAACACAAGGCAATGCTCTTCGCATGGAAGATTGCAAAGCACGTCAAGAGCAACGCAATCGTGTACGCAGCCGCTGATCGCACGCTCGCTATCGGTGCTGGACAAATGTCGCGCATCGACTCCGCACGCATTGCTGTGCGCAAGGCTGCGGATGCAGGCATTGATCTTGCCGGATGTGCAGTAGCATCTGATGCATTCTTCCCGTTTGCCGACGGACTCCTGCAGGCAGCCGAAGCAGGTGCATCGTGCGTGATCCAACCAGGCGGCTCTGTTCGCGACGAAGAAGTCATCGCGGCCGCAAATGAAAAGGGACTCGCAATGATCTTCACCGGCACACGCCACTTCCGTCACTGATTGCTACATACGCTTACTTCGTGCGCGACGCTTCGTGTAGTACATCTAGATTATGCTGCACCTTGCCGAAGACTGTGCCATCGGCAAAGTGCCCATCCTTGTGAATCTTGCCAGCGGGCACACCCATCATCAGCTCAACAGCTTCTTCTACGCGTTCAATCGCGTAGATGTGAAACTTCTTCGCACGCACAGCATCGATGATTTCATCGCTGAGCATGAGATCGTTGACGTTCTGAATCGGAATCACGACTCCTTGCGAGCCGCTAAGCCCCTTGTCCTTGCACACCTCAAAGAAGCCCGTGATCTTCTCGTTCACGCCACCGATCGCTTGAATGTCGCCCTTCTGGTTGATGCTACCCGTGATACCGAGATCTTGACGGATTGGGATATTCGAAATGGCACTCAGAAGCGCAATCATCTCCGCCGCAGATGCACTGTCCCCATCTACCCCACCATAGTTCTGCTCGAAGGCGATACTAGCTGTAAACGACATGTGCTGTCGTCGTGAGAACAACGTACGGAGCAGTCCTGAGAGGATGAGTACGCCCTTTGAGTGGATCGATCCGCTCATCGCAACTTCACGTTCGATGTTGATAATGCCCGCATTCCCAGCACTAACGGTTGCGGTAATCCGCGCCGGCTTGCCGAAGGAGACAATACCACTGCTGTACACTGTGAGGCCGTTGATCTGTCCTACGCGTGCGCCTTTCGTATCGATGAGCAACGTACCTTTCTTGATGCTCTCACGAATCGTTTCATCCGCACGACTACTTCGTCGGTGACGCATCGCTACTGCGTGACGCACATGCTCTTGACGCACAACGCGCGATCCCTTGATCCGTGCAAAGTGTGACGCCTCGCGCAGAAGGTCCGCTGCATAGGCAAACTGCAGGCTGATCTTCGTGCTGGTGTCGGTAAATGCAACGGCCCATTCAATGATGGCTGCCGCTCCGCCGCGATCGCAGTGAAGGAGTGATTCCTCCGTTGCAATCTGCGAGATAAAGCCACAGTAATGGCGAATCATTTCACGTGTGCGTGGTGCTTCGTCATCAAACTCTGCATGAACCTTGAACATCTTATGGAAGTCTTCGTCAGCCGCCCAGAGCGCGAGGTAAACAGCCGGATCACCGAGTAGGATGACCTTCACGTCAAGTCGAATGTAATCTGGCTTGATCGTGTTCAATTGAAACTGCATATCCAGTGGCTGAATGTCGAGACGTCCATACAGGATGACCTTCTTGAGAGCGGCCCAAACGTTAGCATCTGCAAGGACATCCATCGCATTGAGGATGATGTAACCACCATCAGCACGAAGCAGGGAGCCTGCACGGATGTGGGATACGTCGCTTACGGTAAAGCCACGCGCATCAACACGACGTTCGATTGTACCGAAGAGCGACTGATACGTCGGCGACGTCTCAACGATAATCGGTGCGATCTTCGTGTCGTAATTGTCGAGAATCAGATTCACTACTGACATTCGCTCGAGCTGACGTCCAAGTTCTTCCGTTGCTTCGTCGACCATGCTATTGAGTTTGGCTGCATACACACGCACGAACTCCTCAATGTGATCGAGGATAAACCTTGTCAACCCAGAGATAAACTCCGTAACGCGATCTCGAGGAAAACTTGTACGGATATCTTCAAAGATGCCGTTGAGCAGAATACCAACCGCCGCTTGATCATGCTTTGCAAGTTCTTTGCGGAAATCAACCATCACTCGCATCGACCGACGTCCGATTTCGTTGAGTTCCTCGCGATACCGCTCATACGCAGTTTGAAGAGCGGTTGCCTGTTCGACTGTCAACTTCTTTGCTTCGACTAGGTCGTCGAGTTCATCGATTGCAACTGGCTTCCCGTCAATCACTGGGAACACCTCCGTCTGCGTTGCACCCCCCTCTTCCTGTAGCGTACCGACAACGAACCCGGAGGGTCGGATCTTTGCATCGAACTCACCAACGAGTTTGTGCTCACGCTGCTGGAATCGTTGAATGATGCCCTTTCGTTCAGTTTGAAACTGTTCATCCTCAAAGAGCAGCGGTATTCGACGACGCACGACGGTCATTGCCTCGTCCATCATGCGGGCGAACACACGCCCCTCACCCGCAGCGAAGCGTAACAGTACCGGCTGATCCGGCGTACGGAAGTTGTTCACGTACGCGAAGTCATACAGGTGCGCACGCTCATCTTTTCGATCATCGAGAATCTGCCTAATCGTTGTCATTCGCCCTGTGCCAACTACACCGGATGCCCAGATGTTGTATCCCTGACTCCGGATACCAGCTCCAAGCTCTATTGCCTCGATGGCGCGATCTTGTCCGACGATGCGCTTGAGTGGCTTCACCTGCTTGGTTGTTGTTGTAAACGGCAGCTGCGCGTGGGGACACGTCCAGCGAAGTTGCGCTGGTGTGAGCGTTTGAAACGACTTACCCTTCTTCGTCATGGCATTCTTCCTCGACTGTGGTGGCGACCAATATTCCCCAATGATCCTTCCGACAGACGTGTGTTACACGACATGTATCACACGCGGCTTTGAGTGGACGTACAGGGTACATTCCCGATTGTAGTTGCTCAACTCCAGGTTGCAGCAACTGCAGAATTGAATCAAGTGTTTCCAACAATGGCGTATGCACAGCCTTTGCACGCTTGCTCACAAGCTGCACCATGGGCGACCCCATATCGGCGAGCACCACTCGACGTTCGAGTTTATCAGGTGCTTGCAGTGCTGTTCCAAAGGCACGATACACGGCAGCTTCCGGTGCTACATCTATTCCGTGATGTGCGAACCACGTACGCACTGCAGCGAGGTACATGGGCATCTGCGAGGCAAGACCGCGATGAACATTCGTCGTCGAAAACGACCCTGACAGCGAGCTCTTGTAGTCTACGACTGCGACATGGAGAGCCCCTTGCACCTCGCGGATGTCGATGCGATCAATTCGTGTCTTCACTGGGACACGCACGGTGCGGTCATCGACTGGGAGTTCTATCTCGATCTCGATCTCCTGCTCAAACAACACGGGCATAAACCCAGACGTCTGTTGATCGTCGCGTTCAAGAGCTAGCCATCGCTTCAGCAAGCCAGGCGTGGCATCGTCCCCTATCAGTGCTCGACGTTCCACAGGTGCAAATGCATGCACATGCGATTGCTCTTCGAGCACCTCATCAACAACCTTTCTGAGCAGATGCCATTGTTCGTCAAAAGGAGTGCTGAGGAGGTTAATCGCTGCCGATCTCAGTCCCGACTGTGTGAGTTCGACATCTGCCACAGTGCGAAGTCGACGGTACCAACGGTCAACAATGTCGTGCAGTAGATTTCCGCGTTCAAGGGGCGAGAGTCGCACGTCATCAATGTCGAGATCGTCCAGTCGCAATAGCGATTGAGCGAAGAATCTGTACGGACATTGAATCACAACATCAAGTCGTGACGGACTAATGGGGCGTGCAAGATCATCTTGGAGCACTCGCTGAGCTTCCTCATGAAGAAGAATACGCACATCACCATCTTGTGAGGTGCGCATCACAGGTGCATGTGCAGGATTTACCCTTAGATCACGTGGATGCACAATACATGTCACATCGGGATCAGCACTCCTCCATCGCGACGAACCAACGCGAAGCGTACCCAGTGCATCCAGTGGCGTTGATGGCAGCACTGGCGAACCATCGAGTGTTGTCGGATACGTACACACCAACGTACCACCGGGCGCAACGGCGAAGGCAATATCTGCAAGTGATTCCCATGTGAGATGACGCTGCACATCGGGCACGACGTCTTCATCGAGTTGATTTACCGTCGTGCGGGGATACTCGCCTTCAATACAACCAACAGCAACCACAAGCTCATATGCCATGCCGCGCAACTCTGCTGGACGCACAATGCGCACGCCCATGCGAGCGCGCTCCGTACTCGCTACTTCCGTAGCACGAATGATTGTCCACCACCGGTGCAAATGCGTCGCAAATGAACACGCCGGCAGTTCGTGATCACGGTGCACCGCCATGTAGGCAGAGCACGCATCGCGTATCGCTGCGAACGCCCACGGTTCGTGCTCTGCGCTCCGTTGCTCAAGATCAATCCCTACCGCAATCCGCGTCAGAAGAATCGAAACGAACCGATCAACATCCATCATGCCATGAGTCGGTGCATCGAGCATTACGCGCAGATCTCGTAGAGTGCGCAGTGCATATGCATACCGCCCTGCATTACGTTTCGCATGATCGTTGTCGTCGCCTTCCCGTTCTGCGAGCGCACGCATATCGCTGTGTCGTTGTTCGATGCGAGCAACCCACTCATCAACGCCACCGCCGCCGACAATCCGTTCCTCGCGTGCAATCACAAGCAAGGCAGGTCCGTTGCGCACAAGGTCGCGCACGAGCGGCTCTCGCACAACACGCTCGACATCCTCCCGCAACCAGCCACCTGTCAGCACACGACAACAAGCATGCAACAGCGATGCAGTATGTGTGAGTGCAAGCGACTGTGTAGATCCGGTGTGTACTGGCACACCCGACTCTGCACAGGCTTGACGAAGGCGATCGACATAGCGTTGATCGCCGGGGACTGTGATTGCCATCGACGTGCACGCAACCCCCTTCGATGCGGCTTCCTTGCATAGCGCAACAGCACGTCGTACTTCATCAGCACGTGTCGTGCACGGCACGATGCAGCGCTCACTCTCAGGCAGCGCAACAGCACGATGTGCTCCGATATGCCATCCCTGGGCGACGAACCACTGCATGTCGCGTTCGGTGCGCGATACACGTTCGTCATCAAGCGACGGTACCTCGGGCGCGAACTGTACTGCGATGTCCCATCCCGACGTTGCAAGTGACTGCAGCAATTCCGCATCAACTCCAGTCACACCATGTGTATCAATCACAAGGCAGTGCGATATCGCATCACCCGACGGTGCGCGTAGAGCGTTGCAATTCGAGACTCGGACGCCATCGACGATGCGACGACTATACGTGCCGCGATCTGCAGCGCGCGAACCGAGCAGATCTTCATACGATTCCCAAATCCGTGCGGCTGTTGCAAGCTGTCGAGCCCCTCGATTGGATGGATGACGTGCAGCCGCATCACGCAGCCATGCTGGCGAGCGAAGTTCCTGCGCCCAGCGCACGATGCGTGATGCGCGCAGGCGAACCGATCCGCGTGGCAGATCGCACACATCCATTGCGTGCTGCAGGAGCACTTCGACGGAACTGTCAGGAAGAATCCGCGGCACAATCTCCAGCACCTGCGGAGCAAGTGCACGATACAAACCGGCCATTGTCATGATTGTCGGCGGTTCTCCACGTCCGTGCGCGCGCGCCCACTGAATCAGTACGTCCTCGCGCTGACGCGACGTCGGCACGATGATGAGCGTTGGGATACTGGGCAGAGCTGCGATACGAACGTCACGCGATTGTGCCGCACACACATCGTGGAAGACTGTTTCGGGTGTCGAAGAAATCCATGATGTCATAGGTAAGGGGCCAATCAAGCGGACGTATCTTTGCTGGGCATCACGACAATGGGACTCAATATGATTGCATGTCGGCATTCAACCAAATGTTGGCTCATGATTTCTACGATAACTCTGTCGTGGATTCTCATCGGCTGCGGAGCCACACAGCCCGTCCGTGTTCTTCCTGCACACACAACAGCCATTACAGCATCCCTGGGCGGTCCGGTTGTGCCCGGCAAGTCACCGACCGTGATCACGCCGTATCTGACAGGAGGCGTGCTCCATGGCATCTCCGATGGTGTGACGCTGCACGGCAATCTCCACCTCCTAATGGCGGCATTCGCTGTAGCAGGCGTCGATGTTGGTGCAAGCACACGCGTGGTGCGCGGTGATGGATGGACGCCGGAGATTACCGGAAGCGTGCGAGCATATGGATTTGTACAACTCTCCGACCAACCCAAGCCGCGCATCTATCCATCGCTTTCAGCAAATGCCTCGTGGTCTGTTCGTGAGCGCGACCTCGTGTATGTTGGCACACATGCGACTGCGCAATGGACACCGAGCTCCGTGTTTGTGAGTCCGTTTGTAGGATACAGCTTCGCAGCATCAGACATGATCTCACTGCAACTCGAATGCATCTGGCAAGCAGCGAATCACGATACACACAGCGGCATACTCGAGGGCATCTCGTCAATCAGTGGACAAGGATCATTCGGAATTTTTCTTGCAGGAGCACTCCGTCTATGAACCATGTTCTCTTTGCGCTCATCATGGGCATCACATTGACGTCGTGCACCATGGACGGCTTTCTGTTCAATTCACGTGTGCTCGAAGAGTACACGCTTGCCGATTCAGTGATCGCCCCCTCACAGCGCGAAGTGTTCACGCTTACTTCCGGCGATGCAACGATCTACGGATACTTCATCAAGCAACCCGACTCCTTGCGTGTCGAACCTCACCCAACCATTGTGTATCACCATGGCAACTACGGACACATGCAGTACTACTGGGACCGCGTTGAGTTGCTCTACAAGACTGGCGCAGATGTATTGGTGTACGACTACCGCGGGTTCGGCAAAAGTACCGGCACGAGCTCCGAAGCTTCTATGATCGAGGACGTCACAGCGGTGCTTGCATACCTGCGTGGACGTAGCGATGTCGACACAACACAGATTTACCATTACGGCTTCTCGCTGGGCGGCTTTCCCGCACTGTATGCTGCAGCGCGCTTACACAGTGCACGCGGCGTGATCACGGAGTCGATATTCGCCTCAGGTGAAGCACTCATCCAAACTGGGACGCTACTCAACATTCCGGGTTCGTATCTATTGAAGGGCGAGTACAACAACGTGCTTTATGCACAGCAGCGTATATGTCCACTCCTGATGCTGCATGGCGGTGGCGACACGTTTATCCCATTCGACGTACATGCGCAACGCATCTACGACGTGGCACGCCAGCCAAAGACACTCATTAAGGTCGACGGAGCGGAACACGAAGGAGTGCCGCAGACGTTTGGCTATGACATTTACATCAGTCGCATTCGTGCGTTTATCCGCGGAAACTAACCATGTTCACAGGGCTCGTCGAAGAGACAGGTACGATTACTTCTTGCACGCCGCACGATGGCAAGCTTCGTCTGCGCATCACAGCCGAGCGCATCATGGATGATCTCGCGATCGATCACAGCGTCGCCGTGCAAGGTGTTTGCCTCACAGTTGTCGAACACGATGCAACAAGTTTCGCTGTTGACGTCATCACGGAAACGCTCACAAAGACAAGCATCGGGACACTGCGTGAAGGATCACACGTCAACCTCGAGCGCGCCGTACGTATGGCAGATCGCTTAGGCGGACACCTCGTGCAGGGACATGTCGACACGACGGGAACCGTACACGAGATCATCACGAGCGACGGACGTTGGGAGATCTGGATCGCATTCCCTGCATCCTATCGCAAGTGGCTTATCCCTGTAGGCTCAGTGTGCATCAACGGCGTATCACTCACTGTTGCCGACCTCACAGACACGTTGCTGAAGGTTGCCATCATCCCGCACACGCTCGCCGTAACCACGTTGCGTGATCTCGCCGTGGGTGACCCAGTAAATCTCGAGTTCGATATGCTTGCAAAGTATATCGAGCAGCTGATGCCGCGTTAACGTTCGAAGCCGCCTGGTACGTAGCGCGTGCGTGGCTGCTGTGTTACACGCCATGTCACGCGTGTTGCAAGTCGTGCGATGTTGCTCAGATCGTCGAGGTTAATCTTCTCGACATGATCTGTGATCTTGTGGTAGTCTGCATGCTCGCCAGTGAAGAAGAAGATCACCGGGATGCGACGTCGTGCGAATGAAGCTTGATCACTGCGGAAGAAGTACCGCTCGATATCATAGGCAAGCGTCATAGGACGTTCAAGCGCGGCATTTTCCTGCTCATTGATTGCGATCATGTCCGGACAGCGTTCATTGCCGCCGATCGAGAGCTTGTTGTTTTCGCAGCGACCGATCATATCCATGTTCACCATTGCCACGCATGAGTCAAGGGGCAAGGGCGATGCGTCAACATAGGCGCGAGAGCCGAGGAGTCCCTTTTCCTCCCCAGAAAACGCAACGAACACAACACTACGGTCTGTACGCTGCGACGATGTTGCGAGTGCTTCGGCGGCCATCAGCAATCCTGTTGTGCCCGACGCATTATCATCAGCACCATTGAACACGGTATCCGGATTATCACCCAGCTTACTCACACCAATGTGGTCATAGTGCGCTCCCATTACAGCATACTCGTGCGGAACACGCGCACCACGAAGTCGTGCGTGGACGTTGCGCACGGGAACTTGCTCGCGGGCAATCTTGACAACGCACGAGAACCGTGCATCTGGAAGTACACGCGATGCAGGCGCGAGAGTTGAATCGAGTTGCAGCGTCAATGCCTTGACGGCACCAACAGAGTCGAGCAGGAATTCGACGACACGTTCGCCGACGTGTACGCATGGGAGTGAGCGCGTTGTATCTGGAAGTTGCAATGGACGTGAATCGCCACGCTTCGAGTTCTTGCTAACCGATGCCCATGGGAAACCCGTCACGAAGGGCTTGCGTGGTGCTCGGATCGCATCGACTACCATGATGCCCACTGCGCCGTGCTTGCGAGCATTCTCGATCTTCGATCGCAATGTGCTGTACCATGTGAACTGCTTGCCACGGAACTTCGATGTATCGGCGTTCTCAGGTTCACCACGAAGAATCAGAACAACGGCTCCTGTGGCATCGATCGATGCGTAATCATCGTATGAATACTCGGGAGCTGTGATGCCAAACCCAGCGAACACTATCGGCGCATTGCTAAGCGTCGCGTCGCCTGTTTCTTCAAATGGCATAAAGTCAGTTTTGATTGTTGCATCAAGCGTGCGATTGCCTCGAGAAATCGTCGCGGTGCACGGGAGTTGGAGATCGAGTCGCTCCAGATTGTAGTGGTGGAAGTACGAACCTCCAACCGGCTCCAGGCCGAGATCGCGAAATCGCTGGGCGATGTATTCGGCAGACATCTCGAGTTCCCGCGATGGAGTGTCTCGCCCCTTCATCGAATCGGCAGCGAGCACCTCAATGTGTTGACTGGCGCGCATACGTGTAAAGCGCGCATCAGCATCTGCTGGAAACGGACGTGGTTCGCCGAGTGTAACGAGTGCAAGTGCACAGAGGAGAAGCATCATACTGGGAGGTTGTACGTGATCATAACATGCATCCCGGGATCACCCGGACGGAATTCAACGGCATCAGCAAGTTGGCGAATGAGAAAGACACCTCGACCTCCCTCACGAAGAACATTCTCTGGAAGTCGTGGGTCGGGCACCTGATCCGGGTCGAATCCCATACCGTAGTCACGCACGACAATCGTGACATTGCTATCGGTGGTGTGCACCTCAACATCGACCATCACATCGCCACGACATCCGTGGGCGTGTATGATGGCGTTGTTCACAGCCTCGGTAATCGCAACATGCAGATCATGCAGCCGCTGCGGTCCAAGACGCACAAGTTCCTGAATCGACTCGAGGAAGGGGCCCACAACAGCGATGCTCTGTCGCTCACTCGGCACACGAAGTGCGTATGTATGTCGGCTACTCATGCGCTACAGGCGAACAACCGTTCGCAACAAAAGATTCGGTAGTTCACGTCGTTGAGAGACATTGATCGTTTGAAACTCGTACCAACCTGAAAGTGAAAGTGTCGACCCACCAGGCGTGGTGTACCGGAGTGCCATTTCGGGCCCAATCGACTTCGTCGATCCATTAAGCCCGCCCACCAGCAGGGATGTTTGTTCCAGCGTGTACAGGCGTATGCCTGCACCAACACTCCAAGCCTGCGAAGGGGCCGAAAAAATAAGGACTTTCGCGAGGTACTCAAGATTTCCTGTTTCTGGACGCTCAGCAAAGCTCGACCATACAAGCGTGGCACGCTCGAAGTATCGGAAGAGGAGCGGAGCTTCAACCGACAGCGTCGGCGAGAGGCGGACGCGAATCGAATCGCGATACGAGAGCTGACGAAACGAAAACGACCGCACCGATGATGCGACTCCTTCGAAATCATACGCCGTGTAGTTCGCAAGGATTTCGAACTGCGGACGAAGCTGGACGTGCTGCGTGGTGAAGATGAACGACGGCGAGAGGCGCAGAACGCGATTCACGTTGTTAAGCGCACTTCGTGATGCTTTCAAGAACACTAAATGCAGATACTGTCCGGAGAGACTCAGATTCATTGAGAGTGAGGAACTCAGAGCAACGCCATATGACAGCGTCGCAACTGTTGCGAGCTCGTCACGGTCATCATCATTGGTTGCACTTGGGGTATCATACCGCACCAACCATCCCGTTACATCAGCGCGGAGTGTATCACGTGGCGTCAGGAGCCACGAGGCCGATCCATACAAGCGCGTTCGCAGCGTCTGATTATCGCGCTGCAGCTCCTGCAATCGAACACTTTGCACGTCCTGATCGGACGCACCATGGACGTTCTGCACGCCATTGAGTTCGCTCCGCTGGAAGATCGATCCACCACCAGTGACTGTCACTGTGCGCGAAACAACCGTCATGTAGCCCTCAATATCGACTACTAACTCGCGGAGTTGACGTTCAACGAAACTGAGTGGCAGTGCTGCCACAGGCGTCGCGTATGCGCGGTCGACAGCTCCAGATGTGATCGACGATCGCAGGTTCACTGAGAGCGCATCCGTTACTGCGTATACGATGTCGGCGCTGGCGGCGAGGCGACGCTCGGAACGCTGTTCCACATCAAGGACCGCATTCTGCGTAAGCGTAGTAAAAAACTGGCGTCCGAGATTGATCGATTCGACCGAGAGGCGCAGCGTAGACCCCTCTGACAACGAACGCGAGAGACTCGTACGAACCTCTAGGTCGGAGTTCTGGCGCTGCGCATCGAGTCGCTGCCAGTCGGCAATGCCGTCTGCCGAGATCACCCATTGATCGACATCCAGATCCATAATCCGTCCGCTGATCCCTGCCAGGGGGCCCGAAGCCGTTACCCCCAGCTGCGACGAACGTTCCGCACCGGCAAGCACCTCGACCCATATCGACTCGTCAGGGGCAAATCGCACCCCTCCCGCAACGTTGAGTCGCTCTAGCTCATTCAGTCCGATACTCCTCGAATCCGAGGAAACAATCCACCCCTGGCGCACTATCGCCTGTAGTGTCGAGCTCAATGGATGTAACCAAGAGCCCTGCCAGACTTGATCATCGCGCGTTGCGAGCGTACTTGTACGGAACGCAGACGATCTGTACTGGTTAACAAATCGAAGAAATCCGACCTCGGTCTGCACCCCGATATCGGCATTCCCGACCCATACAAACGTGTTCGTAATCTTATCTACACCGAACTCGATTCCACGTCCGTATGGAGCCTCTCTAGCCTGTAATAAAGGGGAAATCTGCTGTGCGCGCACATTCGATACTACACCCAAAACACACAGAATCACGACCCCGACTGCCGCAATCCAGGACCCCGAATACGACCAAAACACGTCAAAATACCGATGTAACAAATCGAGGTGTTTCGTTCCTGTTTTGACAACGCCCACCGATACTTTGCAACTGCCAACCACTTGTAACACAACCCCAGCTAGTGAAATGGACCCACAACCACGCGCAATGCTCGTCGTCGAGTCCGACCCAGAGCGCCGGATTCGACTCGCTGAGGCTCTAAGCAAGCAGCATGTTGCAGTTCTATTTGCTGAAGACGTTGCAGCAGCGGAATCGATCGTTACGCGAAAGCGTGTAGCGGCGGTCGTCATAGGTGCACAGGTCGGCGACCACGGATCGATCCGTGAACGCTTGTGCATACATGGGCTAGATGTTGACACGCCGATCCTTCTCCTGGACGAATACTCTGCAGACGTACCGCTGGAATTCCCGTCGGAGCCTACAGGAGCTCTGTACGAGCATTCAACAACGGATGTAGCAACGGGAGGTTCTGAAGCTCAAGTATCGCTGCTCTATGCCCTGCCGCACGAATATCGCACTCCGCTAACGGACATCATCGGACAATCGGCAATGCTCCAAGATCACGCCAGCGACATGACGTCTGAGGAAATCCAAGAATCCACTAGCGACATTCTTCGCTCGGCGCGACGGCTTCTCCGCATCACCGACAATTTCCTGCTCTTTGCTCAACTTGAGACGCTTGGCGAAAGCCCCTATCATGTTAAGCGCATGCGGCAGTATTCTACGCCTTGCGCAGGAAGTGTGATCAGCGATGTCGTGCGGGAGCGCACCCTTGCACGAGAGCGTGGCTCTGATGTTACCCTACACAACATCTGTCATGGAGTCACCGCACGAATACTGCCTCAATATCTCGGCAACATCGTCGGGGAAATCGTCGACAACGCGTGTGCATTTAGTGACTCTGGCAAGCCTATCTGCGTAGCTATGGACTGGGACGATACATCGTACACCATTCGCGTGACCGACTCGGGTGTTGGGATGTCGGATGACGAATGTGCTTCGATCGGACCCTATCGGCAGTTTCGCAGGAACCAGCAGGAACAGCAAGGCGTCGGACTAGGTCTGGTGATTGCGAAACGGCTAACGGAACTTCACGGAGGCATCCTCACTCTTCACTCCGTCCAACACGTGGGAACGACTGTTATTGTGTCGCTCCCACGTGCAGACGTACGCGTGTCGCATCATGTGGGTATGCACATTAGCGTACCTCCGACACAGATTGCTCTGGCATGTGCTTGACGTTGTAAACAGTGCCGAAACTTGTCGCGTGCACGGCGTTGTCGCTCACGTGAAACGCGTACGAGCTCGCACACAGTGCTGATGTTGGATGTGGTTGGATCGAGAGCTTCCCACCGCCCTTTTCAGTAATCCACGACATCATCATCCCACGCTTGAACACGTGCGTTGATGTTGGCGACGAGACAGCCGGGAGCTCAGACATGTATGGATACAGTCCCGTTCCTGCATGATG
This sequence comes from uncultured Melioribacter sp., assembly GCA_964465685.1. Lineage (GTDB taxonomy): Bacteria > Bacteroidota > Ignavibacteria > Kapaibacteriales > Kapaibacteriaceae > UBA10438. The sequence continues at coordinate 168,363 of CAYXKK010000002.1, forward strand.
GCGCGCAATCGCCGTGTAGATGTGCCTGTAAAATGTCTCACCCAGGATCGCCCCCTGAATCATTGATCGGTCAGCGACAACGACACGCTCAAGGAATACTTCACAAACTCCAGCCGATGTGCGAATTGAATACTCAGCCACCACCGGGATCTTCTTCCCCGTACTCAGCGGTACCTGCTCTACCGGAATCGACTGCGCCGCCCAAATCGAACCGCGCTCTTCGGTCATTAGCTGCTGAGAACTCTCAACTTGTCCAACCCCCTGTTGCGTGTTAATCACACATGCGATCGCAACGGCGAATAGTAGTGCAACGTGCTTCATACAACCACCTTGGAAAATGAGATATGCAATCGAGACTCGATGTCTCGATGAAAACATACTCACAAATACGTAGGTAGAAACACGTACGACAACATTTGACATAGCATGCACATCCATGACATCTGCTGTGCCATGAAAAACGCCTCAGATGTGCGTGATTTACAACTGCTCTAACCGCGCAAACGCTACCATCAGCTGCTTCCGCTGTCCGTTATCGAAGAGCACTGTAGCCTTCTCGGACTGCCCTGTACCGCTAACTGCGCTGACGGTTCCACTACCAAACATTGGGTGCTTTACGCGTTGTCCTACCTTGAGTGTTGTTGGACCGCTTGGTGCTGGACCTTGCACTCCGCGCTTGGTTGGCTGCGATGCGCTTGTGTATCGCTTCGGCATCGGAAGCTGCGAATACGATGATCCGCCTGCGTCTTGCGCATACGGATTGTGTCTCTGTTGTTGCGATTGCTGTGATGCACCACTGCGTTGCGGCGTTTGAGATGGCGACGAGCCGGCCATACTTCGCGCAGAAGGGGCGAGCGTTTCTTTGTCGATCTCACCGAGGAACATCGAAGGACGTGAGAAGACGAGTTCGCCGAAGCGGTAGCGACGTTCTGCATAGGCGAGTATCAGCTGCTCGCGAGCACGCGTAATGCCCACGTAGAGCAAGCGTCGCTCCTCCTCTTGTTCCGACATGTCGGTCTCGGCCTTCGCGAGCGGGAACAGTCCTTGCTCAAGTCCGGCGATCACAACAAGCGGGAATTCAAGCCCCTTCGCAGCATGCATCGTCATCATCGAGATGCGCTCTGTACCAAGCTGCGGATCATCAGCGTCACTGAGCAACGAGATCTGCTCGAGATAGGTAACCAACGTCATCTGATCGTCAAGCTCTTGCTGCTCGGCGACGTGGTCGAGCAGCCGCTCGATATTGTTCCATCGATCGAGCGCCTCTTCCGACTGTTGCACGCGATACATTTGGGGCAACCCTGTTGCTTCGATGTATGCCTGTGCAAGCGACGCCGGTGCTAGCTCGTTGAGCATGTCCTGATAGCGCTTGATAATGCCAACGAAGTCCTGCACAGCCTTGATGGTGCGTGCCTGCATCATGGGCACGGATTCGATCGAAGACAGCACCTCGAAGATTGGCGTCGACGTCCGTAGCGCGAATTCCTGTACACGCTCAAGCGTTGTAGCACCGATCCCACGCGTCGGTTCGTTGATGATGCGGAGTATACTCTCTGTGTCGTTGGGGTTGACGAGCAAACGCAAGTATGCGAGGACATCCTTGACTTCCTTGCGCTTATAGAAGCTCACGCCACTCACAATGTGGTACGGCGTGTTGGAGCGACGAAGCGCGTCTTCAAGAGCTTGCGACTGCGCATTCGTGCGATAGAGAATCGCAACGTCCTTGTGTGAGTAACCATACTTGGCTACGCGCGCAGCGATAGCTCGCGCAATCATGTCGGCTTCTTCACGATCGTCACGACATGCCAGCACAGTGATCTTCTCACCCTCTGGATTATCGGTAAACAGCGTCTTCTTGAGCTGCGTTGTATTGCGCTTAATCACACTGTCGGCAGCGGCAAGGATCGTTTTGGTGGAACGATAGTTCTGCTCGAGGCGCACCACCGTTGCTTCTGGATAATCGCGCTCGAAGTCGAGGATGTTGCGAATGTCTGCTCCGCGCCACCGGTAAATGCTCTGCGCGTCGTCACCCACAACACAGATGTGTCGGTACTTCTGCGCGAGCATGCGCACCACGTGATACTGCGCACGGTTCGTGTCTTGATACTCGTCGACCATCAGATATCGGAAGCGATCTTGCAGGAGCTCGAGCACATCGGGATGATGTTCAAGCAACTTGATGGTGTTCAACAGCAAGTCGTCGAAGTCCATCGCATTGGCTTGCGCAAGGCGCTTTTCGTATTCTTCGAAGATCTGTCCGGTCTGCTTCTCAGCAATAGAGTCGGCATTTCGCGAATACTCTTGCCACGAGATCATCGAGTTCTTTGCGCCGGAGATGCGCGATTTCACACCATTCGGCGGGAGTACTTGCTGCGATACACCGAGCTGATTCATCACGGCCTTGATGGCCGCCGTTTGATCGTCGGTGTCGTAGATGGTAAACGACGATGTATAGCCGATACGATCAGCGTACTGACGCAGAATTCGTGCGAACATGGAGTGGAACGTGCCCGCCCAGATTCCGCGTGCTGTGCCCGATCCAACGAGGTGCGCTATGCGCTCCTTCATTTCCTGTGCGGCCTTATTGGTAAAAGTCAGCGCAAGGACATGGTTCGGATTAACACCAGAGCGAAGCAGATAGGCGATGCGGAATGTGAGCACGCGCGTTTTACCGCTACCGGCGCCCGCGATGATCAGCACCGGACCTTCCGTTGTGCGTACTGCTTCAGCTTGGGATGGGTTGAGTCCGTTGAGAAGTTCACCGGCAGACGACGCACCGTCGCCCATCGGTATCAGGGAAAGGGTCATTCGCCCTCTCCACCGGATCCCGACTTCTTGACGTAATCGGTGAGATAGAATCCACCGCCCTTGTACAACACTCCACCGCCACCACTGATGCGACGTTCGACGGTGCCATGTCCGGGATCGGATTGAATACACACATCCGCTGGACATGTTGTGAGTGGTGCGTCCTTCATTGCTTGAAACACTTCAATAGTTGCACCACACGTGGTGCAGAGGTAGTCATAGGTTGGCATCGTCGAGCGATTCCTTACAGTTCAACGAATCCGGTTTTCTTATACACCTTGCGCAGCGTCTTTCGCGCGCGATCACGCGCGTGCTCGCCGCCACGACGAAGCGTAGCTTTCAGTGTGTCTTCATCGGCGCGGATCTGCTCATAGCGTGAGCGTACGGGAGCAATGAAGGCAACGATTGCCTCACCCACAGCCTCCTTAAACTCCGCATACCCGAGGCCGACGAACTCCTGTTCGATCTCTGCGATCGATGCACTGGTTGTGATGTGATACAATGTCATCAGGTTGGCAACGCCCGGACGACGCTCGGCGTCGAATCGGATGTCGGTACCACTGTCTGTTACCGCACGCTTGATCTTCGCGCGAATCTCCGCGTCAGAATCTGTCAGGAAGATGGTCGCCTTCTCATTCGCGTCCGACTTCGACATCTTCTTTTCTGGCTCTTGGAGCGACATGATCTTCGCACCGACCTTTGGGATATATGGCTCCGGCACGGTGAACGTCGGCGAATAATGGAAGTTGAACCGCTCGGCCAGATTCCGCGTAAGCTCGAGATGCTGACGCTGGTCTTCACCCACCGGCACCAGATCTGCATTGTACAGCAGAATGTCAGCCGCCATCAACACCGGGTATGTGAAGAGTCCAACGTTGACATTATCCGCATGCTGCGCGCTCTTGTCTTTGAACTGCGTCATCCGCGACACTTCGCCGAAACCGGCAAGGCATTCCAGAACCCATGCGAGCTGTGTATGCTCGGGCACCGACGACTGCACAAACAATGTCGACGCATCAGGGTCGATTCCTGCAGCCATGTACATCGCAGCAACGTCGAGCGTACGCTTCCGCAGTTTCGCTGGTTCCTGACGCACCGTAATCGCATGCTGATCCACAACACAGAACAACGAGTCGTACTGGTGCTGCAACTCCACCCAATTGCGGAGTGCCCCACAGTACTGTCCGATTGTGAGGTTGTTTGTCGGCTGCATACCCGACAGGATAATTTTGCGAGGTTGTGCGGTTGGTTCCATACGTGACGGCAAAAATACCGAGCGCATGTCGGAATGACGCATTTTTGCAGCATGATGTTGATACTTCGCATAATCATCACCCTGACAGCCGTCGTTGCGCTCTGCGCTCCGACTGTAACCGCGCAGGACGAACTCGATGGTACAGGGGGCCCTGCAAGCTCGTTTACGACGATCTCCATCATGCGCACATGGACGCCACAGGAACGGGATTTTCCGAATGGTGGGTTCAACTTGATGTCATCATTTGCTACGGACGATGATCGTCGCTGGTGGTTTGGCGTAGGATTTCGTGCCATGGGCGTGTGGGAACGTGACGTGTTGGCCGTCACATTGGGTCCAACGTGGTGGTTCGCAGGAGATCAACGCTTGGGCGCGTTTGCCTTTGTGCAGACCGGACTCGGCATGGGCTCGACACGCGGCATTACGGGGTTTGATGTCTTCTCCGATCGAACGCTCACATTTGGTCTAGCATCCGTCGCCGGTGTTGCCGGCACGTGGCAGGTTGGACGCTGGGTGAATCTCCATGGTATGATTATTGGTTCGCACTACTCGAACGAGGGTGGCCGCACTCCCTATGGCGTGCTGGTCGGACTCACCTTCGGCGGACGGTGACGCAGGTAACGATTCTGACACACACGGTGCATCATGATCCAACTCGCCCCTTCACTTCTCTCTAGCGATCTCCTCAACATGGGCGACGCGATTCGCGCATGCGAGCAGGGTGGCGCGGATCTACTGCATTACGATGTGATGGACGGACATTTCGTTCCACCGATTACGTATGGTCCGGACTTTGTCCGTGCAATCAAACGCACGAGCACGCTACCGGTTGATGTGCATTTGATGGTGACGAATCCCGATCATCAAGTAGAGCAGTTTGCCGTTGCTGGTGCTGATTGGATTAGCGTGCACGCAGAAGCAACGCCGCATGCGCATCGGACGTTGCATCGTATCAAGACGTTGGGCAAGCGCGCGGGATTCGTCCTCAACCCTGCTACGCCCCTTGAGTATGCGTTCGAAGTAGCAGGAGATGCCGACTTCATTCTGCTCATGAGCGTGAACCCGGGATACGGCGGACAGACATTTATTGAGTCGTTCCTGCCTCGATGTGAACGCCTTCGCACATGGCTCGATACACGTGGGTTTTCGCACGTTGAGATCGAAGTCGATGGTGGCATCAAGATCGACAATGCACGCCGTGCTGCTGATGCCGGTGCGTCGATCCTCGTATCAGGGAGTGGCATCTTCTCTGGCTCGATTGGCGACAACCTCGCGGCAATGCGCACAGCCGTCGGACGTTAACCGCCGAGCACGTGCTCCATTGCACGACGTTGGTCAACGCTCCACTCGTGAGCAACCACGTTAAGCAGCGCGCGTGAGAGGTGACAATACAGCGCGCGATCTTCCTCGGGAATTGATTCCAACTGACGTCGCACAGCGTCGACATCTCCGCGCATGATCGGACCGGTTATTGCGAATTGTTCGCTGCGACTCAATGCGCCAGCCGCGTTTTGCAATGTGCGTTGCATAATGGGCACAAGGAACACATCTTGAGGAATATCTGCAGCCGATGCGAGACGCCGTGCGAGTTCGTATGCGGCATAGGTAAAGTTCGATGCCGCAACTGCAGCCGCGTGATAGCGGCGCTTGCGATCATCCGACATCTCCGTGAACCGCCATGGAACACCGCCGAGTGATGTGATCAACTCTTGCACAACACTCCACGCTGCATCATCAGATTCAACGCCCCATCCAATCCCGTCGAGCGCCGTTGGGTCCGACGATCCAAACGTTTGGAATGGGTGCGCAGCCGCACAGAATGCACCGAGCTGCCGCATCGGTTCCAACACGTCCGTCCCGAGCGAGCCATTAACATGCACCGCTACAACACCGCGCAGCTGATCAGCACGCGCACTTGCTATCGCCTCCACAACGTTCGGAAGCACATCGTCCTTGGTCGCAATCACAACAACATCACCAAGCGACACATCACTGGTACACCACAGCGCAAACGCATCACGTCCGATCGCGTTCACGTGATAGCCTACAGCTGTTGCGCGTTGCTCAAGCGCCCCGCCCACACGACCACGTCCGATGATGGTGATCGCGCGCATTAGTCGACTAGCTCGAGCGTGTAGGTGTCCTTGCCATCCTTCATCGTCCAGCCACGCGCAGTAAGTTCATCGCGCAAGCGATCACTCTCTGCCCAGTTCTTTGCTGTGCGAGCCGACCACCGTTGCTCTGCGAGCTCACGGATGTCGGTTGGGATCTCGACTGCTGGTCGCGCACCAATGGTCACAACAGCAAGCACGTCGTTAATCGCACGCAGCGCATCGAGCACTGATGCAGCATCAGCTGCTGCGAGACTCCGCGCAGGATGATCGCTCACGAACACAAAGAGCGCAGCAAGTGCACGTGGTGTGTGTACGTCATCAGCAAGGGCTTGTCCGACGGCATCAAGAAGCAGACGTCCAACGCCGTCAGACGCTGCTGCGTGGTGATCACCAGCTGCTTCCACGATATCGTACACGTAGTCTTGCACCTTGGCGCGTGCTGTGCGTGCAGCGGCAACGCCATCAAACGTGAAGTTGAACACCGCACGGTAATGCGCCTGCAGCATTGCAAAGCGCACATCGAGTGGTTGTATGCCGCGGTTGACGAGATCGCGCATGGTGTAGAAGTTGCCGAGTGACTTCGACATCTTCTTGCCCTCGACTTCGAGGAATTCATTGTGCATCCAGAACGTAGCCTGGTCGTGCACGTGATAGCCCGCTGTACACTGTGCGAGCTCGTCCTCGTGATGCGGGAAGCGCAAGTCGACACCGCCTGTGTGGATGTCGAAGGGAAGTCCTAGGATCTCCTGCGACATTGCAGAACATTCAATGTGCCATCCTGGACGACCCGGGATGTTCTGTCCGTCGATCTCGAAATCCCACGCAGGCTCGCCGTCTTTTTGTCCCTTCCAAAGCACGAAGTCGCTCACTGATTCGCGATCATACTCATCGGCATCAATGCGCACGCCTTCGCGGAAGTTCTGCGTGTCGATTGCGAACAAGCGTCCGTAGCTGTGCTTGGCAGAATACGCTGCAACATTGAAGTACACCGAGCCATCGCTGACGTATGCATAGCCAGCAGCGAGAATGTCGCGCGTGAGCTGTTGCATCTGTGCGATGTAGTCGGTTGCACGTGGATTCACAACGCGCGCAACGTCAATTCCGAATGTGCCGAGATCGGCTAGAAACTCTTGTGTGAAGAACGATGTGAAGCGACGGAGATTCTCGAGCGGATCATCAGTCTGTTCGCCCATCTCTGGTCGCCACCGTGGCGATCCAACAGCGCTATCGCGAATCGTCTTATCGTCGATGTCGGTGACGTTCATCACCCAGTGGACTGGGTAGCCCCCTATCACGCGGAGTGTTCGCTGCAAGACATCGGGGAAGAGGAATGCACGCATGTTGCCGATATGCGCTACATCATACACGGTGGGTCCGCATGAATACATGCGAACGCCATCATCGCGCAACGGCACAAACGGATCGACCGACTTGGTGAGGGTATTGTACAGACGAATCATGTACAAAAGTACCACGGTTGACGGCTATCAGACTACTTCGTTGCCACCGACCCAGACGCTCCAAACGTGATTGACGCCGAAGTGGTAGACGACGTCCTTGTACGACGGCACGTCGTAGACTACGATGTCGGCCCACTTGCCTACTTCAAGCGATCCCAAATGGGCCGCAAGGTTGAGTGCTCGTGCACCATGCAGCGTGGCAGCCACCAGTGCCTCTTCGATGCTCATCTTCATGTTCATGCACGCAAGCGAGAGCATCAGTTGCATGTTCTCAGAGAACGACGAGCCCGGGTTGCAGTCAGTCGCCAAACACACAATAGCGTTGTTGTCGATCATCGTACGCGCATCGGGAAACGGCAAGCCAAGTGTGTACGCCGTGCCCGGCAACAGCGTGCACACAACGCCTGCATCACGCAGCGCTGTAATCTCTGCGAGCGTGCTGTGCTCGAGATGGTCTGCGCTGATCGCACCAACGCGTGCGGCCATCTGCGAAGCACCCACGAGCGCGATTTCGTCAGCGTGAATCTTCGGACGCAGTCCGTGTGCAATACCGGCGCGGAGAACACGCTCGCCTTGCTCTGCAGTGAAGAACCCTGCATCGACAAAGACATCGCAGAAGGTTGCAATACCCTGCTCTGCGACACGTGGGAGCATGTCGTTAATCACGCAGTTCACGTATCCCTCAGGATCGTGTTTCCATTCAGGGGGCACGGCATGTGCACCCAGAAACGTACCGAGGACGCGTGCTTCATGTCCGCGCTGCAGCTCACCGATTGCTTCGAGCAACCGCAGTTCACTTGCTGCATCGAGTCCGTATCCGCTTTTGATTTCTGCAGTGGTTGTACCGTGATTCAGCGCAGACGTCAGCAACGCATCGCCCACATCGAGCAGCGACTCTACATCCGCATCACGCACGGCGCGCATGGTCGTCAGAATACCACCACCTTCAGCGGCGATCTCTGCATAGGTCGCTCCGGCCAGACGACGTGCGAACTCATGTGAGCGCGATCCAGCGAACACCATGTGAGTGTGTGAGTCGACGAACCCCGGCATCACCGTCTTGCCCGAACAATCGACCAACTCTGTATCGGCATCAAGGTGTGCGTCTACCTCGCTCGACGGACCAATCCAACGGATCACATCGTCGAACACGATTGCGCCATTGCGGATCTCACCTACGTCGCGCATTGCTGCACCGATCTTCTCATGCGCGCCATGTGCGTTGATGGTCACAAGCGAATCAATGTTGACGAAGGCAGTCTTCATGCTCGTGCATCTCCGTGTTCGTCATGCGTATCATTCTGTGCGGCACGCGTGTGTTCCGCGCGTGTGCGAGCTTTCGCCATCTGACGTTCCATGACGAGATCGGCTAGCTGATCCGGTACATCGGGTGGCAGTGCGGTGTCGAAGATCGTCGACACAGCAGACTCAGGAACATCAATACGGTAGAGAATCGCCATGAGTTTCTCGGGATTGCGCGTTAGCAGCTCGATGATGCGATTGAGTACCTGTTCACGAATCCGCTTATAGGCATCGTGTTCTTCGATGTCGAGGTCGAACGCACGCGCGATGATCGCTGACGCACTTCGTTGGATATCGTCCTCAGAGGATGTCATGACGATCCTTTGCACGGAGTTCAGTTACGATACGCTTTACGTCTTGCGCCCGGTCCTTCGGACACACCATGGTGGCGTCTGGTGTCACAACCACCACGGTATCGCGCAGACCAACCGTTGTTACCGTGTGTGCACTTCCGTGTGCGTTGACAATGATCGAACCCTCGGTATCGACAACTGTAACGACGCCATCGACCACATTGCGTGTTGCATCAAGCGGACGCATGCGCTCGAGTGCATCCCAGGAGCCAACGTCATCCCACGGGAATGTCGCTGGTACAACGTGCACATTCTGTGAGCGCTCCATCACGCCGTAGTCGATCGAGATGTCGGGCAGTGCATGAAACACCTCGGACATATGCTGCGTGTTCTGCGTTGCGAGATCATCGGTGAGTCCGTCAATTGCATTTCCAACTTCCGGAAGCACGCTCATCATCGCGGCACGCAATGCTTCGGTACGCCAGAAGAACATACCACTGTTCCACACGTAGCGTCCGCTTCGCACGTAATCGAGTGCCGTTGCGACGTCGGGCTTTTCTTTGAACTCCACAACATGCGACACACCAGGTACAACCGTTGGCTCGCCAACATGGATATACCCATACCCCGTCTCTGGTCGTGTCGGCGGAATGCCAATCGTCACCAGCGCGTCATACGTTGATGCGAAGGTCAACGCGCGCGACACATCAGCACGAAACGCATCGGCATTCCCGATGAAATGGTCTGCCGTGAGCACCGCCATCAGCGCGTCGTTACCGGCTTCGCGCGCACGAATCACACTGCATGCGAGCGCTAAGCACGGTGCGGTGTTGCGCTTTGCTGGTTCAGCAATCACATTCTCGGACGGAATTGCTGGCAGCGCGTCAATTAATGGCTGTTGGAGAACTTCGCTTGTAATGATCAGGATTCGCTCATGCGGAATCAGCGGCGAGACACGATCAATCGCTTCCTCGATCATCATCGACGATGATGTAAGCGCGAGAAGTTGCTTCGGTTTGCGCATGCGGGACAAAGGCCAGAATCGCTCACCGGAGCCGCCCGCCATAATCACGACGTAGGAGTTCATGTTGTGTGTTGAAGGAGTTCAAGAATCTGCACAGCATTGGTTGCTGCGCCCTTGCGAAGATTGTCGGCAACGATCCACAGCAGCAGACCATGCTCGACGCTTTCGTCGCGACGGATACGTCCGACGTAGACCGGATCAGTGCCATCGGCTTCGACCGGTGTTGGGTACACATTACGCTGTGGTTCGTCGCGCACCACCACGCCAGGTGATTCGGCAAGCAGCGCGCGCGCTTCGTCGGGCGTGCACGGCTGCTCGGTCTCGATCGCGATCGACTCGCCATGGCCACCCACCACAGGCACGCGTACGCACGTCACGGCCATGGCAAGGTCTGGCATGTGGAGGATGCGGCGTGTTTCGCGCATCATCTTCTGCTCTTCTTCCGAGGCATCGTTGATCGCATTGATCGTGTGGAACACCGTGTTCCCTGCCAGACGATGCGACGTGATACGACGCTCCGGCTCACGTCCGGCCACTTCCGCCGTAAGCTGGTCCATCCCCTGCTGTCCGGCACCGCTCGGCGACTGGTACGTGCTTACCACCAAGCGGCGACATCCCCATCGTTGAATGATTGGTTGTAGGGCAACCACAAGTTCGATCGTACTGCAGTTTGGGTTGGCGATGATGCCGTTGTGCGTGTATGCATCAGCCGGATTTACTTCCGGCACAACAAGGGGCACATCGGGATGCATACGCCATGCGCTCGAGTTGTCGATCACGACACAACCCGCAGCGGCAGCAATCGGCGCATACTGCGTGCTGAGCGTTCCGCCGCAGCTGAAGAGTGCAACGTCGATTCCGGCAAAGCTCTCAGCCGTAAGCTCACCAACCGTGAGCGTCTCGCCGCGAAACGTCATCTGTGTACCAGCACTACGTGCCGATGCCAGCAGTGTGAGCGAGGCAAGTGGAGTAGCGCGCTCTTCGAGCACGCGGAGCATGGTGCGGCCAACAAGGCCCGTGGCACCAACAATGGCAACATTTATCACGTGCGAAAATACGTCGCACCATACATTTGCGTGCATGAAGACACTTCTCATCAGCCTCTGTGCTCTTGCATCCATCACCGCGTCGGCGCAATCGATCGACCCATTTAGCTGGGAAGGTCGCATCGGTTACGATCTCAACAAGATCGAATCAACGAAGAATTCATCGCGATTTGTCTCGGATGCTGCAATGCCAGCGTACGTTGCAATCCCATCGGCGATGTACGTATACGGCGTCGCTGCATCGTTGATCGATGCACCATCGCCCGACCGACGCTATATGGCAGAGACAGGTCTGCAACAATTCGTCACGCTTGGCATCACCTATGGAGCTGTGATCGGACTCAAGATGGCTATCGACCGGGAGCGTCCGTACCAGAAGTATGCAGGCATGATTGTAAACGGCGAAGAAGGCAACGATAAGTACTTCAGCTCCATGCCATCGGGGCATGCCGCTGGTGCGGCTGCGTTTGCGACAACAATGAGCCTGCGCTACCCGGAATGGTACGTCATTGTCCCAACCGTTGGATGGGCGCTCTGGACGGGCTACGCGCGCATGAACCTCGGTGTGCACTTCCTCACCGACGTGATCGCCGGCTATGCTCTTGGCGCAGGCATTGCCTATGGCGTGCACCTCTTGAGCAGCCATATCTTCAAACTCGCCGACCCGATCCTTCCGGCAATGAGCAACAGCACGGCACTCGGACTCAGCGGTACACCGTACACGCCGATCTTCAGTTTCACGACAACCTTCTGATGCGCGTCGCCTGCGTCCAGTTCGCCCCAACGTTTGGCAACCTCGATGCCAACACGGAGCGTATTGTTGAGCACATTGCAGCAATCGACGCCGATGTTATCGTGTTTCCCGAACTCGCCACATGCGGGTACTTCCATCTCGGCGTTGATGAAGTGTCGCGCATTGCAGAGCCAGTTCACGCGCCCGACACAGGGATCCACAATCAGCGCATCATTGATGCCGCCACCACGCACAACAAGGTCGTCGTATGCGGCATCGCCGAGCGCGACGGCTCACAGCTCTATAACGCAGCTCTCATCGTCGGCAAGGGCATTCCAACTCCGCTGGTCTATCGCAAGACCCACCTGTTTTACAAGGAGACCCTCGGGTTCACTCCCGGCAACAGTGGCTTCTTCACCCACTACATCGAGCATCTCGACTGCACCATCGGCACCATGATCTGCTACGATTGGCGCTTCCCTGAGAGCGCGCGAGCACTCGCCCTCGACGGTGCCGACCTCATCGTATGTCCGTCGAACCTCGTCACGCACATCTGGCGCATGGCCATGCCCGTGCGCGCATTCGAGAACAAGGTCTACCTGGCCGTTGCTAACCGCACAGGCTCGGAACACAACGCCGGCGAGGACGTGTCGTTTAACGGTCAGACGGCCATCTATGGGTACAATGGAAACGTACTCGCCGACGCCTCGGCCGAGGCCGACGCCGTCGTGATCGCCGAGATTCATCCAGACCAGACGCGAGACAAGTCGTTCAATAGCATCAACGACATTTTCGCTGATCGACGCGAGGAAATGTACTAACATTGTTCGTACATTTGTTCCTTCCCCACAGCGTCACGTTACCCCCTATGAAAACCTCCTTACGAAAGATCGGCAACAGCCGTGGCGTGCTTATTCCAGCATCGTTCCTGAAGGAGTGCAACATGACCGACACCGTAGAGATCGACATCGTCGATGATCGTATCATCATCAGCGCCGTGCAGGATGTCCGTAAGGGATGGTTCGACGCCGTCGTGCCCGATGCAGCCGAGTTCGAGAGCATTCGCGTCGACGATGGCATCACCGAATGGGAGTGGGAATGAAGTCGCCGAAGCCCTCGCACCGCAGAGGTGAGGTGTGGTGGGTGAACCTTGATCCAACGGTCGGCACTGAGGTCCGCAAGACACGTCCAGCCATCATTGTCTCCCCCAGCGACATGAATGCCGCGCTACCCCGCGTGATTATCGCTCCGCTCACATCGAAGTCTCACCCCTTGGGGTGTCGTCCACGGGTCACCTTCGAGAAGACTGACGGATTCATCCTCCTCGATCAGCTTCGCTCGGTGGACAAACAGCGACTTGTTCGCCCCATGGGATCCATTCCCGAGGACCATTGGCTGCCTGTGCTTTTAGAGATGCTGAGTTAGTCCGCTACCGTAACTTCGCCCATGGTCTTTTCTTCTGTACGACACATTCACTTCGTCGGCATCGGCGGCATTGGCATGAGTGGCATCGCCGAAATCCTGCTATCGCAGGGCTTCAGCGTGAGTGGGTCGGATCTGCACCGCACGGATGTTACCGATCACCTTGCATCGCTTGGTGCGCGTATCTGCGTGGGGCATAGTGCAGACCATCTGGGCGACGCTGAAGTGGTGGTGTATTCCAGCGCTGTGCGTCCGGAAGCAAATCCCGAGACGCGCGCCGCAATCGGTCGCAAGATCCCGATCATTCGCCGCGCTGAAATGCTCAGCGAAGTGTCGCGCCTGAAGTACTGTCTGGCAATCGCCGGCACGCACGGCAAAACCACAACCACGTCGATGTGCGGTCTGGTGATGATGAAGGCCGGGATGGATCCAACCGTGATTGTTGGCGGCAAGCTTAAGGGGTTAGGGGGCTCGAACGCCCGACTCGGTCATGGCGATTGGATCGTGCTCGAGGCCGACGAATATGATCGGTCCTTCCTCCAGCTTCTTCCGACCATTGCCATCATCACCAACGTCGAAGCCGACCACCTCGACATCTACAGCGACCTCGACGACATTAAGGAAGCGTTCTGCGAGTTCACCAACAAGGTGCCGTTCTATGGTACGGCATGCGTCTGTATTGACGACGAAGGTGTGCGCGACATCCTCCCGTCGATCTCGCGTGTCGTTGTCACCTTCGGCACATCAGCCGATGCAACGGTGCGCGCGACGAACATTCAGTATGCTCAACGTACAACCACATTTATGCTGACGGTGAACGGTGTGGATCGTGGCGAGATCATGCTTCACGTGCCGGGCGAGCACAACGTGCGAAACGCCCTTGCTGCCTGTGCCATGGCGCTTCGATGTGGCATCAGCGTCGAGACAATTCGTGACGGTCTGGCCGATTTCGGCGGCGTGTACCGTCGTTTCGAGCATCGCGGCGAGCGCAACGGCGTGCTGGTGATCGACGACTATGCGCACCACCCAACCGAGATTCGCGCCACAATCGATGCCGTTCGCAGCGGCTGGCCCGGTCGACGCGTGGTTGCCGTATTCCAGCCCCATACCTACACGCGCACCCGCGACTTTGTGGACGACTTTGCCAGCGCCTGTGCCGAGGCCGATGTCGTTGTCCTAACTGACGTCTATGCTGCCCGCGAGCAGCCAATCGCCGGTGTCTCCGGGCAGCTCCTGGCCGATGCCGCCCACGCCCTTGGGCACGGCGATGTGCACTACATTCCGGCTGTCGAGGACGTAGCCCCACAGCTCGCGCCGATGCTCCGGGAGGGCGATGTGGTGCTCACCATGGGGGCGGGCGACATCCATAAGGTAGCCACCGCACTTGTCGGCTAACTAAATTTGCCGTTCGGGCGTCTTGGACGTCTGCTTTCCATCACTTCTAGATCGTGTACCATTTCATGACGAAGTCCGCCATGACGACGATTCGTGTAGTAACGCTCGCAATGAGCGTCCTCATCCTCACCTCCGGCGCATCAGCGCAGAAGGCGAAGAAGAATGCACCGCGTACAATCGCCCCCTCAACAGTTCTCGCCACCGTCGGCTCCGAGTCGATAACACTTGGTGATGTTGAGCGTGCCTTCCAGAAGAACCTCACGCGTCGCGAGACACCGTTCGTATCGGTACCCCGCGACACGGCGATGGAATTCCTCCGACTCTACACCAACTACCGTCTGAAGGTAGCCGATGCCAAGGATCGTGGGGTTCATCAAGATTCAGCAGTCAAGGTCGACCTTGCGAACAATCGCCGTCTGTTATCGGAGACGTTCTTCTACGACAAGGCAGTTGTCGACAAGCGCGTCGAACTGCTTGCGCAGCGTCGCCTAAAGGAACTTAAGATCGGCATCATTCTGTCAGCCATTCCAGACCACGTGAATCGTCAGTGGGATACAACAGGCAGTCGACTCAAGGCTGAGCGTTTTATCGCGGCCCTCAATGCTGGCGCAGATTTCGAGAAGCTTGCGCGTGACTCATCCGACGACAAGGAAACATCGAAGGATGGTGGTATGCTTCCGTGGATTTCCGGTGGCACCATCATCAAGGCCGTTGAAGACGAAGCTTATTCGCTCAAGCCAGGGCAGGTATCTCCAAAGCCAGTTGCATCACGCTTCGGCTATTTCATCGTGAAGGTCTTCCGTGAAGAGCCCCGCGAGCAAGTGAAGTTCCGCCACATTTTGTTGCAGGCGAAGGACGGACGTGACAGCATCGCAACCGATCGCTTCGCAGACTCGTTGCTGCAGATCCTGGCAATGAAGCCAGCGCAGCAGCAGTCAGCACTCATTGCACGACGTATAGCGAGCACGGGCGATGTGTTTGCTGATCTCGCACAGGCATACTCCGACGACAAAACATCTGCTCCAAAGGGCGGCTTCCTTGGGAGCACGTATTCGCGTTCAGGGGGCATGGAAGCAAACGGTCAGCGCCTCGTGCCTGCGTTTGAGGAAGCAATCTATCAGCTCAAGGACGGACAGCTTTCGGGCAAAGTGAAGACGCTCTTCGGCACGCACATCATCGTGCGTGATTCTACCAAGCGTCCAGATGCATCCGTCGAACGCGATGCAGCAAAGCGCACATATCGTCGACTCTACTTCGAGGAAGACAAGCGCGTTGTGCTCGACTCAGTAAAGAACGCCCTCGGATATCGCTGGGTGCCGGAAGCACTTGCGATGTTCCTCGAGGCAATTGATTCCACCAAGAACACACAAGACACCACGTGGGCTCGCAAGGTCACACCGTTTATGTCTGACAAGGTGATCTATACCATGCCGCGCGGACCGATCACGGTTGGACAGTTCACCGACTCGCTGCGCTTGCGCATTGATATGCGTGGCTTTACGCTCAACCGCGCTGGGCTTGATCGTGCGATCAATAAAATCAGCGATCCACTTGCGCTCGAGCAGGCAACGAAGGATCTCGAAGTACGCTATCCGGACTTCGCTTCGCTCATGCAGGAGTTCAACGACGGCATTCTGCTCTTCAAGGTTGAAGAAAAGGAAGTATGGAGCAAGCTTCGCTTTGACACTGTCGATGCTCGTGCGTTTTACGACACGACACGCACACGCTGGATGACGGAAGCCAAGGTTAATCTTACCGAGTGCTATGTCCTTGACGACTCACTCGCAAAGGCACTTATCGATCGCGCACGCAAGGGCGAAAACCTAGGTACGCTCGCAGCGGAATACACGCAACGAGAAGGCGCACGCGAACGAAAGGGCGTACTACTCGCACAATCACCGAAGTCGTCGAAGCTCGCACAGAAGATTACCGCCACAACAAAGGTTGGCGACATCATTGGTCCATTCCCTATCGACGCTGGTTGGAGCATCATCCGTTACGACGGACCCGTTGCGCCACAGCAGCGATCGTTCGACGATGCACTCGCGGAACTTGCACCAGCATACCAAGACGCACTGCAAAAGCGTCTTACGGAATCATGGCTCTCAGGAGTACGTGCAAAGCACCCAGTGGTGTACAACACCAAGGTGATTGACGGCATCTGGAAGGCCTCATCGGCATCACGTTCGAAGAACTAACACTGTCGGTACACCATGCGCACACAGATCATCATCGTAACGATCATTCTCATGAGCATCCTCTGGACGCGTGGTCATGCACAGGATTCCATGGAGGGCATCGTTGCGATTGTGGGACGTGAGATCGTGCTCAAGTCGGACGTAGACGGACAGATGGAGATCATGGCTCAGCGCGATCCAAAGGTCAACCGTAAGGATCCCGTGTTACGCCAGGCTGTACTCGATCAGCTCATCAACGAGCGATTGATGATGACCAAGGCGATCGAGGATAGCGTCGAGGTAACCGAAGACGAAATCACGCAGCGCATGGAGTATCAACTACAGTCGTTGATTCAGCAGTTTGGATCGGAGAAGCGCATCGAAGACATGTACGGCATGAGCATGGCGCGTATTCGCCGTGAGTTTCGCGATGAGATTCGCAAGCGCTTGCTCGTAGAGAAGATGCAGCAGAAGCAGTTTGCCGACATCAAAGCCACGCGCGCCGATGTTGAGGGATTTTACGAGCGGTATCGTGACTCGCTTCCATCGATTCCTGAGCGCGTTGACCTCTATCACATCGTCAAGTATGTCAAGCCTTCAGCGGAGAAGAACAAGGAAGCGCAATCGCTCGCATTGCGCATTCGCGACTCCGTCGTCAAGGGCGGCTCGTTTAGCGAGTTTGCACGCAGGCATTCAGCCGATCCAATCAGTGCCGCTAATGGTGGCGACTTGGGTACGGTGGAGAAAGGCAAGTTTGTGCCGGCCTTCGAAGCAGCGGCCTTCGCACTCAGTCCGAACGAAATTTCGGCTCCAGTCGAATCACCCTTCGGATGGCACGTTATCCAATTGATCTCCAAGACCAGCACGACGATGACCACACGTCACATCCTCATTCGCGTAAGTCAGAGCGAAGAGGATCGTGATTCAGCCAAAGCACAGCTCATTCGCATGAAGCAAGCGGTTGAAGCTGGAGACAGTTTCGAGAAGATTGCGCGTGAGTATAGCGACGAGCGCGAAACACAAGGCTTCGGCGGCGCTATGGGTCAGATCGAACTCTCACGTCTCCCCGAAGACATGCGCAGTGCAATCGCAGCGCTCGCAGACGGCAGCGTGTCTGACCCAATGCCGTACGCAGCCGACCCTACCAAGCCTGGTTATCACATTCTCTATCGCAAGCGCCTCATTCCAGCGCACAAACCATCGGTCGACGAAGACTATAAGCAGCTCGAACAAATGGCGTCATTCGAAAAGAAGCAACGCCTCGAGCAAGAGTGGATCCTCAAGCTCCGCCGCGAGCTGTATTGGGAAGTGAAGTAAGGGGGCGAGACCCTGTCTCGCCACCCCCTACAGTTCATCGATACAATCCCGTATCTGCTTCTTCATCTCACGTAGGTCACGAATCTTCGCATCGAGTGCCTCGATCTTGTGTTCGAGGATCGCGATCTTCTGCTTCCTCGTGTAGATGTTACCATACCACGCGTCGATGATCTCTGCGATCTCCGCGAGCGTAAATCCCACTGACTTTGCTTCGAGAATTAGCTCGAGTCGTTCGATGCATGCCTCGTCGTAGTGGAAGTAGTTGTTCGATGTCACGTGTGGATCACGCTGACCTGCGATTAGACCGGACCGTTCGTAGAAACGAATTGTGTGCACGCTCACACCGACACGCTTTGCCAGTTCATTGATTAGCATAGAATGGACACATCCGCAGTGTGGAAAACTAAAGATCAACCATAGACTATACTCTACTGTTGATACCCTTGCAATATCGCAATAGTTTCGATCGCATAACGCATCACCATCATCGAACAACTGCGAGGTACATCACATGGCAACATCAACCGTGCTCATTACGGGCGCTAACAGTGGCATTGGTCGGGCATGTGCGCAAGCCTTTGCATCCAAGGGATGGAATGTTGCAGCAACGATGCGATCGCTCGAGAATGCGCAAGCACTATCGAACATCCCAAATGTTCGCACCTATCAGCTCGACGTCACAGATGCTGCGTCGGTGTCGCGTGCATTCTCCGACGTCGAACAGGCGCACGGACGCATCGATGTTGTCGTCAACAACGCTGGCTACGGCTTGATGGGCGTCTTCGAGCTCATGACAGACGAGCAACTCCGCGATCAGATGGAAACCAACGTCCTTGGTCTGATGCGTGTCACACGAGAAGCAATCCGTCGGATGCGACCACATGGCGCAGGACGTATCATTCAGATCTCTAGCATGGGCGGACGCATGACGTTTCCGCTGTATGCCCCCTACCACGCTACCAAGTGGGCTGTCGAGGGCTTTACTGAATCCCTGCATTACGAACTGCGCGACCTCGGCATTGCCGTCAAACTCGTCGAACCGGGACTGATCAAGACTGATTTCGCCGGACGCAGCGGCGTTGCGGTGCTGCCGGAAGGGGCATCACCGTACGGCGCATTTGTTGCAAAGTTTGGTGCCGCCGCAACCAAGGCCCTCGCCGACGCCGTGAGCCCTACCATCGTCGCCGACGCCGTTCTTCAGGCTGCCACGGACTCCTCGGAGAAGATGCGCTACCCTGTTGGCAAGCCGGCACCAATGCTCCTCCGCTTACGCAAGCTCTTGTCGGACAAGGCCTTCTTTTCGGCTATCCGTAAAGCGTACAAGATTTGAATCGGCAACGGTAATGAACCGCAGGGGCGACCCTGTGTGGTCGCCCCTGGGGGATTAACGTCTCATTTCGTATCACTGTCTCCCCGTATCTTGCGGCATGCAGGTTTCTACGCGGTGGTTTAAATTTTTCGTTACGCTGTTCGCGCTGGGTGGCGTTGTGTGGTTTGGCACAAGCATCACGCGGATGGTGGTTGGCTTTGATGTGTTCGTCCCCGGGACGCTGGAACTGAAGCCGACGCACTCAGAAGAGATACGCCTCCATACGATTTGGCTGTTTACCCTGTTGGGTGGGTGGACAGGTTGGGCGTTCGGTGTTGCCACGGTTGGTGGTATTGGTACGGCATTTCTCCTGCGCTCGCTCTATCGTACCCATGGGTACTTGATGATGGCGACAGTCCTCTTCGCACTCCTTCTGCCCGTACAAGCCTACGTTGCATGGCAGGACTATACACTTTGGACGTTGTTTGATCGTACATCGGGGATGCCGCTGGCACAGCCCGCGGAGATCCTTCGCGTGTTCCTGTATCGCTACACCACAACGGCGGTGAATGTGATGATCGGTATGTCGATGCTTGCCGCACTGACAATCCTCCTGGTGCTCACACTCCGTCCGCTTGTTCGACCTCAGTTACCGAAATCAAGCTCATGAAGGCAGATAAACTGTTCGAAGAATTGATGGGTCTGGCAAAGTCGCTGGATTATACGGTGCGCCGCGAATCTGGCACCTTCCGTGGTGGCGCATGCGTGGTCCATGAACAACGCGTGATCCTCATCAACCGGTCGATGCCAATCGAAGCAGCAGCGGTAATCCTGGCCCGCGCACTTGCACGCTTTGTGCCAGACGATCAGTTTATGAAGCCAGCCGTGCGCGATCTGATCGATCGTGAACAGGCATACCTCGCAGCGCATCCAGACGTAACGTTTGCGCCTCACCAATCAACGGAAGAAGCTGCGTGACGCGCTGTGCAACGGTAGCCATTATCGGACGCCCGAATGCGGGCAAGTCCACCCTCCTGAATGCCATCCTCGGCATGCACCTGAGCATCGTGACGTCGAAGCCGCAAACAACACGCAAACGCGTGACGGGCATCCACACACACGGCGACACCCAGCTGGTATTCCTCGATACGCCTGGCATGCTTGCGCCGCGATACTCCCTGCAGCGCCACATGATGGGCTACGTCGATGAATCTCTCGATGCGGCAGATATCGTGGTTGTTGTGGTCGATGCAAACATGGCTGTGGAACGAGGCTCGGTGCTCGACCCAATGTGGCTGCCACAGTTGGAGCGTCGGAAGCGTCCGACGATTCTCGTTCTCAACAAGATGGATTCCCTGCCCGTGCGGAAGGAAGCCCTCCCACTGATGGAACAAGCCCGCCTGAGCGGTGTGTTCGTGAAGGCAATTGCCATCAGTGCACGCGACAACACCTACGTTGAAGATCTTACGGCAATGCTCTTCGAACTGGCCCCAGAAGCCCCCTTCATCTACCCAGATGACGTGGTGTCGGATCAGCCAGAACGCTTCTTCGTTGCGGAATTTATCCGCGAAGCGATCTTCGCCAAGTTCGCCGAAGAAGTCCCGTACGCTACCGAGGTGATGATCACCGAGTTCAAGGAGCGTGAAGGGGGCAAGTGGTACATCGCAGCCGATATCATCGTTGAACGCGATAATCAGAAGGCAATCCTCATCGGCGCAAAGGGCTCGGCACTGAAACAGGTGGGCGAGACGGCGCGCGCAACAATCGAAGAACACCTCGGACAACCAATCTTTCTCGAGTTGTACGTCAAGGTTCGCAACGACTGGCGGAACGACCGCGCCCAGCTGCTCTCGATGGGATATTAACTTTGCGTCCATGAACCGTAACCTCGTACTCATCTTCGTCGCTCTGACGGCTGCCCTGCAGCTCGTCGTTGGGTGCTCGTCATCACAGTCAACGGTCAAGCAGAAGACCGTCGATGATGTGTTTGGCGAAGCAATGAAGGCGTACGATAACGGTGAATGGCTGGAAGCTCAGTCAAAATTCGAAGTGATCAAACTGCAATACCCTGCGTCGCAGTATGCAGATGATGCACAGTACTACTTGGCCGAGATCAACTTCGAACGCGGTGAATACATCATGGCTGCGTTCAACTACAATCTTGTGCGCCGCTCGTATCCGTCGAGTGAGTTTGTGCAGCGCGCAATGTTTAAGACCGGACAATGCTACGATAAGATTTCGTTGCCTGCAGACCGTGATCAAGAGAATACTATCAAGGCGATCCAAGCCTATTCGGAATTCCAGACGATGTACGGTCGTGACTCGCTGGCACGCGAAGCGTCAGTGCGTATCTACGAACTCCGCAACCGTCTTGCGGAGCGCTACTGGCTGATTACTGAGCACTACGTCAACACCAAGATCCGCCGTGCTGCAATCATTCATCTCGATGCAATCATCGATGAGTACGCAGATACGAAGTGGCTCGAGCCTGCACTTGTGCTGAAGCTTCGTATTCTGATCGAACAGGAAAAAGTCGATGATGCCCGCGCAGTACTCGCAACGTATCGTCGGTTAGTCCGCGAACCTCAACAGAGCGACGAAGTCGCAACGCTCGAGAAAGAACTCCCATGAAGACTCCATCACAGAGCTTGGTCGTGATGACTGAACTTGTACTACCGAACGACACGAATTATCTCGGCAATCTCCTCGGCGGTCGTTTGATGCACTGGATCGACATTGCCGCTGCGCTCAGCGCGCAACGTCACTCAGGCAAGGTATGCGTTACGGCGTCGGTTGACGAGATCAGCTTCAACGAGCCCATCAAGCTTGGTCACGTGGTGCACATTCGGTCGCTGCTCACACGCGCCTTTACAACGTCCATGGAAGTGTACGTGGAAGTGTGGCGCGAGGATCCGATCAATGGCACTCAGACACGCACGTCAGAAGCTTTCCTGACGTTTGTCGCGATTGATCAGTACGGCAAGCCACTTCCGGCTCCCCCGCTGGAGCCAGAAACCGAAGACGAACGTCACCGCTACGACGACGCAGCGATGCGCCGCGAGAATCGCCTCAAGGCGCGCGAGACGATGAAGGTCCGTCGGGGATGATACGCCTGGCCATCGTGGTGATGGCGCTCGTCGCGCAGACGCTTGTTGCGCAGGACGAGGCACCATGGATTCGCATGATTCGTGCCTATGGTGGCACCAACGAACAACTTCCACCTGTGGTGATGATGAATGCCTCGGGCACATCATCGCTGGGGAGCCCCTTTGCAACGATTGAGTTCGACGTGGCATCGACATCGATCCCGAATGTCTATGCGCGCCTTACGCATTGCAGGGCCGACTGGACGCCGGATGAGAATGGGTTTCTGACGGACGTGACGCTGCGCACAAGTTTGGTCGACTGGGCACTGGCACCTGAGCGATCACAGTACTACCGCTATCGTGGATCGATGCAGATCCCTAACGCACAAACAACGCTGCGCTTCAGTGGCAACTGGCTTGTCACATTGCACGATGCACAAACCGATGCGAAGCTGGCCGAGACACGCATTTTCGTCGTCGATCAACGTGCGTCGATGGCGATGAACTTCATGACGGATTTCTACGAGCCCCGCAAGCGCGTGAGTTCGATTGCGTACACGATCGAAGCGATGTTGCGTGATCCAACAAACACATTGCTCTCGAACAACCTGCACACCGTGACGTTCTATCGCAATCATCGGTGGTCGGAGCCAATGCTCGTTACGCAGCAAGCAGATGCAACACTCATGTTGCGCGCCGACGGACAGAACGCTGTACTGGGCATGCTGCAGGCGGGCAAGGTGTTTCGCTTGGCGCGCATCCCAGCGCAGAACGAGTATCGCGTGTTGGATCTCACAGACCTTAGCCGGTACCCGTCAACAGGTGAACCCGTGCGCATGCCGCTGAGCGATCTGCGTCGCAACGGCATGTTCCTCGAGCGCGCTGACGATGGCGCGATGATCACAAGGGGCATCGCAACACGCAATGACGAGTACATCCCGGTCGAGATCCTGCTCGACCCCGCACCAGGCGGACCAAGCGAGGACGACGTGGTGGTGGTTGGTTCATTCAACCAATGGAAGCCTGATCGATCGTGGATGATGTACTACGACGAGGATCTACGTCTGTACCGCTGTCGCAACTGGATCCGCCGCGGACGTCACAATTATCTCTACGCCACGGGACGTCTCGACGCTGATACAGAGCAGATTACGGACATCTCCTACGAGGAGTTCGAAGGCAACACCGCCTCGGCCTCAAACAGCTTTGTCGCCTTCGCCTACTACCGCGAATTGGATTACGGCGGCTACGACGGCATCGTCGCTGTTGGGGCCTCCAACATGTACAGTGGCGGACGGTAAGGTCTGTATCTTCGTGGCATGGCTCGCATGAACGAACACACTGATCCGCAGCATCGCAGCGACGAGGACGTTGAATCCGCGTTGCGTCCGCAGGCATTCGACGACTTTACGGGGCAACCTAAGATCGTGGAGAACTTGCGGATCTTCATTGCGGCTGCGCGTGGTCGTGGAGAGCCCCTTGATCACGTCCTCCTGACCGGTCCTCCGGGCCTTGGGAAAACAACGCTCTCGCACATCATTGCGCGTGAGATGCAGGCACAGATCAAGATCACATCGGGTCCGGTTCTCGAAAAGCCAGGCGATCTCGCAGGATTGCTGACGAGTCTCGATGAAGGCGACATCCTCTTCATCGATGAGATTCACCGGTTGTCGCCCGTTGTGGAAGAGTACTTGTACTCGGCGATGGAAGACTTCCGCCTCGATATCATGATCGACTCGGGTCCGGCTGCACGCTCAATCCAACTCGCTGTTCCGCGTTTCACGCTCGTTGGTGCTACCACACGCCAGGGGTTGCTCACCGCACCGCTGCGCTCGCGCTTTGGCATCACGAATCGACTCGACTATTACGATGCTGCAGAGCTCACGCGTGTGATCACTCGAAGTGCCGGACTGCTTGGAGCGGCCATCGAACCCGCAGGCGCAGAAGAACTTGCACGTCGCGCCCGCGGCACACCACGGATCGCCAATCGCTTGCTGCGTCGCACGCGCGACTTTGCCGATGTGCGCGGCAGTGGCGTGATTACGCTCGATATCGCACGCATGGCACTGACGGCGCTCGATGTGGATGAGTTCGGTCTCGACGAGATGGACACACGCATCATCCTGGCCCTGATCGAAAAATTCTCCGGCGGTCCGGTGGGCGTTACAACCCTCGCCGTTGCCGTTGGCGAAGAGGCAGGCACACTCGAAGAAGTCTACGAGCCATTCCTGATTCAACAGGGATTTCTCCAGCGCACTCCCCGCGGACGGATCGCCACACCGCTCGCGTATCGACATGTTGGCATCAATGTTCCTTCATCACACCCTACCCTGTTCTCAGGAGATTCACCACCATGATCTTGCGAACGCTCGGTGTCCTTGTGTGGAGTAGTATCCTCCTCACCGCCGCACCGTCACCCGACTCCACAGAAATTGATGTTCCACCGGCTGAACGCGCAGCCTCAATCATCGGTCACCATACCCGACTCGTCCTCAGTTCAAAAGATCTGTTGCAGTCAATGGCGTGGTGGACACGGATGGGCTTCGCGCCTCGCAAGCTAGCGGGCGAACGCGCCGACTCGGCGATCACACTCACCGACGGACAGCTCATCATCACACTCGTGAGCGCTTCGCAGCCTTCGCCAATCATCGCGTATCGCTGCTCTAACATCAGTCGACTCAAGGAACAGCTCGACTCATTGCTCATCGGCAACAATGTCGATGTGCAGGGACCGACCTACCGCGAACTCCGCTTCCGCTCCCCGAACGGCGTCCACGTTGCTGCGCGGTTGGCAGGCGTTGAGCCCGACCTCTCGCCAACGAAGGAGCTCAACCCCCTCTGCGGCGAACTCAAGGAATACAGCATCGGCGTTGCATCGGTCACGCAAGAAAAACAATGGTGGGCTGATCTCGGCTTTGCGCCAACGAAGCAAGCCACAAAGCCATATCCATTTGTGAACATGGCCGACAAAGCATGTGAAATCGGCATCCATCAAGACCGCGATATCTCCAACGTTGCCATCACGTACTTCATGCCTGATATGGAGCAACGTATTGAGCGGCTGAAGAACGCTGGCATGAAACCCATCGAAGAGATTCCGTCTGCCGACAAGCGCATTGCCAATGCGATCTTTCAATCGCCGGACGGACAGCTGGTGTTCCTCTTCGAGACTCCGAAGTAAGGTTTCTATCTTTGCCGCATGAGCAAAGACATTACATCGCGCGCCGACGACTACTCCCAATGGTACATCGACCTCGTCCGTAAGGCAGGTCTGGCCGACTATTCAGCCGTCAAGGGCTGCATGGTGATCAAACCCTATGGCTTCGCCATCTGGGAAAACATGCGCGACACGCTCGATCGCATGTTCAAGGACACGGGCCACGTGAACGCCTACTTTCCGCTCTTCATCCCGAAGAGCTTCCTGAGCAAGGAAGCAGCGCACATCGAAGGCTTTGCGAAAGAGTGCGCCGTTGTTACGCACTACCGTCTGAAGAATGCCGAAGACGGCTCAGGTGTAATCGTCGACCCCGATGCAAAGCTCGAAGAAGAGTTGATCGTGCGCCCAACATCGGAGACGATCATCTGGAATACCTATCGCGAGTGGATCGACTCCTATCGCGACTTGCCGTTGCTCATCAATCAGTGGGCAAACGTCGTGCGCTGGGAAATGCGCACACGTCTGTTCCTGCGCACGACGGAGTTCCTCTGGCAGGAAGGGCATACGGCACATGCAACGCGCGACGAAGCCATCGACGAAACACGCAAGATGCTCGATGTGTACGCAACGTTTGCCGAAGAGTGGATGGCAATGCCGGTGATCAAGGGCGTTAAGACAGCCAACGAGCGCTTTGCCGGTGCCGAAGACACCTACTGCATCGAAGCATTGATGCAGGATGGCAAGGCGCTGCAAGCAGGCACATCGCACTTCCTCGGACAGAACTTTGCCAAGGCGTTTGATGTGCAGTTCAACACGAAGGACAATACACGTGAGTACGTGTGGGCAACCTCATGGGGTGTATCAACACGTCTGATGGGCGCACTCGTGATGGCACACTCCGACGACGATGGCTTGGTGATTCCGCCACGTCTTGCACCAACGCACGTGGTCATCGTTCCGATTCCGAAGCCAACGCCAGAACTCGTCGAACGCGCAACAGCAATCGCCAACGATCTGCGCAGCAAGGGCGTGCGCGTGAAGATCGATACCGACGATCAGAACCGTCCAGGCTACAAGTTCGCCGAATACGAAAAGCTCGGCATCCCTGTCCGCCTCGGCCTCGGTGCACGTGATCTCGAGAACGGCACCATCGAAGTTGCACGTCGCGACACGAAGGAAAAGGCAAGCGTCGATATCACGACGATCACCGATCACATCGTGAAGCTGCTCGACGATATTCAAGCAAACATGCTCGAACGTGCTCGCGCCTATCGCGACGAGCACATCACACCTGTCGACACATGGGATGAGTTTGTTCGCTTGCTGGACGAAAAAGGGGGCTTCCTCAGCGCACACTGGGATGGCACCGGCGAAACAGAAGAACTCATCAAGACCGAGACGAAGGCTACGATTCGCTGCATCCCACTCAACAACCCACAGGAAGCGGGCACGTGCATCAAGACCGGCAAGCCAAGCACACAGCGCGTGCTGTTCGCACGAGCGTACTGATCCTCTCGCTCGTCGTCACGTCGTGCGCGTCGATCCCACCACTGCCGTCAACGTCAATCGTGTTGGCAGACTTCGACGCGTCGCGTGGAGCAATCACCGCTGTCACGGAAATCACACCGCACGCTGGATACAACAACCAGCCTGCGTTCTCTGCTGATGGACGCACGATCTATTACGTTGATGATGTCAATGGTGCGACGGACATTGTACGCTACGATCGCACCAGTGGTACACGCACGCGTGTGACGCAGACGCCGGAAGCGGAGTTCTCGCCAACGCCAATGTCGGATGGACGCAGTCTTTCTGCCGTGCGCGTGGCGCGTCCAACAGCATCGGGCGAAGCCTACACAGAATCACAACAGCTCTGGCGATACGATACAACCGGACGTGCGATTGCACCTATCATCGGGATGCGTCGCATCGGGTATCACTGCTGGATGGGCGATGGCATGGTTGCAGTGTTTGTGGTTGGCAACGAGGAGGAACGTAAGCCCCACACGCTGCGCGTTGTCGATCTCGCCTCACGTCAGTCGGTTACCGTTGCATCATCCATCGGACGCACGTTGCGGATGTCGCCGACGAATCGATTGACGTACGTCGACAAATCAGATACGGCACAATGGGTGCTCATGACCGTTGCACCCGGCGAAGAACGCGGCACGTCGATCCTTCCCATGCCTCGCGGCTCGGAAGACTTCGTGTGGCTCGACGATGGTCGCGTGCTGATGAGTAGTGCCGACGGATTGCTGATTGCTCAACAGAATGGCAGCGCGTGGTCGTACACACCGGTGTCGGGTGTACTGCCGCTGCGCGGACGTATCGGACGCATCGCGTTGAGTGCCGATGGTCGCTCGCTTGCAATGGTTGTCACGCGCGAAACCACGAAGTAACAGATCTGTATGTTCCGCCACCTCGTCATCACTGCCATTGCCCTGGCAACCTCGATCACAACGCTGCAAGCACGCGACAGCACTGTCGTGACCGCACGCGTGCTGTTCGACGCTGCATACTCAACGTCGTTCAACGCACCAGCCAATCACCAGCGCGCATTCACGCTGCAACCATCACGTAACGATCAATTCGGCATCATGCAAGGCATTGCGGGCGTTGAGCTGCGCAGCACGCATGTGCGCGGCAAGGTAGCAGCGCAAACAGGGTGGTTTGCCGATGTGTTGTGGACTGGCGCGGATACGTCGCTTCGTTGGCTCAGCGAAGCATGGCTCGGCGTACGCCTCGTAGAAGGCGTGTGGCTCGATGCCGGCGTGTATCCCTCGCACATTGGTGCAGAGTCGATGATTGCTCGCGACAACCTCGTACTGTCGCGAATGTACGTGTCGGATGCAACACCCTACGCCGAGACCGGCGTCTCGCTCACATGGGAGGAATCATCCTCAACAACAATCGCTCTGCACGTGCTCAATGGCTGGCAGCGCATCATCGACAACAACGACGGTATCGCGATCGGAACTCGTATCACGCATCGTCCGTCAGACGCCGTATCGATCACATGGAGTACGTTCCTCGGCGACGAGCAACCTCGCGGACAGGAGCAGCAGCTCCGATGGTATAGCAACGCGTGGATGTCGTGGAACATCAGCAATGTGACAACGCTCATTGCAATAGCCGACGCGGGCGCACAGGAACGCGCATCGTCGCAGTATGACATCGTCTGGTATCTCGGCGCTATCGCCGCACTTCGTGTCTCTCCAGCTCTGCGCATTGCTGGACGCATCGAACACATGAACGACCGGCACAACGTGTTGATTCCAACGCCAACGCAGCAACCGTTCATCTCAACGTCGGCATCCATTAACGCCGATTACGCATTCGGTGAGAGCCTGCTCCTCCGCGCCGAAGGGCGGATACTACAAGCCCCATACGCGATGTTTCCATCACGTACAGGGCTTCGAATGCAAGATGCGTTTGTGACGCTATCAGCGTCGTATGCGTTTCAGCTGCCGCTTACTGCTCGGTATACAGCGTCGAGTTATCAACGTAGATCAAGTAATCCTTGATCTTGCCGTCGACCATGTTGAAGACGTTTGCGAAGTGAACGCTGAGCGTTGAACCGCTGTGACGAGTGTATGTCACCGTGCCTTCTGTCAGCACGAAACCGTCGCCTTCACGCACTGTGAGGTTCGAGTGCTTGATGGCTGCGATGCTCTGGAACCAACCCTCGAGGAAGTTCACGATGTTCTCCTTACCAACGACCGCTGGGTGGTTGGCGAAGCGGAACTGCGCATCGTCTGTGAGGAATGTTCCGAACAGCACGTGGTCCTTGGCGTCAATGCCGTTGAAGAGCACGCTGAAATCTGGATTTGGCATGTGAGTCTCTGAACATGAGTGGGAAAGCGTTGAGAACGCAAACCTACGAGTTTTTGTTCCTATTTCCGACCCGTCAGTCAATTTCCCGCGCGTTCACCTAGGGTGTTAGCCCTACCGTGTTCCTGCTCCGTATCTTTGCTGCCTTATGAAGAACTACCGCAACTTTTGCATCATCGCGCATATTGACCACGGGAAGTCCACACTGGCAGACCGCTTGCTGGAGCGGACAGGGCGTGTGTCGGCGCGCGAGATGACAATGAATCAGATTCTCGACGACAACCCTCTCGAGCAAGAGCGTGGCATCACCATCAAGCTTCACGCAATCCAAATGGATTACAAGGCCAACGATGGGAATACCTACAAGCTCAACCTCATCGATACACCGGGTCACGTCGACTTCTCCTACGAAGTCTCACGTTCGCTCAGCGCGTGTGAAGGCGCGCTGCTCGTTGTTGATGCGACGCAGGGCGTTGAAGCGCAGACGATCTCGAACCTGTTCATGGCAATCGATCAAGGGCTGGAGATCATTCCGGTGATCAACAAGATCGATTTGCCAAGTGCTGTCACGACGATCGACAACGTGAAGCAGCAGGTGATCGATCTGATCGGTTGCAAAGAAGAAGACATGATCCTTGCGTCTGCAAAGGCAGGCATTGGCATCGATGAGATACTTGAAACAGTTGTTGCAAAGATCCCGCCACCACAAGGCGATCCGAAGGCCCCTCTGCGCGCCTTGATCTACGACTCGATCTTCGATGCGTATCGTGGTGTTGTTGTCAACGTGCGCGTGTTCGATGGCACGATGAAAGAAAAGGACAAGATCCTGTTCATGAACACAAACCAGGCCTACGATCTCGATGAAGTGGGCGTGCTTCACATGCAACGTCAGCGCACAGGTGTGCTCGAAGCAGGTAACGTAGGCTACTTCACGGCTGCTATACGCCGCTTGCAAGACTCAAAGGTTGGCGATACGGTAACGTTGGCAAACAACCCAACGACAAACCCAATCGAAGGCTTCCGCGAAGTCAAGCCGATGGTGTTCTCGGGCATCTATCCGGCCGACAGTGACGACTTCGAAGATTTGCGCGAAGCACTCGGTAAGCTGTCGCTCAACGATTCTGCGATTAGCTTCGAGCCGGAATCATCGAGTGCGCTTGGCTTCGGCTTCCGTTGCGGCTTCCTTGGATTGCTCCACATGGAAATCGTGCAGGAGCGTCTCGAGCGCGAGTTCAACCAAGTGATCGTCACCACCGTACCGAACGTACGCTACAAGGTGATCACCACACGCGACGAGATCCTCTGGGTCGACAATCCGTCGCAGCTCCCGAATCCAACGTTGATCAAGGAAATCCAAGAGCCGTTCATTCGTGCACAGATCATTGCGCCGTCGGAATACGTTGGCACGATTATGAAGCTCTGCATGGATCGTCGTGGCACGATGTTGGGACAGTCGTATCTGTCAGCCGACCGTGTTGACATGACGTTTGATCTACCGCTGGCCGAAGTAGTGTTTGACTTCTACGATAAGCTGAAGTCGAACACACGTGGCTATGCATCGCTTGATTACGAATACTCCGACTACAAGCAAGGTGAACTTGTTCGCATGGACATTCTTCTGAATGGCGAAGCTGTCGATGCTCTGTCGTCGATCGTGCACCGTCAGAAGGCGCATGAATGGGGCAAGAAGCTGTGCGCGAAACTCAAAGAGCTCATCCCACGTCAAATGTTCGAAGTTGCGATTCAGGCTGCCATCGGCTCGAAGATTGTCGCACGCGAATCGATTAGTGCAATTCGCAAGAACGTGATTGCCAAGTGTTATGGTGGCGACATTTCACGGAAGCGCAAGTTGCTCGAGAAGCAGAAGGAAGGCAAGAAGCGCATGAAGCAAGTTGGCAAGGTGGAAATCCCGCAGGAAGCATTCCACGCAGTTCTCTCTATTGATTGATCCGTATGTCCCTCATCGAAACCCTCTATAGCAAATTCGGTCCGTTCGGACAATGGCTTATTCGTCGTCGGCGTGCTCGCTTGAATGCACCAAAGCCGGAAACATTTGCACAGCATGTTGTAGCATGGGTGAAGACGCTCGTGTGG
This sequence comes from uncultured Melioribacter sp., assembly GCA_964465685.1. Taxonomy (GTDB): domain Bacteria; phylum Bacteroidota; class Ignavibacteria; order Kapaibacteriales; family Kapaibacteriaceae; genus UBA10438. The sequence goes on from CAYXKK010000002.1 coordinate 200,186, forward strand.
GCTGTCTCTGTAGTGACGATCATCAACGGACTCGCCCTTGCGTCGTTTACTGTTCCAACGGGTTCGATGGAACGCACCGTGATGGCGGGCGACTTCTTGTTCGTCAACAAGTTCATCTACGGTCCATCAACGCCGCAAATCATTCCGTTTCTTAATCAGCCCCTTCCCTTTTATAAGCTTCCACCGTTGGTCGAACCGAAGCATGGCGACGTCATCGTCTTCATCTTCCCGGGTAATCGCGAAGACGCGAAGCCAGACCATTTTGAATACTACCTGAAGCGCTGCATCGCCGTTGCGGGCGACACGCTCGAGATCCGTGGCGGACGTGTGATTGTCAACGGCGTCGAACATCCGCTCCCTGAGCACGGACAGTTCGCCCCCTACAGTCGCGAAGAACGCATGGCGCGTCATGAGAACGACCGGATGGCGACGTTCCCACAAGGACGTCAGTTCACGCGCGATGATTATGGTCCGGTTCGCATACCAAAAGAAGGCGATGTGATCGCGCTCACACCGGAATCACTCTACGAATGGGCCACGTTCATTCGTCGCGAAGGTCACACGGTGAACCTCGGCACTGGCACCATCGACGGACAGCCTGCTACGTCGTATACCGTCGAACGCGACTACGTGTTCGGCATGGGTGACAACCGCGACAACTCAGCAGACTCACGCTTCTGGGGCTTTATTCCAAAGCATGACGTCGTTGGAACACCAATGGTGGTGTATTGGTCGTGGGAACCAGATGATCTTCAAAGTGGCAAGCGCTTGTCGCTCTTCGAGCGCTTTAGCACGATCCGTTGGAATCGCCTCGGTACGATCATCCACTAAGATGAGCAGCCAACGGCTTTCCAACATCCGCTGGCGCGATCTCGCCCTAACGGCAGTCTTCGCTGCCTGTATAGCCATTGCACTTCGTCTGTTTGTGTTGGGTGTGTTTCTCGTACCAACGCATTCGATGGAAAACACTATTCTCCATGGCGACTACATCGTGATGAGTAAGATCAGTTATCTCGTGCATGATGTGCGACGTGGTGATGTTGTAATCTTCTCGCTGCCAGACTCGCTCCGCACAGGCGAAGTTTCCCTTGCATCAGATGAACTCTACATCAAGCGTGTCGTAGGTGTGCCGGGCGACACACTAGTGTTCACACATACGTCGATCACCGTCAACGACACGTTGTTGCCGTCGCCACCGAATGCACGTCCACCGTTCGACCCGCTGCTCAAACCGAAGGAACGCACACGCACAATCATTGTGCCGAACAACCACTACTTTGTGATGGGCGATAATCGCAGCAACTCGTACGATTCACGCTCGTGGGGCTTCCTCCCCGCTAACCACATTGAGGGTGCGCCGTTGTTCATTTACTGGTCGTACGGTGATACGCCGAACAACCCCGCTGATCACATTCGTTGGGACCGTCTGTTTCACATGATCAAGTAATGCGCGGCTATTACCTCCATATTCCCTTCTGCGAAAAAAAGTGTTCGTACTGCGACTTCTACAGTCTCGAGACAACGCAGCATATCGATACATTCGTCGAGACCTTGTTGCGCGAGATCACGATGCGTGCAGATACAGCAACAAGTGCACCTGTCACATCCGTGTTCTTCGGCGGCGGCACACCATCACTGCTTTCGATCGAGGCATTGACGCGCATCGCAGAACATGTGCGCGCCAGCGTACCGGTTGCACCGGACGCCGAGTGGACGATGGAGTGCAACCCAGGTACAGTCACAGCTGAGTCACTTCAGGGATATGCAGACGCAGGCATTAATCGACTATCCTTCGGTGTGCAGTCGTTTACTGAGACAGAGCTCGCATTTCTCGATCGCATTCATACGGCTGATGAGGCGTCACAAGCGATGCAGCTTGCACGCCACGCAGGCTTCACAAACGTCAACATGGATCTCATGTTTGCCGTACCAGGGCAAACGTTTGCTTCCCTGCAGTACAACATTGAGCGTCTCCTCGCACTCGAACCCGATCACATCAGCGCGTACTCGTTGATCTACGAACACGGCACGCCGCTCTATGCGAAAATGAAGAAGGGGCTCGTAACGCCAACATCAGAAGACACCGATGCGGTGATGTATGCGCTGGTGATCGACACGCTCACACGCGCCGGATACGAGCAGTACGAAGTCAGCAACTTCGCTCGACCGGGTCGACGATGCCTGCACAACCGCACGTACTGGCAATGCGAACCCTATACTGCCGTCGGACCAAGCGCTCACGGCTTGCTCGGCACTACACGATACTGGAACCATCGTTCACTCACACAGTGGACGGCGAAGGTGCATGCCGGCGAACTTCCTGAAGCAAACCGCGAAACACTCGGCACCCAAGAGCAGCTGACTGAGTTCCTCTTCTGCACACTTCGTGCCGAGGGCATTCCTATCGCGACGCTGCAGGATCGCTTCGCGATTGACATTCGTCAGGCACTCAGTGAGCACCTCCCACACTGGATCGAAGCAGACTTCATTCGTGATACCGGAGCGCATCTCCGATTAACAGCCGAAGGCTATCGCGTGTGCGACGAGCTCACACTCCATATGCTCGGATGTATTGAGTAAGGGGCCTCACCGCGACCGAATCGCGTCAGCCACAACGATGCGCGCTGCACGTCGTGCAGGATACTGCGCTGCAAGACCGGCACACAGAATCCCCATGCATGCAACGACAATGACGTCAAGTACGTGAACATCAACAGGAAGAGCAGGTATCGCATAGCCCTGCGATATATCGAACCGTATCCACTGGAATGTTTGCTGTCCGATGCAGAGTCCAACACCTAGAACGCTACCGATGAAGACACTACCAACGCCGATCACGAGTCCTTGCACGTGAAAGATCCTGTGGATTTGTCGATCCGTCGCCCCAAGAGCTTTCAGGATGGCAACATCACGTCGCTTCTCGATCACCCCCAACGTGAGTGATACAAGAATGTTGAACGCAGCAACGATAACGATAAGCGAGAGCACGATGAACGACCCTATCCGCTCCAATCGCATCATGTCGAACATGCTTCGATGCATCTCTTGCCATGACTCTGCCTCGAAGCCTTCTTCCCGAAGCGATTGCGCAACGGTTTCTGCCATACGTGGATCTTCGAGACGCACGTACGTGTACGCTATCATCGATGCACGTGCGGCAGACATGAGAATGGAATCCAGCACCACCATTTGTGGTGAAGTTGCTGTATTGCCTGTTGTAGGCGCAAGGATGCCACGCACTTCAACGCGAACGCCCGTTGGAATCGACATCGTCAGAAGCGATGATTCAATGGTTTCGGGTGCGAGCAACACCAGTGTATCACCGAGATAAACGTTCATCGACTCGGCCATGTCGAGTGAGATCACAGCACCCGAGATACCACGACGAGTCTCAACACTCGCAACACCAAGTATCGTAGCGCGCGCAATATCGTCGCGCATCGCCGACTCACTACTATTCACACCGATTGTGCGCGCTGCCGTGGTGCGTCCGGGCAGTTGCACAACGAGTGTCGACTGCACAACGCGCGACTGCAGCGTAGCACCTTGCACACGATCGTTCAGTGGTCGACCGTCGTCGATCACCCGCACGTGCGGACCCGCACTCGTCATGCTGTCGATTGCCACGCCACGAAAACCGTTGAACAGCGACAGCACGATGATCAATGCTGCTGTACCCACGGCGATGCCAACAACCGAAATGCCACCAATCAGACCAATCGCCGACAATCGACGTGGTCGCACATATCGCAATGCAAGAGCTACCGTTGGGTTCACGCGCGACGCTTTGATGGGAGGAACGACTGCTGCGACCGCACAGGCGCTGTGCCCGGATCACATCGTCGATACGATCCATCAGGCTCAAGCACGCGCGCCTTCACAGTGTCGGCAAGATACGTCTTCAGAATCTCGCGCATGCGCTTCTTCACCTTGCTGTCGTACACCGGGAAGGCAATTTCAATCCGACGGTCCATATTCCGCGTCATCCAATCGGCACTCGAGATGAACACCGCATCCTCGCCCCCATTGCGGAACCAGAAGATGCGACTGTGTTCGAGGAAGCGATCGAGGATGCTACGCACTGTGATGTTCTCGCTCACACCCGGCACGCCCGGACGCAACGAACAGACACCACGGACAACTAATTCAATCTTCACACCTGCAATCGATGCACGGTAGAGGGCCTTGATGATGGTCGTGTCGATAAGCGCGTTCATCTTCGCAATGATGTGCCCCTTACCACCCTGTTGCACATGTGCAATCTCACGATCGATCAGATCAAGGAACGAGCTGCGCAAATTCAATGGCGCTACGGCAAGGTGCTGCCACGATGCGTGACGCGAGTATCCAGTTAGCAGGTTGAATAGATGCACGAAGTCGCGCTCGAACTCCTGACGACCAGTGAAGATCCCAACGTCCGTATACACTCGTGATGTAGCGAGGTTGTAGTTGCCCGTTGCGACGTGAGCATACGTAAGTACGTTAACGCCCTCCTTACGTACGACCAGGCAGACCTTGCAGTGTACCTTCAGACCCATCACGCCGTACACCACGTGGACGCCGGCTTTCTCCAGCGCGCGTGCCCATTGGATGTTGGTTTCTTCATCAAAACGGGCTTTCAACTCCACAAACGCCGTGACGTTCTTGCCCAGCGTTGCAGCACGCTTCAGCGCTTCGATCACCGGCGAACGTCCACCCGCGCGATAGAGCGTGATCTTGATTGCAAGCACGTGTGGGTCTTCAGCGGCGGCCTCAATAAACCGCACCACGGAATTCGTAAACGAATCAAACGGATGGTGCACGAAGATGTCGCCATCTTTGAGTACATCAAAAATGTTCTCGCCGTCGCGCTCAAGCTCCGTGACCTTGCGTGAGGTAAACGGCACGTCTTTCAATGCGCGACGATCCAACTGCATAAGCGCAAGAAAGTCTTGCAAGTTGAGTGGCATGTCAACGCTGTACACGTCTGAGTTCTCGAGCTCGAGCGCACGCGTAAAGAACTGCGTGAGCTTGCGTGGCATCTCTGGACTGATCTCCATGCGCACTGCATCGGTACCCCAGCGACGTTGTCGAATACCCTCGGCAACTGCTGTGATCAAATCATTGGCTTCGTCTTCGGCGATATCGACGTCGGCGTCGCGGGTAACACGGAAGAGGTGACTTTCCTCGACGCGCAGACCCGGGAAAAGGATGCTTGCATGCGCCCGGATGATGTCTTCAAACAGCACGTAGTGATGTCCACCCGTGCGCGGCAATTTGATGAGACGTGGTAGTGCCGACGGCAGCTGCACAACGGCAATCTTCACATCGTCCTCATCGCTCTGCTCGTCGATCAAACGAAACGCAATCGTGAGCGAGCGATTCAACAGCCGTGGAAACGGGTGTCCGGGATCAAGGGCAAGGGGCGTGAGCACCGGCATAATATTGTCGACGAAATCGCGCTCAAGCTCTGCATGCTCCTCGTTCGTGAGGTCCTCGTATCGATGGAAGTGGATCCCCTCGCGATCCAGCGCAGGCACGATCGTTGACCGCCACACATCTGATTGACGCTTGTAGAGCGGAATCAGACGCGCACGAATCTCCCGCATTTGTTCAAGGGGCGTCATACCGTCAGCAGACAGCTCGGTGACACCCGAATAGATTTGCTCCTGCAATCCAGCCACACGAATCATGAAGAACTCGTCAAGATTCGTCGAGTAGATCGCAAGAAACTTTAGTCGCTCGAGAAGCGGGTGTGTTACGTCCTCAGCTTCCTCGAGGACGCGTTTGTTAAACTCGATCCACGAGAGTTCGCGGTTGAGGTACAGCGACTCATCGTCGAGATCAATTTCGGTAGGCTTTGCTTGCTGTTTGGCCTTGGTGATGCGTTTTGCCATACTGCGAAGCTACCGAACGCATGGCAATGGCGCATGTTACGTTTTTGTTGAGCGCTATTCGGCTATGACAACAACGCATACCCCTCGCGCAACGTTGGTGGAGTCTGCATCAACCGCCAGGATTGATACGATGTATGGCCCGGGCTCGACCGCACGCCCCATGACATCCCTGCCATCCCATGCGATGCTCCCCTGGGCTGCGATAAACCAACTATTGCACAGTGTCTGTCGAACGCTCCCTGCTTCGTCGAGCACATCAATCCGGGCGCGTGCCTGCGCAAACGGCAGCACCCACGATATCTGCGTTGTCGATACCGCGTGCGTGCGGTTTGTCGAGAGGACCTTCGGGTGCGCTTCGAGCGCGGCATGTGTGTCGACCTCTTGCGCGACGCTATTCGCTCGACCCGGCGTTGACCTCTCGAGTGCGGCACACGACGTCCACGCGGCAGCGTGCTCGCTTCGCATCTGCACGGCACGCTTCTCCAGCGAAACGCCTTCGTGGGTCGCCACACGTGGATGGTGATACTCGCGATCGTACCACATACTATCTACACGCAAACCCTCTGGAGTACACAGCACAACGAGGTCGCGTTCTTGCGTAATCGATAACGTCGGACTCGTCCGCGCTCGGTGGTCAACGTTCTGCATCGACGGACTCGACACGTTGGCACAGAGCACACCGAAGCCCCCTGCCGGAATCACCAACGGTGGAACACACCGATACTGCACACCTCTACTGGTTTCGATCATCCAATCAGCGAGATCGACACGCTCCGGAGTTCCATTCCATACCTCGATGAAGTCGCACTCACCACTGCGTGGCTGAGCCAGTACTTCGTTGATCATAAGCGTTCCCGCAATGGGTGGCGATGTGAACGACGCACGCAGCGTATCGTTCTCTGGTCGATCATCCGCCCCTTCCAATGCAATGCGCAGTGTGCGTCGTGTAACGACCGCTGCTCCTTGAACAACATCGTATGGCAGCACCCACGAAATCACATCGCCTGTACGGAGCGGACCGATCACTGTGTCGAAGACGTTCCCATCAACGCTACATCGCACACGTCGCGCAGCACCTGCTTGCGTTCCGTCGTTTGCCACCACAACCACCATACGCTCACGCGTTGCAAACACGCCACGCAGACGAAAATCCTGCTCACTCATCACAGCCGTGTTGATGCGTCCGCACGTTGCGCTATCGAACGCCGTTGATACTGCCCATCGTTGCTCCCACGTCACTGTGCCGTTTCGCTCGGTTCCACAACGCTCGATGCTTCGTCCACGATCACTGCTGCGCACGTTGTACGCCATCGAGTCATTGAGCGAAGCCCCCTTCAAAAGCAGGAGTGTATCTGTTGTATTGTTGAGCGACGGCAATGCCACGGATCGCACGATCACGTTGTCGGAGATGTATCGTTGTTCGCGCAGCGCGATGCTATCACGTGTGAGCACGCACATGCCGCTAGGGCGCAGTACGACGTCTGGCAGTTGCACACAGCCACGCGGATCGCACACTTGCCAGGATTTCAGCACGACACTCACCGTCGAGGTGTTCACGAGTTCGATCCACTCCGGCTCGCCGGCCGCAGGCACAGGTTGCACCTCGGTGATGATCACTTGCGCGCGCGTACCCACAGCGCAGAAACCTGCAATCAGGCTAGCGCAAGCAATGGCGTGGGAAAACGAATAGATGCGATTCACGCATCACTGTGCGCTATCACCGTACGAACGTGACACAAGGATGTCGACGATCTGCTGGAGGAAACCAGCATCATCCTCGGTGCAGCGTCCGACGCGCGGACTGTCGATGTCGAGCACGCCGAGCAACGTATCGCCGTGCGTGATGGGCACAACAATCTCCGAAGCACTTGCGGCATCGCATGCAATGTGTCCGGGGAAGTCTGCAACATTTGGGACAACGACGGTGCGACGCTCAGCGGCTGCCGTGCCGCACACACCACGTCCGAGTGCAATGCGCAGGCATGCGGGCTTGCCGTGGAACGGACCCAGCACGAGTTCCGTGCCGTCAAAGAGGTAGAATCCCGTCCAGTTCACCTCAGGCATCATATGGTACAGCACCGATGCCGTGTTGGCGGCATTAGCGATGAAGTTATCTTCTCCCTCCGTGATCACGCGCACCATCGATACGATTGCATCGCGCTGCTGATCAGGAGACGTTGATGTGAGGTCTGGGAGGTTGAACATGACAGCGAACATACCGAAGCTTCTGCGTTTGATCGCGCTATGCATTGTGCTTGTGCCTGGGCTTAATGCACAGCCACTGGAAGAGGTCCTCTCGTGCCTCCCCTACGAGATGCGTCCAGTTCGTGCCATGGATATCACAGCTGAACTCAAGCCACGTATTGTTATGGCAGGAGAAGGCGTCGTACGCACGATCCCGGGCGGAGCGATTGTTGAGCTGTGCGAGAACTACCGCGGGACGACCTTCACGCACCTTGCTCTGGCGAGCGATACTATCGCTCTCATGCGAACAGCTTATGGAGACATCGTTGCCGCAGACATCATCGACAGACGTGAGGTTGTGATCGACAATCTCCCGTCGACTGGTCGTGCTGTGCTGCGGTGTAATTCCTACGTCGTCATACCCATCGACAACGCGCTTCTTCGTTGCACACTGCGCGACGGCATTCTTCGCATCGACACACTTGCGCTCGATGGCTTTACGCCGAATCTCTCGTCAGCTGCAGACGGGGAGCACTGCACGCTGATCGATACGGCCCGACGCGAGCTACGTGTGATCAACATCATCACAGGTGCAACAACGTGGAAGCGCGGACTAACAACAGTGAACTTGCCCGTGTTCCTGCAAGCATTATCACCGCGCGTCTCACTGATCATTGGGTATGGACTCGGGAGCTTAATCGCGGTCTGGAACGATCGAGATAGCGCAGAAATACTTCACAGTTTCGCGCAGTATCGTGTCACACCGATCATTGCATCGCGCTATGGTGGCGGCGCCGTGATCTACAATGTCGATCTCATAACTGCAATCAACGACACACTGCGCGTTATCAAAAGCTATTCACCAGTCGTGTCCAGAACGACGGCCACCGCAGGTGTGGCGTGGTGGCATGCATTAGCATCGCAACCTCGCTGGTTCTTTGCGGGAACCGGCGTATCGCTTGCACGTATTGAGTCCGACGGAACAACACCGACCGACTCGGATTCGTACCAGTTCGCACGTATGCTCGCGACGTCTACGTGGTCGCATGCTGCGGCAGCCGGCTCAACGATTGTTCTCGCCGCGCAATGCAGTCCGAGCGCCACATCGAATTCGAAGTTCATCATGATGCTCGTATCGCGCGACCACGGATCGACGTGGATCACACGCGACATCCCGTTGGAGGGATCCATTCGATCACTCACGACAGACAGCAACGCTCGAATCGTGCTCGCAACGCGGGATACAGTGCTCATGCTCGACGGACCCTTTGCCCAGGCACGCACGATGACGACCTCCGCGCAGTTGGGCTCGTCGATTGTTGGTGCATCACTTACACCCAGCGAACTCATCGTACTTGCAGACTCGGTACACGTGCGCCAACACACCAGCGAGCAATGGCGAGTTCGCACATCGCAAACCTACTCGCGCGGATCACGCGTGCTGCTTGTACGGGGCGACACCATATCTGTTCAGCCGATGCTCACCGTTGACGGCGGAGCCACCTGGCGCAACACGTCGTTGTGGGATTTCTCGGCGATTTCAAGCTGCGTGCTCAACACCGACACCACATTTGCAGGCGCGACGATCAACGGGATCAGCACAAGCAAGGGGAAGATGATTAGCCCCACGATTACAGGTGACTTGCTACGCATCGACGATAACACGATCTTCTACGCCACTGAGCGCCGCGCACGTCGTGTCGATATTATTGAGGGTACGATCGACGATCGCGACGTACTCACACTCGATCCATATGCCGGCGTGAACCCGTGGATTTACTATCCACCTGTTCCACGGCGCGTGTTTGACAACGCAAACGGCACCGGATATCTCATCGCCGGTTCGATGATGAAGCGCTACACGCGGATGCCAACCACATCCGTGGGAGATACACCCCCACAACAGGGTCAGCGCATTTGGCCACAACCTGCGGGCACCATACTCCATGGTCTCTCAGGCACTGTCGATGTGCACACACTCACCGGCGCTCATGTCACAACGTACGAGCCCGATGCCAGTGGCTCAATTGATGTGAGCCGCCTAACACCGGGCTTGTACATTCTTTCGACGCAGACTGCTTCACGGAAGCAGAGCATGCTTGTAGTTATTCAGCGATAGTCAGCGGATTAGCGCTGCACAACCACACGCACAGCATGCATGCCGCTGGTGGTAGCAACACACACTGTGTATGTCCCGGCGGCTATGCGATCAAGTGGGATCATCACTGCGTGATCGGCGCTCATCGCTTGTGCGCTGGACATCCACACGGTGCGACCCTGCATGTCAACGAGACTGATCGTTGTTGGATCACCGATGGCGTTCCACGCAACACGCACGCGATCTGCAGCAGGGTTTGGCGTTACGGAAATAGATGGCGCAGCTGCGTTCCGGTCGTCAACGCTCGTGAACTCATCTACGATCACAGGATAGGTCACGACGTCGCTACAGCCGCTCGGCCACGTGCGCTCGAGACGCAGTATCTGAACGCCTGTCTGATCTCCCCATCGAACAAGGATCTCGTCGCGCGTTGGGTCACCGACAACGTCGCCACCTACAACGGTCCATTTCATTGTGCCCGGGGTTGATCGACGCACGCGATACGTTGCCGTGTCCCGCACGTACACCCAATCCGATCCCGTGATCATCGCCGGCGCATGCATCAGCTTCTTCGACCCTTGGTCCCACGTGATTTCCGTACCACTGAGCGCGCGCGGACTGTTGCCTGTCGCATCGAGTGCACCAAGGCCTTCGCCTTCGTCCAGGAGCCACGTGCCGACCAGACCGGCATGTTCGCCAACGAATCGGCGGTGCATGTTCTCACGGATCTGGCGTTCGCTGCGCATCACATTCCAGATGCGAAGGTCACGCATCGAACCACGATGGTTGAGATTTACATACGGATTGGAGCCGATCGTAAGTTTCTTCAGCTCACCAGATGCCGATGCAAAACTTGAACGCTTTGCGAGACGTCCGTCGAAATAGATCGCCATAGAGTCGTAGCCATTGCTCACCACGGCTACATGCGTCCATGCTCCGAGCTTACCTTCATAGCTTGTCGACACACGACCCGACTCGCCAACGTTGCCGTAGTCCCAGTAGTAGTTCTTATCGTCCCATGGCGCGTGCGCCTGGAATCGCTTCTGATCGTTGTTTGCTTCGCCAACCATGAACGCGACGCTCTGCTTGACTTGATCTGGTTTGACGAGCGACCAATACTCCACCGTCGTAGCACGTCCGTTGAAGATGAAGTCTGGCGACAAGAATCGTTCTCCGTTTCCGGTAAAACGCACAGCGGCATCCTCACACGGCGTTTGTGTCGTGATCGTGGATTCCTTCCACGGTCCATCGATGAATGTCGATCGTGCACGCACGCGAATCGTCATTGTGCTATCGGCAGGAAGCTCAGGGAACCGTGTTCGCACTGCCGTGCCAGATGCAACGACGTTGTTACGTGATGCAATCACCGTTTCCGTTGCTGTATCCAACACAACCACTTCATACCACGACGCGCCACGCGTTACGGGTACCGTAGACCACATCACCTCGTGTGTGTGATCCCGAGGAAGCAGCTGCGTGCCCGTGCCGGATGTAAATGACGGCTCGGCAAGAGGTGCGAGGTCTTCGCAGGCAACAGTGGCACCACTCTTCGTCCACATCGTCGGAGCTGTCAACGTCAGCACGCGATTCTTCGCAGCGTCCCTCGAGGAAGTGCCAGTGTTCTCATCCATACGCCACCAACCAACGACCCTTGACACTTCCGAACCGCGCGGACTCCGACGAAACATCGACGAGCGAATCTCATCGCCCGTGCGTGCAACGTTCCAGATACGAAACTCATCAACAGCACCGTTGAATGCATTACCACCAACCATACCACCGATCGTAAGCTTTGAAAGTCCATTCGGGGCTGATGCTTCGCTGCCCGAGGCAGCGAGCTCACCATTGATGTAAATCGCCTTGAACGAGCTTCCATCACTCACAAACGCAAGGTGTACCCATTGGTCGAAGTATGCACCAAACGATGTGCTAATGCGGCCCTTATCGCCGATGTTGCCATAGTCCCAGTAGAGATTACCATCGTCCCATGGTGCGTGCGCTTGGAAGCGATTACCGCCGTTATCACCTTCGCCAACCATAAAGGTCGTCGATGGCTTGAGTGTTGCACGCTTCACATACGTCCAATACTCAACTGTTACTGCACCGCCGTTCCATGTGAGTGTAGCATCGGTCGCACGTTGATCAGCACCGTCGAACACCAGTGCAGAACCACTGCACGATGCCGACGTAGTGAATCGCGCAGCTTGCGACCACTCACTTGTTGTCGACGGGTTGAGTCCGCGTACACGCCAGTGGCGGGTCACGTTTTCACCGAGCGGTACAATTATTGCGCCTGCATCTTTCGCGATGAACACGTACTCAAGGTCTGTGAACGCTGCATCAGTAGCTACTTGCACTTCGTACTGCGTTGCGCGTGGTTCTGTCGACCAGACAAGTGTTGTTGGTATCGGCACGCCGGTGGTATTTGCAGCAGGCGAGATGAGTGAAGGGGCTCGCATTCCACGACCATATGGTATTCCGTGAGGATACGATGTTGGCACCGCACTGATTGCCGGTGTAAACACGCTTTGTTGAGAGCCGCGCACGGTGCGCACTGCGTACCAGAACGTTGCGTTGTTCGACACGCCGTGATCTACATACGATGTCGCAGTCGCACGGAGTGTCGCGATCTTCTGGAGCGTAGCGGCTGAAGATCCACGCCATACTTCAACTCGGTCATTGGCTGCCGGTGATTCAACTTGCCACTGCAAGAGCACACGGATAGGTCCTTCCTCGTATCGCAATCCATATGGCGGCGTAAGACCTACCGATGTGAACTCACGTGCAAACCGATCGTTCGCAGGATTCTCGTCATCCTTTGCCTGCACCGTAAAGTCAACAACGTGCACGCCAGATGCAAGCAATGGCAACGCATCGAGCTCGATCGTGTCCTGTGCGCCCGCACGTACGCGTGGGATTGTGATTGTCTTGACATCCGACGGCGCTGTGTGGCGGACCCACCTTGTTGCGAGACGGCACACAACGTCATTAACGTCCTGATCGCCATTGTTGCGAACAACGATGCGCGGCTTTACTGGCGTTGTGACGCTCGTATTGATCGTCGGGGAAACGATGTCGTACGCTTGAATGTCAATACCGACGGCAATCGTGAACATCGCATTCGACGTATCTGCAATTGATGCGTTGCGTGAACTGCTCACACGCACAAGACACGTCTTGGATGCCGTGTACGGAACCTTCCAGTCGATGGTACCTCTTGCCCCCTCCACATTGTACTGCAGAGTTTTCCATGTGGCACCGGCATCAACGGAGTATTCCATCAAAACGTTTTGAACGCTGGCAGCTGTAAACGTCACAGGCACAGTTGTGCCGGCGCGCAACGTCTCACCGCCATTTGGCGAAACAACCGTGATCGTTCCTGCCTCCTGCGGAGCCACGCGGAATGGACGTGTGACGATGTCATTGGCCGCATGCTGATCGTTTGGCACTTCTACGCGGAGCACACCGAGCATATCGCCCGCCTCCATCAATGTCAATCCGGGCAACTTCAAGCGCAGCGTCTGTCCGACCGAAAGCTGAGCTACTGTTGTTGAGCACGTTGCAATCTGCACACCACGCAAATCCGTCACTGTGAATCGCACAACGATGTTGCGCAGGACAAGTCGACCTGAGTTACGGATCGTACCGATTGGTTCGAAGCGTTGTTGCGTTGCAACGACGCCTCCATTCGCTGGTACCATGATCGACAAGGCTACCGCATCCGTGTCGCGTGCGCTTGGGATTGGGGCAACACACGACGAGTTCGCAACAACACGGTTGAACAGCGATGCAACGCGTGGATGGAACTGTAGCTCGGTACCCTTCGATTGAAGGTGACAGTAGCTCATGATTGTGCCACGCTGTACACGCGTGTTATCGTAGCACCCGCCTTCAGCGTTCCAGCACGAGTCAATCGGCGGATTCCACCCGCAATTATGCGTGTGCGAGGAGCCGATGTTATGTCCGAGCTCGTGTGATGTAACGTCGATGTCCCAGATGTATCCGCCTGCCGGGAAGTTCACGCGACCATCAACACCGCTAACGTTGTATCCGTACGAACTGCAGAGCACACCAACCCACGCAAGTCCTCCTCCACCCTCGCCAGAGAGCAAGCATGTAACCGACCGTTTGACATGCGTCATGTTGTTGTTCCAGTGCTCGCGAATACCACCAAGCTTCTGTCCGATATCACCTGGATACGGATCTGTCGATGTAAACACGCGCAGATACGGCACACGGATGACAACATTCGCATCACGCTCGTAGATAATCGCACATGCACCAACGATGGCAATCGCCGATGAGGCGGCAACCGTAAGGTTGCTGCCGAGGTTCTTGTAGAATGACTCTGTGCAATCGAGCGCAAGCTGCAGCGCGTATGGCGTTGCGTTCAGTGTTGTTTCGGTGATCTTGGTGCGAAGCTGATCAGAACCAAGTGCGATGGCGAAGATTGAATCCGCGCGCTGTTGGTTACCCGGAAGCGTCTCCGCAGAGCACTGCCGTGGCTGTCCGTCGCCAGGGCGCATTTCGTAGACAACGTGCGATGCCATGCGACCGGGAATCACCGTGTCAGGTGCAATGAGGAGGCGGCGCACGCCCCCTGCCTCAGGGATGTCGATAAAACCAACAACATGTGTCTCGAAAGCTGCGAGGAACACCGACGAACGGGGACGTCCACGGAGCGAACCACGCAGAAGCGCATGCTTGACCATCGGACGTACTACGTCGCCACGATCGCCGTGCTCGACGAACTCAGCGTCGGGCGTAAACAGCTCGAAGGTCGTTGCTTCGATCACCAGATCGCCCTCTGCTGAGGGGATCACCAGCGTGTGCGAGGCGGATTGGTTCAGCGTCGCAACGAAGGATGCCGGCGGACGCACCACGGTGGCCCCTGGGGGCACTACAGCCGCCGTGCGGAGGTCGTTATCACGTCCTTGCGAGAAGCGCAATTGCGCCGATGCGGATGTTGCACATACCACGACGCACAGTGCGAGCGCCGTTACGATCGAGAGCATTCGAGTCATTTCAATCGGTCCCAGATTGATGAGCAAACAATATAGCGCGGTGTTTGCATCGTCTGGCGGATATTTGAAGATGCTGTCACTCTTCGACGCCACATCCGACCCTACCGCACCAAACCCTGCCGAGCGGGCTGCGGAACTGCGCGCGCACATACACCACCACGACGTGCTGTACTACCAGCACGACCAGCCAGAAATCTCCGACCGCGCCTATGACGCGCTTTTTCAGGAGCTTGTGGAGATCGAGCGCGTCCATCCGGAACTACGCACCATCGACAGTCCGACACAACGCGTTGGAGGGGAGCCGATCAAAGAATTTGTCACGGTCGAGCACCGTACACCGATGCTCTCGCTCGCAAATAGTTACACACGCGAGGAGGTTCTTGATTTCGACCGTCGTGTTCGTGACGGACTTGGCGTTGATACCGTTGCGTATATCTGCGAGCTGAAGTACGACGGCGTGGCGATGTCCCTCACGTACGAAAACGGACTGCTCGTGATGGGTGCAACCCGGGGCGATGGCGAACGTGGCGATGATGTCACAGCAAACGTCCGTACAATTCGGTCGGTCCCGCTGTCACTTGCAACGTCCGACATTCGGAACGCCGTTGTACGGGGCGAAGTCTACATGCTCGAGAAAACGTTTCTCGAAATCAACGAACGGGCAGATGAAGCCGGCGAAAAGCGATATGCGAACCCGCGTAATCTTACCGCAGGTACGCTGAAGCAGAAAGACCCCACAATGGCGGCCGCGCGTAAGCTCGAGTTTGTGGCGTATTACCTGGAAACATCCGATCGCAGTATCACTACGCATGCCGAGAGCATCGAGATGCTTGCAAGCATGGGATTTGTCATTGGACGTGCAGTACAGCCCTGCGCGTCGATCGACGAGGTGCTGGCCTTCATCGACCGGTGGGAATCAGAGCGCGACACGTTGCCGTTCCAAATCGACGGGATCGTTGTCAAAGTGAACACGATTGCCCATCAGCAGGAGCTGGGCGCAGTTGCGCGCTCGCCGCGATGGGCGTTTGCATACAAGTACGAGGCGCAGAAGGCAACAACGAAGCTTCTCGATATCACACTCCAAGTTGGCCGTACAGGTGTTGTCACTCCTGTCGCTGAGCTCAAGCCGACACTGCTCGCAGGCTCAACGATCTCGCGCGCAACCCTGCACAACGAAGACTTCGTGCAGCAGCTCGGGCTGTGCGTGGGTGATACCGTGGTCATCGAGAAAGGGGGCGACGTAATCCCGAAGGTGAGTAGCGTTGACACGCATGCGCGCGCAGCAGATGCTACTCCATGGTCGATGCCACACCACTGCCCGTGTCCGCGCCACGCAGAATTGCACCGACCAGAGGGCGAGGCAAACTGGTATTGCGACGATGGACAATGTCCGTGGCAGCTACGACGACGTCTCGAGCATTTCGCATCACGCGATGCGATGGATATCGACGGACTCGGCGAGCGCGCTATCGATCAGTTCATTAGCGCTGGACTACTCACATCGATTGCCGACATCTACACGCTTGCGCAGCGCCGCGACGAGTTGCTGCAGCTCGATCGATGGGCACCCAAGAGCGTCGACCGTCTGCTGGCAGGCATCGAAGCCAGCAAGCAGCAACCCTATGCACGCGTGTTGTTTAGTCTGGGCATCCGTTTTGTCGGTGAAGGTGTCGCGAAGATTCTTGCACGCGCATTCCCTACCATCGACCAACTCATGTCGGCAACGCACGAGGAACTCACCGCGGTGCACGAGATTGGCAGTGCGATCGCTGACTCAATCATTGAGTTTGCAGGCGATCCATCAGCGCGCGAGCTCATCGAGCAGCTCCGCACGGCCGGACTGCAGTTCACCGGTCAGACTCCAACCCTTGTGTCGCGTGCATTCGAAGGACAGACCTTTGTGGTCACCGGCGAACTCACGTCGATGTCGCGCAAGGAAGCGCACGACGCCATCGAAGCCCGCGGCGGCAAGGCCGCAGGCTCGGTAAGCAAGAAGACAACGTATGTGATCGCAGGAGCAAACGCGGGGAGCAAGCTTGCCAAAGCTACAGAGCTTGGCGTGTTGGTGCTCGACGAGGAAGCGTTTAGAAGTTTGCTAGCGACCAGTTGATGCCGATGATCAGCTGATTGCGCAGCTGCGTAGCAGGGCCAACAGTACCATCGTCACGTACAACCGGGATACGGTCGTTGTAAAACACGTCCGTGAGCAACGATACATTCAACCAGCTGTTGACTTTGAGAAGGAATGCGTTCTCAAGAGTCACAACCCACAGTGTAGGCGTCTCGTACGGCATAAAGGCATTTAAACGTCCACGCCAGCGGACGTTCTGAAACATCTCCCAATCAAGTGCGGCATTCACAATGGCACCAAGATCTGTGCGCGATCGCACACCCGGTGCAAGACCATACGCACCCAACCCACTGAGAACGCCTAACTCGATGATGTGATCGTTGGTCACAAACGTCGATCGAGTTGACACTGGTGCAACCAAGAGCTTAAACTCCGGCACCGGGACGTACTCAAGACCGAGCGCACCAGTGAGGTAGCCTGGGGCCATGAAGTTTGAGATCTCGAGGAAGTCGTTTGTCTCCGGATCAATCACATCGTAGTTACGACCTGAGTAGAACTGCGTCCGGAATTCCATGAAACCGGCCCACTTGAAGTGCTTCGACTGCCTCAGAGCGGCGCGACTGGAGAAGATGATCCGGTCATCATTCTTCCGGAAGCTCTCCGACCCCAGTTTCGCAAGACCGTAGCCGAGTTCGATGTCGTTATCGAATGAGAAACCGTTTGTAGCGTAATCCAGCGATCCCAGCATCAACAAACGAATCGACACGGCGTCCTGACCGCCCCCTGTCCAGTTATTGAGTTGCACCGTGCTAAAACCCATACCCCACGTAGTGCGCCATTTCCAAGGGATGGAATCCGCAACTAGTTCTGGGACCTTAGCCAGTGAATCAACGGTGAGTTTGGCGTCGACTTGCGCCTGGGCGGAAACAGTTGTGATGAGGGCGACGAGTGTGCAGAGTAGCAACGCGCGCATGCAGACCTCGGAGGGTTAGTGTGAGTGGTGAATTCGACGCAAAGATAGCCACCCCGAAGCCTTTGCATAGGGCACTCCGCCGTAACTTTGCGGCATGAAGATTCTCGTACTCCTCCTGCTGGCTGCAATGTCTGTTGCGGCGCAAGTTTCAACGACCGTTGTCGATGGTCTACGCACAAAAGCGGTCAGACTTATCGCCTATACCAACTGTACAGCCGTGCCTGCTCCCGGTGAGCAAATCGACTCAGCAGTGATCGTTGTGCGTGGCGAGCGCATCGTCGCCGTTGGCAAGAACGTCGCCATCCCAAAGGGCGCAGAAGTACGCGACCTTCAAGGGGCGTGGGTGTACGCGGGATTTGTTGAGCCATACCTTGATGTGCGCTCGCTTACTGGCTCGCAAGGCTCCAGCAGTGCGCGTGCTGGTGGATGGGATGAGGATGAAGCTCCCGGTATTCCAGCACAACAAGGCGCGCGCTATTGGAATCAAGCGATCCGCCCGGAACGTCGTGCAACTGAAGACCTTGCTATCCGCGGCGACGCAGAGCGCGAGTGGACGAAGCGTGGCTATGGCGCAGCAGCGGTGGCTATCCACGATGGCATCATGCGCGGCACAGCAGCAGCCGTCATTCTCCGTGAAGGTGCAGCGGCAACGACAGTCATCGCCGATCAACCGTATCACGCGATGTCGTTCCGAAAGGGTTCGTCGAAGACTCCATATCCGTCATCACAAATGGGCAGCATCGCGCTGATCCGTCAGGCACTCTACGACGCAGACTGGTATGGCAAGGCTCACACGGCTGCATCACGTGGCACGCTTCCAACACCACCAGAGTTCAACATCTCGCTGCAAGTACTACGCACACTACGCGACGCGCGCACACCAATCATCGCCGAGACACAAGACGAGCACGACATTGCACGTTGGCATGCAATCGCACAAGAGTTCGATCTGCCGATGATCTACAAGGGCACTGGACTCGAATTCCGTCGCCTCGCCCAGATTGCGGCTCTCAAGCCTTCGCTCATCCTGCCGCTCACCTTCCCAGAGACGCCCGACATGCGCGATCCAATCTCTGCGCGTGAGGTTCCACTGACGGATCTCATCAACTGGTACTGGGCTGCTGACAACGCACGACTTCTCGACTCGATGGGTGTGCGATTTGCATTCACAACCGACGGATTGAAGGATCGCGGAGCGATGCTTGGTCGCGTACGCGAATGCGTCGACCGCGGACTCCGTCCAACAAGCGCGCTTGCAGCGCTTACCACCGAACCAGCACGGATTGCGGGAATCGGCGATCGCGTTGGCAAGATCGAGCGGGGTTTCTACGCGAACCTCATCATCGTCTCGCACCCACTCTTCGAAACAAAGAGTGAAATGCAGCGCGTGATGGTTGCCGGCAACGAAACAGTGCTCGTGCAGCGCGCAGAGATCGACATGCGTGGTCACTGGACTATGACTTCATCGCTTCTCCCAGGTGGTAAGGCGCTGAAGGTTCACATCACAGGAACAGCCGAATCACCAAGCGTCGAAATCAAGCGAGACTCAACAGTCATCTCTTCATCGTTCGCGCTCCAGGGCAAGCGTGCGCGTGTAACGATGTCGTTCGATACACTGGGTACACTCGGCACAGTGCGCTCTGCATTCGTCGCCGATAGCATCTTGATCAACGGTGAATTACTCGCACATGATGGTCGCACCGCAGCTTTTGTCATGCGACGCGATTCAGCTCTCGCGCCCGCAAAGCAACGTCCAGCAGCGACTCCAGCTGTTGCGCGACGTCCCCTTCCGCAGCAACTCCCACTCGGGCCGTTCGGTCTTACCTCACAGCCTGCGCAACGCAGCGTTGTGCTGAGCAATGCAACGGTCTGGACCTCTGCATCTGCGGGTGTTCTTCAAAGCACAGACGTAGCAATTGCGAACGGCAAAATCGTAGGCATTGGCAAGGGGCTCAAAGGCGACACCACGATTGATTGCACCGGCATGCACATCACACCGGGTATCATCGACGAGCACTCGCACATCGCGATTTCGCGTGGCGTTAACGAAGGCACACACGCTGTCACCACAGAAGTGCGTATCGGCGACGTGCTGGATCCCGATGATGTCAACATCTACCGTCAGCTCGCTGGTGGTGTTACGGCGACGCACCTGCTGCACGGTTCTGCTAACCCAATGGGCGGTCAGCTGCAGTACATCAAGACGCGCTGGGGTGCTGATGCCGAGGGACTCAAAGTTGCTGGTGCAGTGCCGACGGTCAAGTTTGCACTCGGCGAGAATGTGAAGCAAGCAAACTGGGGCGATCGCTACAGCGTGCGCTATCCGCAGACGCGCATGGGTGTCGAACAGATCATGCGCGATGCATTCCGTACAGCTCGTGAATATGAGCGCGAGCGCGCAGTGAACGATCCTTCAAAGCCAGTGCGCCGTGATATTCAGCTCGATGCGCTCGTTGAAATCCTCAATAGTAAGCGCAACATCCACTGTCATTCGTACGTGCAAAGCGAGATTCTCATGCTCATGCGTCTCGCAGAAGAGTTCGGCTTCCGTGTGCACACCTTCACACACATTCTTGAAGGCTACAAGGTTGCCAAGGAAATGGCAGCGCACGGAAGTGGCGCGTCATCATTTGCAGACTGGTGGGCGTACAAGTTCGAAGTGTTCGACGCTATTCCCGAAAGCCCTGCGATCATGAGCGAGAACACCGTTCTGGTATCGATCAACTCTGACGATGCCGAGATGGCACGTCGACTCAATCAGGAAGCTGCAAAGAGCGTTAAGTACGGCGGAATCAGTGAAGAAGAAGCACTCAAGTACGTTACGATCAATGCTGCGAAGCAGATGGCAAACGACGCTAACACTGGCAGCATCGAACTTGGCAAGGAAGCAGACGTTGTTGTCTGGAGTGGCAATCCTCTTTCGAACATGTCGCGTGTTGAGCGCACCTTCGTTGACGGACGGATGTATTTCTCACGCGACGCCGACCAACAACTTCGCTCGCGCGACGCAGAGCTTCGTCGATTTCTCGAGCAAGAAGCACTCCGAGCAGCCGCAGGTGGCGCGCCTACGGCATCAGGCGGTCGCGCCCCACGTCGCGAGTATCACTGCGACACAGATGATGATGAAGTGTCTGGCGCGTTGGAAGGACGATGATCGTTCTTCCACCATCAGAGATTGTCAAACAGCCACTCACACGTGCACTGCTTGACGGAACGCATAGTCTCGGCCGACGTTTCCCACATCGCGCTGTAACACGCGAATTCTGCACGTTGCGAGCCAAGCACGGCGCATCACGGTCGCGCCTGTGCGATCTCGTGACGATGTCCATGCGGCATCTGGACCTTTCCGATCAGCAACGCGCTGCGATCGAACGTTTGCGCGATCCGCATAGCGTTGTTGTTGTAACCGGACAGCAGATCGGACTCCTTGGTGGTCCGATGTATACGTTGTACAAGATCGCCAGCGCTGCAGCAGCGGCACGCAATGTTCAAGCATCGTGCAACGTACCGGCGGTACCCGTCTTCTGGCTTGAAGACAATGATCACGACGCCGCAGAGGCTAGCACAGCACATCTGCCGACGAACGATGGCATCACAGAAATCAATGCTTGGGATGGCACCGATGCACGCCGCCCGGTATCTTCACGCGACCACACGGCAGGCGAATGCGAGATTGTGAGCACAGCTCTCGCATCACTTACCGGACAGTTTGCCGAAGAAACACAGCGTCGGTACAACGAGATCTATCGCGATGGCATAGCATGGTCTGACGCATTCCTTACAATCCTCCAGCCCTACCTCGCTGCATGGGGTGTTGTTGTTGTACGTGCAAGCGATGTTATCGCCCACGGATATCATACACCGATCCTTGCCCACGAGCGCAGCACCGAGCCAACGATCACCGATGCACTCCGCCACGGCACGCAAGCTGTTGTGGATGCAGGTTTTACGCCTCAAGCGCAACCGTCTGACATTGCGCTGTTTGCTCGCGACGCAGAGGGACGACAGCGCATTACGATTGATGGCGCATCGGCACACATTGCGTCGCGTACGATCACGCGCGACGAGCTTGATGCTCAGTTACTCGCCACACCACAAGCATTCTCACCAACGGTCTTGTCGCGACCACTCGTACAGGATGCGGTTCTTCCGACGGTCGCATGCGTATTGGGTGCCGCCGAGATTGCGTATCACGGTCAACTCCGTGAAGCGTACGAACGGTGCGGCATCCCTATGCCGGTGCCATTACTGCGTCACGGCGCAACACTCCTGGATGCGCGCACAGAGCGTGCGGTGCGCAAAGATGAACACGACGCAACGTGGTATATGCGCAGCAATGTTGCATTCGAGCAAGCACTCACGTCAGCAGTAGCAGACTTGTCGCTGCCCGACAAGGCCGCAGTTGTGGCGCAGATCGATTCGCTGGTGGCCCCTTATCTCGCAACGGCGCAAGCGGTTGATGCAACGCTTGTTGCAACTGTACGCGCACAAGCAGCCAACATCTACTCCACGCTTGAGGCACTCGAAGGCAAGCTTCGTTCTGCAGCAAAAAAGGCGAACGCAACAACGGTCGATCGTCTGCGATCTACATATCGCATGGTGTATCCACACGAAGCATTGCAGGAGCGCACCTACCCGCTAGCCATGTGGGAAGCACGCCTTGGCATGCCGAACATCCTCGCTTGCATCGACCGCATGTCAGCTGAGCCACAGGGCTCGCATAGCATCATCGGCGTCTCTGATCTACCACCGGCAGTACAGCAATGACCCGTCCATACATCTTGGTGGTTGAGGATAACGCCATCATGGCGAAACTGGTGTGTCGCTATCTCGAGTTACATGGATTCGAAGCACGTGGCCTTGGTGACGGCGTTGCTTGCATCGAGCACTTGGCCGAGCGGACACCTGATGTGATTCTCACGGATGTGATGATGCCTCGCATGGATGGCATTATGTTGACGGAACACCTTAAGAGCAACGAAGCAACTCGCGCGATACCTGTGGTTATTGTCACCGCTCTCAACGATCACGACACACAGCAACGTGCAATACGTGCTGGAGCTATTGATGTGATTGCTAAACCTATCGATGAAGCGGTGCTCATTGCGAAGGTTCGGCTTCTCACCGATGCACGCCGTGGAGCGAAGCAGATCGAAATCCTACGCGCAGCAGTCGACGCGTTCCGTCGAGGAGATGCTGCCACTGCGGAAGCACTATTGTCACGTCTTGAAGGCGAAGCATGAGCACCATCGCCGTAGTGGGAAGTGGCGTAGGTGGACTTGTTGCGGCGGCTCGTCTGGCGCACGCGGGACATACCGTGCATGTATTCGAGCAGGGTCCACGCATCGGTGGCAAGCTTAATCACATCGAGCACAGCGGCTGTTCGTTTGAGACTGGTCCGACGCTGGTAACGATGCCCTTTGTGCTTGAGGGCTTCTTTACGAGCATCGGAATGACGATGTCCGACTCCCTCATTCTTGACCGTGTCGATCCCGCATGCCATTATCGATGGAGCGATGGGTCGCGACTCGACCTTCCCTTTGATCTTGAAGCTGTTCCAGACGCGATCAATGAGCTCGCTCCAGGTGATGGCGATGCAGCGCATATCTATCTCAACGAAGCACGCGAACTCTACGAGCTGACAAAAGACATCTTCATCTTTTCGGAGTTCGATGGGTTAGGCGAGCTTGTGAAACCACGTAATGCATCACTGCTGCGTCACCTACCCAAACTGAAACTTGGCTTGACGTTACACGGTGTGCATCGCAAGCGTTTTCGCGATCCACGTATCGTGCAGTTGTTTGATCGCTTTGCGACATACAACGGCTCGTCACCATTTCGTGCACCCGCAACGCTCATGGTCATTCCATGGGTCGAGATGGGGCTTGGCGCATGGTATCCACGCGGTGGGATGTATGCGATTGCGGAGGCCATCGGCAACGCTGCAAAGGCCTGTGGCGCAACGGTTCACACATCCACAGGTGTACGACGAATTCTTCATCGGCAAGGGGTCGCTATTGGCGTCGAGCTTGACGATGGTGCGGTGGTCGATGCAGATCACGTGATATCAAATGCTGACGTACACGTAACACGCCACCATTTGCTTGGCATTCCACAAGCAGAGCCTACGAATCTGTCAACGAGCGGACTCGTCCTGCTTGCTGCAGTTGAGCGCTTTGACCTCGGAATGGCGCATCACAACGTGTTCTTCGCCGATGACTACCGCGCTGAATTTGCTGCGCTGGAGCGAGGCACGCATCCCGATGATAGCGCAACGGTATACATCTCGAGATCAGTCCATGCCGATTCGTCACGTGCGGCAGATGGCCTAGAAAATTGGTTCGTGCTTGTGAACGCACCACCGCGCGGCGTAGCCGAACATCTCAACGGTACCGAGGCCTCCGTATGGCACGGCGTTGAGAACGATCGTGCGCAACGCGTGCTTGATCGCATTGGCATGTTTACTGACATGCCGAGAGTTCATTCAATGCTTATCCGCACTCCAGATACGATGGCGCATGAATGGTCGGCGTATCGGGGAGCACTTTACGGGACATCATCGAACTCAATGTTAAGCGCGTTTCTTCGTCCACGGCAACGCTCCACCGACCTACGGAATCTTTGGTATGTTGGTGGCAGTGCTCACCCTGGCGGTGGCATTCCTCTTGTTGCCACGAGTGGAATGATTGCCGCCGACTGCATCCTTCGTCAATCATGATTCACCACATCATCACCACTATGTTCAACACACGAGTCTCTTCATTGCGCTTCCATTCGATCATCTTCGTTGCACTCGCATGTGCCGTGTTCCTCGGATCCTGCTCATCGCTGTCCAACATTAGCAGCTCACTGATGAGTGTGAAGCCATTGCAGTTCAAGATTCGCAGTATCACCGGAATGCGCATTGGCTCGATCGATATCGCGTCGAAGTCGTCGCTGACAAGCTTTTCGATGCAGGAAGCACTTACACTGAAGAACCTTGTCGCTGCAAAGTCAATGCCCGTGACGTTTGTACTCACGGTCGATGCGATGAATCCAAACGCTGGTGCAAACGGACTCAAGAGTATCCCTCTCAGGCTTGAAGACCTCCAGTGGCGCCTGCTCATTGATGGACGACCTACCATCACAGGGGGCTTGGACCGTCCGCTCGAGATTGCTGGCAACAACGGCACGACATCGATCCCCCTCACGGTGTCGATGGATCTCATGCAGTCGTTTAGCGATCGCGACATGCAGAGCCTTGTCAACCTTGCATGTTCACTCGGTGGCGTCAGTGGATCGACAGCTTCTGTCACACTCGACGCATTGCCTGTTGTGAGTTCACCGCTTGGGAAGCATACATCAGACAAGCGCATCATGATCATCGACAAGGAGTTTCGCAGTAAGTAATGGAAGTGCTCATCATCATCATTGCCGTTCTTCTCAGCGGCACGCTCGACTACCTTGCCGCAGCGCTCACGAGCATGCCGCTCTCCATTGTCGCTGCACTCGCTGACGAAGGTTCGCCGGCTGGACTCAATCTCAAGCGCGCACTCGACGAGCCGAACGAGACGCGGCTCGCACTCTCGATCATCGACGGGCTCGTGCTCATTCTAGCCGGTACGATTCTCGTGATGAAGCTCTTGCTTGATCACGACATCATAGTGTTTGAGCAATTCGCATGGGAGATCGGATCACTCGCGATCGGACTGGTCATCATCAAAGTGTCAGCCAGTGCACTCGGCGAGCGAACTGCCGATCACGCACTCCGATTCGTCAGCGCAGGCATTCGCACAGTGGGTGTGCTTGCAGCACCATTCCTGTGGTCGCACCGTGCGTTGCTTGCGCTCACCAAGCCACGCACGCGTGAGGAGGAGGAAGAGGAGGCACGTGAAGAGCTCGAAGCACTTGTAGAAACTGCACGTGAAGAAGGCGCACTTGATGCAGGCGAGTACCGCATCATGACCAACATCATGCGTTTGAGTAGCATTGAAGTGTCCGACGTCATGACGCCGCGGACCGTTGTCTCGTCGCTCAATGCCGAACACACGGTGGAAGACGTAATCAAGCATCCAGAGCTTCAGATGTTCTCGCGTATGCCGGTCTATGATGGTGCCGATCTCGATGATGTCGTAGGTTACGTGATGACGAAGGACATTCTCCGTGCCGCACTTGCTGGACGCAACACTGTGCAACTGGCCAAGCTCAAGCGCGACGTGTCATTCATCCCCGAGAATATCGCACTCGACAAAGCACTTGAACAGTTTCTCCAGAAGCGTCAGCACCTCTTCATGGTCGTCGACGAGTACGGCGGCGTAGAAGGCCTGATCACGATGGAAGACGTGCTCGAGACCATGCTGGGTGCCGAGATCATTGATGAGGCCGATCACGTTGTCGACCTGCGTGCGCTTGCAAAACAGCGACGCGACGCACGGATTGCGCAGTACGCGCAGGGAGCGTAAGCGACCTTTGGTCAGCGGATGACCTTAATCGATGTGAACTCACGCAAGCCTACTGCACCAAGTTCACGTCCGTACCCACTGTCTTTCACCCCGCCAAACGGCAGGCGCATATCGCTTCGCACGAAGTCGTTCACCGTGACCATACCGCAGTGCAGCTGCGACGAAAAACGTGAAGCGCGCACAGCATCCCGTGTGAAGACCGCGGCAGCAAGACCATAGCGACTGTCGTTCGCCATCGCAATCGCTTCGTCATCCGTTGCAAACGACCACACACATGCGGCCGGACCAAACAGCTCTTCACGGAACAGCGATGATTCGAGTGGCGCATCAACACACAACATTGGCACTACGTACCATCCGTGTGCCGGCACATCGGACTGAGTGCGGCGTGTGACGATGCGCGCACCGAGAGCGACAGAGCGCTCTACCTGATCGAGCAATCCATCGCGCAAATCACGTCGTGCCAATGGACCAATCTCTGTCGCTTCGTCCATTGGATCACCTACGCGCAATGCATCAAACGCAGCGGCAAGACGCTGCGTTACGTCGTCCATGAGCGACGCGTGCACAAGAAACCGCTTTGCAGCAACACAACTCTGTCCGCTATTGACAATGCGACCACGCACACAACTCTCTACCGCGAGCGCAACGTCTGCATCGTCGCAGATGATGTACGGATCGTTCCCACCCAATTCCAAGATCGACTTCTTCACCGCCGCCCCGGCGAGTGCGGCAACTGCAGAGCCCCCTCGCGTCGAACCAGTGAACGTCACAGCACGGATGCGCGGATCGGCGATGATAGATGCCACAGCCGACTCCTGCACTCGGAGATGCTGCACGAGATCATGGGGCACACCTGCCCTGTGCATCACCGACACCATCAGCTCGGCCGAGCCCATCACGATCGGAGCATGCTTGAGTACCACAGCATTTCCCGCAAGCACTGCAGGGACCGCGAAGCGGATGAACTGCCACAGTGGGAAGTTCCATGGCATGATGGCAAGTACAACACCCATCGGCTCGTAGCGAAGCTCTGCCTGAGCACCATCAACATCAATCCACTCGGAACGCAGCACCGCCTCAGCAATTGACGCGAGGTAGCGGCACGTTGCAACGCACTTGTCGACCTCGGCCCGAGCCTGCTGGATGGGCTTCCCCATCTCTGTTGTCATCATCGTTGCGAGCTCTTCTCGACAAGCCTCGAGCTCGTTGCTAATGCGCAGCACAATTTCACGACGCTCAGCTTGAGAACTCACAGCCCATGCGCAACTTGCGCGGTGCGCGAACTCGAGCACGTGATGCACGTGTTCTGCAGGGTGTTCGTCATACGTCGCCACGGCTTCACCCGTGGCCGGATTTACGCTCATCATCTTCATATCACAAAGCTAGCCCGCCTACATGGAACTCCTCGTTACTCCTGATGTGATCATCTCTCTGATCACACTCACAATCCTGGAGATCGTCCTCGGCATCGACAACATCATCTTCATTTCGATCCTAGTCGGACGTCTGCCAGAAAAGGATCAGGCCAAAGCACGCACTATTGGTCTGTCCCTGGCACTCGTGCTTCGGATCGTGTTCCTGTTCGGCGCCACCTGGATTGCACAGCTTACAACCGACCTCATCACCATGCCGGCGCTCTTCGGCGTGATCCCATCGGTTGGGTTCAGCGGACGGGACCTGATTATGCTTGCTGGGGGCTTGTTCTTGCTGGCCAAGGCTACATCAGAGCTCCACGCGAAGCTCGAGGGCAACGAGCACTCGACTAGTTCAACAGCCAAAGCATCATTTGGGTCGATGATTGCACAAATTATCGCGCTTGACTTAGTGTTCTCAATCGACTCAGTCATCACAGCTATCGGTCTTACCCAGCATTTCTGGGTTATGGCCGTCGCTGTTGTCATTTCGGTAGGTGTCATGCAACTGAGCGCCGGCGGCATTTCGCGCTTCATTCATCGCCACCCAACGGTTAAGGTACTGGCACTAGCCTTCCTCATCATGATCGGTACGCTCCTGGTGGCCGAAGGCTTCGAAGTCCACGTCCCGAAGGGCTATGTGTACTTCGCCATGGCCTTCTCGATGGCTGTAGAGTTCCTCAACATGCGCCTCCGGGGGCGTTCTTCTGCAGCTCCCGTGGAACTCCGCCAGCCCCCGTATCAGGGGTGACAACGTTTTTTCTTGCTATGCGTCACCTCCGTGACCTATTATAGCTGAACTCTGCACATGGCACGAAAGGGGACCTATGGCCAAGAAGACCACGCCCAAGAATCCTGCATCTACACTCGACTCCTCAGCGATGTTCGACGTCCTGTACCGCTTTCCCGAGCAGGTCAAGGAAGCCGTTAGCATCGGTGAAAGCGCGCCTCTTTGGCGCCAGCAGGCTACGTCTAACCGCTTTGCATTCTTCGGCTTAGGCGGATCTGCCATTGGCGCAGATCTCCTCCGGAGCTATGCTGCTGCGACCGTCGGTGCAGACCACCTGAACATGTCCGTACATCGCGGATATTCGATTCCAGGATGGCTCGACTCCGACACAAACGTCGTGTGCTCCAGCTACTCCGGTGAAACAGAAGAAACGCTGTCAGCCTTCGACGAAGCTCGCAAGCGCACCATGCGCATCCTCTGCACCACCACAGGTGGGTCGCTCGGTAAGCGCGCCGTTACATACGGCATGCCGATCATCAACATCCCGCCAGGGTTGCAGCCACGATGCGCCATCGCCTACGCATTTTTCCCGCTGCTGACGGTGATGACACGGTATGGGGCGTTCGATCCGCGCGCAGGTCGTGTTAATGCCAAGGGCATTCGTGAGATCCTTGCGCACACGGAAGAAATGCGCGATGTGTACGCATCGACAACGGCAAAGAACCCTGCGTTGCAGATCGCCAAGAAGCTTGCCGGGACGTTCCCGGTGATCTATTCGGCATCAGAGCGTCTCGACGCGGTGAATCTGCGTTGGCGTGGCCAGATTCAGGAAAACGCTAAGCAGGTAGCCTTCGGCAACATGCTTCCGGAGATGAACCACAACGAGATCAATGGCTGGCAGTTCCCGAAGGGCAAGACGAAGGGCTTTTCTGTTGTGCTTCTGCGCGACCCAGATGACCACAAGCGCACACAGTTGCGGTTTGATGCGCTCAAGGACATCATCAAGGGCAGTGTCGCAGATATCCAGACCCTCGAGGGCAAGGGCAGCACCTTGCTTGGACGGATGTTCTCGCTCATCTACCTCGGCGATTGGGTAAGCTGGCACCTTGCAGTGCTCAACAAGACCGATCCTACGCCTGTGCCGGTGATCCAGCAGCTCAAGACCCGACTGGCCAAGGCTCGC
The DNA here is from genome assembly GCA_964465685.1 of uncultured Melioribacter sp. Classification (GTDB taxonomy): domain Bacteria; phylum Bacteroidota; class Ignavibacteria; order Kapaibacteriales; family Kapaibacteriaceae; genus UBA10438. The sequence goes on from CAYXKK010000002.1 coordinate 230,181, forward strand.
TAACCCATTCCAGTGCATAAACTTCCATCCCCTCGAGGCGGAATCGCTTCGAGGGGATACTTTTTAGTGGAATTTCCCTATCTTTGTGGCCCGCTCATTTTTGAGTCAGTTATGGCTACAGCAAAAAAAGCTGCAAAGAAGGTAGTGAAGGAAGCCGAAGGCGACGTCGCCGAAGCTCCAAAGAAGACCAAGCGTAAGGCGAAGTACATCGTGTTGTATTCGCCGTTCTTGATGCGCGATACCAAGCACGAGCTTATTGGCGAACCAGTCGAAACCGACAATGGACGTCAGCAATGGGCTCGCTGCTCGGTCAGCCACCACTCACAGCTTGTGAATCTTGACGCACTTGCCGCCTCGGCAGAGAAGAAGGTTACCGAAATCAAGCTCGCACGTGAAGACTCGAAGGAGTATTCACCGAAGAGCGAGTACAAGGTAGGCGACGTGATCTATCACAAGACGTGGGACGATGTTGGCATCGTCCGCGCCAAGGAAGTCATGTCGAACGGACGTGGTTCAATGCTCGTCCACTTCGAGAAGAACAAAGAAAAACGCCTCGTCGAAAACTTCAAGTAATCTCTTTTTTCAGAAGGATCTCCCGTGATCGGAGTTACAATCCAGAGCAACGAGTCGATCGACCGTGCACTTCGCCGTTTCAAGAAGAAATATGAGCGCTCAGGCGTTCTGCGTGAGTTCAAGAAGCGCGCATTCTTCGTGAAGCCAAGTGTCGAGCGTCGCATGTCTCGTATGAAGGCGGCTCGCCGTCAGCATCGCGCTCAAATGGAACAAGAGTAAGATTTCGCATCTCTACGACCGAAGGCGCTCCGCATTTGTGGGGCGCCTTTTTGTGCTTCATGCCGAACCTGCGGCTGCATCCCACGCTTGAATTTCTGCGGCATCGCTAAAGGGCAGACGGTCGGTACCGATAATCTGGTATTCTTCATGCCCCTTGCCAGCGACAAGTACAATGTCGCCCGAGGCAGCAGTTGCAAGAGCAGTACGAATAGCGCTGCGTCGATCTTCGATTACAGTCACGCGCTCAATCGCCGGACCCTCAATACCGCCTACGATATGACGGATGATATCGGCGGGCTGCTCCGACCGCGGATTGTCGCTTGTCACCACAACTGCGTCTGCAAGCTCGGCTGCGATACGCCCCATTTCCGGACGCTTACCGCGATCGCGATCACCACCACATCCGAACACAACGTGCACGTGAGCATGGTTCGCCCGTGCTAGGTCGCGCAATACCTGCAAGGCATTCTCGAGCGCATCGGGTGTGTGCGCATAGTCAACCACGCCTACAGCGCCAGTACGTAACGGATATCGCTCCATACGTCCAGCAGGTCCGGTCACGTTTGCAACCAACGCCACAACACGCTCTGGCGGCATACCATCGAGCAAGCAGAGTACTGCACACAATGCAGCATTCATGATGTTGAATCCACCAAGCAGTTTCGTTGTGAGCGTAATGGATTGCGGGAGCGTTGCAAGATCAGACCGTTGACGCACGAGCGTAAAGGTCGCTCCATGCAATTGCAACTGAACATCAACGATGCGTACTTCCGCATCGGGTCCGACGCCAACCGTGACGGCACGTTCGGCAGGACAGTTGCGCTTCATGTAGGGCGTCCACTCGCTGTCAGCATTGAACACAGCCGACGCATCGGTTGGCAGCATGTCGAACAGACGCTTCTTAGCGCGCGCGTAGTTCTCGAGCGTCTTGTGATAGTCAAGATGATCACGTGTCAGATTCGTGAACACCGCGCCACGGAAATCAATTCCCCACACGCGATGCTGATCAAGCGCATGCGAGCTCACCTCCATGCACACCGTCGACACACCATGATCGCGCATGTCTACGAACAAGTCGGCAAGCGCATGCGCATGTGGTGTTGTATAGTTCGTCGAGTGGGTTGCACCGCCATACCGATTGCCCGTTGTTCCGATGAAGCCTACGCGATGCTGATCTGCGCGAAACATCTGCTCGAGCAGCGTCGCACAGGTTGTCTTGCCGTTTGTCCCCGTTACACCGTACACGCGCATACCACGCGCAGGATACGCGCAGATTTCTTGGACGAGCTGTGCGTAGGCAAGGCGTGCGTCCGACACGACGACGACCGGTACGGAGAGCGCCACATTTGGCGCTCGCTCAACTACAACAGCAATCGCGCCATTGGCAACCGCAGTCTCGACGACGGAGTGCCCATCGAAGCTGGAACCACGAATTGCTACAAAAATCCAACCGGGACGTACTGATCGCGAATCAGTCGTTACATCAATCCGTCCGGGTAGCGCGAGGAGTTCGTTGAGTGTCATCGCCGTGAATTTACAACGAGATTCTCTGCAAGTTTGTATCAATGGAATTGTTCGACTATCTCATCAACAGACTTCAACAGCCGCTCCCCGGACTCGAGGCACATCGCCTGTTCTTCCCAGGCGAGATGGCCACGATTTCTCGTATTGCAGAGCCCCCTACCGATGCACGCAAGAGTGCAGTGCTCGTACCGCTGATTCGTACAGATACTCCGTGGCCTGCAGTGCTCTTCACGGTGCGCAGCGAGCAACTCAAGCACCATACAGGACAGATTTCGTTTCCCGGTGGACGCTTGGATCCGCATGAAGCGCCGCTCGATGCTGCTCTGCGTGAGTGCTTCGAAGAGGTAGGTGTTGAACGTGATGCTGTCAACGTCCTTGGCGAGCTCTCTCCGATTTACATTCCACCATCACACAGCGCGGTGACGCCGATCGTCGGTGTGATCGATAGAGCTGAACGGTGGAACATGAGCGAAGCGGAAGTCCAGGAAGTAATCGAAGTGCCACTCGTACATTTCCTCGATCCGTCGTCTCGATCAACGTTCCAACGCGAAGTGTTCGCAAAGCAGATGGATGTGCCATACTGGAACATCCATCCGCGCATTCCATTATGGGGCGCAACGGCTATGATCCTGAGCGAACTGGTAGAACTCACACGTGAATTTGCTTTGGAGCACCAACAATGATTGCACGCGTCATACTTGTCGGAGCCATAACGTCATGCGTCCTCTTCGCAGCAGGCTGTAGCGATTCGGATGTTCCTGACGAGCGCCTTGTATCGGCGTATGCCGACGTGATGATTGTGCGGCAGTCGAGCATAGACACAACGGTAATCTCCCGACGTGTCGACTCCGTTCTGCAGCATCACGGGTATACGAATGCGGAGTTCTTCGAGCGTGTGCGAGAAGAAGCACAGCGTCCACGCATGTTCAAGGCAATGTTTGATTCCGTCGCAGCTCGCTACGAACGCATGCGCGACACAACATCGCGATAGACGCGATGTCCGACACGACCAAACGCTTCGAAGTATCCCACGTACCATTGATTGAGTCGCACACCGATCGCAGCTGATGCGGCGACATCGTCAGCACCCGCAACTCCACCACAGCGGATCACCTCGAACGCATCACCTGCACCACACGCATTGCGCGCAGCGATTGCAACTCCGCAGAGCGCCAGCGAGTCGCTGCGCAGTGGAGCACCGCTTATTCCACCGCCATAGGTTGCGGTGAAGTGGTCATACAGCGCACGATCACGCTGATCGATCTGCGATGCATGGTCTGCGTATCGTGTGGACGTATTCCCAACGATGATTCCATTGAAGCCGCGCTCGTGCAATGCTTGCACGACGCTCGGCAGTTGCTCAACGGATGTGTCGTTGGAGAACTTCACAACCACAGGAAGATGTCGCGTGCGCTTTGCCAGCACGTGCGACGCAATCATGTCGAGACGTCGCACGAGGTCGACATCAAGCGCCTCGCGGTGTGCATGCCCTGGTACGTTCGGACAGCTTTCGTTGAGCTCGATATAGTCTACGCCTGCATCGGCATACATCTGCATGCCATCGACAAGCTCAGCAACCGCAACGTCAGCATCAAGTCCAGGCTCGGCGCTCACACTCGCACCGATCGGACACCCAGCAACGCGCGTGAGCGAAGCAAGACGTGATGCAACTGCGCGATGCCCGGCATTCGGCAAGCCCATCCAATTCGACGATGCATGCGAATTCGCATACGGCACGGCTGGCCACTGCACGCCATCACGCACATTGCCTCCGCGCACGCGTGACGTAGTGGTGCCTGCAACGTAGGCACCTGCTCCTTGTGCTGCGACAACGTCGTAGGCCTCCCCGCCCTTGAACATGCCTGCTGCATTCCAGAGTGGCATGCGAAACGTAAGACCCATCGCCGTCACTGCCATATCTGCAGGGGGCACATAGATCTCCCGCGGAACATCCGTAGCGAAGCGTTTTGCAAACGCTGTACGACCAGCCGAGAAAAGCCGTACCGCAATGGCAGGAGGAAGCGCTGAGACCACACCGCGCAAGCGGTGCTCCAGCGACGCGAAGCGTTCAACAGCACTCATGTGTGCAAATTACAATGTTGTGCCTGCGCGCCGAAGGCGAACTCTCCGTAGTTTTTGGTCATGCATACAAAGCTTGACATCGCGCGGAACTGGCTGCCTCGATATACCGGCACCGAGATCGCTGCGTTTGGCGACTATATCTTGCTCACGAACTTTCGCGGATACGTCGAATCGTTTGCGAAGCGACACGACGTGCCGGTGCTCGGCGCCGACCGTCCGATGCAGACCGCAACGTCGGGCAACCTTACGATCATCAACTACGGAATCGGTTCGCCGAACGCCGCGCTGATCATGGACCTGCTGGTTGCGCGTATGCCTAAGGGCGTGCTGTTCCTTGGCAAGTGTGGCGGACTTAAGGCATCCACAGAGATCGGACACTTCATTCTGCCGATTGCAGCGATTCGTGGTGATGGAACAAGTGATGACTACTTCCCACCCGAGGTACCAGCGCTACCATCATTCAAGCTCCACAAGTTTGTGTCCGATCGCATCCTCGATCACAAGCAAGACTATCGCACAGGCGTTGTCTACACGACGAATCGTCGTGTCTGGGAATGGGACGAACAGTTTCAACAGCGCCTGCAGGATCTGTCATGTCTGGCAATCGACATGGAGACTGCCACCATCTTCATTGTTGGTCATAAGAATGGAATTCCGCGTGGAGCGTTGTTACTCGTGAGCGACGTACCCGTTATGCCAGAAGGCATCAAGACTGAAGAGTCTGACAAGATGGTAACTGAGACGTTTGTCGATCTCCATCTCACTATTGGCATTGAAGCAATGCGCGACATTGGTCTGCAAGGCGAAGAAATCAAACACCTCCGCTATGAACGCTAAACTTCTCATCGCTCTCGTTTGCATCCTTCAGGCTGTCACCGCGATGAGCCAAGCTACCCTCGTATCGGGTCCGATGCTTGGTCATGTCGATATGCGCAGTGCCTCCATCTGGGTGCAGACATCAACGGCTGCGCGCGTGCAGGTGCGTTACCGCTTGGTAGGTACACCACGCACGTTCACATCTGCGCAGGTTCTCACCGACCAGCGCACGGGATTCTGCGCAACAGTTGCACTTGATAGTGTCGAGCCGCAGCGGACGTACACATACGATGTGCTTCTCGACGGCGTGCCTGTATCGACATCTCTTCCAACGACCTTTACCACACGTCCGATCTGGCGCTTCCGTGGCAACGCGATTCCCACAGTGTCGATTGCACTTGGAAGCTGTCACTATATCAACGAGCCTGGTTTCGAGCGCTTCGATTCAACTGGCAAGGAGCGCGGGTATGGAACACCAACAGGCATCTTCGACGCGATCGCTGATCGCAAGCCCGATGCAATGATTTGGCTTGGCGATAACACGTACCTACGGGAAGGCGATGTGGGATCTCGCGCGGGGATCTTCAAACGCTATGCACACACACGTGCATGGCCGGGATCGCAGCGGCTGTTTGCAACTGTCCCCAATTACGCCATCTGGGACGACCACGATTACGGTCCGAACGATGCAGACTACACCTACGCACTTAAGCATGACGCGCGCGATGCATTCATGGCATACTGGCCGAATCCATCCTACGGCATCGAACCGCATCAAGGCATCACATCGACCTTCGATGTTGCAGACGTGCAAGTATTCTTGATGGACGATCGGTGGTATCGCACGCCGAACGCACGCACGGATGTTCCTCGGCGCATCCTCGGCGAACAGCAACTACAGTGGCTCATCGATGCTCTCGCGTCAAGTAAGGCCTCGTTCAAGGTTGTTGCCATTGGCGGTCAAGTACTCAGCGACAACATGAAGCGCGAGGGCTTTGCTTGGTCGCCTGAAGAGCGCGACACACTCATCGCTGCAATCACACGACTCAAGATCAGCGGCGTGATGTTCATCTCTGGCGATGTACACTTTGCCGAACTCTCGAAGTTGGATCGGCCAAACGCGTATCCGATCTACGAACTCACGTCATCACCGTTGTCGTCGGGCGTAAACTCCAGCGAGATCTATCGCACAAACTCACGTCACGTCGAAGGCACCAAGTACATCGGACACAACTTCGGTCTGATCACCGCGCAAGGCAATCGCGGCGACCGCAGCCTAACGCTCCGCATCGTCGATGCGCAGGGCACAGACGTATGGACGCGCACCGTGCACGAGCGCGAACTGCGCTAACGTGGCAGCATCTGATCTAGAAATGGCTATTCGCAATTGACTAAGTGACCTTGTAAATCCGGAATGATGTTCCGTATATTCAAGGCTGAATGATTGCCCGACACCTCCATACCATCCTCGTTGAGAGACTCAGCTCTGTTCCTGCAGTGGCATTGCTCGGGTCGAGACAAGTTGGGAAGACTACCCTAGCGCGGTCACTAGCGTTGGATAAGCCACTTGTATATCTCGACTTAGAGAGACCCTCGGATCTCGCGAAGTTAGAGGATGCGGAGCTTTTCCTAGGGCAGATGACAAACACACTGGTAGTGATTGACGAGGTACAGCGCAGACCTGACCTCTTCCCACTGCTTCGTTCGCTGATCGATGAACGCAGACGCAATGGAGAACGGGCTGGACACTTCTTGTTGCTCGGTTCCGCATCTCCCGATCTGCTGAAGCAAGGGTCCGAAACACTTGCCGGACGTATAAGCTATCTCGAGATGACGCCATTCCAAGTGAACGAGATCGGGGCTGAATCCGCCACGATAGATCGTCATTGGTTACGAGGCGGCTATCCGGAGAGCTATCTCGCATCTGATGATTCATCGGCAATGATGTGGTGCAACGATTTCATCACGAGCTACATCGAACGATATCTGCCCTTGATGGGAGTTGCAGCTTCGTCCGTTCAACTTCGTCGATTTTGCACAATGATCGCCCATCAGCAATCTGCTCTCGTCAACCTTACACAGGTTGGTAACTCGTTGGGGATCGACGGTAAGACCGTCCGCTCGTACCTGGACCTTCTTGAAGGTCTGTACCTTATCCGCCGATTACCGGCATGGTCCAAGAATATTGGCAAACGTCTCGTCAAATCACCCAAGGTCATGTGGAGAGACAGTGGCTTAGTACACGATCTCCTTTCAATCCAATCCATGGATCAGCTCCTCGGACACCCCATCTGCGGTCATTCATGGGAAGCATATTGCATTGAGCAGATTTGTTCCGTGCTGCCCAAAGGCACACAGGCATCATACTACAGAACCCAAGCCGGCGCTGAGATCGACCTCGTCCTTGAAGATGCCAATGGCTCCGTCCACGCCATCGAGATCAAGCGCACATCGTCCCCTAAACTGTCACGGTCTCTCATCGAGAGTATGACGTCCATCACGGCAGCCAGCGGAACGATCATCATTCCACACGGCACACCGTACCCTCTATCCGAGAATGTAATGGCGATGGGGCTCCCTGAATACCTACGATCTCTCACGACACAGTGATCTCGTGGAGATACACCAACTCAGTACTCAGGTTGCCAGATGTGCTCGCGAACAAACGCTGCGACATCGGCAGGACGCTCAACGCGAGCAAGACCCTCGTTGAAGAGGTACTCTGTTACCGCATTCGCTACCTCAACAGCTGCGTCACGGATATTTGACATCGGTGGATAGATGAGCCCCTTTGTAAACTGCTCATCGGTGACCATCGACGCCAATGCGCGCGCGGCAACAGCGAATGCTTGGTCTGGAATTGACGTCGCTTGTGTTGCGTACACCGCAAGACCTACACCTGGGAAGATGTACACGTTGTTACCCTGCCCCGGATAGTACGTCTTGCCGTTCAGCTCAACAGGTTGGAATGGCGAACCGCTCGCGAAGATCGCAGCACCGTTTGTCCAGGTGTAGGCTTCTTCTGCAGAACATTCGCTCTTTGATGTTGGATTCGAGAACGGACAGATCATCGGACGTGGCGTGTTGCGCGCCATTTGTTCGATCACATCCTGCGTGAAGCTCTTCGGGATCGTACTTGTACCGATGATTGCCGTTGCCTTCGTCACTGTCACTGCCTCGAGCAACGTCGACACATGCGATGCATCGTGCGCAAACGGCTTCTTGGTGTCGGTAAGGTCTTCGCGTGAGGACACGACGAGCCCCTTACTATCGACAAGCCAGCAACGCTTGCGTGCTTCATCGATCGTGATGCCTTCTGCGACCATGATATTGCAGAGGAGATCTGCAATGCCAGTTCCGGCAGAGCCCGCTCCAAAGAACAAGAACGTCTGTTGCGAAAGATGCTCGTCCTTCATGCGAAGCGCAGCGAGAATTCCCGCTACACCAACAGCTGCAGTGCCCTGAATGTCGTCGTTGAACGACGAGATGCGATCGCGATAACGCTCGAGGATCGGACCTGCATTGGGATTCGCGAAGTCTTCCCACTGGATACTACACTTCGGGAACACAGTTTCGACAGCAGAGACGAACTCTTCGATGAATGCATCATACTCTTCACCGGCAAGTCGCTTTTGGCGAATACCGATGTAGAATGGATCGTTGAGGAGCTCTTCGTTATTCGTGCCGATATCAAGCACAATCGGGAGCGTGAGATGTGGTGGAACACCAGCGCATGCGGTGTAGAGCGCGAGCTTTCCAATCGGAATGCCCATACCCTGCGCGCCAAGGTCACCCAGACCAAGAATGCGCTCGCCATCAGTAACGCAGATCCACCGTACGTCCGACTCTGGCCAGTTCCGCATCACCTCGACCATACGACCGCGATGACGTGCGCTGATGAAGAGTCCTTTCGGACGACGATAGATGCGTCCAAACGTCTGACATGCCAGACCAACGGTCGGGGTGTACACCACAGGCATGTACGCAACAGGGTCGCGCATCAGGATGTGGTAGAACAGACTCTCGTTACGTTCTTGGAGATCGCTGAAGTACACGTAACGATCAATGTCTGTTGGCAGCGAGCGGATATGGCCTTCAATGCGCTGAATCTGCATGTCGAGCGACGAGACGATATCAGGGAGCAAGCCGCTCAACCCATACTTCTGACGCTCTTCGCGTGTGAATGCCGTACCCTTGTTGTACCGCGGATCCCGGAGCATGTCCAGGCCGCGCTTCGATGTTTCATCATGTATTGACATAGCCCGCTAAAATACGGACTCTTCGTAGCTTCGAACACCATGAAGCAGCTTCTTTCCTTGCTTTTCTGCGCGATGTGCGTCGCGAGCCAGCTCTCCGCACAGAGCACAACGCAGCCAACAACCTACCGTGCCGGAATGTTTTCCGATCGCCTTGGCATTGATGGCGGACTCTACTTCCCGATGGGCGACATCAAGCGCGGTCTCGACTTGTCGACTGCATGGGGCATGAATCTCAACTTCTGGCGCTTCATTGATGATCGCGTTGTCGGCGTAGTGTCTGTCGGCACATCATTTTACCAACTTGGTAAGAATGTCCCGACAGATTCAGCAACCATTGACCTTTCGGAGCTCTCGCTCAACGCCACACCGATTATGGGCGGCATTGGCTACGTCTTCGGCACATCAGATCTGCACCCCTACGTGATGGCCCATGCTGGTGCAACGCTCATCACGGTCAACATCGGCGCGCGACGTCCATCCGAAGAAATCAACAACGAAGCCTACTTCACACTCGGCGCAACTGCTGGTGTTGGATACGCTGCAAGCGCACGTCTCACGATCACATCAAGTGTTCGGTACACGAAGATGTTTCGCGAGGATCTTCAAACACTCTCCGTACTCTTTGGCATCGCCTACCACCTATGAATCTCCGTACGACGCTCGTTATCGCGCTATCGTTCTGCGCACTCGCAACAATCACGCAAGCGCAGGAGAAGCACCTTCGCAACATCAAGCAGCTCACGTTTGGTGGCGACAATGCAGAAGCATATTGGAGTCCTGACGGCACGAAGCTCGCCTTCCAATCGAACTTCAAGGGATGGGGCCATTCGTGCGATCAGATTCATGCGCTCACGGTTGCTGCAGCTGGCGATTCAACGTACCGTCCGCCGATGATCAGTACAGGCAAGGGGCGCACAACGTGTTCATACTTCATGCCGAACAGTCGCGATGTTCTCTACGCAAGCACGCATCGTCACGACGACACATGTCCGCCCGGGCCACCAGAGCGCGCCGACCGCAAGTACCTATGGCAAGTACTCCCGACGTACGACATCTACGTAGCAGATCCATCCGGCAGCGTGATCGACACGCTCACCGATCGATACGGCTACGATGCCGAAGCAACGGTTTCACCGAAGGGCGACAAGATCGTCTTCACATCGGATCGCAGCGGCGACCTCGAATTGTGGACGATGAACATCGACGGATCGGATGTGCGACAAGTAACGAACGAGCTCGGCTATGATGGCGGCGCGTTCTTCTCTCCTGATGGAACGATGCTCGTGTACCGCTCATCGCGACCGAAGACGCCCGAGGAACAAGCCGAGTACAAGGAGCTTCTCGCGCAGGGCCTTGTCGCACCAACGAACATGGAGATCTACGTCTGCAACGTCGACGGATCAAACGTGCGACGCATCACATCTCTTGGCAAAGCGAACTGGGCGCCGTTCTTCCATCCGTCGCAGAAGAAAATCATCTTCTCATCGAACCACGCATCACCACGTGGCTACGACTTTCAGTTGTACATGATCAATGTGGATGGAACGGGGCTCGAGAAGATCACGAGCGAGAGCATCTTCAATGCATTCCCGATGTTCTCACCCGATGGCAAGTACATCGTATGGTCGAGCAATCGCAACAACCAAGGCACGCGCGACACAAACGTGTTTGTTGCCGAGTGGGTTGATTAGGATAGGCGGCCAGTCCACATGCGTCACCGTGCAACGATTACTTTTAGAGCGGTTGAAGTTTGCGAGTTTCGCACAACTAAGAAATAGACGCCTTCGTTGACATTGTTGACGTCGAGTGTCACTGGCTTTCGGTCGCTTGGCATCGCGAACGTTGGCAACTGTCTCGAATAGTCCCTCACTACACGACCGCTCAGGTCGCACAACTGAAGCGTTACCGTTGCCAGATCCGCTGTAGCAAACTTCCCAACATCAACGGCAAACGTTCCACTCGTGGGGTTGGGCCGAACATTCTCGAGATATACATGCGAAATGTTCTGTGCAATTTCATCGACCACTGAGGTGGGCAGACCGGACTTCAATGAGACTGTGCAGTGTACGCCCCATTTGGGATGAACAAACACAAGGCGGTCGTGCGAATCGAATCTGACCAACGCATCGGTCGTTTCATTGAATGGCGAACGGACTGCCCTCGGAAGTACAATGTCCGATTCAACTCTTTCACCAACTATGCGGATAAGACGCAACGACCTAGTATCGAGTATGCTAAGCGTGTCGTTAGAACTGTGGAATGCTAGGCCATATTGTTCGCGTGGTTTCAAGACTGACACTGAGCTTTGGAGCATTTCGGAAGGTGACTTCCAACGAATCAATGTTACCTTCAAACTGTCTCCAGTAACAGTCGTTGCCCACGGCATAAATACGAGGATCGCGGACGCAGAGTCGGTGCCAGCTATCCAACAGGTGGATGAAGTTGGCGCTTGAAGTGTCCAGGCATCTTTCACAGTGTCTGCAGTGACACGTCGGGGAACGACCACGAATCCAGATCCTGATCGGTTAACGACAAGCCATTCCGGCAGGGTAACAGCCTGCCTCATGAAACCTGATTGACGTGGCTCAAACACAATTGAACGCCAAGTTTCACCTTCGTCCTCGCTAACTCCAAAACCACCATTCCTGAAGTCCGTGAGATAGTTGCCCATGTTGTCAGATATCAACGGCCCCTTGAACTCAGTGCTTACAAGGCGCAAACTGGCGAGATTACGATCGGCGATGAATACCCCATTGTTGCCGGCTACAACCAGGGACTTATCAGAACGAACACGAACTGTGGAAACATCGCCGACCGTACTCAACTCCCATGGCATGTCCTTAAGATAGATAGAGGTGCTATCATTCACTCCGGATACGCCAAACACAGTCTGCCCCGAGGATGAGCGCCTCTTCCCAAACACGACAATCGAGTCTGAGTTGATGTCAACGGTCCAATTCGCCTCGCCTACCCATGATGGCAGAGGTCCCGACACCTTCATTGTATCCGACTCGGTCACGTGCCGAGTTGAACCATCACGATGGAACGTTAAGAGTGACCGCCCATCATAGTGAACTGCAGATAGGCTTGCTGTTGAACCAATGGCGGAATCAACTACGCGACCTCTATCTCGCGTAGGGCCTAGGGTAATAGCAAATGTTCCTAAGAGCGGCCGAAGGCCGGACAAGACAAGCACTCGGCTACCGTCATCATTGAGGCCCATCGACGATGCAATGTAAAACAGCTCGCGACCATATTGACCGGTGACATTTGCGAACTTCTCAGACAGTCTATTCTGTTGCACAAAGCACTTACCTGCCATGCTGATATATACCAGGGACCCATCCTCAATAACGTGAAACTGTCGCGGCATTGCATCGAGATCAAGGATGTTTGTATCCACCGTATCTCCGGCGAACACAAGCACAGCATTTTCGTCTGTAGGTACGGCGAGGATGGTATCTCCCTTTACTGCAATTGCATCGATTGTGGACGAAGCAATAGGTAGACTCCGAATCGTCACCACTTGGGTTCCAGCGAGACGTTTTACCGTTCTCCCGGCCGCATACACGAGCGTGCTGTCGTGATCGACAAACAGCGAGAATACGAGCGTATCCACAACTCGAACAGAACCCAGCTGTGGCGCTGATTCGAGTAGCCGTCCACGTGCTGTAAGTAGAAACAGACTCCCGTTCACGTACTCGATGCGACGAACGAATTCACCCTTTTGCTGCGGCAGAACGGCAAACGTGCCGTTACGCGGGTTGAACAACGAAACACTTCCGTTTGCTCGCAGCACGCAAACACTTGTGTCCACCTGCCTTGCCTCAACGACAAACGAGTACTTGTCGGGATAGAGAGGTGCGAACCTACTTTCTTGGCACCATGACACATTGACTGTGAACATGGCGACCGCAAGGCAAACAATCACGTACTTCAGCATAGTAGAGTAGGGCTTGTGTCACAATCAGCGGTTTAGTTACTGTCGCAGGTATTCACGTTACAGTCGTTATATCCGCTTCCATTCGAAACGCAAGCACCTCCACTAACTTGGCACCCAAGGTATTGCAACATCGGCTCATTGTTGTTGCAATCGTCGGTCTCCTGAGTGGAAAGACACATTTCGCATGTCTTGGTGCACAATGCTGTGCCGCAGCCACTATAAACGAGGTCCGCTCCAGGAGCGACCTGCACATTTCGTTGATAACACGCGGATTGACTAGTTGTCACAATGTAAACAGCTCGCTCCGGACAGTTGGGTATTGCCTGTGCGATCTGACCTCTCTGGCTGAGCCGATACAACATCTTCTTTCGGAGATAGTTAAAAAGGCCTGGGCTGATCACTAGGTAGCAATCTTGAGGAACTGTCAGAGTGCCAATCAGCACTGAGACCGAGTTGCCGTTTACTGTCCAACACCATTCAACACTGATTTCACAGCACCCACCGCCCGGTTTGGGCACGTTAAACACCTCCGTTGTACAGGTTTGGCCGATCGATGCTGCCGAAGGCAGAATGCATAGCGCGCACGCGATAAGCATAACGCAAAGTTTGTTAACGGACATACGAACCTAGTAATACATTGTTAAGCTATTTGACAAACAGCAGATGATCTGTACCCCTCAAAGATATACCCGATAAACACAAATGCAAGCTTCAACTGTCCCGAAGACGGTATTCACCAAATCAACCGCATGAGTTACGCTGCTCTGAGACAATCAGCACGGCATTTCTCTGTGCTGCACGCTCCTGAATTACACCAATGGAGTGAAGTGCGCCGAGTCCAAGCTGAGA
>CAYXKK010000003.1:0-98133 GCA_964465685.1 uncultured Melioribacter sp.
CCCCCCTCGTATCCCCACCCTTACTTCAGCGTATAGCTCTTCAGCATCTCGATTGCCCCATTCATCTTCTTTCCGAAGATCATTTGGGATGGGGTTTCAATGCGGACCGTAACACCGAGCGACGGCGCGAACCAGTAGTAGTGGAATGTGCTGTAATCAGATACAACGGCACCGTTTTGCGTGACTACGCGTGACACCGTGATCTTGATCTTGACTGTACGAACCTGAGTTCCAGAGATCGTTACTTGTTCTTCTGCTACGCGTTCGCTGGTGATGCGTCGTGTGGTTTCGACAACAATGCCATTGATCGTCGCGCGATCGGTGTTGAAGACGTTACTCGACACGCCGCTCGTGATCGGCATGCGGATCCAAACCTGATCGAACCACGCATCCCAGCTACTACCACGAATGATAACGTCGTTGTACTTGTCGACGGAGTAGAAGGATGAATCAGAATTGCTGCCCTTTACGACCCATACGTCACGTTCATCGTCAAACACTATTCCAGATGCAACCACAGCATCTACGTGCGTCGTATCCGAACCGGCTACGACAGCCCCGTTCGTATCTGTATCGTACGATTCAAACGTATATGTCGATCCAACACGTGGCATCGATGTCGTGATGGTATTGTCAGGTGTCGTCGACGTTGTACAGGCAGCGACAACGATTGCAAGTGAGAACAAGAGAGCAGCAAACTTCATAGTCATTCTTTCGATATGTGATGTGGAGTATGTCGTGCGTGTGAAGGAAACAAATGAAAAGGTCGCGACGTGATGTCATCGCAACCTTCATGAAATCAGTCGTTTGTATACGTCTTCTGAATCAACGCCACTGGCGCAGAAACTCCAGACGCTCTTGCAGTTGGGCCACTGGCACGAGGAGCTTTTCCTTGCCGAAGATGCCTTCTTCTTGTGAGCCGAAGACGAGTTCGTAATCCTTACTCATCACGATTGCTTCTTCCGGACAGACCTCTTCGCAGAAGCCGCAGTAGATGCAGCGGAGCATGTTGATTTCGAACTTCTCTGGATAGCGTTCTTTGTCCTTCTCCGTCTCCGCAGCACGTACTTCAATCGCAAGTGCTGGGCATACACGCGAGCAAAGTCCGCATGCAACGCAACGTTCGCCGTCCTCTTCTTGGACGAGCACTGGACGTCCGCGATACGAACCTTCCGGGATCCACCGTTCTTCGGGATACTGACGTGTGAACTTCGGCTTAAACATTTGCTTAAGCGTCAGCCCTAGCCCCTTGGCAATCTCAGGGAGATAGATTCGCTCCCAAAAGGTGAGTCGCTGAGCTTCTGTATTCGACGAGATATTTGCCATAGCTGTCTGGTACCGTTTTAGAGTTCAACGAGTGCTTACTTGAAGAAATACACGCCAAGTCCGGTCAGGACCACGTTGGCGAGAGCCAGTGGAAGGAGGATCTTCCAACCGAGGTTCATCAGCTGATCGTAACGGAAGCGTGGAAGCGACCAACGAATCCAGATGAACACAAACACGAGTGCGAACGCCTTTGTCAGGAATGCAACGTGACCGATGATGACCATCGGGATCGATGTTGCTGGCAGACCAAGGATTGCGGCATCGTCAAGAAATGGAATTGCATCCCAACCGCCGAGATACAGCGCAGCCATAATGCAGCTTGACGCGAGAATGTTTGCATACTCGGCAAGGTAGAGCAGACCGAACTTCATGCCCGAGTACTCAGTGTGATATCCACCGACGAGCTCCGGCTCTGCTTCTGGAAGGTCAAATGGTGCGCGGTTCGTCTCTGCGAGCGCCGTGATGAGGAACAGGATGAAACCAAATGGCTGGAGGAAGATGAGCCACATGTTCTCACTCTGCCATGTAATGAAGTCTACCAAGTTCAACGTGCCGGCAATCAGGACAACACCAACAATTGCCAAACCCATCGAAAGCTCGTACGAAATCATCTGCGCTGACGAGCGCAAACCACCCATGAGGGAGTACTTGTTGTTCGAACTCCAACCAGCGAGCGCAACGCCATACACGCCAACCGAGGTCATGGCAAGCACAGCAAGGACACCGATGTTCATGTTCGGCGTCATCGTCAGCGTGTACAGTGTACCGCCGATGTCAACAGGCGGAGTAAATGGAATCACCGCAAACACTGTGACAGACACCCCGATTGCGATGATCGGCGCCAGCAAGTGGAACTTGTAATCTGCAGCTGCAGGAACAACGTCCTCTTTGAGGTACAGCTTGATCACATCGGCAAACGACTGAAACAGACCCCATGGGCCTACCCGGTTTGGACCGACACGATTCTGAATCCACGCTGCGATCTTCCGTTCAGCAAGAACCATGTATGCAGCTGCGACGAGCATGAGGTTGACAAGAATGCCAGCCTGCACGAGGACGATAATCAGTTCTGTAGTTGACATGGGCTTACTGTGGTTTCATGACATGTGATTCGTACACAACACCGACAGGATCCGGCGTTGATGCCTTTCCAAGAACAAGTCCGTGGTATGCATTGAGCAGTTCGTACGACATTCCATTGAACTGCTGCACATGAGCTGAGATATCAGCAAAGACATCCGAGCTCGACGTGAAGTTCCAGGTTGTTCCGAGGTTCTGTGCGATGCTACGCAAGATCTGCCATGCTGGACGGCAATTACGCTGCTCGCCATTCGACCAACGATCGTTCGGTGCACCGAACTTGTCCCAGCGGCTCATCTTCATGCCCATCGAACGAAGATTCTCCTTCGTCACAACTGCTGGCTCGAAGCGCTGAACGCGATGGAGCGTGTTGGTGAACGTGCCTTCCGACTCTGCCCATGTAGACATTGGAAGAAGGACGTTGGCTTGCTTCGCTGTGACCGTGTCGTGTGAACCAAGGACGATCAATGTGTCAACACTCGCCGATGCATCAGCTAGCGATGGATGCGCACTGAGGTCCTCAGCCATGACGATGAGCGCCTTGATCTCACCACGCTTGATGCGATCCGCCATGGCATCGATGCCATGACCATCGCCACGTGGTGCGATACCTACAGAGTGCGCGCCGATTGCGTTCGGGCTCTTGTCGTTAACACGCAAGAACTCGTCGCCGAAGGTGTGGTCGTTGTGCTTGATGTAGTCGACGTTGCCCGACTTGAGCACGTCGTGTGCAAGTCGCGCAAGCACATAGTTGTCTTCGTTCGATGCGTGCGCAGAACCAACAACGGCAATCTGCGAGCCCTTGAGGTTGCGCAGTGCAGATGAGGCTGCATCAAGTGCTTCGTCCCACGTTGCAGCAGCGAGCTGTCCGTTCGTACGAACCATCGGACCGCTCAAGCGTCCTTCGTTGACAAGTGCCGGTGTCGTCAGACGTCCGGTATCACACATCCAGTATGTGTTCACATGCATGTTCGTGCGTGGCTCTGTGCGCAGCACTTCGTTGTTCATCACACCGATTTTGATGTTGCAGCCACGAGCACAGCCCGGACAGATCGAATCGGTGAACGACATTTCCCATACGCGTGCCTTGAAGCGGAAGTCGATGCTAGTGAGCGCACCTACGGGGCAGATGTCGATCACGTTCATCGAGTATTCGCTGTCGAACGTCGTGTCAGGGAACGTGCGAATCGTCACCTTGTCGCCACGCTGCACAAATGACAGCACTGGCTGCTTCGCTACTTCATCGGCGAAACGTATACAACGTGAGCACGAAATGCAGCGCTCGCCGTCGAACATGACGTTCGGGCCGAGTTCAACACGCTTTTCTTTGTGTGTCTTTTCTTCCGCGAACCGGCTCTTGCCCTTCGAGTGCATGAATGCATACTCTTGGAGCTTACACTGACCTGCTTCGTCGCAGATCGGACAGTCCAGCGGGTGGTTGATAAGCAGAAACTCCATCACGGCGTTTTGGGCGCCTTCGGTCTTCTGACTCGTCGTGTCGACGATCATTCCGTCAGATACAGGCGTCGCACATGCGATCTGCATCTTGGGGAACCAATTCACAACCGGAGCACCATCGTCGCCATACATCAGCGAACCGTCTGTGTCCTTCTTGTGCGCGCCAACGTTGACGAGGCACATGCGGCAGTTCCCCGCTACGGTGAGCGCCGGGTGCCAACAGAAATGCGGGATCGTAATCCCGTTGTCGAGTGCAGCCTCGATAATGGTCTTGCCTGGTGCTGCCTCGATGATGCGACCGTCAATGATGATTTGGGGCATTGCTGTCCTTCCTGTTTCCGATCGAACGCGTACGTCCTGAATCGAGCAAACATACGAGAATTCAACGTCTTCCCAGCGTGGTGGTGTGTTACCTATCTTCGAAGAATTGTTTCCCCAGCTAAGGATGAAGTGATGACTCGGTTTCTGACTGCTGTGTGCGCACTCGTGGTGTTCTCCATATCTGCCGGCGCGCAGTCAACTCGCACGTTCCTCCCTGCGTCGCTGAGCTACCTTGCTCCTACTGGCTTGCTGGCTGATAGCTTGGGCGCTGCCCCTGGTCTGGGCTTTTCCCTCGGGTACGAAGTGCAACTGGACCGACACCACTGGCGCGCCGGTGTGCGAGGCACATGGATGCAGTCATCGCTCGGCTCGGGGGTGGCAGGCGATGACTTTTCGAAGTACATGACAACGTACTATCAACTTCTCGCAACAGTCCGCTACAGCATGTTCAAGCATGGCTGGACGCCCTACCTCAAGGCCGAAGCTGGTCTGGGATACATCACGCTGAGCGAGGTTGTCAACAACATGCCGATCCGACTGGATGATGTCTCGGCTGTCCGTGGTTCATTTGGAGGATCGGTGGGCGTCCTCATCCCACTTTCAGACGTCCTCGATGTCGACATTAGCGGTCGCTATTCGTATGCTGCCATCGACGATGGGTACGCCCTTCTCGGCGTGCACGCGGGCGTGAGCTATACGCTTCTACGTTAAGGGGTCCCCTTCTCCCCGCTTTTCGTACGCTGTTGGCACGAGTCGTCAAGCATGGAGATGGAGGATTGTACGCCGACACGCGCAGCGTGCGCATGAATTTCTGGCTCGAGTTCCGCTTCGGCAATGCGCCATATGTTCTGACACGGGAACCGGTTCTCATACATCGCACGACCGATTACCACGCTGTCTACGTTGCGCGGCACGCGCGATTGCAGCTCCCACAAATGTGCAGGCGATGCAATGCCCCCTGCCATCGTGATACGGAGCTTTGCAACGTCGGCAATGCGAAGAATGGTGTCGATGTCCTCGCCACTAAGATTGCCTTCCCAGTCAACTTCGGTGTAGATGATGCGCTGCGCGCCAAGTGATGCGACGTGACGAATGTATACGTCATCCGGGATACGCTCGACCCCACCAACATCGATCGCACCATCATGTCCGCGCACACTGAAGATGACGCGACTCGCGCCAAAGGTTCGAACAAGCTCCGCAGTTGCATCCGGATCTGTCCACGCCTCGATGTTGATTGCAACGCGATACACGCCGGCTTCGAGCAGTGCTCGGTAATGATCCATCGATGGTTGACGGGAGATGAATTGAATCGGCACGTCAACTGCTTGTTGCATGGCGATTACAGACGCTGTGTTACGCGGATCATACTCACCACGCAGCGAGTCGATGTCCGTCACGTGAATACACTTCGCATTCTCACGACGCCACAACTGCGCGAGCTCCACAGGATGATCACTGATCTCGGAATACAACTGCTCTGTACCCTCGACACCACGGATGCAGCGCAGTGCGTGCCCCTTGGTAAGATCGATCGCCGGTATGATGAGTAGTTGCATACAGATGCTTAGCTCGTGAATTGAAGTGCGAGTCGAATGAGGCGATCTGCTGAATCATGCGCCTCAGGATTCGACGCAAGCGCAGCCTTGACGGATTTCTCAGCAGCAGCACGCGTGAACCCAAGCGCTTGCAATGCCGAAATGGCATCTTCAACGTGAAGCGTTGCACCACCCGACGATTGCAGTTGCGCTCCTGGCACGATGTGTAGGAATTTGTCACGCAGTTCGATAACAATCCTCTCGGCCGTTTTCTTTCCGATACCGGGAAGACGTTGCAGTGCGATTACATTGCTGCCAACGATTGCTGCCTGGAGTTCGGCAATCGATGTTGCCGAGAGCATCCCCAGTGCGATACGTCCGCCAATACCTTGGATCGATGTGAGGAGTCGGAATGCATCCCGCTCAGCGGTGGATGCAAAGCCAAACAGACTCATGGCATCCTCTCTGACCACCATGATCGTAAACAGCGTCACGTTTTGTCCGATTGCAGGAACGACATCTGCTGTTGACAACGGCACACTCACAGCGTAGCCAACGCCATTACAGTCGATGACGACATCCATTCCCTGTGCATGGGCAACGCGCCCTGTGAGCTGTGCGATCATAGTGGGCAAATATCGGGAGGTTCCGATGAACAAGGTATCGATCGGACGTGAGGCTGAGCAGATTGCTGCAGACTTTTTACGTGAACATGGCTACGACATCCTCGACCAGAACTATACCTTCAAGCACATGGGCGAGCTCGACATCGTTGCAGAGATCGACGCAACTATCGTCATTGTCGAGGTTCGCTTCCGTCGCTCCCGCAACTACGGGAGCCCCGAGGGCTCCCTCACTCCACAAAAACTAAAGACTATACGACGCGTCGCCCAGGCTTGGCTATCGCACCATCGACGCCTCTCCTGCGCTGTCAGATTCGATGTCATTGCCGTCGAGCTCATTGATGGCGACACGCAGATCCGACACCACCGCAACGCCTTCTAGACCGTGATGCGGGAATCATCGCAGGGCGTATCTTCGCCTCCTATGTGGCAATATCTCCTCAAACGTGTGGTGCTGTTCCTACCCACGCTCTTCATCATCACGCTCATCTCCTTCGGCGTGAGTCGCCTCGCTCCGGGTGATCCCGCAGCGGCAAAGGTCGGACAAGGCTCCGAGGGTGGCATGCGTGGGAATAGCTCACTCAACGACAAAAGCGCACAGCTCCTGCGTGAGCAGTGGCATCTCGACAAGCCGATCTGGCAGCAATACGTTATCTGGACAGGGGGCTTGTGCTGCTTTGATATGTCGAAGGTGTTTGCCAACGGCACCACACAGTGGTCAGCAGCAACATGGACGGGACGTCCGGACTTTGGACGATCATTTCAAGACAACCGACCCGTGTTCGATAAGATGGTCGAGCGCGTTCCCGTAACGCTTGCGATGAATCTCATCGCTATCATCATCGCCTACCTCATTGCTGTCCCACTCGGCGTATACAGCGCAACACATCCAGGAACACTCGCCGACCGCATGTCGACGTTTATTCTGTTTGCGCTGTATTCACTTCCTGTGTTTTGGATCGGCACGCTCGCGCTTACATTCTTCGCGAACCCAGAGTGGATCTCGATCTTTCCATCCAGCGGATTGCGCTCCCCAAGCTTCTCTACATCGTGGCCATTCTGGAAGAAATGGCTCGACTACGCGTGGCACCTTGCACTGCCGATGATCGTGTACGTCTACGCCGACTTCGCCTTCATCTCGCGACAAATGCGTTCGTCAATGTTGGAGGTGATTCGTCAAGACTATGTACGCACTGCTCGTGCAAAGGGGTTGCCGGAGCGCTCGGTGATCTACCGTCACGCACTTCGCAACGCCCTCATCCCGCTCATTACGCTGGTTGCGGCACTCATTCCAAACCTGATTGGTGGCTCGGTGATTATCGAGTCGATCTTCTCGATCCCCGGCATGGGCGAGCTCTCCTTCAAGGGGCTTGTAGCACGCGACTATCCGATGATCATGGCCGTCTTTACGGTCTCTGCTATTCTGACGCTGGTCGGAATGCTCGTAGCAGATATTCTTTACAGTATCGCTGACCCGCGGATTTCCTACGGACGAAAGGCATCATGATGAGTACAGAAGGTGAAAGCTACAGCGCCTTTGTACGGCGTCAGTTCCGTAAGAGCGCATTTGGGATGATCAGTGTGTGGATTGTCGGCGTCATCGCCGTGATTGCAATCTTCGCTGATGTGCTCGCCAACGACAAGCCGATCGTGTGTTCACTGCGCGGTGAAATGTCCTTCCCCGTTGTGAAAGAAATCGGTGTCTCTATGGGACTTACCCAATGGAGCGCGGAGTTTGCCACAGCTGATTGGAAGGCGCTTCCCTACGACTGGGCAGTGTTCCCTCCAATCCCGTACGCAGCAGGAAGCACTGACAAGCGCTTGGTTACACTCGCCGAGCGTGCACCGTCGCGCGCGCACTGGCTAGGTACAGATCACCTTGGACGTGATGTGCTGGCGGGTTTGATCCATGGTTCCCGCTACGCACTCAGCATCGGCTTCGTTGCGATGTCCATCGCACTTGCCATCGGCATCGTGCTTGGTGCACTCGCAGGATATTTCGGTGGAGGCATCGACATTCTGATTTCGCGATTGATTGAAATCGTGATCACGTTCCCACGGTTCTTCCTGATCATCACCATCGTTGCACTCGTCGAATCGGGCACACTATGGTTGATCATGGCCTTGATCGGATTAACTGGCTGGACGTCGATCGCGCGTTTCATGCGCGGCGAGGTCCTGCGTGTTCGGAATCTCGATTATGTAAGTGCGGCAACTGCACTCGGATACTCAACGCCACGCATCATCTTCCGTCACGTGATGCCGAATGCCATTGCTCCAGTGTTGATCTACGCTGCGTTCGGTATTGTGAGCGCGATTCTCTTCGAGAGCGCTCTGTCATTCCTCGGCTTCGGTGTTCCACCGACGGTGGTTACGTGGGGTAGCGTGCTGCACCATGCACGCTCGAGCACGTACTCGTGGTGGCTTGCAATCTTCCCAGGTGCAATGATCTTCATCACCGTGAGTGCGTTCAACCTCATCGGTGACGCACTGCGTGATGCTACCGATCCGCGTCTGCGTTCGTGATGTGTTGATTACGGAGCGAGACGTTCAGTAACCCACTCATTGCCATCGCGACGATAGCGGATGCGATCATGCATGCGTGACGGACGTCCCTGCCAGAATTCGATCTGGGTTGGAACGAGACGATAGCCACCCCACGTAGGTGGGAGTGGAATCTCTCCGTCAGCGAATTGTTGCTGCATTGCAGCAAACGACTGCTCGAGTTCATCGCGTGAAGCAACGACGGTACTCTGATGAGATGCCCATGCTCCAAGCTGACTTTCTCTCGGACGTGAATGGAAGTATGCTTCAGATTCATCGCGTGAGACTTTCGTCACGTGACCCGTCACACGGATTTGTCGTTCGAGTTCTGGCCAAAAGAATAGCAACGCAGCAACAGGATTGTTCTCAAGGTTGCGTCCCTTTTCACTGCCGTAGTTCGTGTACCACACGAAACCCGCTTCGTCGAACCCCTTGAGCAATACTGTGCGCGCCGAGGGAACACCTTCCGAATTCGCAGTGGCGAGTGTCATCGCCGTTGGCTCTGGTAGCTCGGATGAGAGTGCTTCATCAAACCATGCACGGAACTGCACGAATGGAGAACGCGCAACAGATTGCTCCGTCAGTTCCTCCCGCTGATACTCCTTGCGCAATGATGCAATGTCGTGCTTCATGATCAACGTCCAACCACGATGAATGGAACGTGAATGTCCGCCCGGGCGTCGGCCGATGCGAGGACATATGTGCCCGGCACAAGCATCGATGTGTTCATGTGTGACACGCCTGACGGTAGGTCAAGCGTTGCAACCACTTCGCCTGTGACCGCGATAACCCGTACACTCGTCGTTCCATCGAACGACGACAGTACACGCAGTGGTTGGCCCTGTGTGACTGGGTGAGGACCTAATACACGCATTTCAGCGCTACCGCGTTCATCACCATCAACCGATACAACCGTCGATTGCTTTTCACACAGGATATCGTTGTCGGGATCTACAACAAGTTCTCTCGGCACCCAGCCAAGATCGATATCGATTGTCTGTGTTCGCTGTGTCATCACGATCACTGTATCACGTGTAGTGCCCGGACCCAGTATGCGAACACGCACAGGCATCTCGAAGACATCGGGCACGTTGACTTCCGACTGCGTCTGCGAGATCGTCACACGATACGCGAACTCTGCCCCTCCAGGCAATGGTCGCACAACAGCATCATAGATCGGATGTCCAGCTTTTACAAGCCACTGGTTGAAGAACGTCGACCATGCGACGGGTGGATTCGGGATCTGCGATTCGAGAAACTCCATGAACTGGTATGTCTGCGCAGAGCTCTTCGCATATGCCGTGATGTACGCACGAAGCGCCGGGAAAAACGCTTCATCGCCTACCATGCGGCGCATCATGTGATACACCCACGACGACTTGTAGTACGTGGTGTTCACGTTGAAAATGATTCCGATCGGGATATCGTAGATCGGTGGCTCAAGCAGTCCGACCAGCATGTACTGTCCACGCTTTGCCCACAGCACATTCATATAGCCAGGATTACCACCATAGTGCTCAGCCCATAACGCTTCACTCCAGGTGGCGCCTCCCTCGTTGAGCCAGATGTCAGCCCATGTCGCACACGTCACTTCATCACCAATCCACTGGTGCGCTACTTCGTGTGCATAGCCGAGTTCCTGATCCCCTACTAACCACCGACGATTGACGGTAGACATTGTCTGGTGTTCCATTCCACCAAACGGCACAGGGCTCACAGCGACGTGACCGTACGTAGCGTACGGATAACGTCCGAAGTACTTCTCAAATGCTGTGAACATCTCTGGCACGTTCCTCACTGCTCGACGTGCGTTGTAGCGGGTGCCTTCGTCGTCGACATCGAAGTGGTAATTGCGAATTGGCATCGTCGTGCCGTCTTCACGCGTGTACTCTTGCATGTAGAGCACATACGGTGCTGCATTGACAGCGAAGAGATACGTTGCCATCACTTGATCATGTTGCCACGTCTGAACTGTTGCTGTGTCTCCATCAGCAACACTATCGATTGGCACGCCATTCGACACTGCAGTGAATCCAACGGGAACGCGGACGTGCGCCGTGAAGTATGCTTTATCGTCGGGCTGATCGTTACACGGGAACCAACGCCGCGCATTTTCCGGCTGCGAAAACGTAAAACCGCTCGCGTAGGGAACATTGATTGCTTTTGCATCTTCTTCAGCAAAGAGATACAGTCCAGCATCATCGCTACGATTTGCGTAGTAGATGGTCACCTCAACATCGTCTCCACGACGAAGCAACGTGGGAAGAGTCATCGTGAGTGACCGAACGTTCTTGCTGAAGTCGATCCTTTGACCGTTCACAGTAACAGAGTCGATGATCAACGTCGTTGCATCGAACACGATCGATGATAGACTATCGGCACGAGCACGCACTACGGCGCGTACGATTCCTGTCGCCTTACGCTCTCCTCGCTGTGCGCGTGGGGTCAGAAGTGCACGATACCAATCAAGTGTGACGTCGTACGACTGCACATCGATTGCTGTATCGATTTCCTTCCGTGGGAATGCCTCACTCATGAGATGATGGCCATGCAGCGGACGCATCGACGCTTCAAGCTTCTCGTCGGTCACAAGCCATTCAAGAAATGACGGTTTATCCTCTTGCGCCATCAATGTCGCAGTCGCAGACATAATCAGTCCGACCAAGAGGCTGCGTATCATGCGGTCTCGCATTGTCATCACTTCATTCCTGTTTGTGTTTCAATACACGTACGACCAACCATCATGCACCGTGCGGACCTGTGCGCGGGAGTGGAGAACGATCACGCACGTAGTGATCCATCCACCAACGCATATCGGCATTGGATTCGTTCCGTCTCCCAGCTAGCACATGATCAGCATTGTCGTACATAATCAGTTTATACGGATGATGAAGTCGCTGTAGCTCAAGTGCGAGATAGAGCGCATGCTCAGCTTCTACACGACGGTCGCCCGTCCCATGCAACACAAGCAGCGGCGTGGTCTTGCACAATCGATCCGCCCACATCACTGCACTTCTGCGTTCAGCTTCCTGTTGTACGACTGCCTGAGTCGACAAATGTTTCATCATCGTTTTGCGGATGTAGGCCGATGCATCAACGGCATTAATACGCGTTGGCGCGCCAAACGTGATAGCCGCGCGGAAGCGATCCGTGCGTGCAAGCATCATCAGTGCCATCATCCCGCCACGACTTCCACCAATCAGTCCGATGCGTTCACGGTCGACGTATCCGAGTGTATCCAACAGCGGCAGTAGGTTGAGTGCGTCATCAACATCTCCCGCACCCCATTCCTCGACATCGCCTTCTGAGCCCCCTACCCCGCGGTAGTTCGATGCAATCGCAACGTATCCCCATGATGCATACATGCCGATAAGGGGCATCGCAGTCTCCGCGGTGAGGGCACCCCGTGGACCGCTGCCGCCGCGATTAAACACGATTGCCGGAAATGTTGCTGGACCCGCTGGTGGGAGCGCGAGGAATCCCTTGATGCGACGTCCATGACTTGCATACGTTATCGCATAGAGCGTTACGGCCTCGAAGCGCGCAAGATCGTCGCCCTTGAGTGCACGGCGTGCCATCGAGAGCGAGCTTGGTGGAATCGCGAGCGGCTCGGCCGAAAGAAGCGTGCCATCAATCATGGTAATCAGCGCTTCGAGCGCTCGCGGTACTTCTTGGCGAGACGCTTGTGACGGTTATTTAGCTCGAGCTCACGACCGTCGATGAAGGCATGAATGACATTGTTTGCTTTGCTATCCATGGCATCACCAGTGCTGACAAACAGTGTGGCACTTTTACCAACTTCAAGTGAGCCAAATGTTGACGCGACTCCAAACAGCTGTGCTGGCCAAAGCGTGAGACCACGAAGAGCGTCGAGCTCGGATAGACCGAATGCGCGGGCAGTACCTGCATGGAACGGAAGGTTCCGCTGCTGCCACGCACCGTCGTCAGAAAACGCAAACGGGATACCTGCCTTGGCCAACGTCGCTGGTAAGATGAACGGTGAATCATACCCATCTTCGTCGCGACGTGGTAGTGCATGGACGCGAGGTATGATAATGCCAACACCAGCGCGCTGCAGTTGCTCGAGCATGAGCGGGGCGTCGACTGCACCGTTAAGAATGACCCTGACGTTCATTGCTACTGCGAAGTCGAGCACGCTCTCAATCTGTCGGCGTGTTGCACATTCAACGATCACAGGCACAGAATCTTCAAACACACCACGCATAGCTTCAAAACGAATGTCTCGAAGTGACGTGTCAATGCCAGCGCGTGCCTTTTCCGAGTATGCGCGAGCTGCTGTGAACAGATCATACACTTGACGAACATTTTGTTCGATGTCCTTGCGCTGCTCGTCAGCACTCTTGCGCTGCCACCATGCCGTGGTGACTTCCATTGCGGGCCAATTCAACAGCAGACCCGACACGCGCTTCACCGCGAGGTCTTCACGCGTCCAGCCATCGAGTCGCATAAGTGAGCTCTGTCCCGATACCAAACCACCCTGTGGAGTGCTATTCGCAAGAAGTATTCCATTTGAGCGAACCGTGGGGATAATCTCGCTGTCGGGGTTGTATGCTGTTTCAGCGCGCGCATTTGGATTCAGGGAACCCACTTCGCCGAAGTCACGCGTCGCACGCACGGCGTCGATTTCCGTCAAGCCAAGCGTTGTCGCTGGTGCGATGAAGCCGGGATACACGCGTGCACCCTTGCAATCAATCGTGCGCGCGTCAGACGGAATCTGCACCGACGTTCCTACAGCGACGATAACACCCTTGTCGAACACGATTGTGCCGTTTTGAATAGGGCTGCCGATCGCAGTGTGGATCGTTGCATTCGTCAAAGCAATTGGCTGTCGCTGAGGTGCGCCGGGAATCTCATCCCCAGCGACGAGCACGCGAGCGGCCATGAGCACTGTAAGTGCTGCGAGAATTAGAGTACGTTGCATAGCAGCAAATCTACTCCAAAAAAAAGGGAACCCCCAGACGTCACCACTCGTCTAGGGGCTCAGCGTCCCGAGCACTAGAGTGCCACAGAGACGTCACAAATCTATCACGAAACTGCAATTTTGCATGCAGTTTTGTCATCTGTATTTTGTCAAGTGCAAAAAAGTCACGATGTTTGTGGCCCATTCGGGGTGTAGCGTAGCCCGGTTAGCGCGTCTGCTTTGGGAGCAGAAGGTCGCAGGTTCGAATCCTGCCACCCCGACAACACAACGCCCTCGTTCGTATCAGCACGAACGAGGGCGTCTTCGTTTCCATGAGCTTGCCGGATCGACTACTCACCTATTTACATGGCCGCCAGCTTCTTCAGATCCACCGCTGCCGCGATTGATCGTGCTGTTTCAAGCGAGGTTTGATTCGTCGCGGTCACTTCAAGGACAAAGCGTCCACCAAGTGCGTACATCACCGAGGCATTTTTTGTCTCTGTCTTTAGGTTCTCAAAGCCGTTGATCAGGACGTCGTCGGTCTGAAATGTTCGCGAGATCTCCTTCTCAGTTTCGACCGACATGGGCAGTGCAAACACAGCTGTGGACGATTCCCAGCCGCTCATCGATGCATTGTAGTCGATCAGTGTCACGGTAATGCGTGCACCCGATTGCGACGTATAGATGTTGCTTGCGCGTGACAGAGCAAGGCCTGGCGTCGACACCTGCTCGATCGATGGAGTGCCTGAGGTATAACCTGCGATGCTTGCTGGGAGGTACTGCTTCAATGTTGCTGCGGGCAACGCGAGCGTGTCGCCCTTTGCACGACGAGCTTCACGGCGCTCTGTTGCTGCTGCTGTTGCCTTGGCGAATTCTGAGTCCTCTTCAGGTAGCCCGAACAAATCCTCGGATGCTTGGGTATCCTGAGCAGGCATGTCCGCTGGCGCGTCACCCTGGCCGGCACAACCAACGAAAACAAACCAAGCGAACAGGAGTGCGAGTAAGGTGCGCATGCGATTTCTCATTCCGAAAGTTGAAGAATGGCGGTAACTTTCCACGCTGGTACAGTGTTTTCACGCCTGTCAGCAGATCGCAAAACTACGAGGATTTTATGCCTGCACGCCATTTCTTGAGTTCGTCCGTTAACACATGTCAAACGTTGACAGCCGTGTGGGTCGCAGTTGCTATCGTGTCATTCCTGTCGGGTGCGGGACTGCAAGCAGATGATGGAGTACACCAGGGAACACGGTTCTTTTCCCCTACCCTCGCCATCAATAGTCACGCTCCTGAGACACTCCCCCAGAATATTGGATCAGTGGTTGTCGTGCGATATCTCGGCTATCGCTGTACGCATTGCATCGAGCACCTGCGCTACCTTAATCGCTACGCGTCGGAGTTTCGTCGTCTTGGTGTACAGGTCATCGCCACGAGTCCAGACCACCGTGATCGCTGGAATGAGCTTGCATCGCGTTTTGACTTCGACACGACCATCATGAGGTATGTGAGCG
This sequence comes from uncultured Melioribacter sp., assembly GCA_964465685.1. Classification (GTDB taxonomy): domain Bacteria; phylum Bacteroidota; class Ignavibacteria; order Kapaibacteriales; family Kapaibacteriaceae; genus UBA10438. Next base: position 15,320 of record CAYXKK010000003.1, read on the forward strand.
ATCCGGAGAACACGCTCGCTGCTGACCTTGGCGCGCTGCCTGTGGTCAACGACACCATGTTCGACGCACATGCTGCGATTGTGATTCGCAACGGCCGGATAACCCTGAGTGTGATCTCGGATCAGCCGTATATGGATGTCGAGCGACTTATCGCGCATGCAGTGCCCCCTGTCCCGCTTGTTCTTGAGCAATCGCATAGCATTGACCAGTACCTATCATCACCAACTTCTGTCACCCGCATCGCAACAGCTGACGATGGCATTTCATCGCCGATTGACCTTGACTTTGCACGGAGTCCACTCCACGGCAACGATCTCTGGGTGGTGACCGCCGAACCGAAGGGACACGCCATCGCGCTTATTCATAATGCGGGTACACCTCAGCAAGTGATCCGTAAGAAGAAGGATTCACGCGCGAACCACTTTATGTGGCGCACGTTGGGTATCGCCATGGGTGATAATGGTTCCTTTGCCACGGCGCAGAATGGCGAGCCAGGAAACAACGATCTCAACTACATGTTCATGGGTCCGACACTGTGGTCGGCAGACACTGCTGTGTTTGCGTCGCGATATCAAGATGACAACGACAAGCTTGCATCACACCTTGATATGCTTCATCAAAGTCCATGGGGACTTGGCATTGCGCATGATACCGCCAACGTGTATTGGGTGCTCGACGCTCGGTACAAAGACATATGTCGGTACGACTTTCGTGATCCGCATGAAGTGGGTGGTACGGACCACCGCGATGGCATCATCCGTCGCTACAGCGATGTTGTGATCACCCCTGCCGAGCGTGGACGCCCAGCGCACATCGACCTCGACAAATCAACGGGTCTACTGTATTACATCGATCCGGGCAGCGGCTCTGTGCATGTCCTTGATACAAAGTCGGGAACAGTACACGAGCCCCTTACTCCGCCTCGCGAGAGTGCCGAAAATCTCGCTGAATTCGTGAGCATGAAGGATGCCGTAACGCGAATGGTCGTTAAACCGGGCGTTATCACCGAACCTGTTGGCCTCGAGGTGTATGGCAACCGCCTTCTGGTTGGCGATCGTGCAAATGGAAAGATTCATGTGTTTGCGATCAACGACACAACGGTGACGCTCAAGGGTAGCATTACAACAGGTGCAACGGCGCTGCACGGCATTGCCGTCGGACCCGATGCTCGGATCTGGTTTGTTGACAATGCGTTGGGTGTCGTCGGACGCCTTGATGTAAGCTCTGCGGTGATGCTCTCTACACCTCAACGCGTGCGGGTGATTGATCGACGCGATACGATTCGCGTGACGGTGACAAATGGTACATGGGTAAAGGAAAATCTCCGCCTGCGATATCGATTCACGCGACATGAAGATGGCACACAGACATCGTGGTCACAGACGCCAGTGCTTCCGCCGCTCGTTGCAGGAGCATCTCAGGATGTCGAGATTCCCGTCCTGATCAGCGACAGTCTGAGTGTGTGGACGTGCGACGTTTCTATCGTAACAGCAGACGGAAGTGTTGATCGTTCAACATCAATCACACTTGTTCCGCGCAATGTGCGCAAGGCTGTTGTCAACGACGAACTCAACGGCACATTTGACATCGTCGATGCTGTTCGCCAGACTGAACGCGGCGGATACGTTACAGTCCCCTCAGACATATTCACACTCGTAGCAAATGATCTACCTGTGTTGAAGACAGTGCTCTGGAACGCCGGAAGCTTCGGTGAACTCAGCGAAGTAGATGATGCTGTTGTTCGCTCACTTATCTCGCGTCAGATTGAAGTGTTCTTGATTGGCGACGATCCCCTCTTGCTGCGCACGGACCTTCCAGGGGTAACGGCATTTTTCCGTGCCTTTGGTACATCCCTTCGTGGCGTCGACGTTGTGGAAAACGACAACGGTCAGCGCGTGATGCGAGGCGTCCTTGGTGATCCCGTCACTGCTGGCATGTCTGACATCGATGTGCAACTGCCTCGTCTCGATCATCATCGCGGTGACAAGTACATCCCGAACGTCAAATTCCTCATCGTCTCCCCTGCTCGCGGCATCCTCACACGTGCCGACACAGTAGTCTGTGCCGTTCGTAACGAGACATCGACGTATCGCTCGATTATCATGGGCGTCAATGCTTCGCGGTTCCTCGATGGCTCACAGCGCACACAGATTCTGGACAAGGGGCTCGCATGGCTTGAAGAGTTTGCGAACGCAGACACCGTCGACAACCCGACAAGTGTTGTGAACGACTACGTGAGCGATGCGTCTGCCCTTGACATTCAGGTTGGTGCAAATCCTGTGATCTCTTCAACTACGTGGCAGGTGCGCACAACGTACAGTGGACAACTGACGGTCGCGCTCTACACAGCTGCTGGACAGAGAGTTACAACTATCTATGAGGGATCTGCAGCTGATGCTCGAGGTTCATTGCAGGTCGACCATCTGCCCGCTGGCGCGTATTTTCTCGTGTGTCGATCAAACGAATATGTTGATCACTGCACGATCATTGTACGGTAACGAGTGTGCCCCACCAACGCCTCAGTCAACGCAGATCTGCATCTGATGATGCCCCGTACATCTTTGGAAATGATGTCGAGGCCGACCTTGCTTTTCTTCTCGCTGAAGGCAAGAAGCACCTCCAGCGATTCAACGTGGACCTCGTGTCGCGCGCCTTTCGTTTTTGTGTTCAAGCGCACAAGCTTGATCGACGGGTAAGCGGAGAGCCCTACTACACACATCCGGCGAATGTTGCCCTCATCGTCATTCGGGAAATTCCGCTTGACGACGTAAGTGTCGTTGCTGCCCTGCTTCACGATGTGGTTGAGGACACCACGTTCTCATTGAAGGATCTGCGTGCCGAGTTTGGTGCCGAGGTTGCCGACATTGTCGACGGGGCTACCAAGATATCGGACGTATTCAAGAGTCGTGAGATCACTCAGGCGGAAAACTACCGCAAGCTCTTGCTGTCGCTTGTCAATGACGTGCGAGTCATTCTTGTCAAGTTTGCCGACCGGTTGCACAACATGCGGACGATCGACTCGCTGTCTCGCGAGCGTCAGGAGCGTATGGCGCGAGAGACGATGGAGATCTACGCGCCATTTGCGCACCGATTTGGTCTCGGGAATATCAAGTGGGAGCTCGAGGACCTATCGTTTAAGGTTCTACATCGCAATGCATATGACGACATCAAACGTCAGCTCAATACCACACGGGAAGAGCGTGAAGAATTTATTGAGCGCTTCAGCAAGCCAATAGCCGAGAAGCTCAACGAACACAACGTGCGATTCGAAATTAACGGTCGACCCAAGCACCTGTATTCCATCTACAAAAAGATGATCGCACAGGGTAAATCCATTGATGAGTTGTTTGATCTCTTTGCTGTTCGCATCATCCTCGATACCGATGAAAACAATGACTGCTTCTTGGCCTATGGGATTGTGAGCGAAATCTACCGTCCTGTTCCTGAGCGCTTCAAGAACTACATCAGCGTTCCGAAAAAGAACGGCTACCAGTCACTCCATACAACCGTTATCAGCAATGATGGGAAGCGCGTCGAAGTACAGATTCGTACGCGTGCGATGCATGACTTTGCAGAGCGTGGTGTTGCTGCGCACTTCCGCTACAAAGCTTCTACTGGTGGTACTGCATCCTGGGTCGACTCCAGTGATCTTGAGGAATGGGCCAGTTGGGTTCGGGATGTGTTCGAGAACGCTGGCGACGAAGCAGCGCAGGAACTCCTCGAGAGCTTCAAACTCAACTTGTACCAAGATGAGATCTATGTCTTCACACCGAAGGGCGACCTTCGCATTCTTCCGAAGGGCGCAACACCGCTTGATTTTGCATTCGACATTCACTCTCAGGTGGGTGCGCGATGTATTGGTGCAAAGGTGAACGGAAAGATCGTGCCCCTTGACCACGCATTAAATACAGGCGATCAGGTTGTCATTCTCACATCAAAGAATCAGACCCCGCATCGCGACTGGGAACGCATTGCCGTCACGCATAAGGCGAAAGCACACATCCGTCGTATTCTCAATGAAGAGCGACGTGCTCGTGTTCAAGAAGGTCGCGAGCTCTGGGAAAAACGCGCCAAGAAGCTTGATCTGCACATCAACGACGACGCACTCGAGAAGATTGTCACAGGTCTAAAGTTCGACAGTCGAACAGATTTCTTCGCAGCACTCGGCACCGGTGGAATCAGTCCTGAAACTGCTGGTGATATGGTGACTGAGGCACTTCGTCCTGCTGTTCCGCAGGATCAAGCGCACGTCGCAGTACAAAAGCAGTCGTTCAGTGAAACTGCCCGCGACCGCTCACAAGGCGTGTACATTGTCGGTGACACGAAGCCAAGTGCACGGGTTATGTTCTCGTATGCGCGATGTTGCAACCCAGTGCCCGGCGATGCGATTGTTGGTATCGTCACCATTGGTAGCGGAATCAAGATTCACCGCACAGGTTGCCACAATGTGACGGGACTCCAGGATAAACTTCGACCACGACTAGTCGATCTTGCATGGTCGTCGTCGCAAGACGGCCAGTTCCTCGCAGCTGTGAAGATCACAGGAGACGATCGTCCCGGCATGCTCAACGACATCACAAGTGCCGTCGTAGGCGTCCAGAAGACCAACATCCGAGGCGTCAACATCGACGCCTACGATGCCAATTTCGAGGGGATCCTCACCGTGTACGTCACCGGCACCGACCATCTGCAGAAAATCTTTGACAAACTCCTGAAAATCAAGGGCGTGCGGACGGTGGATCGGTTTGAGGGATAACCTCGGTGGTGCTCCCCTCCAATTCGTATATTTGGCGGCATTCATTTACTCCCATTTCACGGATCACCTGCAGTGAGTTTACAGTCGCTTCTGTTTGCCGTGTTTGCCATCGGTGCCGTTGCTACGGCGATCGCAACGATCACACGCAAGAACCCAGTGGCCTCTGCCATGACGCTCGTGGCACACTTCTTCATGCTTACGGGTCTGTACCTGACTCTTGAAGCACAGTTTGTAGCCGCAGTCCAGGTGTTGGTCTACGCCGGTGCCATCATGGTACTCGTGGTGTTCGTGATCATGCTCCTTAACGTGGGACGTGAATCGCAAGCAGCGGGCGGACGTCCACTGCGAACCACAATGGGGACACTCTTGGCTGCGCTGATGGTTGGTATGATCAGCGTTACGATCGCAGCTCGTCCAACTGGATTGAATCAGCTTGCGACCAATGCCACTGCTATTGGGACAACTGAGGCTATTGGACAGTCGCTCTTCACAACGTATCTCTTCCCATTTGAAGCCGTTTCGCTCCTGCTTCTTGCCGCTCTCATCGGCGCGGTGATTCTTGCAAAGCGTCACGTACAGGAAGGTTAACACATGCTCCCAACATCGATTCCTCTGGACTACTACCTCATTCTTTCGGCGCTACTCTTCGTGACAGGTGTCGTTGGTGTAGTAACGCGTCGCAACGCAATTGTGATCTTCATGTCGTTGGAGCTCATGCTCAACGCGGTCAATCTCTCGCTCGTAGCGTTCTCGTCCTTCCTTGGCGACACGGCAGGACAAATGTTCGTGTTCTTCATTATGGCTGTTGCAGCGGCGGAAGCTGCTGTCGGACTTGCGATTGTGCTCTCGCTCTTCCGCAATAAGCAAACTGTGTACGTTGACGAAGTCAACATCATGAAGTGGTGATCACTATGAAACTTCTTCTTGCCCTTGCATCGGTTGTAATCGTAGTGTCAGCGTGCACAACGACAGAGCCAACCGAGCCAGTTGCTGAGCAACTTACCATGCAACAACTCACCATGTCGCCAGGGTATTCATGGTTCATGGCAGAGATGGATTCGTACGTGCCGAAGCAGACGGTCCTTGACGACATTTCGACCAGCATGACGACGAACACCAACCGTCGTGTATGCATTTTTGTCAAGCCCTCGTGTTCATGCCGTGGAACGCAACGTCTGTTCCCGCAAGTTGTCAAGGCTCTCACAGCTGCGAAGGTAGACATGAATCGCGTTGAGATTTGGTCGATGCGTGGGAATACCGACAAGCATCCATACCAGTCGATCATCTCGATCGGTGAACTGCCAGCCATCTATGTGCTGGAAAACAACGTGGTCCGTTCAATGATAAGTGACAAGGAATACCTCGACACGAATGCAGCTGAGCTGATCGCCAACGCGGTACGTAACTGAGCGTACGTCTCCAACTGAATCGAAAACACCAAGCCCCGTAATCTTCAAAGGTCACGGGGCTTCTTCGTTTTACACCAACATTTTTTGAATATCTTTGTGGCCCGAGAGCAAGCGTGGCGGAACTGGCAGACGCACTGGACTCAAAATCCAGCGGGCTCAAACCCGTGCGGGTTCGACTCCCGCCGCTTGCACAAATGAAAACGGCCCCTGATACAATGTATCAGGGGCCGTTTCTTGTTCCGGGTGGGCAGTGAGGGATTTGAACCCCCGACCCTCTGCTTGTAAGGCAGATGCTCTGAACCGGCTGAGCTAACTGCCCGGAGTCGATTAGTGAGCTACAAACATACGAGAATTCTTTGAATCTCGAACACTCATGCAACGGCCTCGACACGACGGACGCTACGAACCTTGAGTCGAATAGCACGTTCAATACCCGCGCGAAGGGTCATTGACGACATTGAGCACGTCTTGCAGGCGCCAAGAAATCGCACTTCGAGAACGCCTGTGGACTCCTCAAATCGTACGATCTCGACGTCTCCATGATCGACGGCAAGGTGCGGACGCACGTCTCGCAGCGCCAACTCGATCTCTTCGCGAAGTTCAGCGGTCATAGTGAAATGTCTGGTCCGACCGAAGCCGTGTTGTTGTGTACGCGTACCTGACGCACGACGTTCTCCGCCAAGGTGCGGAACGCATCACCGAGTGCACCTGACTCTGGGTCGAGCACAAATGGGAATCCTTCGTCGCCGCCCTTTCGAACACGCACATCGATTGGAAGTTCGCCCAGAAACGGCACACTGAATTCACGTGCGACGGACTGCCCGCCCCCTTCACCGAAGATGTGGTACCGCTTTTCGGGCATGTCAGGTGGGATGAAGTAGCTCATGTTTTCGATCACACCAAGAACGTCGACGTTGACCTTGGTGAACATTTGAATCGAGCGGCGCACGTCGGCAAGTGCAATCTCTTGCGGTGTGGTAACGACCACCGCACCCGTCAGAGGGATGCGTTGCGTGAGCGTAAGCTGAATGTCGCCCGTGCCAGGGGGCAAGTCGAAAATCAAGAAGTCCAGATCGCCCCATACGATTTGCTCGACGAGCATCGTGAAGTATCCAGCGAGCATAGGCCCACGCAGGATAGCAGCCTGATCGCGCTGCATCACAAAACCAATGGATGCGACCTTGACGCCGTACGCTTCGTTCGGGTAGCCCGTGACCTTCCCATCGGCGGATTTCTCGGCTCGCATGGATTGGTCAGACAACCCGTACATCGTTGGTTGGGATGGACCGTAGATGTCGGCATCGAGAAGTCCCACAGATGCGCCCCGTTGCGCAAGCGCTGCAGCGAGATTTGCTGCAACTGTCGACTTACCGACTCCCCCCTTACCCGATGAAACGGCGATGAGGTTCTTCACGCCGGCAAGAGCTTGAGAGCGCTGGAGCTGCATTCCACGTTCGCGGACAAGAACCTCGACGCTCGCATTCGGGAAATGGGCCGCAATTGTCGCTTTACAGTCGTGGTCGAGTCGGCGAGCCACCCAGTGAAGGGGCTGGACCGCCTCGAGAAAGACCCGGACGCGATCGCCCGCAACCTCGACGCCGTGTATGGCACCGAGGGCTCCGAGCGAGACGTTCAAGTCGGGGTCGATGATAGGTTCGAGAAGCTTCTGAATCTGATCTGATGTCATGGCTAGTAACTATTCCCTTGGTGACAACTCAAACCGCAAAATACCCCTAACTCCGTATCTTTACGCTTTCACGTTTCATTCTTGGAGTAAACAATGAAGCATGCTCTCCTCGTTGCGACGTTTGCTGCCTCGGCAGCAATCAGTGTCGCGCAGAAGCCTGCCACGACTTCGGTCAATCCAGCCAGCAGCGTACCGATGACGCTTACACCGGCTGATATCATGCCACAGGGATCGATGAAGGCTGAAGAATCGACGCAAGGCGTGATCTTTAAGCGCATCTTTACGACGGATGTGCGTTCACAGTTCCACTACTGGCCCTTCGGTACAATCTCGAATGACATCTTCAAGTACGATGCCAAGTCGGGAACATTGAATCTCGCTCGCAACAAAGCAACGTTCAACCTCCAAAACCAGATCGCTGGTGTCGAGCTTGGTGTTGTGCGTTCAGCAGACAACGGTGCATCGTGGAATTTCGATGTCGTGGTAAACTCGACAGACATCTTCTTCGGTATGCCAGTTCTTGGCTGGGTAAATCCGGACGATCTGTCGGATCCAGCAGAGTACCCTGTCATGATCTACGGCATCCGTTACCCGATGCCAGCTCTGAATTACGGCGGCACAAGCATGTGGAACCGCACACCAGCAGGAGGAGCGTACGAGCTTCCGTTGAACGACCAATCTCGTCCAGGTGCCGGTTATGAGTTCCAGTTCGGTGATGTCCTCGGCGACAACACGAGCGGTGCAGTCCACCTTGCTGGTACACTCAATCCTGATGACGGAGTACAGTACGGTGCATACGGCTACTTCAACTTCAACCTCGTTGTCGAAGACTTTGGCCAAGTTCCTACGATCCCTGCCTCATGGGGTCTTGACAAGTGGCGCCCAAGCACGGTCGTGAATTCATCATTCAATGCGCCGATGGCTCTTGGCAACGACAAGAACGGCTCGCTGTATGCAGTGTTCAATAACATTCCTGCTGAAGATCAAGAAGCACGTTCGGTTCAAGTTTCGAAGTCAACAGATCAGGGTAAGACATGGTCGAACCCAGTTTCTATGCCATCGAACCTCCTTGGTCAGTACGCGCAGGCAACCGGTGGTGACATTGCGTTCCAGCCAAGCGTAACAGACTTCAATACACCGTACGATGGTGGTTCACTCGTCGTTTGGGGTCCTGATCAGTTTTCGTACTTCTATCGCCTTGCAACAGGTCAGACAAACCCTGACAATCCGAGCCAGATCGATACAGTTCTGTCGTTCAACATCGCTGAAGCGAAGTACGACAAGGGCACGTGGTCGCTCACAAGAGTTGCCGAGCTCAACGCATACGGTCACTACATGGTCAGTGTGCAGGACTCGATCTCGCAAGCAATTGGTGCTCCAGCAATCCGAGTCATTGCCAACGGTCGCGGTCACGAACTTCAGTCAGCAGTAACAGCTGATGGCAACAACCTCGTTGTGAAGTGGGTTGATATCAATCCAGAGCGTCCACGGGAGTTCAGCGGTGTCCGCGTATTCACCGGCCCAACGAATGGTATCTATTCAGAGGTCGAACCTATCACACAGATCTTTGACACAGATATCTTCATTGCATCACGCTCGACAACGAGCAACAGCTGGTCAGCTGTTAAGAATGTTACGGACGATGACGACATGGCATTCCGCACATACATGCCAGACGTCGTAAAGAGCGTTGATGATATTGCTCTGCTTCGCATGCTTGGCACAGGGCTTGGCCAGATTACAAGCCTGCTTCCAAAGCCACTTTCGCAATTGGTATACGATAGTCAGTCAAGCATCGACTTCGGCACAACCGCCGTTGTAAGTGTAGAACAAGAGCAAGACTATGCATTCTCAATGGCCTCAATCACGCCAAATCCAGTATCTGGATCGGCACAAGTCAGCTTCACGCTTGACAACGCAGCGACTGTCGCTGTCGAGATCTACAACATGCTCGGTGCTCAGGTTGGCTCAGTTGCTGCTCAGCAACTCCCAGCAGGTGTACACGGTGTGAACGTTGACGCGTCGACGTTTGCTGCTGGCACATACAACGTAGCACTCGTTGTCAACGGCACACGCATGATGAAGCCATTCGTCGTGGTTCGCTAAGCGATTCACAGGATATCGAAATCCGTATCTTGGGGCGGCAGACATGAGTCTGCCGCCCCTCTTTTTTTGTTGATGTCCTGAGGTACTTCCCATGGAGATTCGTTCCCTCCTCGTCGCCCTTGTCTTGATACATGGAAGCTGGTTGAACGCGCAGGAGTGGCAGATGGCTCTTCCTCAGCGTGCTAGCTACTCGATTGCTGCTAACCCAAAGAATCCGGCGTCACTCATCGTTGGGAACATGGCCCGCACAATGTTCTCTTCGCAAGATGGTGGCCAAACATGGCAAGAGGTGTTTGTCGGCAGTGCGGGAGGAGCTTCACTTATCACAACAGTGATGTTCCATCCCGTTGATACGACGATCATCTTCGCGGGTGGTCTCGGATTTTCTGGTCTCGACCGGTCAACGAACAGCGGTGAGTCATGGCAGAACGTGTTAGCAGATCCGCTGGGTCGACGGTGCGAGGTGCCAAGTGCGAGTGCTATAGCAGTCAATCCTACGAATACGGATGTGATGTTTGTCCTTCGCAGCAACCCTGGAATTGTATATCAGAGCAATGATCGTGGAGAGACATGGGATTCCCTCAGCGCATTCCCAGGCCTTGGACCAACCGATAAAATGTTCTCGATCGCTATCGATCCGCGCAACCCTTCGGTCATGCTTGCTTCAGGTGTTCGATCAATCATGTTCCGTTCTTCAGATGCAGGGAGAAACTGGTCTGTCGTAGACTCACTGCGCACCTGGCCTGATGCTGAGACGATGCACATTCGATTCAGCCCAACGCAGCCTAATCGTGTCTATGCCGTTGTTCGATATAACCAGGTGTTTCTTCCAAACAGTGGCGGACTTCATGTGAGCAACGATAATGGGTTGACATGGGATCCCATGAAGTTCACCGATACCGCGCTCAATGCACTCGAGATCTATCCGACCAAGAGCGGTGATGAAATCTTTGTTGGTGGAGCTTCAACCTCGATTAGTCTTCCCGAACTCAAAGGAGATTCAATTATCTATCGTTCACCGGATGGTGGTACGACGTGGCAAGACCTAAGCAATGTCGAGTGGACGCCGAACGAGATCGACGTCCTGCTCGCTAACGTTTGGGGCTTTGCTCGCACCGAGATCGATGGACGTCCCGAGATTCTCATGGCAACTGAGTGTGGAGTCTATCGCTCAACGGCAGTAACATCCGTCAATGAGCCTACGCCTATCGCATTGACGCCCAATACACTCGAGCTTCGCGGTGATGCTCTCTTTGTGCGCACAATTGATGCTTCAACCACAGCTACAGTCGTCATCTCCGACATGCTCGGTCGCGTTGTTACGCAGGTGCAATGCAATGGATCCGCCGAGCACTCGATCAACATCCCTAGCCTACCCCGCGGCACATACATTGCGAGCCTAGTAACCGGACATCATCGTTCGTCAATCATTATTCAGCGCTGATTGTAAGGGGCAACCATGATGGTGCGACATGCGACATCGTTGAGTGTACTGACTGTGATGTTCACAGTTGCAATCATCCACAGCACCTCTGCACAGCAATGGAAGTTGCTAAACCCGGTCCTCTCACACACCATAGTCGTAAACCCGCAGAACCCGCGGTCGCTGGTAGTTGGTAACTGGGCGAACCAAGGATACCGTTCGTACGACGCCGGACAGTCGTGGGAACGTTTTGAACTTGGCAGCACCGATGTGCTCAACTTTGTGACGTCACTTGCGATTTCACATGCCGACACGAACGTGATACTCGCCGGTGGATTCTCGTTCGATGGAATTACTCGAAGCACTGACGGTGGCGGAACATGGCAACGCGTGTTGAATGACACTACCGGCAATGGACGCATGTGGTTCGTGTCTGAAGCAATCATCGAAGCGCATGACCGACCAGGTACATTCTACGCTGCCCGCGGTACAACGAACAATGGCATATGGCGTAGCACCAACAATGGTGCTACATGGGATAGTATCAGCACGGTATCGCGTGGCATCACCCAACAGCTCTGCACCATTGCACAGCGACCAGATAGCGGCAGCACATTCTTCCTTGGTGTGAAAGGCGGACGTATTCTTCGGTCGGATGATAGGTGTCTTACCTGGCGCCCCGTTCCCGTACTGAACGGTGCAACATTTATCAAGGGTGATGCTGAGATCCCAAAGATTGTATTCTCGCGAGAAGATCCACGCATCGGTTATGCAGTCGTTACTGCAACATCGCCGGACTCGCTTGGTGCTAATGGTGGTGTGCTTGCTACGGTCGATGGCGGAGCAACGTGGAATCGCGTCGGCTTTACGGATACAAGCTTTTGGTCGGTTGAGATTACCGATGTCCCTACAAACGTGGTTGTCGGTGGTTTTCGAATATCAAACCGTCCAACCGTACTCATTGGTGACGGCCTCATCTATTCGTCTTCTACAGGCGGATCGACGTGGGATCGATTTGATGACATTGTATGGGGCAAGAACGAACTTGACGACACACTGCGCAATGCATGGGTACTGAGGTTTGAGCCCGTGTTGCGCAAACTCTATCTCGCGGCAGAAACTGGCACCTTTGTGTATGATGTTCCCGTGAGTGTGAATGAGTCGGCCGTGACAGAACATCATGCGTCACTCGTGTGCCGTGTCGATGGCACAATGCTCCTTGTCAACGATCAAGCGCCAACAGCAACGTCCGTCAGCTGGTCACTCTACACAAGTCACGGTCAGCGCGTTGCGCATGGAAACGTGAGCAACGCAGCGGCGGAGCGCATATCAATCGCTGGACTGCCGCAGGGCCGTTACCTGCTTACGTGGGGAGACGAGGGACGGTTCCGTACAGCACATGTCACGATCGTGCGCTGAGCACGGAAGTTACATCGTCAGATCGCTATCGACGTTGTCTAGCACAACAGTGTTTTCGAGCGCACCGAGGCGATCGATTGAACATGTTACAACGTCACCCGGCTGGAGCCACCATGCAGGATCATAGACCTTTGAACCGTTGAGTTCAAGGAAACACCCTGTGCCGCACGTGCCGCTACCGATAACGTCGCCAGGGTAGAGTGTAACCCCATACGATGCGCGCTCAATGATCTGCGCAAATGTCCATGTCATATCCTTGACGTTTCCGCGAGAGACTTCCTTGCCGTTGATCACCGTGGTCATACCAAGGTCGTACTGATTCCCAACTGGCGTCGATGTTGTTACATCAGCAAGCTCGTCGAGGGTAACAAGCCACGGGCCCAATGTTGTGGCAAAGTCTTTACCCTTAGCCGGACCAAGATTGAGCTTCATTTCGAGCATCTGCAGATCGCGTGCGCTCCAGTCATTCATAACCATAAGGCCAGCAACATATGCATCAGCATCCGCGGCCTTGATGTTCCGCCCCTGCTTTCCTATCACGATAGCACACTCGAGTTCGAAGTCGAGCTTACCCAGATGCAGGTCCTGAACATGCACGTCCCCTGGTCCAGACACTGCCTGGTGGTTCGTGAAGTAGAAGATCGGAATCATATCAAACTCCGGAATCATCTCAACTCCACGATTACGTCGCGCGGCTTCAACATGTTGACGGAAGGCATAGCCGTCACGCATCGATGTTGGATGTGGTACCGGTGAACACAGAATGCTTCCCTCTTGCGCAACAGACACGGCGTACTGCGTAGCAGCATCTGCCACAAGAAACCACGACATCACACTACGCGCGTCGTGCATCGCATCGTCACCCGCACGCAGGAACCCAAGCATGTCAGAAGGCATGAATGCGCATGCAAGGCGGACATTCCCCTGCTGTCGCGCAGCAGCGTGCGCCGACGCACAATCAATGATGCGATCAGCAGCAAGAATGCCGAGCCGTTCCGAGCCATCGTGGAGATACGTAACGAGTTTCATGGTAGTGCGTCCGTTTCAGAGTGAGGTAGCAAAATTACGACAAGAGCCGGCAGAGGCAAGGTGCCTCTGCCGGCTCTCGAGTGTGGTACGATCGAATACGCCGTGCTGAACTACGTCGCTTAACGTCCGAGAGCGTGGCGAAGTGAAAGTGTGCCAACAGTTCCAAATCCGATGAGGAACATCAATTGGAACGGAATCGCTGCAATCTCGAGATACGAGATCGATGTGAAGATGCCGAATACGAAGTATGCAGCGAGAGCAAGTTCTACAATCACGATCCAACCAATCTTCTTCTGCACATAGCGCTTCTTGCGCCAGTCGTCGTTGTTTGCTTCGATCTTGTACTTCGGTGTGCGCTTGAATTCTGTCTTACGACCGATCAGTGCTTCGAATACTGCGCGTGTGTTATTCACTGCAAGCCCCATTGAACCCGCCATAAACACTGGAAAGAGCAGGAGACGACGTTGCCAATCAAGGTGAATAGCTCGCTGTGCGTAGGTGTAGAACAGGAAGGTTGAGATACTTGCAAGCACGAAGATCGACATCATGCTGAAGAATGCATCGTAGCCACCGACTTCGTTCTTGATGATCACGATTGGCACATTGAGGAAGGCAACCATCATAATGAATGGGAACACGATGTTGCTCGTGAGGTGCACCGTGCACTCAAGTTTTTGCTTGATCGGGAGGTTGCTCCTCCAAACCGTTGGGAGCAGCTTCTTAGCTGTCTCAACAGCACCCTTTGTCCAGCGGAACTGCTGTGTCTTGAGCGAGTTGATGTCAGCTGGAAGTTCGGCTGGAGATGTCACGTCGTTGAGGAACACAAAGCGCCATCCGTTGAGCTGCGCACGGTAGGAAAGGTCGAGATCTTCAGCGAGTGTATCGCTGTGCCAGTTACCTGCATCTTCGATGGTAGCCTTGCGCCATACGCCAGCCGTACCATTGAAGTTGATGAAGAATCCGGCCTTATGACGGATCTGCTGCTCGATCACAAAGTGACCATCAAGCGCAAGGGCTTGGGCACGTGTGAGGAATGAATACTCTTCGTTCAGGTGCTCCCAGCGAGTCTGCACCATACCCACCTCTGGGTCGGTGAAGTACGGTACCGTCTTCATTAGGAAGTCTGGGTGCGGAACAAAGTCTGCATCAAAAATTGCGATGAACTCGCCGCGTGCAACTGCGAGACCTTCCTTGAGTGCTCCTGCCTTGTATCCTTGACGATTTGTGCGGTGGATGTGCTTGATGTCAAAGCCTTCAAGTTGGAAGCGCTCAGCAAGCTTCATCGAGATATCTACCGTTTCATCTGTCGAGTCGTCGAGCAATTGAATCTCAAGGCGATCCTTCGGATACTCGATTGCACACACAGCTTCCACCAGACGGTCAACGACGTAGAGCTCGTTGTAGAATGGCAGCTGAATCGTTACAAGAGGAAGTTCATCCGTCGAAACGGGCGGATCCTTGTGGACGATCTTCTGGGTCTTGTGGTAGTAGTAAATCATCACAAGGCCGTGCAAACCGAATGCAAAGAGCACGCACAGCGATGCGAAGTAAGCGCCGAGAAGGAAATCTTCCATGGATGGCTAGGAACCCTGGTGGTACAAGAGCGTACAAATGATCTTCGTTGGAAGACCGCTCACCAGTCGGAGACAATTGCAAGGAGGATGTCATCAGCGATTCGGCGTATGGCTCGTTCAGCAGCACTGCGTCTGCCTTCTGTCGCCTCCGCTACATCATAGACGTCGAAGTTCTCGAACGTCTTTTTCCACACCACCTTGTTCTTCACTGCATCGAAGTATTCAACTTCAACTGCTACCACGATGCGCCGCTGATTTTCGAGATCCCCTGTTTGAATCGTGACAATCTGATCTTGCACGCGAGTCAATACTGGAGAGATCCGAGCATCACCGTTGTCTTCAACTACCTGAACGGTGTTGTCGCTTCGGAACCTTCGCACGAGCGTTTCCGTACAGAACTCGCGAAACGTGGGATCTCCGAATCCACTGCGGTCGATCACCGACCCAATGGATATAGTCGAAATGTGTTCAGGAACACTTCCCCCGCGGAACGAGTAGCACGATGTCAGCGCACATGCCATGAGCACCAAAGCCACGTACGAAAGTAGATGACGAACGGTGCTGACTTCATGAAGGAAACATGAAAGGTTTTTCATCGTGCTGCCTCTCCAACAAACGGGTTGAATTGGCGCTCTTGACCGATGGTAGTTGTAGGGCCGTGACCAGGGTATACGATGTAGTCGTCGTCCAGCAGAAAGAGTACGTCGCGGATAGACCGGAGCAGGGTTTCTTCGTCGCCCCCTGGCAAATCAACACGTCCGACACTGCCTGCAAAGAGCGTATCGCCAGCGAACACACGTCGCGT
This sequence comes from uncultured Melioribacter sp., assembly GCA_964465685.1. Taxonomy (GTDB): domain Bacteria; phylum Bacteroidota; class Ignavibacteria; order Kapaibacteriales; family Kapaibacteriaceae; genus UBA10438. The sequence goes on from CAYXKK010000003.1 coordinate 31,528, forward strand.
GGCATCGTCGACGAAACACACGCCCCCTTCCGTATGACCAGGCGTGTGGAGAACACGGAGTGCACCCGCGGAACTCTGTGGCGTAACGATGGAGGTGGCCGGCGTTATGCACTCTACCTCTGTGACAGACGCGATCGCAAATGGCAACGGCCAGATCGTATGCTTCATGGGATCGGTAAGGCGATACAAATCAGCCTCGTGCACGACGACTCGCGCACCCGTGGATCGCTGGAGCTCGGCACAATCTGCTGTGTGATCCCAATGCGTATGGGTCAATAGGATGTCTGTAATCCGGACCCCAAGCCGCTGGGCCTCCTCTATGACGGCGCGCGCCGACTGATATGGAGCGTCAATCACGTAGGCCGTTCCGCGTTCGAGGTTGCTGACCATATAGCACCACGTGGCAACGGGTGGACATTCAAGGGCGAACACTGTTGTCATACACGAACTTACGGACCCTGATGATGGAACCTGTGCGCATTGTATCTTTGTTGTCGTCATCAATCATTTACCCGTGCCATGGAACAAGCCCCAACCGTTGTCAACTACGTACCACTGATGATTATGATCGTCATCGGTACCATCTTTGGTCTGACGAACATCTTCGCGGCCGAATTTCTTGGTCCGCGCAAGAGCACACGTGCGAAGCTCTCGACGTATGAATCTGGCATGGAGCCAGTGAAGACGGCTCGCGAGCGTTTCACCGTGAAGTTCTATCTCGTGGCGATGATGTTCATTCTCTTCGACATCGAAATTGTGTTCATGTACCCATGGGCCGTGCAAATGCGCGAGCTTGGTGGATACGGACTTGCAGCCATGGTGCTGTTCATGGTACTTCTGTTCAGCGGATACCTCTACGTCATTAAGAAAGGTGCTCTCCGATGGGATTGAACGAGCAAATCGCACGCGACGGGTTTGTCACCACAACAGTCGAATCCCTTGTTACATGGGCGCAGAAGAATTCTCTGTGGCCGATGCCGATGGGTATCTCCTGCTGTGCTATTGAAATGATGGCCTTTGGCGGACCTCGAGCTGACTCGTCACGCTTCGGTTCCGAACGCTTTTCCTTCTCGCCGCGTCAAGCGGATCTTATGATCGTTGCTGGCACAGTAACGTACAAGATGGCGTGGGTTGTGAAGAAGGTATGGGACCAAATGCCCGATCCGAAGTGGTGCATAGCCATGGGCGTGTGCACATCAACAGGTGGCATGTTCCGCTCGTACCCTGTTGTGCAGGGTATCGATCAGTTCCTTCCTGTCGACGCCTACGTGTCGGGATGTCCCCCACGTCCAGAGGCTCTAATGAAGGCCCTGATGTACATCCAAGAAAAGGTGGATCGCTCCAAGCCACAACTGATTAATCTTGGCAAGGACTCTGGCGATGTGCGTCGATCGGACCTGATCGTCACGCCGTAATGCGTATTGCCGGCATCATGACGGGCACGTCGCTCGATGCGATCGACGTAGCAATTTGCGACATTGAACACAAGGGAAATGGCCACGCCGTTTCCCTTGTTGCGTTTTCAACGCACCCATATTCTGACGACACCATTGCCATGATTCGCTCTGCTGTTGCAGAGCAGGCTTCGATGCAGGAATTGTGCGAGATCCCGTTCGCACTTGCACGCGATTATGCCGCAGCGCTGTCAGATATCATAGTACCGCACTCATTGGAGGCTGTCGCCATTCATGGTCAGACGCTGTGGCATCATCCGCCTACGTCCACATGGCAGGCTGCATCGAGCTCCGCACTCTCGGCACTCATCAATCTGCCTGTTATCGCAAACTTCCGCGAGGCTGATGTTGCTCTTGGTGGACAGGGGGCGCCCCTTGTGCCTATGTTCGATGCGGCGACGTTAACGGGCGATGCTGATGTTGTGGCACTCAATATTGGTGGGATGGCCAACATCACGATTCTACGGGCACATGCCACGCTCGAGCAGGTTCGAGCCTTTGATACCGGACCCGGTAACGTATGGATTGATGCAGCAGCGCGTGCTACATTTGGAATGTCGTATGATGCCAACGGTGCAACAGCCCGCGCCGGAGTAGTGATCAAGCCGTTTTTCGATGAACTGTCGCGACTTCCCTATTTCGCTGCCGAACCTCCTAAGTCAACCGGACGTGAGGTCTTCTCAGACGCCGAGGCTCGTCGCTTGATCACACGGTATGCGCACCCGTCGGCACCGCTCGAGGACGTTCTCACGACGATGACAGAGCTCACCGCATGGTCGATTGCCGACCATGTCCGCCGATACGCCCCTTCAACGACTCAGATTGTTGCTTCCGGAGGTGGCGTCAAGAACTCCTATCTGATGGAGCGCATAGCACTTCGGTGTGCGGAATTCGAGCTATCCACCGACCTCCGAGTTCATCCAAATGCCGATGCAAAGGAAGCCATGGCATTCGCCTATCTGGGCTGGCTTACCCTCAACGGACTGCCGGGGAATGTCCCCTCGGTGACAGGTGCGAGCCGAGGTGCCGTGCTGGGTACAATTGCACGTGCATAACTCGTTTCGAGTGAACTCAACATCACGCTGTGGTGTTTCGTAATTTTGCCGCCACTTCTTCTTAACGATTTCGACAGGCCCGCGTCATGTTTACGCTTCAGCTCTCCGAGACACATGAAATGATCCGCGACACAGCACGCCAATTTGCGCGCGAGGAAGTTGCTCCTTCATCGATTGAACGTGACAAGGAAGGCGTCTTCCCAACGGACATCGTGAAGAAAATGGGTGAGCTCGGATTCATGGGCATGATGATCGATCCGCAATGGGGCGGTTCAGGTCTCGACGCGATGAGCTACGTGCTTGCAATGGAAGAGATTTCAGCCGTTGATGCCTCGGTTGGCGTCGTGATGTCAGTAAACAACTCTCTTGTCTGCTGGGGTATCGATACCTACGGCACGGACGACCAGAAGGAACGTTGGCTCCGTCCGTTGGCAACCGGCCTCGTGCACGGCGCGTTCTGTCTGTCAGAACCTGAGGCTGGCTCAGATGCAACATCACAGCACACAACTGCCGAAAAGGTTGACGGAGGCTGGATCCTTAATGGCACGAAGAACTGGATCACCAACGGCACAACAGCCAGCACCTATCTTGTGATGGCGCAGACAAATCGTGAGCTGCGACACAAGGGTATTTCCTGCTTCATCATCGATCGCAATACGCCTGGCTTCGATCCTGGTTTGAAGGAAGACAAGCTGGGCATTCGCTCAAGCGATACGTGCTCGATTGGACTCACGAATGTGTTCGTGCCGGATGATCAGGTACTTGGCGGCGTCGGCACAGGATTTAAGATTGCCATGGAGTCGCTCAACGGCGGCCGTATTGGTATTGCTGCGCAAGCGCTTGGTATTGCCAAGGGTGCATTCGACGCAGCGCTTGTGTACTCAACGCAGCGCAAGGCGTTCGGCAAGCCAATCGCGGATCTGCAAGCAATTCAAATGAAGATTGCTGATATGTCAACGCGCCTCGAAGCAGCGCGTCTGCTCGTATACAAGGCTGCGTATCTCAAGGATCAGCACAAGAACTACATCAAGGCGGCTGCGCAAGCAAAGTTGCTCGCGTCACAGACAGCTGTACATTGCGCACTCGAAGCAATCCAAGTCCACGGCGGCTACGGCTACGTGCGTGAGTACTTGGTTGAACGCTACCTACGTGATGCGAAGATCACCGAGATCTACGAAGGCACGAGCGAGATTCAGCACATCGTGATTGCTCGCGAGCTGCTCAAAGAACAAGCTTAAGGCAATCGAGCACCGAGCTTAATCTCCCAGAGTCTCTGGAAGCGTGTGATGTTTCCACTGTTGTTCACGCTGCGTGAAACATCAAGCATGAAGTAGCGCATTGCTTCAGCGTCGGACAGTACGGTGAACGGCACGGTGATTGTGAACGTACTGTTTCCAGCAAAGTCACTTATCTGTCCGGTGAGACGATACGTTACGTCGCTCCAGAGCTGACCTGACACGGTGAGTCGTGACTGGTTCAAATCAGAACCGAGGTCGATTTGCGTCGACTGCACGAGACCACCAATTCCCGACAACAGGTCACCTAGTGCACTTGTCGCCATAGCCGACATTGCACCGTTGACCTCACCGACAAGATTGCCCTGTCCGCTGGAGACAAGCTCATCTTGTGTTTTGTTCAGCAAGATGAGCATCAGCGCGTCACCAGTAATCTTCGCAGAGTCACCCTCCTGCTTGCGGTCGCGACGATACACCGACCAACGCGTGATCGGCTTTTGTTTGGTGCCGCTGATAGCAACCTCCACACGAAAGTCTTCCTGCTCCCCGCTGTTCAATGTTCGTCGATCGCGATAGACGGCCTTGAGATCAAGCGATGGGTTTGATATGCCCCCAGCCGTAAAGTCCAGCGTGCCACTTGCGAGGAATGGCTTGTAGAATTTGTACGTCGATGTTCCTTCCTTCACGCGCACACGACCGCGCAGGTTCGTGCTGCTGTCAAGGAAGCGCCCGGTAAACACCAATGGTACCTTTTGGTCGACGGGCTCAAGATCAGCAATGAGAATCTCCATCATGCCGAACACCATCGTCATGATTGTGCGCCCCTTGAGATACACATTGAGGTCGTACCGCAGAAGGTCGACAAATGCAGCAGTCGTAGTCTTAACGACTTGTTCAATGGCCTCTTGCGCTGTTGACGTAACAGATGTCGAACTGTCAGAAGCGATGCGCATGACAGGCCTGGCCGCATCAAGCACGCTTGAATACTGACGAGTTGAGTCGGTAGTTCGTTGGTACTGGAAGGCAGTATAGCGCGACTTCGTCGTTGACCGCTCTTGCGGGAATACAATGTCGGCATAGAGTACCTGCACATCGCCCTCAAGCTTCGGAGCATCAAGCTTACCATGGAAACGAATTGGCGCTAAACCGTTAACACCAGCTGCGATGATGACATCACCAAAGATCTTCGGGCTCCGTGCTTGCGAGCCCTTGTTCATAACCAAGATCCCAGGCGAACGGAGAGTGAAGTCCATACTCGACACGCTCAGACCATCGAACACAACGACACCATTGGCGTAGGCAATGCCGCGCTTGCGATCACGATCGAGGTTACGCACGACAATCGTGTCTAGGTGCAGTTCTGATCCATCGAGATGCATCACGCCATCAGCAGAGTAGACGATGTTCGTTGCAGACGAGAGGAAGGTCGCCTTTGCAAATCGTGCATTGCCGCCGAGATCAATGTTATCTGGTGTTGTGCCCTTGACGGTAATCACACCATCGGCGGTGCCTTGCAGACGTTCGATTGCGGGAAGGAACGGCTCGACAGCAGCAAGTGCAAGTCTATTAGCCCGCAAGTCGATATCGATTGGCCGTTGATCAACGAACCGTTGCGATACATCCCTGATTCCCAAGTCAATCGGCAAGTGGGTAATCGTCAAATCAAGCGTGCGCGATTGTGTTCCAAGTGCCGGGTTGGCAATGCGTAGCCAGCCTGCAATGTCACGATCACGATGCGTGAGTTGCGTTGTGAGAGTACCAATCAACTCGTCATTATAGCGAACACCAGATGCCTGCATCGCGAGATCGATCTGTGGTTGTTCCCATGTTCCATTGAACGTTAGCGTGAACCGATCCATCATGCCGTCAAGGTAGGTAACGGGATGCCCCTTATCCAACGAGACAAACCGTGGAACATCGGCAAGATTGAAATTGGTGACTGCAACGCGTGCATTGGCAAATGCTGAAGCCGAAAGCTCTCCTTGCGCAGTGATAATCTCAGAAGCTCTGCGTTGCACAGCCATGTCGTCGATCACAAGTCGTGCATCACGGACGCGCATGCGGGTCGGACGCAGTGAGCGCCACTCGAGTCCACGTGTTGAATCAACAACGACGTGCAGCGAATCAAACGACACAAACGTTGAGTCGTCCGCCCATCGTATCGCACCACCGAGGCCGGTGTACATCCCATTGATCTCGGCGCGACCATTGAGCGTCGTCGTGGAATCATTCGATTGGAGCCCAATGTTGATGTCAGATATTCTCGTGTCGTTTACACGAACCCCAAGATCACTCTGAACATTCAGCGCAAGTTCCTCAATACGGGGCGTCATTGTGAGGTCGGTCAACGCACATAACATCGAAGCACGGAGCGGATCGACAACTACACGCAGTTGCGGTGCAAGTAATGCGAATTCACGAACTTCAATGGTATCAACATCAAGCTCGATACGATCAACAGTTGAACGAACATTACCTTGGACATGCAAATTCGCCATGAGCGAGAGCGAGTCAAGGAACAAATTCACAGGCGTCGCATCTCGCAAGGTCACGCTGAACGTTGCATTCATATCGCGCCCTCGCACGCCAATGTCTTGCACCTGACCAAGGTCTGCTGTGATGTGGCGTACTTGATGCTCAACTGCGTTGATGGCGTTCATCACGCTTGCACTCACTACATCGATGAATGCAGAAGGGATAAAGCGTCCCTCTATCGATGCCTGTAAGAATTGCGATTGCGCCGTCCATGATCGAAGTTCACCTTCACGTACACTAGCCAGGCGCAGGCGGAACGGACGAAGCGCGCGATCTGAAAGAGCAAACTCATCAATACGTGCGGACATCACACCGATGATGCTATCAAGCTCTACACCCTCTCCATCAGCTTCTACGCGTCCGGTTAGGCGCGTTGGGAATGCAGGATTCCGAAGCAACGACGCAAGGTTCACAGCGTTAAGGTTGAGTCGAAGAGAGTATTGTGGATGAGACACATCCACGACACTCCATCGACCTTTGAGGAACACCTGCTCATCATCGGCGAGGAACTCATCTTCGATAATCGTATCGCTGCGGAACGGCGTAAGATCAACAAAGCTCGAATCGATATCGATAATCCCTGTTCCATCAGCAGATACATTCAGCGACATCGATCGAATCGGACGCCCCATTGCCCTACTTCGTTCAAGGTCAACGTGATAGGTTCCATCAAGGGTCGCGAGCTCCGTTCCTCTACCACGCAGAACTACACGCCCATTCAGCGTCGTCGCAATGCTCGAGTCGGCGAAGACCGACAGGTCACCATTGGCGATGCGCATGTCCAAGTCATATCCAAATGCTGGATCGTCAAGACGAAGCGTCATGCGCCCATCAACACGACCGGGAGCATCAGAGCCATGCACAACAAAGAACATGGAGTCGGCAGGATAGCCGCGCAACGTAACGGTATCAATACGTGTCGTTGTGAGAAACGGCAGATCTGGAAGCGGAACAAACACAAGGCGTCGGCGCACATCCGCGTAGCGTGCATGTGAGTTCACGACTCGAATATTCATCAGTGGTCCACGGTCCCCCGACAGCTCCTTCAGATACACACTGCCGCGCACAATAGCGTCACCAGCACGCAAGACCAAGTCGTCGATATCGAGCGCATCACCACGAAATGCAACGCGAGCATTCAGTTCGTACGCATCCACAACTTCAATCTCTGGTACTACGTACGAGACTTCCTCACCCTGAATGCGCTCTGCATCAATTGTAGCAACGAATGGGTGCACGTCGAGAACTGTCGACGATAGACCATCACGTAGGATATCCACTCCATTAATGCCACCTGTTAGATCGATAGATGATCCCGCTGTGCGCACTTGCAGCATTTGCAGATCGAGTCCGCGAGGGTCTAGGACCGCAGCCATTCGCAACTCACGCACGTCGAGACCGTTACGACGACGTTCGTTAAACGAGCACACATCGATTGAAGCTTGGTACTCATGTGCCCGCAACGACAGCCAGAGTGCTGCATCAAGATGCACGTTTTCAATCGTCGTATGAGTCACATCAAGATGCACCGAATCAATCGATGTATCCGTCGAGTCGAACACGGTAATGGTGCCATTGTCAAGGTTGATCCGTCGAACACGAATCAGGAGATCGGGGGGTGGCGTGGTTGCGGTATCGGTCGATGGACGTGAAATGCGATCGATATTCCACACGCTATCGCGCGAACGAAGAATTGCCACGCGAGGATCACGCAATGTCAGATCATTGACAGCAATTGTCTTGGTAAACAATGCGGCAATGTCGTAACTCAACGACAGTTGCTCGGCCTCCAACACGGTTGTGCCATTGGCTGAGAGAATAGGACGATCAAGTACGATCCCGCGAAAGATGTCGATGTGGAGATCATCGCAAGAGAAGGTCCCCAATAGCTGTTCGTTGACGATGCGCAGCACTTGACGTCGCATCATGTCGCGGGCAAGATCAGTCTGGGCAAAGGCAACAATGAGGGCAGCAATGATCACCGCCGTTACCGCCAAGCGGTACGACCATGTTATGCAGAAAACCGCTGCTCTCAGCCACCAAGAGCTGCGGGCAACGGTTTCATGCGATGGTTGCTGCTGTTCGATCACTCACCTTGTGCTTTTGAGTAGCGTGCTTCGCCAGATGCCTGGTGAAGCAGCTCTAGGTGCATCCACTTCAAACCCGCAGCATTGACTGCTGTGAGTAGTTCGAGTACATTCTGTCGTGTGATGGCACCGTCAGCAATGTACCGACAGCGCCAGTGATCCACGAGGAGAATATCTGGAAGCTCACCGGGCCATACCTTGGTTCCACGATTCGACATGAGCTTCAGTGTAAATGGACCAACGCGTTCGGGCATCGACGGAAGACCGACGTGCTCAACGAAGACGTCAGCACCAACAAGTGTCCACGTCTCTGACACTGATTCTTGCGCCTGGGTCGCGGGCGCTTGCTGCTGTGCAACGACCTTGAGGTCTGCAGGAACAGCACCCATGTTAGCGATGATTGCTTCTGTGAATTCAGACGTCGATGCCGAGCCACCAAGGTCGCGGGTTTTCACACCCGATGCCAGTGTGGTAGTAAGTGCGTTCTGAATCAACTCGGCGTGGCCTACAAGCCCCATATACTGCAACATCTGGACACCAGAGAGCAGGATAGCTGTTGGATTGGCCAAGCCCTTGCCTGCGATATCTGGAGCTGACCCGTGCACGGCTTCAAACACCGCACAGTTTTTTCCAATGTTTCCTCCAGGTGCAACACCGAGTCCACCGACGATACCAGCACACAAGTCGCTTACAATATCACCGTAGAGGTTTGGCAACACAAGCACATCGAATTGCTCCGGACGTGAGACAAGCTGCATACAGCAGTTGTCAACGATGATGTCATTCGATTCGATCTCTGGATACTCAGCTGCGACTTCGCGGAACACTTCCAAGAACAGACCGTCGGTGATCTTGTGGATGTTCGCCTTGTGAACGCAGGTTACCTTCTTGCGACCAAGCTTGCGTGCTTCTTCGAATGCGTAGCGAATCACCGCCATTGAGCCTGGACGTGTGATGAGCTTCAAGCACTGCGCAACGTTCGGTGTTTGGAAGTGTTCGATGCCAGCATAGGTGTCCTCGACGTTCTCACGAACAATCAGGATGTCCACACCAGAGAATCGCGTTTCGACCGCAGGCATGCTCTTGGCAAGACGGACATTTGCATAGAGCTCAAGCCCCTTGCGAATCGTAACGTTCACACTCTTATGTCCACCACCAACAGGCGTAGTTGTTGGACCCTTCAACGCGATGCGATTGCGCTTGATGCTGTCCATCGTCTCTTGCGGCACACCGTTTCCTGATCGCTCAATTGCGACGAGTCCGGCCACGGCCTTCTCCCACTGAACGGGCACGCGGGCAGCCTCGAACACGCGAATCACACTTTCACAAATCTCCGGTCCAATTCCATCGCCTTCAATCAACGTTACTGTCGTGGTTGCCATAGGTAGTCGTACTCAGGTAGTGGTAGTGAGACAATATTTGCTTAGACCATTTCAACGATGACGGCACTTGCTTCGCCGCCACCGATGCAAAGCGTTGCAAGACCGTACTTCTTGCCTTGACGGCGCAGACCGTGCACAAGTGTCGTGAGGACGCGAGCTCCACTGGCACCGATTGGGTGACCAAGCGCTACTGCTCCACCGAAGGCGTTTAGCTTTTCACGTGGAATACCGAGCTCGTTCTTTGCCACAAGTGCAACAACGGCAAATGCTTCGTTGATTTCGAACAGATCAATGTCATCAAGCTTGAGTCCTGCCTTGGCGACGACGTTCTTGATTGCTGTGATCGGCGAGGTTGTGAACCAGAGTGGGTCTTGCGCAAACGACGCTTGTGCAACAATGCGAGCCATTGGTTCGCAGTCGTGCATCGTCAGTGCGCTCTCGCTTGCAAGCACCAGTGCGGCAGCACCGTCATTGATTGACGATGAACTTGCTGCCGTGACTGTTCCATCCTTCTTGAAGGCCGGCTTGAGTGTAGCAATCTTTTCGAAGACCACCTTCGCGGGCTCTTCGTCTGTGTCTACAATCACATCGCCCTTACGCCCCTTGACCGTCACAGGCACAATCTCCTCAACGAACCAGCCATTCTTCTGCGCTTCTTGCGCACGCTGATACGACTGAATCGTATACTCGTCCTGCATTTCACGTGTAAGGTTGCATTCCGATGCGCAGAGTTCTGCAGCATCACCCATGCCCGTCTGGTTGTACACATCCCACAAACCATCCCACTGCATCAAGTCGACCATGCGGGCATTACCGAACTTGACGCCCTTGCGGGAGTCGAGCATAGCATGTGGCGCATTGGTCATCGACTCTTGTCCACCAGCTACAACGATTGTAGCATCGCCACAACGAATTGCCTGGTCGGCGAGCATAACGGCCTTCAGACCCGATCCGCATACCTTGTTAATGGTCATCGCAGGGACGCCCTTTGGGAGTCCCGCATAGATCGTCGCCTGACGTGCCGGAGCCTGTCCAACGCCGCCGGTAAGCACGTTACCCATGATCACTTCACTGATGACATCTGGCGAAATCTTCGCACGCTCGACAGCTGCCTTGATGGCAATTGCGCCAAGCTGCGGTGCGCTGAGGTCCTGAAGTGAGCCCAAGAGTGAGCCGATTGGTGTACGGGCGGCTGAAACGATATATGTCATGGGGCGAATGCTCCTTGGTGAAGTGCGAACGGAATGAAGACTGCAAAAATACCATTTGTTCGGGTACCGACAGACGGTTGTGAGGTCGTTTTGGGGTGAGGATCGTGTGGATATCTTCGGCAGAAATATGCCGTAGAATACCCCCGCGTCCGTATTTTTGCCAGACTTTGGTATAAAAACGTCTCACTTTCACAGCCCGTTACACGAGAACACCATGAATAAGGGTCGCATCGTTCAGGTCATCGGTCCCGTCATCGACGTGGAATTTTCCGGTGGCCAAATTCCAGCCGTATTGAACGCCCTCACAGTCGATCGCACGTCGATCGAATCAGGAGCTAAGGAAGTCCTTGTCTGCGAAGTGCAGCAGCACCTTGGCGAGGACCGTGTTCGTGCGATCTCGATTGATTCCACCGACGGCCTCGTCCGCGGTATGGAGGTCGTCGACACCGGTGCACCGATCTCAGTTCCGGTTGGACCTGGCGTTCTCGGTCGCTTGATCAACGTTGTTGGCGATGGTATCGACAACAAGGGCGCGATCAAGGGTGACCAGCGGTGGTCGATCCACCGTCCGTCGCCGAACTTCGCTACCCTCTCGACACAGAAGGAAATGTTCGAGACAGGTATCAAGGTGATCGACCTTATCGAGCCGTTCACAAAGGGTGGCAAGACGGGTCTCTTCGGTGGTGCTGGTGTGGGCAAGACGGTTATCATCCAGGAGCTCATCCACAACATCGCGAAGCAGCACGGTGGTTACTCAGTGTTTGCTGGCGTGGGCGAGCGTACACGCGAAGGCAACGACTTGTACCTCGAAATGACAGAGTCGGGCGTTATCGACAAGACGGCGCTTGTGTTCGGTCAGATGAACGAACCACCTGGAGCTCGCGCTCGTGTTGCGCTCACCGCGCTCACGATGGCTGAGTACTTCCGTGATGAAGAAGGTCGCGACGTTCTGTTGTTCGTCGACAACATTTTCCGTTTCACACAGGCTGGCTCTGAGGTATCGGCCCTTCTTGGTCGTATGCCTTCAGCTGTGGGTTACCAGCCAACGTTGGCAACAGAAATGGGCGCCCTGCAAGAGCGTATCGCGTCGACAGACCGTGGCTCAATCACATCGGTACAGGCCGTCTACGTACCTGCTGACGACTTGACTGACCCGGCACCTGCAAATACGTTCTCTCACCTTGACGCGACAACGGTGTTGAGCCGTCAGATCGCTGAGCTTGGTATTTACCCTGCTGTTGATCCACTTGACTCTACGTCACGTATCCTCGATCCGCTCATCATCGGCGAGGATCACTACAACACAGCAATGCGCGTGAAGAAGATTCTTCAGACGTACAAGGATCTCCAGGACATCATCTCGATTCTTGGTATGGACGAACTGTCGGACGAAGACAAGCTGACCGTGTATCGCGCACGCAAGATTCAGCGCTTCTTCTCGCAGCCGTTCCACGTTGCCGAGCAGTTTACTGGTTTTGCTGGTCGCTACGTGAAGATCAGCGACACGATCGCTGGCTTCAAGGCAATTCTTAATGGTGATGTTGACGATGTCCCAGAAGGCTTCTTCAGCTACAAGGGCACGCTCGACGAAGTCTTGGAAGCTTACAAGAAGTCGCAGAGCTAACCATGAGTGATCACGTTCTCAACGTCAGCATCGTTACTCCGCAAGCAACAGCCTACGAAGGTACTGCGCTTGCCGTGAGTGTCCCCGGTTCACAGAGCCCCTTTCAGGTACTCTACAACCACGCACCTATTATCTCGTCACTCGACATCGGCGTCGTGACAATCGAGGATGCGAAGAATCATGTGAGCTACTATGCTTCACGTGAAGGGTTTGTCGAAGTCATGAAAAACTCAGTCAACATCGTCGTGCAAGAGCTTAAGCCCTCGTCGTCGATCAACCTTGCAGAGGCTGAGCAGCAGCTTACAGCGGCGCGTGAAACAGCCGATTCACATCCTGATCGTACACACCGCGAAGTTCTACGTCGTGAAGTGCAGTGGGCGGAAGCGTGTATTCGCGCTGCGAAGCTCGCTGCGGAACACGCGTAACGTTCGGAGCAATACTCTAGACACGAAAACCCCGATTGCCGTCGTGCAGTCGGGGTTTTTCCTTTTGTGCGTGCGACGTGCGCCGTATTTTTGCCCATGGCAATCGACAAAATCCTCAGCGAAGGCATCACATTCGATGATGTCCTCTTGGTTCCTCGGTATTCCGAGACACTGCCCCGCGATGCCGACACATCGGCTCGCCTCACGCGCACACTGATGTTGCGCATCCCGATCATGAGTGCTGCAATGGACACCGTTACGGAGTCGTCCATGTCGATCGCACTTGCACGCGAAGGCGGAATCGGCATCATTCACAAGAACATGTCGATTGAACGTCAAGCGGAAGAAGTTGATCGTGTGAAGCGCTCAGAGAGCGGAATGATTCGCAAGCCGATCACGTTGCATGCGGAGCACACCGTGCGTGAAGCACGCGAACTCATGGCGCGCTACAAAGTCAGTGGCTTCCCTGTCGTCGATGCAGACAAGCGTCTCGTTGGCATTGTCACGAATCGTGATATGCGCTTCGCTGCCGACGGTGCTCTGCCGGTATCGACGATTATGACGAGCGACGGACTTGTAACTGCATCACTCGGCACCACGCTTGAAGATGCAGAGCGCGTCCTTCACGAACACCGCATTGAAAAGCTTCCGATAGTTGACGCAGCTGGTATGCTTGTCGGCTTGATGACGGTAAAGGACATCTCGAAGAAGCAGAAGTATCCGCTCGCTGCAAAGGACGATCAGGGTCGACTGCTTGTTGGCGCTGGAGTTGGTATCGCCAGCGATACACTCGAACGCGTTGCCGCACTTGTTGATGCTGGTGTTGATGTTGTGGTTGTTGATACAGCGCACGGACACAGCAAGGGCGTCATCATGATGGTGTCGTCGGTAAAATCGAAGTATCCATCGCTGCAAGTGATCGCTGGCAACATTGGAACAGGCGAAGCGGCCCAGGCATTGATTGATGCTGGAGCTGATGCCGTAAAGGTTGGCATCGGACCTGGTTCGATCTGCACAACGCGTGTTGTTGCTGGCGTTGGTGTGCCGCAGATTACTGCCATCATGAACGTCGTTGAAGTCGCATCACGCACGCACACACCGGTGATCGCTGATGGTGGCATCAAGCAGACAGGTGATGTTCCCAAGGCGATTGCTGCCGGTGCTGATACCATCATGGTTGGTGGCATGCTTGCTGGACATGAAGAATCTCCCGGAGAAAAGGTTCTCCTAGAAGGTCGCGCATACAAGATGTACCGCGGCATGGGATCGCTCGGCGCAATGAATCAAGGTTCAGCTGATCGTTACTTCCAGGATGCAGAAGACGAAATCAAGAAGCTCGTTCCCGAAGGTATTGAAGGTCGTGTACCGTACAAGGGTAATGTTGCCGATACCGTCTACCAACTCGTTGGCGGACTTCGTGCTGCGATGGGATACTGCGGTTGCTCGAACCTCGAAGAGATGCGTCTTAATGCGCAGTTCGTTCGCATGACGTCTGCAGGGTTGCGTGAGTCGCACCCGCATGACATCATCATCACAAAAGAATCTCCGAACTACAACACACGGTAATCATGGCTTCCACATCACTCACGGCAGCGAAGTCACGCCTGGCAGAGCTTCGCGCGCAAATGACTGCACATGGCTGCAATGCCTATGTGATGGCACACGTGCCAAGTCTGCGGTACTTCTTTGGCTTCTCTGGTTCAATGGCGTTGGCTATCGTCACGAAGAAGCAAGTGTACTTCATTACGAATGATCTGTATGAAGTGCAGGTTCGTAAGGAGCTTTACAAGCTCGACGGACTCGAAGTCATCATCGATCGTGACCCGTGGAACGCAGTCCGCACACGTGGTCTAGCTGCAAAGTTCAAGACGGTCGGCTTTGATCCATCAAAGCACACTGTATCAGGCTTCAAGTCAATGAAGAAGGGGCTTGCAGGCGCCAAGCTTGTCGAAGTTAGTGGCATCGTCGAGACGATCACCCGTGTGAAGACTAAGGCTGAGATCAAGAGCATTGCCGAAGCTGCACGCATCGCGAGCGTAGCCTACGAGAAACTTCTCGGCTATGTAGCACCCGGCATGACAGAGCAGCAGGTTGCGACCTTTCTCGCTTCTACGACGCGTCAACTTGGTTCTGAGAAGGACGCATTCGACATCATCTGTGTTGCCGGTGTTCGCAGCGCCATGCCACATGGTCGTGCAAGCTCAGCTGTGCTCAAGGTAGGCGATGTGATTACCGTTGACTTTGGTTGCTGTGTCAACGGATTGTACAGCGATATGACGCGGACGTTCTGCCTTGGCACACCTTCGCGCAAGGTTGTTGATGTGTTCGCTGTGCTCTATCATGCGCACATGACGGCGCTCGATGCTGCAGTCAGTGGCGTCACGGCAGGCGCGCTTGATGCAGCTGCACGAAACGTGATTACAAAGGCGGGATACGGTGAGTACTTCCGTCACTCGCTCGGACACGGCCTTGGCTATGAGGTACACGAGAACCCGCGTGTCGCTTCGCCGAATACGAAAGAAGTCATTCCAACGGGTACGGTGATCACCATCGAGCCTGGCATCTATATCCCAGGCAAGTTTGGAATGCGCATTGAAGACGATGTTGTTGTGACACCTACGGGTCCAACAATTCTCACAACAGCACCTCGTGAACTCGTGATCGTGTAAGGAGTGATGGAAACCCGTTCTGTTCTTGTCTTCGCCTACTACTTCCCTCCAATGGGATTGAGCGGCGTTCAGCGTGTGACGAAGTTCATGAAGTACCTCCCAGAGCATGGGTGGAAACCGCACGTCATCACTACTGGTCCTACGGCATACTACGCGCATGATCCAACGCTTCTCGACGATATCGAGGGTCGCGACATCGTGGTGTATCGCACGAGTGGATCCGATCCGAACAGCGTTGCCGCTGATCAAGGAACGGTGAAGATGCCTCGCGAATGGGTACGAAAGCTGTATCGAAAGGTGAGTGATACGTTTTTCATTCCCGACAACAAGAAGAGCTGGGCAAAGCAGGCGCTTGAGCTTGCACGAGAGCTCGTAACACAGCATGAGTTTGATGCCATCTTCGTAAGTGGACCTCCCTTCTCTGCAATGATGGCTGCAGCTACGCTTTCGGAAGAGACCGGCATTCCTCTCGTTGTGGACTATCGTGATCTGTGGTATGGGAATCAGTTCCACTTTTACCCAACGCCATGGCATGCGCATCGACACAAGAAGCTTGAGCATGATGTGCTCACACATGCGTCGCGCGTCACGGTGACGAACCGTCGCATGAAGGAATTCCTGCTAGCAAACTACCGTCATCTGAACCATGAAGAGGTGATGATCATACCTCATGGATTCGATCCTGAGGACATCCCAACGGAGCAGATCAACTCACGTCGTGATGGTGCATTCCGTTTGACCTATACCGGCATCTTCTACGATGTCGTTACACCGGTACCATTCTTCAAGGCTGTGCGCAAGGCACTGCAGACACGACCAGACCTATCGCTGGAGCTTCACTTCGCGGGGATCCTCCGCGATGAGTACAAGAAGGTCGCAAAGAAGTTGGGTCTCGAATCACTGATACACGACCACGGGTACTGCGCCCATGCCGACTCGGTGCGACTCTTGCTTGAGAGCGATGCGCTGTGGATGATGGTCGGCGCTACGCGTAATGCCGATACGATTTCGAGTGCGAAGTTGTACGAATACTTTGGTACGCGCAAGCCACTTCTGGTCAGCGTGCCCAATGGCGCATTACGCAAGGATGCTGAACGCTACGGCGCTGCATGGATCACAGATCCATCAGACATTGACGCGATCGCTCAGTGCATTATCGAAATGGCCGACGCGCACAAGCGTGGCACACTCCCTCGTCCAACCGACGAGACTGTGCAGCAGTATGATCGACGTGCGTTAGCAGGAACGCTCGCGCGACAGCTCGCGCTGAGTACACGTGTGCTGTAACTACGAAGGCACGACGACGTGATCGCGAAGTACCTCTGCGATGTCCTTGATCTGGACATCGTCGGTACGCTCTGCAGCCTTCACACCGTCGGTGATCATGGTTGTGCAGAACGGACAGTTCACGGCGATTGTTGATGCGCCTGTTGCGAGAAGCTCATTCGTGCGCACGATGTTTACACGGTCGCCAACATGTTCTTCCATGAACATGCGTCCGCCCCCTGCACCGCAGCAGAGACCGCGGTCCTCTGCGCGAACAGGCTCGAGGATTGTCAAACCGGGGACGTTCTCCAGCGTGGCACGTGGTGCTTCGTATTCCGAGTTGTATCGGCCCAAGTAGCAGGAGTCGTGGTACGTGATGGCTTCCTTCGAAGCCGACGTACGATCAATCACCAAACGTCCCGATGCGATCAGTTCCTGAATGAACTGCGTATGGTGCGTCACCTCGGCTGAGAAGCCGAACTGAGGGTAGTCGTTTTTGAGCGTGTTGAAACAATGCGGACACGTCGCAACGATCTTCTGAACGTTATATCGCTGGAAGGTCTCAACGTTCGTCTTCGTCAACATGTCGGCGAGATACTCATTGCCCGTACGGCGCGCAACATCACCGGTGCAATTCTCTTCTGTACCGAGAATGCGGAAGTCGACACCAGCGATCTGCATCAGCTCAGCGAATGCCTTTGTAGTCTTTTTAGCACGTTCATCATACGAACCGGCACAACCAACCCAGAAGAGCACTTCCATTGACGCATCTTCTGCTGCTGTCTTGATGCCCATTCCCTCTGCCCAGTTTGCACGATCGGCCTGACCGAAGCCGCCCCACGGAACAGAGTTGGTTTCCATGTTGCCGTAGATATCCGGCAGCAACGCTGACTCGTCGTTGAACTGTGATTCCATCATCACCATTGAGCGACGCATACCAACGATTGCTGGTACGTGCTCGATGTTCACTGGACATTCCTGCATACATGCACCGCAGGTCGTACACGCCCACAATGCATCAGGCGACACATAATCACCGATCAGCTTCTTGTCCCATACAGCCTGTTCGTCTGCAGTGAGTTCTTCACCATTGGCCTGCTTGAGAATCAGCGGCGCTTTGTCGAGCGTACGATCGTGAATGGCAATGATGATGCCACGAGGATCAAGGACCTTCCCTGTTTGATTCGCCGGACACACACTCGTGCAGCGTCCGCAGTGCGTACAGGTATAGCCATCGAGCAATGACTTCCATGAGAGGTCTTCGATATCTACCACACCAAACTTCTCGACACCTTCAGCTTCAAAGTCGATCTTCTCGAGGCTGTTTGTTGGCTCAAGTGGTCCGAGGAAGACGTTCGGGATCGACGTGAGAACGTGGAGATGCTTCGAGTACGGAAGGTAGTTCATGAAGGCAAGGATCAGCACCGCGTGCATCCAGAACGCAAGCTCAAACACGAACGGAGCGGCACCGCCAAGTCCTGCAGCAAGCACAGAGCCGAGTGGCTGTGCGATCGGACGGACGGCCCATGAGAAGTCACCGTTATGTACCGGACCACGTAGCGCGTTCTGCACAAGAAGAGATGTGACGATTGTGAAGATGGTCAGCAGGATCATCCCGGCTTCAACCTTCTCGTGCTCTACTTGAAGGCGTCGAACCTTTGTGACATAACGGCGCCAGAGCGACATCATCGTACCAACGATGATGAGCAGACAGAAAAGATCAGTCAGCACGGTTATTACCGAGTACACGGGACCAAGGAAATTGAACGACCATGCATTGTTGAAGCCTTCAAGGATCATTTCCGCTGCAGAAAACAGCAGCACGAGGAAGCCCCAGAAGATTCCTGCATGGATCGGACCGGCCACTTTATCGCGCAGAATCTTGCTTTGCCCAAAGCCCACGACGAGCGTGGTACGAATACGATCGCCAAGGCGATCGATACGATTCTCAGGCCGACCCACACGCAACCATGCCACTAGGCGACGTGCGCTGCGCGCAAAGAGTGCGGCGGCAGCGCCAAGCACGATGACAAAGATGATATTCTTGAGTTCCATAGCGTTTTCCCGTTCCGATACGACGTGCGAAGATACCAAACACTAACTTTGTAGTCTCCGTTCATATAGGTGCGTTCATGCCAAATGTTGTCCCTGTCGACGTCGCCATTCGTGCGATTGAATCTGGTCATCGCATCTATCTCCATAGCGTGGCCGCCGCTCCGCAAACGTTGATCGGCGAGCTCATGCGGCAAGCACATCGCCTGCGCGGTGTTGAAATCGTCCACCTGCACACTGAAGGGCCAGCCCCCTATGCAGCACCGGAATACGCTGAGAACTTCCGCGTAAACTGTCTCTTCATCGGTGGGAACATGCGCAAGGCCGTTCAAGAGGGACGTGCTGATTACACACCTGTCTTCCTATCGGAGATCCCGCAGCTCTTCCGCACTAAGGTGCTCGACATCGATGTTGCGCTCATTCATGTCTCGCCTCCAGATGCTCATGGCTTCTGCTCGCTCGGTGTAACCGTTGAGGCTGCGCATGAGGCGCTCCACTCTGCTCGGATCGTGATTGCACAAGTCAACCCACGTATGCCGCGCACGCATGGCGATGCGCTCATCCATCAAGACAAGTTGACCTACATGGTCGAAGTTGATGAGCCCATTTTCACAGTTGAACCACCCGTCCTTGGCGACGTTGAGACTGCTATCGGACGCCACGTTGCTGAACTTGTTGATGATGGTGCAACCCTGCAAATGGGCATCGGTGCAATTCCTGATGCTGTACTCCATCAGCTTTACAATCACAAGGATCTCGGCATTCACACAGAAATGTTCAGCGACGGACTCGTTGAGCTTGTCAATCGTGGTGTCGTAACTGGTGCGCGCAAAACCATCCATCCCAATAAGATCGTCGCGACGTTTGTCATGGGTACACAGCGAGTGTACGACTTCGTGCATGACAACCCCATGGTTGCAATGCTCGACGTTGCGTACGTGAACAACCCAACGGTGATTCTCCGCAATCCAAAGATGACGGCAATCAACAGCGCACTTGAGATCGATCTCAGTGGTCAGGTCTGTGCCGATTCACTTGGTACGGCACCCTATTCTGGCGTAGGTGGACAGGTTGACTTCATGCGTGGCTCTGCATTGTCGAAGGGTGGTAAACCCATCATCGCTCTACCATCACGCACATCGAAGGGGCTTGCACGCATCACACCAACGCTGAAGATTGGCGCAGGCGTGGTAACCTCGCGCGCGCACGTACACTACATCGTCACCGAATACGGTGTTGCCTATCTCCACGGTGCATCATTGCGTGAACGTGCGAAGCGACTTATTCGCATTGCACACCCAGATGATCGCGAGATGCTCGAACGTGCCGCTCACGAGGTCTGGAAGCTATCAGTGTAGGATCATTCATGAAGAAGAACATCATCATCGCTGTAACTGCAGCTGGCGCGCTATCTCCGCTCCACGAGCTCGCTTCGCAGCCGCAAGCACCTGCCGCCTTCATGGTTGATGTGATTTCGTCCCGTGCACCCGAGCTCCTTGGACGACCTCGGTGCGATGTCTACGTTGCTGTACCATACAGTCTGCTGAAGTTCATCGAGCTTGATACGGGATATGTTGCGGAGTATACCCTCAACACCATCATTCGCGATTCCACGGGACGCAAACTTGTCGACTCTACCTATCGACGAACGATCATCGAAGACGAGATTGCTGTGACGCGCGGAAGTACAGGAGCAGCCGACAACTCCGTGCGACGGTACCGATTAGCTCCCGGAACGTATCGCTACGAGATTGTGCTTCGCGATGTGTTTGGGAAGCGTGACTTCTCCGTGACGCAGAAGCTCGTTGTCCCGATGTTTCCAGATGGTGAACCTTCGCTGAGCTCAGTCATGCTTGTGCGTGAGATTGAGCAACGTGGCGATCGCTATTCCATCACACCCTTCATTGGTGATGTAATTTGGTCGAAGGATGCACAGTTGTTCGCATTTGTTGACTGTTATGTGCCCCGAGGGGCTTCACGCGTCGGACTCCAGTGGTCCATCACCGCACCTGACTCGCGCGTTCTTGCCTCAGGCACTGGTGAACCCGTCGACCTTCGATCAGGGACGGCCCAGGCGTTTGTTCCCCTTGTGCTACCGCAACGTATGATGCCCGGCACATTTCAGCTGCGCATTCGTTTGCATCCCTGGGAGGCCAGCGGTTCGATTGACACTTCACGTGTGTTAGCCGAACGGAGTCGACAAATCACGATTCCTCGTTCATCCTCGGGCGCAGTTCTCAGCGATCTCTCAAAAGCAATTCGTCAGTTGATCTACGTTGCCGATCAGGTTGATATCGACATGATCAACTCTGGGACGACGGAGGCCGACAAGCTGGCACAGTTTGACGAATACTGGAAGCGCCTCGATCCTTCACCATCGACTGTGCGCAATGAAGCATTCGAAGAGTTCTACGACCGTGTAGAACAGGCGAACCGGAGATTTAAGTCGTACACGGAAGGCTGGCTCACTGATATGGGGCGAGTATTCATCATCTATGGTGAACCACTTCAGGTTGATCGCTTTTCGACGCAAAGCGGTATGTCGGTCGCAGTCCGTTGGACGTATCCGAACAATCTATTGTTTACGTTTGAAGATGCGAGTGGGTTTGGAGACTTCCGACTCCGCACTGCCATGCCGGCAGGAGCCAAGTATCGGTATCGCAGATGATACCATTCCCAGAACATGTGCAGTAAACGACAACGGGCCGCCTCACGTATGTGAGGCGGCCCGTTTAATGATTGAGACTAGAGCTTAGCGCGCGATGACAACCGACAGGACAGCGCGATCTGTGCCGTTCGATGCGACGATCGAGTACGTGCCAGAAACAAGTGTACCTGCACCGATTGACAGCGTCTCTTGTCCATTGACAGCACCTGTGAAGAGCGTTGCGACCGTGCGGCCAGCAGCGTCAACAACCGTGATGTTCATCGTGCCTTGACCAGCAACGCGGACAGCCGAAGCGTCTGTGACAGGGTTTGCACCAACGAGTGTAAGGCGGATTGCGCCTGTTTCGCTGACAACATCTGTCTCTACGCTTGTCGTTGTGCTAGCACCACGAAGTTGGATTGTTGCCGACTCACTTGCGTTCGACTCAAAGGCAAGCGCAGCGCCGAAGTTGTTCTTTGACTCTGTCGGGGCAAACATTACCGTTACTTGGTGTGTTGCACCAGCAGCGACCTTGATTGGGTTACCATTGACTGGACGACCACCGGTAACATCAAATGAAATCGCATCAGTACCTGTGATGTTCACGCCTGTGATTTCAAGTTCTGCATTACCCGTGTTCGTCAGAGTAACGCTGAGTTCCTTTGTGCCGTTGACTACGACAGTGCCGTAGTTGAGGGTGCTAACACTTGCAGCGATCTTCGCGCTTTGAGCTTCTGCACCGAGGAGCCAATCAAACACCTTCTCAGTGATGTTATTGCGAACAGCTTCCGTTGCAATCATCTCTGGTCCAACAGATCCGTACACAAGCTTGCCGCCATATGTAGGCTCCACACGGACCATTGCGATGTTACCAGGAGTGTTGTCGTAGAACAAAACCGACTTCGCCTTCGAACCTGATGTCAACCTGAAGATGTCAGTACCGAGTGCGTAGTATGGGAATGCCTGTGAAGCTTGGTTGCCTGTGAACGTGATACCGTTACCAATCGGATCACCAGCAGTACCCCTTACTGGGAACGTGATGAGTGATGTTGGGTTGCCATTCGGATCGAAGTTCGCACGGAATTCAAACTTGTTGTACGCCAGGCCTACAACGTTTGCATAGAATGTACGAGTTGCGTCAAACGCTGTGTTTGTGGCATAGCGCTCGTACGCCGCGTACATACCTGCTTGTGTTTGAATCCAGACACCCTTCTTTGCACGAAGCATGTTTTCGATGCTCGACAGCGTTGCGCCACGCAGGTTTGTCCATGCACCTTCAAAGGCGAACACTGCTGCTTGGAACGTGTTCATCGGATAGTTCGTCAGGATGTCCGTTGCATACGGCATGTAGACAACGTCGTTGCCGTACTTTGCCGAAGCTTGAGCAGCGAGCTGCGTGAGCGGAGATCCGGCATCACTACCAATGCCATAATAATTCACGACTTTCGCGCCGTTGACAAGGTAGAACACCGATGGTACCACGCCGCCGAGACCGTCAGTTGCTGCAATAGCAGCGTTGACGCTCACGAACACAGAGCGGTTCGCGCCTGTGACCTTCATCGTTGCCGAAGCTGTGCCATTGCCAGGAACTGTGAGCTTCGTCGGTACCATTTCAGCAACCATGCCGATGTCTGCAAGTGCAGCTGCGTTCGACACACTGAGATCGACTGTTACAGGCTCTGCTCCGGTATTCGTGACTGTCACGATCTTGTCCGCTGTCGCACCGCGATCAATCTTCTCGTAGATACCAGAGATCGATGCTTGTGCCTTGGATGCTTCGAAATAGTCGAATGCAGCTGGTGTCTCATTCGTGATGCTTGCGCCAGCTTGAATAATCTCAAGTGTTGCATCGTCCTGAAGGAATGCGATACCATAAAGGTTTGCAGGATTCCATTCCCTACCCGAGCCGAACCCAGCAACAAACGAATAGGTCTTTGTTTCACCGGCACCTTGGTTGATCACTGTACCGTTTGCGTCTGGGTACATGAACATCATGATGTCGCCGAACTTCGTCTCGCGATTGCTGTTCGGAAGTGTTTGTGGTAGGTCTGCGATCGTCACTGTGCGCTGCACAGTTGCAAAGAACAACTTTGCTCCCGAGAGTGCGCGATCTGTTGTCACGATGACATCAACCTTACCACCGTTTTGCTTGACTTCGATCTTCGCCATCGATGTTGGCGGGATCTGCGACACGAGGTTGTTGATCGCTGCAACACCAGACGTTGGGTTGATGTTGAGCGTACCACCGACACGGAGGTATGGAATACCACTGATGCCGTAAAGATCGTGGCGGATGCCAGGATCACGGCTGTTCAACACATTCCACGGATCACCAGGAGCCGGGTAATTCATGTGATAGCGAAGCGAAATGATGTCATTCTCGAGCTTTACAACGGTCTCGATGAATGGCGACGCAGTAGCACATGGAGGACATGTAGCACTTGTGAATTGCTCGAGCAGCTTGTAGCGCTTGTACTTCCCTGTGAATTGCGCACTGGTTGAACCAGCAGCAATCACAAGCACAAGTGCTGCAACTGCGATCGAACGAAAGATTGAACCAGTTGACATGCAGGCTCCTTCGTAGAACGAAAAATGAAAGTAAACGGTAAAGCACTGTGTGCCGGAGCAAGGCCCCGGTGGCCCGTAATATAGGTTCCCAGAACCGATCTACGGTGCCCAAGTTATCCCATCATGACGCCAGATTTCCGCAGATGTTACCGGCGCTTCGATTTACCGCCCTGACGCTGTCCGCGAGGGGTCTGACCGGGCACGCTGCGGCCTTGCGCCTCGGCAATATCCTGGGCTTCCCGCATCTTCCGCTGCAGCCATGACTCCTTCTTTGGCTCCTTCCGGAGGTCGGCCAGGGTAAGTTGGTTCTTCGAGAACTTTGTCTGCCAAACTGTCTGTCCGATTGCTACGATGTTGAACACAAAGTAGTATAGGTTCAGTCCGGCTGGAAGCGACGAGAACATCAGGGTCATCATCACCGGCATCATGTAGACCAAGGCTTTCTGACGAGGGTCTGTCACGGCCTGCTTCTGCTGGATGAACAGTGTCGCACCCATCAGCAGGGCCAATCCGCTAAACTTGTCGATGTTGACTAACGGAAGCTTGAACGGCAGACTGAAGATCACGTCCGGAACGCTCAAATCGAACAGCCACGTGGACAAGAATTCAGCTTGACGAAGTTCGATATTGAGGTTCAGCACTGAGTACAGGGCGTACAGGAATGGCATTTGGAGGAGAAGGGGCAGGCAGCCCCCTGCCGGATTAATGCCATACTCCGAGTACAGCTTCATCATTTCCTGCTGCTGCGTCTGCATGTCGTCTTTGTACTTCTCGCGGATGTTATTCATCAACGGCGCAACTAGCTGCATCTTACGTGCAGACTTCATCTGCGTGATTCCAAGCGGGTACAGCAGGGCCTTCATCAGTAGCGCAAAGAGGATAATTGCGATGCCATAGTTGGGAATACCTGAGTGAATCAGACGCAGGGTCGGGAGCATGAAGTACTCACCGATTGGCTTGATGATCCACTTCCATCCGAAATTGATGATGTCCGTCATGCCCAAGGTTGCGAGCGTATCATATAGCATCGGCCCAGCAAACAACGTCATCGAGTGGGTTTGCGAGCCCCCTCGATACGGAAGCTTGACCGCGAGCTTATACGTCTCATAGAAACCCTCGTCAGGCAGACCATACTTGTCACCAGTAAGAAGTGCCGACCCATCGAATCCCTGCTCAGGGAGCATTGCGACCGCGAAGTACTTGTTGCGTGTGGCGAGGTAGTCGATCGTGCCATTGACAGGCAGTTCCACTTGCGTGTTGAAGTCTGGTGCATCAAGTTCGTTGAGTTCGCCATTGGTGGAGACCATAGCGATGGCGTTTCCAGATTCGTCGACGGAGTTCGCCTCTTGGTAATTCAGTCCATGACGCCACTCAAGTGTGACGAATCGGCTTGTCTGAGGAATCACCGATTCCATGCCATTGAGGGTGAGGGCCGTTTGGATCTGGTAATGGTCGCCAGAGAATGTATAGGTGCGAACGATTGTACCACCGTTTGCAACCGTAGCTGTGGCACGAATGGCAACTGACTCTCCAGGCTTGATGGTGATCGCATCCGAAGGGGTGTCAAACGAGAATGGGATCGTTTCTGACGAAACCTTCTTGCCGTTCATGGCGCGGAAGGAGAATCCGTACTCCAGTTTTCCCGGACGAACAAGGTCGACACGCTTTGCTGTGTCTTCCTTGTGATACCAGGGGCGATAATCAAGGAGCTGCCACGAGCGCACCATTGCGCCGCGGGAGCTGAGTTCGATCCGATAGAGGTTCGAGGTGATCGTGATTGCACGAGGTTGTGCTGCGACGAATGCAACGGCCGGTGCTTCGGCGGCAACAGCCGCCTTTGCGACCTCCTGCTGTTCCTTCACAGCGGCTGTTTGCTGTGGTGTTACGTCGCGGGTCGTTGGTCCACTCTGAAAGTAAAACCACACGCCGATGATCAGCGAGATCAAAATTATGCCAAAGAGTGACTGTCTGTCCATGCTAAACGTTCTCAGTTAATCGTGATCGTGACGTTGTTGTGGTTCAGTGCCGGGTACTGGGTCGTACCCTCCTGGGTGAAGCGGGTGGCAGCGAGAGATCCGGCGTACTGCCAGCCATGTGCCTTTGATCGCGCCGTGAGTTGTTAGTGCATCAAGCGCATACTGTGAACATGTTGGTGTAAATCGACATGACGGAGGAAACATCGGTGAGATGAACATGCGATACCCCCGCACAAGGGTCGTCAATATCGCTACTACGGGGTTCATGACGGCACCTTGACACTCGAAAGCGCCTTTGTCATCGCATGATTGACAGCTTCTTGGACATCGGCCAACCGAAGGAGTCCGGGCGCTTCCGGACGCTTGCGCCAAATGAGCACGACTGCGTCGAGGTGTGTAATCGAGGTGGCTTCGATGCTGCGCACAAAGGTTCGTACGGCAGTTCGCAGGAGACGCTTAACGCGATTGCGGTCAACTGCGCGCGGAGCGACGCGTTTGCCGATGGTAACCCCGACACGGAGTACATCGCCGGACGACGTTGTAGCGTGGGGTACTGCCGACAACAGAAGCGGTCCGGACGTCACTCGACGTCCAGACCGCATTACGTAGTCAAATGCATGGGCTCCCTTCAGTGGTCTGCAGACCATGAGAGAGGCTTAGCGCGCGAAGCTTACCGCGATACGAGCGCGACCCTTCGCACGACGACGTGCAAGGACCTTACGACCGTTTTTCGTAGCCATACGTGCACGGAAACCGTGAACATTGACACGACGACGACGACTTGGTTGATACGTACGCTTCATAGCTTCACACCGGAAATTCTGGTTGACCGTTCGTTAGAGAACGACAAACATATGAAAAATCAGTTGATATTCGTCACACCCGACGGAAATGGATGGTGCTGTCCGTCAACCTGGATCTCTCCATACTGGTTTTCGAACTTTCCAATATTGTCGGCGAGGGCGTGGAGGAGCAGCTTCGCATGCTGCGGGGTCATGACGATCCGTGCGTGAACGCGTGCCTTCGGCACACCTGGCAGGATACGGGTGAAATCCACCACAAACTCGGCTGGTGAGTGCGAGATGATGGCCAGATTCGAGTAAATGCCTTCGGCTTCTTTTTCGCCGAGCTCGATCGTCATTTGCTGTTCTGGCTGGTTGTTCGTTGGATTCGACATTAGAGTTTTGCTCCCTTTTCTTGTGCTTGTTTCATTTTGTCCATCATTTTGTTGCGCCCGTAAAGGCCTTCCATTACACGATAATACTCACGGTTACTGCGATAGCGATCCTCAAGCGCTTCGAGCTCCATAATGAGTGCCTTCACCTTAGCGACGTCCTTGCGAACTTCATAGGTATTCACTAACTGCTCGAGCACCACCAAATCATCACGGTACTTAAACGATGCCGTACGGAGTTGCTCGAAGTACGTTGCTGCTGTTTTCAAGTCGCCGAGGTAGGACGTATCTGGTACGTACTTCTTGTTCTTGTCCATCTTGGCAAGTTCATTGCGTTGCTTGTCGCTGGCTATGTTCTTGAAGTTGGCCGCAAGATTGTACAGTGCTGTCTCGTTCTTCGCATCGAGTTCTAACACCTTCAGATACTGCTGATTTGCTTCGTCATACTTTTCAGTACCTGAGAGCATGGCTGCATACTGCAGTCGTGTTGACACGACAGATGGATCGCGATCAATCTGCGCCTTAAGCTCTGCAAGCGCTTCGCCCCCTTTACCAAGATTCTGCAGAACCTGCGTGCGGAGCGGCACGAGCTCCTGATCCTTTGGCTTCACCGACATCACGGCGTTGGCCCAATCAAGTGCCGACTGGTTATCGCCACGCGTGTATGCAATGAATGCGAGTGACTTGAGTGGACTGACAGACAGCGTACGGACACGCCACTTTTCGAGCTCAGAGACAGTTGCCGGAGGGTTGTACGACCAGCCTTCGAGCTCGGCATCGTCAGCCCCTTGCGCGAATGCAAACGTGATCATATCACGGCCGCCGATATCAAAGCGATCCTTGTAGATCACGCCGTTGTCGATCGAGTCCATCCGGGTGGTTACCGGTGTGCCAAGTGCCTTTAGCATCGCACCACGCGTGCCACCGATGGCGACACCCTTCGAGCGCATGATGTCTGCACCTGGCTTTTCAAGATTCCAGTACGTCGTGTAGTGTTCGATGGCAGCAGTCGTGTCACCCGAGACTTCTGCGATCTGCCCCATCAGTGGCAGTGGATCCGGGAACTCAGGCTTGACGCTGCGAGCACGCTTGAGCGCGGCCATAGCGGCACTGAGCTTGGCGTTGTCTTGTGTTTCAACGTAGGCGTTGTAGGTACTGATGCCTTCGTTGTACGATACGACCCACTGGTTGTACAGGTTAACCGAGATAGCTTCCTTCTGCTGCGGCTTGATGCCTTCACATGCACGAGCTTTCTGGTATGCGTCAACCATGCCGTCAACGTCACGCAAACGATCATTGACGTCGCCAAGCAACATCAATGCGTCGCAATCATTTGGATTGGCGACAAGCGCCTTTTCCAACGATGCCTTCGCCTTCGTAAAATCCTGCTGTTGAATTGCTTTCTTGGCCACAGCAACATCCGACGATGCGCACTGGAAGCCCTGTGCGAAGATTGCACACGCGGCAAGACCGATGTAGAGTCCGACGGTACGTTTCATAACATCACCTGGTCCAAATAGAGAGGATGGAGAGGACCGCGAAGATACGATGATGCTACTTCTTGGCGCTTCGAAGTGTCGTAGCGACCTCACTCCTAGTTGGCAGACCGAGTGCTCCAAGTTCGGCTAACAGTACTTGCGTGGCTTGGGTCGCATCAGCCACACGACGCTGCAAGGTGGCTGCAAGCTGCTGATGGGAATTCGAAGGGCGTCCGAGGTAGGAGTTGATCTCACCATACAGCGAGGCAAGACGCTCACGAACCTGCTCCTCCCCTGTGATCATTCCCTCTTTGGTATTCACGAGCGATGCATGCAGAGCGGTAACTGAATCACGTAACGCATTTTGTCCTCCCCGAACCGCGAGGGTATCGCGCGCCTGTTGCAACTGTGCAACGGTAATGGCTAGCTCTTCCGTAAGCTCATACAGCTGCTGCATGAGCGCTTGCTGAGCCATACGATCCTCGATCGAGTGCCCAAGTGTTGTGTCGGTAATCACACGCATCGTCACGGATTCCGTTACTCCCTGCTTGACGAATTCAAGCGTGTAGATGCCCTCAGACAGGAGTGGACCAAACAAGGATCCGAACGCTCCCCCAACAGTGGATGCAGCGGTGAGGGGGGCCTGGTTCCGAATCGGGATTTCGACACTGTTCAGCCCCTTACGCCCTGTGGCAGGAATTATGCGGATGATCCTCCCCGAACTATCCTTGAGGGTGATCGTGAACGGCCCCTTTGTGTGACGTTCGCGCAACACGTACCACACGCGGGTATCACGCCCAATGGTCTCGCCGCGAAACTCGGCGTCACTTTCGAACCATTGACCTTCTCCGGACTCAAGTGAGCGGAGTGCAAGCGGAGATCGCAGGATAGTCAGATCCTTTACGAACATGTCCGTCGTGAGCCCACGAAGGAGCTCGAGATTGTCGATGATGTAGATACCGCGTCCATGCGTTGCAATCACTGCAGCGTTCGTCGATGGCTGCATGTCAATATCGCGCACCGCGACTGGAGGAAATCCACTCTTCATTGTGATCCACGTTGCACCGGTATCGAGGCTCACGTACAAGCCATGCTCTGTTCCGCATAGCAGTAGATGAGAACGAATGGGATCCTGCTTAACAACATGCGCGTATCCGCGCATCTCTGGGCCTGTGATCGAGCGAATGGCAGATCCAAATGCAGCTACTTCAACGACATATGGTTTCATGTCGCCGCGCATGTGACCATCAAACGTGACGAAACACATACCTTCATTGTGAGGTGATGGCGCAACGTGCGACACCCATGTTCCGCGCGGAACGATCGTGTCGGGAACGTTCACACGTTGCCATGTCGCTCCCCCATCGCGAGTTACCTGGAGCATACCATCGTCGGTGCCCACCCAGATGATCTGGTTATTCTTCGGATGTTCGCCGATCGTGAAGATGGTACAATGATTTTCGGCAGAAGAGTTGTCGAGGGTGAGACCTCCCGTCGCATCCTGGCGTTGCTTCGATGGGTCGTTTGTTGTCAGGTCTGGAGAGATGCGATTCCATGTTTCGCCGCGATCAGTTGTGCGATGCAGGTATTGCGATCCCACATAGATGGTTCCAGGTGCGGCTCCTGCCACAATCGGCGTGTTCCAGTTATAGCGCAGCTTCAACGATCCATCATCGGGCGTTGGCGCAACTGACTTTGATTCCATGGTTTTGAGATTGGTGCGGACCACGTTACCACCTTGTGATTCCCAAAACACGATATGCGGTTCGGTTTGATCAGGAACGACATAGAACCCATCGCCACCACCAATGACTGTCCAGTCTTTGTTGCGTATCCCTCCACTCTTTCGTGATGGACCCCTCCACGAGCCATTATCCTGGAGTCCGCCATAGACCATGAATGGATCTTGGTTATCGGCCCGCACATGGTAGAACTGCGAGATCGGAAGATTCCCAAAGAACCGCACCGTTACACCACGATCGTCCGATGCATATAGTCCGCCATCTGTGCCGATCAGCAACTGGCGCGTGTTCGCGGGATTGATCCACACAGCATGATGATCTGAATGCGCACTCTGCGCAATTGTCGCGAAGGTGCGGCCTCCATCATCGGAGCGATACAGCTGGATACCATGCTTGTACACGATGTCTTTGTTCGCGGGATCACAGACAACGCGCGAGAAGTAGAATGGACGAATGTCAACAGCACTTCCCGTGTAGCGTCGTTCCCAACTCAGTCCACCGTCTGTGCTGCAATACAGTCCCGACTCGCCTGCCTCGACACTCGCATAGATGAGTTGTGGGTCAAGGGGCGATGCAGCCATTCCAATGCGACCAAGTTCACCCGTGGGCAATCCTCGTGTGATGCGGGTCCATGTGGCACCAGCGTCTGTTGAGCGAAAGATCCCAGAGCCCGAACCACCAGATGAAAATGACCATCCGGTTCTGCGGAATGACCACATTGAGGCGAGCAGAATGTTAGGATTCTTCTTGTGAACGATCACATCTGTGCAGCCGGTGCGTGCGTCACCCGGCAGGATGTTCTGCCACGTAACTCCCGCATCAGTAGTGCGGTATAGTCCGCGATGTGGACTGTCATGAAAGAGCGGACCCGGTGCCGCGACGTAGACGGTGGATGGCGTCGTTGGATGAATCACGATCTGTGCGATTCGTTCCGTGGAATCGAGTCCCATGCGCTTCCATGAGCGACCGGCATCCGTAGTGCGATACACACCGTCGCCTACCGATACGCTATTACGTGTCCAAGGCTCACCCGTTCCCACCCATACTGTATCAGGTCGGGCTTGATCGATGGTGATTGCACCGATCGACTGATTGTAATCATCGAACACGGGCGTAAATGATGCCCCACCAGTAGTGGTCTTCCATACGCCCCCTCCCGCTGCACCGACGTAGAAGCGCCGAGGTGCGGTATCAACCACTGCGATGTCGGCGATGCGTCCGCTCATTACTGCCGGACCAATACTTCGTGGACGAATTGGGCCGAGCATTCCTGAGGTGATCTGCTGGGCAGCTGTGGGAAATGCGGTAGCCGTGATCATCGCGCAGATGATCACACGTGTGAGTGTGTTCATTGGGTTTCTCCGAAACAACAACCCCCGCGAGGTGCGGGGGCTGGGATGTTACTTCTTTTCGTTGGCTGCTTCACCTGGGAAAGCAAAACGCTCATCAGAGATTGGCTCGTTCACCTTTGGATTGCTGTAGGTCATCGACATCACGGTTTGACCTTCTGAGCGGATCTCCATGAGCATTGCCATTTGTACGCCACCGACTGCTTGATAGTTCGAGAACAAGATCTCGACGTCGGCTTCTTGACCCATCATGGAAATGTTCTTCGACCACATGACTTCCAACCACGTGATTGCGTCGATATAGAGGTGGCTTACTTCATTGTCCTTGTCTGTAACCTTGATCTTATACGCGGTCGAACCGTCGATATCCTCTGGACCGACGAGTTCGAGCTTGTAGCCTTTATCCTTCGAATTAACGAGAACCCCGTCCAAGTCGGCTTGTTCCGCCATACGCTTGACTTCCGACTCTGGTGCCTTTTCGACCTTATTACCAGCCATCGGATTCTTACTCCATGCTGTTGTGCCGTCGAAGGCCGTCACGATAGACATGCCCTGGAAGGACATATCCATGCGATACTTCATCGGACGCTTCATCGCCTGTGTAAATGACAGGTCCATGCCCTGCGCCATCGTCATCGTACCGTCGACCGAGTATGTATTGATCGCCTTGAGCTTGGACAGACCACCCCGGGCCTCGAGGTTCTTCGCGATGATTTCCTCAAGTGTGATTGCTGAAAGATTACCGACGGCGATAAATGCTACCGCGAGAATGAGCAGGAAACGCTGCATACATGTACTCCAAATGATCGAAATTGCGTGTGGTGTGAGTCTTACGAGACGCGCACTACGCAAATTATGGTCCTAGAGTTTCACTGTCGGTCAAAAAAAAACATGACAATGCGGCTACGCTTTCTGGTTGGCATCAGTCTTCTGGGCTTCATCATAGCACGTGAGCCTGTGGAGTCGCGTGCGCAGTCGCTTGTTGTTCCCTTCGAGCAACAGCTCGATTCCGTGCTTTCGGGTTCGTATTCGGGTGACATTTTCCTGTCAACTGGCGCTCGCAGTCGCGTTATCGTCCATATCGTTTCCTACGTTAACGGTCCTTGCGATGCCACATGGGATAATCCAACCTTCGGATGGATCGGTAATCGCTTCTCTTCAGTATCCTGTGTTGGAGGAACGATCCTTCTGCAGAGTGATTCAGGTGATGTTGCGGTACAGGTTACCCATGATCGCGAGCGGCAGCAGCTTGTCGGGACATGGGTGCAGCGTCAAGCAAACTCACCGGTGACGTTGAAGAAACTCTACGAGGCACCACGTGTGCAGGAGCCCGGTGATCAACCACCATACATTTCTGAGAGCTTCCGCATCCCGAACCGTCCTGCAGGGATTCTCGTTGGGGGTGAGTTCACCTACCCCGATACTCTCGGACGCTATCCGTTGGTGATTCTAGCGGGCGATCGTGGTCAAACAGACCGTGTCGCTCGCGGCAAACATGGTCATGCCCCCTACCTCGTGCTTGCTGCGATGTTTGCGCAACGCAACATTGCGACTGTTCGCATTGACGACCGTGGTACAGGGCAATCGACTGGTATCGGTGATGATCAGTCGATCGACGACGAGGCGAGTGACATTTCTGCGGTGCTCGATGCGTTATGGAAACACCCGCGCGTCGACACCACGCGCGTGGTGATCATCGGACACGGCGAGGGAGGTCTCGCTGCAGCAATCGTCGCACGCCGCTTTCCTACGCGCATCGCACGCGTCGCGATGCTGTCGACGCCCATGCTATCGGGGAGAGAGACTCTTCTTGAGCAGCTCAAAGCTCGAGAGCTCAGTCGCGGTACAGATGCAGAGTTAGTTGGCGTGGCAACGGGTTTGGTCGCAGCGTGGTGTGACCTACTTCTTGCATCTCCGAAAACCGATAATCAGGCGCTTGTTCCAAGGTTGCTCTCGATCGCAGACTCTGTGCTGATGAATCGTCCGGATGTTGCCATGCGCTATCCAATGGTGCGACAGCTTCAGCGCCCTGGTCGCGAACTGTATATGCAAAGCACTCTCATTCCATGGCTCCGCAGTTATCTCTGGTACAGCCCAGCTGAATACGTCGCGCTTCAGGGTCCAACCTTGGGATTATTCGCTGAACGCGATACCGAAGTTCCGGGCGCTGTCCATTCGGCAGCCTTCCGTGCATTCGGGCAACAGCGTGCATCACGCTCAGCGTGGTTGACGGCTATCTACCCAAACACAAATCACCAGTTTCAAGAGTGTGATGACTGCACCGATGAAGAGATGGCGCGCACGAAGGAGACCATCCGACCAGAAGTCGTGGCGCGTCTTGCGATGTGGGTGTTACGGGGAGAGTAAGAGGGGTTTACGCGTCGCTCTTACATGCGCGTACAAACTGCAGGCGACCCTTGCTTCCAGGGCGTACGATAATGTACTCCGCATCGCCGCGTGAGGACATAACAGATGTCAGCGACGTAGCAGCTGCCAGAGTAGACAGCTCCGTTACGTCAAGCGAAACAGGCTCAAACTCGGGTGTGAATGCGAGCACGCGCTCTGGCTGTGTTGCGTAGAACGATGCAACAGTTTCTGCCGTCAGTGCTTCAAGTTCAACAGATGTTACCGACACACCGAGGTGGCGGGCTGCGCGGTACGACAGGTCGACGACGCGCTTCTTGATGAATGGACCACGATCCGTGACTTCGACGAGGATGACGCGACCGTTCTTGGTGTTTTGCACGCGAAGAATGGTGCCAAACGGAAGCGAGCGGTGTGCAGCAGTATATGCGTGCATGTCAAATCGCTCCCCGCTTGCTGTGCGGCGACCATGGAATGGCTCTCCGTACCACGATGCAAACCCATCTGGGGCATCCTCAAGAACAATAGCTGCGGGAACCGGAGCTTCTGGTGTAACTGGCTCTGCAGCTGCCACCACCGCAACAGCCGGCATATCGTGTGCCTGTACCATGAACGCTACGGACATGACCGTGGAGAAAATCACCACGAAGACCGCTACTTGCAAGATTGTCGAAGTTGAGATACGCTTGGTCATTAGGGTCGTCCTCCATAGTTGTGCGAGGATGTTTCACTCAATCGCGCAGTCACCCTACACTGCGGCTGAGACGTTACTGAAGCATGATTATGCTCCCTCCACGGTTGTGGAGAACGGCAACTTAGGGGTTTTCCACACCAACCCTATGAACGCTTGATGAAAAGATTTTCATCAATTCTGGGGGATTTACTGGACCGCGCAGTCCTTCAAGACGGCAATTTCAATGCGTCGATTTTGCCGACGAATTCCCTCGAGTTGGTCTTTGCTCATCGTTTTCGCAACAGCCGGGGACGGCTCGACAACCCGTGGCATCGACGAACCAAAGCCCATTGCGCCACGAATCTTCGTTGGCGTAACTCCTTGATCCACAAGCCATTGCTGCACGCGTTGCGCCCGCAGCTTACTCAGCTCACGGTTACGGTCGGGAGGCCCATCGGCACTCGCATGTCCTTCAATCATTACCTGGAGGTCGTCGCATGATTCCTGCATATATGCGAGGAGTTCCTGAAGGTTCTTCTCCGTCTCGGGCTGCGTGGTGTCGAACTCGTCAGTGTTCACCACAAAGCGGATATCCTTCGAAAATGACTTCCGCCTTTTTGGCGTAGTTGGAGTCGGAGCTGCGGTCGGCTCAGGTGACGGAGTGGGAGCTGGCTGTGCCGCAGGCTCTACTGAAACCGGCTCTTCAGGCGGTGTAATCGGAGCCGGGGCAGGCGGGGCTGGTGAGGTTGGAGCTGATTCGCGGATCGGCGGCTGATCTCCTTGTCCACCGCGGTGACAGCAGCAGCCGTGCATGTGATGCATCATGCAACCGCAGCGGAAACATGACATTGGTGGCGGAGGAGGCATGCGAAACTCGCGTATGACTTCCCGAACCTCTGCCGTCCGAGGCTCGTGCGCGACGGGCGGAGCGGTGAAGCTATACGACAACCCCAGTGATATGGTCGTGAGTGCATCATTGCCATGATCCGCCTTGATATCGTCGAGATAGGGCGAAAACACAAAACGATGTTCAGCGCGGAGCATCAAACCTACGACCGACGAGAGAGGGATACGAACACCTCCACCGACGGGAATCGACACTACCGTCCGTGGGTAGACATGCAAGATGTTGTTTGGAAGGGCGGAATGCTCGTAAGAATTTGATGGTGCGAAGTTGAACAAACCCAGACCCACAGAGACAAATGGTACAGCTGCAATGTCGGGCACCACGACCCATGTCGCCATTACATCAGCCGTTGTCACACGACTCTCATTCTCACCCTCAATGGTGGTCAACGTCCCCGGGTACCGATCGCCGATGTCAGCCCCCTGTCCGAAGTAGCTTGGAAACCGGCGAAGCTTTGCTTCTGTGATCTTCCAACGGTACTCACCGAGTCCGAATCGCGCCTCAACGAGCAAGCGATCCATCGCAGCGTACGACACACCAATTCCCGTCGACACAGCAAACATGTCATCGGAAAACTCGCCATGGTACTTGTTGACGCCCCCGTACAGTGCTCCCACGACCTCGCCCTGTTTGACCTGGGCGGTCATCGTTGAAATCGCACAGAGCGCAATCACAATCATGATGCCCGCGCTATTTGCTATCCGCAGGATGTGTTGACCGTGTATCATTTGGTTGTTCCCCGATTCTTCTTCGATTCTCGTGCTTCCCGCTCGGCCTTTTCCTTGCATTCCTTACACTCGTCTGCCATGAACGGCAGCACCCCCTTCGTTATGCGCGTTGTCCCATCGGGCATCACTTGCTTGCGATACCATTTCCCATCCACCTCGCGCAACAAACTACCGTCGGTGAGGGTGCGCGCAAGCTCCCACCGGATACGCTCGGGTCCAGTCGGAGGGAGGTTATCAACACAGATGCCAAATCCTGGCGGACCATAACATTCTCGATGTTGGCCCGGCGGACATGGAGTATCCATCGGCTCTGGCTTGGGTCCGCCACCAGCCGTAGGAGTGCTCGGCGTTTCGGGCTTGACCGTGTCAGAAGCGCCGGCTCCTCCTTCATCTCCTCCATTGCAACAACAGCAGCAGCAACAGTGTGGACAATGAGGTATATAGCAGCAACAACAATCGGTGTGGAAACAGTGTTCTAAGTAATTAATAGCAATGCTACTTAACTCGTCTAGCTTAAACTCTTCTCTCGTGTGGAAATCGTCACGATCTTGTCGCAAACCTGTGGAAAACGCATACGAAACGCCGATGCGAACACTGGTGAGTGCGTCGTTCCCAAGGGTCGTTGCAATATCATCGAGGTAGCGCGAGAAGACGAATCGGTGTTCAGCTGCGAGCTCTAACCCTACGCGCTCTGTGATCGGGATCGCCACGCCACCCCCAACGACAACGCTAGAGATGGTCTTGGGGTAGCGACCTCGCTGGGCATTGGGTAGCGGGGTATGAGATAAGGCTGTAGAGGGCTCGATGTTAATCCCACCGATGCCTGCCACGATGTATGGACGGGCAGGTATCGATGTCGTAAGTGCATAGTATACAAGCACATCAGCCGACGTAACACGACTTTCATTGCGCGATTCAAGTGGTACCGTGGTGCCAGGATAGCGATCGCTCCCCTGTCCGAAATAGTCGGGATACAAGGCAACCTTCGAGGGGGTAACCTTCCATTGGTACTCACCGAGTCCTAAGCGGGCACCTACCCAGAGGTTGTCGAGCGCCGCGTAGCGCAGACTCATCATCCCTTGCGGACCGAACATATCGTCGCTGAACTCGCCGTGGTACTTCACCACGCCGCCTTCAAGGGTACCTACAATGGCTCCCTGCTGCGAAAATGCATGTGATGCAATCCCGGCAAGCAAGACGAATGTGTATAACAGTCGACGTCCGACCACAGAAAACCCAGGATAGTTCGAAGGCCTTCTCGAAGTGAGAGCAGCGAATCTACACAATTACGTTTTCAACGCCTTACGGACGGAATCCACACTGTGGGTAACTGATCCGTGAATGTCTGTACGACAGCGTTTTCCACATGCGTCGTGGTTATCCACATGCAAACTTGGTGCGCGAGAGCTGGTCTTAGGCGTGAATCGCGTCGAGGATTCGAGCGTTGACGTCGTCTACCTCACCGATACCATCGATGGTCGTCAGCAGGCTCTTGTCACCGTAGAAGTCGAGCAGCGGAGCTGTTTCATCGTTGTAGACGTCGAGACGGTGACGGATGATGTCTTCTTGATCGTCGGCACGTCCACGTTGAAGCAGACGTGCGATGATGGTCTCGTCATCAACGGCGATATTGACCACCTTCGTGATTTCGGCGCCTTTTGCGCTGAGCATCTGCTCGAGAGCTTCCGCCTGCGCACGAGTGCGCGGGAAGCCGTCGAGGATGCAACCATTGGCGAATGTCGGGTTGGCCATCGCTTCTTCGACGATCTTGGCAACGATGTCATCGGGCACCAGCTTACCAGACGAAACGTACTCTTGCGCCAACTGGCCGACTGGAGTCTGGTTCTTGATGGCAGCGCGAAACGCATCGCCTGTGCTCATGTGAGCAACGCCAAGCTTTTCGGCCAGAATCACGGCCTGTGTGCCTTTGCCCACGCCAGGGGCACCAAAGAGAATGATGATCATCGGGAATTCCGTGCTAGAGATGCGCGAAGATACTCAGAAGAACTCAGCATCAAATGCTGATGCGTACGGAGCAGCATACTTCCGGAGCACCTGCAGTGTTGCCGCAAAGTCGCGCGGAGGTTCAGCCTCAATCGTCATTCGCTCCCCTGTTGCGGGATGATCGAAGCTGATTCGAGCCGCATGAAGTGTCTGCCGATCGATGATGGGGCGCTCTTCATGCCCCTTAGCCACATTATACCGACGCTTTATTGACGACAGCATGAACTGTGACGTTGTACCGTAGTCGGCGTCGACCAACAGCGAGTGTCCGATCGCCGCACAGTGCACACGGATTTGGTGCTGACGCCCGGTGATGAGGTCGCATTCCACAAGCGTTGCGATACGGAAGCGCTCGATCACGCGAAGTCCGGTTCGTGCTTCTTTGCCCTTAGCCGACGGCTTCATCAGACCTTTGCGCTTGGTATCGGTCGCAAGTGGGATGTTGATCATCAGCTCGTCCTTGTCGACGATACCGGCTACGATGGCTTGGTAGGTTTTCTTGACTGTGTGATGCTCAAACTGCTCATTGAGTGCCTTGTGGGCCTCCGGTGTGAGCGCAACAATCATCACGCCCGACGTCTCACGATCGAGTCGATGCACGGTGTACGCAGAGCCGTACTTCTCGCGTACGAGCACTTTGACGTTTGGGAGGGTTTCATCGTATCGGTCGGGAATCGCAAGCAATCCTGCCTGCTTGTTGACGACAACGATGTCGAGATCGGCATAGAGGACGTCGAGAGGAACTCGCTTCATCGAGCCACCTTGCGTTCTGCGGCCGTGAGTGTGTTCTGCAGCAACATGGCACGTGTCATAGGTCCAACACCGCCCGGCACTGGCGTGATTGCAGAGGCCTTCGGTGCAACAGTTGCATAATCAACATCACCGACAAGCTTCGTTGAGCCATCAGCGAGCGTGATACGGTTGATGCCGACGTCGATCACCACCGCCCCTTCACGAATGTGGTCAGCAGTGATGAGTCCGTGCATACCTACGGCCGATACAACAATGTCGGCACGACGTGTGTGTTCGGCTATGTCTGGTGTGCCGGTATGGCAGATAGTTACCGTGGCATTGCCCGGAGAGCGTTTTTGTGCAAGCAGCATGGCAAGGGGCTTCCCTACAATGTTGCTGCGACCCACTACAACCACGTGCTTGCCAGATGTTTCAATGTTGTACCGCTTGAGCATCTCGAGCACACCATACGGTGTGCAGGGGATGAATCCGTCGAGTCCAATCATCAACTTCCCTGCGTTGACCGGATGAAATCCATCGACGTCTTTTACAGGATCGATCGTCCGAAGCACGCGATGCTCGTCGATGTGCTTTGGAAGGGGCAACTGCACAAGGATTCCATGGACGGCCTCGTCGGCGTTCCATGCCTGAACACATGCAATCACTTCGTCTTCGGTGGCGGTGGCAGGCAGACGTACAATTGTTGAACGAATGCCCACGTTTTCGCAATCCTTGCCCTTGTTGCGCACGTAGACGGTGCTGGCAGGATCCTCTCCTACGAGCAGGAGGTTGAGTCCGGGTGTGATTCCATGTGTTGCGACGAGTTGCGTTACTCGTTCAGCGACCTCACCACGAATCGTTGCGGCTAGGGCGTTCCCATCGATGATTATCGGCATGCGCAAAGTTACGGGATTCTGGGAAAGGCGCTGGCGAGTTCGTCGAGCGTGGTGATCGGCATTCGACATGCCGCGTTGGAACAGACGAGTATGCTCGCTCCTGGTGCGGTGTCGAATGGGTAAGCTGCGTCCGCTAGTCGAGCAGCAGCCACGTCGTCGGTCGGACGGAACACCACGACGGCACGAGGCGTGTAGCATGCGCCGATGTGGTGCAGTGCCTGCTGAAGAAACGGATGTGTGTCGGGAGATCCCGCAACGGCGATCTCGGTCGATCCTGACTCCAGCATATCCCATGCGCAGAGAAGCATGCAGAACCCTGGTGCGAACTTCTCGAGCTGCGCGCCATACGTCCGCACGCAGTCGGCCGCAGCGGTACGATACGTTCGATTGTTTGTGATCGCTCCGAGGTGTGCGAAGAGCATCGCCGCAACGCTATTGCCACACGGGTAGGCACTATCGTAGCCTGATTTCTGACGTACGGGAATATCCACAACCTCAGTGGCAACGGTATAGAGTGCGCCATCATCACCACGGAAGCGAGTGAGAATTCCGTCAGCATACTCGCATGCAAGATCGAGATACGTGCTGGATGAGGTTGTCTGATACAACTCGCATGCTGCCCATCCCATCGCTGCGAAATCATCCAACATCGGCGCAATCGCAGCATGTCCGTTGCGGTAGCGGTGATGTGCCACGGGATGCTCGAATGCTGCGAAGGCGCGCTCGGCCATGCGCGTGAAGCGTGGATTGGTAAATGCTCGACCTGCTCGTGCGAGCGCTGCGATCATCAATCCGTTCCAATCGGACAGCACCTTATCATCCGTTAACGGACGAATCCGTGTTGACCTCCGTTGCAGTAGCTCTTCGCGATAGGGTTCCCACTCAGGCGCGCGCAGCACATCGCGGAGATCTCCGCGCAATGCATGCAGGATGTTTGCAGGGACAGGATTGCCTGATGCCTCATCGTGGAAGTTACCTTCATGGGAGGCGTTAAGCAGGTGCCACAGATGCATTGGCATGTCTTGCAGTTCGTCGCCACGCCAGATGTAGAACTTGCCTTCCTCCCCCTCGCTATCGGCATCCTGCGCGGAGAAGAATGATCCTGCATCGGAGGTCATCTCGCGTTCGAGGTAGGTGGCAATCTCATCAACCACACGCGCATAGAGCTCGTCGGATGTGCATTGCCAGCCCTCGGTGTAGGCCATCATGAGCATGGCCTGATCGTAGAGCATTTTCTCAAAGTGTGGCACGCGCCACTCGCGGTCGGTGCTATAGCGATGGAAGCCAAATCCAACGTGGTCGTACATGCCCCCTGCACGCATTGCATCGAGTGTGGTGCATACCATGCTGAGCAGACCCTTGTCGTTGTCGGCGTGAGCTCGCCGTAACAGCAGCAAGAGGTGATGCGGTGATGGGAATTTCGGACGCGACGAGAAGCCACCATACACGTCGTCGAACATGCGACGATGGTGGTCGACAACCGTCGACATCACCGTCGATGGAACTTCGCCGCGGAAGTCAGCGGCTGCTTGCTGTGTGAGTGCCTGCGTAATCTCGCGTGCGGTCTCCTGAACACGGGCCTGATCGAGCACCCAGACCTCCTTCAACCGCGCGAGGAGATCGAGAAATCCAAGTCGATTGCCGAAGGAATGTCGGGGGAAATATGTGCCAGCAAAGAACGGACGTCGCTCACCATCCATCACGATCGTAAGGGGCCAGCCACCATGTCCGGTGAGTGTCTGGCAGACATCCATGCACATCGCATCAACGTCGGGACGTTCTTCGCGATCGACCTTGATGCTAATGAAGTGTTCGTTGAGGTACGCAGCAACCGTCTCGTCCTCGAATGACTCGCGCTCCATCACGTGACACCAGTGGCATGTCGCATAGCCGATGCTAACGAACACCGGCTTGTTCTCGGCGCGCGCACGAGTGAATGCTTCGTCGCACCACGGATACCAATCCACAGGATTGTGCGCATGTTGCAGGAGATACGGCGACTGTTCGAGAGCCAGACGATTGGTATGTGGCTTATCCGCCATATACACGTGCAATCGTCGGAATCAGATACTCATCGAATGCACGCTGCATGTCGTAGTCAGGCGTCCATCCCCAATCACGACGTGCTGCTGCATCGTCAACATCGGCACACCATGAGTCGATTATCGCTTGGCGAACAGGATGCGGGGCGTACGTGATCGACACACCTGGGAATGCCTTCGATACCACAGAGGCAATCTCTTCCGCTGATGGCGAGAACGCACGAATATTATACACGCGCTGTGTGAGCTTCTCTGCGGGAGCTGCCGCCAGGTCGAGCAGCGCCTTAACGCCGTCTGGCATTGCCATGAACGGAATGCGCGCGTCCGGACGCACGAAGCACGCGTAGTCCTTACCCTGCGCAGCTGCATGGATCATCTCTGGAGCGTAATCACTTGTGCCGCCAGTAGGAACAGTTGTTGCCGAGATCAGACCCGGGAAGCGCAGCGCGCGGAAGTCGAGTGCCTTGACGCCAGCTTCGTTTGTGAGCTGACCGAACCGGTCGCTCATGTAGGAGCCAAGTTGTTCGCAGTAGACCTTGTTGATGCCGTACATCGTAGTTGGTTGCAAGTGCGAAAACTCTGTCACTGCACCAGCACGGTTCTTCTCGTCGAGCGATCCCATGCCGAACACAGCGATCGTGCTTGGGAAGAGGAACTTGACCGCTGTTCCCGTGCGCACACCGATACGACGTGCCATCAGGAGCAGACCCATCGTACCGTTCACATTGACGTGGTGCGCACGCTCAGGGTTCTTCTCCGAGCTCGTCGACAGTAACGCCGCGAGATGATAGATCTCGGTAAAATCGATCTTCTCAAGATCAGCCACCACTGCTGGGTCCGACACATCACCAACGCGTGCGTCGTGCACGAGCGATCGCAAATCGTCGCCCAGTGGTGCGAGGTCGAGCGTGATAACACGACACTCGCGTGCTGCAAGAGCGTGGAGAAGGCTGTGGCCAATTTCACCATTGGCGCCGGTGACAAGAACAGTCTGCATGCAACGTATTGGGAGAGTGTGAGCGAAGTTTCAGAGCGCGCAAAGTTAGGACGTGGAGCGCACTCCCCCGCGCACGGATTATCCCCCTCGACGCTGAAGCTCGAGCATCCCCTGTTGTTGCCAGACATAGTCTTGTCGCATGCCGGGAAAGCGACGCTCAAGTCCGGTATACCGTCGGTGTGCCTTCGTCATCCAATACCACTGTAGCAGCGTGACGCGCTGGGTCAGGGTTGCACGTGCCAGACTCATCGGTACGATAACATTCGTCACCAATTCCCTGCGCAGCGATCGTCCCTCGTGCGCTATGCGTCGCAGCTCTGCCTGGTGGAGCGCGTGGAGAACCTCATCATCACTGCACGACTGTACTTCGCGTGCGAACATGCCAAGGGGCGAGTCGGGAAGCTGCTCGCGCACGATGCGTGCCATATCATCGAGCAACGGATGATGTCGCTTGCGGGCAAGACTCTCGAACCATTCAGCCGCCAGCATGCGCAGAGCTTCATCGACACCAACACGTCCAACGGCAGCGCGTGACCGTGCAACGTTGCGCGAGATGCGCTGGAATGCGGCACGCTGCAGCTCATCAACGTGTTCTGTGGGATCGAGATGCGCGCGATGCTGTAATGCGCGCAGACCACGCACGACATCAACCTGGGGTATGACAAGCGTCCATGGAATGTGTGCAATCGGGACATCATCATCGAGGACGATGTGAAGAATCACATCGTCATAGCGCGCATCGCTCGCATGACCATGAGCATACCACATCGATGCCGCATGATGCACTTCCGCGCTACCAATGGTCACTGCCTGATTTCGGTACACTGCGATGTTGAGGATGTCTGGTCCCTCGTGCACATTGATTCGTCCAGGTGACAGCACTTGCACCGTCGCGCCGTTCGAGCAGGTCCAGACTCGACCGGATTCGGAGAGCGCGGCGTGAATCGCCCGTTGAAGTAGACGTTCAGGGATGTTGCGGAGGGACATGGCGCATCACAACAATGACACAACGTGTCATCATTGAGCACCGGGCAGGGATTATCGTGACGTTAGAACGGTGTGCAGACGTTCAGCTTCGGCGGCAATCGACGTCATGCACGTTGGCGATCCATCGCAATACAGCAATCCACGCGACACATTAAACACCGCCGGCCCTAATGCATTTGCCGCTACCGTTGCGCGTTCATCGCCACCTTGTGCACCGAGACCAGGGATCAGCAATGGCACGTTCGGGTATGCCGAACGGAGCATCGCGAGCTCGTCAGCATTTGTCGCGCCAACAACGAAACCAACATCGCCATTGCGTGGCCACGCTAACGTCGACTCCATCACCCGACGGTACAGAGGCTGTCCGTCGACCGATAGACGCTGGAAGTCATGTGACCCCGGATTCGACGTCAGCGCCAGGACGTACACCATTCGATCCGCCACCTCAAGGAACGGTCCGACAGAGTCGCGACCCATATACGGCGATACCGTGATGGCATCGGCATTCAAGTCGTCGAACA
Source organism: uncultured Melioribacter sp. (assembly GCA_964465685.1). Taxonomy (GTDB): domain Bacteria; phylum Bacteroidota; class Ignavibacteria; order Kapaibacteriales; family Kapaibacteriaceae; genus UBA10438. The sequence goes on from CAYXKK010000003.1 coordinate 76,308, forward strand.
CGGCCCGAGCATATGCGGCAGACGTGTTGCCGATATCTCCACGCTTTGCATCGGCAATCACGTACGCATTCCCACAGTGGCGTCGCAACGCATACATAGCCTCGATGCCCGCCATACCGTATTGCTCGAAAAACGCAAGATTGATTTTATAGCATGATGCCCACTGGCGCGTTGCGTCAATCACGTCCGAGCCAAACGCGACGAGCGCATCTGGGCGTTGGCGGTAGTGTTCTGGAAGTTTTGCGAGGTCGAGATCGAGTCCGACACACAAACCGGTAGCTGGAATCATAGCCGCAAAGATAGTGTCAGGGGGCTCTGTGGAAATGTTCCGCCCCCTATGTGTAACAAATCTCAGGGTCGTCCGTCCCTGCTCATGTCCCCCATGACATCGTGTGGCCAACCTCCCCGATCCGGCCCCCAACCCGACCGGTCACACGATACACCACAGACGCCCGAGCCACGCAGTCCCCTCCCAATAGCTGGCCGGGCGTCTTTGTTTTTAGATTCGTAGTTCTTGCTCAACAGCTATTCGGGACCCCCAAGTATGAAGTCAATCGTTTCGTGGACACTTGTCACGATCAGTACGGCATTTCTCCTCGCATGTGGATCATCGCCAACACCTCCGCAGCAGTCGTCCGATCGTCCCGATGGCGACAAGGCAGGGTTAAAGGATAAGAAAATCAAACCCTATGAGAAGGTGATCACGAAGGAAGCAGTTTCCGATTCTGGATTGTTCATCGTTCACCGCCTCGACGGCAAGTTCTTTTACGAGATCCCGGTCTCGAAGCTGAATAAGGAAATGCTGCTTGTGTCGCGGATCTCGCGTACACCATCGGTTGGATATGGTGGCGAAGAGAATAACACCGAAGTGATTCGTTGGGAGCAGAAGTACGAGAAGATTCTCCTCCGTACGATCTCGTACGTCAATGTTGCAGCAGACTCATCACCGATTGCACGTGCTGTGCGCGCTGCGAACTTCGAAGAAGTGATTCGCGCGTTTCCGATCCAAGCCTACACCAAGGATTCCAGCGCGATTGTCATCGACGTAACAGACATGTTCCTGAGCGATGTGGGTATCCTTACACCGAACCGCTCCGTTCGTCAACAATACAAGATGTCCGGACTGGATCGTGATCGCTCGTTCATCGACTACATCAAAAGCTTTCCAACGAACATTGAAGTTGAGAACCTCCTAACGTTTGCTGCGGAATCGCCGGCGCAGAATAGCGCAACACGCACAATGACATTTGGCATGCACCACTCAATGGTGCTCCTGCCAGAGCGTCCGATGACGCCGCGCCTTGCAGATCCACGCGTTGGATTCTTCTCACTCCGACAAACAGATTATTCGCGTCCAGAGCCAGAAGCTGTGCAGCGTGAGTACATCCTTCGCTGGCGCCTCGAGCCAAAAGACACTGCAGCGTTCCTGCGTGGTGAGTTGGTCGAGCCAATCACACCGATCACGTATTACATCGATCCTGCTACACCTGTGCAGTGGCGCAAGTGGTTGAAGAAGGGCATCGAAGAATGGAACCCTGCATTCGAAAAGGCAGGCTTCAAGAATGCTGTGCGATGTCTCGAACCGCCAACACCACAGGAAGATCCGGATTGGTCTCCAGAGGATGCTCGCTATAGCGTGATCCGCTACTACCCATCCCCAATTGAGAACGCGTACGGTCCGAACATTCACGACCCACGCACAGGCGAGATCATTGAGTCGGACATCGGATGGTTCCACAACATCATGAAGCTGCAGACGAGCTGGTACTTCACACAAGCTGTGAGTGATCCGAAGTCGCGCAAGCTGCCATACAATGACTCGCTCATGGGAGAGCTTGTTGCTTTTGTTGCCGCACACGAATTCGGACACACCATCGGTATGCCGCACAACATGAAGGCATCGAGTGCGTATCCAGTTGACTCGTTGCGCTCGAAGACCTTCTGCGCGAAATATGGCACAGCCCCTTCCATCATGGACTATGCACGCTTCAACTACATCGCTCAGCCTGGTGACGATGTTCCGGTGCGACCACAGGTTGGACCCTACGATGAGTTCGCAACGATGTGGGGCTATCGTCCGATCATCGGAGCGCGCACATCAGATGACGAGCGCGACACGCTGAATGCATGGGCAAAGCTGACAGAGACAAATCCAATGTATCGCTTCGGTGCACAGCAGTGGATGATCGTTGATCCAACGGCACAAACAGAAGATCTTGGTGACGACGCGGTGAAGGCCAGCACGTATGGTGTGGCAAACCTCAAGCGCATCATGGGATACTTGTACGAGTCTGCCTACAGCGAGGGAAAGAACTTCTCTCTCTTGAGTGAACTCTATGACGATGTGCTCGGACAGTGGAACCGTGAAATGGGACATGTTGCGAACATCCCTGGCGGTGTGATCACCGAGCGCAAGGTCTTTGGCTCGCCGGGTCCGGTCTATAGCATTGTCGCAAAGGATCGTCAGCGTGGTGCGGTGCAGTTCCTCCGCGAACAGGTATTCACAACGCCGATGTGGTTGCTTGACGAGAAGATTGCACAGCTTCTTCAGCCGTCCGACGTGGCACAGCGTTTGAGCTCGATGCAAACGCGCCTGCTGCGCACAGTAATGTCGTCGGACAAGCTCCTGCGTTTGCTCGATCAACAGACACGCTTTGCTGCGTCAGCCTATAGCGTTGACGAACTTCTCACAGACATCGAATCAGCCGTATTCACCGAACTCCAATCGAAGGCGCCGGTAGATTTCTACCGTCGTAATCTTCAGCGTGCGTACGTGCAAGATCTCATCGACAAGTCATCTGCGCCGGCAGCATCGGGTGATTTCTTCGCAATATTCATGCGTGGTCCGTCGACATACTCAACTGACGTACGTGCGATCGCACGTCTGCGTCTTGCCTCATTGAGGAAGACGTTGTCGGCAGTGCGCTCAAACGACACACTCACACGTGCACATGTGGAAGACCTCGTGCTGCAGATCACCAACGCACTCGAGTCGAAGAAGTAATCATGACTCCACGGCGCATGGTGTGGTTTGGGTATGCTGCCATTCTCTTGACAATCGTCTGGGGCATTGGCATCGTGCCTGCATGGCTCGTGGTGAGGGCTGCCAAGGCATCCCCACTGCCCGCGGATGTGTCCGCTCACATGCGACGTGACTACCGCGGTGGACTCTTCCTTGCGCGAATCGGGCTCGTGACCAACGCATGTGCATTGGCCTTCATTGTCTGGATGATGGTCAGCACATACGTCGTGTAACGCCCCGGATGTAATTTGCACACCATGGATGCACTTCGTCCCTGGATCTCTCTTCTTGTGCGCGTCTTCATCGGCGGGTACTTCGTCGTTGCGGCCGTACCAAAGATCATTGAGCCCCTTGCCTTTGCAACATCGATCATGCACTACGGCCTCGTACCGTCGTGGTCGGTCAATGCTCTCGCACTGATCCTGGCTTGGCTTGAACTCGTTACAGGTATTGGTCTGATTCTTGGTATTCGCACCAAGCTTCAAGCTGCGTTCTGCGGAGGCATGCTGGTGGTGTTTACGCTGGCCGTTGCCTATGCTGTTGTGCTCGGTCTCAAGATCGAGTGCGGCTGCTTTGGAGAGTCAGGGGGCGAAGAAGTGTCATGGCTGAAGGTCGCTAAGAACTCTGCGATGATTCTCGGCTGTGCATATCTCTGGTGGAGTCCACGAAGTGCGTTCTCCCTCGACCATGGCCTGTGGGGTCGCTCATCATGAGTGTACCACTGGACGTAGCATCCTGGTTCGCTACCGGTCCCATCGTCGCCGATGGTTCTATGGCAATTGAGCTCGCGCGCCGTGGTTTTTCCGAGCGTCCGTGCGATCGCTACAACCTGACATCGCCTGTTGTCATTGAAAAGATCTACCACGAGTTCCTTGATGCCGGTGCCCGGTTGTTGCAGAGCAATACTCTACACGCTAACCGCTACGCACTCGAGTCGTCGATGCTGTCTGCACGTGTGCACGAGATCAACCGCAAGGGTGTCTGGCTTGCACGTCAGGCAGCTGGTTCACGCGCGGTCGTTGCCGGCGTGGTTGGTCCGAGTGGACGTATGATGCGTCCACTTGGCCCCTTAACACACGAAGACCTACATCTGTGTTTCTCAGAACAGATTTCGGCCTTGCTTGCTGGTTCAGTCGATCTCATCATGCTCAAGTCGTTCATCGACTTGGATGAAATCGAGATAGCCATCGATGCTGTGCGTGCGCTCAGCGCCGATGTTCCACTGATCGCATTGAAATCGTTCCCTGAGGATGGCTCCGTGCTCAGTGGCAGTTATCCATCCGATGTCGCGCAGCGTCTGGAACGTCACGGCATTCAGGCGCTTGGTTCGAACGGCACGGTCGGACCCCAACGTATGCTCGGCATTGTGGAATCACTGCGCGTGAGTAGCGTTCCACTCGTTGCCCTGCCAGATGTTGGCATCCCGACGATTATCGACGGTATCCCGGTGTACAATGCCGAGCCATCGTACGTAGCCGCGGCCGCACGCAGATTGGTCGAACATGGTGCATGCGTCATCGGTGCCGATGGTGGTGCGGACGTCGCGCATGTTCGTGCGATCGCTGAGGCTGTTGTCAGTTCGACCGTTGGCTCGTCACCGATCGTCGTTAAACGTCACCAACGCTCCGACGCCGACAGTACAGTTGCCCCAGCGCCAACGCCATTCGGTGCATCGCTTGGGAAGCGACTGCTCACCACTGTGGAACTTGACGTTCCGCGTGGACTCGACATGTCGAGCGTTATCGACGGAGCACGCTATCTCAAAGAGCATGGCATCGACGCCGTAAACATCAGCGACGGCGCTCGTGCGCGACTGCGCATGAGTCCGATTGCAATCTCGAAGCTTGTTACTGACGCCACAGGGATGGAGTGCATCACGCACCTCGCATGTCGCGACCGTAACATGGTTGCCCTGCAAGCCGAGGTTGTTGGTGCACACGAGCTTGGTGTGCGAAACATTCTCGCCGTCACGGGCGATCCAACGCATATCGGCGACTACCCATCAGCAACGAGCGTGTACGACATCGACTCGATCGGACTAATTCGTGCGCTTGGACGCATGAACACGGGTCGTGACCTCATGGGTAATCCCCTCGGTTCACCCACGGGCTTCACGATTGCCTGCGCTGTGAATCCTGCCGCTGAAGATCTCGAGCGCGAGCTTGATCGTCTGGCAATGAAGGCGGAGCAGGGCGCACATGTTGCTTTCTCGCAGCCCATCTTCGACGATGAGGTGCTACTCCGCTTCCTTGAACGCATCGAGTCGATCGACATTGCCTTTATGCTTGGTGTGATTCCGCTGCGTACGATTCGTCATGCCGAATTTCTGCACTATGAAGTTCCGGGCATGACAATTCCGTCGTGGGTGCGCGAGCGTATGCAATCCGCCGGCTCCGACACCGAGGCTGCAACGGCTGTTGGCATTGAACTCGCAACAGACTTCTTGCGGCGTGTGCAAGATCGCATCGATGGTGTGTATCTCATGCCACCGTTCAAGAAGTACGATATTGCTGTTCGCATCTGTTCTGCACTCAACATTATCTGAGGATCCCATGGACACGTCGGTATCACCACCGATCGAATACCTACGCGTTGGCTTTGGTCGCCGAGCGCTAGCATTTTTCATCGATACACTGATAACGCTCACCCTCAGCGTTGCAATTGGCATTGTATTCGTCGCGCTTGACGTTGCAACACCAAAGATCATTGCCGATGAACTGGTGGGTGTGCTTGACCTCTACACCGCGCTTGGTATCGACAGCGGTGCAATTCAGTTCATGCAAACCATGTTAGGCGGCATGCTCCTGGGCGGCCTTCTTCTCGGCGTTCTGTACCCTCTCATCGAAGGGATCAATGGCGCTTCCCCCGGTAAGCGGATCCTCGACATACAGGTGGCGACTCCCGATGGATATGAAGCAACGACGCGAGTGTATCTACGACGCTACGTGGTGAAGAACCTCGGCAAGGTCCTACAGGTACTTGCTCTGTCGCCAACGTTGGGTCTACTCGGCGGAATTAGCTCCCTATACGACATCGTGTTGTTTTTGGGCTGCTTTGCCGCACTTGGAACAAGTCGCCTCGCACTGCACGATATGATTGCGCAGACTGCAGTCTTCCACCGACTCGACATCCAGCAGCGAGCATAAGCCAACCTCTTTCGACGATCATTCGCACTGCACACACAATGGCATACTACTCCGACTATCTCGCACTCGACGCTATTCTCAACGCACAAGAATGTGAAAGCGCCAAGCATGGCGACGCAGCACACGACGAGCTGCTGTTCATCATCACACACCAAACATTTGAGCTGTGGTTCAAGCAGGTGTTGTTCGAAGTTGAATCCGTCATCACGATGCTTGATCGTGCATACGTCCCAGAGATGGACGTGGCCGTATGCCTGGCTCGCGTCCAGCGAGTCAATCGCATCATGGAGCACCTCGCAAATCAGTTCACGCTGATTGAGACCATGACGCCGGGAGACTTCATGGACTTCCGTGCATACCTCAACCCTGCGAGTGGGTTTCAGTCGATGCAATGGCGCATCCTTGAGCGTACGCTCGGTGTGCCGGAATCGAAACGCGTTCTGAAGCACTACACAGAAGCACTTGCAGATGAACACAAGCGTGCGCTTGACGCTGCAACAGCTGGCACGAACTTATTCACTGCACTTGAGCGCTGGCTCGAACAGATTCCGTTCATGGAAACAAGCACGTACGCGTTTTGGGATGTCTACCGTAAGGCTGTTGCAGATATGCTGGAGAACGATCGTGCAGAGGTGCGCGCATTGTCTACTGCTGAAGGCACGGATCCAGCAGACGCCCTCGCGCAGATCGACGCGAACGAACGTGGGTTCAATGCCATCTTCGATCGCGACAACTACGAGCAACTTCGTGAATCAGGTGCACGCCGGTTGTCACAACGCGCTACGCTGGCGACTCTGTTTATCTCGACATACCGGCACATGCCGTTGTTGCAGACACCGTATCGACTTCTCGACGCAATCATTGAATTGGACAAGCTTGTATCTGTTTGGCGCTTCCGTCATACCATGATGGTTAGCCGTATGATCGGCATGCGTGTCGGAACAGGTGGCTCGAGCGGTCACGACTATTTGATGCAGACAACCATTCGCCAACGTGTGTTCGACGATCTCACGTCGCTGTCGTCCTTCCTGCTCCCGGGCAAGAACACACCAGACTTGCCCAATGAGATTGTACAACGTCTGCAATTCGTGAACGAACATCAGTGAGGCACCATGCACATACCACGATGGATCATCGATGGTGTGTGCATGCCCCTTCGCGATCTCGCACACGTATGGTTCCCACCGCATTGTCTGCTTGACGGATCATACCTCGGTGAAGAGCCGACGCGTATCCGTGGCATTAGCGATGCAGCGCTGACGTTTCACCGTGCAGCACCGCCAACGAGTGAGATCTACGCATCAATCGTACGGCACATCCCCGCCGACGATGTCGCAATCTCGTCAGCACATGCCTTGTGGTCGGTCGGACGTGGCACCACGATCGACGCTGCGATCCATGCGATAAAGTATACTGGTCGCCGTAGGCTCGCACGTGATCTGGGTGCATGGCTTGAGCACCTTCCCGGAATCGACGAGCTCGACCCCAATGCGCTCGTTGTTCCGATCCCGATCCATCCTGCACGACGTCGTGAGCGGGGGTATAACCAAGCAGAGGAGATCGCTGCAGGATGGTGTGCAGCATCGAGTCGTGTATGTGTTGATCATTCGCACGTACAACGTCGCAAGAACACCTCAACACAGACAGCCCTTCACGAACATGCGCGTCTGACCAACGTTGCTAGCGCATTCCATGTGAATACTCCGGACTCTGTCGCCGGTCGTCGCTGTATCGTCGTAGACGACGTGATCACCACTGGTGCGACGATCAACGCGTGTGCAACGGCACTCCTCGAGGCCGGCGCACTGCGTGTAGACGCCGTAGCACTCTGCGTTGCTGTGTAGTGGCTGAAGAGTGGTTGTATCTTGCGGCATGCGAACACACCACACAACGCTTGCTGTGCAGCTCGTCCTGCTGCTCTGTTGTTCCACATTCATCGCAACGGCGCAAACATTCCGCTACGTTGTGCACGATCAGGATCATGTTCCCGCATCGGTGCACAAAGAGCGACGTCAGCGTGTTCTCGCATCGCTCCCCCAAAACGCGGCAGCTATTGTGTTCCCGGCAGACGTACGTAATCGTCAGAACGATGTCGATTACGAATACCGCCAGAGTTCCGACATGCTCTACCTCACGGGTATTCCAACGCCGACAGCAACGCTGGTGCTGATTCCACGAGGCATCACGATCGGACAACGAACTGTGCGCGAAGTGGTCTTCATACGCGCTCGTACGCAAGATCGCGAACAATGGGAAGGCGTCTCGATGGGTCCGCGTGAAGTGATGGAGTTGCACGGAATCGACACAGCGATTGTGATTGACTCACTCTCGAGGTTTTTGGATGCACTCGTACCGTCAATCGACACACTGTTTCTGACAACACTCCCAACGAAGGCACTCACTGTTCCACTCGCAGGTAAGAACCTCTACGCGAATGCAGAGATCAAGAAGTGGACAAAAGAGCGCAACGCAAACCTTGTCGTATCCCAGCGACTCGCCGGGTTAGCAGCGTTTCGTGAAGTCAAAGACACCGCAGAGTTGCGTTTGATGCAGCGCGCCATCGACATCTCGATTGAGGGACATTATGCGATGATGCGCGGTGCACGTCCCGGCATGAAGGAGTATGAGCTCGAAGCACTTATGGAGTATCACTTCAAACGCGGTGGCGCAGAAGATGTCGGCTATGCGTCGATCGTTGGTTCTGGGTACAACGCATGCATCCTCCACTACTCCACCAACCGTCGTCCAACAACGAAGGGCGACCTTGTTCTTGCCGACTGTGGTGCGGAGTATCACGGATACACTGCCGACATCACGCGGACCTTCCCGATGAGCGGTAAATTTTCGCGCGAACAGCGGCTACTCTACAACGTCGTTCTAGAAGCGCAAGACTCCGGCATTGCTGCTTCGCGCGTTGGTGCGCCGTTCCGCGAGCCCCATAATGCAGCGCGGCGTGTCATTGCGCGACGGCTAATGGAGCTGGGCATTATCACAAAGCTCGAGGGAGTCGGAACCTACTTCATGCACGGCACATCACACTACCTCGGTCTCGACGTCCACGATCCCGGCTCATATGGTCCGCTGAAAGAGAACAGTGTTATCACAGTCGAACCTGGCATCTACATCGCCGAAGGTTCCGATTGCGATCCGAAATGGTGGAACATTGGCATCCGCATCGAGGATGATATTCTCATCACATCTGCCGGCCCGGTCAACATGTCGGCCAAGCTCGTTCGCACCGCAGACGAGATTGAAGGGATTGTGGGTAAAGCCCCCTAACGAATCACTGTGCGAATCGGTATGTTCGCACATGGCGTTTATTCGATCGATTTCCGGACTCCGAGCTACGCTTGGAGATGACCTGACACCAGCTGTCGTTGCATCCTACGCAACGGCCTTTGCGTCGATTCTCCCACCTGGTCCGATCGTGGTCGGACGTGACGGACGCCCCAGCGGCGTGTGGATGCAGGACATCGTCATAGGCTCTCTCCGAGCGTGCGGACGTGTTGTTCGCTGTCTTGACCTTGCAACAACGCCCACAGTGCAGCTCTTCACGGAACACTCCGATGCCGTCGGTGGCATTGCTATCACTGCCTCGCATAATCCAGCCCCCTGGAACGGACTCAAGTTCCTTGATGCTGGTGGCGTGTTTCTCGATGCCGACGGAAACGCCGATCTATGGCGTGCCGTCGATACACAGAGCGCTTCCCTCGTAGCAGAACAACAAGCCGGATCCGTCGAATGGATTGAGGATACAGCAGCCAAGCATGTTGAACACGTTATGGCGCTAGCCGCAGTGCACGCCGCGCCGCGCGCCAACGGCGAGCGTGTTGTTGTTGATGCTGTGAATTGCTCTGGATCGATTGTCATTCCTGCGCTCCTCGAGGCACTCGGCTATACACCGGTACGCCTCTATGCTGACGGCAGTGGGGTGTTTCCGCATGCACCCGAACCGCTCACAGAAAACCTCACGGATCTCGGACGCGCTGTTGTCGAACACGGCGCAGTGTTTGGTGTGGCGATCGATCCCGATGGCGACCGCCTCGTACTGTTTGATGAGCATGGCGAGCCTATTGGTGAAGAGCGCACCGTTGCGCTCGCAACGCAGGCAGCACTTACTCTTGGCGAGAAGGGCTCAGTGGTCGTGAATTACTCCACGACGCGTCTTGTCGACGACATTGCAGCGTCGCACGGATGCACAACCTATCGTGCACCTGTTGGCGAGATCAACGTCGTGCGCCGTATGCAGCGTGAGCACGCAGTGATTGGTGGCGAAGGCTCTGGTGGTGTGATCTACCCTGCATGTCATGCGGGACGTGATAGTGTTGTTGGCGTCGGACTTATCAGCGCTTATCTACGTCATCGCGGCGCCACCCTCTCGCATCTATGCGCAGAGTTTCCGAAGTACGCGATGATCAAGACTAAGGTCGTCCTCGACGATCGCAGTCGTCTCGCGCAAGATCTTGCACGCGTTGCATCATCTGTCGAAGGGGCTACTATCTCCACAGACGATGGAGTGCACTGTGCATGGAGCGATCGATGGGTGCATGTACGTGGTTCGAATACCGAGCCAATCATGCGCATTATCGCAGAAGCGCCAACACAAGCAGAAGCAGATGAACTTATCACGATGATCTCGACCTTGATCAATGGATAACGCATCGAATCTCCGCAGCATTCTTGATGCACGTGCGCTAGTTGCCACGTGCGTGCAGGACGCGCTCGAGCGCGGCCACAGCACGATGCGCGCAGAGCAGCATACGTCGGTTGAGGGTGCCTTTACCGTTGTGCACGACGAACATGGACGTGTGCTCGCCGTCGTGGACGCCGTGCTGCCTGCCGAGAGTCCGTTTGATGATGTCCCACGTGATCGACTCCGTAATGTGGCGGCGCGTCTCGACGCTCCGTTCTTCTTGCTGACAAACTTTCGGCGCGTCGTAACCTATCGTACGGCTGCTGTCACTGAGCGACGTCCTGATGAAGACCAAATCGTTGGCTGGCAGCAAGGGGGCGATGTACAGTCGCTCGACGATCTCCGCGTTGCAGCGACGTCAGTAAATGTCACCACCGCACTGAAGCATGCGCTCGCATGGCTCACGATTGAAGTATCCTTGGATGCGGCGCAGCAGGTGCGTGATGCTGCCGCATTCTTCGCAGAACGTATCACATCGTTGTTCGACGACATGGTCGCGTGCACCGATGGGACGTCGCACCAGCGTGATGCAGCATTGCGTCTCGGCACGAGCGTTCTCGCGTATGTGCTAGTACAGCTGCGCACGTCTGATACGCTTGATCGACTTGCGATACCCTACGGAACGCGCAGTGCCGACTTAATGCTCGACCTTGTGGGTGCCTTCTTCCGTCAAGCGCGACGTCGCGGATTTGCGATGCTTCCCTCACGCGTTGATGATGTGCAGGTGCTGACGCGACGTGAGCCGCTCTTTCGCATGACGCTTGCCGATCTGGTGCACTTCCTGCACCGCTTCGATCCGGAACGTCTCTCCGATACAGACCTCCATCGCGCCGTCGACAATGTACTGCAGCGTTGTGCTCGTGCTCAGCGGACATCAGTGCCAACGATCGATGCGATTGATCTTGCCTTGCGTGCGGCACGATACGTGCGGCCCTCACAGCCACAGCATCTGCACATGCTCGAGATTGGTCCAACCCAAGGTCTAGCAAGCGTTCGTCAGATCCTGATGTCGGGTCTGCACGGCTGTGAAGCACGCGTCTATGCACCGACACCCGATGATGAGCGTGCCGTGGTACTGCGCTCTAGCGGACGGTTTGACAGTGCCAGTGATGTGCGAGTGTTACGCGACACAAAGCGCAACGAAGCTCCGTGGGATCTTGTCGTTGCAACCACAACAGACATACACGACCGTCACCGACTCCGTGTGCTGCTCGAACGGATGGACATCGCTGAACACGGTGTTGTTGTGTTGTTTCTTCCGCTGTCGGCACTGCATGATGACGAGTACGTTGGTATGCGACATGTTCTCACGTCGCGCTTCGATATCGAGTGGGCAATCGTCAGTGATGCCGAAGCTCTTGCCGAGCCTGACTCAGGAGTGTGTTGTGTGATTGCACGGCGCAACGGATCGAACACAGACTCACCATCACTCGCACGCTTTGTCTATCTCCGACGTCCGATCGCAGCATTCTTTCCAACATCACGTGCATCGCGTGATCTTGAGCAAGCGCGACTCAAGACGCTCGACCAGTTTGTTGCCTATTTGGATGCATCTGAACGAGGCAAGCTAAATGACGAAGCCGTCGTTCGCATGGTCGATCAGACCACGCTTCGTCAGCGCTCGTCGTGGGAAGACGAACTCATTCCGCCAGACATACTTGCGTCGATCCTTGTAAAGACTGGTGCGTCGATGCGTCCGTTGCGCGCCTACGCTGACGTAACTGGTGGTATCCGCACCGGAGCCAACGAAGTGTTCGCGCCAAATTCGCATGAGATTGCCACTGATGATCTCGAAATGCAGTACTGGCAGCGTACGCTCGACAATGGCAACGTGCGCGACAACTTGTTGTTGACATCGTACGACGACATTGACACCATGTGTGGCTTACCGCACACGGATCGTCGACTCCTTCTGCTTCCGCGCGACCGGAATGCACTCGCAGGTACGAACGTACTCACGCGACTTGAACGTGCTGAGCGCGACGGCATACATCTGCGTGCATCGGTTCGCCACCGTGATGTTTGGTGGAACCTCCCCGAGCCATCCGTGCCGCACATCGTCGTTCACAAGCATCAGAGTGATCGATGGGTGGTCGGACGCAACACTGCGCAGGCGTACATCACCGATGCCTTCATAGGTATCACCGTACACGATGAGTCGCTCGCCGACGCGATCACTGTGTGGATGAACTCGACGCTCGGACTCTTTCTCTCGCAGCTCGGTCGACTCGAGGACCACGTACTCGACATCACCGTGCGGGATGCGCAGGAGTTCCCTATCCCAGCGCCAGAGACCCTCGCTGCGCTCGACCTCAAGCGTCACAATCAACTCACACATCGTCCCGTGCGCTCCCTTGCTTCAGAGCTCGGTGCACGCTCGTCCGACACTGTCCGACAAGAAACCGTTGCCCGCGATCGGCGCAAGCTCGACGCATGGCTCATGACCGACGTGTATGGTCTCACCGACGAAGAACAACGCTGGGTCTACCGCTTTGCTATGACCTGGTGGTCGCGTCCATCAAACGTTCGTCACCTCACCAACGCACTTGCGAGTGTGCTCGAGCGCACGTACAAACTCAAGCCTCTCAAGCTTTGGTATCAACCGCACCTCGACCAGCTCCCTGTCGAGAATCGTCGTACCATCACTATTGCGTCAGACATTACCGCCGCCGATGTTGACGGTACAATGTTCGGATGGCGTGTCACGTGTACACGAGGTGGACGGCGCGACGAAACGATTGAGTGTGGAAGTAGCGACGAAGCAGAACTCGTAGCACTGTTCATCAATCTCGGCAAGGTGCGCATCGACGTACCGACGGATCAGCCTATCGTTGTCGAACTTCTTCCGCGTGTCCGAGCCTTTTGCACGCAGCTCGATCATGCGCTCGACGAACTCACGCGGTACGTTCCCGACGACCTACGTCCTGTCCTGCGTCAACACGTCATGCGTGCCGTAGCAAGCTAGTTCGTCACGTAGACCGCGTCGTTATGCTCATGTGGAGATGCCACTAACTCCACATCACATCGTTGCCCTGTGCTGCGCGGGCAAGGTTCCATCAAGCACCCTCGTGCGACTCTGTCGTACAGGCACAACGCTCGACGATGCACTTGCCGAGCTCGGACGCCATGCGATGGACCTTGAGGACCAGGCGTGGCAGATCATCGAGCGCTGCACACTGAACGACGTTCGCATTATCACCTGTGTAGACGCAGACTACCCCGAAGGGTTGAATAGACTCGCGTCGCAGCCTCCGGTGTTGTATGTACACGGCATTCTACCAACGCAGGCAGCAGTAGCCGTCGTCGGAACCCGTGCGCATACCATGCAGTACGGCAAGCCCGTCACCGAATACCTCGTCTCGGAATGGACTCGTGCTGGATGCACAATCGTAAGCGGACTAGCTCAAGGCATCGACACCATTGCACACGATACGTGCGTTCGTCATGCAGGCGTTACGATCGCCGTCATTGCCAGTGGCATTGATCGTATCACACCGCGTGCAGGGCAGGACTTGGCCCGACGCATTATTGAAACCGGCGGGTGCATCGTATCCGAACACGCATGTGGTGTAAAAGCCTATGCACCTGCATTCCCAGCACGGAATCGCATCATTGCCGCACTCAGCAGTGTTGTTGTTGTTACCGAGAGCAAATCACACGGCGGCGCACTCATCACCGCACAGATGGCACGCGACATCGGGGTTCCCGTCTATGCAGTACCCGGGTCTATCACCTCAACACGGAGCTCCGGTTGCAATGCGCTCATTCGAGACGGTCATGCGCACATGCTTGTACATCCGAGTGACATCGCCGCACACGTTACGCTGACTGATCAGCAGCAAGGAACGTTGCGTGGTAGTGCAACCTCCGTCGATACCGCCTCTGCTGCTGCGATCGACGATATCGCCCATGCATGGTCGTGTACGATTGCCGAGGCGCGCACACGATTGGCACTCATGGAAATAGAGGGAGCGGTCACGGTGTTGCCGGGTGGATTGTATGTGATTCCCTCGTAGACCCCCTATCTTGCAGCATGTCAATTGCCTCCCGTAAAGAACAACACGTCAAACTCTCTCTTTCGGGGAAGGCTACGTTCCGTGAGAAGACGGCAGGATTCGAACACTATGAGTTCGATTACTGTGCCTTGCCGCAGTGCGACTTCCGCGATGTTCGTGTCGACACAACATTTCTCGGAATGTCATTGCGACGTCCGCTCTTGGTTACAGGTATGACCGGTGGCTACCCCGATGCAGCACGTATCAACGCCGGCATTGCCAGCGCCTGTGTACAAGCAGGCATCGCAATGGGCGTCGGCTCCATGCGGGCAGCCCTCACCACGTCGACTCCCGATCCCAGCTTTACCGTTGTTCGCGAGGTATCATCCGAGATCCCCATCATTGCCAACCTCGGTGCAGCACAGCTCGCCATTTGGCATCGTGATGGATCGCTACTCGACATGGTCGATCGCGCCATCGAGATGGTTGGGGCACGTGCACTTGCCGTGCATCTCAACCCACTACAGGAATTACTCCAACCAGAAGGCGAACCCGAGTTTCGAGGCGTGCTCGACGCAGTGGAGTTTCTCGTGGCGAATGCAAGCACAACGGTGATCGTGAAGGAGGTCGGCGCAGGGATTTCTGGTGCTGTCGCCACGCGTCTTGTTAATACCGGCGTAACGCACATCGACGTGGCGGGTGCCGGTGGCACATCATGGGCTGGCATTGAAATCATGCGGCGATCAGACGCCGATAGTGTTGATCATCTGTGGGATGTCGGCATTCCAACAGCAGAGTGCATCCGTCAGTGTCGTGATGTTGTGCCAACGCTTATCGCATCGGGTGGGATCACCAATGGCACCGAATGTGCAACCGCGCTTGCCCTCGGAGCACATATCGTTGGATCGGCTCGTCCCATGCTTGAAGCGTTTTCTCGTGGCGGATCGGACGCAATTGTGCAACTTGTCGACCTCTGGGAACTCCACATTCGACAGTGGATGTTCCTCACTGGGTGCGCATCGCTTGATGCCTTCCGAACTACGTCACCATTGAGTATCCGCGCATGACCACCGATGCACCGATGGCCATCTCACCAGAAGCGTACGCTCCCTATCAATACGATGTGGAGCAAGCGTTGCGGAGTGCCCTTGATGAGTTCCGTGACCCAACATGGTTATACGACCCCGTACACTACCTCTTTGATGGAGGGGGCAAGCGAGTTCGTCCCGTGCTGACCCTTCTCGCGTGCGAAGCTGTAGGTGGCACACGCCAGGCAGCCCTGCCTGCCGCAATTGCCGTCGAACTCCTCCACAACTTCACGCTTGTCCACGACGACATCATGGACAGTTCCGAGAAACGTCGCGGACGTGACACGGTGCATGTGAAGTGGGATACCAACGTTGCCATTCTCTCGGGTGATGTGATGATGGGCATGGCGTTGCGTCTACTCATGCGCAGCGCGCAGCACGCCCCACGTCCGCTCGATGTGATCGATGCGTTTTCCACTGGCCTCATTGAAGTATGCGACGGACAAGCGCTTGACCTGGCGTTTATGGAGCGACGTGATGTCACGCCCGAAGAGTACTTCGCGATGATCGAACGCAAGACTGCGCGTCTGCTCGAGATGTCGGTTGCCATCGGAGCAAACGTTGGTGGTGCAACCAACGGTCGGGTGGAATCACTCCGCACCTTTGCACGCGACATCGGCATTGCGTTTCAGTTGCAAGATGACGTGCTCGACATCATCGGCTCGGAGCAGTTTGGCAAGATGCCTGGCGGTGATATCCTCGAAGGCAAGCGCACTTGGCTCATGCTCGAATGCACACGTCGTGTGCAGGAGCGTGCAAACGCTCCCGAGCAGCATCGGCAGTTGCTCGATGCGTTCTATGCCGGAGCAACTCTCACAAAGACCGACGTACCTGACGTGCTGGCGATGCTCCACGAGTACAATGTCATCACCGATGCCACAGCGCTCGTCGAGCGATACACCAACGATGCCTTTGCGCATCTCCGCACACTGCCGTTGACTCCTGCTCGGGATCTCCTCGAGGGCCTTGGGCGTCAATTGATGGAGCGCCGAAGCTGAGTATTTTGCGCGATGCGCATTACGGTTATCGGTGCCGCCAAGAGCGGACTAGCAGCGGCGGAACTCGCCCATCGTCAGGGACACGACGTATTTGTCACGGAAGCCAAGTCGGCTGATCATGCAGCGGACGCAGCGGCACTCCTTACGTCGCATGGCATTGCCGCGGAGTTTGGCGGACACACGCAACGTGCACTCGAAGCCGATCTGATCATCGTCTCACCTGGAGTGCCCCCTTCCCATACACTGCGCATGCAAGCATCGCAAAGTGGTGTTGAAGTAATTGGTGAGCTCGAGTACGCAAGTCGCTTTCTGACAAACCCGATCGTTGCGATCACGGGCACCAACGGGAAGACCACCACAACGGCACTCACAGCCAAGGTACTCTCCGACGGCGGCAAGCCGGCAGTAGCTGCAGGCAACATTGGAACTCCACTGAGTTCACTCGTTGACGTGATCGATCCATCGACCATCATCGTTGCAGAGTGCAGCTCATATCAGCTCGACACAACGACGACGTTCCGTCCGCACGTGAGTATGATCTTGAACATCACGCCAGATCATCTCACCTATCATGGGACATTTCAACAGTACGTTGATGCGAAGTGGAAAATTGTTGCGAACCAACAGGCCAACGACGTTGTAATTTTGAATGCCGATGATGCACATGCAGCTAACGCAGCATCGGTAGCTCGGGGTATGGTACGCTACTTCAGTCTTCGTCAAGAAGTCGAGGGAGCATTCGTCCGGGGGGACGAAATCATACTTCGGGATCAGCAGCATAACGAGGAGATCCTCATGGCCTTGCGACGTCTAGGTCTGCCAGGAGCGCATAACTCTGCGAACTCCATGGCGGCAACTCTCGCGGCGCGTGCATTCGAAGTGCGCAACGAGAACATCCGCGATTCGCTCATGTCGTTTAACGGCGTTGAGCACCGACTCGAAGCCGTGCGCACGCATCGCGGCATTCGCTACATCAACGACTCCAAAGCAACGAACGTGAACGCAGCATGGTTTGCGCTGTCGAGCTTTGACCACCCGATTGTGTGGATTGCCGGAGGGCGTGGCGACAACAACAATTACACCGAACTTGACGAGCTCGTTGCCGCCAATGTGAAGGCAATCGTCTGCGTTGGTGAAGATGCTGATGCCATCTTCAACCACTGGTGTCTGTCGAAGCGATGCGTCAAGGCTGCCTCACTCGAGGAAGCCGTGCGAGCCGCAGCAGATCTGGCGGTTGCCGACGACGTTGTGCTGTTCTCTCCAGCGTGCAAGTCCTTCGACATGTTCGCCAACTACGAAGAGCGCGGCCGGGCGTATAAGCAATTCGTTACGGCGCTGTAACCAGCACTCCACTGATATGAGGCTGTTGTCCGTGCCCTATTGGGGGCAGTTCTCAACATAGGGATCTGCTTTTAGGGCTAACAGTATCTTTTGCGTAATATGTCACCCGAGTAGTGTTATTCACAGTTATCTGGTGTTATAGTATGGGACGTCGTTTCTTGTTGCTTTTAATTTGTGCGTTCACAAGCTGCCAGCTGGTCTGTGGTCAGGATGAGTTTCCTGACTGTTTTTGGACAAATCCAGTCGGGTGCACAGATCCTTGGCTGAATGCTACCGAAACGTTTGATATGATTTATTCAACATCACCCATGTGTGTGTTCCAAGTGACTGTGTACTATAAGTTCAGATGCTCCCAGTATGAAGTTTACGAGTGGAGTTCGCAGCCAACTACTACGATTCCAGCCGGTTGCGCATCACTCGCAGACATTTACGCATTTATGACGACACCCTCTTTTAAGAGTCAACTGTACTCTCGGGTAGGAGCCTTCGCGGCGCGGACATTTGCGGCCACGTGGCCGGGGCTGATACCGAACTGTCCCAGTACCACCCTGCAGATAACTGCAAAGTACGCTAGCTGTATGAAGCCCGTTGTTGAGTATGCATTTCCAGGAGGATCAACGAGTACTCTTGACTATCTCTCATTTAATGGCTGGGACTATTATCTCAACTACTACTCTTCCACAGGCGGCGTCATCAGTTCAATCAAACTTGTTAGATGCGTAGAGACTTCATGTTGCTATCAGAAGAGTGCTGTTTGCCGTTTACCCGACGGTTCGTTGAGTGTGACTCCCGGAACTTGGGTTGAGATTGGTCCATGTCCCCCGCTTTCTCCATCGTGCACTATCAAAACGTGCAATTGATCATCGCGAGATTAGCCGTCATCCTTGTGATGATTCTGCATGTGGTCTGCCTCGGAGCACAGACCATCATTGCAACAAACCATACATCTTTGAAGTATGGCGCTGATGCGTTTAGCAGGGCAATCCGTGTGGATTCAGCCACGTGCCTCGTTGTCGGAGACAACGGACGATATGCATCTGTGGACTTGCGTACTGGCATTGCCGCGTGGGACAGCGTATCGTTACGCGTTCCCCTTGTTGACGCCAGTTTGCGGGAAGGCAACCTCCTTTTGTTGAGCCGTCGAGGTACAGTCTACATCAAAGGCGGTGACATAGGGGTTCCGGAGCTGCAGATTCCTGACACTGCCGTTTGTACCTCTGTAGCGTTCAGACAAGAAGATATCGTTGTAACAACCAAGAGCGGGAATGTCTGGTCGTATAACAAGGATAGGCCTGAGCCATGGATGCTCGAAGCAACGTTCGACGCATCGTTGAACGCTGTGCGCACAAACCAGAGCTACTCTGTCGTCGTTGGTACGCGGGGCTTCGTTGCACTCTGGGATAACGTAACGGAACGCTGGTCTCAAGTGACCGATGACTCATTGCGTGGCGACCATGCGTGCGTTATGCTGCGTGATAGGGACTTCTTCGTCGGATCTGATTCTGGATTCATTTATCGCGTCGATGCACACACCAAGGTCGTTAAACAAATCAGGCTTCAACAACCATTTCGTTTTCCAGTTGACGCCGGCGCGGAACGTCCTGATAGAACGTTATCGATCACGGAGTCCTCAAACGGACGCATCATATGCGTTGGTTACTATGCATTCTCGTCGATTGGCTGTTACTCGTTGAGTGCTGATGGAGATAGTCTTGAAAGGACTCCGTACCTCGTCGCGATCGACGATCTCTCTCGCAGCCCAGAGTCATACGTATTGCACGTCACCACGAACGGTGATACATCGAGAGTTTTGACGAAACAGGGCACAACGAGCGCTGCTTTCGTTCTATCTCACCATGCATCTGCGACACGATGGAATGCTCTGGTTGTCACAGGCAGATTTGGTGCGATCAGAATCGAAATGAGTGACTCATTGATTTGCTATGACGAGATGATTTCAGGTGTATTCAGCAGCAGCGATGAACTGAGAACGTTGCGAGTGCGCAGACCTCGTCCGCTCTGGAGGAACGTTGATTCCGCAGCTCGCACCTTTGTGTGCACCCAGCCCAACGACGAGCTCCACGCTGCAAATGACACGCTGAGCACCCTTCGTGGATTATATAGACTATCGTACGCAGGGGGCGACACGATCATAATGTCTGGCGACTCTGCACGCATCGCTGTCAGTGTAGATGCTGGAGCAATGTGGCGCATTGGAACACTCCCAATACCATCTTCAAGCGGAATCGTGTTCAACCCGCGAAGCGTTATCGTAGGATCAACTATTGTTGTAAATCAGGCCAACACGCTGTTTGTGGGCGATATTGACAGCATGGACTTTAGAGAAGTAGTGCGGAACAGGAGCGGTATCGATGTTATAACACGAACACACATGAGCTCAACGGATGAGGACAGATTCAGTGTTCTTCGCACTGACTTCGTAGGCGATGCTAAGGTTCGGTGTGTTGTTGAGGAATGGACTGTCGATCACGACTCAATCAAGCACGTGCAGGATGTTGCCATTCCAGATGCCCATATACAAGACATTCAGCTCTTCGTGAGTAACTCAGTGTTATCGTATATGACGTGCCTCTGGGACGAGATGGATTCTTCAGCAGTGTCGAATCTCTTGGTGCGCTATGTAGGTCGCGATTGGATAGTAGATACGATGTTTGTGCGCGTTAGCCCATCCAACTTCGAGAAGCTCCGAGCCCCTCAAACACCAACGCTGTTCCCGTTCGGTGATACAGTTCTCTCGTCCTATGGAAACGATGGCGTTCATTTATGTAGCATCGATGGTGGCCGAACCTGGCAGTTTGTCGCGGAGGATTTTACATCATCCCCACGGCGCTCAACGGCTGTCTGTGTAAGTAATAGTAGGGTTGTCATGGCCGGTGGATTTTCATGGCTTGCATCGTTCAAGATTCCGGGTATCGTGACCAGTGTTGCTGAAGAGACAGGACAACTTGATACATCTGAATGCTCCGGAAGTTTGACGTGGAATCCGTCACTGATCTATGACATCTACAACCTCCAAGGACAGCGGATAGCAGCTTCCGCACGAATTGAATCTGGGCATGTTCTGATGAGTGACGATCTGACACTTGCCGATGGGATTGTAGTAGCAAAGTGCACATCTCAACAGCGGCAGCCCTTCATAGCTATTCTTCGTGACAGCAAGATCATCGGTGTAAATCGCTGAATTGCCCGATGTTAGGATATGGGGCTTGCATTCCCAATGTGGCGTGATTCTGTAACGACACGCAACTTGCATTGAGTGGCTTCAAACCCAATCAAGCTCGACACAGCGTATCACTCCTGGTCAGTAGCAGAACTTCGGAACTTGGCATAGCAACCTATCGTTACGTTTGTGGTGCGGAAAACGCATTTCCCTGCCAAGTCAAAGAACACAAACTGTTAGATTTGTGCATGCCTGATCCTGCGATCGCGATTCGCGACCTCCATAAGTCGTATGGCAGCTTTAATGCTGTAAACGGACTTTCTCTTACTGTCGAACAAGGTGACGTCTACGGTTTTCTGGGA
>CAYXKK010000004.1:0-92161 GCA_964465685.1 uncultured Melioribacter sp.
TGAAGCGCGTATATTGAACCATGATTTGGAACATTGCACTCACGCTGTTCTTCGTTGTGCTCAACGGTTTCTTCGTTGCGGCGGAGTTCGCCATCGTGAAAGTTCGCGCATCGCAGATTGAACTGCGTGCTCGTGAAGGCAGCATGCTTGCGGCAATTGCGCGCAATATCCTTGAGCATCTTGATGCATACCTCAGCGCATCGCAGTTAGGTATCACACTTGCATCGCTCGGACTTGGCTGGATCGGCGAGAGCGTTGTGTCTACAATTGTTCTCGATAGTGCACATGCTCTCGGAGTAACGCTCGATCCGGAGGTACTTCACACCATTTCGATTGTCATTGCATTCTCCATCATCACAGTGCTCCACATCGTGGTGGGCGAGATGGCACCGAAATCGCTGGCGATTCGACGTTCCGAAGCCGTAACGCTGGCTGTCGCCATACCGATGCGTGCATTCTATATCGTCTTCCGTCCGATCATCACCTCGCTCAATGCAATGTCGAACATGATGCTGCGTGCAGTTGGCATTGAACCGGCACCTGAGCACGAAGTGCACTCACCAGAAGAGATTCGCTACCTCATCGCCGAGAGTTCAAAGCAGGGCGCGTTGGAAATCTCCGAGCGCGAACTCATTGAGAACGTGTTTGAATTCACGGAGACGACGGCGTCGCAGGTGATGGTGCCGCGCTCGAAGGTCGTCGGCGTCGACGGCACACTTCCGGTGGAAGAGCTTGTCGACTTCGTGATGAACGAAGGGTATTCGCGTCTGCCGGTGTACATCGGCTCGATTGACAATATCATCGGCATCATCTATGCAAAGGACTTGCTCACGCTGATGCATCACAAGGAACTCATCATCCTGCAGGATATTCTGCATGCCCCCTACATGGTGCAAGAGGATGTAAAGATCAAGCGGTTGCTGCGCGATCTCCAGCGCGACAAGGTGCACCTTGCAGTTGTTCTCGATGAGTTCGGTGGTACGGCTGGTTTGCTCACGCTTGAAGATATTCTTGAAGAGCTGGTAGGTAGCATCCAAGACGAGTATGACGAAGAGGCACCGTTGGTGCAAGAGCAAACACCGGGTTCATATGAACTAGATGCTTCTATCCGCATCGATGAAGCAAATGAACTCTTACCGTACCCGGTGCCAGAGCGCGATGAGTACGAGACGATTGGCGGGTTGATCACGCACATCGCAGGCCGTATCCCAAGCACGAACGATGTCATTGTGCTGGATGTGTACGACTGTACGGTGCTCTCGAGTACGCCACGCCGCGTAGAGCGTGTGCGATTGGTCCATAGAATCGATGCATAAGCTCTCGACGCTACGACTGTCTGCGTTCGCACTCCTGTGCATCTTCATCGCGTCGTGCACATCCGTGCCGCGCAAGCTTGTTGGATTGCCTGCATTTCCGGAGTCGAACAAGAGCTCATCGATGAAGGTGCCGTATCCTATTCTCTTGCTGCACGGACTTGGTCAGAAGGCAGATGTGTGGCATGGTGAGGCAACGACGTACTTCAAGAAGGACCTGGGTCTGCGCTATGGCGGCGACCTTAAAGTGAATGGACGTGGCGCACTGCAGCGCTCGCTCGCTGGAACTGGCGACGCTGATTTCTACACCGTGCAGTTTCGCAATTCTGTTGATTCAGTGCGTGCATGGACCACAGAACTCAATGCGTGTATCGATCACGTACGCTCGGTAACGGGTGCCGATCGCGTGATTCTCATTGGCTACAGCATGGGCGGACTTGCCGCGCGTGCGTATCTAGTTGATCATCTGCGTGACCACCACGTAAAGCGACTGATTACCATCGGCACACCGCACGATGGCTCGCCCTATGCTCGTGTGTGGAACTGGAAGACGTCGCTCAAGCGCTGCGTCGATGAGCAGAATGTTGTACTTGCGCAGCCGTGCAAGGCTGCACTCGCGACGCTGACTGCGGTAGAGGGAGACGTGCCATTTGATGCACCCGCAGTGCGCGATCTCCGACGTCCAGAGGATGATGGCGTATTCCTGGCAGGACTCAACAAACGAGCTCATCCGCTTGATGTTGAGTATGTGAGCGTAATTGGCGATGTCGACGTTGTTGATGGAGTGAAGAAGCTCCAGCCACAGGCAATGCAGGAAGTGCTTCGCAAGGTGCTTTCTGTATTCGGTGGTTCACTCTCGGAGCTGTTTGCTGATGGCGATGGTGTTGTGAGCACGCGTAGTCAGGACATGATGAATGTAGCCTACTTCAAGGCGGAGCCATCACGACGTCGCACATCTCGCGTAGTGAACATCAGTACGCTCCACGTTGCACATCTTGCGCGCAACAGCGACGTACAGCGAGCGAGTCTCGACGAGCGCGCATCGATCGTTGCGGCACGCGTATGTGTTCGTGATGGTGCGCCAGTCATGCTTGTCGATGTAGCAGATCATATCCCGCTGCAATGTTCCGTAACGATTGATCTCAAGGGTAGTCAGCAGCAGCGATACATAGCGCCGCGTGGTAGCTCAACGATGGTGCGCGATCACGATCAACTTGTCGCACGGTATGTTGTTCCGCTGCAGGGGATCGACATAGAGGCAGAGCAAACGTATACGTTTGGTGTTGCCGTGACGAACTCGTTTGGCTACGTTACTTCGACGACGGTTGTGTGGTAGAGATGGCGTCGAAGGGAAGTGCCACTTCGATCACGCCATAGGCGTAGGGCGCTACCTCGTACTGGTTATACACGAGCAGGTAGCCAGTTGGAGTGATGCCGATCACGTTGGGAAGCGTAAAGCGCTCGTTCTCAAACCAGAAGCCAGCCTTTGCATATGTGTCACGCGTTGACATCTGCGTGGTGCGACGGAACGCACGCTCTGCTGCTGCCATGAACTCGCTCGTATCACGCACGAAGTCGCGCCACGTGACGCGCTCGCCGGTCGCGGCACGAAATGCTGGCATCGCGACTACAGTGTTGCCGTGTGCTCCACCCGTAAAGCTGTAGGCAATCTGTCGAACGCAGATGATGCTGTCCGCACGCACGACATAGTCTCGCCCCATGAACGTCCAATCACCACTGGGCGATTCAGGCATTTCCTTGCGGAACGCTGCTTGCTGCGACAAAAAGTTCGACACAGCCTCGCCGATCGACGCAACCGTTGGGGCATCGGGGTTTGGTCCAGCCAATGCTGTTAGGAACGTTGACGCGAGTACAGTATTGATGCGTGAAGCAACAGCTGAGTCGCCTTGGGCGATCACGCGATCAATGCTGATACCACCACAGTCATCTACGCTGCACGACGAATCCGTGCACGTGTCTGACATTACCGTGAGCGTACTGTCACGGAATGTGAGTGTTCGATCGAGGGGAGTCGCAGCTTCTTGTGTGTTGCAGCCTACCACCACTGCTACGGCAATGATGACGAGGGTGCTGTGGTGAAGCTCGCGGAGCACTACTGCTTACTTCGAGATGAGTAGCGGCTTTGTGTCTGTAAATCCTGGCGCCGACATCACAACGTAGTAGAGCGATGAGCTCATGTCGTGCTCGCGTGTTGTGATTGTTGCGGTATGCTCACCAGCAGGGAGTTCGTCGTTGATGAGTGTCGCGACAACAGCGCCGGTGACGTCGTGGATGCGGATCGTAACAAATGATGGCTCACGTGTGACGAAGGTGATCTTTGCGCGGTCCTGTACAGGGTTCGGAGCAACGTCGCTGAGTTCGAACGGCGAAGTAGCATCAACACCGGCGATCACACGTGGCTCGCTGACAGTTGTGTTTACTTGGAACTGACGACGCTCAACAATGACCTGGATCGGTGACGATTCAACCTTGGCGCATGGGTTGGCCATTGTGACCGTGTAGACGCCTGCCATGTCTGGCGACGCGAACTTGTAGCGGAGCTCTTGGCCGGTCTCGCCCGGAATAGCGACACCATTCTTGAACCACTGGAGCTGGTAGAAGCTCACATCTTCACCCTTGTTCACCGTCAGGAGGAACTCTCCGCCCATCGGCATGCGCTTGATACTTGCACCAGGCATTCCGTCAACATTTGCTTGACGTGGAGTTGGGAGGATGCGGATAGTTGTTCCAGCCATAAGGCCGGT
The DNA here is from genome assembly GCA_964465685.1 of uncultured Melioribacter sp. GTDB lineage: Bacteria > Bacteroidota > Ignavibacteria > Kapaibacteriales > Kapaibacteriaceae > UBA10438. The sequence goes on from CAYXKK010000004.1 coordinate 4,079, forward strand.
GCCCATCACAGAAACGAGAGCAAGAACAAGGAGCGTACGCATCATAGTTGTATTCCAGAGTTTGTCAGTGGCTCGAATATACCGAGTTTGCAGACATCATTTTCCGTGCCATGCTCCCGTCAGACCCACTTCAGCCCGTACACATCTTTATCACCGCCGGTGACCCGTCGGGCGATGCCCATGCGGCACGCCTGATGGCCGAGATTCGTACGCATATTCCTACGGTGGTGTTCGAGGGCTTTGGCGGACCCGAAATGGAGCTCCAAGGGCTTCGATCATTGGCTCACATCCGCGATTTGGCTGTCACAGGCTTCTGGGAAGTCGCGAAACGATACCGGTTCTTCCGGTCACTCCTTCACCGATGCGATGATGCGATCGCTCGCACACGTCCCGTAGCCTTCATCCCAGTTGACTACCCGGGCTTCAACATGCGTCTCGCAGCGCGCGTGCGTGCACGCACGACGCATCGCGTGCCGGTATACTGGTACATCGCTCCTCAACTCTGGGCATGGGGCGAGCGCCGCGCCACGAAACTTGCTACTGCCGTCGACCGACTTTTCGTCGTGTTCCCGTTCGAAGTGGAATTCTTCAGCCGTCATGGCATCCGCGCCGAGTACGTCGGACATCCTCTTGCGGAGGAGATTCCACAGTCGCTCAATCAGCGCGTCCCGGAACAGGTCCTCTTAATGCCAGGTTCGCGTGCCCAAGAGCTCCACCACCACGTCGGACTCCTAGCGCAGACTGTGGATGTGATTCGCGCACGTCGATCCGACATCTCGTTCGTAGTTGCACGCGCGCGCAACATCGAGCATGCCACTCTCAAGCCTCTCACGGATCGCGGTGTTGCATGTGTAGATGATGCGCATGCAGCCATGCAGACAGCATCAGCAGGCATCATCAAGGCCGGCACATCAACACTCGAAGCGGCATTCCGAGGTTTACCATTTGCTACATTCTATCGTACATCATCGCTCAGCTTTGCTATCAGCAAGCGTCTCGTTACGGTAACGTCCGTGACAATGATGAACCTTCTGCTCAAGCGTAACGTCGTGCATGAGTACATCCAGCACGATGCTACGCCAGAACAGATTGCACGTGAGATCGAAGACTTACTCGACAACAACAACCGTCGTACAGAGCTCGCAACAGCAATGGCAGACGTACGGGCAATGCTCTCCGGCGAGGGGGCGAGCAAGCGCACTGCATCATTGATTGTGGAGGCACTGCGTCGATGAAAGCTTGGCTTGCATCATTACTCTTGCGACTTCTTGCGCGCACATGGGATGTGAAGATTGAAGGACGTCTCCCCACAGGTCCGTCTGTTGTTGCGTTCTGGCATGGAGAGATGCTCCCGGTATGGTATGCGTTCCGCGCGTTGCGTCCGGTTGCACTTGTAAGTCCGAGCACTGATGGTGCGTTGCTCCAGCGATTGTTGCGTGACTGGGGCTATACCGTTGTTGCGGGATCGTCATCGCGTGGTGGACGTGAAGCACTGCAGGTAATCGTTGATCAAGCACGCGATCACGTGTCGCTGATCACGCCCGATGGGCCGCGCGGTCCGGCACATGTGGCAAAGGCAGGTGCAATCGTTGCAGCGCATCGTGCAGGAGTTCCGCTGATTCTCGTGCGCATGCGTGCAACGCGCGTGAAGGTATTTCACCGATCGTGGGATCGTTTCCAGTTGCCGCTTCCATGGAGTCATATCACACTGCATATCTCGATGCCGATTGACATTCCCGACCATGCAACGCGCGAGGATGTAAGTGCCGTGATCGACGATGTGACGCAGCAGCTTCATCACCTAGGCTCGGTGCAATGCTAGGCCTCATCGCTTCGCTGTTTGGTCGCATTGTTGCAGCGCGTAACGCGGCGTACGACCGCGGACGTCGTGCAGTGACGCGTACAGCAGTGCCCGTTGTGAGTGTTGGCAATGTGTCCGTTGGTGGCACAGGGAAGACGCCCGTTGTGCATGAGCTTGTACGTATCTACCAACAGCTTGGTTTGCGTCCTGCAATTGTTGCGCGCGGGTATCGTAGCAGCGGACGTGGGTTGCGTGTGGTGCACGACGGCACGTCGCTACGTTGTGGCGTAGACGAAGCAGGGGATGAGGCATATCTACATGCGCAGATCTGCAATGTGCCTGTCGTTGTACATGAGCGGAAGTCTGTTGCAGCCGACTACGTCTCACGCAACATTTCGTGTGATGTCATTATCATCGATGATGGATTTCAGCATCGCGCACTTGCCCGAGCAATCGACGTCGTACTTGTAGATCGCTCGACACTGAATGGCAAGCTCATGCCTGCTGGACGGTTGCGCGAGCCCCTTACTTCGTTGCGTCGTGCAGACCTCGTGCTGACGATGGGTGATGTGCAGCCCGATGAGTGTCGTCCGTACACACGCTTCGATACAATCATCGCGCAGTGCTCGATTGCTCTGCAGGGAATCCACAGTGCTGACGATCAAACACATCAATTGCCGCACGGTGAACCGGTGGTGATTGTCGCCGGCATTGCTCAGCCAGAGCGTGTTGGTGACTCCGCGCGTTTGCTTGGGTATGAGGTACGCGATGTGTGCACGTTTCCCGATCATCACGCATATACGCAGGCAGACATTCAACGGTGTGTCGAGGTGGCGCGTCGACACGGAGCACGACTGGTAACAACAGAAAAAGATCTGTGTAAACTACGCGAGCACGTGGATACGTCTACGGCGCATCCTGCGTGGTATGTTCTAACAATCCGCGCAGAGATATCCGATCACCGCGTTATTGACGCATTACGTTCAGGTGTTGTTGTATGATCACCATTGCGATCTCGAAGGCCTCGGGAAGTCCAAGTTATGCGAACTATGAAGCATGGCTCCACACCGTAGATCCATCAATCCGCATCGTGGATTGCCAGCCCCTTTCCGTTGATGATGCTGTCGCTGCGCTGGATGCATGCGATGGACTTCTCCTGACGGGCGGACCCGACGTTGCACCTGAGCGATATGAGCAACCTGAGCTGCGCAGCCTCTGCACATCGATTGATGAAGAGCGCGATGCAAAGGAGTTTGCACTGATTGAGCGCGCTCGTGATTTGCGTCTGCCGACGCTTGGTATTTGCCGCGGCGCACAGGTGTTGAACGTGGCCTATGGTGGCACGCTCGTAGCAGACCTGCCGTCACAGCGTCCGTCACAAGAGCAGCATGGATCGATCGATGGCGTTGATCCCATGCATGACCTACACCTCGAGTCGGGGTCAATCCTTAAGCACATCTGTGGTGTGATGGATTCGACAGTCAACTCATCACATCACCAAGCGGTCGATCGCATCGCGCAGCTCTTCACTGTTTCTGCTCGCTCTGCGGATGGCACAATTGAAGCATTTGAATGGGGCGACGCGACACTTGGTGGAAAGCCGTTTCTCCTTGGTGTGCAATGGCATCCGGAGCGTATGTCGTTTGAGATGCCAATGTCGGGATCAATCGCTGAGCATTTCGTGCATGAAGCCGACGCGTTCCGTTCGTTGATTCGCACGCGGTAACCGCCACTCACTCTGAAGCGTCCATTGCGTTGTTGTCTGCGACACGCGCTGCTCGTGACGCATGTGTGCTGCGAGTGCGAAGTTGTAGGGAAGCTCCCATCGCGCTTGCATGTGCAATGCCGAACCGACGTTGGTACACACAAGGATGTCGAAGGTTCCCGGCACGCTCAGCGTGCTCACGCGTGATGCAACATCGTAGGATGGTGCATTCCACTGCACTACCTGTGCGCTGAGCGTGAGCGTTCGTGTGAGTTGTACGCGACACACTACCGACAGCATTGAACCAACATCGAACTGATCTGCATCGGTGCGCGCTCCGCGCAGATCCAACCTTCCTCGCAGCATGATTCGTCGTGTTATCTGACTCTCGCAGTCAATGCGTAGTTGAGGAAAGATGCGTGACGACATCGCTCGTCCATCAGGCGTCGATTCGCTCACGAGAGAGCGACGATGTGCAAGGCGCAGGCGCAGTAGCGTTGCGCGTGTCGGACGGAATTCGGCATCCCACCGGAGATCGGTGGTGGATGGTGGTAGCGGATCGAGGTAGGTGCGAGATATGCGCTCGCTCATGGTGATTGAGGCAGCAAGCGAAAGCTGCCACGAGAATCGATGATGTGCTGCAATGTGAAGTCCACGATCATTTCGCGGTTGCGTTGTGCCCAGCGCAGATGAACCAAGTGCGGATTCGGAGTCCGGACTGTATGTCCACGCAGCTACGACGACATCTGTGCGATCAGCATTATAGCCCGCAATCAGGTGTGCTGCATCAACCATGGCGCTCGATCCACGAAGCTCTGCCGACACCTGTAGATTGTCGCGATAGTGCGACAGTGCAATTGAGGCTGCCTCGAAAGGGCGTGCAGACTGCGACCTTCGCACGACGGATCCAAATACGTCAATCGAAGCGATGTGTGTCTGGAGATGCAGTGATGAATGAATGTCTGATTCAGATGATGCGCGATCAATCCATGTTGCTGCGCCAATGCTCAATGGCAACGCTGCGCTCCGCCACAGTGCAGTGATGCCACGAGGTGCATTATCAAACGCTGTCGATGGCCACGGACGGGTAGCGATCACCGGAGTAGACGCGGGAAGTACATCGACGCCACGACGTGCAAGAGTCCGTCCAGTGCCCAGCAGGAGCCCCGTTCCACTCAACAACGCGATGTCGCCCATGCTAATGTCGACGTCATCGAAGGTGGCCGTTAGCCATGCTGATGCGTTCGTGGCGTCTGGTGTGCGTTGAAGGGAAGCACCTGCGACTCCGTAGGCGTGTGTCGCATCAACTCGCGTGACGTACTGCGGATTGTTCCCCTCGCGCATCCGCACTCGTGCACGAAGCGATCGAATGAGCGTGAAGCATGTGCACGTAAGCGTCGCACACGCATTGAGCATCAGAAACTGTTCCGGAGATGCACACACACTATCGGCCAATTGCTCAATGGAGACCAGTGATGCTGAGCGACACGCAGCAACGATGCGTGATGCCGTACGACGTGAGATTCCGGGAATCTGCGTGAGCGATGTCGACGTTGCGCAGCGCAAGCACACAGGATCTTCACGAAAGCGCTCGAGTGCATCGAGTGTTGGTGCAAGCCAAGGTCCATCGAGATCATCCTGGGCCCTGCATGTAGCGGCGAGCATCACAAGCGCAGCGCACAGCACTATTCCGCGAAGGACCATGTCCATGTGAGCTCCGGTACGATGCCAAGGTCACGTCGAACCGCTACTGAGCACACGAGCGACTGATGCTCGTCGAGTGTAGCGCGAGCAGCGACACGTGCCGACGCGGGTTGTGTGCGTACGGCGCCAATGATGCGCAGGTATTCCGTAGCTCGCAGGTCTGCCGTGCATCCAACCCAGAGCTCTGTAGCGGCGTTCATGCCGATGTCGATTGCCACATCGGCATCGGTAAATCGCAGCGCACCGCCCACATGGAGAGACGGACGTGACGTTAGTGTTGCGATGGGCAATTCACGCAGTGCAATCCCGATGATTAGCGACCCAGCCGTTACCATAGCATGAACATCCCAAACCACGCGATGCTGCGACGGAAATTGACGAAACCATAGAGAGGTCAGACGGGGTGCAATGCCGACCGCGACACCTGAGTCGACCGACCATCGAAGTCGAGCCCCCACATGCAGCTCCGTCCATCCATCACCACCACGGCCCTCGATCCAGCCACCAGCATCCATGCTCGCGATGCCCAGAGCAATGCGGAGGGATGACAGCTCGGCAATTCCCAGCGGTGCGGGGCGTGCGCGGAGGGAAAGTTCCGAGGCGACAGGCAACCCAGGAGCCTCTGCTGCGTCTACCTCACTTGCCACGCCACAACCGCTTGCGCTTGTCTGCGATGTGAGTAGGGGGCTCCCTAGGAACATCACCGCCATCAACGCGATGCTCCGTAGATTCGTCCACCACTGATTCTGAATGGCACACATCATGAACAACAACATCCTTGCACTCGTGCTTTCCCTCATCGTGGGATTCTGTGCTCCGTTTGTGACGGCGACGGCGCAGGAACTCGAGCCGACGGTCCGCGTCGATATGCAGCCTCTTACGCTTGACCAACGTCAGGATGTGATGCTCATGGCTGAGACGGTGAAGAACTACCTGCAGTCCAACCGGTATACGGGCATGGACTGGGATGGACCGCGCATTCCCGTTGACATTACGATCTATCTCAATGGTCGCAACGGCAATACGTATTCAGCTCGCCTGTCGATTGTTACCAAGCGATTGGTAAACAATGAGCCGGGTACTGGTGGAGGGTTCCTTCGGGTGTTTGATCAAGACTGGACCTTTGAATGGTCGAATAGTCCGACGTTGGTGTACCAGCCGCTGCGGTACGATCAGTTCACGAGCGTCCTCGATTTCTATATGATGCTTGCCATCGGACTCGACATGGACACCTACGACGACCTCGGTGGCACGGACATGTTCAAGGCTGCATTGTCGATTGCACAAACCGGGAACGCACAAGGCGTCAGTCAGTTCAGCACGGTGTATCAGCCTGGACAGTTTACGCGGATGGCGCTGGTAACGGAACTCAACGACATGCGCTATCAGGGTCTGCGCCGCTTATTCTTCGACTACCACGAAGCAGTCGATGTCTATGGCGAGAACAAGAACGAGGGTCGAACAGCACTCGCCCAGGTAATCAACGACATGGCAAACTTCAAGCGCACGAAGATTTCCAATCGCAGCGTCGCCCTACAAGCGTTCTTCGATGCGAAGTCGGGAGAGATCGCCGACATATTCAAGGGAGTGAGCGACCCACAAGTATGGGCAGATCTTCGCTTCCTCGATCCCGGGAAAACGCAGCAATACGAGGAAGCCCGTCAAGGGAAGTAACGTGTCGGAAGTCGCTCGCAAACACATACACTTCATGCAGGAAGCCCTCGTGCTCGCCGAAGAGGCGGGTCGTGTGGGCGATGTTCCTGTTGGCTGTGTCATCGTGCGTGGTGACGACATTATTGGTCGTGGTGCGAATGAAATTCAGCGCATGGGCGATCCCACGCGACATGCAGAGATCGTTGCGATCGAACAGGCTGTTCGTACGATCGGAGAGAAGTTCCTCGAGGAGTGCACGCTGTACGTCACACTGGAGCCATGCTCAATGTGCGCAGGTGCGATTCTCTTGGCGCGAATTCCAACCGTTGTGTACGGTGCGGCGGATCCAAAGACGGGCGCATGCCGAAGTGTGTTCGAGCTTCTCGACGACCCACGTCTCAATCATCAAGCAACGGTTCGTACAGGCGTCTGTGAAGAAGAGTGCAGTGCGCTCTTACGCGACTTCTTTGCGCGGAAGCGCGAGCGTGATGATACGGAGCAGACACAGCAATCTGCTGCAGCAACACCGAATGCAGGCGGTGCACTGTTTCTTGTGCCAACACCGATTGGCAATCTCGAAGACATGACACTTCGCTCGGTAAAGACGCTGCGTGAGGCCGACGTGATTGTCTGCGAAGACACACGCCATACCAGCCCCCTGCTCAAGAAGTATGATGTACCACGTAAGACCTTGCTGAGTTATCACGAGCATAACGAGCGCGAGCGCGCTTCCGAGATTGCCTATCGTGTGTCGCAAGGTCAGCGCGTTGCGCTGGTGAGCGATGCAGGGATGCCAGGCATTAGCGACCCCGGGTATCGAGCCGTACAAGCGTGTATCGAAGCTGGGTGTCGCGTGGTGGCATTGCCGGGAGCATCGGCACTAACAACCGCAGTGGCAGCCTCGGGTCTGCCCACAGACGTCTTTTGCTTTGTCGGCTTTCCGCCGCAGAAGAAGGGGCGTGCGCAGTTTCTTCAGACGCATCTGGCGTATCACGGCACGGTGGTGATGTATGAATCACCGTATCGGTTACAGGAACTCATCGACGATATTGCATCAATCGGCGGACCCGACCGTCGGGTCGTCGTTGCGCGTGAATTGTCGAAGATGCACGAAGAGTACATTCGCGGTACCGCGTCCGACGTTGCCACAACGCTCCGCGCGCGTGGTGGAGTGAAAGGCGAAATCGTCGTCATGGTCGCGCCAGCTATTCAGGGGGCTTCGTAATGTTTATCTCGTTCGAGGGTATCGACGGAAGTGGCAAGAGTACGCAGCTTGTGATGCTTCGTGACGTGCTCGAACACCACGGATCTACCGTGATGACGATCCGTGAGCCGGGTGCGACACTGCTCTCGGAATCGATCCGCGAAATTCTCCTCAGTACCAAGCAGACGATCACTCCAACAGCTGAATTACTGCTGTTCAGCGCGGCTCGCACGCAGCTCGTTGAAAAAGTCATCGAACCGGCGCTTGAGCAAGGCACAGTCATCCTGTGCGACCGCTATGTCGATAGCACCACCGCCTACCAAGGCTACGGCCGTATGCTCGACATGGACCACGTCAGATCATGTAACCGAATAGCCACTCGAGGGGTCATGCCTAGCGTGACGTTCTTCATCGATGTGGCCTTCGAGCAGGCGCAACAGCGCATGCACTTCGACACGGGAGCCGGCGAGCCAGATCGGATGGAGCGTGCTGGACGGGAATTCTTCGAGCGGGTGCGCGAAGGCTACCTGGCCATCGCCAAGGACGACCCCGACAGAATGGTTGTGATCGACGGCGCTCGAGAACGTACGGTCATCCATGACGACATTCTCAACGTGCTACGAAGCCGTACTTCCTTGCCCCTCTAGGGAACTCCTGCGTCACGTCCATTGTGTATCTTTACCGTTCGTTTCACTTCGAGTGGCCCATGACACGTAACCTGTTTATTGCCATGGTGTTCGTGATGATCGCAGGGATCGTCGCAACGCCATCTTTCGCTCAGCGCACTGTAGACGCACGCCAGATGTTCGTGCCGGTGACGCTCAAGAGCCAAACCAGCGTTCAGCAGATCGGATTTGCACGTCCGGTGATGTTGCAGCATGCCGTCGCACGGTCGGTCTTTGACATCGCCGAGCAGCGCATCACGCTGACCAACTTCCCGCTGGTATGGAACGAAAACGCAACGCTCGTCCTCGAGCGCACACGCGGTGTCGTGGATGCCAACACGGAGTTCTACACGCACACGAAGCAGGGCAAGGTTGCCATGAAGGTGCGTCCAGTGATCTCGTACCGCGGAACGGTCAATGGCGACCCATCGACGAATGTCTCGATCCACTACAGTGATGGCAATGTTACTGGTTTTGTGCAAGGGGCGAATGGACAGCGCACGGTGATCGGTCGCGACTATGCACTCGCACGTCAGAGCGATGCCACACTCCACACGATTGCCGATGAAGCAGTCATGTTTGGTGTTGATCCACTGTCGCGCTTTGTGTGTGGTAATGAGCAACTTCCAATCGATGCCGACAAGGCAGCCGAGCAGATGTCGATCCCAGCAAAGGCAAAGGGCGCCGAAGGCGCGCAATCTGACTATCTCCGTGAATTCAAAATTGCAGTTGTTCTGCGAGAAGACATCGACAGCGTGATGAAGCGTCGCGGTGATACCGACGAGGAAGTCGCACAGTACTTTATCAAGGTGGTCGCAGCTATGGCGCAAACGTACGAGCAGGAGCTCGACGCACTTCTGTACATGGGATACTTCGAGAAGTACACGCAGGATGAACCGTCAGGGTACTTTTATGACGGCCGTGAGCCGGGTGAACTGTTGAGCGAGTTCTCGCTTGACTGGTCACGTCGTATGAACAGTGTTGACCGCACAATTGCGCACTTGTATGCGTTGATTCGCCCTGTTGGTGGATCATTCGTTGGTGGCATTGCATACCTCAATGGCCTATGTAACAAGAGGCATCGCGGTGGTTACGGCGTCTCGACAGTGTATCTCAATGCGAATGACATTCCGGGCGATCCGAACCGTTCAAATGCATTTGTATGGGATGTCTTTGTTGCCGCACACGAAATGGGCCACAACATCGGCGCATTCCACACGCATAATTGCTTCTGGAGTCCGCCTGTTGATACCTGTCAGCTGAGTATTGACGGTACGGACGGTTGCTTCTCCGAGCCAGCACTGCGTCGTGTTGTGCCGGGCACGATCATGAGCTATTGCCATCTTGCCAACGGTAGTCGCACGCCGCTAACCTTCGGTACGCGTGTTGCAGAGCGCATGCGTGGGTGGATTGCCGCGAGCTCCTGCGCGCCATTTGTTACAAAGCCGACAATCACGATCACAGAGCCACGCGGTACAGATGCGTATAGCCTTGGCGAGAAGATGACAATCCGCTGGGCATCAGCACGCATCTCTGCGATCAATCTTGCTTGGGGTCCGAGTGCGAATGGTCCATGGACAGTGTTTGCCCCGAACGTCAATGCTGCTGATCGTCAGTATCTCTGGAGTGTTCCTGCACTTGGTGTGACATCGTTCTGGGTTCGTGCAGAAGACGCATCGAATCCGTCTGTCAACGATACATCACTTGCAAGCTATCGCATCAGCATCCCTGTAACGCTTGACGCGCCAAAGGGTGGCGAGCGACTTGGTCAGGGCTCGACGTATACTATTCGTTGGTCGAAGGGTCAGGGCGTCGGAAACATTAAGGTTGAGTTTGCTCCTGATGGTACAACGTGGGAGACATTGCAAGAGTCGTCTACAGGAACATCGTTCGCATGGACAGTGCCGCAGGTGACAACGGAAAATGCTCGCATCAAGGTGAGCGCACTGAGTGCACCAAACGTACCGTCAACAAGCCAGCCATTCGCAATCGGTGCTCGTCGATTTGCACTCGAGATTCCTGCTGAAAACGGCTCGCTGTGTAAGAATCAGCCGAACCAATTCCGCTGGAGTGCTGATTTTATCCCAGCGATCCGCATCCAGTATTCAACAGATGATGGTGCGAACTGGCGTTCAGCAACGCAGCAATCAACCATCGAAACTGTCCTGTGGCAGGTCTTTAGTCGCAACGTGAACATGAACAACGTCCCTGCAGGAACGATGCTCAAGCTTCGCGTCATCGACGCGCAATCTGAAGCGGTGCTTGACACTCGCAATGCACTCCGCCTTGATTCATGCGACGCACCAGTATCAGTCCAAGAGGATGCTGCAGAAGCGGGCTTTGCACTCACACGTGTTTCGCCAAACCCTGCATCTTCGGTCGTTCGCCTTGATGTGTCTGCTGCTGTTGCAGCGCCTGATGCATCGGTGGTGTTGATCACGACGGATGGACGTGAGATCATGCTCCGTGCGAACGTAGCGCTTGCACAAGGTGTTACTACACTGGAACTTCCGATTACAAGCGTAGCGGCTGGTTCGTATCAGATTGGCGTTCGTGTGGGCTCACGCATGATGGTGGCTCCACTGGCGATTGTTCGATAACCAACTACCGAAGGATCTGACGACGTGAGTCTCTTCAATAGCCTCGTTGTTGCCGGTCTTCCTATCATCCCGAAGAGTATTGTACGCATTGTGGCTCAGCGATATATCGCTGGGCCACAACTCGTTGATGCCGTTCGCGTGACGAAGGACTTGATGGCAAAGGGTGCAACGTCAACAATCGACGTGCTGGGTGAATTCGTTGAATCGCGTGAGCGCGCGCTCCACGAGACAGCGACACAGGCGTCGGTAATCGACGCGATTCGACAGCATTCGCTGTCGTCGTATCTAAGCGTTAAGCTCACTTCGCTCGGACTTGATATCGATCACGAGTTCGCCTATCAGAACCTCTGTTCACTCGTCGATGAAGCAGCTAAGCATGGCATCTTTGTTCGTATGGACATGGAGAACACGCCATACACCGACATTACGCTCGACTTCTACCGCCGCCTCCGCCGCGATGGACGCTCGAATGTTGGCGTTGTGATTCAAGCATATCTGCGCCGTTCCGAAACGGATATCCGTTCGCTGCTGGAGTATGCGCCGTCGGTACGTCTGTGCAAAGGCATCTACGTTGAGTCTGCTGAACATGCGTTTCAAGATCCAGATGAAGTGCGCGCCAACTACAAGAAGTTGCTCGGCATTCTCCTCTCGGCAGAGGGTCGCACGCACATTGCTACGCATGACGAGGAACTCATCGTCGACGCAGAACGACAAGTGCGTGAGCGTGGTAGTGATGCATCGCGTTACGAGTTTCAAATGCTGCTTGGCGTCCGCGAGGATCGACGTGATTCACTGATAAAGGCTGGTCACGGTATGCGGATCTATGTGCCATTTGGTGAAGACTGGTACGGCTACTCGACACGACGGTTGAAAGAAAACCCAAAGGTTGCGGGCTATATCGCCAAGGCAGTACTCACAGGACGATGATGAAGAACCTTCGTGTGATGATCAGCGCCGCAACGTGCGCGCTACTCGTGGCATGTCAGACACCGCAGGGGTCACCCGACACCACGGTGACGATCGGGACATTTAACATCGAATGGCTCGGTGATGGCGTATCGGACACAAAGCCGCGCACTGATCAGGAGTGCTTGTTAGTTGCTGATGTGATCGCACGAACTGGTGTCGACGTCCTCGGTATTCAAGAAGTCGAAAACGATGCAGCACTGCGTCGTGTTACGCGCTATCTCGACGGATACACCGGCTACCTCGCAGATGCAGGCATCAAGCAGAATGTCGGAATCATCGTCCGCAAGGGCATCAACGTTGAAGTGCTGGGAACGTATGACGCACTGAAGCTCGGACGTAAAGGACTTCGCCCTGGATATGTGGTGCGCTGCACAAAGGGCTCATTCGACTGGGTGATGATGGTTGTGCACCTTAAGAGCACGTCACGTCACGACAGCACAAATCAGCTCCGCGATGAATCGCGACAGATCCGTCTCGAGCAAGTTGCGTTGCTGAAGCGTTGGTCCGACTCCGTTGTTGCTGCTGGCAAGGAACGTGATGTGATCATCGTAGGCGACTTCAACGACTTCACGTCACGACGTCAGAATGCAACGCTCACACCGTTGCTCGAAAGCTCGTCAATGCAGTTCCTCACGGGCGCATTGAAAAGCTGCAAGAATGACAACTGGACGACGATCGATCACGTTGTGGTGTCGACGTCAGCGCAGCAGCGCGTGATGAAGGGATCCGAGCGCATGGAGAACACACGCGCCTTTCTCGAGCCTCAAATGGCCGATGCGGTCAGCGACCACTGTCCGGTGATTGTGCGCTTCTCGACTGCCGGACCCGACAACGACTAACGCTTACGCGAACACTGTAACGCGATTGCCTGATCGACGACTTACTTCGAGTGCGGCATTCGCGTGTGCGATCAGATCGTCCCACGTTTCGCGTGGCTCCGCCTGAGCAAGGCCAATCGACACAGTAAACGACATACGCTTGCCATCCACGTCAACAGGCGTGCTGGCAATATCACGACGCATGGTCTCTGCCCAATTGTGTGCCTCTTGCGACTTGTAACCCACCAAGCCAAGTGCGAGATGATCGGCATCAATGCGTGCAAGGATATCGTATTCACGAAGCTGTTGCTTCATCATACGAAGGACGTGGAGGACTGCGTGCTCGCGCTGTTCTGCCGAAGCGCGTGATGGATCGAGATGCACAATGCACAACGTCAACGGCAGGTTGTAATCGACAGCGCGTGCGAACTCTTCACGAACGCGCATCTCGAAGCCTTGCTCGTTCAAGACACCAGTGCCGTGGTCAAGCAACGCAGCGGTGCGGAGATCCTCTTCTTTGCGGAGCTGATCAAAGAGTGCTCCTGCCTGCTCGGCGATAGCTGCCGCTAGGGCGACTTCCTGCTGTGCGAGGTGCGCAACGACGTTCTCAATGAACAGTGCGCCGTAGGATTCGGATGCTGTCGACAGCGGTACGGCGACAAACTGTCCAACCTCGAGCGATGGCTCATTGTTGAGAACGCGCGCACCCTGATCGTCTGCTGAGCGGATGACGGTCGTTGCTCCATTGATGGCCTCTCCAACAGCAGTTGTTGTGAGGTCGACCGATGTACCAACGTTCTGACGGTACCCATCATCAAGTGCCGAGCGTGCATCCGTTAGCGTCCATGCACCGACTTCGCGGTTGAATGTTACCACGCCGATACGACTGATGTCCATGTGCTGAATCAGCGTAGCAAAGAGTGCGCGGATGATCTGCTGCGTGTTCGATGGCGCGCCACCCATGTGCTCGCGGAACTGACGTGTGGCTTCGATAACACTCGATGCCTGCATTAGATCGTAGCGCGTCGTGTACGACGACACCAAACCTGATATCAGCTTCGTGAATTGTCCGAAGAAGCCAACGGTAATGTCGGAATACGCATCTTCGATCTTCGAATCTGCGCACAGGATGCCAACGACATTCCCACCGTAATACACCGGCACACCGATGAACGAAACAGTTTGTGCTGACTTCACATAGTACGGTAGCAGATCGAGCTCGGCTGTTGCGCTAATCTGCGTGATGATCTCCGGACGACCCTCACGAGCGATCTGACTCACAGCGTCGGGTCCCATTGGAATCTTGCGCTCTTGAGTGAACTCGTCCTCGGCCTCAGTAATCTTCGCTTCTACGACGAGTTGCTGACGTTCACTGTTGACCCACAGGAACGCAGCAGTGCGGGCATTCGTTGCCGAGCGAATAACCATCAGCACGCGATTAAGAAGGAAGTCGAACTCGCGTCGAGGCTCCTGTGAGGTAAGATCTTCTTCGTCGTCGTTGACGAAGGTTGCCAGAGAAACAGCAGGCGAACGACGGGATGTCTCGCGTGGCTTGGATGTCTCGCTGACGAGGTCCGAGATGTCGTCGCCAACGCGAATCGGTTCGGCCGACTCTTCAACAACAGTATCTTCAGCGACAATCTCTTCGGCAACAATCTCTTCGTCGCTCGCAACGATATCTGGTGCAACATCGGGCGCATCTGATGCGACGAGTTCTGATCCCATGTCGACTTCTGCCTGGACATCAACTGGTGGCTCGTCCGAAGGAGCTTCCGCTGGTGCTGGCTGTTCAACAGCAGGCTCGGGCGGTGGTATCGGACGCGACTTGGAACGTGGGCGAACGATGATGTCTTCCGAGAGTTGGATCTCGTCGGTAACTGGACCCGTAATCGTGGCTGTTGTAGACGAAAAGGTTGCTTCCTCGATCGGTGCCTCTGGATTGAGCTCCGCATTTTTGCGGTGCTCTTGACGAAGCTCACTTACGAGCTTCGGTGCGGCAGCTGGTTTCGACTTCTTCGTGCCGAGAATGCGAATGCTCGACTCTGTATCCGTGTGCTCGATGAATTGCTGCGGCCGTGGTGTCTGTGTCGCAATGGGGCGCACAACAGGTGCCGGTGGCTCGATTGCAGGACGCTGCACGAGATCGGTGTGACCTTCAAACAAGTCGATCTGCTTCTCATCAACGAAGGATGGATCGCCCCCTTCAGTTAAGCCGAACGATTTGCGATACGCGTCCGGATCAAACGTTTGCGATGTCTTCTTGCCGTCGGTAACGATGCGCGACCCCAGATCTGGCGTCTGCGACGGACGAATCGGTGCGATGATCTGGAGGTCGGTGAGACGCGGTGATACGATCATGAAGAGTGCAACGCCACCCAGGATCGAAATGCAGATGCCAATCAGGCGCACCGCCATCTCGTCGAGATAGATTGCAATGAACAAGCCGACTGCGATCACTAAGAAAATGATCGAGTCGCTTGGTTGAAAGACACTTCGAAGATCAACCTTTTGCTTCGGCATATGCTCTACGGAAGGAGTTCAATTTCGTACCGCATTGTTTGCGACATCGAAACAGTTTGACGCTCACCACGCTGTCCACCACGAACAGTTGCAGTGACATTCATCGAGATTGTATTCTTTTTTGAGATTGTGTAGCCGCCGTCGACGTCTAGCAATGCAGCAGACGAACCGGTGATCGACGACTTGTCGATAGACACGCTGATGCCTGCTTCGCGCGGCAGTGGGCGTACCTTCATTGTGCCCGTCACGCTTGCATCGATCGTTGCAATTCGGTGGTTGCGCGTTTGCTTGACTGATGTCACGTTGTAGGTGGCTGTTGTTGCTACGGTGAAGAGTTCAGCAATTGGCGTTGTCATTGCATTCGTCCAGCGACCTGTCGAGTCAAGGGGCTTCGCAGGAAACGGAATGATTTCCTGTCCGTGGAAGGCACCATAGATAGCACCCTGCACTTGCGCTGTAAGCTGTTCCTTTGCGCCAGGGGGCGGGTTCTGTCCTGCACCCTTGAGAAGTTGATCGACGATCTTGGACACACTGCCGATGCGAACGATTCCACCCCGATGATCGATGATGAGATCGACGTTCTCGCCGAGCAATGCGTTGTACTGCGTGAACTCTGGACTGGTGCGCTGTGCTGAATCGGAAGATGCATAGGTCTTGTTGAGCATCGTTGCACCGGTTGCGCGATTACGCGCAGTGAACGCAACATTGATCGAGTCGAATCGCATTGCAACAGTGAACGTCCCATCAGGATTCACTTCACGAACGGTCTTCGTGTACACGTGCGAGCTGCGCTGCTGTGCAATAGTTGAATCTTGCACGGCCTCGGATGCTTGCGTTACACGGTAGCGCAGGATCTCACCCTTACGGTACCGTACGGCAAACGTATCGAGTGCTGCTTGTTGTAGCGTAAGCGTTGTTGCTTGTGCTGTATCGCGTGCAGTAACGACGGCAGAAGAATCAACTGAAGTGGTATCCTTTGGCGTATCGTCGGTTGAGCACGACCACATCGTCATCACGACGACGGAACACAGGGCTCCGCGAACGAGAGCGTTCACCATTGATACTGACCTGTGAGTTTCCACATCGTCGTCGTGGTCACGTTGTGCGTGAAGGTCTCATTCTTCACAATGCCCCGGAACCAGCTCTTTGCAATCTGCTTCACTTCGTTGATCGTGCCGTTTGCAGTGAGAAGCACTTCATTATCGATAACTGCCTTGCCGTCGCGCACATTACTCACGTACGGGATGCCGTACACATGGATCGGCTGTTGCGCGCGTGCCGCGAGCGTATCCTTGGTGATGATCGTGTAGAGTCCGCCCGCAAAGCTGGCAAGACGTGATGTCACATTGCCTTCATAGATCACGCCGTCGATGCGTGAAGCGTATGCGTGACGCCATGTAGAGTCGACACCTTTGCGTGTTCCTGGGATGACGCGCTTTTGAAGATCGCCGTACTGCAGCAGATTCTCGCGATCGAGCGACTGCATCCAGATCG
Organism: uncultured Melioribacter sp.; assembly: GCA_964465685.1. Classification (GTDB taxonomy): domain Bacteria; phylum Bacteroidota; class Ignavibacteria; order Kapaibacteriales; family Kapaibacteriaceae; genus UBA10438. Next base: position 21,212 of record CAYXKK010000004.1, read on the forward strand.
TGTAGACGACAGAGTCCAGGTCAGCAGCATTCTGCTGAAGGTAGTCGCGCCAAAAATCGATCTGTTCGCCGGAGAGCTTTGAGACTTCGCCGTACGGACTCACCGTCATCTCAAACGTGCGATTAAGCGGTCCGGCGTAGTTGTTCAAGTCTGCAAAGTTCTTTGGCGTGATGTCTTTCTGCGAATCGTACGTGATCTCCACACCTGCTGCCTTGAAGCGATACACGAGTGAATCAATGTTTACGACAAGCTTTGCGATGCCGTCGATCGATTCAATGCAGCGCACCGTGATTTGATACGTGGCTGTACGCTCGTACGTCTTGCGGGACGAATCGCTATGAATGCGTTCTACGGTGGTTTGCTCAACCACTTCGTAATTCTGTGCAATACCCGCGCGGTAGAGTGCTTGCAGACGGTACTCGCGCCGTGGTGGTGCCGCGGATTCTTGTGCGTGCGAAGCAACGGTCACCAAGCACAGTGAGATGAGTGTGCTCAAGAAAAGGCTTCTGTGTGTCATGTTCGTGCGCATGGAAAAACCGTAGGAATCTACCACAAAACTGCCAGAAACAGGACGAGGGCGGGAAGCCGCCCTCGTCGTTCATCACCAACGTCGTTGTAAGTGAAATCGTGTTATCAGGCGTTGTTGATCAGTTCGCTTTCAGCGAAGAAGAATGCAACCTCGTTGATGCCGTTTTCAACCGAGTCAGAACCGTGAACCGCATTCTCACCCTTGCTTGTTGCATACTTCTTGCGGATTGTGCCTTCTGCAGCTTCTGCTGGGTCTGTTGAGCCGATCAGCGCGCGCCAGTCGGCGATCGCGTTTTCCTTCTCGAGAGCGATTGGCACAATAGCGCCGCTCGACATGAAATTGACAAGTTCGCCGTAGAACGGACGTTCCTTGTGTACTGCGTAGAACTCACCAGCAACAGCTGGTGAGATGCGTGTGAGCTTCATGCCAAGTACGCGGAAGCCCGCAGCTTGGATCATCGCAACAATGTTGCCGATGTTTTGATTGCGGACGCCGTCAGGCTTGATGATACAGAGTGTGCGTTCGATTGCCATTTGAGTGTTGTGTCTTCGTTCGAAAAACTGTGAATGCGTGGATGGATTACTTGCCCGCGCTTGCGAGCAGGTTCTTCATGGTGATGCCGATAGTCGCTGGCGATTCAACAACCGTGATGCCGCATGCGCGCATCGTGGCCATTTTGTCTGCAGCTGTGCCCTTGCCACCAGAGATGATCGCGCCGGCATGGCCCATACGACGTCCAGGAGGAGCTGTCTGACCTGCGATAAAGCCAACGACAGGCTTCTTGACATGCTCCTTGATGTACTCAGCAGCCTCTTCTTCGGCGTTGCCACCGATTTCGCCGATCATCACGATTGCTTCTGTTGCTGGATCTTCGTTGAAGAGCTTGATCGCATCGATGAAGCGTGTGCCAATGATTGGATCACCACCGATACCGATACACGTTGTCTGACCCAGTCCAACGTCCGACAGCTGGCGTACCGCTTCGTAGGTGAGTGTACCAGAGCGTGATACAAGGCCAACTGGACCGCCACCTGTGAAGATGAAGCCCGGCATGATGCCGATCTTGCACTCGCCCGGTGTAATGATGCCTGGGCAGTTCGGACCGATCAGACGGCAGTCTGACTTCTCCAGCGCAGCCTGGACCGGGATCATGTCGCGCACTGGAATGCCTTCCGTGATGCAGACGATCACCTTGATATCCGATGCGATAGCTTCGAGGATCGCGTCGGCGGCCATTGGTGCTGGCACGAAGATGATCGATACGTCGCAGCCAGTTGCAGCCTTTGCCTCGGCAACAGTGTTGAACACCGGTACGGAATGCGTGAACGCATCGTCGCCCTTCCCGGCGTACATTGTACCGCCCTTGCCAGGTGTAACGCCACCAACGACATTTGTACCATAGGCAAGCATCTGTGATGCGTGGAAGGTACCTTCGCCGCCAGTGATGCCTTGGACGATGACCTTGGAATTCTTGTTGACCAATACGCTCATAGTGAGATGTCCTTTGTGGGATAGACTCCAAAAATACGGACAAAACTGACGATAACAGGAGGTTTCAATGGTTGAAATGACACTTGTCTACGAAGGCCAGCTCCGATGCGCTGCCACACACGGTCCATCTGGTACAACGCTGGTTACCGACGCACCCGTCGATAACCACGGAAGGGGCGAGAGCTTCTCGCCTACAGACTTACTGGCAACGGCGCTGGGCTCCTGCATGCTTACATACGTGGGCCTGGCGGCCAACAAGCACGGCTGGAAACTTGAAGGCACACGCGTGTCGGTCAAGAAGGAAATGGTAGCCGACCCGTTGCGTCGCATCGGTCGGTTGTCCGTGGAGATTCGCTTACCAGCGCCAATGGACGATCCGGCTTTGAAGATCCTGATGAATGCCGTTACAACGTGCCCCGTGAAGCTGAGCATTTCGGAGAAGATCCAGGTGCCGATCACGTTTGTCGGACAGGATTAACGGCGCTACTTAGGCGGTGCGCGCTAGACGTCCAGCTGTGGCCATAAGGAGTTCGTCGCTCCACATCGGACCCTGGAGCTGCATTCCGATTGGGAGTCCGGCTGTGTCCGAACCAAACGGCAGACTAATGGCAGGGATTCCGGCAATGTTGGCCGACACCGTGAAGTAGTCGCTCAGCCACATGCTCACGGGATCCTTCTTCGCGCCACGCTCAAACGCTGTGGTTGGCGTGGTTGGCATCGCAAGCAGATCGACGCGCTTGAAGATCTCGGCGTATCCATCGCTGATGAGACGTCGTGCTTGCTGCGCCTTGCCGTAATACGCGTCGTAGTAGCCACTTGAGAGCACGTAGGTGCCCAGCATGATGCGACGCTGCACCTCCGGACCAAAGCCCGCTGTGCGCGAGGCCGTGGTGATGTCGCCATCTTCAGCATCAACACGTAGTCCAAACCGCACGCCGTCGAAACGCGCAAGGTTGCTGGATGCTTCTGCGGTGGCAAGAATGAAGTACGTTGGAATCCATGTTTCACTGTGCGGAACGACAACGTCGATCACCTCCGCGCCAATGCCAGCCAGCGCATCGCGATATGCACCGTAGGCATCAATCATCTGTTGGTCGCATCCTGTGAGTTGCGACAACGGCATGGCACCGATTCGAAGGGGGCGGTCAGATACGTCCTGTGGTGTTCCGTCGATAGACGTTGAATCCATCGGGTCGCGCCCGGCAATCACCGCAAACACGTCTTGCATGTCCGCGACCGATGTCGAGAACAATCCAATCTGGTCGAGCGTCGACGCAAATGCTACTAGACCATAGCGAGAAACGCGACCATATGTTGGCTTCAGTCCGAACGTGCCACAGAACGCTGCAGGCTGACGAATAGATCCACCAGTGTCGGAGCCCAGGCTTACATGGCACATCCCACTAGCTGCAGCAACGGCAGAGCCGCCGGAGGAACCACCAGGCACGCGCGCATGATCGAGGTGATGCAACACTGGTCCGAATGCCGATGTCTCGTTCGACGAGCCCATCGCGAATTCGTCCATGTTTGTCTTACCGATGCAGATCGCACCCGCGTCGATCAACCGCTCGATGACGGTTGCATTGAACAGCGGTTGGAACCCCTCCAGCATGCGCGATGCGCACGTTGTTGGGAGCCCCTTGACATGAATGTTGTCTTTCACACCGATGATCATGCCTTCGAGCGGACGTTGCAGTCCGGAGGCATAGCGCTCATCAGCCTCGAGAGCATGACGGCGCGCGCCATCTGTGTCGACTGCGAGGAACGCATTGAGGTCAGACTGTGCAGCAATACGCGAAAGGACTCCGTCAACGGAATCGGTAACGGATGAAGTGCCTGATGCAAATGCGGTGCGTGTGTTGGTAAACGTCATGTCGGTTGTGATGCGTCCTGTGAGAGTTGGTCGTCGTCGGCCTGCTCCGTGGATGTGTCTACCACGCGTGATGGTGGCTGTGCAGCAACAATCTCAGAGGCTGGGGTGTAGCTTGGTGCAGGGGGCGTAGCATGCTCCGTCTGCTCCACCGAAATTTCGGCAGAGATGTCGCGTATCTGTTGCTTGAGATCTTCTTGTGCGCGGCGGAACTGGCGAATACCTTTGCCCACCTGTTGCGCTACTTCGGGGATCTTCTTCGGACCGAACAACAAAATCACGACGAGCACGATGAGCAGAAGCTCGCCACCACCGACGTCAAACATCTTAGTTCGCGCCGTCGCCGTTTGTTGGGCGCTTGTCGGATGAATCGTCACCCTTTCCAGACGCTGCGTCCTTGAACTCACGTACACCGGAACCGAGTCCGCGCATGAGATCAGGAATCTTCTTCGCACCGAAGAGCAGAACGATCACAAGAGCAATGATGATGATCTCGGTTGTTCCAAGATTAGGCATGTCGACCTCCGTGTACGATCAACGTGAAGAAAGTTCGAGTGCAAGGCTTGCAAACACACTTGCGCCATCGGTTGAGCCAAGCAACGGATCGCAAGCGCGTTCCGGGTGCGGCATTAAGCCCATGACGTTGCCACGTGTGTTGGTGATCCCTGCGATATTGTTGATGCTCCCGTTCGGGTTCGCATCTGCCGACAATGTACCGTCGGCTGTTGCGTAGCGGTAGAGCACCTGATTGTTTGCTTCGATTTCATCGATCACGTCGGCCGGCGCTGTAAAGCGTCCTTCGCCGTGCGCAATCGGAATACGCAAAACGCTACCTGTAGAGAGCGCGCGTGTAAATGGCGTGTTGGTGCGTTCCACGCGAAGGTATACATCCTTGCATACGAAGGACAGACCTTCATTACGGATTAATGCGCCCGGCAATAGACCCGACTCGCACAGAATTTGGAATCCGTTGCAAATGCCGAAGACAATGCCACCATCGTTGGCAAAGGCGATCACTGACTGCATGATGGGCGAGAAGCGGGCGATGGCGCCAGTGCGCAGATAATCGCCGTACGAAAACCCACCGGGCAGAATCACCGCGTCGAGTCCGCTCGGCAGTGATGTGTCCTTGTGCCACAAGCGCACAGCGGTGTTGCCGGTGAATGTTACCCCAAACTCCGCATCAGCATTGCAATTCGAACCGGGAAAGGTTACAACACCGATCTTCATGCCGATGCTCCTGCGGCCTTCTCGGCGATGTCGATGTGTACGTCTTCCATCACAGGATTCGCAAGTAGCTTCGCACATGCTTCTTGCACAGTTGCGTGCGCTGACTCAAGATCTGGCGCTTGTACATCGAGTTCGATGTGCTTGCCGATCCGAACGTTCGTCATGCCTTGCATGTGAAGCGAGTGAAGCGCGTTTTCGACTGCCTTGCCTTGCACGTCAAGGATTGCGCGACGGAGTGATACGATGATCGATGCGGTGTAGGTCTTCATGCGGTTACATGGTAAAAGGATCTGGATCATCTTCCTCGATCGAGTCGTCACGTTCTGATCGGTCGCGCAGGAACACAACGAGGTGTCGAAGCGCGCCGCCAATCACGTACAGCATCATAAACGGGAAGAGCGCCTTGCCGCCGGTGACTACCGAAGCGACGAGAGCAACGAAAAATACGGAAAAGACGACGGGCCGCTGGCGAAGACTCTTCAGCGATGGACGCGGGATGTTGTCGTACTTGATTGTGCTTACCATTGCGAGTGCCGTCAGAACCGTTACTGCAACAGTCGCAGCAGGCTTCCACTCCGCAGGGAGCACATCCGATGGTAACCACAGAGCCAGGTAGGAGACGATCACAAACGCGCCGGCAGGGATCGGCATTCCGCGGAAGTACAGCTTGTCTTCCATGCTGGTGAGTTGCACGTTGAACCGCGCCAGACGCAGCACGCCGGCGAGAGCGGGGAGTGACGCCAGGAGAAGTCCCCACTGGTGCCAGTCGTGGAACATAGCCTGATACAGCATCGCTGATGGCGCAACGCCAAACGAAACGGCATCGCAGAGGGAGTCGAGCTCAACGCCGAACTCGGACGTACTGCGGGTAATGCGTGCGACCACGCCATCGAGCATATCGAACACTCCCGCGGTCACGATCAGCAGTGCGGCACGGTCGAGGTGTCCCTCAAAGCATGCCACGATCGCAGCAAACCCACAAAACAGGTTCGCCAGCGTAAAGAGGTTCGGAATGACCGATCGTGTGACGCGCATGGAGGCCCCTTACCCCTTCAACCGGGCAAGGATGGTGTGTGAGCTGCGAACGACATCGCCGGGGCGCACACAAACTTCGGCGGTGGCAGGCACGGTAACGTCCATGCGGGAGCCAAATTTCATCATGCCGAACCGCTCGCCAACACGTGCGGTATCGCCCGTCTTGGTGTCGTACACGATACGCCGGGCCAGAAAGCCCGTGATTTGCTGATACGAGATCCGTCCAGCCGGGGTGTCGAGCACAAAGATCGAGCGCTCGTTTTCGGTGCTCGACTTCGGGTTAAACGCCATCAGGTACTTCCCAGGGATGTACCGTGCCTCGACAATAGTGCCGCTGGCCGGGTAGCGGTTAACGTGCAGGTTGACCGGCGACAGGAAAATGCTGATCTGGACCGCTGGCCCACCCAGTTCCGGACTGTGCGCTACGGGGTCTACATTCACCACCTTGCCGTCGGAAGGGGCCATGATGAGGGCCGGATTCGTCGCTGCTTCTGTGAGAAGGGGGCGCTCAGCGTCGCGGAAGAACCACAATGTGAAGGCAATCACCAGCATCCCAAGCGCAACGCTCAGTCCTTGCAACGCAACGTGCATCGGAGTGAGTGCGAGCAACAGGAGGCATGCGCCGATGCCCAACATCAAAAAAGCGTTATCGCGACCGTAAGGAGTGATCATGGATACAGAAGAAACAGCACGTTGAACGGTTGGTAGGCGATTCGATGGTTCGTAGATTCGCTAGTTCAAAAGTAGTGAATCCGCGCCTCCTGACCCTTTATTTGGCAATCCTCGCATGAAGTTTACTGTTGCGCTTCCTGACCTCCAGAAGGCATTGCAAAAAGTGCTGCCGGCAATTCCGGCGAAGAGCACTATTCCTGTACTCGAACATATTCACGCCGCGTTGGACGGCAGTGAGCTGACGTTCACAGCGACCGACCAGGAGATTACGATCTCGCTGCGTATTCCGGTTGCGGGAGAGATCGATGGAGCGCTGCTGATTCCAGCACGTCAGTTCCATGATCTTGTGAAAGAGCTTGGTAATGCAGGCACGATTGAAGTGCATGCTGACGAGGATTCGCAGCTGGTAACGGTGCGCACGCCTACAGGTTCGTTCGAGATGAAGGCTCTTGATGCAGCGGAGTTCCCAACGATCCCGCCGTTTCCGGACGCACAGATGGCATCGCTCCGCAAGGAAGACATGTCGCGCATGGCAAACAAAACAGTCTTTGCTGTGTCGACGGAAGAGTATCGTCCAAGCATGACTGGTGTGTTCTTCCAATTCAACGGCGACAACGTCACGGCGGTTGCTACAGATGGCTTTCGTCTCAGTCGTGTAATTGTGAAGGCGGCTGACGGCGCAACGTTCCCATCGGGCCTTGAAGCAATTGTTCCGTCGCGCGCAGTAGATCTGCTGCGTCGTATCGATAGCGATGTCGAGATGGCTGTCTCGCGTACACACGCGCGCTTCTCCATCGGCTCGATGACGATAACGACGCGCATTATTGACGAGAAGTATCCTCCGTATCAGAACGTGATTCCATCAGACAACGACAAGTCGCTTGTTGTGAATCAGCGTGAAGTCCTCAGTGCAATCAAGCGTGTGTCGCTGTTTGCAAACTCGAATACACGTCATGTGCGGTTCTCGATGGAATCGACCGTGTTGGCGGTGCATTCCGAGGATGAGGATTCGGGCGGTAAGGGTACAGAAACAATCCCTTGCGAATTCTCCGGCAAAAGCTTCGAGGTTGGGTTCAACTACCGTTTCCTCGAAGAAGCAATCAAGAATATTTCTGCCGATGATGATCCAGACCTCAACGTTCGGATGACGTTCTCGACGCCTATTCGTGCGGTCTTGATCACGCCGGGCGCAGGCAACGACTCGCTGCTGATGCTTGTCATGCCTGTGAAGATCTAACGGTATCACTGATGGTTCTCCGCTCTGTCTCACTCACTGACGTGCGAAATCACGAGCACAGCGATGTGGTGTGCGCGCGCGACGTGAATGTACTGAGCGGACGAAATGGATCGGGAAAAACGTCAGTGCTTGAAGCAATTAGCATGTGTTCGCTCGCAAAGAGCTTTGTACCGGTGACGGATCACGCATTGATTCGTCGCGGCGCGGAGCGTTGTGTGGCGCATGTCGACGCGATGCGCGACATGGACGTGCCGTACCGCGTGTCGGTGGCGGTGCAGCCGGGCGTACGCAAGCGCATCACTACGGCGCATGGATCGAACTTGACGCCACGTGATATCATTGGAGAGATTCCTGTGGTCGCGCTTTCGCCTGATCACAAGAGCATTACGCTTGGTGGTCCGGCAGAACGTCGCGCGTTTATCGACGGTGTGATGGCGCAATCAAGCAAGCGGTACACCGAGTTGCTCTACGAACACCGTCGTCTGTTGAAGCAGCGCAATGCTGTGCTTCAATCGGGTGCTGGTGCGGCAATGCAGGCGAGCTTGGATGTATGGACCGAACAGTTTGTGATGGTGAGTGCAGAGATCGTGGAACGTCGCAGACAGTGGATCGCTGATGTCGCACCACGCGTGCGTGAAGCATATCAGGCTGTGTCAGGCGTAGACGAGATGATCGACATCGCCTACGAGCCTGATGTTTGTATGCAGGGGGCGTTGTCGCCTGATGCGGAATTCACGACAGCGAATATTGCAGAAGCATATCGTGCGCTTGCATCGCAACTGCGCATGCGTGAAATGTCCCGCGAGAGCACAATGTTTGGTCCGCAGAAAGACGAGATAGCATTTCATATCAATGGTGGTCTCGTTCGCGAGACAGCGTCACAAGGACAGCACAAATCGCTCTTAGTAGCATTGAAGCTCGCTGAGTGCGATGTGTTGCACGAGCATTGCTCTGAGCGTCCGGTTGTGTTGCTCGACGATGTGTTCAGCGAGCTTGATCGTGATCGTTGTGCGCGTGTCCTTGAGCGCATTGTTGCGATGGGGATGCAGTGTTTTGTGACGACGACTGATGGCGATGAAGTCGTGTCGATGATGGATCGACTGATGAATGTGCGCGGCGGACGCGTGGATGTGCAGCTGATGCGTGTTGCTGATGGTCGGGTAGTGATTGACAGTGCCGCATCGTCTCGTCACGTACCTTCTGCGGAGGCTGCGTAACCATGCATGCACTCGCGGAATTGCTGCAGTCCTTTGTTAAACAACATCGACTCGAACCGGAACTTGAAAAAGCACGTCTGCCGAGGTATTGGCAGGACGTGGTAGGCGAAGCGCTCGCAGCGCGAACAGTGTTGCGGTCGTTCGATCAGGGTGTGCTTCGAGTGCATGTACCGGAAGCCCCTTGGAGAAGCGAGCTTGTGCTTCGTCGAGAAGAATTACGTCAAAAGATTAACGTGTGTGCTGGTGGTGAATTGGTCCGTGAGATCATCATTCGCTAACGGCACGCCACACACTGGAGAATTGTATGTCAGAAACCACACCAGTCCCTGCTGGGTATAACGAAGACAGTATCAAGGTCCTTGAAGGACTCGAGGCTGTTCGCAAACGTCCTGCGATGTACATCGGCGACGTTGGTGAGCGCGGACTTCACCACCTGATCCAAGAGGTTGTCGATAACTCGATCGACGAAGCGCTCGCTGGATACTGTCGCAACATTACGATCACCTTGCACTCCGATGGATCGTGCTCGGTTGGTGATGACGGCCGTGGTATCCCTGTCGGACCCCACCCCGTGAAGAAGGTCTCCACGCTGGAAGTGGTCATGTGCACGCTGCACGCCGGTGGCAAGTTCGACAAAAACACCTACAAGGTGTCGGGCGGTCTGCACGGCGTTGGCGTGAGCTGCGTGAATGCGCTTTCGACAGATCTGACGGTGACGGTTGAGCGCGAAGGAACGATGTACGAACAGAAGTACAAGATTGGCGCACCACAGGGTCCGGTGAAAGAGATCGGCAAGTCTTCACGTACCGGAACAACTGTGCGTTTCTGGCCTGACGCGACAATTTTCCGCACGGTTGAGTTCCGCTACGAGAAGGTTGCTGAGCGTCTTCGCGAACTTGCGTTCTTGAATCCAGACGTAACGATCACACTCAGCGATGAGCGTGACGGACAGAAGGATGTCTACGCGTATCGTGGTGGGTTGGTTGACTTCGTGCGCTACATGGATGCGAATGCAACGGTGATCACGAAGCCTATTCTGATGTCGGGCGTTGCTACAAACGAGTCCGGCGTTGAAACAGTTGTTGACGTATGCTTCGAGTATAACTCAGGCTACAGCGAAACACTTCTTTCGTATGTGAACAACATCAACACCGTCGAAGGCGGAACGCACGTCTCAGGTTTCCGTTCAGCACTCACGCGTACTCTCAATGCGTACGCGGCGTCGAACAACTTGCAGAAGAAAGACATCAACCTGACCGGCGAAGACTTCCGTGAAGGTCTCACAGCGGTCATATCCGTCAAGGTTGCCGAGCCCCAGTTTGAAGGTCAGACAAAGACCAAGCTCGGCAATGGCGAAACAGAAGGCATCGTTCGCTCAATCGTCAACGAAGAACTCTCGAAGTATCTCGATGCCAATCCAAGTGCTGCCAAGCACATCATCGAAAAGGCAACACAGGCTGCTGAAGCTCGCGCTGCTGCCCGTAAGGCGAAGGATCTCATCCGTCGCAAGGGGGCACTCGAAAGCGGCTCACTCCCGGGTAAGCTCGCCGACTGTTCGCTGCGCACTCCTGAGGACACCGAAATTTATCTCGTCGAAGGTGACTCCGCCGGTGGATCGGCAAAGCAAGGCCGTGATCGTCGCTTCCAAGCGATTCTTCCGCTCAAGGGTAAGATCCTCAACGTACACAAAGCACGTCTGAACAAGGTGCTTGAAAACGAAGAAGTGCGCACGATCCTCACAGCGATCGGTGCTGGCTTCGGTGACGATTTCGATTCAGCGAAAGCGCGCTATGGTAAGATCATTCTCATGGCCGACGCCGACGTCGACGGATCACACATCCGCACACTGCTGCTGACGTTGTTCTGGAAGCACATGCCAGACCTCATCACCGACGGCAAGCTCTACATCGCGCAGCCGCCCCTGTACAAGCTCAAGAAGGGCAAGCAGGAATTCTACGCCTATAACGATCAAGAGCGCGACGAGATCATCTTGCGCATCCGCAAGGAGAAGGCAGAGAAGAAGGCTGCAAAGAATGCTGAAAAGGCTGTAGAGGCAGAAGAGCCAGAAGCAACAGTGGAAGAAGGGGCAACAGCCGACGGCATTGTGATTAATCGCTTCAAGGGTCTCGGTGAGATGAACCCTGATCAGCTCTGGGCGACAACGATGAATCCTGAAACACGCACACTGCTTCGCGTGAGCATCGAAAATGCAGCCGAAGCAATGCACATCTTCGAAACCTTGATGGGCGAAGCTGTTGAGCCGCGCCGTGAGTTTATCGAGCGCAACGCGCAATACGTGCGCAACCTCGACATCTAAGTTCCAATTCCGCTAACAACAACAAACCCCAGGCGTCTGCACTCGCCTGGGGTCGGATTGTAGGGGCAAGCCGAAGCTTAACCCCATCATTATACCTGTGAATGCAGAAGAAGGCGAGATAGTTCCCGACACCCCAAGCGAGGGAGACCGTACAGTGGAGTTCGCAATTCGGCTGGCGTCCAGCGACGATGTCGTGAAGATTCATGACGCGGCACGCGGCACCTGGGAGCCGACGTACCGGCATATCATCTCGCAGGAGCAGATCGCGATCATGTTCGAGGACCTGCTCAGTATCCCGGCAATCACACGTCAGATTGAGCAGAACGAGGGTACCTATGTCCTTGCCCTTGATGGCGACACCGTCGTCGGCTTTGCCTATGTCAACTGCTCGCCGGACGACCCGCAGCGATACAAGCTGCACAGACTCTATGTGCGACCCTCAACGCAGCGCGGCGGTGTGGGAAGGGCGCTGCTGGAATGGGTCGAACGTTACGTGTTCGATCTTGGCGCAGACGAGCTCCTCCTCAACGTCAACCGGTACAACTCTGCGGTCGACTTCTACCAGAAGCTCGGGTATGAAATCATTGATACCGTTGATCTTCCGTATCGTGAGTACTGGCTCAACGACTACGTGATGCGCAAACAAAAAAGGCGAGACTCGTAAGTCTCGCCTTCATTGATATCGCTTGTTGGCTTAATAGCGGTAGTAGTCCGGCTTGTATGGCCCCTTGACTTCGACGCCAATGTACTTGGCTTGCTTGTCGTTGAGCACTTCGAGTTCCACGCCGATCTTCTTGAGGTGGAGGCGTGCAACCTTTTCGTCGAGCTTCTTAGGAAGCATGTAGACTTCGTTCTTGTAGGCCTTGTGGTTACTCCACAGCTCGAGCTGTGCGAGTACTTGGTTGGTGAATGAGTTCGACATCACAAATGATGGGTGACCCATTGCGCAGCCGAGGTTCACGAGACGGCCTTCAGCGAGAACGATCACGTCCTTCTTGCCGATCGTATAGAGGTCGACCTGTGGCTTGATTTCGACCTTCGACTTGCCGTAGTTCTTATTGAGCCACGCCATATCGATTTCGTTGTCGAAGTGGCCGATGTTGCAGACAATGGCCTTGTCCTTCATCGCGCGGAAGTGCTTCTCCGAGATGATGTCGCAGTTGCCCGTTGCTGTTACAACGATGTCGGCTTCCTTGACTGCATCGATCATCTTCTTGACTTCAAATCCGTCCATTGCAGCTTGGAGTGCGCAGATCGGATCAATCTCCGTTACGATCACACGTACGCCAGCCCCTTGCAACGATGCAGCCGAGCCCTTGCCTACGTCGCCGTAGCCAGCAACAACAGCAACCTTACCAGCAAGCATCACGTCGGTTGCGCGACGGATCGCGTCGACGAGTGATTCCTTACAGCCGTACTTGTTGTCGAACTTGCTCTTCGTGACCGAGTCGTTCACGTTGATGGCTGGCATTGGGAGTGTGCCATTCTTGACGCGCTCGTACAGACGGTGCACGCCTGTTGTTGTCTCTTCCGACAGACCGCGAATTGCTTCGACGAGTTCTGGGTACTTGTCGAGCACCATGTTCGTGAGGTCGCCACCGTCGTCAAGGATCATGTTGAGTGGCTTGCGATCCTTGCCAAAGAACAGGGTCTGCTCGATGCACCAATCGAATTCCTCTTCGTTCATTCCCTTCCACGCAAACACCTGAATGCCCGCCTTTGCGATTGCAGCAGCTGCGTGGTCTTGCGTAGAGAAGATGTTGCAGCTCGACCATGTGACTTCTGCGCCGAGGTCGACGAGTGTCTCGATCAGCACTGCTGTCTGAATCGTCATGTGAAGGCAGCCTGCGATGCGAGCCCCCTTCAAAGGCTTCTTGCCCTTGTACTCTTGACGGAGCGACATCAGACCCGGCATCTCGACTTCAGCGAGACGGATCTCCTTGCGACCCCACTCGGCGAGGTCCATGTTCGCTACTGCGTACTGACCAGCCTTGTGTGCGATCTGACCCTTGGCAACGCGGCCTGGTGTCTTTAGTGCCTTCGACGCTGCTGAGCTCTTGCTCACACCGTTCTTGTGCACGCCATTCTTATGCACGCCGTTGGTCGACGCGATGGATGTGTTCTTCTTCTTGACGGTCGTTGTAGCCATACGAGGTGTATTGGGAGTGAGAAAGTGATCAGGCAAAGTTCTTTGTAAACACGTCACGGAGGTCAAGATGTTCCCATGGGAACTCATGACGTCCAAAATGACCATAGGCAGCCGTCGGACGGTAGATCGGACGGCGGAGATTGAGGCGCTTGATGATGCCAGCTGGCGTAAGGTCGATTTCCTTCCAGATGAAGGATTCGAGCTCCCGCTCGTTGACAGCCGATGTGCCATGCATGTTCACGTTAATCGATACTGGCTGGGCCACGCCGATGGCGTATGCCAGCTGGATCGTGCACTCGCGTGCAATGCCTGCGGCAACAATGTTCTTGGCGAGGTGGCGTGCTGCATAGGCAGCCGACCGGTCGACCTTCGTTGGATCCTTGCCCGAGAACGCACCGCCACCGTGTGGTGCGCGACCTCCGTAGGTATCAACGATGATTTTACGACCTGTCAGGCCTGTGTCGCCGTGCGGTCCGCCGATTTCAAACACGCCCGTTGGGTTTACGTGATACTTGGTTTCGGCTGTGATGAGGTGCTCAGGAATGACTGCCTTGACCACATTCTCGATCACGTCTTCCGTGATGCGTGCCTGTGCATTGTTCATTGGGTCGTGCTGAGTCGACACCACGATGGTATCTACGCTCACAACTTCGCCGTTGTCTCCATACACCACTGAAACTTGCGCCTTGGCATCCGGACGGAGGTACGGCATCAGGGCCGATTCGTTCTTCCGAATGTCGGCCAAGCGCTTAACAAGCTTATGCGAGAGGTGAATAGCCGTTGGCATGTACTCGTCGTTTTCGTTCGACGCATAGCCGAACATCATGCCTTGGTCGCCAGCACCACCTGTGTCAACGCCGGCAGCGATATCAGGTGATTGGCTGTTGATCACGTTCAGCACGGCGCATGAGTCTGCTTCGAAGCGGTACTCGCCGCGATCGTAGCCGATCTCGCGAATAACCTTGCGCACGAGCTTTGGTAGATCGATGTAATGTGATGTCGTGATCTCGCCACCTACAACGATCATACCTGTTGTTGCAAAGCATTCGCATGCTACGCGTCCAGTTGGATCGTTGGCAAGAACTTCATCGAGGACGGCATCAGATACCTGATCGCAAACCTTGTCGGGATGTCCTTCGGATACCGACTCTGAGGTGAAGATGTACTGCATGAAACCGGAGAAATGTGATGGAGCGAGAATTGTTCTGTTACTGGGAAAGGCGGACGATTGATGCGTCGCCGATATTGATCGATGAGAAGCGACCCGTCACCTCGGCGTTTTCGCCGATGATCGACTGATCGAGTGCAATGTCCGATACCGTTGCTGCATCACTGATGATGCTGTCGCGCACAATAGCATTGCGTACAACAGCGCCCTTCGAGATCGACGCGTAGGGTCCGATTACAGAGTGCTCAACGATTGCTGTTGGATCTACATGAACAGGGGGCACAAACACACAGCCTTGTGGCGCTGTCGGCATTGCGTTGCGCTTGGTAAGCAGGAATCGATTTGTCTGCAAGAGTGTTTCTGGCTTGCCGCAATCGTACCATCCGTCAACTGAGAACGTTGTGAACTTCTCGCCGCGATCAACCATAAGCTGTAGCGCATCGGTGAGTTGATACTCGCCCTTCGTGCGCAGATCATTCGTGATGAGTGTTTCAAGAGCGTTGCGCAACTCGACTGGACGGCTGATGTAGTAGAGCCCGACGATTGCCATGTTCGATACTGGTGTTTCCGGCTTTTCGACGAGGCGGCTTACAAAGCCCCCTTCTTCAATCACCACACCGAAGCGACGTGGATCGTCGACGTACTTCACACCAAGCGACGAAAACTGTCGTGACGAAAGCACCGACAGATCAACGTCGAACACCGTATCGCCGAGAATGATCAGTACCGGTGCTTCACCCAGTGATTCACGCGCACACCAGATCGCATGGCCAAGACCAAGCATCTCGTCTTGCTCAACAAATGTCACATCGAGTGTGTAGTTCGATGTCACATAATCTTCAACGAGTTCGCCCTTGTATCCCGTAATGATGGTTGCACTCGTTACGCCTTGTGCAACGAGTGTATCGAGGATATGACCCAAGATTGGCTTGCCCGCAACGTTCACCAACACCTTTGGCAACGTGTGTGTGAAGGGGCGAAGTCGGGTGCCGATACCGGCTACGGGGATGATGGCGTGCATGGTCGGCAAAGATACGGGGCGCAGGCCGATCTAGTTGAGCTTGATCACCTGTCCGCGACGAACAATTGACGATCGGCGAAGCTCTGGATTCTTGGCCTTGAGGGCGTCGATCGTTGTTCCATGGCGTTCAGCGATCTCCGTAAGGGTATCGCCTGACTTTACGCGGTAGGTAGATGGTCGGTTTGCCCGCTCAGCTTCCTCTGCGAGCGCTGCCAATTGGCGCTTCGATAGACCGGTTTCGATTGTAATGGTAGCACCCAGCTGTAGAGCGGCTTTCGGCTTCATGCGGTTGAGCGTTCGGATTCGGTCGACAGACGTCTCGTAGCGTGATGCGAGCAACTGCAGGGTTTCACCCTTGCGAACGCGGTGCTCGACTGTGCGGGTAACGGAGAGCTGCTCAACCTTTGGCTCGCGAGCTGCAGGCGTGGCATTGATTGCCACAACGAGCGTATCGCCGATGCGGATGTTATCTGTGCCTGACGTGAGCCCGTTCCATGTGCGGAGATCACTGATGCTAACCAAATAGCGACGTGCAATTGCTGTAAGGTTCTCTCCTGAGCGTACAACGTGATGCGTACGCGTCGCAGCCGACGATGGTGTCGAGCTTGCCGGGGCTGCTGTTGGAGTGGTTGCTGCAGTTGTTGCGACCGGCTTCGAGGATTGTGTGGTTGCCGGACGTGTCTCTGCTTCTGTTGATGCCTCGGCTGCTTGGCGCGTTGCTGATGTCGACGGAACACGCAACAATGAGCCGCGGCGGAGTTTCGCCTTGTATCCGCTGAGACTATTTACTTCTGCGAGCTCTGCGCCAGACACACCATAGCGTCGTGCGATCGAGACCAGCGTCTCGCCGCGACCAACCTTGTGGGTGATGAACGGACGCTTGTCTTCTTCTGTGAGTGCAGCGTAGCGTTTGCGGAACTCTTCGCCAGCCCCCTTGCGAACCTTAAGATTGTAGGCGCCAGATGGTGGTGTCGCCTTACGGACAAGTTCTGGATTGAATTCGCGGAGCGAATCAACGGTCATGCCTGCGCATTGTGCAAGTGCAGAGAACTGCACTGCTTCGGTGACCGTGACGGTCTCATATTCGTGCGGCGCATGGAGCTTGATCGAGTCGTCACCAAAGCCGTACTGTTCGCGGTTTGCCGCAATGAGCGAGGTTGCGATGAAGCGCGGAACATACTGTTGAGTTTCACGAGGAAGAAACGGGCGCACCTGCCAGAAGTCTGGCTTGTCGAGACCCGACTTACGAATCGCTCGCCGCACACCACCTCCGCCGCAGTTATATGCAGCAAGCGCGAGATGCCAGTCGCCGAGGTCGCTGTATAGGTCCTTCAAGAAGCGCATCGCAGCACGCGTAGCTTTCTCAGGGTCGCGGCGCTCATCCACCCAGTACGTGACATCGAGATCGTACTCTTCGCCAGTAGGTTGCATGAACTGCCACATACCCATTGCACCAACACGGGAGAGGGCGTTTGGCGAGAGCCCGGATTCAACGATCGCAAGGTGCGCGATTTCCGGCGGCATGTTCTCTTCTGCAGCAATGCGCTTGATCATATCGAACCAGCGTCCCGAGCGCTCAAGCGAAACACGCATGAACTTACGTCCGACTGGCCGGCTTGCGAAGAACTCGATGTTCTTCTGTACAAACTCGTTGTACGTCAGCGGGATCGTTGTTGTTGGGAGCGTCTTCGGCGGTTCCGGTGCGGGAACAGCAATGGTCTCGACGACTGGCTTAGCCGACTCGATCTCTTCGAACAAGCGCTCGCGCAGGATGAACACCGACGAGTTTTCATTGAGGTTGTCGATGTTCTGGATATACGATTCGTAGTCCTCGATCACCGCCTGTACGAGGTCTGTGAAGTCGAGGTTTTCTTCGATGCGAGGGTACGACGCAAGATCGTTCAGTTCAGCAATTGCTGCTTCGAACTGTTCAGCGGCAAGCGCTGTGTCCTTCTGCTCAACGAGTGTCAAGGCGCGGAGGTAGCGCTTCCGTGCACGTTCGAGGTTGTTGGTGACTTCGGGATCCCACTCGCCAGCGACGGATGCGTCTTCATCAAGGTCGCTGAACTCGTCTGGGAATACCGGACGCTTGCGGGCAGAATCAGGGACAGGCGGACGTCTGGATTTGACAGCCGGACCCGTG
The DNA here is from genome assembly GCA_964465685.1 of uncultured Melioribacter sp. Classification (GTDB taxonomy): domain Bacteria; phylum Bacteroidota; class Ignavibacteria; order Kapaibacteriales; family Kapaibacteriaceae; genus UBA10438. The sequence goes on from CAYXKK010000004.1 coordinate 39,291, forward strand.
TTTGGGGTCTCTGAGCTGCGGAAGGCCGAGGTTTCGAATAGGATGCACACCAACAGGGCGGCCAGTAGCCACAATCCTCGTGAGTTGGTGCCGATCCTCTGGCTCATCCGTTTCCTTCAGCTGGGGAGAAATGCGCCGTAGCGCGGAAACCACAAATATACGCCGACGGGGCATAGGACGGCAAACCCGCGAGTCGATTGTCGATGAACGGAAGTTCATGATTTGTCGAGCCTTAGCTCGGTTATTCGCTATCGTAAACCTTGCTGTTTCCACGCCTGGATGGTTGCAAGCGTACAGTCGTCCAGTTTGCCACCGCTTGGTGGCATTGCGGCAAATCCCGCGAGATGAGCCATCGAACCGTAGAGTCTACCAGACGTGGCCATCGTGGCCACAACGGTACGGTCGGTAAGGTTGATGCCAGCGCTCGGATTCGTGCCACCGTGGCAGCCGGTGCAGGAGCGCTGCATGATGGGCTGGACGTGTGTGGTGTAGGTCACATTTGTCGTGTCGCAACCCGCACTGTCCTTCGAGCAGTCGCGATTGCGAGCCCCCTCGCGAATCCAGCGGGCAACCAAGACGATCTGTTCCGCCGTGAGCGATCGAGGCGGTGGAGGCATGATTTCGTCGCGGTCGGTTTCGATGAGCGAGCGGTAGAGTTTCGACTCGGCAGGATTGCCAGGTCGCACGATGCGCTCTTGCCCTTGCATGATGGACGTATACGATGTCAGGTCGACGTCTTCTTCAGGGTCGATGGCATCATGGCATTCTGCCATCGTGCAGTTCGAGATGAGTATCGGTAGAATGTCGCGTGTAAAACACACGGAAGTGTCGCCACCACCACCTGTGGTGTCTGTCGAGCCGCCAGTTGTATCCGTGGTGTAGTCGTCGTCATCTCCACCGCGTGGATGAAAGGGTCCATTCACATAGTCTGCGCAGGCAGCTATGCTCATGGTAACCATAGCGAGGAGTACAAAACGACGTAGCATGCTACAAGATACCCTCGCAGCATGCTACGGTTACACCCACCACCGAAAGCTTAGTATCGTAGGATTGCCGCCACGCCAGTGGCTGTAGGCATGGCTTGTGCCGGAAGTACCTGCACGGTACCCTTCATGCGCAGCACCATCACCGCCAGATCGTCGAGTACGTCATCGATGTCCGGTTGGCTCAGGTCGTCGAATACGATTTCTCCTGTGACGGGATCGATCTTGCCCGGTACTTCGCGTTGGTCTTCAACGAGTAGCGTGTCAATGCGACCCTCTACCGCAGCATGCGCTACCTGCACGATATCTTCGAGTCCGTACCCACGCGCGGTGGCATTGCGGTACATTTCGATCAGATTTAGACTGCGCTGCGTGGCAAGTGGCTCGATGATCGACCATGCGCGCTTGGTCATTTCACGTCGTTCGAGTGCACTTGGATGTGTTGCGATCGCATCAGTGAGGATCTTTTGATTGCGCGTAATGCGACGAAACTCACCGATCAACTCTGTTACGCCGCATAGGATCATCGGCAGACCATCCGTGCGTGAGGCACGCTCAAGAACGGTACGATCAACTACACGGAAAAACTTCTCCGTGTCGAGCTCAATCTCATCGGACGTAGTTGTGTGGCCAACATGACGCTCCGTGCCGCCTGAGTTAGACCGTGTAAACTGGCGCTCTGTGAGCGAATGACCGAGTGCGCGCTCAAGCGTCATCGGTGCGTCTGGTCCAAGATCAATCTCCTCGATATCGTCATGATCACCCACGTAGAGATGAGCCACATCACGAGTAAGCGCAAGCACGTGATAGCGATCGCTGGTTTGTAGAAGCTTGAGAAGGGGCTTTACATGAAACGTATCAGCAACGACTGCGAGGTCGCCGACCGGACGATCAACGTGAAAGCGTAGGAACACGTCTGGTGATCGAAACACGACGATGCCTTCGGTTCGTGCATTCCAAAACTCTTCGTTGCGCTCGAGATGTTCAAATGGAGCGACGAGTTCAGCAACCATAGCAGGTGAGTACGCAGTGCTGAGCGAATCGCGAATCTCGCGCACCAGACTTCGATAGCGTGTCGGATCGTCGCGACGTTCCGGTTGCGTACGATGTGTGTTCAGATAGAGGCTTGCACATGGTGCCTGCTGGTGGTGCAACACTTGTTGGATAACAACATTGAGATCCGTCTTCATCACTCTCTCCCTATGGTGAATGTATCGAACGACTACTGTTTCAATAATCGAGAGTTCTATCGAAGCGAACTATGACAAACGTCAGGTTTCAACCGCTATCGCGACTGAGCACTGAAAATGTTGCCGCTGCGAACTGCAATGATGACGCGGCGACGGGATAACGATTGCACGGCATATGTACCGTCGGGCAACGTACTCATTGTTGTACGCAAACAACCTTGAGCGATACATGCGCCTGTAAGGCTGTATACATCAGCTTGCTCGTCGAGCAGGGGCGATGTTGTGATGTCGGCTTCGACGACGGATGTTGGTTCAGAGATCTGGCGTGCACAAAAGACCGCAGCAGCACGATCGACCGCGGATTCGTTGTGTATTGCGTGTTCGCCACCCTCATGGATCCACGTCTCGTGCCACGTTGATGGATAGTCGCGTCGAATGAGTTCTGCCTGTAACGCACAGCTGCCAAAGGTACGCGGGTAGTTTGCTGAAACATCAAACGGTAGACCCCAGTAGCACCTGTTGATACCACACGGCACAACAGGGTCGTTGCGTTGATGGTAGCTGTACGTGGGAACGAACGCCTTGCCATTGAGAAGGCGAAGATCGAATAACCCGCCGAAGATGTTGATCACAGCGCGCAGACGAGGAAGCGGCGTTGCTGGGTATGCATGCCCGTCTAGCGAACCAAGGCTCGGACGTGGGAATCGGTCGAATGCGCGCTGCACATCACCAATCGCACCAAGCACCGGTGGAAGTTGATCGGAATCATCGAGCAGAGCACAATGCAATGCGAGGATCGCACCTGCACTTCCGCCTCCGATCACAGCGCGTGATGTGTCGATGCGATACTGCTGCGCTTGCGTCACGAGAAACTTGAGTCCGGTGCGCACGTCTTGAATGCCACGAAAACACGCGCGGATAACCTCCGCTGTGTCGTACGCGAAGGGCGGATCAACTGGCCACGGACTGTAAAAGCCAAGTCGGTAGGAGATCGTCACGGCAACATAGCCACGCGCTGCCCAGCGCTCACAGACCGCGCGCATATCGGCACGCGAACCTTGTGCGAACCCACCGCCGTGAATCCACATAATCATCGGACGTGACGAAGCGCCATCACCAACAGGCTCCGCGATGTCCATGCGCAGTGTATCGACGCCTCCACGAAAATTCCTCGCCTCTGCATAGCGCACGTTCGACGTCCAGCGCGTTGCATAGCGCTGTGCGACGAAGGGTTGCGCCATGGCCATGCTCGCGGCGCATAACCCAATGATCACGAGGAGAGTGTGAAGCATGTTGTAAACTAGCAGAGTTTCCATCACATCCTACAACTGCCATGATCGTCGATACCCTCGCTTCGCCTATAGCCTTTGCACATCTGCCGTGGTTTGTGCGTGTGCGCGAATTCCTCGCAACGCATGATCTTGATGCCGCAGAGCCGGGTCGATACGACGTAGATGGCGACCAGTGCTTTGTGATCGTCGCTGACGATGTTCATCGCAACGAGGTTGCATCTCTTGAGGCGCACCGTCAGTACATCGATGTGCAGATCGCATTGCACGGATCATTCGACATCATGTGGTCGCCCCTTTCATCATGTGCGCTCGTGTCGAAGCCATACGATGAAGATGCCGACATCGAATTCTACCACGACGTGCCACGTACACGTGTGCATGTTGCCGAAGGCACGGCTGTGGTGTTGTTTCCAGACGATGCGCATGCACCTCAGCCCCCTGCAGATGCCGTACGAAAGTGTATTTTCAAGGTCCACATTTCGTACATGCAATGACCAACGACCCAGAGCTCGAGTATTCTCCGCTGACGCAAACGATCTCCGAACACGATCGTTCGATCGACGTCTACATCTATCGCGAGAAGGGGGGCTCGGATTGGTACCTCGAAGTCGTGGATGATCACGACCACTCATCGGTCTGGGAAGACTCGTTCCCGTCGGACAAGCAAGCGCTGAACCTTGTGAAGAAGATCATCGCCCAAGAAGGCTTTGCAATCTTCCTCGGTCCGGGTCCGGACGATGATGTAGAGATGCCACACAACGAAAGCTAACTTGTGTTACTTGTCGGTGTTGGTGTGACGTATCTGCGTGCGGTGAACATCTAGACCTATTGCAAAGCCGGTGACACCTTCGTCAGATTGAACTAGACGGATCTTATTGACGGCATTGCCGAAGTCGACCCTGGACCACGTTTTGCCGCCGTCGGTAGTGGTCATTCCGTGGGGCATAGCGCCAACCCATCCCACGTTCTCATCCAGAAATGCGATTCCGAACTCGCGAAACCTGTGGTCATCCACCATCTTGAGCTCCGTCCACGTCGTTCCACCATTAGTGGTCTTTGCTACGAATCGTGCAGATGCTGAACGGTCAGGATTGTATGACTGAATCGTGCAGTACCCGACATCGCGCGAGGGGAAGCTAAGTTTCCACGTGAGTTCAAAGGGACGTGTCGACTGGTAGACCTCGCGCCATGTCGCGCCACCATCGTCGGTCGCGATGATCTGCGCATGTGATTGGGAGACGTCAGTGTGTGTCGCAGAGGCAATGAATCCGTGGCGGTCATCGAGGAACTTGACATCAAACGCCATTGCAGAAATGTCCGGCACCTTACCTTGTTTCCATGTTTTCCCGAGGTCGTCCGACCATATGTAGGCTACCGGACCGCCAACGCGGCCAACGCCAATGATGCGCGGACGATAGTCCAGATTCCCTGCGTTGATGAACGGAACTTGAACAATGTCGAATGCGCATAAGCCCACGACAGGTTCACCTTCGATAGCAGTGACGGCAGACCACGTTGTTCCTCCATCCTCGGTGCGATAGAGTGGAATAGTGTCTGTAACTCCTGGGAAGTACCCTGGGCCGATGTTGCCCATCACGCCGTGCTTCTCATCGGTGAACGCGAGGCACCGAACGTATGTGCCTTTCTTTTCAAACACACTTTTCCAAGTAGTGCCCCCATTGGTCGTGCGAAAGATCTTCCCACTCCCATTACCATAGAACCCAACATTCGCGTTCACGAAGAAGATGTCGTCTTGCTTGCCGGGGTACTGCTCCGTTTCGAGCTTCGTCCACTTGGGCAAGTTCGCAGATGTCTCGGTTGTTCGAACTTGGGCTGATAGCACAACCGCGTACATGAGTGTCCATATCAACAACATTGTAGTAGCCAGTGGCACATGAAAGCGTCGTTGTTGTGCAGTTATCATAGGTTGTAGCCGTTATGATGTGGTACGTGGTGCGGCGAGTTCGTCAATTGGCCGGGCTACTACGGCGTTTGGACAAGAATGTTTCGTCAAGCGGTACAGCAGTTACACGTACGATGCTGCCGTGCGCACGTCATCGTTGAGTGCGTAGGTGAATCCTGGTTGAATGCTGTACGCTCCGTGTGAACCATCGCGGTGCAGCGCGAGAATGCCCACTTGGAGTTCGCGCCATGCAGGGTTCTTTGCAACAACGCGTTTGATTGCCACTTCACATGCTTGTTGTGGCGAGTCGCCCATCCGCATGCGTTCAACAGCGAGATGTGATGCCAATGTGCGGAGCACCGCTTCGCCCAGACCCGTGCATGTAGCGCCCCCTACATCACCATCAACAAACAGTCCAGCGCCGATGATCGGTGAGTCGCCCACACGTCCATGCATCTTAAAGGCGAGTCCACTCGTGGTGCATGCACCAGCGAGTGCTGCGTTGCTATCCATTGCCAGCAAGCCGATCGTATCGTGATTCTCGATGTTGATCACGGGCCTGTATTTCTTCTCGGCAAGCCACTTCGTCCACGCCCTCCAGGACTCAGTGGTCAGCTTGTTGTCGTGTTGTTTGATGCCTTGTTCGCGAGCGAACTGCTCAGCCCCTTTTCCAACGAGCATCACGTGTGGCGTCTGCTCCATCACCATACGCGCAACTGAAATCGGGTGCTTGATGCCCTGCACAAAACACACCGAGCCCGCGCGCCCATCGCCATGCATGATGCACGCATCAAGCGTTACGATCCCATCGCGATCGGGGAGTCCACCCAGCCCCACACTTCCATTCGAGTCATCCGCCTCGATCACCATCACACCACGCTCCACTGCATCGAGCACGCTTCCACCCTCGCGCAGCACACGAAGCGATTCCACGTTCGCGCGCACACCAAAGTTCCATGTCGAAATCACCACCGGCTTCGATGGTGCAAACATCTCGCCCTGCAAACGATGTGCAGCAAGTGCTGATGCTCCAATGGTTGCGGCAAGAAATCGGCGACGATGCATAAGGGGGCTCCGTAGAGGGTGAGACGGGAGGGTCGGTGAGACGGTGAACATACAAAAAGCCCCCTACCAGCGAATGGGAGAGGGCTTGATGTGATTGTTGTGGGTCGAGATAGGCGGGCGATATGTGCGTGCGAGCATCCTCTGGAATGACAGTCCAGTTATTCCGCGTCCTTACTTCCAGTATCGCGCGAACCAAGAAAGGCAAGTACTACTTGGCCGAGACCGCCAGTCGCAAATGCAACAGCTGCAGCGCTGTGACCGTTGTACCCCAACACAAATCCAAGTACCAGGCAGACGAGTGCGATGGTGGCCGCGATCCATTGGCCGCGACTGAATGCATCGCGGTGCGTTTCGAATAGTTTGCGATCTAGTGCGTGCCTGTGCTGTTGCTCGAGTTCCATCGAGGTTACGATTCGCTCGGCAAGACCAGGAAACACTTCGTCGTATTGGTGCAAGACTGATGGTGGTGGTAATGGACCAGTCCACTGTTGTGTGTGCATCACAACTTGCTTTGCCTGCATTACGACGTTGGCGTTCGGATCAGGTTCCTCTGCCGAATGAAGGTGTTCCGACACACTAGCCACTACGTTACTTCACAGTCAACTGTTCGACATGCTGATCTATTACCCTCCGCATGTCCGAGCCGACCATCTCTACATCCTGCCTCATTCGATCTACGTCAGAATTGCGTGAATGATCATCGAGCCATTCTACGAATAATCGGTTGGGGTGAAGGCGGAACGCAGACCCCATTCCTCTGAAAAAGAACAATCGGCGGCGGTTACGATGAGAACTCATTGTGGTAGCCCGTATCTGCTGGCTAGTGTACGTAGTGGCGACACCAAATATCGCCAATTCCGTATCAGGCTCAACTCTACACAGAGGTTCGTTGTTTACACCATCGTCAGTCGGGTTGCTGCGCTGTTCACAAATCCGATTCTCGAGATTGCTCACGATGTTCTCCACGTACGAAACACAATCACGTGCGCCATTACGAGACGCGCTGGTTGATTCAGCACACGTACGGGGACGTAACGTGACACACGCCGTTCATGACGTGTGGGTCGACGGTGTGGAACGAGGAAACGTAGGGTCGACCCTACGTGGTCGTCCCGTGGGTCTGACGGTGAACATGCAAAAAGCCCCCTACCAGCGAAATGGTAGAGGGCTTGATGTGATCGTTGTGGGTCGACGTGGGTGGGCGAGACACAGGCGACATAGGTGGGCGAGACAGGGGGCGAGACAGGGTCTCGCCCCTACGTGCCTGCGAATGCTATCAACGTCCTGCGATGAGGTTCAGCGCACTGCCGGCCTTGAACCAGCCGAGTTGTTGCTCGTTCATGGTGTGCTTGAGTTCGATCGTTTCGCTGTTACCGTCGTCGTGCTTTACTGTGAGCGTGACGTTTGAGCCGGGAGCGAGCGTAGTGATGTCGATCGACATGCGATCGCCTTCACGGATCTTGTCGTAGTCTGCTGGGTTCACAAATGTGAGCGGCAGCATGCCTTGCTTCTTGAGGTTGGTTTCGTGAATGCGCGCGAAGCTCTTCACGATGATAGCCTTACCGCCGAGGAAGCGTGGCTCCATGGCTGCGTGCTCACGTGATGAGCCTTCGCCATAGTTCTCGTCGCCAACAACAACCCATGCAATGCCGCGTGCTTTGTAGTCGCGTGCCGTGGCTGGTACTTCAGCGTACTCGCCGGTGAACACGTTCTTGACGCTGTTGGCAGTGTCGTTGATGTAGTTGATGGCGCCGATGAACATGTTGTTCGAGATGTTGTCGAGGTGACCACGGAAGCGCAACCATGGTCCGGCCATGGAGATGTGGTCGGTTGTGCACTTGCCCTTCGCCTTGAGCAGCAGTGGCATGTCGATGTACTCGGATGCGACTGGTGCCTTGAAGGCTTCGAGTGCTTGCAGACGGTTGCTTGCTTGATCGATCACCACCGATACCGTGCTGCCATCAGCAGCTGGTGCGATGAAGCCGGCTGGATCTGGAACAAAGCCTTGTGCCGGAAGCTCGTCACCAACAGGTGGCTGCAGCATGACGCCGTCGATTGGCTCCTTCATGAAGTTCGTTGTGAGCTTACCAGCAAGCACAAACGCTGCAACTGTTTCTGGCGATGCAACAAAGGCGTGCGTTTCCTTGATGCCGTCGTTGCGACCTGTGAAGTTGCGGTTGAACGAGGTGATGATCGAGTTACGATCGCCTTGCTGCACGTCGTGACGCTTCCATTGTCCGATACACGGACCGCATGCATTGGCAAGCACCGTACCGCCGATGTTCTCGAGCTTGGCAAGAATGCCGTCGCGCTCGATCGTTGCACGCACCTGCTCGGAGCCCGGCGTAATCGTGAACTCGGCCTTCGCCTTGAGTCCGTTCTTCGTTGCAAAGTCTGCAATGGCTGCAACACGACTCATGTCTTCGTACGATGAGTTGGTGCATGATCCGATGAGACCAACGCGCAGATCTTCCGGCCAGTTGTTGTCCTTGACTGCCTTGACGAATTCGGAGAGCTCCATTGCACGGTCTGGTGTGAACGGACCGTTGATGTGCGGCTCGAGTGTGTCGAGATTGATTTCGATTACTTGGTCGTAGTACGCCGATGGATTTGCGAACACTTCGTCGTCTGCACGCAGGTGTTCTGCAACTGTGTTCGCAAGTGCTGCGACGTCAGCACGATCGCTCGACAGCAGGTAGCGCTCCATCGACGCATCGTATGGGAACACCGATGTTGTTGCGCCGATTTCCGCACCCATGTTGCAGATCGTACCCTTACCTGTTGCTGAGAACGATGCAGTGCCGTCGCCGAAGTACTCAACGATTGCGCCTGTTCCACCCTTTACTGTGAGGATGCCGGCGAGCTTCAGGATCACGTCCTTCGGGCTCGTCCAGCCGTTCATCTTGCCCGTGAGCTTCACACCGATCAGCTTTGGCATCTGAAGTTCCCATGGCATGCCAGCCATAACGTCCACTGCATCAGCACCACCAACGCCAATGGCGATCATACCCATACCACCAGCATTTGGTGTGTGTGAGTCTGTGCCGATCATCATGCCGCCTGGGAAGGCGTAGTTCTCAAGCACAACTTGGTGAATGATACCTGCGCCTGGCTTCCAGAAGCCAATGCCGTACTTCTGCGAAACGCTCGAAAGGAAGTCGAAGACTTCCTTGTTTTCCTTGAGCGATGTTTCCAAGTCGTTCGTTGCGCCATGCTCAGCACGGATCAGGTGATCGCAGTGCACTGTCGACGGAACGGCAACCGTTGGAATGCCGGCCGACATGAACTGCAGCAACGCCATTTGTGCCGTTGCATCCTGCATCGCGACGCGGTCAGGATTGAAGTCCACATACGCGCCACCACGTGTGTAGGCCGCTGTTGGCAGCTCCACCATGTGTGCATAGAGGATCTTCTCTGCAAGGGTGAGTGGACGTCCGACGAGTGCTCGCGCAGCCGCGACTTTTGATGGAAGGTGTTCGTACACCTTCTTGATCATGGAGATATCTTGAGTTGCCATGGTTGAGTGTAGAATGTGTTGAGTAATGTTCGTGATTCGATGTTAGGGTGTCACTTGATGTAGCGTACGTTCGGCAGACCCTCGAAGTCGCGATCCTGCGTGAGGAGCGTTGCGGAGTGCGCCAGAGTACTGGCGTACACGATAGCGTCGGCCATGGCAAGCTTGCGTTCGTTGCGGATCTGCGCGGCGGCAACTGCTCTGCTCGCAGAGAGATTGTCGACCACTTGCTCACGCATGTTTGCAACTGCAACTTTAACCATGTCTTCGCCGATACGCCGCTCGACTGCAAGACTGACTTCGTAGATGCAAATGCTTGGGACGACAACAGCCTTCTTACGAAGTTGATCGATGACGAGCTTGCGTATGGCTGTATTGCCAAGGTAGAATTCAACCCAAATGCTGGAGTCCATTACGATATGTGAGTCCATTAATCGTAATCCTCCTTTTCACGCTCGATCCGCAGGTCCTGCCCCTTGAACATGCCAAATGCCTCATCTGGATCAAGCACCGGCACGAGAACGTAGGCTCCTCGCCACTCCATGAACATCACGCGCTGACCAGGCTTGATCTTCATTGACTCGCGAACCTCTTGAGGAATCACGATCTGGTATTTGGGCGAAACAGTTACTGTGGTGCTCATGGTCTGACCCCATGCGTGGGTATACGGATCCCTATCGAACGGCTGTCGTAGTACGATAGTGTAATCGATACAAATATCGTCTTACGGTTGAAATCGTGCAATACTAGGGTTATGCGATGCGCTCGCTCAGCTCCAGCCAACGTGTCATGGCGGTGTCGAGGTTCCGCGCGGCTTCGGCATGTTCCCCGGCCCAACGGTGGTGATCCTCGTATGAGCCCTCACCAGAGCCCATTTTGGCTTCGATGTCGGCCGCGAGTGCCTCAAGTCGAGGGATCTCGCGCTCAAGCTGCTCAAACTCCCGCTGCTCGTTGAAATTGAGCTTCTTCTTTGCAGGGGGCGGCGCAGCCGGGGTGCGCTGCTGCGCGTCGCCACGGTCGTCGCTGGACTTCTTCGAGCGGGCTTCGAGCTTCTCGAGGTACGTGGTGTAATTGCCGGGGTATTCCTTGATCACGCCACCAGCTTCAAAGGCCCAGATCGTGTCGACGGTTTTGTCGAGGAATGCGCGATCGTGCGATACGATGAGCAGCACGCCCTTGAAGTACGAAAGGTAGTCTTCAAGTGCCGACAACGTGACGAGGTCGAAGTCGTTCGTGGGCTCGTCAAGGAAGAGCACGTTTGGGTTCGACATCAACACGCGGAGCAGACCGAGGCGACGTCGCTCGCCCCCTGACAGCGTGTGCACGTATGCGTGTTGCTGCTTGGAGGAAAACCCGAAGCGATCGCACAGCTCTTTCGCACTGATGTACCGCTCACGTCCCACGCCCGCATCGATGTACTCTGCGATATTGCGCACGTTGGCAACTACCGTCGCGTCGTCGTCGAGATCCTTGATCTCCTGCTGGAAGAAGCCGATCGTAACGGTGTCGCCGATGCCGACGTGACCGCTGGTTGGACGGATGGTGCCGTTGAGGATGTTTAGGAGCGTGGTTTTACCCGACCCATTCGCGCCAATAATGCCGATGCGATTGGAGGGGGCTGCCCGATACGTGAAGTTGGTGATCAACGATCCATGCGTGATGTCGACAGCGTCGATGATCTTTCCGCCAAGGAATCGTCCGCCCACTTCAATGTCGATGTCGCGAAACTCCGTCGATGAAGTCTTCTGCTCGCGCTGCATCTTTTCGATCCAGTCGATGCGACTCTGTTGTTTGGTGCGACGGGCCTTTGCGCCTTTCTGCAGCCATGCGAGTTCTGTGCGGAGTTTGTTCCGCTGGTGATCTGCTGTTGCATCAGCAACAGCGATCATGGATTCTTTGCGCTCGAGGTACGACTCGTACGAGCCGTCGTAGGAGAAGAGGCGGTGCTGATCGAGCTCGATGATGCGTGTGCACACAGCGTCGAGAAAGTACCGATCGTGGGTCACCAGCAAGAGTCCGCGTGATGTTGCCTGTAAGTCGTCCTGCAGCCATTGCACGCTTACGGCATCGAGGTGGTTGGTAGGCTCGTCGAGAATCAGCAAATCTGGTTGTGCCATCAACGCACGAGCAATCGCGACGCGCTTTCGCTGTCCGCCCGACATAATGTGGACGTCGCGCAATGGATCGTGAATGCCCAGCTTGCCAAGTGTGCGCTTTGCGCGCGTCTCTAGCTCCCAGTCTTCGAGGAAGCCGTGCGCTTGATCGTAGGCCGACGTAACAGCATGGAGTGCAGTATCAGAACGATCGAACGTTGGCAACTGCGGTAGGTACTCGACGCGTGCATCGCGATTGAATGCGACCTCGCCAGCGTCCGGTGTATCGAGTCCGGCTATGATGCGCAGCAGAGATGTTTTACCCGCGCCGTTGCGACCAATCACGCCAACACGCTCACCCGATTGCATGCCAAACGAGATGCCTTCAAAGAGGACCTTCTCGTAGTACGATTTGCTGAGATCAGTTGCCGAAAAAAGGGTCATGCATGCTCTTCTGGCTCACCATCCTCGGTCATCGACAGTACTTGCACGTTGACCGCTGCAAGGGAACCATCGTAGCGACGCTTTTCGAGGAGCGAGTCTGGAATACGGACAACCTTCTTTACCAACCCGATCGCTTCGAAGAACCGAATGCTGAGTCCGGTAAGATCGAACTGCCACCACTTCATGCCGTGGAATGCCGAAGCAGGGAAGGCATGGTGGTTGTTGTGCCAGCCTTCGCCGAGTGCGAGAATGCCAACGACAAAGTTGTTGCGACTCTTATCCGTTGTCGTGAACATCCGTCCGCCGATGTAGTGGCATACCGAGTTCACGCTCCACGTGATGTGCGACGACAAGAAGATCCGAACCAGTCCGCCCCAGATGAAGCCCATGAACGCTGCATGCCCCGTACCCTCGATCGCAAACGCGATGATTGCTGGGAGTACAAGACTGCCCAGACCCCAGAAGAGGAAGGTGTCGGAGAACCACTTGATCATTGGATCCTTCAAGTAGCGCTGACCCCACTTGCCGCGGATTTCGGCCATGTCGTCGCTACCCATTTCGAGCAGCCATTCGAAGTGTGCGTAGAGGAATCCACTGATCGTTGGTGAGTGTGGATCGCCTTCTTGATCGCTATGTGCGTGGTGCTTTGTGTGGGTCGATGCCCAGTTCACAACAGGTCCTTGGAATGCCATTGATCCCAGTGCCAGCACCACTGCCTTGAGCGCTGGGTGCGGCTCGTAGGCTTTGTGGACAACCAAGCGGTGGTAGCCCATCGTGATGCCATACTCTGTGAGGATAACGCCGACAACGCACATCACAACGTTCAACGTGGTGATGTCGCCGTTGATGGCAGCCCATACAGCGTAGATCACGCCAAGTGTTGGAAGAATCAGAAGTCCAAGAACGGGAAGCTTGTTCACGAAATGTCTTATTCGATTGTGGAGATACGCCACAAAGTTACAGATAAAGATGTCTGCAATTGATCCAAAACGAAACGAGCCGCACATGTGTGCGGCTCGTTGTTACGTGCTATGATGGAGAGCTTACTTCGTGATATCGAGCAGCTCCACTTCGAAGATCAGTGTTTCGTTTGGTCCGATTGTTCCACCGGCACCGTTCGGACCGTACGCGAGATCCGATGGGATGTAGAACGTGTACTTCGAACCAACCGACATCAGCTGTACGCCTTCTGTCCAACCAGCAATCACACCACCAAGTGGGAACTCAATCGGCTCACCGCGCTTGACAGAGCTGTCGAACACTGTGCCATCGATGAGTGTACCTGTGTAGTGCACCTTTACCGTGTTTTCCTTGGTTGGCTTCTTGCCCTTGCCTTCAGTAACAACCTTGTACTGCAGACCAGATGGCGTTGTCATCACGCCTGGCTTCTTCTTGTTTTCTGCAAGGAATGCCTCGCCCTTTGCCTTCGCTGCTTCGCCCTTCTTTGCGTTTTCAGCCTGCATGCGAGCCATCTGCTCTTGTTGGAGCTTCATCATGGCTGCTTGCAATGCTTCGTCGCTGAGAAGGGGCTTGCCAGCCATCATATCGCGCAGACCTGCGACGAGCATGTTGACGTCGAGCTCGAGACCTTGATCGACGAGGGACTTACCGATTTGCTGACCAACGGCATAGCTCGCTGTGTCTTGTGCTGTTGTTGGTTTCACGCTGTTAACCTGTTGTTGTGCTGTAGCCGTTGATGTCAGCGCGACGCTGACGATCACGCTAGCTGCGAGAATGAGAAGTGTGCGCATACGTTAGTGCTACCTAAGTGAACAATGAATGTGTCGTGTTGCTTACTTCACGCCGAGAAGTTCGATTTCGAACACAAGGACGCTTCCTGGTGGGATCTTGTCGCTGCCCTGCGGACCGTAGGCGAGCTCGTTTGGAAGGTATGCCTTGAACTTCGAACCTTCAGCCATCAGCTGCAGTACTTCCGAGAATCCAGGAATCACGCCACCAACAGGGAATTCGGCTGGCTGTCCGCGCTCCAGTGAGCTGTCAAACACCTTGCCGTCGATGAGCATGCCAGTATAGTGAACAACGGCCTTTTGTGAGGCTGTTGGACGCTTGCCTGTACCTTGCTTGATGACTTCGTACTGCAGACCTGAAGCAGTTGTGATCACGCCTGCCTTGGTCTTGTTCTTTGCAAGAAACTCATTACCAATCTTGCGGACTGAATCAGCGACCTTGGCCATGTTAGCCTGTTCCTTTTGCTGATTCTCCTGCATCTTCTGCATGGCCTTTTCTTGTACCGACATCAGCACCTTCGCCACGACAGAGTCTGCGAAGAGTGGCTTTTCGCCAATGGCGTCTTGGATGCCTGCGATGAATGCACGCGAATCGATGTCGATGCCTTGCTCGCGGAATGACTTGCCGATTTGCAAGCCGATCGCATAGCTCGTTGAATCGCTGTTTGTTGTTGCCTCGACACCGTTGATGTCAGGAATTTGGTTGGAGCAACCGATAAGGATGCCAGCCGCAACCACGGTGGTCAGGATGACCTTCATTGTGAATCCTTGGATTTGAAACGGACGGCAAAGATACGGTGATTATGTTTCCGTCGGCGGGATCCAGAGGTGTTGGCGCATATCAATGGCCTCGCCGATGAACTGGACACCCTCGGCCTCAAGACGTTCCCGCATCACGTAGGGGGTCTCGAAATGCATTTTCCCCGAGAGTTCTCCGAGGCGGTTGACAACCCTGTGACACGGGATGTCGATGCGATCGCTGTGAGCCACGGCATTCAGTGCCCACCCCACGAGTCGCGCCCCGCCGCGCGAGCCGATGGCTGCTGCGATGTGGCCATACGTGGTCACCTTCCCATGCGGGACGGCACGCACGATGTCGTAAATGCGCTCGTAGATGTCGGAGGCCATGCCGCAAGATAGCGCGCGAACCTCCGTAGCTTCGCAGTTATGCACCGTCGTATAGAGCTCGCCCTTCGTCCGTCCCAAGCTGCTGATCCGGCCACCGTTCGACGGATGGTGGCGTCGGAAGTGGGCTGTGCAGAAGACGTACTTACCTCGGTGCGACCAGTTCGTCGGTCGATTGACGCTCGTTCACGGTTCCCGGTGGTGCGTCTCATCGTTGACGCATTTGTGGGCGAAGACGAGCCCATCGTACCGCGCGAGGTTGATCGCTGCAAACAGGCTGACCCACGCAAGCGCGTGGTAATCGTAGGAGCAGGTCCGGCAGGGTATTTCGCGGCACTTGAGTTGCTCACACATGGTATCACACCGATCGTCCTCGATCGCGGAAAGGACGTGCGTGCACGTCGACGCGACTTACGCGCGATTCAGCAGGATGGTGTCGTCAACCCGCACTCGAACTATTGCTTCGGTGAAGGGGGCGCAGGTACCTACAGCGATGGGAAGCTCTACACGCGTTCGCATAAGCGAGGAAGCATCGCCAGCGTGCTGCAGTTACTCGTCGATCACGGTGCTACACCAGACATCCTTGTTGACACGCATCCGCACATCGGGTCGAACAAACTCTGGGCCGTGGTCCAAGCCATTCGTGAGACGATCCTACGTCTCGGTGGCGAGGTCCACTTTGATACGCATGTCACAGGGTTTGCCATGCGTACCGCACCGGAGCGCCGCGTTGCGGGTGTGATCTGCGCCAACGGCTCGGAGATCCTCGGCGACGCCGTGATCCTTGCAACAGGACACAGCGCTCGTGATGTGATTGACATGTGTGTGGAGCACGACGTTGCGATTGAAGCCAAACCGTTTGCACTCGGGGTGCGCATCGAGCACTCCCAAGCACTCGTCGATGAAATCCAGTATCATCAATCACCGCGCGATCCGCATCTGCCGGCATCGTCCTACAAGCTGGTGTGCCAGTCGAACGGACGTGGTGTGTTTTCATTCTGCATGTGTCCGGGCGGACTGATCGTGCCTGCAGCAACATCACCAGGCGAAATCGTTGTGAATGGCATGTCGATGTCGCGACGCGATTCCCCGTTTGCCAATTCAGGAACGGTGGTTGCTGTTGAGGAAGACGACTGGCAGGAATTCTCACGTCATGGGGCACGCGCCGCGCTCGAGTATCAAGCATCCGTAGAGCGTGCAGCATTTGCCGCAACAGGCGATGGTTCGCAGCGAGCACCGGCACAGCGGTTGGTCGACTATCTCGATGGAACTGTGTCGGCGTCAATACCACGTACGTCGTATATCCCCGGGCATGCGAGTGTAGATCTTCGTGCGATTCTTCCTGCGCCAGTTGATGCACGTCTGCGTTCTGCGATTCGCGAGTTCGGACGCATGATGCCGGGTTACCTCACAAATGAAGCCGTTATGGTTGGTGTTGAATCACGCACGTCGTCACCTGTGCGTATTCCACGCGACGCGTCAACGCGCGAACACACGCAGGTGCGCGGACTCTTCCCGTGCGGTGAAGGGGCGGGATATGCCGGTGGTATTGTGAGTGCAGCACTCGACGGACAGAACGTTGCCACGTCGATTGTGCAGCAGGTGTTTACGCAAGTGCTGCGATAATGCGCTCTGCGGCGAGACGTCCAGTCTCCGCAGCCCCATTCATGTAGCCTTTGTGCTGCAGGCTGCAATGCTCGCCAGCGAAGTGTAGGTTGCCCACTGGTGCACCTTCGACGCCATAGAACTCTGTCCACTGACCCGGTCCGTAGGCCGAATAGGATGCCTTGATGTATGGCTGCGATGGCCAATGAATGCGCTCGACGCGTGTTGGTTGAATGCCGACACTGAATGGCCACACAGTGTTGATGTGCTGCATCATCATCGCGCCGGCTTCTTTGTTCGACATACCACTGATGATGCGACTCATACTGCCGCCATAGAACATCGTCAGGCCAGCCCCCTTCACATCCTGCATATGAGAGTTCTCCCACACAAGTTGCAGCGGAAGGTCTGTGAGAATTGTGCCACTTCGTTCGTTCTTTAGCCAGAACGCATCGTTGAAACCCACAAGCAGCTTGCCATTGGTGCCATAGCGTAGTTCGTTGATCACGCGACGCTTGAGCTCGGGGAGTTCAATATTGATCGTGACATTGCGCAGCATCGTAAACGGTAACGCGAGCACAACGTAGTCTGCTGCAACATGTACGGGATCGATTCCGCGCTGGAAGGCCAGCACGAATCGCTCTCCATCGTGCGATACATCGGTGAGCACGTGGTTAGTATGTGTCGTGGTTTGTACCGACGCTGCGAGTGCGTTGGTAATGCGTTGTACACCGCCGCGAACTACGAAGCGTTCGTCGCTCGCACCGAATGGCTTAAACTCTCCATCCGATGTGTCGGTGCTCACCATTGTGATCAGATTGAGTGCGCTTTGCTCGCCAAGTTCGAGTCCGTTCTCGGTGACGAAGGCAATCTCGAGGAGCGAGCGTAGCCACCCCTCAATGCCGAGACCGGCAAAGTAGGATTCGAGCGAAAGCAGATCGAGTGAGCGTGCTGGACTTGTTCGCAGGTCTGCGAGAGATGGTGGTAGCTTCTCCGCGTCGGCTGCGATCTGCGCGAGGAACGGTTCGACGGCTTCGACGATGTCATCCATCGTGTAGGCACGGCCGTGGAGGTAGAACGTGTCGTTGTCGTGATACCGCATTGAGTCAGTATCGATGAGGTCAACTCCCAACTCATTTGCGAGCGTGAGCATGTCGCCATGGCCGCTATCGATGAACTCGCCGCCGAGCTCTGTCCATGCACCGTCAATCAGAAGATTGTTGGCAGTTAAACACCGTCCACCCGTACGCTTGGATGCTTCGAAGACTGCAACGTCCACGTTCGCCCTCTTCAACAACCATGCAGCGTGGAGTCCGGCCAAGCCTGCACCGACAACGGCAACGCGCACTGTGCGATCAATGCGAATAGACGGTGCCTTTGTGCAGCTCTGGATGATGGATGGCGTAGCAGCCGCTGCAGCCGCCAGTGCGGATGTCTGCAGGAATGACCGTCGTGATGGACTGTGCTGTGCGTGTGCTTGCGCAATCGCACGGCGAACAAGGTTCATGAGAGGTGTTCGGGCCATGTCGCAAAGATACTGGGCAAGGGGCCTGCATCAACTGCGTTACTTGCGCAGAATACGAAACACGGTACGACGGTTCTTTGCTTGGTTCTCGGGTGAGTCGTTCGGGACAACCGGCATGCTGAATCCGTAGCCCTTCGTACGCAGACGCGTGGCGTCGATGCCACGCGCAACAAGGGCCGACTTAACAGCTTCAGCGCGAGCGTTGGACAGACGTAGGTTGAACTCCTCACCACCGATGTTGTCCGTGTGACCCTGGACTTCAAGAACGACACGCTCGAAGCGCTCCATCGCGTCGGCTAGCTCATCGAGAATGTAGTACGACGAAGTGTCGATAATGCTCTGATTGTAAGCAAACAGGATTGGCCTCGAGAATTCATCACGAATGTCTGGCGGTATCAGCGGCGACTTGTCGTACTGCCCGCGTGCGATCAGCGTGTCGCGTCCTGGGAGTTGCACCGTAAGGTCGACAACGTGGAGGCCTTCATAGCGTGGTGGTGTGTAGGTAACGAGGTAGTAGTTACGGAGGCTGCGATAGATATCCATAAAGATCGCCAGCAGGTCCTTCTTCGTGTACGCTCGATAGTACTTCCCACCAGTGTAGAGCGACAGGTCTTGCAGCGGCTCGTCCTGAGCGTAGCCAAAGCCGACGCAGTAAATCGAGATGTTGTGCTTCGTTGCGTACTCAAAGATATCACCCACCTTTGCCGTCGATAGATTCTCGTCTCCATCAGCAAACACAACACAGACCTTTGGCTGGTCAAGGGGCACGCGTTCAAGAGTTTTCAGTGTCTTCAGTATTCCATCGTACGTCGCAGTAAACAACCCTTGCGACATCTTTCGGTAGTCGCGAAACGCGCGCATCATCTCCGCAGTGTCCGATGTAAGTGGGAACACCGTGCGAATGTCTTTGTGGTAGGCGGTTAGTGAGATGTTGTCGAACGATCGCTTGAGTCCGATAAAGATTTCTGTGCCGTAGTCGATCGTTTCTTTCACGCCCTTCATCGAACCCGAACAGTCGATTGCCAGAGCAATGTTCGCTGGTATCGAGTCGGCTTCGCCATACTCCCGAACGCGGAACTCCGAAATGGGTGCGTGCTTCTGTTTGCGGCGAGACCCAAGATGCTCGACAAGAGTAGGGAAGTAGTTCGGTGCAGTATCGGCCTTGTACGGATACGCCATGTGCGTTACTACGTAGCCAGTTGTATCGAGCACGCGGACGAACAATCGAATCGAATCCGGATAGGCGTAATGTTCGAGCTTCCAGACATCAGTCCGCACATTGCGAACATCGACAGAGTCGATGTGGCGTGTGCCAACAAACCTGAGCTCAACGGTCTTCTCACCATCGCTCCGCAGATCGAAGTTTTGCTTGAGCTTGCGGGGTCCGCCACAGGATGCACAGACCACTGCAAGGATGATCCACAGGAGGACGTTCATGAGTGGGAGCTTACTTGCGATGACCAAGCCCGACGTTCACATTCACGCCATCGCGTCCGAAGTCCTTCAGAACCTTGCGGAGCGAGATAAGCGTCGAGTCGAGCTTGCCGAACAACGTTTCGTCGTACATCAACGCATTCAGGAGGCTTTTATTTGTACGAAGGTCGTGTACCATCCCGCTCACGCGCGTGGTGAGCGTGTCTACGTTCGCCAGAGCTCCGTCAGCCTTGGACAGTGTGCCCTCGAGGCTCTTTACAACTGTTTCCGTGCGCGCAATAATGCGTGACACGGCAGGTTCGTTCCGATGTACGCTCTCGCGTAGCTCTGATGTGAGCGCCTTGAGATCCTGAACCGTTGCAGTCAGCGCACCGCGGTTGTCCTGCATGAACATGCGTAGATCGGTCAGCGCAAGTGCGCCGTCGCTTGTCATCGTCTTGATGTTTGCTACCACAGAGCCATCACGCAGCAAATCGCTTGCGGCCATGCTGATTGTGTCCAGACGCTTGATGAGCCCTGTAATGTCGCCACTCGCGTCGCCCAATACGCCAACCAGTGTTCCGATGTCAGCTGCGACACGGCCGGGGATCTCGGCTGTGGGGTTGTACGGCGATGCCGCACTGCCTGGTGTTATCTCGAGCTTCTTGCCGCCAGTGATTTCCAGAATGGACACCATGGCTTGTGCGTCAGACTTGAGGTCGGAGATATCGTCGAGCGTTGCTGTGACCAGTACGCTGCCGTCATCGTTGCGCACTTGCGTGACCGTTCCACGGCGCACGCCAAGCACAACGACAGGGCTTCCCGCATCGATGCCGCCGGATGACGGCAAACGGACTGCGACAGACTTCTGTGTTGGACTAAAACTTATACCCTTGCCAAGCATGATGCCGATCACTAGGAGTGCGATCGAAATCACGCTAACGATGCCTACTCGAATTTCCGTGCTACGCGAAACGTCCAAAAGTCAAGTCTCCGATTGAACATCAGAACGGTATATCGTCTGATGGTTGTGATGAGTGCTGCTCGTGCTCGTTGCCATTACCTGGCATGTCGGCACGCTTTGCGTCCAGCAACAACAAATTGTCCGCAACGATTTCCGTCACGTAGCGCTTGTTCCCATCGCGGTCATCAAATGAGCGCGATTGGATCTTGCCCTCGACGTACACTCGCGTTCCGCGGCGAATGAGTTTTTCAACCACATCAGCCAAACCGCGCCATGCGACAACGGTGTGCCAATCGGTGTGTTCTTGCACAGCGCCGTCTTTGTCCTTCCACGTCTCAGACGTGGCAAGACGGAAATGCGCGACCTTGACACCGCTCGGCGTGAAGTTGACATCGGGATCTTTCCCGACATTGCCGATGAGCATCGCTTTGTTGAGTGTACGCGACATACGTCACCTATGGAATTGTTCCAACGAATCGTTCCGGTCTACGCGTCGTTGCTGGCTCGAATATACCACGCCACATCGCGCCTACCGCAACATGTCGAGGTGTCGATCCAGTAAAACGTGACTCGGCTATTGAATGACTGGCAGAAGTTGAGGTCGACTTGGTGCAGCATCGCCATCAAACCCGGCGATGTTGAACATGATGCCATAGACGCCGTCGGTGACGTCATTTGGCACATAGATGAACTCCGTGATGGTGCAGGTCTCGCGTGGTGCTGCGGGCCACTGCCAAAAGGTCCAATGCGCTGGGAGCTGTCCGGCACTCTCCTCACGATCAACCGACGGAAGGTCGATGAGAAGATGCCGCACGCCACGACCAACGATCAACTGCATGGCTTCGGGCTGTACGTATGGTGGGTTCGTTCCCGACCATTGACGGAATTGTTTGGTGTCGTCGTTTGGTGATGTGCGGAGCACAAGCGTTGTGCACCCAGCGTGGTCCCACGCTTGCTCAAGTGCTGTGCGCGTGATAACGCGATCGCCATCGATATCCTCAAGCGCAACAGTAATAAGCTGCGCGGCGTCGACGAGATCCGTCATGCACTGTGGTAGACGATAGCGTTGTCCGGCCACATGTCCAATGCACTCGGTGTGTGTGCCGTTCCCGTGCGGTGCAAACGTGATGACGTCGCATCGTACAGGGCCCCCTTCTTCGATACTGCCAACAAACGAACCTGCGCGGAACGGCGTAAACGTTGCATAGGGCAGGAAGAATCCGTTTGGCTGTTCGTTCGGTGACACGCACAGCGTGATGTCGATCGGATGCGCGACATCAACAGTAATGTGTGTTTCGCCAAGGGGCAGGGTAAGCGTGAAACCGGACATGCGCGAAGTTACAACGCGGAGCTACAGTAACCCGTAGTCGTCAATCTTGCGATAGAGCGTGCGCTCGCTGAGCCCAAGCAGCTTGGCAGCCTCACGTCGATTACCCTGGGTGCGACGTAACGCTGTCTCGATTGCGCGACGTTCCAAGGTGGAGAGTTGCAGATCGTCGAGCGGCATTTCGGCGGCAGGCACAGCAGCCGCTGGACGGATGTCGGTTGGTGATGGCTCGTGCAGGTCGACCGACATGCTCAAGAGGTGGCGCAGCACCGACTTCATTTCGGTGACATCCGCTGAGAGCTGTAACAACGTCCGATACAGCATTGCCATGTCAGCATCCATTGCGGGCGGTGCGCTGCGCTGTGCATCGTGGATGCGAACCAGGGCAGTTGCCGGTGTAAGGGGTGAATCCAACTCTTCCGACTGCTGCGGAAGGTAGCGATCGAGCATCTCACGGGTGATGCGAGCCCCTTGCTCGAGAGTGACCAATGTTTCGATGATATTGCGGAGTTCACGCACATTGCCTGGCCATGCAAGAGTACCGAGGTGCTTGAGTGCGTCGGCATCGATGCCGCTATATTCCACAGCGATTTTGTCGGCAGTGCGCTGCGCAAAGTGTTCGACAAGAACGGGCACGTCCTCGATGTGTTGGCGCAGTGGTGGCAGGTGAATGTTGACGCTGTTGAGGCGGAAGTAGAGGTCCTGTCGAAAGCGCCCCTGTCGCACTTCGTAGGCGAGATCACGATTGGTTGCTGCTACGAGGCGGACATCGACCTTGTGCACATCCGATGAGCCGAGGCGTGAGAATTCGCCCGATTCGAGGATGCGTAAAAGCTTGACTTGCGTGCCTACGGGCATCTCGCCGATTTCGTCGAGGAAGATCGTGCCGCGATGTGCTGTTTCAAAGAAGCCCTTGCGCTGTTCGACGGAACCTGTGAAGGCCCCCTTCTCTGCGCCAAACAATTCGCTCTCGAGCAAGGTCTCGGGAATTGCACCGCAGTTCACACTCACAAACGGATACCTCTTACGTCCACTGAGTTCATGAACTGCATGCGCAAATACTTCCTTGCCGGTGCCGGTCTCGCCGGTGATGAGCACGGAGAGATCTGTTGGTGCTACTTGTAGCAGGCGCGACAGAGCCTGGATCATCAGCGGTGATTCACCGATCAGACCGAAGCGTGTCGCGAGTTGACGGAGGAGTTGGCGGGATACGGTAGACATGGTTACTTCTTCGTGATCCACTCGGCCCATCCACCTGTGTAGATGAAGATCGGACCGTAGGCAAATCGTTTGAGAACATCGGCGACATGATGCGAGAGTTCACACTCGCCACCATCGCAGTAAATGAGAATCACACGATCCTTGGGTACCGCTTGCAGCATGTCGGGGATACGTGCTTCCGCCTCGCCACCATAGAAGTTGACGGCATTTGGAATATGACCTTCCGCATACTTCTCTGCACCGCGTGCATCGATCAGGTAATAGGGTCCAGCGTTGAGGAAGGTCTTGAATTGCGTGTAGGTGATTTCGCGCACCACCCCAGGTGCTGGCACAAACGTTGGCTGCTCTTGCTTTGGCTGTTGCTCTGCTACTGCCGCAGTTGGCGCTTGCTGCTGAGGCTGCGCAGCCGTTGGTTGTTGCGGCTGAGCGATTGGTTGCTGCTGTGGTGCGGCTGTTGGCGTGATGTACTTGGTGATCTCGGAAGAGTCGAGTGTGATGCGCTCGTATTCTTTCTTGAGCCACGGGATCGACTTGCTATTCATGGCGTTGAAGGTGATAGCAAGTCCGAGAGCGCACAGCACGATAAGTCCTGCATCGCGGAGCATCCCACCCTTAGGCGCAGCATGCGAGCGCTCGGTGCCGCTGTTCATACGTCCGAGTGGTTCGCCGGCAAGCAGATGGAAGTGGATGTGTGGCACAGTTTGGCCTGCATCACCGTTGGTGTTGGTCACAACGCGGTAGCCCGATTCGTGCACACCAAATGTGCGTGCAAGATTGCGAGCGACGAGGAAGACCTTACCGACGAGATCGGCATCAGCGTCATTTAGGGTATCGACGCTCGCAATGACACGCTTGGGGATGATCAGGATGTGTAGTTGTGCACTCGGCGCGATGTCGCGAATGGCAATAATCTCGTCGTCTTCATACTCGATCGTCGCGGGTATCTCACGCTGAATGATTCGCTCGAAGATTGTCTGTGCCATACGTTGTGCTTTCAGGCGATTCCGTAATACGATTTGAGTGTTTGGTAGGCCGACGTGATTTCGCGCGCCCTCGCAGTAGCTCGTGCATGTGTTTCCGCATCGGCTCGGGCAAAACGATCAGGGTGCCAAGCGGCGATTGACGTACGAAATGCCTTCTTGATGTGCTCGTGGGTGGATCCGACAGGAACATTGAGCGCGGTATGTGCTGCGATGATGTGCTGCGGAACGTTCGGCGGAGGGGTCGGGGGAGGCGTCCGAGGGGGGGTGTCGTGAGACAACTCCTCGATGATACGCCGCAGCTCGTCATCGTCTCCAGCAAGGATGTCGTCGATCGACGGACTTCCTGAGCGCTGCGACGAAAGCTCGCTTGCGACGATGTTCTTGATGCGACTGAAAATGCCCATGTGGCAAATTACAACCGCGCGCCGATGGAGAAGTAGAAGAGGACCGGTCCCCAGGCAACTGCATCGGGGTTGCTGATGAAGAAGAATGAGCGTCCAACCGAAAACTGTGCTGGTCCAACTGGTGTGTCGAGTCCGACACGCAATCCGAGTCCGTGATTCATATCCGCAATGCGGATCTTTTCGGGACGTTCCCAGACCGCACCAAGGTCGTAGCGAAGCGCAACGTAGGTATCGAAGAAAATCCGGAAGGGCATCTTCCATCGCGCCTCAAGATTCGCTACTGCAATTTGGCGTCCACGCTCCTGATCTTCACGCCACCCGAAGAAGATGTCTTCACCCCCAAGACTAAACAATTCCGGGGATGGCAGTGTAAGGTCGGCGGCTCCGATAAGGCCGCTCGGCGTGATGACAACATCACCCACCTGTACAGATGTACTCGCCGATGCTGTGAACTTGGTGAACGACAGACTGTTCGAGAGGCTAAGAATGGACGACTCGAATGTCAGGTCGATCTGACGTCCTCGCGTTGGATAGGTGAGCGCATCACGGTCATCCCATCGTGCAACACCGCGAAGTGTAGCAAGGGGCTGGTATTCCGGCGCAGTACTTGAGTTCAGATCACGATAGCGCTGCTGCTCGTATCGGAATTCGCCCAAGATCACGCCGTTCCGCTCGAGCTGACGTCCAGCTGAGGCACGCAGACCATAGCGTTCTTCGGCAAACTCACCTACACGCAGCGGAATCGGAGAATTCGCCGGACGCCCAACAGTATTCCGATAGATCCACACATTGCGGAAGCTTGCATAGCCCCGTATAGAAGCGGTCCAGAGAGTGCCGCGGAAGCGTGGGAGTTCGAGCGATGCAGCTGCAACTCCAATGCGCTCGCTAATCGCGCCGCGCGCAACAACACGAACGCCAGTGGTGAAAAGATTTTCGTGCACGAGATCAAGGCTGCCCTGGGTGTAGCGCTCGTTGTCGACGCGAGCACCGATGCGCAGAAGTTGATTGCCGCCGTCACGACCTGCGATATCGATGCGTGTTCCGATGGTATCTCGTGCAACAAGAATCGAAGCGTCGGCGATAATGTCTGACGCATACATGTTCTCGAGTGTGCGTTGCAGCGCCTCCGACGTGTGTGTGTCGCCTGCGCGTACGGCTACTTCACGCAACACGTCGGTTTTACGCAAGCGGTCACTATTCGATACCGTGATGCGATTGACCCGACCATCGTCAATGGTCATGCGCAAGGTCTTCGTTGTAACGTCAAAGTCAATGTCACGCACAGATGCAAACGTGTATCCTTCATCATGAAGTGCCGACGTGATGCGTGGCAGGTGGTATCGTGCCGTTGCTGGTGTCCAGTCACGACCGACAAGATCATCAAGGCATTCCCGCACGCGCGGAAGCGTGTCGAGTCCGTTTGCATTGCGCTGGTGAATGGCAACGATCATGCGTGGAAGGTCGTCCTGCTGCTCTATGGCGTGAGTAATACGGACAACGCCCTTCAATGATGGTAGCATGCGTTCGGCAGCCTGTTCGCCGAGCGCAATTAGTTGATCGATGTTCGCAAAGTCGAATGTACCTACACCATTTAGTGTCGGTGTTACAACAACCGATGCTTTGGCAAGCAGCACAGAATCGCGCTGTTTCATCGACGCCGTCAATGCCTGGTCGGCGATCGCCCATGGTGTGGTGAGCTCTGCTGTCGGCACAAAGTCGCTCGTTGTATTCACGACAATGATCGCAGTAGGTGCAAATACTTGCGCTGCTTCGATCGGGATGTTGGCTACGAGTCCACCATCAACAAGAATCGTATCTCCGTTCCACGCTACTGGCGCGTAGCGCAGCGGAAACGTTGCACTCGCACGCATTGCCGTTGCAAGATTGCCTTCACTCAGCGAAACTGGGCGTCCGGTAGCAAGGTTGGTCGCTACAGCGCGGTAACGCACGTGTAGATCATCAAACGACGTTGCGGTGTTGTACGGACTTTCCCAGAGGATGCGTTGTAGTGCGGATGTGAAACGCGCGCTCCCACCGAGAGCTGTGGGCGGGATGAATGAAAAGTTTCGGAATCGCAGCGTGAGCAGACTCCGATCATTCTCCTGCTTCTGTCCGTAAAAAAGAAACTCGCGTCGTGTGTCGGCACCAATTGATGTTACATCGTTCCAGTCAATGGACCGCATGATGCTCGCAATCGAATCAGGCGAATAGCCCGCAGCGTACAATCCACCAACAATCGCACCGAACGACGAACCAACGACGACATCGGGGACGATGCCGTTGCGCTCTAACACGCGCAATACCCCGATCTGTGCAAGACCCCGCGCACCACCACCTGTGAGCACAAGTGCTATCCGCTGCTGCGCTGCCAGCGGCAGTGCACAGAGGAGGGCGGCGATAGTTAGCAGAATGCGCACGTGTCTTATCCGCGTTTTTCGTGATAGGCATCTGCCATTGCGCGCCAGAGTGCTTCGAAGCGATCTTCCTGTGCGTTGCGATCCTCGACGGCTTGCACTGCGATTGGCTTCGTGCCTTCGTGAGTAAAGATGTCATCACATCGACCGTTGTCGACCGCTGTGACGATGATCTGCGCACACTCATCAGCCGTCATCATGCGTGATAGGGGAGCGAGTTCTATGCTGAGCTCCTGCGCGATACGACGGCTCTTCGGGATCGCAGCGCCATAGAGTGCGCCGATCGATCCACCTTCTGTGACGTCGGCCCATTCGGTGAGGATGCCTGCTGGACATACGCAGGTTGCATTGATTCCGCTGCCGACGAGTTCCGTGCGAAGAGCAGCGATGAAGCCCACTACGGCGTGCTTCGCAGCCACATATGCTGCATTAAACGGATGACCGTACCGTCCGGCCACACTCGAGATTGCCACGATATGTCCGCGTCCACGCGCACGCATCGACGGAAGTGCTGCACGTGTACACCAGAACACAGCGTCCATGTTGAGCGCGAAGATGTCCCGCCACTGCGATGTCGGCGTGTCCTCGACCGATGCCATGTTGCCACGTCCTGCATTGGCAAGAAGCACGTCGATGCCGCCGAATGTGGCGATGGTTTCATCGATCACGCGCTGACATTCCTCTTCGCGTGCGACATCGGCAACGATGACATGCGGAGTGCCTCCAGCTGCGCGCACCCGCTCTGCTACCTCGTCGAGACGATCGGCTCGGCGTGCTGCAAGAACAACCGTTGCCCCACGTTGGGCATACTGCACAGCGCACGCTGCGCCAAGACCCGACGAAGCGCCGGTGATACAAATGACTGATGAGGCATCGATGACCATACGGGATGCTTTCAGAGTGGTGAGCGGAATGAACTATGTCAGAGGATCCGGAAGGTGGTATACCGTCGTGGATCGTTGAGGTCATTGCACGTTACCGAGGTAACGGTCGCATGCTGTGGTCCGAGTCGCAGCAACGTCTCGAACTCTGTCAAACTCTCAACGTCCCCCTGAGCAATGCACTCTACCGTTCCATCCTCGAGATTTGTTGCAAATCCTCGCAGATTCAGTTTGTGCGCATGATGTAATGCGAACCGACGGAACCCGACACCCTGCACGGTGCCATCAATGAGAAACTGAACTGTTGGCATGATCACAACTCCTTATGAACAAGGGTCGTGGTCGCTTGTGCAGTTGGTGTTATTAGAATGTCTTGAATTGATACGCGTTGAGGGCGGCTGGCAGCAAACAGCGCGCATTCGGCAATGTCGTGTCCGGTAAGGGGATCGTAGCCCTTGTATACGGTTGCCGCACGCTGCGTGTCGCCGTGGAAGCGGACGTCGCTGAATTCGGTTTCAACCAGTCCTGGATCGATGTTGCAGACGCGGACGCCGGTGCCGTTGACGTCGATCTGGAGTGAATCGGAGAGCATCTTCACAGCAGCCTTTGTGGCCGAGTAGACATTGCCGCCGCGATACGCTTGGCGTCCGGCAATAGATGCGATGTTGATCACCGTGCCACGTCCACGCGCAACCATGTTCGGCAGGAACTGGCGTGTGACGTAGAGTAGACCCTTGATGTTGGTGTCGATCATCTCGTCCCAGTCGCTATGAAGTCCTTCATGCAGTGGGTCGAGCCCGCGGGAGAGTCCAGCGTTGTTGATCAGCACGTCGGGTGCCTGTTCTTCGGTACGGAGTGCAGCCACGGCTGCGGCCACGGCATCCTTGTCGCGCACGTCGACAACCTGTGTGGTTACCGTAATGCCATGACGCGCGCGCATGTCCTGGGCAACCTCCGTAAGGCGGTCGGCACGGCGTGCCCAGAGGACAAGATGCGCGCCAGCTTGGGCAAATACGTCGGCACATGCCAGACCAATTCCAGAGGATGCGCCGGTTATTACTGCGATTGAGTTCTTCATTGCGGTAAATTTACCAAATGCATACCATGCCTCCTCTCTCGACAGAACCCCTGAAGTTCTCGCTACCTGCGATTCATCACGATCAACTCAGCAACGGCACGCCAGTGCACTGCATCTTCGATCCTTCCGAGGATCTTGTGACGGTGACTGTTGCGCTTTCAACTGGCTCGATCCACGACGTGACCCCGGGCGAGACGTCGATGACTGCGCAGATGCTCAACCGTGGCACCACGCGCCTTGATGCCGCACAGTTCGCTGAGGAAGTAGAACGCCGCGGATGCAATCTCCGAACCGTGGGCGATACCGATGCGTGCAGTTTGCAAGCGTCGGGTCTGAGCGAATGGTTCAATGATCTTGTCGATCTCACCGCTGAAGCCCTCACACAGCCGCGCTTTGATGCTGGTGAGCTAGATACGCTGCGTAGTCGCATGATTGCCGACATGATGATCGACCTCGTCGACGTCGAGTGGCTGGCTGCCCGAGCATGTGCCATGCGTGCGTACGACGGACACCCATATGCGCGACCACGTCATGGCACACCAGCGACGCTTCGCACGCTCACACGCGATCACCTCGTGGCCGTCCACGAACGCATGATGCACGCACCACGTCACATCATCGTGGCCGGACCGATTCCGCCGGATGTAGCATTGGCAAAACTCGATAGCGTCCTTGGAGCACTTGCACACCACACAGACTATCATCGCATTGCACGTTCAACCATGCGTCCGCGAAGTGGTGTGATTGCAATTAAGCCCGATGCTGTGCAGACGGCATTCCGTATCGCGTTGCCTTCGACTACGTTCGCATCCGAAGACTATGCCGCGGTGCAGCTCTGCACAGGCGTCCTTGGCGGCTACACGCTGGCGCGCCTGTTCACGATCCTTCGCGAGGAAAAGGGCTACACCTATGGCGCCTATGCCTTTGGCGATGTGCGTCCGCATGGAAGCACGATCGGCGTCGTAACAAGTGTCGGCAACGAATTCACGCACGACACGATGCATGTGATTGCAGCAGAGATCGAGCGTATGGGTGCACAGCGCATTGATGACGACGAATTCTCGAATGCGCAGCAGCATTTGCTCGGATCCTTTGCGCGCTCCAATGAAACGCCGCAACAAACAGCTGGCTTGGTGTGGAGCATGATTCATCACCAAGTTCCAATGTCCTTTTACAACACCTATGTAGAACGTCTGCAAGGTCTTACACCAGACGATGTGCGCGAAGCACAGCGCACCTACTTCACACGTGATGCGTGGGTCGTTGGACTTGCCGGACGTGAGGATGTGATTCGACCAGCGATCGACGGCATGGTCGACACCGTTGAGGTGTGGACGCCAGAAGGCTACGCATGAGCATACAGATCGGCATCGCGCTTGTAATCCTCGTCGGAGCTATTGAGCTCATCCGTCGAGGCATCGATGTGCGATTCGTGCTGATCGTTGCAGGCGTGCTCATTGCATCACTTGCCGGAACGCCCGGTGTTGTACTTGATGCATTCCAAAAATCTCTCGGCAAGGCCGATGTCATTGGTCCGATCTGTACGGCAATGGGGTTCGCCTATGTACTCAAGGCCACGGGCTGTGATGCCGACATGGTGCGGCTGTTGGCACGTCCACTGCATGCGATGCGACGCTATCGCTGGGTACTGGTGCCCGGAGGATGCATCATTGGGTATGTCGCCAACATGGCGATTACGAGTCAGACCGCTGCAGCTGCCGCCGTCGGACCCATCTTGATACCGTTGTTGCTTGCAGCGGGCTTCTCGCCCCTTGCCGCAGCGGGCACCGTAGTGGTTGGTACAAGCGCAGGTGGTGATCTCTTCAATCCCGGTGAGTCAGAAATCATCAACCTCATGGCCGGACTCAACCAGGGGGCTGGCAGTGCACTCACGCCGGGTGATGTTGTTGCTGCAATTGCTACGCCCAACGTGATGTCGCTACTCATTGCAACCGCAGTGATTACCGTGATGGTGATGACGCGTGCGTCATTGCGCGCACCAGTGAAGGATGGCGACGTGCCTGCGCTCGAGCCACTAACGCGTGGGAGCATCTTGCGTGGTTTGCTACCACCGATTCCTGTGGTCACATTGCTTGCCGTGCAGCCGCAGCTTGGATTGCTTCCGTCGTGGATTACCTCGCACCATATTCACGTTTCGTCGGTGATGCTTGCGTGCTCATTGCTTGTGGTGGTCATAACGATTGCGTCGCGCGATACAGTAGGAAGTCATATCAGTTCGCTCACGCGAACATTCTTCGACGGCATGGGGTATGCATTTGCGACAGTGATTTCGCTGATCGTTGCGGCAGACTGTGTGATCGAGGGATTGACAGCGATCGGACTTGTTGATGCGCTCGCGACGGTACTCGTATCGAATCCGCTCATTGCAACCATTGGGAGTCCGATCGGCACCGCGTCGCTCGCAGTTGTGAGCGGTTCTGGTACTGCCCCCACATTGATGTTCGCCAAGGGTGTCCTGCCAAGTCTAGCGGCATCGATGCCGATCGACTACGCATTGCGCATGGCCGCGGTTGTTGGTATTGCTTCAGGTGTTGGCCGCAGTATGTCGCCCGTTGCAGCCGTAACCGTCTTCACGGCTGCTCTCTCAAATGTCGACCCAGTACGCCTTGCGCTGGTCACCATGTGGCCTATGCTTGCGTCGCTGCTCGCACTCGTTGCCTACGGCCTTTTTGCTGGCTGATCGTGGGAGCCGCAACTGCAGCCGTGGCGTATGCCACAAGTATTGGCCACGGAACTAGCTCTTCAATGCGCTCGGCGTGATCGAGCTCCGACGTGCGCGCCCGCTGCACCGATCGCTTCGCATGTGCAGAGCGTATGACATCGATGAATTCCTTCACGCCCTTCGGGCGTGCCGACGGCGGCATGCGCTGAAGCTGCGATGCCAAGTTCTGTGTAGCCTCAACAACATCTGGGTTGTGTTGCTGCAGCATTCGTAGGATGTCAATCACACGATGATGGAAGAAACGCGACGGCGTGATGCGATCCATGCGTCGGCGCCGCTCATACGTTGACCAA
Source organism: uncultured Melioribacter sp. (assembly GCA_964465685.1). Taxonomy (GTDB): domain Bacteria; phylum Bacteroidota; class Ignavibacteria; order Kapaibacteriales; family Kapaibacteriaceae; genus UBA10438. Next base: position 71,499 of record CAYXKK010000004.1, read on the forward strand.
AGTGGCTCGGAGTTCGTAAGCACGGCGAGATAGCCGGCAGTAAGAAGCAATCGACGCCGTATCGATGGAAATGTTCTGCGGTAGTTTGGGTTGCTAAATCCTTTCATCAGGAGTGTTGCTGCTTGAGCGTGCGCATGATCTCGGATAAACATCCCGCAGAGTCTGTCAATCAGGTTAAACCACTCAGATGATCCGCGTGTTTCCGATTCCAGGAGGTCTTGCGCTGTCCTGATAGCCGCTGTGTACTTGGAGGTGCGAAGCTCCACGGTAAAGCGAAGGAGAAAATTCTCTCGCATTGTTGACATGTTCCACTGATGTAGTCGCTTGTACGCACGCTCCTGTGCGCGAACCCAGCGCAATCCATGATCGTACTTGCCGGTGAATTGACAATAAAGTGATGCAAGGAGGCCGATTTCGATCACTGCGGAGTCTGGATACGAAGATGCGCGTTGAGCGAGTATCTCAGCGGCAGTGTTTATTGCTGATGCATAGACATCTTGCTGTGTGCGGATTGGTCTATGTATCGCGAGAGCTCGAAGTGTGCATGTGATTACGTTGATGTTTCGAATCAACTCCGCTTCGCTGAGCAAGCTGTGGATGAGACTCGCGAAGTACTGCGTTTCCCGTACATCCCCTGCGAGTGATGCCATCTCCATTCCTTTGTATGCCGCATGAGCCCGCAGTGAAATCTGTGATGGATAGGTTGCATTGCGAATGATGTAGCGAATGTGACGCTTTGAGATCTCGCGACCATCGGTCCGCAACAGCATTTCAGCAGCAAACAATCTTCTGCAAATCTCGGCTGCATGACGAAGCCGTGGTGCAGCGGATCTCGATGTGCTCTGAGACATCAGCATCTCGCGCTCAAGATTGTCGCTGCATCGTGCGGCAGCCTTTCGCGCAGCAGCAGCAGTCATGCCAGTAAACAGTGTCGAAGCATCGAGTGATGCAAGCTCGTTCGACTTCACGCTCGCGCCCGCGTACTTGCGCAGCCATGACCGCATCGACGAAGTGCCACACACCTCTGCACCTGTGCTAACGAGCTGCTGTAGATGCTGAAACTCTCTCATTGTGATCTCTGCTGGTAAAAAACGATGTCGAAAAACTAACCTAATCAAATTGTTGAACGACGGCAACTCCGAGACCTTGCATCACGCCGACGCACATGCGTCGGGATTGCAAACAATCTCATCAGGGGGGTGAAGATGGAGTTCGCCCTCAGTAATGCGGTCATTTAATTGGCAATGACTTTTGGTCTACCCAACGGCGCACCATATACACGTTCATGAATGCTATCACTATACGCGTTAGGGATAGATGCTTGCATCACGGGTATGACGCCCTTCAGCAGATGTAAGCACACGGTGTATATCCGTTGTGGTGGCCCGCGATCCCATTATGGTGGTCGCGGGCGACTCTAGCGAGAATCTCCGTGCGTCTGGTGTGTCTTGGGCTCGTATTTTCGCGGTCATGCATTTGATCTACGCTGACTACGCCGCAACGACCCCAGTCGACCCACGAGTGGTCGAGGCGATTACACCGACATTGACCGAGGTGTACTACAACGCATCAAGCGCTCACCTTGGTGGGATGATGGCGAATGCGCTCGTAGCTAAAGCTCGTAAGCGATGTGCAGCGCCGATTGGTGCGCAACCCGACGAGATCGTGTTTACGTCGGGTGCAACGGAGTCGATCAACCTCGCAATTCAAGGTCTGGCTACAATCAAGCAGCTGCAGCGTCCGGATGCACGCCGCCGCATTATCTCTGTGCGCTCTGAGCACTCAGCTGTGCGCGACGCGGTAACGCGTTGTACGGATCTGGGGTACGATGTGCAGTGGGTGTCGGTAGATCATCAGGGACGCGTAGATCTCGAGCACCTGGCGCGACTCTGCACACCTGATACGTTGTTGGTGTCGGTGATGATGGTCAACAACGAAACTGGCGTGGTGCAAGACATCGCAGCGATCAGTGCGATCGCACATGCAGCGGGAGCGGTTATGATGTCGGATGCAACGCAGGCCTATGGTAAGATGCCGGTAAATGTCGACGAACTCGGAATCGACTTAATGCCATGGAGTGGACACAAGATCTACGGTCCGAAGGGCATTGGTGCGCTCTATGTGCGTGGGCATGGCGATCATGCTGTAACGCTCGAGCCAATGGTGGTAGGGGGCGGACAGGAGCGCGGTGTGCGCAGTGGAACGATGAATGTGACAGGTATCGTCGGACTCGGCGCTGCGTCGGAGATTTCATGTGCCGACCTGGAGTCCGATGCTCCGCGCATTCGCGCATTGCGTGAGCGCTTCGAAGTTGCGTTGCGCACGCTCGATGGTGTGGAGATCTGTGGCGATGGCGCTCCGCGCGGTTACAACATCACGAACGTTGTCTTCCACACAGTGCGTGTTGGCGATGTGCTTGCTGGCTTGCCGGACGTATGCTGCAGTCGCGGTAGCGCATGCCACGGCGCATCAACATCGCCTTCGGCTGCACTCCTTGCAATGGGCTTCAGCGAGGTGGCCGCAGGCAACGCCGCTCGCTTTTCCTTCGGTCGATTTACAACAGAAGCAGACGTTGATCGCCTGATAGCTGGAATCACGCAGACCTATGCAGGTCTGCAATCACACACCTAAGAACCTACCGTTGTCATGACTGATACAGCACGTGTCGAAGATCTCTCCAACCGGATCGGTACGGCAACCGCCGAGATCGCAAAGGTTATCGTTGGACAGACGGATGTTGTCGAGCAACTCCTGATTGCACTCTTCGCCCGCGGACACTGTCTGCTGGTAGGCGTGCCGGGTCTTGCCAAGACATTGCTCATTCGCACGGTCGCCGACTCCATGGACCTGAGTTTCTCGCGCGTGCAGTTCACGCCCGACCTGATGCCGGGCGACATTACCGGTACGGAAGTGATCGAAGAGAACAGAACCACCGGCCAAAAAGCATTCCGCTTTATCAAGGGGCCAATCTTTGCCAACATCGTGTTGGCCGACGAGATCAACCGTACGCCACCCAAGACGCAAGCCGCTCTGCTCGAAGCCATGCAGGAGCACTCCGTAACGGCCTCCGGCACAACGTACCGTCTTGAAGAGCCGTTCTTCGTGCTCGCAACACAGAACCCGATCGAACAAGAGGGTACATATCCTCTTCCAGAAGCACAGCTCGACCGTTTCATGTTCAACTTACTTCTGGACTATCCATCGCACGATGAAGAAGTAACCGTTGTGAAGACCACAACGTCGAGTGCTGCAGCATCGATATCGAAGGTGATGAACGCTGCCGACATCCTTAGCTTCCAAGAGCTTGTGCGTCGCATCCCGGTTGCCGACAACGTGATTGAGCATGCCGTATCGCTTGTGCGCTCTACACGCCCCGTGACAAGCACCGTGAAGGTTGTGAAGGACTTCGTTAGCTACGGTGCCGGACCTCGCGCATCGCAGTACTTGGTGCTCGGCGCCAAGAGCCGTGCCGCATTGCAGGGTCGCTTCACTCCAAGCATCGACGACGTCAACGCTGTTGCGCTCAGCGTGCTTCGCCACCGCCTCGTCACGAACTTCAGTGCCGAAGCCGAAGGCGTGAGCGTCGATACGATTATCCGCGAGCTGTTGAAGAGCTGAGAAGTTATCGCGCGACGAGAAAAACGGAGTTCGCCACCTGCGCATCTCCGGAACAGCGCGCGACGTAGGTGCCGGGCGGCAGCGAAGAAACATCGATAGGCACCGAATCCAGGGTTGTGCCTACCGTGATGACGGAGCGACCAAGAATATCTACGATCTCAATGGTCACCGCTATGGCAGAGAGTCCGTGGCGGATGGTCACGTTACTCGCAGCTGGCTGGGGATGGATTTCGAGATCGTGTGGTAGTTGGCAGTCTGCTACAGAAGTGATTGAGCACGGATCGCTCATCCGTATCGGTGAGAGCACGGCATCGCGTTTGGAAATCCCAAGCATCAAATTGTCCAGATTTTGGCCCCACGTCCACCACTGCCCCGTAGAGTCGACGGCAAAACACGACATTCGTGAGGAGAAAATTTCACGTATCGGCGGCAGACTCGCTACTCGCTGCGGCGTGAACGATGCGAGGAACGATGGTAACCCAAGCTGACCATATGAGTTGCTGCCCCAGGTCCACACTGAACCATCGGCCCGCAGTGCAATGCTATGATACCTTCCGCCTTTGGCATCAACCACATCTGTAAGATCCAATCGATATGGTGTTGAACGGTTCGCTCGAGTTCCGTCACCGACCTGACCGCCTTCATTCGTTCCCCAGGTGTACAACGTCCCTGATGAATCGATGGCGTAGCAGGGTCCAAGGTCGCCGTGTGATTCACTCGAACGCACCATGCGTATGCGCGATAATCCCTCGATTTGTCCGATTGGAACACGAAGCGAATCAGGATTCCTCGCCGATGCACCACCACTGTTGTTACCCCATGACCAGACCGTCCCATCCACCAGCAGTGCGAGAGCACTGCCACCACTGCCGGAAATGGAGTGAACCTTCTTGGGGAGAAGTAGCTTCTTGGGACGGTACACTGGCGTCGTCTGGTCGCTGCCAAAGAGTATCGATAGGAAGGAAGAATTGTAACAGGTCGCATACACTTCACCGTCGTAGGTCAGATACATTGCAAACTGCGACGGCTCTCCAGCAACCATCTTCACCGGTTTATCGAAAGGTATCCGACGGAATACGAAACTGTTGCGACTTATATCTTCGAGTGTATCGCCGACGAGTCGCTCGGCAAGCGGTGAACCATAGACGGCGCCGCTTTGTGTCAGAGCGAAAATTGCACTACTGAAGTACAGCGAAGTGATGCGCTCGTTAGACGGAACACTGTCGATGTTGAGATACGATGGACCCCATGGATGAATCTTCGTGCTGTCGCATGATACCCATCCCTCGAAGCGGCCAATCGCTGGTCTGATCTGTGAATGGGCTACCTGGCAGAGCATCAACATGGCCGCCACGAACAGGCCAAACGAGTAGGTCGGGTTCGTTCTCATTCGTTTGTCTCCATTCTCGAGCAGTCAGGTACCGTCACCTTCTTCGTGCAGATGACCGTCCCGTTAGGATCCCGCAGGTTGATGGTAAATGTCTCGCCTTTGCGATACGTTCGACATAGAGGCGCAGACTCAAAAATGCCCGATCCAAGGTTCATAGACTTTACCGGGATGCCGCCCGGACCGATTACTTCGGCAGCAACAGTTCTATTCCTCGACGTGCAATTACGCAGTTGAATTCGTACAAACCTACAGCAATCGTCGGGCAACGATACTCCTCGTCCAATCGGCGGTTTCTCGAGAGTTACGATGACGTCATCACAGGTAACATTGCCTCGACATGTTTGTGCAAGTTCGGCGTTTACGTCTACCGATACAGAACATGCAACTCCACCGACTGTAATGTTGGCAGAGGCAACGAGCGACTTTGGATTAAAGGCGAAACACGTTGGGATGCATAGTCGGCCGATCACGTGCTTATTGTTTCCGTTAGCTGAGCCAGCACGTGGCACGAGCGTTACTGACGAGTTGCCTTTTACCAATAGCCAATCGCTACTTACGGTTGACAACGTGATGTTCTCATCTGTGAGAATCCTTATCCCGGTGAGATTGAACGGGCAACTGGTGGTTGCGGCTACGCTCACGTCGAAACAACACGTACCAAGGGCGTCTTCAAACAGCAACTCCAGTTTCGGAGACCGCGTACTGCAATCGCAATCACATCTAAGCTTGACATTCTTCCAGCACAGAATGCTACCATCAAGGCCTCGGAAGACAATTGTCGTAGAGTCAGTCAGCGCTGAAACATTTGTTTTTTCGATGCAGAATGAATAGAGGAATCCGGAATGCTTGGGGTCGACTGGCATTTCGGGCTTGTAGGTCTCGGTGATTCTATCCTTGTCGAGGAATGTCAGACTTGAGTAGATGTCTATTGAGCCAATGGTGCAGCCTGATTTGAGCTTCGATGCATCCACATACACGTTGAAGCAGCACTTGTCCGACCTCTCAGTGTTCGGTTCAACACGCACGCTTTTCGCAAAATCATCGCAGTTGCACTTGTCTGTGCAGCCACGGTAGGAAATGCGCTTCTCGCAGAATGCCTTACCATCCTTTCCCTTTGCAATGACGACTAGCTCTCTGGATTCCTTCTGATCGAGAGCTGGCAGGCATATAGTGCCTAGGTCATACCACTGATAATCGCCAACAACCGGCTGTTTGGTAGGATTGCTCGTGCTGGCATCTTTTGACTCCCATCTGAATGCCCGATCACCGATCTGCGATCCCTCGAATGCGTGAATATCCATGCCATAGATTGTGCAGGCAAGCGATCGCGCGTCGATAACGTCGCCCCCACCGTTAATGAGTCTCACTCGAAAGCAGCATTTCGCGGGATCCTGCGATAAAGCTGGGATGAGCTCGACTTGGAAGCTGCCGTTGCACACGCATTCAACTACTTCCGTAAGGCGTACATCGTCGATGTAATAGTAGGCAAACTGTCGTGAGGTGGGATTGCTGAAGTAGTTCTGGCAAACAGGCGGAAGAGGCTGATTAACGTCCACACTGGGCCGTTCCTCGAAGTTTCCGATCGTCAGATATCTCTCTCCACCGTTAGCGATGAAATCATGCTGCACGAGGGTCCATCCGTTTTTTCGGTCGATCTTTCCTGCACTAGCTAGCTTCAGTCCGGGGTCCCCTATTGTGTAGGGAATCCCGACACGCGCATTCGGTCCATCGTTGTCATCAATGTCGTAACAGGCGTCCCGGTATGAGTTTTGCGGGATTGTAAGGTATGGATTCGGGGAAACTCTCGCTTCCAGACCGATAGCGTGGGTGCTCACCTCCGACAGCGATGCGTAATAGCTAAGAGTGTACTTCCCGTCCTTCTTTAGCGGAACTAGCAGTTCCACTTCGAGGTATTCACGCCAGAGCTCATTTGCAGGATCAGCTACCCGATCAAACGGTACGATGTTGGATCCGGCATCAATTCCATTCAACCGGTAATACAATCCAGCGTACCGCGTGTTTGCAGCATCCGCTAGCGTACGTGTTGGTTCATAACCGAACCAGTTCTCAGGGATGCCTACATACGACCCACCTCCTACGCCAGGAATGCACGGCTCCTGTTCGGTTGTAAACAGATCTGCGCTGGAACATGAAATCGGATCGTAAAATGTTCCGGCGGGGATGTATGGTACCCGATCTTGATCATACGGGATGATAAACGGAGGGGCTGTGCTGTTTTCCAGCATGTACCGATGAAACTGCCTCCACCATCGGCTCGCAAAGAGATATCTGGTGCCCCAGACAGGCCACGTTGGATTTCTCTGATGATCAATCGTGATTTGTTCGAAGGACCCATTGGGAACGTAATCTCGCACACCCGTTATTGGTTGAGCCAAGGACACATGGCAATCTGAGAGCAAAACTCCCAGAATCAGCAGCACGACACTTAGCGATCTAAGCTGCGGGAAGTTGCGGGGGGGGGGGGCATATACGACTCCGGAATTCTATGAACTACTTTTACTACATCTTGTTCGTAGAACATACATCCACGCAATCAAAGCTGCAAGGACAATCTGCGGTATGACAGTAGTTGTCATACACGCGATTCGTGAAGTGTCTGTACTGTGTGATTATGCGATTACAGAAAATGATGCACATGGGTCGCTTCACTCCAAGCATCGACGACGTCAACGCTGTTGCGCTCAGCGTGCTTCGCCACCGCCTCGTCACGAACTTCAGTGCCGAAGCCGAAGGCGTGAGCGTCGATACAATTATCCGCGAGCTCACAGGGCAGAAGTGATGCGCCCCTGCTGTGGCGCCAAATAGCCGTACCTTTGTGGCATGGGTCTCGTAGCAATCGTTGGCCGACCGAACGTCGGCAAGTCCACGCTGTTTAATCGCATCATCGAAGAACGCCATGCCATTGTGGAAGGTGTTCCGGGTGTTACGCGTGATCGTCTGTACGCCAAGGGCGAGTGGGCAGGCATTGTATTCCAGCTCGTCGATACGGGTGGTATCGTGCCTGATAGCGATGATGTGTTCGAAAGCGCGATTCGAGAGCAGGCGATGCTTGCGATCGATGAAGCGGATGTGATCCTCTTCGTTGTGGATGGCCGTGACGGTCTGACGCCGATTGATAGCGAGATTGGTGGCATGCTTCGCAGCTCCAAGAAGCCGGTTGTGTTGGTTGTCAACAAGTGCGACAACGCATCGGGTGATCTCAATGCGTCGGAATTCTATGCACTGGGTCTTGGCGATCCGTTTGCGATCTCTGCATTGAATGGTCGCAGCACGGGCGACTTCCTGGATCTTGTTGTGTCGCACCTGCGTGACGACGAACAGATGGAAGACTCGCGACTGAAGATTGCGATCGTTGGTCGTCCGAACGTGGGTAAGAGCTCGCTGACAAATGCATTGCTTGGCAAGGACCGCATGGTGGTAACGCCGATTGCGGGCACGACACGCGATGCGATCGACAGCGTGCTGACGTATTACGGAGAAGAGATCGTCCTTATCGATACAGCAGGTCTACGTCGCCGGAGTCAAATCAAGGAGAGCATTGAGCTCTTCAGCACGATGCGCACATCGCGCGCGATTGATCGATGCGATGTAGCGGTGGTGGTGGTCGATGCAGTGCAAGGCCTCGAAGCGCAAGACAAGCGCGTGATCTCCGAAGTTGTTGCAGCCCGCAAGGGTATCATTATCGCGCTCAATAAGTGGGATCTGATCGAGAAAGACACGAAGACGGCCGACGCGTTCATCCAGAAGATCTATGATGAGCTGCCGACACTCGACTACGTGCCGATCCTCACGATTTCCGCGATCACGAAGCAGCGCATCACGAAGCTCATCGAAATGTCGAAGAAGATTCAAGAACGTCGTTGTGTGCGCATCCCAACGCACGAGCTCAATGAGGAGCTGATTGCGATGCTCGAGCGTACGCCCCCTCCAAGTGTGAAGGCGCGCGACTTGCGCATCAACTACGTAACGCAGGTAAAGACTGAACCACCATTGTTTGCGTTCTTCTTGAACTTCCCTGAGCTGCTCCCGGAAGCCTACAAGCGCTTCATTGAACGTCAGCTGCGTAAGCTGCACGACTTCGAGGGCGTGCCGATCAGCTTTGTATTCCGGAAGAAGAACAACCGCGATTAATCCGTCGTGGGCTGTTATGCGAACAGCTCAATGCCAAGCACAACACATCCGATCGCCAAGACAACCCATCCGAAGGCTGCACGTAGCGCGGTGTTGTCGATGCGTCGAGATAAGAGCGTGCCTGCGATGATGCCGGCTGTGGTGAGCGCAGTAAAGGTCAGCACATAGGGCCAGTCGTACTGCATCCCATCGGCCATGTCGACCATGACGCCGGTGAAGGAGTTCACGCAGATCAGCACCAGCGACGACGCAACGGCGCGCTTCATGTCGAGTCCGGCCCACAGCGCAAGTGCGGGTGTGATCAGAAACCCTCCGCCCACTCCAAGCAGTCCACCAATTGCACCGATCACAATGCCGAAGGCACTGAGTCGCAGTGGATGTACTTCGTGAGTGTCTGACGACGTCGTCTTGCGCCCGCGCATCATCGCAAGTGCCGCAACCAGCAGAATGATGCCGAAGAAGATCATCTGCACGCGTTGCGGAACATACTGATCCAGATATCCGCGTACAGCAATGAGCGAGAGGATTGTCGACGGACCGAACCACACGATCGTACGCCATGCAACCAGACGCTGGCGCCATTGCATGCCGACAGCGATTGCCGATGATACAGCGACGATGAACAATGCGTAGCCATCGGCGAGCTCAGGTGCAACGCCGCCAATGTAGACGAAGGCTGGCACGGCAACAATTGCGCCGCCTGCGCCCAAGAGTCCGAGCGATACACCGATTGCTGCCGCAATAACAAGCATCAGTGGCGTCACGCTGTCACCGCCGTTGCGCGATCGAGTTCGTGCGCGATTGCTGCATAGGGCTGCACACCGGCCTGACGCCAGATGGGTTGTCCGTGTTGGAAGATCATGAGCGTTGGGATGCTCTGTATCCCGAACCGTGCCGCGAGTTGCGGCTTGTTGTCGACGTTGACCTTGATGACGAGTGCACGCCCCTTGAAATCACGAGCGATCTGTTCGATCGTCGGTGCAACAGCATGACACGGTCCGCACCACTCCGCCCAGAAGTCAACAAGGATGGGCTGCGACGTTGAAGCAAGCAGCTCATCGAAGGTGCCCGTTACCATTGCAGCATGCCTCCCTCGAGGTTGACGGGATTGGTAAAGCCTTGCATGCCGAGGAACAAGCATGCTTGACCGCTGCGGTTGCCTGAGCGACAGTACACGATGAGTTCGCGATCGCGATACTGTTCGATCTCGTCGAGTCGCTCAGGAAGCTCACCGAGTGGAATCAGGATTGCATGTGGAATGTGCACTTCGGCGTGCTCTTCCGGTTGGCGCACATCGAGAAGTACGAGGTCGTCGCCTGCCGCGATACGTTGCTTGAGATCGGTCGATGAGATTGTTGCGAACATTATGCTGATTTCTCCGTGGAAACAGGTGCGCCAGATGCTTGCCAGCCGGCATAGCCCTGAGGGAAATTGACTACGTTGGTAAAGCCTTCGCGTTGAAGAATGCTAATCGCGATGCTTGAGCGATCGCCACCTTGACAAGAGATCACGACCGGTGTGTCGCGTGGGATTTCATTCGTGTGACCCTGCAGGTAGCCCGCATGGAGATGCATTGCTCCAGGAATATGTCCTGCGTCGTACTCACTTGTTGCACGTACATCAACAACACGCAATGAGCCATCGGCATGGTGTGCTATGAGATCATCGAGATGGATCTGTGGAACTTCCGCGAGTTCATTGCCCGCTTCTTGCCAGTCGGTGACGTTCGGGTAGTACCCAGCAACACCATCCAGACCGATACGAATGAGCTTGCGCATCACATCGTCGAGATTATCTTCATCGGCAATGAGTGCGAATGGCTCGTCGTAGTTCAACACCCAGCCCGCCCATGTTGAGAAGGCCTTGTTGTTCTGGATGTTGATCGTTCCTGGGATGTGTCCGCCCGCAAACGACACTTTCGAACGTGTGTCGATAACGTGTCGATTCGATGTGAGTACATCGCGGAGTTCGCCAAGTGTGAGGCGCTTCGGCGATGGCACGCTGTCGAGCAGTGGACGTTCCACCTTGTTGAGCTTCTTCATCATCGCGAAGTAGCGAGGGGGCTCGGGTTGTCCAGAGAGGAGCTCGGCAACGAATGCATCCTCTGATGTGTGGCGCAGTGCCCAGTTGACAAGCTTCTCGTAGCCGACGGTTGATGACGGAATTGCGCCCAGCGCTTTGCCGCACGCCGAACCAGCGCCGTGTGCTGGGTGAACCTGAATGTGATCAGGCAGGGCCTTGAAGCGTGCGAGTGATTTCCACATTTGGCGCGCGCCAACTTCCATGGTGCCAACGAGACCTGCTGCCTTTTCAAGCAAGTCCGGACGACCGACATCGCCAACAAAGACGAAGTCGCCGGTGAAGATCATGATTGGAATATCTGCAGCAGCCGGCGTATCGGTGACAAGGAATGAGATGTGCTCGGGAGTGTGACCCGGCGTGTGCATCGCTTCGATCTTGATGTTGCCCACCATGAAGGTGTCGCCATCCTTGAGTCCGACGTGATCGAATTCGTATTGCCATTCATCGCCCCCTTCGTCTGATAAAAACATCATGGCACCCGTCACATCGGCGAGCTCGCGCGTACCGCTCAGGAAGTCGGCATGGATGTGCGTTTCTGCAAGGTGTGTGATGCGCAGACGTTCTTGACGTGCGATCTCGATGTAGGTGTCGATGTCGCGCTTTGCATCGATGACTACGCATTCGCCGGTCTTCTGACAGCCGACCATGTAGGATGCGTGGGCAAGGCCTGGTTCGTAGATCTGTTTGAAAAACATATGACGTCCTTTCAGTTCAATGTCGTAACGAAGTATGCGAACCTACGGCATCGCATACGAGCGTGTTGGTGACTTTTTCACAATGCTGTCACGTGCGTGACAGAAGTCCCTTGCGATCTTTGATTGTGATCGATCCCCGGTGGATTTCTACCCAGCCCCTTGCCGCAAAGTCTCGCAGAATACGCGTCACGACCTCGCGTGCGGTGCCCGCTTCTTCAGCGAGCTTCTCGTGCGTAGCATTCACAGTTGACGTGTGGTGTCGCGCTGCATGATCGATGAGGATGCCGGCAAGACGTTCGTCCATGCGACGGAAGACGATTTCCTCGATAAGAATCATCACGTCCGTCAGACGCGTTGCAAACATGCTGAAGACGTAGTCGCGTGCTTCGTTCGACGTGTTCATGAGCTCGCGAAAATCATCCGTCGAGATCGTTAGCACGGTAGCGTCTTCTTCGACTACGGCACTGGCTTGGTGAATGGGATTCGACAGTGCGCACGACATCGAGAGGATGCATGTATCGCCACGGCCGATGCGGTAGAGTGTGATCGACTTTCCGGTGTCGTGCTCTTTGAACACACGAATCGATCCCGAAACGACGAAGCCGATGCGACCGCACCCTTCGTTCTCACGAAACACATACGTACCAACGGGCAGGTCCATGCGATGGACTCGCTCAGGGGGCAGAAAGGTGAAGACACCAGGTATGGTAAGGTCGTTCTGTTCCATTGTCGAAACTACATGAAATTTCACGGTTGGCATACTCGACCTTCCTCTTTGCGAATGCCTGATTTCGTGTCTCTGTGTGATAGGTGATGTTGTGCGCAACGTGATTGCAGCAGTACCACATAGAGGGAGGGCGGTGATGGATGTAAATCGTGGCGAACTATATCGCTTTTTGTCGCGACGGTATGCAGCGGCAACGCCTGATGATGTTGACGAGGCAATTCAGCACGCGGTGACGGTGACGTATGAGATGAGTATAATGCGAGAAGCCCCGAATAACACACAGGCCTATGTGACAACTGTGGCGGCACGCGCACTTGCACGTACGGTAACGCGAACCAAGTCGATGGTGCATCCGGATCGTGACGAAGAGTACGGTTGGATGCCGTTTGAACGCACGACGTCACCGCTTGTTGTTATGCCGGCACACGAAGACGTTGTGGACGCATCAACCGTACTTGCGCGGTTACCTGAGCAAGACGCAGCGTTGTTGCGGAGACATTACCTGGAGGGCATGCCGTTTGAAGAAATCGCACGTGAATTGGATCTCAAGCCGGAGTGTATTCGCAAGCGACACGAGCGAGCGCTGAAACGTGCGCGCTCACTCTTCGTTAGCCAGCGTCCCGCTGAAGAGCCTTGATCTTCGCGAGGTCGTGCGATAGATCGACGATGTTGCGGATGACGCCTTGCGTCATACCGAAGTAGACTTCATCGAATCGACGCAGCGTATCGTCGTCGGCATTGTTGACAAGCGTTGCAAGATGCTCGCGCAGAGCATTCATCTGGAGTGCGAACTCTTCCTCGAGCTGACGGTACCCTTCATCACCAGGTTGCACGCGGCGAAGCGTTGAATACACCTTCCACGTTGCTGTGCCGGTACGTGAGATGTGATTAAACAAGTCTGCATCGCCGAGCGTTGCACCAAGCTCAAGTATCGTTGCGATGTCGTTGCGCTTACGCAAGCCCCCTTCGATGGATGCTTCGAGAAACTCGATCACGGCAAGGGTATCGTCGGAGAGCTGCATTGGTGCTAGTACTGGACTGTGGCAAGGATCGATCGGAAGGTTGCTTCTTGTGTTGCGTTATCGGGCACATCTTTACCACTAACGGTGAGCGGCACGAGTGCGATCTCGTAATGATTGCCGAGTGTTGATGTGCATACTGCTGCGCGTGTGCGGAGTCCACCGGCAGTCATCGAAAAATCATACAACCCAAAGCGACGTGGTCCAAGCTCTGCTGTGCGATACGTGCCAATGAGCTTCACCGCGCCGGCTGATTTACGCACGTGTTTCTGGTACGCAACGCGTGCTAGACCCAACATGCCTTCGTCCTCTGTCATCTCACGTGTTGATTCACCGTGTGGGATGCTACTGATGACCATCGACATGGTGTAGTCTGGGTTGACGGCGATGGAGACGATGTCTGCCGATGCTTCGCCCTTTGCATCGAGGAACACCCATCCGCGAGGAAGCAGTGCGATGAGATCGCCCGCACGTGTGCGGACGAGTTCGTCGCTCATGTCGATCTGCGGCTGCGGACTCAACGCAACGTGCTGCACGTCTTCGGTCTGCTGTGGTGCTTTTACGAACAGACACGATGGAACGGCAACGACAAGCAGTGTCATTGCAACGAGGTGGATCCAGCGCAGACGGATCACTTCCACGATTGCTCTCCAACCGTAACCGCTACGGGAAGGTTGTTTTCGCGTGGAACACGCGGACATGAGAACGCGTCGTTGTATGCGCAGAACGGATTGTACGCGCGATTGAAATCGATCACATACACCGAGTCGCCGGTCTTCTCGATATCGAGATACCGTCCACCACGATACGTCGACTCGCCAGTCGTGCGGTCTGTAAACGGCACGAAGTACGAATCTGTCGGTCCGCCAAGGAATTGAAACGCTGTAAGCGTGCACTCGATGGTTCCATACGTAAACACGAAGCGTCCAGCACGCAGTGCCGGACGAAGCTCCGATGTGGTTGTCGTCATTGTCAGCGTATCGGCTGTTGCATTCGGAACAAACACTGCATCGACCACGCCTTCCTCCGAGGGGACGAAGTACTTCAGCCCCTTGAACGTATCGCGCATGTGCTCAGGGATCGGACTCTCGGCAGTGGTGCGAAACGCTTCGTCCTTTTCACGTCGCATGTCGAGTAATTCCTGCTCGTCGAATGTCGACGAATCCATGCCGGTGTCTTCTTCACAACCTGCGAGGAGCACGCAGCAAACCAGCACAGCGAGTACGCGTGTGATCATGGCTTCTGCTCGTCTGCCGGGAAGTTCTTCCACATCATTGATTCAACGGGTGCGTTGACGCGCGCGTTGTACTTAGCTGAGCTCTTCGCGTTATACGGATTAATCACAGTGCCTTCGACGGCGAAGTAAATCAACTGTCCGATAGGCATACCCGCATACACACGCACTGGCTGCTTTACGCTGATTTCGAGCGTCCAGAAATTGCAGAAGCCGATATCACCCTTACCCGCAGTGGCGTGAATGTCAATGCCCAAGCGACCTACGCTCGACTTGCCCTCGAGAAACGGCACGTGTGCGTGCGTTTCGGTGTACTCTTCGGTTACGCCCAGATAGAACTTCTCTGGCACCAACACGATGCCCTCATCCGGGATCGGATACAGCTCGATCTTGTTGTGACGCTTTGCGTCGAGCTCGCGATCAACGTACTCGGCCAACATCCGGCCCAGGTGCACATCGTACGAGTTGGAACCAAGACATGAGCGGTCATACGGCTCGATCTTGATCGTGCCACGCTCCATGTGGGCAAGGATTTCTGCGTCTGTGAGAATCATGGACGAAGTTACGAAGAGAGCGGCGAATCAGACGGTAGGGTCGACCCTGTGTGGTCGACCCTACCGTAAAACCGTTTCAATTGTGTTGCGTCGACCCTATGTGGTCGACCCAAAACCCGACGACCACATAGGGTCGCCGCTACCTAGTATCTCCCGTTCCTCACGCCCCATACATGCAGCCTGTGCTGGATGCTGGTCCAGAGGACGCCGAACCCGTAGATGGTGCTGCGGCGGAAGTTGATCGACGAGGCATCGTCGAAGTACTTTGTCGGACAGGTGACTTCGGCGATTTCGAAGTCCTTCATGATGATCTGCGAGAGCATCTGATTGTCGAAGACGAAGTCGTCGGAGTTCTTCTCGATGTCGATGGCTTCCAGCACAGTGCGGGAGAAGGCGCGGTAGCCTGTGTGATACTCCGACAGTTTCTGTCCGACCAAGAGGTTCTGGATGAAGGTGAGTCCGCGATTGGCGATGTACTTATAGAGCGGCATGCCACCACGACGAGCCCCTTTACCAAGAATGCGGCTACCGAGGACAACGTGGTACACATCGTTGGCGATCAAGTACGCCATCGACGGAATGAGCTTCGGTGTGTACTGGTAATCTGGGTGAAGCATGATCACGATATCGGCACCGAGGTCGAGTGCTGCGCGGTAGCATGTCTTCTGGTTGCCACCATAGCCGCGATTGCGATCGTGACGGATCACGTGCTTGATTCCGAGCTCACGTCCGACGGCAGATGTGTCGTCGCGCGAATGATCGTCGACGAGAACAACATCATCGACGATGTCGAAAGGGATCTCGCGATAGGTCATTTCAAGGGTCTTTGCAGCATTGTACGCTGGAAGCACCACGACGATGGTTTTGCCGTTGATCATTCGATCTCGAAGATAACGTTCACAGAGGCTGAAAAGTCGAGTGTGCCACCGCTAAGAGGTGTGCTATCTGCATCTTCAGCCACCGAAACGCGGGATCCGCGCACTGTGAAAGCGCTTCCAGAATCAAAGCCACTACTCCTGCTGCCGATCGAGATCGGACGCAGAACCTTTGCGCCAAGCGCACCCGCAAGAGCGTCGGCGCGTGTGCGTGCATTACGTGCAGCCTGGATCTGCAATGAGTCGCGAAGCTTTTCGCTATCTGATCGCAGGAACGTGAGCTGATCCAGCTTGTTGCCACCACTTGCTACTGCCTCATTGATCACCGTTTCGACATTGTCGAGCTTGGTGAGCGTGATCGTGACAACATTCTGCATCTGGTACTTCACCAGGTTGCGCTTGCCCGTTATGTACTCGTAAACCGGGGAGATCTGTAGCTGCGTTGTTGCGATTTCCTTCTTCGCGATGCCGATGCGTTGAAGCGCATCGAAGATCGCGCGTACGCGACGATCGTTGTCGGCCTTGATCTTTGTGATGTCCATGCCTTCAGTCACCACGCCGATGCGAATCTCTGCCTTGTCGGGTTGCACAGACATCTGCGCTTCACCGGTAACGGTGATGGTGCGACGTTGATCAGTGTGTGGTGTCTGTGCCTGCACGAAAGATGCGGAACAGAGGATAAGCAGAGCTGCAATGACGTGGTGCATCATGCGATGATCTCCGAGAGTGATGTCCATTCTTCCATCAATGCGTCAAGCAGACGCTTGGCGGTCTCGTAGTTCGTGACCGTCTTGTGCTGCTTGACCGGATCCTTGTACAGTTCCGGGTCGGCCAAGATAGGCTCTAAGCCGGCAATCGTCTTCTCTTGCACAGCGATCTGACGTTCAATGTCGGCGATACGGCGTTCGGCCTTCTTCTTTTCCTTATCGCGCAGTTTCTGCTCTTCACGAATCTCAGCAGCAGACTTCTGCGGTGCAGCAGGCTTATGTGCCGAATGCAATGGGATCTCATGCGGAGGGGGAGCGTCCTTCACATGCGGATCATCAAGCAGCTTGAGGTACGTATCGACGTCGCCCTCGTACTCCTTGAGTGTACCGCGGCGGAAGGCGATGATCTTCTCCGTCAATCCATCCAAGAAGTCACGGTCGTGCGATACCACGATCATCGTTCCGTCGTACGTCAGCAGTGCTTCTTTGAGCACTTCTTTCGACAACATATCGAGGTGGTTCGTCGGCTCGTCAAGGATGAGCAGGTTGTATGGCTGTAGGAGCAAGCGTGCAAGTGCGAGACGTGATTTCTCACCACCGCTGAGTACGCCGACTTTCTTGTTGATGTCATCGCCACGGAAGAGGAATGCACCGAGGAGCGAGCGAATACGCGGACGCATTTCAGGGGGCGATGCTTGTTCCATCACTTCGTACACAGAGTTGTGTCCGCCCATCATGTCGGCTTGATGCTGTGCGTAGTACCCGACGCTCACGTTGTGTCCGAGTGTAACAGTGCCCGACGTCAGTGGCTCGACGCCAGCGATGACCTTTGCGAGTGTCGTCTTGCCTTCGCCGTTCTTGCCGATGAATGCAATCTTCTCGCCACGTTCAAGGGCGAAGTCTACGCCCTTCAGGACGCGCTTTTCGCCGTAGCTCTTCACCACACCAAGGCAGTCGACAACCGTTCGGCCTGATCGAGGAGCTGGTGGAAACGAGAAGTGAATAGATGATGTGTCTTCTTCATCGACTTCGACAACTTCCATGCGCTGCAGCGCCTTGATACGAGATTGCGCACGAGATGCAAGCGATGCTGTGTACTTGAACTTATCGATCCACTTCTGCATCCGCTCGCGCTCGCGGTTCTGACGTGTCGCGAGTGCTCGCTGCTGTTCCATGCGCTCTGAGCGAATGTCCTCGTACTCGGAGTACGACGCAGGGATGTCGTAGACCTTGAACTTGGTGATCTCGATAGTGCGATTGGTGACGTTATCGAGAAACGCACGGTCGTGCGAGATGAGGACGACTGCTCCGTCGTACGACGTAAGGAAGTCTTCAAGCCAACGCACGGAATCGATGTCAAGGTGGTTCGTCGGTTCGTCGAGGAGTAAGCAGTCGGGATGCGACAACAGCAAGCGACCGAGCTCGGCGCGCATCTGCCAGCCCCCTGAAAAGGCAGTAAGCCCTTTGTCGAGGTCTGCTGGGTCGAAGCCAAGTCCGGTGAGCACGCGTTCGATGTCAGCGTGCATCGTCAGACCACCGCGTCGTGCATACATGTCGTTTGCATCCGTGAGGCGTTGCACGAGCTCCATGTAGGAGTCGCTCTCGTAATCGGTGCGCGTTTCAATCTGATGCTGCAGATGCTCGATCTCTGCTTGGAGTCTGAGCACTTCTTCAAACGCAAGCATTGCCGTCTCGCGAAGCGACTTGCTAAGGTCGAGCGTAAGATCCTGCGAGAGCAATCCAATGCGGATGCCCGTTTGCATCGACACATCGCCGCCTGTTGCCGTTCGCTCACGTGCAATGATGCCCATCATCGTCGACTTGCCGGCGCCGTTGCGTCCAACCAAACCGATGCGGTCGCCCGCTTGAATGAGGAACGAAACGTTCTTAAAGAGAATCCGTGTGCCGAAGTCAACAGTGATGTTGGTTAACGTAATCACAGTGTCTCCAGCGCATCGAGAATGAGTTCAGCACAGGCACGTTTCGACATTGGCGGGTAGGAGCGTGGTTCGTGATGATGTGTAATCAGCGTAATTGTGTTGTTACCGGTGCCGAAGCCGCTGTCGGCAACACCGGCTTTATTGGCAACGATCATATCGGCATTCTTTCGCACGAGCTTGTCCTGCGCATACGCGATCACGTTGTCGTGTTCGAGTGCGAAGCCCACAACACGCTGATGCGCTTGCTTCGCTGCGCCAACGGTTGCGAGGATGTCCTGCGTGCGCGTAAGCTCGAGCGACATTGTCTCGCTCGATTGTTCTGTCTTCTTCAGTTTGCCATCCACAGGATGCGTTGGCGTGTAATCAGCGACCGCAGCCGAGAAGATGAACACGTCGTGATTGGTTGTGTTCATGACGGCAGCGAACATGTCGGCAGCGCTGACAACATCGACGCGCGCAACGCCATGTGGCGTCGCGAGGTGCGTCGGACCTGTAATGAGTGTCACCAAGGCGCCGCGCTGTTGTGCTGCGGCAGCCAGTGCAAAGCCCATTGTGCCTGTGGCATGATTCACAATTGATCGAACAGCATCGATGCGCTCGTGTGTCGGACCTGCGGTGATGACCACGCGCTTTCCTGCGAGTGATGTCGATGGTAAGTGTTCGATCGGTGTTTCGTTATGCTCTGCTGTGTCGGTATGCATGTGCGCATGCACGGCAGCGAGCAGTGTATCGAGCTCCGGCAGACGTCCCTTGCCGATGAGACCTGAGGCGAGTTCGCCTTCGGCCGGTTCGATCACGACAACGCCATCACTACGGAGTTGCTCAACGTTGCGCTGCACACTTGGTTGGTCCCACATGTCGGTGTCCATTGCTGGCGCTACGAGCAGTGGTGTTTCAACCGGACGTGATGCGACGACGGTCATCAGTGCTGTGTCGCACAGACCGGTTGCGATGCGTGCGACTGTCGTTGCCGAGCATGGGGCGATCAGCATCACATCAGCCCAGCGAGCTAGGTGCACGTGCCACGAGCCCCCTTCCTGAATAGCAGGATCGTAGGGGTCGATGATGACTGGGTGTTGTGAGACCGCTTCGAGGGCAAGGGGCGCAACAAACGCCCGAGCCGACGGCGTCATCACCACGCGCACGTCGTGTCCTGCACGACGAAGGTCGCGCACGAGCCACGGCGCTTTGTACGCCGATACGCTGCCGGTGATGCCGAGGAGAATCTTCATGGAGACAAAAAGAGCCATCGCGGGTGCACCGGATGGCTCTGAATCAATGATTGCGTGAACTTACTCCGTCGCAGCAGGTGCGTCGCTGTTATTACGGAGGTGGATCTGACCGCTTGTCATTTCCTTCATTGCCATGAATGTTGGCTTTGGAAGGAGATCGAATTCCTTCGAGATCGCGATCTGATCTGCGTTTGGACCCTCTGCTTCGTCGGTATCGACGATCACGTCTGCAAGGCGCTCAGAGATCTGCGTCTTGATCTGATCGTTGATCTGGCGTGAGCGCAACCCCATGGCTACGATGGACTTGTAGATCGAGCCCTTTGCAGACTCGTCCGCGCGGACCTTCACAGGATTTACGATATACGTGCTCATACTGGCCTCCGGGGGGAGTTAGGGTCAAAAACAGGGACCGCAAAGATATGAAGATCGGGCGGAATA
>CAYXKK010000005.1:0-47671 GCA_964465685.1 uncultured Melioribacter sp.
ACTTCTGTGCAACGAACGCTGGTACGTTCGCTCTTACAACAAACACATCGACAGTTGGAATCAACTATCAACTTGAAGTAAGCACTAACGGTGGTGCATGGACAACAGACGGCGGTCTCGTCGCTGGTACAGGTGCAGCGCTCACATTCACACGTAACAACTCAGCATTCCCAGCCGGTGCAAGCACGATCAACACGTATCAATTCCGTGTTATGGGCTACAACGGCGCGGTCGCAGCTTGTGATTACGGTCCGAGCACATCAACAACTGTACGTGTAACACCACAGCCTGCTGACATCCCTGTTACAGTTGATGCATCTGGATGTACTGGTGGTACAAACACAGTTACGATCGGTAACGGTGCTTCACCTTCGCAGTCGTTCGTGAACTACACAGTTCAAGTTCGTCCAACTGCAGGTGCTTGGACAACAATCGGTACAGTCGCAGGTAATGGCACGGGTGCAGTAACACTTGCACACACTCCACTCCCAGCAGGTGCAGCTCCAACTGTGGCTACACCAAACTATGAGTACCGTGTTTCGGCTGTTACAAACTCAGCTACTTCAACATTCAGCACATGTACAACGCCGCTCACGCAGCAGCCTACAACGCTGATCTTTGCTCTCCCAACAAACCCAACAGTAACAACGTCGACAGGTTCGACATACTGCTGGAGCACAAGTGCTTCGAACCTGGTTACACTTAACCTTGCTTCGACACAAGTTGGTGTGAGCTACGATGTTCGCTCGGCTACATCTGGTGCAACGATCCTTGGTACTATCGTCGGTGACGGTAGCCCAATGTCGATCTCGATCCCAGTGAACCAGATTCAAACAACGAATCCAGGTGCACCGGTTAGCAGCCAGATCACTGCTACGGCACGTCTCACTAGTGGTTCGGCACCAGGCTCAGCATGTGCTCAAGTCTACAACGGCCCAGCAATCACGATCAACCCACGTCCAAACGATCTGCTCCCAGTATCGTTGTCGCCAATTCGCGTTTGCGAAGGCAGCAACCTTACGGTAACAGTCACAGGTATCGAAGCGAATACAAGCTATGCTCTGTATTACACTGATGCTCCGACTCCAACAACATGGACGCTTGCAGCTGCAGCACCAACTTCGGTGGCTGGTTCAGTAGCGACATTCACTGTATCAGCTCCAACAATTGCATCGCCAAACCCACTTCAAAGCACACCGAACTACCAGTACAAGGTTGTCGCGACATATAACTCAACAACATGTTCGGTAGATCTCCAGACACAGCCAGACGTAACGGTATTCGACACACCAGTCAACCCGAACGCCTCTGTGACAAGCGTGCCAACATGTTGGACAAGCACAGGCACTGTAACAGTTCGCCTTGCTTCGACACAAGACGGTATCCGCTACAACATCAAGAATGGTGGCACACAGATCGCAACAACACTTCCGGGTGCTGGCGCGAACATCGATGTCAACATTCCTCTCACAACGATCATTGCTGCTAACCCAGCATCAGGTAGCCAAGCTCTGTCGATCACAGTTGACGCTGTGCTCGTACAAGAAGGCGCGTTCACACGCCCAGTTCCAACAACTGGTTGCCTTACGAACTATGCAGTAACGAACGGTACACCAACAGTGTACTCGACGCCAACTGAGAAGTCGTTCACAACAACATCAAGCATCTGTGCTGGTGGAACAGTGACAACGGCAGTTGCTTCAACGGACACATGGACGGAGTATCGTCTGGTTCGCGCTACTTCAGCTGCTGGTCCTTACAGCGCAATCGGAGCTGGCACGTACACAGCAGGTAACGGTGGTACACTCAACCTGACGGACAATCCACCACCAGTGTGGACTGAGCTGCTCAACCCAACACACTTCTATCGTGTTGAAGCACGGAACAACGTAGCTGTTGCAGGTAATGTTTGTACGACAACGATGTCTACGACTAATACCACGTTCTCGTATGCGGCAATTACATCGGCTACAGGTGTGTCGGTTACACCGTCAGCTCTCTGTGCTTCACCAGGCTCTGCCAACTTCACCGTTACACTCTCTGGTTTGACACAAGCTGGTGTGACGTATACCGTTCGTAATCCTAACGGCACAACAATCGGTACAATTGAAGGAACAGGCAACGGTTTCACAGTTACAGGTACATTCCCGCAGTCGGCACTTGCTGGTGGTACACCTATCGTGGGCGGAACGAGCTTTACACTCTCGGTTGTGGGTGCACTTAGCTCAACATCGCCATACAACTCACGTCCAATCCCTGCCGGTGGTTGTGCTGTGACAATGACAGCTACACCTACGATTGTCGTCAATACACTTCCTTCGAACGTCACAGTTACAGCTAACCCGACACTTTGCCTCCCTGGCAATCTCTCGATCACGCTTGGTAACACGAACGCGTTCGCTACATACACAGTCGATCGTACAACGAACGGCGGCGTATCGTGGACAACGGTTCTTAACAATGCTCCATACACTGGCACAATCACAGACAACACCCTCACAGGTGGCGATCCTGTCAATGGCCTTGCTTGGACATACCGCGTAACAGCAGTAAACGGTGCATGTACGAACGTTCAAAACAACGTTCATACAGTTACTGTTTACAACGAACTCAACAAGACATACACACCGACTGTTGTTGGTGTAACAGGTGGCTCGTCGAACAAGGTTTGCTACGAAGCAGGCAACACGTTCAAGGTCACGTTGAGCAATTCGCAAGTTGGCGTGAACTACGCATTCAAGATTGGTGCCTCAACGATAGCAACAGTAGCCGGTACAGGCGCTGCCATCGAAACAGGTGCACTTGCAATCAACAGTGTCGGAATCACGGCACCAAGCTCAGCTAACGGTGGTGTAACAAACTTCACGGTAACTGTTGACGCTTCGCGCGCAGCAGCTCCATCGTGCACAGTTACACTCAACAACACAGCAGCAGGCAAGGCAGTTGAAAAGCTTCCAGCCAGCACGCCGTTCACAGTTACACCGGCTATCGGTTGTGCGAACGACACATACACACTCACAATTGGACCAGTTGAAGGTTACTTCTGGCTCAATGTGAACCGTGCGTTCAACGGCGTTGGTGGTGGTATCGGTGGTGGTACAGCTAACAGCCTCCCAGGCTGGAATGGTGCTACCAAGACAGTAACTGTCACGTACACACTTCCTGGTGGTGGTCCGCTCACAAGCGCGCCTAACTACAACTGGTGGGTAACGGGCTATCACGGCTCAGAAGCTGATCTGTCATTCTGCAGCACGCAGCTCACAAGCGAACCAACAAACACAGTCTTCGCACTTCCAACGAACGTCACAACGACAGCTACTCCAAGTGCTGGTTGCTGGCCGTTTGCAACAACAGTATCGGCTGCGAACACGCAAGACGGTATTGTGTACACACTTGAGAAGTCGACAAACGGTGGTGGTACATGGGCAACAACAGGTCTCACAGTCAATGGTACTGGTGGCACTGTTACGATCGACGTCCCATACACAACTGTTCAGTCGGCCCAACTCGCTGTCCCAGTAACAATCAACTTCCGTCTTGTTGGCCGCCTCCGTTCGGAAGGTGTAGCTCCATACGATCGTCCAGTACCTGCTAGCCAGTGTGCAACGGTTGTTGGTGCAACAAGCGTGGTTGTTAATCCAAAGCCAGAAATCACTGTTGTAAATGGTCAAGCATGGAACGGCACGTCAACAGTTGCTAACGCATCTGTTAACCAGACACCAATCTGTGCTCAGAACAACTACACAGTAACAGGTCCTTGGACGTATCGCAACTACTCAGTCTCGTCGAACACGGTACTGAATGCGACACAGACATCGACATACGCATGGTCGGTTCTCACAGAGGCAACTGGCGACATCCTTGATCGCACGGGCATGAACACGATTGCTCCTTCGATCGCATGGGGTATCTACCCAGCAGCGGTTGCAGCTCCGAACATCACAACAGAAACACTGCAAGTAATCGCGACAACAAGCGCTGGCTGTGCCGACACAGCTACGTATAACGTCACGATCAACCCAACCCTCGGTGATGCTGTGGTAACACACAACCTTGGCAAGGAAGCTTGCGTTTACAACAACTGGGCTCCAGCTCGCTCGGTGTTCACACTCGGTCGTACGGCAACAGGTATCACTGGCTTCCCAGCTGGTACAACGTTCAACTGGGCTGTTACTCACCCACGTGAAGCAACGAACCCACCGACATACGCGATCTACGGTCTTGGCAACACGAACTCGCTTCAAGTTGAATGGCTCGAGCCATCAACACAGACGGGTACAGCTGCAGACTCAGCATCGGTAACGGTAACAGCAACACTTCCAGCAGCTTGGGGTGGTTGTGCTACAACGCGCACATTCAATGTGTTCGTCCACACAACACCAACACCAGCATTCCTCTCGGGTCCAACAGCAGTTTGCCCGAACAGCACGCATACATATGCAGCGGTTCAGAATGCAGGTAACACATACTCATGGGAAGTTGTTGGTGGCACGATCGCTGGTGGTACTGGTGATGGCTCACCATCAACTCCATCGGTACGTAACACAGGCACTGGCAACACGATCTCTGTAACGTGGGGTGCAGCGAATACATCAGCTCAAGTTCGTCTCATCGAGATCAACGAAGCTGGCTGTCAGTCGATGGTCACACGTACAGTAACGATCACAGCTCCTCCGACACCATTCATTCGTGGTCCAATCATCTCATGTTTGGGTGAGACAGAGTCATACGATGTCGAGCAGAATTACCTCTCGTCATACGCATGGTCGATGTCGCCTGCTAACGCAGGTATCCCAGTCGCAGGCTGGAACACATCGAATGAAATCCAAATCCAGTGGAACCTTGTTGGTACGCACACACTCACAGTAGTTGAGACAAACGATCTCGGCTGCGTGACGACATCGTCGCGTAACATCACGGTTAACCAGACACCAATCCAGACATCGATCACAGGTCCAGCTACAGTATGTAATGGAACGTCACGCAACTACAGCGTAACGGCAATCGCAAACCAGACATATGCATGGACAGTAACTGGTGGTCAGATCACGAACGGTGCTGGCACGAACGCAATCACAGTACAGTGGACTGCAACTGGCAATCAAACTGTTGACGTGGATATCACTACAGCAGGTACAACCTGCACAGTGAGCCTCACACAGAATGTGACAGTTGAAGACACACCAGCTCCATCGATCACTGGTGCAACACCAGCATGTACAGGTTCGACACAGACATACACAACACCAGCAGTTGCAGGTCACTCGTATGTATGGTCGCACTCAAGCGGTGGCGTAGCAACAACGGGCACAAACGGCAACTCGTACTCGATCAACTGGACAACAGCTGGTACGCATACGGTTTCTGTAACGCAGCGTAATGCTTCGGCTAACTGCCAGACAACAGCTACAATGTCGGTGCTTGTCAACCAGACACCAGTTCAAACGGTCATCAACGGTGACGCGATTGTCTGCCAAGGTTCAACACGTGCTTACAGCGTTGCACCGGTTGCAGGTCAGTCATACAACTGGACAGTCACAGGCGGCTCGATCACATCGGGTCAAGGCACAGGCGGTATCACAGTAAACTGGTCGACACTCGGCAACCAAACGGTTGGCGTGACGATCACAACTGATGGTACAGCATGTACATCGACACTCACAAAGAATGTCAACGTGACATATCAGCCTGCTCCAGTCGTCGCAGGTGCACAAGTTGTATGTATCGACAAGACACATACATACTCGACACCAGCAACAGTTGGTAGCACATACAACTGGGCAATTACGCCTGCAAATGCATTCCAAGACATCGCAGGATTCCCTGGTGACAACGAAATCCAAGTTCGTTGGATCCAGCCAGGTCTCCATACAGTCGCTGTGACGGAAACATCACTCGGTGGTTATTGCTCAGCAACTGCAACAATCAACGTTCGTGTTAACCCAATCCCAACACCGGCAATCACGTCGGCAACAGGTTACGGTTCACCAAACACACGCCGCCCAGGCGTCGTATGTAACGGTAGCACGCACACGTACACAGTAACTGCAACACCAGACAACGTGTTCCAGTGGGCAGTAACTGGTGGTACAATCCTCTCAGGTCAAAACACGAACACGGTAACGGTTCAGTGGGGTACAACTGGCACAGGCACAATCGCATGCACAGAGACAGTTCCTGGCTCTGACTGCATCACGACAGATGTTGATCAAATCGACATCCGCCCAACACCAGCTCCACAGATCACGGGTGAAGTCAACCCATGCGGAAACGCAACGTTTGACTACACAACACCACTCGTAGCAGGTAACACGTACACATGGTCGGCAGTTGGCGGTACAGGTGTACAAACAGCGCCAAACTCGTTCCGCGTAACATGGACATCACCAGTATGGCCAAACACAACAGCAGCTTCGGTTACAGTACGCGAAGATGTTGCTGATGTCAACCCAGCTGGTTCATGCTTCGCAACAACGACGCTGAATGTCACACTCCGTCCAATCCCACCAGTACCAACAATCACTGGTCCAACAGTTGTGTGTGCAACGAACTTGAACACAACACCTGCAACAGTGAATACGGCTTCGTACACATCGAGCATCCCAACAATCACAGGTGCTTCTGGCTCGCTCACACCGACATGGTCAGTAACGGGCGGTACAATCATCTCTGGTCAAGGTACGCTCACAGCAAACGTTCAGTGGAACAACAACGGTTCGACAGCAGTGACAGGCACAGTATCTGTCCTTCACACATCGAGCTTCGGTTGCACAGCAACTGGTACGCTTAGCGTCACAGTGAACCCGCTTCCAACTCCATCGATCGTTGGCGCAACAAGCGCATGTCAGAACACAGTCGAGAACTACAGCACGGTCGGTGTTCCAGGTAATGCATATGTATGGTCGCTCACAGGCGGAAATATCATCCGCTCTGGCCAAGGCACACCAAACGTTGCAGTTGAATGGACACTCCCTGGTGTTGCTACGCTTACAGTATCAGAAACGAACAGCTTCGGTTGCACAGTTCTGAACCAGCGTCAAGTAACAGTGAACGCACTCCCACAAGCAACGCTCGCGGTCTCTGGACCAACAACGTTCTGTCAAGGTGGTGACGTCACAATCAGTGCTCCAATCGGCTTCACGAACTATGTCTGGAACACAGGTGAGACAGCACGTAGCATCGTCGTCCGCACAACTGGTAACTACTGGTGTGTTGTCACAGACGCAAACGGTTGCTCTAACCGCTCAGACACAATCCGCGTGAACGTGTTCCCAAGCGCACTCCCAATCGTTACAATCAGCGGTCCACTCACATTCTGTGAAGGTGGTAGCGTAACACTCACGGCACCAGCTGGCTTTGACGGCTACCTGTGGTCGAACGGTGCAACAACGCAGACTATCACAGTAACAGAGTCTGGCTCGTACACAGTATCGGTATCTGACAACAACGGCTGTACTGGCACATCGACAGAAGTTGACGTGACAGTCTACGACGCTCCAACACCAACACTCGCAGTTGTTGGCGGTCCATTCTGCGCAGGCGACTCGGCTTCGGTCAGCGCACCAGCAGGATACGTCAGCTACACATGGGTATCACAGAACGGTCTCACATACGGCACAACTCGCAACATTGTTGTAACAGCAAGCGATGTGATCTACTGCCAAGTTGTTGACATCAATGGTTGCACAGGCGTCTCTGACACTGTAAACCTTGTGTTCACACGCGTTGAGACACCAACAGTGGCTGTAAACGGCCCAACTACGTTCTGCGAAGGTGGT
This sequence comes from uncultured Melioribacter sp., assembly GCA_964465685.1. GTDB lineage: Bacteria > Bacteroidota > Ignavibacteria > Kapaibacteriales > Kapaibacteriaceae > UBA10438. The sequence continues at coordinate 7,779 of CAYXKK010000005.1, forward strand.
GCAGTTACACTTACAGCTCCAGAAGGTTACGCAAGCTATGTATGGTCGAATGGCACAGTTGGTCGCACGATCACTGTTGACCAAGCAGGTGAGTACTATGTCACGGTAGCAACCCAGACATGTCCAGCTGTTTCGGCCAAGACATCAGTCACTGTCAACAACCTCCCAGCGATCCCAACGATCCAGCGTATGGGTGATGTGCTCACAGCGAACTCAACAGTCGCAACGGCATATCAGTGGATTCGCAACGGTGTTGACATGCCAAATGCATCACAACAGCAGCTCACGGTTAACCTCCCAGGTTCATACCGCGTCCGCATCACAGATGCAAATGGTTGCGAAAACGTTTCTGACGCATTCGACGTGATCCTCACGGATGTCAACGATGATGTAGTAGCTGGCTTCCAAGCTCCTATCCGCATCTCGCCAAATCCAACGAACGGTCGCTTCACCATCGAGACAACAGTCAACGAGGCAGGCCCAGTCCGCATCGAACTCGTCAACGCACTTGGCGAACTCGTGATGACTCTTAACGAGGCATCAGTTGCCGGTAACTTCCGCGCAGCAGTAGACATGGGTACACTCTCAGCTGGTGCATACAACGTAGTTGTCACTGCAGGCAGCCAGCGCTGGGTAGCTCGCATGGTCCGTCAGTAATCTGACATTCCGACCAGATTTGGTCAAGCGGGGACGCACTTCGGTGCGTCCCCGTTTTTATTTTAGTGGAGGGGCCGTCCACACATCATCACGCTATGCATCGCATCATCACGCATCTCATTCTGACGGTCTGCCTCTTGTGTTCAGGAGTATCGCAGATGTCTGCGCAATGGGAAGAGGTGCAGCTGCCAGCCCCCTTCAGTCGAGGTTACTATCTCGATGTGTTCTTCTTGCCAGCCGATCCGCAATACGGATGGGCGTGCAGCATAGAGGGCTTTATCATCCGTACCACCGACGGAGGACAGACGTGGCAAGGAACACAGATCGCAAATGCATTTCTTGAGTACGTGCAGTTTCTTACGCCGCAGGTTGGCTATGCATCGGGCGAGGCCGGTGTGTTTCGAAGTACTGATGGCGGTCGATCGTGGCAAGACATATCGCCGTTTGATCCAAATCGAGAAAAGGGCTGGGGGTCGTATTGGATCAACCAGCAAGAAGGACTGTACTTTGTTGGGGGCTGTGCGACAGGACTTCAGGGGTTCTTTCGCACCACGGATGCCGGACGTACATGGTCGGTGTTCTACACTAGCGAGCCATTATCGGGTCTGTCTGATGGACTCATCTTTCGTGATGGCTCAGGATTCGCTGTAAGTAGCGGTGTACTCTGGCGTACGGAAGACTTCGGTCGAACGTGGCGATACTACTCCAGCACTGGTGCGAAAATCTGGACCGAAGAACTCTCGATGTTCGGGAACTCAATTCTGCTCCCAACGTCAGGCACTAACTGCGATGGCAATACGCGTGGTGTTGGCAGCCTCCGATTTAGTCGTGATGCTGGACGAACATGGCGTGAATCTCCAACTGGTGCGAATATGTTCGGTACGTTCCTCATCGATGAACGTCGAGGATGGGGTGTCGGCGACGATCGAACCGTGCTATACACCGACGATTACGGTCAGTCATGGACACGTCGCAATTGCGGCATCCGTGGAAACATTGATGATGTATGGTTCATCAACGATACGCTTGGGTGGTGCGTAGGCAATGGCATCTATCGCACAAACTTCTCCGCACCAAAACCCGATGTGCGTATTGAACCAGATGCACGCCTCGTTGAGTTGTGTGAAGGTGAGACGCTTGATGTACGCGTGATTACATCACAGGCAGCCATCAAATGGAGTGATGGTCCATCGTCGCAAGCACGAAGCTTAACGACTGCCGGTGTGTACACGGTAACAGTCTACGACCCAGCTACATGTCAAAGCGCAACGGATACTATTGAACTCCGCTTCCGTCCGTCGGTTGATCCAACGATCACACTCTCGAAACCATCAGCGTGCGAAGGCGATAGCATCACCCTCACAGTCGAGGGTCCGTTTGTTTCGTATCTCTGGAGCACCGGCGCCACAACACAGTCGATTACCGTGAGTACTGCCGGAGAGTATCAGTGCACAGTCGTCGATACAACAGGTTGCACGCGCAGCGCATCAGCGACCGCCGTTATCCATCCGAATCCTGAGCCAACCATTCAAGCAAACCGTGCACTCCGCATCTGTCTTGATGAAACCGTCACGCTTAGCGCACCTCCTGGATTCGATGTGTACCAGTGGAGTAGCGGTGAATCATCACAGAGCATCACCGTTGGTGAAGGGGGCTCATGGTACGTCACTGTCATCGATTCTTTCGGATGCGTTGGCGTGTCAGACACAGTGACTGTGGTCAAACTCGAAACACGCAACAAAGCGGAGATTCTCTTCGCTTCCGCAACAGACTCCAGCATCGTCATCCAAGATCATCCAATCGGAACAGTTGCATGCGGCGAGGTGGTGATTCGCAATCGCTCGACAACCGAACCGCTGGTGATCGCTCGACCCTACCTCATGCGTAATGTGTTTATCTCGATTCCGCAGTCGCAGCTTCCCGTTGTAATCGCTCCGCAGGAAATCGGACGCTTCACGCTGTGCGCATCAGCGATTGATACCGGGCGCGTTAACGATACACTCGCTATCCCCGATACCTGCTCCACGTGGTTCATTCCCGTGCGTAGTCATGGAAGCCCCCTTCAGTTCCAAGGCACATCACGATGCAATGTTGATGTGATGACGGTGGTCTATTCCGCCGGATCAGCTTGGCGCTTGTCCGAGCCGTTCCCAATGCCGATCACCAGCGAGGCATATATCGGTGTGCTTCTCGTGCGCGGATCGCCCCAGCGCGATGTACAGGCCCTTCTGTGCGATGTTACGGGTCGTGTAGTCGCACACACCAACACTATCGTTCAGCAAGGGGCTCCCACCGACGTCACACTTGACGTGAGTACGCTTACACCGGGCTCGTATACACTTCACCTCAGCTCAGCCGGCATGCATCTTCGATCGTCGACGATTGTGGTGCATCGCTAACGAGGAAGTCTGGGATAATCAGACACCGCTGTCTTATTTTTGCTGCATGGCAACGATCATCTCTCTCGATCCGCGCGTCACGCGGATGAATCTCAACGCGGAGCAATCAGCTCCCGTGGAACCAAAACCGGAACTCGATCAGTTTCAGACCTTCGAGGTGTTTCACCAGGTGAAGTCTGGCGCGCATCACACGCACGTGGGATGTGTGCATGCGCCGAACCACGAGCTCGCGCTCTTGCTCGCAAAGGAGCAATACGGACGTCGCGGTCAGACAACGAACCTGTGGGTAGTGAACACGCGTGATGTCTTCACGATGACGGCTGAAGATGCGGACATCTTCGCGACCACACCGGAGAAGAAGTATCGCGACGTTGGTGCGTACATGGTGCGTAACAAAGTCGAGGCCTATAAGAAGCAAACCCAGGAAGGAGCGACAGAATGAACACCGCTGCACTCGCTGATCTCTGCTATCGCATGGCAGACGATGAGTTGATCCTCGCACACCGCCACTCGGAGTGGACGGGGCTGGGTCCGATCCTGGAAGAAGACATTGCCTTTTCGTCGATTGCGCAAGACAAGTTGGGTCATGCACAAGCGCTGTATGCAATCATGCATGAGCACTGTGGCGAGCCTGAGCCCGACACTGCAGCGTTTATGCGCAACGCGGAGCACATGAAGTGTTCACACTTCGTGGAGCTTCCAAACGGTGAGTACGACTTCTCTCTTGTGCGACACTTTCTGTTCGACGTCGCAGAGTATGTGCGGTGGACAGCGCTGATGCAAAGCACGGTTGAGCCACTAGCAAAACTTGCACGCAAGATTCATGGCGAACTCAAGTATCACCTCTACCATGCGCAAACATGGATGGTACAGCTCGGCGCAAAGGGCAACGAAGAGTCACACGCCCGCATGCAATCCGCAATGCGCGAGGCATGGCCGTATGCACTTGGTATGTTCGAGCCCGGCAAGCATGAGCAAGCGCTTATCGACGAGGGGATCTTCATCGGTGAAGCTGCAGCGCAAGAACGCTGGGTAACGATGGTGACGGAGTTGCTTGCAACGTCGACACTTGAGATACCAACGTCGATGGATGCACACTACGGTGGACGTGCAGGATATCACACGGATCATCTCCAACCATTGCTCGACGAAATGACAGAAGTGTATCGTGTCGATCCGTCGGCGGAATGGTGATATGACTTCACACGACGTCATCACTGCATTGCTTGCTGTTCGCGATCCTGAGATTCCGACGATCTCAGTTGTCGACATGGGGATTATCACCAATGTCGAGGTGCGCAGCGATGATGATGTGCATGTAACTATGACGCCAACGTTTGTTGGCTGCCCTGCGATTGATGTGATGCGCAGCGATGTGGAAGCGGCCGTTCGTGGGCTCGGTGTTTCGCATGTCACGGTCGATGTGAACTTCGACGAGCCATGGACCACCAATCGCCTCACTGAGGCTGGTCGTGCAGCGTTGCTCAAGCATGGCCTGGCGCCCCCTGAACAGTTTGATACGCTTACACTACAGCTCGACGTGTTGAATAATGTCGCGTGTCCGTACTGTGGATCGCGCAACACGGATTTGAAGAGTCCGTTCGGACCTACGTTGTGTCGGTCGCTGCATTACTGTAATGCATGTCTGCAAGCCTTTGAAGGCTTCAAGCCCGTGTAACTGCTTAGAGCGGCACCGTCAGCTGGACGTATGCTTGACGTCCGACGAGACTCGGGATGAGTGTTGGGTGGAAACGATCGAGCAGGTTATTGATGCCTGCGCCGACAACGACGCGACGCTCTGCAATGTCGAGCGTATACGTGCCACCGATGTTGAGCACAACGTATCCTGCCACAAACTCATCGTCTCGGTCGAGCACCTTGCGTGGTGGATCCGAAATCACAGGTCCGTTTTTATCGAGTGATTCGTCACCGTAGCGACCAACAAACTGTGCGCGAATGTTTGCGCTCCACAAGCGATCCGGTGCGTCGTACTGCACGCGTACTGTTCCGCTGTGTCGCGACCGACCCCATAGCCCGTGATAGTCTTCTCTGCGCAACGGACCAGCGATCGTACCTGCCTGCCCCTTGTCGATTGCTTCGAGCACCTGTACGTCGTTTGCATCGAGGTACTGATACCCGCCCATGATGGTGTAGACTGCGCCGTTTTCTTTCGCAAGTGCAAGTCGCAGGTTTGCTTCGATACCCTGTGTGAATGCACGCGAGATGTTGCGGTACGAATACACATCGCGGTTGTTCACGGTCTGCACGTAGTAGAACTCGATGAGATTGTTCAAATCGTTGCGAAACGCACGGAGCTCTGCACTGTAGAGCAAGGACACACGCGATGACAGTTCACGCTGTCCATCTTCATATCGCAATGCAACATCGTACGACACGCTGCGCTCCGGCTGAAGCGAATTGCCGAGACGTTCCGCGCCGATGAGGTCGTACCCAGCACCTGCCAACCTGTTCGAAAACGTAACATACAGCTGACGGAAATCCGGGGCTTTAAACCCAGTACCGATCGAGCCCGATACGCGTAGGTGCTCACCTGGCTTCCACAGCAGCGAGAAGCGCGGACTTACTGCATCACCGAAGACATTGTTCCCATCGTACCGCGCACTGAGAACGTAGGAGATCCAATCGAGAGGCATGCCTTCCCATTGCGCAAAGGCAACACCTGTACGATAGAATGGACTTGTGCCGGTTGAATCACGATATCGCGAGCCGCTGATATCGTCGTACAACATCTCGCCCCCTACCGTGAGACGGTTTGCGGCACCAAGTTGCACATCGTACTGCGTGTAGAGTCGTGCGATGCGGCGCTGCAGATCGTCGATAACTCCTGCATCGCCTTGCTGCACATCGAAATTGTAGCGCTCGTTAAATGTCGACCCGTATGCATTGATGGTGAGTCGTGCACGACCCGACTGGTACTCCACACCGAGTGTGCTTGATGCGTCCCACTGCGCAACCGAGCCTGAGTTCTGCGCGATCTGACCGGCGACACTTTCAATAAACGATCCTTGCGTCTCGCTCCCAAACAACCGAAGCCATCCTCGCGCAGTCCATCCCTTTGCGAATCGCCACTGTGCTTTGAGCTGTGATGTGCCATCGGTAAACGCTGCATAGGGAATCGATAGCGTGTCGAGTGGCAATGAAAACGCTGGTGAGCGCTTGATGTTGATGAAACCTGAGATCTCGAGATCATTCGAGCCCCAGCCCCCTTCGGCACGCGCTTCGAGTGGACCTCGCGTGAGACCCTGGAGCATGACTGAACCGTTGATGCCGTCGCTTGGTCGCTTCGTGATAATGTTGATCACGCCGGCAAGTGCTTCACTGCCGAACATACTGCTCATCGGACCCTTTACGATCTCGACGCGCTCAATGTTGCCGACCGAGATACGTGACAAATCGAGCACGCCTGCAACACGTCCGATCACAGGCTGTCCGTCGATGAGGATGAGTGTATAGTCAGGACCAAGACCATTCATCTGCACGCCGCTTCGGACCGTGCCGGAGATCAACAAGCCTGGCTGCTCTTTCAACAGGTCGCCAAGGTCCGTCATGCCTGTTGCGGCAATACGTTCTTTGCCGATGACTTCAACGCGAACAGGCGAGTCTTTTAGTCGGACTTCGTTTCGTGTTCCCGTGACAACGATTTGCGACTTTACATACGTGCGCAGACTGTCGATGATCTGGCGAGCACGCACGGAATCTGCTTCACGCGCCCCAGCTGGAACACTGACTGCAAGCAACAGTATGGCCCACATACCGTGGGACAGTCGGAATTTCATGTCGCAAAACTACCGCTTGCCGTGCAATTACTTAACCCACAGCACCGGGATGGTCTCGACAGTCGTTGGCATGATGACATGCAGGATGTACGAGCCGCTCTGAAGCGATGACATGTCAACAGTAAACGACCGTGGCGTTGTGTGTGATCCGTACACACTTTGATGCGTCGTTGACCATACAACACATCCGTCGGTTTGTACAAGTCGTAGCACATACGATCCGGGCATAGAGCTTGCAAGCTCTATGTCGATGACATCTGATATTGCATTCTGTCGTGCGCTCACGGTCGGTGCGTCGAAGTTGCGCAACATGCGATTGACAATGTTGCAGCCTGTGACGTAGAGCAAGCCCTGCGTTGTTCGCACCGTAGGGCATGACTCTCCAGTCCACGCAACATCTTCCCACGAAATCGGAACAGTCTCGACGCTACTAGCGAGGACGAGTCCACGCACCTCTGTAATCTTCTGCCTCGGTGCAATGATCAGTTGGTCGCGCACGACGAGGTACGACAAGCGATCTTCTCCACGAATGCTCGTGCGCACCGCACCGCGATCGGTTGAGTCGGGAATAAAGATCGACGCATCGTGAACCATCGTTGCTCGAAGTTCATTGATGCGCAACGGCAAGCGCCATGATGGAACCTCGACGTAGATCGGGATGCCGAGATCTTCCGTACCTGCACGAGCTGTTACGCTTCCAGCGGAGAGAACGATCGGCGTTGTATCACGAACTGTAACGGTGACGACTGATTTCTGCTCGCAATTGCGGACGTCAAACCCAGTAACGGTGTAGGTTGTCGACGTGGTGGGGCGAGCGACAGGACGCGCACTCTCGGGATCACTTAAGCCCGTAGTTGGCGTCCACCGGTATCTGCCTGCTCCCGTTGCAACCAGCTGTACCTGGTCGCCGAGGCAGATTGTTGTATCCGATGAAACTCCCACATCAAATGTCGATACCGCAACGGTCACCGTATCAAGCGTCTCGCACGAACCCGTGAGTGCCCGCAAGATGTATGTCGTTGTTACAGATGGCGACGCACGCGGCGCAAGCACGCGCGAATCGGAGAGTCCATCTGGTGGCGTCCACTCAACACGCTCCGCGCTTCCTTCAGCCTGTAGTATCACTGCGCCGCCGCTACACACGAACAGGTCTGGACCCGCTTCCACAGATGGTGGATTCACAACCACGACGTCAATGGTATCCGTCTGCGAGCAACCACCGGCAGTAACTGCACGAACGGTGTAGGTGCGCGATGCGGACGGTGTAACTGTGACGACCGAGCCCGCGGTGCGATCAAGATCAATCGCTGGACTCCACAGTAGAGTGTCTGCATCCGTTGATGCAGTGATTACGGCAGATTCACCACGACACACAGAAACTGTGCGCGATACGGACAGAGTTGGTGTGCGACGTGGTGAGATAAGAACTGAGTCGGCATCTTCACAATCACCACTCTTGGCGGTTACGGAAATGCGCCGAGGCGTTGCGCCTATCACTACACGCACTTCGTCACCATCGACAGTAACAATACCCTCGCCCGCCCACAGATGCGTTGCGCCTATGGTCGCACGAAGCGTTAGTGTATCACCGGGACACCCCGATATTGGTCCGTCGATGGCAACATCGAAGTCGTCGACGACAGTAATGACCACCGTGTCCGTCACAACACAATCACCCGTTGTAAGTGTGGCAACGTAGGTTGTTGTTGAAAGGGGGCTTGCCGTAGGTGCAAGTGACGTTGGATTCGACAGGCCGGTTGTTGGCGACCATGACACACGTTCTGCGCCGCGCGTGCGCAGCGGTACGGCAGTTCCTCGACAGATTGTAGCATCACCCTCGGCAACCATATCACTCACACGTACGAGCACCGTGGCGGTGTCCTTGCAACCTAGTGCACTTGTGCCAATGACAACAAATCGAGTTGTACTGTTGACGCGAGCAATCGGGTCGGGACGCGTATGATCGTCAAGCGCTGATGCGGGTGACCATTCGTACGATGCGGCTCCTGTTGCACGGAGGCGGACGGGTTCGAACGCACACTGTTCGCCAACAGAGTCAATGGTGAGTGGTGGTTGTGGCAACACAGTGATGGTGTTGAACGCCGTGTCTGCCCCGTATCCGTTTGCTACGATGAGACGTATGGCATGAGTACCAGGGATAGCGAAGCACGCTGTTGGGTTTCGCGTCGTCGTGGACGCGGGAGTGCCATTCATTATACCCCATTGCCATGACGCAATGGTTCCCGTGCTTTGATCACGCAAGGTGATGCATGATCCAGCACACACGCTGTCGCTGAACGTAAACGCTGCGCGTGGCAAACTACATGCAGTTTGACGTGTAGCCTGATCAATGAGCAATGTTCCGGGGAAGTTGGGTAACCCGAATTGACACACGCCAGTTAGTCGCACAACCGAATCGCGGAACTGCGCACGAGAATCGTCCTCGTTAGGCCGCTGGATTGCTGCCAACCACTGCTGACCAGGGCGTCCAATGTAGATGTTCCCATCGGGTGCAAGTTGCATCGGGACGTGTGTGTAGACATCTGGAAGCAGTGCAAGGTTGTATGCCGACTTCATGACCAGATCCGGATCGCGCTCAGTGATGTCGAACTGGACGATTTGTGTTCGTGCGAGTTCGGAAATGTTGGCGACGCTGATGTAGACCTTTTCACTGTTCGGTGAGAAGGCGGCACCGTAGTGTGCGCCAAATGTATCAGTGGGGAACAGAAGCGTACGGTAGCTGATCTTGCCTGTCTCACCATCGACATCGTACAAGAGCGATCGTCCAGTCATCGACGTGTACACCAGTTGTTGTCCGTTAGGCGACACATGCATTTGCCCCTCGCCACGGATAGACGTAGAGGGAAATCCTGCGTCTGAAATTACGGGTGTGTTTGAAAGACCAAGTCGTGTTAGGTGCAGACTGAAAAAATGTCGTGTTACTCTGCTCCGTGCAATGATCCACCAACCATCACCTTGACAATCAGCTGTTGCTGTGATGTGCTCAGTTACATCGTTCAAGAGCAACTCATTCTTCTTGATCACATCACCAAACCCGGCATCACTCCGCATGTCGATGATTGAGTAGTACAAACACAGGCATCGCTCACCAAGATTCGATGATGAGATGGCTGCTGGGTTAAAGATGTAGTAGACCGATGGTCGTCCAGGAGCAGGGATGATGATCGCACTCTGCGCAGTAGTTCGATCACCGAACAATCCCGTACCATTCGGCATCACTTCGTGCAGACGGTTCCAGACGGTGATCCCGTCTGTGTAGAACAATAACTCACCCGTCACTGGATCGGACATCGTTGCGCATCCCTCCGACGTAGACATTTGTCCGTCAGCAAGCACCTCCACGCCCCCTTGTCGAAACGCGATGCCTGCTCGTTGTCCGAAGTACCACGTTGATGTCGATGGTGACTGTGCAACTGCATTTTGTGCAAGCATTACGCACAGGATACACACAACGCACATTCTCATCCACGACCATGAAAATGGTCGCCGCCAAACGGTCCAGTGTGGGAGTAGGTGCAGCATGGCAGAGTAGGTCTCAATTTAGGCATAGAATTGCGCCATTGTGCCCTCTGTGTTACCAGATTTTAACCGGTTCTCAGGGCCGGGGAATGCTAGTTTTGTCCCATGCAAAAGACCATTCTCGTGGTTGATGACGAGCAAGACATTGTTGACCTCATTTCGTACAACCTCAGCAAAGAGGGATACGAGGTTTCGACGGCAAACAATGGCATCGATGCCGTCGAGCTTGCACAGCGCTTGCGCCCGGACCTGGTGATCTTGGACATCATGATGCCTGGTCTGGATGGGTTCGAGGTGTGCCGCACACTGCGGCAGGACTCTACACTTCAGTCAACCGCTATCGTGTTTCTTACGGCCAAGGCTGGAGAAATCGACCAGATTCTTGGTCTTGAACTTGGCGCCGATGACTACATCCAGAAGCCGATCTCTCCACGGGTGCTCTTGGCGCGCGTCAAGACAATCTTCCGTCGTGGTTCCGACCGCGTGCGTACCGAGACCGTAGCTGCGCCCGAGATTCTGCGTATTGGCACGATCGAGGTCAACCGCCAGAACTACACTGTGAAGATCGACGGAAAAGAAACCTTCTTCCCGAAGAAGGAATTCGAACTCCTAGCTTTCCTGGCCTCGAACCGAGGCAAGGTGTTTTCGCGTGAGGCTCTTCTTCGCCGGATATGGGGCGAAAGCGTGTACGTTATCGACCGTACGGTTGACGTGCACGTGAGTAAGGTCCGCGAAAAGCTTGGTAAGTACGGTAGCCGTATCGAGACCGTCAAGGGTGTCGGATACCGCTTCTCGGAACACAGCTAAGTATCTTGCGCCATGGCGCTCCCTACGCAACGGACATCTGCACTGACGCTAATCAGTGTGCACACAACACTCATCGTGATCGTGTGTGCAGTCGTTATCATTGCGGGCGCTCTTGCTGACACGCTTATCCTTGCCATCATTGCCGCATGTGTTGTGTCAGTCATCGGCATCGTGACGCTCCGACAACGTGTAACGCGTGCCATCAGTCAGCCGCTCACCGAGGTCGCGTCTGTTACGCATGCTATCGCAGAAGGCGCAGTATCAGGACGTATTGAACTCCCGCACGATGCATCAACCGATACGATCATTGTTGCCGAGGCGATTAACAAGCTTGCATCACGCGCTGCACACGATATCGAAGACCTGCGCCGACTCGAGCGCGTGCGCTCTGAGTTCATCGCGAACGTCTCGCACGAACTGCGCACGCCAATCTTTAGCGTGCAGGGCTATCTCGAAACACTGCTTGATGGTGCTGCCGATGATCCTGCCGTGTCGCAGCAGTTCCTCGAGAAGGCCTACAACAATGCGCTTCGTCTCAATGTGTTGCTCAATGATCTGATCGACATTTCGCGTATCGAAAGCGGTGAGTTGAAGTTTTCGTTCCGCTCATTTGACGTCACCGATCTGATTCGCGATCTGGTTGAAGAACTCCACATCCGCGCCGAACAGCAGCAGGTGACACTTGCTGCTACAATGCCTGACGAAGCATATGTGTATGGCGACCGTGAGCGGATCTCGCAGGTATTGGTCAATCTCGTAGTGAATGCGATTAAGTACAATGTCGTGAATGGTCGTGTCGATGTGCTTGTTGAGCGTGACGACGATCATTGGAAGATCACGGTGCGTGACACTGGAATTGGTATTCCTGAGGATCACCTTCCGCGCATCTTCGAGCGCTTCTATCGTGTCGATAAGGATCGATCACGCGCCGTTGGCGGCACCGGACTCGGTCTCGCGATCGTGAAGCACATCCTCGAGGCACACCGCTCTAGCGTGAGCATCACGAGCACCCCGAACGTCGGAACGACGATTTCCTTCTCGCTTGCAGAAGGTTAACGAACAACGCTGATCGTAGTCCGCATCTGTGTTGTGCCGGATTGCACCACTATAGTGTACATGCCAGCTGCAACAGCACGCAGATTCATGCGAACGGTGCTTCCTGCCTGTGTCCAGACGAGAGGCATTCGCTCTCCATTCTGGCTGATGATTGACACGTCGTTGACGGTTCCATCAGTAGGTAATGTAAGTGATGCTTCTGTGCCAGCTGGATTCGGCCAAACATCAACACCGCGCTCCTGTTCTTCATCAACGCTCGATACAATGTCGAAGCGTATATCATCGATGTAGAAACCATCAGACTGACGTGATGCGTTGCTTCGGAATCGAAGGCGCATGTGCATCGTATCGCGAGCGAGTTCTTCGGGAATGCGAACAGTCCATGCGCGCCATGCATCGTCGCTCTTGGTAGTATCGTTCCAGCGCGCATCACGCGATGCATTCCACCATTCAAGCGTTGTGTACGCTCCACTGATGCCATTCGATGATGCTTCCAAGAACATCGTATCTGTTGGATCAACGAACGCAGCCACGTACATCGTAAGCACAAGAGCTGTCTCGCTAGTGAGTGTTCCAGGATACGCAACAGGATAGAGCATGCATGTATCACGGCGGCTGCCCGCGTAGGGTCCGGCCGGTGCGTATGCAAACGATGCAGGCGCGCTGCGCGCAAAGTTGGTTGTGCGACCCCACGGACCCGACATCACGTAGTACCGTGGTGTGCGTGCGAACGTCTCGGTGTAGGCTTCACTCCAGAGAGTGCCTGTGTACGACCAGAGTGTATCACTTGTCGGACTCACGTTATCGGAGGCATCGGAAACTGAGCACCACACCGGATACCATCCACGTTCATTCATTGAAATGCGTGGCTCGACGATGCGCCCGGTATCGGTGGTAGAGACAGTAAGGGGCTCGCGATTCTCCGCAGCAAAGAGATTCAGTGTTCGCAGATTCACCAGTGCTGTCACACTATCGAGTCGGCGTGTCGGCAAGGCGACGCTGGCAGTGATTGACGTATCGTTGCTGCCGAGCACTGAGCGCAGTGTTGGCGCTGCCGGCTGTCGCGAGCCACCTGCAAATGCAGCTGCCTCACGTTGGGCCGAAGCACGTCCGTTGGCAATCACGTCGAGGGTGTAGGTATAGCGTCGGTATTCGACAAGGCCTGTGTCGGTGAGTGCGGTATCGGCTGGTGTAAGTAGCGCAATCTGCTGCCCATCACGAGCAAGCCGGATCTGTGTTCCCTCGGGTAATGGTTGTCCGAAGCTGAGTTCTGTAACCCGATCCCATGAAAGATCAATCGTTGTCGGACGCAGCGGCACCGTCAGCGCAGCAAAGCGCTGTGGCGCTGCCGGGGCACGTGTATCAACACGTGCCGTGTACACGTCGTTGTCTGCGGAGTTAACAAACGTGTTGCGCATATCAACCCATGACGGAAAGATGATGCCGTCGCGCATGTCGCATCCGGAGTAATCACCGGCGAACGTGTTGCCATCGAAAGGATTGCGACGCAGGTCGTTGATGCCATCGCCGACGCGACGATCGATCCATGTTGTACCGCCGTCGGTAGACCAGCTAACGTACGTGTGTACGAGAATGTTGTTCGGATCCTCACGACTATCGCTGTACATGATGGCCACATCACCGTTCGTTGGGTCGAGCGTGATCCACGACCAGAACTGGTCGTTGGTGGTGTCGCTGTGTGCAATCACAGGTGTTGACCACGTAGTGCCGTTATCAGTCGAACGAGAGAAGTAGACATTTGGATACGGATTGTCGGCAGCCCACGTGAGATACATCCATCCATTGCGCTCACCGCCTGTGTTGTCGATTGCAAGCGTTGGATAGCACTCAGCACGCACAACACCTTTAACGCGGGAGTTGGACTGTCCGGCAACGACACTCTTCACGCCGAATGGGTTATACGTGTGGATGATTCGTGGTGCCGTCCATGTTGCACCACCGTCGGTTGAGCGCGCGTATCGCAGCGAGCTCTCCGTGCCGCTGTTCCATACCACATGTACGGAGCCGTCGGGTCCGGTGCGTGCCAGCGGAAAGCTCTGTCCGAACGTTGTTGCTTCCGAGGTGCCTGGGAAGCGATCGCTCACGGCCACGGGTGTCGACCACGTAGCACCTTCATCGGTACTCTTCGAAATCACAATAGTCGTTGATGAGTCACGATTGATGACGCGCTTCCACGGGATATAAAGATGTCCGCGGTTCGGACTCGATGCAGCGGTGTCTACATGGACGTAGTACTTGTCTTCAAACGCAGAGTCGGCTGTTTGTTGTCCCGTATGAATGATCACAGCCGTGTGACGCATCGACCACGTAGCGCCACCGTCCGTTGTGGAACTCACGAACACACCATTCTCGCCGAACTGCGCATTACCCTGTCGGTTGAATCCACCGTAGCATAGATATCCCTTGCCACGATGATCAAAACACACCGACGGATCATTGCTTGATCGCCATCCCGGACGTGCGGTGCCGAGCGTGATGTTCCTCCACGTGCGACCTGAGTCGTTCGAGTAGTATGCCCACGTCGAAGAGTTACCACGATAGTCCACAGCACTGCCGATCATGTTGGCAGGATTCAATGGATTGATCGCGATCGATGATTCATTCTGCGCCGGAAGTTGATCTGCTTCCTGTGCGATCATGTTCACGTTGAGGAAGCTCGACGGCAACACGGACTCTTGCACAACAGGCACCATGAGTGTTGGTTCGCCATACTTCTTCATCATGCGCGGCGTTGGGTGTGCTCGCTCCATATGGCGCTCGTGCGGATTGGTAGACTGCGCGGCAACGCTGTGTAGGCAGATCGAAAGAGCGATGATGCTGAGGATCGTCTTCATGTGGTGCATTCGTTAGTCGAGTTACAGTTCAAGGTCGGCACGCAAGCCAGGCATACCGTGTGCAGCAATCAGATTGCGGAGGAGTGATTCGTAGCGTCCAACTGTAGGATCGTTCTGCGAACGCATATGGAGCACGATATTGCCAAGCGTCATGATGCGCGATTGCGCGGGGAGGTTTTCGGCGAGACGCGCTGCATCGCGCAATTGCTGAAGCGCTGTTGCATAGTCATGTCGTGCGTGTGAAAGGATGCCTTCGACATTACGAATCAGGCAGACGTCCACAAGCTGTACGTCGGGAAGCGATGATACCGTGTTGAGCACTGCTTGCGCATCATCGAGTCGGCCCATGTCAATGTCTGCGCGCGCGATCAGACACGAGAGCACGATGCGTTCGTGACGCGACATGCCAATCATGGACTCAAGCGCTTCGACTGCCGTGGAGCGTGCTTGTGCGCTTCGACCTTGAATCAGCGCATTGGTGCATGTTCGGACAACATGATCAAACGTTTGTGCTGTGCCTTCACCAACAGAAGTGCCAGACGGCACCTCATTCATTGTCGATGTATCATCACTGAGATCAACAGCACCACGCAACGTTGGCATCATCGTGGTGTTGATATACGATGCAAGTTCAGGAGTACCTGAACTTCCTGCATGTTCAGCAACTACGCCAAGCATACGTTCGACCATCTGTGTGTCTTCAGCTTCGACACTGTGTGCTGCGATGTCGACTGCGAGCTGCGCACGAAGTTCTTCGTGTGGTGTAGCAGCATATTCACGCTGCAGAATCTGCGCGATCCGCTGATGAATGTCTTTGCGCTCTTCGTACTCCGGACGGTGCACGAAGAACGTGTACGGAAACGCATCGGTAAACTCATACGTTGTGGTCTTCACGCCGAACCGTGTGCGCATGCCAACGCTTCGGATGACGCCCGTCGTGCGCTCAATGCGGCGCAGCGTGCGGATCATGGAGAGCACATCTGTGTTGTTAAGTGCTGCCTGCAGGAAGGCTGTAAACTCACGTCCTTCAGCTGCGCACAGTGAAAGCACGATCGCATCGTCCTCACTGATATCGCTCACCAGCATGTCTGCTGACGGATGATCGCTCGCACGAAGCTTGATGCTGTCGAAGATCGATGCGTCAATCGTGCCATCGCTTGCAACATGTCCTGCAGCTTCGAGGAAGCGTGTGTACTCAACAACGATACCTGGGTTGCCCCCTGACCGTTGAACGACTGCATCGATGATTGTATCGGGGATGGATGCGGTTGGCAATGCATCGTGCATGATGGATGCAACGGCATCACGAGAAACTGCCGGGAGGTCCTGCATCGCGCCACGCACCACATCGTTGCGCATCAGTGTTTCGAGCGGAAGGTTCGACTGCTGCGAGATCTCGCGTTCGACGGTCCAGACAATCAGCAGGGGGATCTGGTCGAGTTCCTGAACCAGCGTCGACAGGACCTCGACGCTTTGGGGATCTGACCAATGTCCGTCATCAACCAACAAGATGAACGGTGTCTTCTCTGCGATTGCACGAAGTGTGGATGCACACTCTTGTACGGCGTTGGCCTTCTTCTCCTGCAGCACCGCCGTCTCGCGCTTGTACTCGCGTACATCTTGCGAGATCGCTTTTGCGGCGTAGAACAAATCGCCCGCAATTGGCAGTGACGAGAGCAAGCTCATACCGACGTTGAGTGCGAGTCGCTTTCGAGCCTGCTGGCTTGACTGCACGAACAGTTTATCGATGGCAAGACCGAATGGTTGTAGGGGACGTATCGCCGTTGTGTTCAACGTGCCGATTGGTGGGTGACAATCAACGCGGATAACGGGTGCTGAATCACGATATGTTTCCTCGAGCCATGTCAGCGTTGCCGACTTCCCCCGTCCGGGATCGGCCGCAACAATAACAAGTCCGCCCTTGCCATTGCGCCATGCGTCAACATGTCGGGTCAGTGCTTGGCAGACCTGTTCACGTCCATAGAGTGCAGTGCTCACGAGCGATCTCCATCAGCTGTCGATGATCGCTGCACGCCAAGGAAGGCGCGCAGAAGATGCTCGGTGTCGGAATCGAATTGCGCTGTATGCGCTACGGCATCGCGACCATGTTCGGGGAGCTCTTCATCTGTTCGACCATACATCAGCACCACTGCATAGGTTACGAGCAGCATGAACTCCAGTCCTAGCGCGCCAAGCACCACAGACGGATCGGTTGCGGGTAGAAATTTGAGTCCGCGAATACCGATCACGATGATCAACACAGCAGCACCCATGTATACCAGACCGAGGATGGCATTGCTGTAGCGATTCGTGAAGTACTCGCGCATGTAGAACTTCACTGCGTCGTGCGTACGCCACAGCCGCAGTGCGCCGTTTGCATCGCGCCAGCGAATCGCATTCCGAAGGTATTCCAATTGTGAGAACGGCATCGCAAAGCGATCTGCGAGGTCGTGTAACGTGCGCAGATTCGCGCTGATGATTTCACGCGCGAGCGCAGCGATTTCCTGCTGTGTGTGTTCTCCGAACTGCGCCATAGCTAGACGATCGAGTGCTGTGAGAATCTCGCGCTCAAGCTTTTGCTTCACGAGTCCTGCAGCGCCCCCTAACAGCGTCGTAAGCAGTGCAGCCAGCACAAATCCGCCAACGATCACCAGCGGCGCAAAGGCTATAACCGGCGAGAAGACATACTCCGCCTGACGGAGTCGTGGCTTGCCTGATGCATCGACGAGTGCCGCTGTTTGCGGTACCTGCCCCGAGCTCGGATCAACGAGCGCCCACCGTGTGTACGTCGTGGTCACCACCACTTCGTCTTCGCGATTTTCAGCGATGCGGTACTTCACTGATGAGCCATCGCGCACCACTTCGCTCCGAAGGAACGTGGTGAAAAACGACTCGACGGTGGGCACCGCCACCATTGTGAACAAACCGATTGCGCAGAGCACAGATAGCACGCCAAACACAATCACCTGTGCAGGTGTGTGTTCGGAGAGCTCGACAACTTTAGAGCGAGTAGTAGCCATGGGGGAAAATACAGAAAGCCCCGCACCAACGAGACGTTGATGCGGGGCTGTGGTGTTGCTCGATTGTGCTTCTTACTTCTCGTCGACGATCGTGTAGTCTGCGTCCTCGACCTTGTTGCCTTCGCCGCTGGCTTCTGCACCACCTGGGGCACTGCCTGCTTCAGGCTGTGCCTGCGATGCCTGCTCGTACATCTTTGTCGATGCTTCGCTCCAGAGTTGGTTCAGGGCATCCATTGCCGGACGGATGTCGGCTGCGTTGTTCTTTGCAGCATCGGCCAGACGATCCTTTGCCTTCGAGATGCGGTCCTTTGTGTCGGCATCAAGCTTCTCGCCGTATTCGGTGAGCTGCTTATCGGTGCTGTACACAAGTTGATCTGCCTGGTTGCGCAATTCGATTTCCTCCTTGCGCTTCTTGTCTTCGGCAGCGTGATCTTGTGCATCGCGCTTCATCTTCTCAACTTCATTCTTGTCCAGACCGCTCGAGCCCGTGATGCGAATGTTCTGTTCCTTGTTCGTTGCCTTGTCCTTCGCTGTGACGCTCAGGATACCGTTGGCATCGATGTCGAACGTTACTTCTACCTGTGGCACGCCGCGAGGTGCTGGTGGAATTCCATCGAGGTGGAACTTACCGAGCGTCTTGTTGTCGGCTGCCATCGAGCGCTCACCCTGAAGGATGTGAATCTCTACCGATGGCTGACTGTCCGATGCTGTCGAGAAGGTTTCTGTCTTACGATGCGGAATCGTTGTGTTTGCAGCAATCATCGGTGTCATCACACCACCCATCGTCTCGATACCGAGCGACAGAGGAGTGACATCGAGCAGAAGCACATCCTTCACGTCACCCGAAAGGACGCCCCCTTGAATTGCCGCGCCAACCGCTACAACTTCATCAGGGTTTACACCCTTTGATGGCTCCTTGCCGAAGAAGTTCTTCACGATCTCTTGGATCTTCGGGATGCGAGTTGAGCCCCCTACGAGGATCACTTCATCGATTTGTGATGGCGACATCTTGGCATCGCGCAGTGCGCCTTCGCATGGCTTGAGCGAGCGATCAAACAGGTCTGTGCAGAGCTGCTCGAACTTCGCACGCGTAATGTTCACGTTAAGGTGCTTTGGTCCGTCGGCTGTTGCCGTGATGAACGGAAGATTCACATCTGTCTGCAGCATCTGCGAGAGTTCGATCTTCGCCTTCTCAGCGGCTTCGCGCAAGCGTTGGAGTGCCATCGGATCCTTGCGCAGGTCGATGCTCTCTTGCTTGTTGAACTCATCGGCGAGGAAGTCGATCAGACGCTGGTCGAAGTTATCGCCACCAAGGTGTGTATCACCATTAGTCGACTTCACTTCGAACACACCGTCGCCGATTTCGAGAATCGAGATGTCGAACGTACCACCACCAAGGTCGTACACAGCGACCGTCTGATTCATGCCCTTCTTGTCCAGACCATACGCCAGCGCAGCTGCTGTTGGCTCGTTGATGATGCGTCGCACCGTCAACCCTGCAATCTCACCCGCGTCCTTTGTTGCCTGACGTTGAGCGTCGTTGAAGTAGGCTGGTACTGTGATAACGGCTTCGGTAATCTTCTCGCCGAGGTAATCTTCAGCCGTCTGCTTCATCTTCTGGAGCGTCATTGCCGAGATTTCAGGGGGCGAATACAGACGTCCGTCGATATCGACGCGCGCTGTGTTGTTCTCACCAGCAACTACTGCATACGGTACGTTCTTGGCTTCGTCGGACACTTCCGACATCTGGCGTCCCATGAAGCGCTTGATCGAGTAGATCGTGTTCTTCGGATTTGTGACTGACTGGCGCTTTGCGGCTTGACCCACAAGTCGCTCGCCACTCTTTGTGAACGCAACGATCGATGGTGTTGTGCGCATGCCTTCGGCATTGGCGATCACCACCGGCGTTGTTCCTTCCATGACCGACACGCACGAGTTCGTGGTGCCAAGGTCAATTCCAATGATTTTACCCATGAGGGTCTTCCTGAATAAATGTGATGAGTCTTCGTTGGTGTCGAGAAAACGCCTAGGAAAAGCGTGCCAAATGGGATTTTCGAGGTAAAGACTGCCAAAATGACAGATTGAGAGCACGCAATCTGTCATTTTACCCGATTCCCCTGTGGAACTGACATGATATGTTTGTAGTACACGACGAATGAATGAGGAATAAACTGATGATCACACGCATGTTCAACGGGGCGAGCATCGCTGCGATCCTCGTGTTGTTGACAACCATCGGATGCTCGAATGCCGATACGTCACCCGAAAAGGTCGAGCCCCCTCGCACACCGTTTGCCATCATCGTGCGTTCAGCGGAATCGAATGGGCCAATTGCAGGACTCCAGGCGGTGGTGGTTGATGATTCGACGCGTCAGGCTGATACTGTTGTGACCAATGCCAACGGCGAGGCCATTTCGCAGGTGGTGCGCGGACACAGCGTGCGTGCAATCCTGATGGGTGTGATGCTACGCAATGACACAGCATCGGCCTTTCGTGTCCCTGTAGACGGGCCAATGCAGTCGATTACTGTGAAGATGACGGAGAAGGATGTAGCTGAGGCAAAGGATCGGATGATGCGCCAGCAGGCATACGAGCGCATGTATCGATTGGCAAACGGAGCGATGGTCTTCAAGACGGTCGCTTCATCTGGGAAGTCATCTGCCACGGCTGCGCCGGTTATCGATGAGCCGGTGCTGTTCACGAATCCAACAACGAATGCATCCGTTACTCTGCGCTCAGATGCTGAAGGGTTTATGTTCCTTCGAGGATCTACCATCGGCATTAACGATGGTGGCGCATTCACCATGCAGTCGGCTCGCGAGCCACGCGACGGCAAGCTGTTTGTCAATGCGCAGGGCACAACGAACTTCACATTCAAAGCAGAGCGCCTCGGCACACCATGGAACGGCACGCTCAACTTCATCACGATTCCGATCGTTGGCAAGTAAGCGCTTAGGGGTGAAGCACACGCCGTGCGCCGACATACGAGCGTTTCCAGTACGTCTCACTCAGAGCCGAGATAATCACACCTTTACTGGAGGATGCATGTATAAAGCGCTCCGCATCGATCATAATGCCGACGTGATTGATGTCACGTCCGGACGTGCGAAATGCCACCACATCACCAGGTTGAAGGTCTTCTCGACGAATCTCGATGCCAAACGCGGCGATTTCCCGCGATGTGCGAGGCAGTAGAATGCCGATCGAAAGAAAACAATTGGTGACAAATCCTGAGCAATCGAAACAATCGCTCGTTGCTCCACCCGAGCAGTACACGGTCCCGATATGCGATTCGGCTTCATCGAGCAATGATGCGATACGCGGTGATGATGCACTGCGAGAGAGCTTGCTCGACGAGCACCCTGTGCCGAGCACGACAAGTGACATCGCGAAGCATGCTACAAGCAGGTGGCGCATCATGACCTCTGCATACGGTCTACGCTGACTCGTTCTCAGCTGGTCGCTTCTCGGGGAAGATGATCGACAGCAGAATGGAAAGTGCCAACACGATCGCAATCACACCGAGCGCTATACTGATCGGAATGTGCGTCGGAGCAAGTTGAAGATCAATCCCGGCAATGGAGAGATCTATGCCCTTCATGATGAACATCTTTACTCCGATGAAGGTCAGGATAGCGCTCAGGCCATACTTCAAGAAGTGGAACATGCCCATCGCTCCTGCGACTGCAAAGAAGAGCGACCGCAGACCCATGATGGCGAAAACGTTTGATGTGAAGACGATGAACGGATCCCGCGTGATAGCGAAAATCGCAGGAATCGAATCAATTGCGAATACAAGGTCGGTGGCCTCAACGACCAATACAACGAGGAACAGGGGCGTGAACCAGCGCACGCCATCCTTCATGATTGTGAACCTGTCCTGATGGTAGGTGTCCGTGACTCGGAATAGCTTCCGGCCGTATTTCACGACAATGTTATCCTCGAGGTCTTCAGCATCTTCGCTGCTGAATGCCATGCGAATGCCTGTGATGATGAGGAAGGCGCCGAAGACGTAGAAGATCCAGCCGAATGTGCTGATGAGGGCAGCTCCGATGGCAATCATCGACCCACGCATGACGAGCGCGCCGATGATGCCCCAGAACAACACCTTGTGATGATACTGCGGAGCAACCTTGAAGTACCGCAAAATCAGGATGATCACGAAGATGTTATCGACCGAGAGCGATTGCTCCAACAAGTAGCCGGCAAAGAACTCTGTGGCGGCTACCGGCCCCTTTTCGAAATACACGAACACATTGAATGCCAGCGCGAGTGTAATCCAGAACGCCGTCCAGCCAAATGCCTCGCTCACCTTTACAACGTGCGGTGTGCGATTGAATACGCCGAGATCGAGTGCCAACAGGAGTAGCACCAGAACGATAAATCCTGTGTACAGGATCGGGTCGGGGATTAGAGGAAGCATGCACAAAAGTACGGTGCAGGGCCGGAAAAGGTAGTGAACGGGCGAGTCAGGTCTGCCCAGAGCAAAGCGAAGGGGTCTCGCCCTTACATTTGTTGATGCACCCTCTTATCCTCATCGACGGAATGTCGCTGGTATTCCGGGCCTACCACGCGCTCCAGCGAACCGGAATGCAATCACCAACGGGCGAGCCAACGTTTGCTGTGTTTGCGTTTGCGAACATCCTTACTTCGCTGCTCGATCGGCACGATCCTGACGCGATCGCAGTTGTCTTCGATACGCCCGAGCCGACCTTCCGTCATACGATGTACGATCAGTACAAGGCCAATCGTGACGCGTTCCCGGAGGATCTGGTTCCGCAGTTGGAACGAATCAAGCAACTAATCGGGCTCATGGGTCTCGAAACAGTGGAGATGCCGGGATTTGAGGCAGACGATATCGTGGGCACGATTTGTCGTCGTGAGAGTAATGATGGACATGAAATCCTCTGCGTGACGTCCGACAAGGACTACTTCCAGTTGGTCTCGGACAAGGTGAAGATCCTTCGTCCGGGCAAGGACGTCGGACAGTACGATGTGATGGATGCTGTTGCCGTGCGCGAGAAGTTCGGTGTTGCTCCAGAGCACGTGATTGATGTGCTCGCACTTATCGGCGATTCGTCAGACAATGTTCCTGGCGTTAAGGGGATTGGCGAGAAGACGGCGATTCCGTTGATCGAGCAGTTTGGTTCACTCGAAGGACTCTACGAGCACCTCGATAGTGTTGAGCGTGCGAGCGTTCGTACAAAACTCGAAGCCGACCGTGAGAAGGCGTTTCTGTCGAAGACGCTTGTGACGATTCACACCGATGTACCGATTGATGCAAAGCGTGTTGCTCTCGTTCGACGTCCGATGGATTTGTCAGCCATTGATGGATTCTGCGAAGAACTTGGCTTTGGTACGCTACGTCGCAAGTTTCAGAAGTATGCGCAGGGCCAAGCATCAACGGAGTCAGCTACGCCGGATTCGCGGACATCTTCTGAGTCCGCTCCATTTGAACACGCAACGCAGCTATCGACGCTCGCAACACTGCCGCATGAGTACATCCTGGTTGATACCGAGGGCGGACTTGACGCAATGATGCAGGCGCTTGCTGATACGACGATGTTGTCTGTCGACCTCGAGACAACGGGTCTCGACGCAATGCAGTGTCGCATCGTTGGAGTGGCACTCTGCGCCCAGGAAGGCACTGCGTACTACATCGATGTAGACGACCCCGATGCTGATCAGCCAGGCTCGCTGTTCGATCATCATGAGCAGCGGCATGGTTTACCTGTGCGAGCAGTGCTCGATCGCATTGCGCCTCTTCTTACTGACACGCGCGTAGGCAAGTGCGGACAAAACCTCAAGTTCGATATGTTGATCTTGAAGCGCTATGGTATCGACGTGGCACCTGTTGCGTTCGACACGATGCTTGCTGACTACGTGCTTGATCCCGACAAGCTGCACAACCTTGACGCGCTCTCTGAGCGCTGGCTGCAGTACCAACCGATCTCCATTACCTCGCTGATTGGCGAAAAGAAGAGTCAGCAAATTTCAATGCGTGATGTTGATGCGGCTCGCGTTGCAGAGTATGCTGGTGAAGATGCCGACCTTGCACTGAAGCTGACGAACATGATGCATCAGCGACTCAGCGATGAAGGGTTGCTTGACTTCGCACAACGCGTAGAGTTCGCTGCCGTCCCGGTGCTCGTGACCATGGAGTACAATGGCATCTGCATCGATACACGATCGTTGGCGGGATTAGGCGAGTTCATGCGCAGCGAGGCAACACGTCTCGAAGCATTGATCTGGAGGGAAGCCGGCAAGGAGTTCACGATCTCGTCTCCAAAGCAGCTGGCAGAAGTACTCTTCGAAGATCTCATGCTGCCAGCGTCGAAGAAGACAAAGACCGGATACTCAACCGACTCGAGTGTTCTGTCTGAACTCGCCGAGATGTATCCCATTGCACAGATGGTGCTCGATTACCGACAAGTTGAAAAGCTTCGCAGCACCTATGTGGAGTCGCTCCCGCGCCTGATCAACCCACAGACTGGTCGCGTGCACACAACATTCAATCAGACGGTTGCAGCAACAGGACGTCTATCGTCTACAGAGCCGAATCTCCAGAACATCCCGATTCGTACAGAGCTCGGACAGCAGATTCGCAAAGCCTTTGTTCCACAGCGCGACGGACACGTGATTGTTTCGGCCGACTACTCGCAGATCGAGTTGCGCATCATGGCTTCGTTCTCGCAGGACAAAGGCCTTCTCGATGCATTTGCACAAGGGGCCGACATTCACGCTGCTACAGCAGCTGTGCTCTTCGATGTCGATCGTTCAGCTGTGTCGTCGGAGCAACGTCGCATCGCCAAGACCGTGAACTTTGGCATCATGTACGGTCAGGGCGCATTTGGTCTGGCCGGACAGCTTGGTATAGCGCGGGGCGAGGCACAAGACATCATCAACAACTACTTTGAGAAGTACGCCGGTATCAAGCGCTACATCGACGAAACGATTGCATCAACTCGCGATCGCGGCTACGCTACCACCGTGCTCGGACGTCGTCGGTACTTCCCGACGATGATGAGTAATAACCGCGGACTTCGCACAGCGGCCGAGCGTGCGGCGATTAACATGCCCATTCAGGGCACTGCGGCCGATATGATGAAGCTCGCCATGATTCGCGTGCATGATCGCATGCGGAGAGAAGGCTGTACAGCGCTCCTCATGCTTCAGGTGCACGACGAACTCGTCTTCGAATGTCCAACTGCCGAGGTTGATCTCATCACGACCATTGCTCGGGAAGAGATGCAACAGGCGCTCCCACTAGAGGGCGTGCCAGTTGTTGTCGAAACCGGTGTAGGGGGCTCGTGGTACGAAGCCCATTGATGTTATAGTTTTGCTGCCATGTCCATTCTTACAGCACTCTTGTTGGGCCTCATTCAAGGTCTCACCGAGTTCATCCCCATTTCGAGCACTGCACACCTAACCGCTGCTGCACATGCACTCGGCGTGCTCGACACACCCGAGAGCGCATCGCGATGGACGGCGTTCATGGCAACGATACAGCTGGGTACGCTGGTCGCGGTACTCGCCTATTTCCGGAGTGATATTGTTGCATCGACGCAGGCGTGGTTCTCGGAGAACATCGGACGTCGCAGAACACCGATTTCGTTACAGAGCACTGATGCTCGACTTGGTTGGTTTGTAATCCTTGGCTCGATTCCGATTGTCATTGTCGGCCTGCTGTTGAAGCCTATTATTGAGGGCTCGCTCACCAAGAGTCTCACCGTTATTGGGTTCAGCTTGATAGGTGGGGCAATCCTCTTATGGCTTGCCGAGCGCCGTGGCAAGTTCACGCGTTCAACCACTGATCTTACGATGGTGGATGCGTTGATCATCGGCGCTGCACAATGTCTTGCGCTATTCCCTGGCAACTCTCGAAGTGGTTCAACGATGATGGCTGCGATGTTTCGCGATATGACGCGAGAGCATGCGGCGCGCTTCTCGTTCTTGCTGTCGATCCCGGCGATCCTTGGCGCAGGCGTTCTGCAGTTCGTTGGCTCAATCGACGAGATTCAGGCGTCGGGGGAGATACCAGCGCTCGTCGTTGCTACAGTCGCGGGTGGCATCAGTGGCTATTGGTCGATCGCCTTTCTCCTGCGATTTCTCCGCACCCACAGCATGCGTCCGTTCATCATCTATCGTCTCGCTATTGGTGCAGTGCTCATTTTCACTGCATGCACACCACAGCAAACCGAGCAGGGTACAGCAGAGCTCAAGGAGCTCGCGCCACCACAGCGGACACAGCGTGATACCTCAGGCATAACAGATTCGGTCGTTGTGGCCATCACCGACACCGTACGTGTAGTAACCAGCAAGGGTACATTCACTATCGGACTCTACGGTGAGGACGCACCCAAGGCCGTAGCCAACTTCCTGGCCCTCGTTGACGCAAAGAAATACAACGGCATCCTCGTCCACCGCGTCGTGCAGGAGTATCTCGTGCAAATGGGAGATCCCACTACGAAGGACCCGCAGCTTAGATCTGAGTGGGGAAGGGGCGGGCAAACCGCCACCGGCGACCCATTACCAGACGAGCTTGATCCTACGCTGCCATCGGCGCAACGTGGTTATGCAAAAGGAGTTGTCGCGATGGCGCGCAAGCAGAGTCCGAACTCTGCCACTAGCCAATTTTTTATCTGCCTCGAGAAAGCTGCGACACTTCCGTACCAATACACGATTTTTGGAACCGTCCTCGACGGCATGAAGGTTGTCGAAGCGATGGGGCGGGTCGAAGTCGAGCCAGGGCCACTCGGAGATACCGACGGGATTCCGCGCTCGACGATCACAATCAAGTCAATTCAACGTCGGTAAACTTTTCTTCGGAGCTACACATGCGCATGTTCGCAATGGCAGTTACACTCGTTCTCGCAATGAGTGTCGGATTCTCAACAGTCACCGCACAATCATCTTCATCATCAGCAAAGCAGGAAAAGAAGGCTATGACCTACATCATGACTGTCAAGCAAGGCAATAAGGAACTCGGTAAGATCACGATCAAGCTGTGGCCAGACATCGCACCAAAGCATTGTGCATTCTGGGATGCTCGTGTTGCTGAAGGTTGGTACGACGGATCAGCATTCCACCGCGTAATCCCTGGATTCATGATTCAAGGGGGCGATCCTAACTCAAAGGATCAACCACGTGAGTCATGGGGCACAGGTGGCTACAAGGAAATGGTTCCTGCCGAGTTCAATGCAAAGAAGCACGTGCGCGGCGTACTCTCAGCTGCACGCACAAACGATCCAAACAGCTTCAGCGGACAGTTCTTCCTGTGCGTTGCGGATTCACCGTGGCTTGACAACCAATACACAGCGTTCGGTGAAGTTGTGAGCGGCATGGAAGTTGCAGACATGGTTGTCAACACACCACGCGACCCACGCGACAACCCACTTGAGAAGATCACCTTTACGGTAGCGAAGGGCAAGTAAGGTGATTGTCAGCACCGTACGCAGAATTATGATGCTTCTTGTGAGTGTAGTGTGCCTTAGTGGCACGCTACAATCACAGGTTGTTGACTCTACAATGAAGCCCGTGAATCTGGGCCCGAACATTAACGGTGCATTCGACGACCTTCTTCCCGTGATTTCTCCCGACGGTAAGACGCTGTTTTTCTGTCGCGGGAATTCGCCCGAGAACATTGGTGGTGGTAAGCAGGACATTTGGTACAGTGAGAAGCAAGCTGATGGTACGTGGGGCATGGCAAAGAACATCGGCGTGCCGCTGAACAACCGTGAGAACAACTTCCTCTGCGCCATCACACCCGACGGAAACACAGTGCTCATCAGCGATGCATATAGCTCGCCGTCAAACGGACAGCGTAGTATCGCGATCTCACGTCGTACGTCCGAAGGATGGTCGGTCCCTCGACCAGTTGTCATTCGTGACTTTTATAGCAACAACCGTTTTACCGAGTACACGCTTGCAAACGATGCCAAGACGCTGATCCTAACTGCTGATCGTAGTGATTCGCGAGGTGGTAAAGATTTGTATGTCTGTTTTCTGCAGCCCGATAGCACATTCTCAGCACCATTGAACATGGGTGATTCTGTGAACTCCATGCTAACAGAGGGCACGCCGTTTATCGCGTCCGACGGAACGTCGTTATACTTTGCATCGGATGGACACGGAGGGTACGGTGCGTTTGATGTGTTTGTGTCGCGACGACTTGATTCGACATGGACAAAGTGGTCGAAGCCCGAGAATCTCGGTTCGACGATCAATACAGCGGGTTGGGACTTGTACTACACTGTTCCCGCGTCTGGTGACTACGCTTACTTCGTGTCGTTCAACAACACGCTCGGTTCGGCGGATATCTTCCAGATCAAGCTTCCCGAAAACGTGCGCCCTCGCCCTGTGGTCCTTGTTAATGGTCGCGTGCTAAACAAGAAGACCAACGACCCAGTTGAAGCAAACATCATCTACGAGATCCTTCCTGCGGGAGTTGAGGAGGGTCGAGCACGGTCAGCGCCGACAACCGGCGAGTACAAGATTGTTCTTCCTGCCGGCGCGAGATATGGTTTCCGCGCATCAGCCGATGGCTACGTGTCGGTGAACGACAACCTCGACCTCTCTGAGCAGCAGGAGTACACGACAATTACACGTGACCTCTTCCTTGTACCAATCGAAGTTGGAAGCGTTGTCGAACTGAAGAACATTGCGTTCGAGTACAACAAGGCAACGCTAACGAAGGACTCCTACCCGGAATTGAATCGTGTTGCGGACATGCTGCTTTCGTCAACAACAATGACGATGGAAATCGGAGGTCACACCGACAGTAAGGGTGGCGACGAGTACAATATGCGTTTGTCCGAAGCACGTGCGCAGTCGGTTGTGACGTATCTCCTCACGAGAGGTGCAATTGATCCGAAGCGACTCGTGGCAAAGGGTTACGGCGAAACGAAACCACGCGACACAAACGACACCGCCGAGGGTCGCGCGAACAACCGTCGTGTCGAGATCGAAATTCTTACCAAGTAACGAATCTGTATGAGCGAACATTCGCATAGTGCCATGCTCATGGAGCGTGAGCACGCCGTCGTCTTCCAAACATACCGTCGCATTCCTGTTGCCATTGAACGGGCGGAGGCCGCACGGATCTACGATCTTGATGGGAAGTCGTACCTCGATATGCTGGGTGGCATTGCAGTGAATGCACTCGGACACTCGCATCCGAAGATTATTGCCGCGATTGAACAGCAGATTCGCAAATACATGCATGTGTCGAATGTGTTCTACCAAGAGCCACAAGTGCGACTCGCGGAACAGCTCGTAGAAGCATCGGGATATCCACGCGTGTTCTTTTCGAACTCAGGGGCAGAGGCAACTGAGGGCGCGGTCAAGATGGCGCGACGCTTTGGTAGCGCTCAAGGTCGGTACGACATCGTGGGATTCACGGGTGGCTTTCATGGTCGCACCTATGCAGCGCTGTCTATCATGGACAAGCCGCTCTACAAAGAAGGCATGGGACCGTTCCTACCGAATACCATCGTATTGCCCTACAACGACATTGACGCACTCGAAGCACGCGTTGATGAGAACACATGTGCCGTGATGATCGAGGTGTTGCAGGGTGAAGGTGGTATTGCGAGTGCGACCGATGAATTCGTTGCAGCTCTCTGGTCACTGAAGGAACGCTATGGATTCCTTGTCATTGCCGATGAAGTACAGAGCGGCATTGGTCGCACGGGCGACTTCTTTGCATTCGAACGCTATGGAATTCGACCAGACATTGTCACTGTGGCAAAAGCCATGGGTGGTGGTTTGCCACTGGGTGCAATTCTTGCAACCAACGAAGCAGCCTCGCTCTTCGATCGCGGCATGCACGGCACAACGTATGGTGGTAATCCTGTCGCATGTGTGGCTGGTAGTGTTGTCGTTGACGAAGTCATGAACGGCTTGATGTCGCATGTGCGCGAGATCGGCGAGTACTTCATCGAGCGTTTGGAAGCATTGCGAACAGAGATGCCAATGCGTATTCGTGAAATCCGCGGTCGGGGCTGCATGGTTGGTGTGGTGTTGCACGACGAGTCGGCGCCGTACATTCCGAAGCTTCTCGAGCAGGGAGTTATCGCCAACGCAACTGCGGGCAATGTGATACGCTTAGTGCCGCCGTTCGTTATTCAACGTGCGGATGTCGACGAACTTGAGCAAGCGCTCCGACGGGTGCTCTCGGCGTGATGGAGTGTCGTCCGCAGTGTGGGGCGTGCTGTATCGCCCCCTCGATTACATCGCCGATCCCGGGTATGCCCAATGGCAAGCCCGCGGGTGTGCGCTGCATTCAGTTAACAGATGATTTTCAGTGTCGCATCTTCGATGCACCGGAGCGTCCGCACGTGTGTGCGTCGCTTCGACCGAATCGTGACATGTGTGGTTCTGATGCAGCCGAGGCGATGATGATTCTCACGCAGCTCGAACTCGACACGCAACCATTGTCGTAACTTCCTTGATGTATCCAATCCTTGTCACGTGTCCACGTGAACTTCCCGCGATTTGTGCGCGCGAGATAACAGAACTCGGTTTGCCCGTTGTGGCCGAAATGCCGGCCGGTGTAGAAACACGCGGTACACTTGAAGATTGTCTTCGACTGAACCTCTGGTTGCGCACAGCGCACCGTGTGCTGTTGCGACTCGGCTCGTTTGTTGCCACAACACCAGATGCGATGTACGAAGCTGTTACATCCGTGCCGTGGGAGGAGTGGATTCCTTCGAATGGATATCTCAGCGTGATCAGTTCGGTCGACACAAAGTCGATCGACAACGTGATGTATGCCAACATGCGATGCAAGGATGCGGTTGTCGATCGTATCCGCAGCATGAAGGGTGAGCGACCTGACTCCGGACCGGGCAATACCGGTTCGGTGGTGTTTCTGTATTGGCACGATGAAACACTGATGGTGTATGTAGATACATCAGGGACGCCCCTTTCCGATCGTGGCTATCGGGTGCATCCAGCAAAAGCGCCGATGCGCGAGACCCTTGCAGCGGCAGTGATCATGTCTACACGATGGTCGCCAGAGTTTCCGTTTGTTAACCCAATGTGTGGCAGTGGAACGCTTGGTATCGAAGCAGCGCTGATCGGACACCGTATTGCGCCCGGTTCGATGCGCACAAACTTTGGCTTCCACCATCTGTTGCCCTTCCGTCCGCGGATGTGGCACGAACTGCGCGATGCAGCACTGGCGCAAGCCGACATGTCGCGGAAGCTCGAGATCCACTGCTCCGACATTGATCAACGTGTGATCCGCCAGGCACGCGACAATGCGAAGCGAGCCGGTGTTTCTGCATCCTTCCGCGTGTCGGATATCGTTGATGTGCGTCCGCCGAACGTACCCCTTCCAAGCGATCACGAATCGGGAACCCCTATCGTGATCGTCAACCCTGAGTTCGGTATTCGCCTCGGCGATGAGCGTCAGTTACGTGATGTCTATCGGACGATTGGCGACGTGTTCAAGCAGCAGTTCCAGGGATATACAGGCTACGTCTTTACAGGCAATTTCCGTCTGGCCAAGGAGGTCGGATTGCGCTCCAGCCGACGCATGACCTTCTGGAGTGCCGACCTCGAATGCCGTCTTCTCGAGTTTGAGCTGTACTCCGGCACGAAGAAGGTTCGACCCGATGTAGTCGAAGCGACACGCTAGGGTCGACCCTATGTGGTCGACCCGACATTGTGTGTTCCGACCAAACGTGGTAGAGACAGTGAGACAGAGAGACCTCTCTCCGTAACTTTGCCGCATGATCAACCTTACACTCCCCAATGGCGACGTCCGCCAGTACCCTGCTGGTACACCGGGCATGGATGTAGCCAAGAGCATTTCCGACGGACTCGCCCGCGTGGCCGTTGGCATCTATGTTAACGATGTCCCGTACGACCTCTCCCGTCCGATCACGTCCGACGCACATGTACGCATTGTCACGTTCGATAACGACGAAGGCAAGGAGATCTTCTGGCATTCGACAGCCCACTTGATGGCGGAGGCCCTTGAGGCATTGTACCCGGGTGTGAAGTTTGGTATCGGACCTCCCATTGAGCAGGGCTTCTACTACGATGTTGATCTGCCGGGCGACCTTCGCATCTCTGTCGAGGACCTTCCGCGTATCGAAGCGAAGATGTCGGAACTCGCCAAGCGCGACGTTCCGTACGAGCGGATCGAGATGAACTGGGACGACGCCGTTGCATACTTCCGTCAGAAGGGTGATGAGTATAAGCTTGAACTCCTCGATGGACTCAAGGATTCGGAGATCACCTTCTATCGTCAGGGCGAGTTCACAGACTTGTGCCGTGGCACGCACGTGCCATCGACTGGACATATCAAGTATCCGAAGCTGATCTCAGTAGCTGGCGCTTACTGGCGTGGCGATGAGAAGCGGAAGCAGCTTACACGCATCTATGGTGTAGCGTTTCCGAAGAAGCAACAGCTCGAAGAGTTCATCAAGCAGCGCGAAGAAGCGGAACGTCGTGATCACCGCAAGCTTGGTAAGGAACTTGAGATCTACATGATCACACCGATGGTCGGTGGCGGTCTACCAGTGTGGCTTCCAAACGGTACCATCTTGCGTCGCCGTCTCGAAGCATTCCTTCGCGACGAGCAGGCGAAGCGTGGGTATCAGGAAGTGATCACACCGCACATCGGCAACTTGAATCTGTACAAGACATCAGGTCACTACCCGTATTACGCTGATTCACAGTTCGATCCGATTACGGTGGAGGATGAGCAATACATGCTCAAGCCAATGAACTGTCCGCACCACCACCAGATCTATTCGTCAAAGCCACGCTCGTACCGTGATCTTCCCGTACGACTTGCAGAGTTTGGTACAGTGTATCGCTACGAGCAATCAGGCGAGCTCAATGGCTTGTCGCGCGTGCGTGGCTTTACGCAGGATGACGCGCACATCTACTGCACGCATGATCAGCTTAAGGACGAAATCAAGAACGTTGTTGAGCTCACGCAGAAGGTCTTCACGACCTTCGGCATGGACGTCACAACGCGTCTGTCCTTCCGTGATGACAATGATGCCAAGTATGGTGGCGACATCGAGTACTGGGATCGTGCACAGGCAGAGATCAAGCAGGTTGCCGACGAGATGGGACTCGAGTACTTTATCGGACTCGGCGAAGCTGCGTTCTATGGTCCAAAGATCGACTTCATCGTGCGTGATGCGATCGGACGTAAGTGGCAGCTCGGTACGGTGCAGGTAGACTACGTCATGCCTGAGCGATTCAATCTCGAATACGTCGGAGCTGACAACCAGAAGCACCGTCCGGTGATTATTCACCGTGCGCCATTTGGCTCGATGGAGCGCTTCATCTCGATTCTCATCGAGCATTACGCCGGCAACTTCCCATTCTGGATTGCACCAACGCAGGTGAGCATCCTCCCGATCGCTGACGCACATCATACCTTCGCTCAAGATATCACGGCTGAGTTCGAGCGCATGGGACTCCGCGTTAACTGCGACCTTCGCAACGAGAAAATCAATCGTAAGGTTGCCGAGAGCGAGCAGAAGAAGGTTCCGTTCGCACTCGTCATTGGCAACAAGGAAATCGAAAACGATGCTGCATCGGTGCGTGTGCACGGAGAAGGCGATAAGGGGCAAATGAAGATTTCGGAGATCAAGGAGCTGTTCACACGTCTCAATCAACCAGGTGAACAGGCATGATGGGACTCTCAACAACACAGTGGCTGATCTTCGTCGGCATGCTCGCAGGAGCAATGATTGCCGTCGAGGGTATCTCTCGCGCGCTCATCTCGATGACTGCGTCGTTATTCAAGAAGTGGAAGCTAAAGCCGAACCAGCAGGTGCTCCTTGTTACTACTCGTGGCATTGCACTAGGTGTTGTGGCAGAGTTGGTTGGCACGTGGTTCTGGCTTGTTGGGTTTAGTGAGCACACGACCATACGTGTAGGTACGTGGATGGACGTGCTGTCGGCGAGCGCATTCGTGATTGCAGCGTACCGCATGATTGATCTGCTTTGTGCGCATGTGATCGAGCAGATTTTGCGCAAGCGTCCCAATCGAGGCGATATCGCGCGCACACTGGCGCCGCTGCTCTCGTCGACGCTCAAGGTTGTGATCATCGTCGTGGGCCTGACAGTAGTTCTCGGAATGGTTGGCGTGAATGTACTTGCGATCATCACCGGTCTGTCGATTGGTGGTGTCGCGCTCGCGCTTGCATCGCAGGACACGATCAAGAATCTCTTCGGTTCGATGATGCTCATCGCCGATCATCCATTTGATGTGGGCGATCTAGTATCCGTTGGTGGCGTTGATGGCACGGTCGAAGAGATTGGCTTCCGCAGCACACGTTTACGTACTGCAGCGGATAGTCTGGTGACGATTCCGAATGGTACGCTTGCGAACATGACCATTGACAATCTTGGCGTGCGCTCGTATCGATTGTACAAAACCGATTTCGTGATCGATCATTATTCGCCAACGCAAAAGGTGCAGCAGTTCGTTGATGAGATTCGCTCTCTCATCACAACGCATCCTCTTACGCTGAAGGACCCCGCAAAGATTATCGTTGCTGTCAGTGGTGTTACGAGCCTCGGTTATACCGTGACGGTATCGATGTACGTTGATGCAAAGAAGATTAGCGATGATCTATTGTTCCGCCACGAGATGAATATGGACATCATCCGTGCTGCGGAAACGCTTCGCATTCGTTTTGCTCGTACGGCTGATCAGCCAGTAATGAATCCAGCATAACGTCATGAGTTCACTAGTGATCGGACTATTGCTTGTGATGACCGCTGCCGGTGGTTTCATGGCAACGCATTCGCCACTTGTACTTCCGATACTGATACCCGGTATCGTCCTTGCACTCCTTGGACGTCGGTTGATGAAGCATGACAGCACGACGGCCTGGCTTGCTGCAGCGCTTGCGTCAAGTCTGATACCAATGCTCTTTTTTGCAACTGCACTGCCGCGCACACTTTCCGTGCTTGTGGGTGGCGGTGAGTCTGTTCCCGCACCTATTTTTGTTGTCGGACTTGCAGCGATCGTGTGTCTCGTCCACGCAACACTCACCATCCGTCAGCTCGTACGTCGCATGCGACGTGAAGGTTGAATCACTCGAAGAAAATGGGAAAGTCTATGCGAACGTTCATCCTTGTTCTCGTTGCACTGGCTGCTACCAGTAGCAGTTATGCCTGTATACACTGTGCCTATTCCGCAGCAGTAACTGGTGCGAATGCTGTTGCGGGAGTATGGCTCCCAGCAGCGCCTGATAGCGTCTTCACAAAAGCGAAGTCTGCGACGACCTCGCTGGAAATGAAGAATGCCACGTTCATGTACGATGCAACTGAGTGGACTGCTAGCGAAGATTCGCTGCCGAATGAGTCGTTCGATGGACAGTTCCTCCATGTAGATGGGAACATTCGTGGCATGGTAATGTCGGTCAAGGAATTCACACCCGCTGGTGAGTTTCTCGACAGTTTCGTTGGCGGTATGGCAGAATCCTATCCCGGTACGAAGCTTGTGTCGAAGCGTGACGTAACGGTTAACGGGGAGAAGATGCTCGAGATCCAAGTTGACATGCCTGTCGATAACACACCAGTCCGCTACTACGGCTACCTACATGCAGGATCACGTGGTATTGCGATGGCGCTGGCTGCATGCCACGGCGAACTCTTCAAGGAAGTTGCATCAACGCTTACAACGTTCACATCTGGACTTGTCATCTCGCGTCCGAAGAACCAAATCAAGTTGAAGAGAAAGTGAAGCCCGAAGCAAAGCTCCACGAGAAAGCAGCATCGCTCGGCATTGGTACGCACGAGCGCCACGTGATGATCTGTGCAGATCAATCAAAACCGAAATGCTGCAGCAAGGAAAAGGGGCTCGAAGCTTGGGATTATCTCAAGACGAGGCTCAAGGAGCTTGAGCTCGATCAACCGGGTAAGGTCTTCCGCACCAAGGCCAACTGCCTACGTCTATGCGTGATGGGTCCGATCGTTGTAGTCCAACCAGACAACGTATGGTATCACTCGTGCACACCAAAGGTGCTTGAACGCATCATCCAAGAACATCTCATTGGTGGTGTGGTAGTGGAAGAGTATCGGATCACGAATAGTCAGGTATAACCCTTCTCGAAAACCCAGGGCCATGCCCGGGATGATATGTAACGCGCCGTTGGCGCTTTACGATTTCTAGCGAGGGCTGAAGGCCCGATACATACCCGCGTAGGGCAACGCCCTATGTTTTCGATTTGAGGGAGCATGCTAGCCCCCTTCCGTACAACCTTAGCTGGACTTCCAAACGTCTTCTGTGACCGTACGTATGGCGATAACATCGGTGCCAAATCGCGCGGTGTGATGCGTCTGCAGTGCGGGAGCAGCTTGTGTTCGATAAGCAGCGAGGTGTTCTTCCGACACGCACTGATACGACACGCGGAACATTGCTACATCGCGCTCTTGAGGGTCGCGCACGCGAGCAAGTGTGCCTGAGGTAAAGTATCCTGTTGCAACAACGTCGGCAATGTGTCCGTTCGTCATGTAGTCGACCCATTCATCGACACGAGAGACCGGCACGCGGACATCGACGATGTAGGTGATCATGTTGTTGTTCGAAGAACGATTGCACCTGCGATTGCGCTCACTGCTGAGCCAACCAGGATGCTGAGTTTTGCAACATTAAGGTGTGCGGGATCGATAAAGGCAAGGTTTGCAACGAAGAGCGCCATCGTGAAGCCGATGCCACATAAAAGAGCAACGCCATGCATGTGGATCGGACGTACGCCGCGCGGCATGGATGCGATGCCAAGTTTTATCGACAATGCCACTGCGATTGAGATGCCGACTTGCTTGCCGATGAATAGACCCAGAATCACACCAAGTCCGACAGGTGACGTGAGCGATGACACGAGTGAGGTGTCGATGACGATGCCGGCGTTAACAAGCGCAAACACTGGCATGATCACAAACGAGACGAAGCTGCCAAGTCCGTGCTCGATTCGATGCAACGGCGACTGGGCATGTTCGCACATGAGTTCAAGTGCGTGGATTGCATCAAGCTGTTCACCCTCGTCCTCGTTCGTGTCTGCACGTTGTGTAATGCGCGCGATGAGTTCACGGCTTCGCTGGAAGAACGATACGCGATCAATTCGACTTGTTGCGGGAATACACATCGCAAGAACAACACCAGCAATGGTAGCATGAATGCCGCTGAACAACACTGCTACCCACAGAGCAACGCCAAGTAGACCGTAGAACCACAGCGAGATGACGCGCATCCGGTTGCCAATGAAGAGGAGTGCTGTGATGGCTGCTGCAAGAAGCAACATGCCGACGTTGAGCGATGCAGTGTAGAAAATCGCAATCACCAATACCGCCAACAGATCATCGACAATGGCCAACGCCGCCAGGAACACGCGAAGTCCGAGCGGAATGCGATCGCCTAAGAGCGCAAGGATGCCTAAGGCGAACGCAATGTCTGTTGCGACAGGCACTCCCCATCCTCGAGCGGCATCGGTGCCGGCATTGAAGGCCAGATAGACTGCGGCAGGGACCACCATTCCGAAGAAAGCGGCAATAAAGGGCAGCATCGCAGTTCGACGTGACGATAACTCACCAACGAGTAACTCACGTTTGATCTCAAGTCCGACTACAAGGAAGAAGAGCACCATCAACCCGTCGTTGACAAAATGCTCGAAGGAGAACTCTAAGTGGAGCGTAGAGAGAACAACATTGATCGGCTGATGCTTGAGCGCTTCATAGCTCGCATGGAATGGTGAGTTCGTCCAGAGCAATGCGAGAGCCGAGGCAACAAGAATGATGATGCCGGTCGACGTTGAACGCTGAAAGAACTCAACAAACGACGATTGAATCGTGGTGGTGATCGAGGATAGCTTGGAGTTCATTGGTCGGCAATGAGTGATTCACAATACGTGCGGTAGTCTGACTGCGGAAGTATGCTTACGCTTTCGCGAAACGCATCAACTGTGAGGAACCCCTGATTGAGCGCAACTTCCTCGAGACAGCCAATCTTGAGACCTTGGCGCTTCTCGATTGCGTGAATGAACGTGCTTGCATCGAGAAGACTCTCGGGAGTTCCTGTATCGAGCCAGGCAATGCCTCTGCCGAGTGGAGCAACCTGCAGGTTGCCACGCTGCATGTACTCGCGATGCACATCGGTGATTTCCAATTCGCCACGACGTCCAGGCTTGAGCGATGCTGCGATGTCAACGACGTCATTGGTGTACACGTACAGACCTGGTATCGCCAGATTTGAGCGTGGTTGCGATGGCTTCTCTTCGATCGATACGATCTGTCCCGAAGCGTCCAACTCCACTACACCATAGCGCTGTGGGTCGGTCACGGGATAACCGAAAATCGTCGCACCGGTATTTGTGGCGAGAGCAGTGCGCAGGAAATCGAGCTTGCCATAGAACACATTGTCGCCAAGGATCAAGCACACCGGCGAGTTTCCAATGATGTCGCGACCTACGCGAAACGCATCTGCAATGCCACGAGGTTGATCTTGGACGGCGTACGAGATTGAGATTCCAAGACGCGAGCCATCACCGAGCAGACGCTGGAACACGGGAGTGTCTTGCGGTGTCGAGATGATCAGCACATCGCGAATCCCCGCCATCATGAGCGTGGAGAGGGGATAGTAGATCATCGGCTTGTCGTACACCGGTTGAAGCTGCTTCGAAAACGCAGCGGTCAGAGGGTGCAGACGTGTACCGCTTCCACCTGCAAGGATGATACCCTTCGTGGTCATGCCACAAAGGTACGGAGTTCATTACTCCGAAGCGTCCTCGTTAACGGCACGGTGGCGTACGAGCTTGGCATGTGTGAGGAAGATCACATTCTCTGCAATGTTCGTTGCGTGGTCTGCCATGCGCTCAAGATCGTGAAGAGCAAGAAGCAGTTGCGCCCCATCAGGGACGAGTGAACTATCATCCTTCATGATCTCGATGAGGTCGCTGCGCAAGCTGTTATACAGCTGGTCAACAGTTTGGTCTGATGGAAGAATGTGCATCGCCAGATCGGGATCGTTGTTGATGAAGGAGTCAAGACTTGACTTCACCATTGTGTACGCAGCTTGTGCGATACGGTGGAGATCAATCTGATTTGCCAGCTGCACGGCCGTTGGCGAGTCGATGACAATCTGTGCAAGGTTCGTTGCCTGATCGCCAATCCGCTCAAGCTCGTTGTTGATCTTCACCGCAGCAAGCAGCAAGCGAAGGTCGGAGGCAACAGGTTGATTGAGCGCGAAGATGCGCTGACACTGCTTGTCGATCTTAAGATCGAGTTTGTCGACCTTGTCGTCGCGATCGATCACGATACGCGCAAGTTCCTGATTGCCCTCGCGAAGGGAACGTAGTGCAAATTCGACCTGCTCTTCCACAAGCGAACCCATGCGGATGAGTCGCGTGCGGAGTTTGTCGAGATCTTCTTCAAAGGAACGGTGCATACGACTTATCCAAATCGGCCAGTGATGTAATCTTCGGTTTCCTTC
Organism: uncultured Melioribacter sp.; assembly: GCA_964465685.1. Taxonomy (GTDB): domain Bacteria; phylum Bacteroidota; class Ignavibacteria; order Kapaibacteriales; family Kapaibacteriaceae; genus UBA10438. Next base: position 47,379 of record CAYXKK010000005.1, read on the forward strand.
TTTGACGGACTCGTGAAGATCGTTCGTGTACGATCGAATTCAATAAGTGAGCCCATCAGGAAGAATCCTGTAAAGTCGGAGACCCGACCAGCTTGTTGCATGTTGTGTGTGACAAGGACGATAGTGTACGTGTCCTTGAGCTCTTCGATCAACTCTTCCACCTTGGCTGTGGAGATGGGATCAAGCGCAGAACATGGCTCGTCCATGAGAAGAATCTCTGGGTTGATGGCAATCGCCCGTGCAATGCAAAGACGCTGTTGCTGTCCGCCAGACATTCCAAGTGCAGAGTGATG
>CAYXKK010000005.1:47771-87072 GCA_964465685.1 uncultured Melioribacter sp.
TGAAGATCCTTGGCCATGAGGATACTTTCTACCGCTTCCGCAAACGTGAGCGAATGAGAATTGCTGTGAGATTCAAGAGGAAGGTCAATCCAAGCAGTACCAACGTTGTTGCAAACTGCAACGGCAACGTCTTCTCAACATCAGGCGACTGTGTTGAGAGAACGAAGAGATGATACCCCAAGTGCATAAACTTTTCTGTTACCGCTGACGGGAGAACTTCCGACGAGTAGGTCACGCCAACAAAGAGAATGGCAGCTACTTCACCGGCACCACGACCGACCGCAAGAATGGACCCAGTGAGAATGCCCGTGACGGAGTTTGGAATAACCACCTTCACGATCGTCTGCAGTCGCGTTGCACCAAGCGCAAGTGATGCTTCGCGTAAATCACGAGGCACGGCCTTGAGTGACTCCTCAACAGCAACAATCACCACCGGCAACGTAAGCACGGCAAGTGTTGCGGCCGACCACAGCAACGACCCATCACTAAATGATGATGTTCCGAATGCCGCATCGATGCTTCCACCCATGAATTGGATGAAGAATCCCACACCGAAAAGTCCAAACACAATCGATGGGACACCTGCGAGGGTATTCACCGCAAACCGGACGCTTCGTGCAAACCACGAATCCTGCTTCGCAAACTCTGTCAGATAGATTGCCGTGGCAGTACCAACAGGTACGCCAAGCAGCGTCATTAACAACACGAGAAGCGTCGTGCCAGCAAGCGCTGGCCAGATGCCACCCTCAGTGTTGCTGTTGCGAGGAAACTCCGTTAGAAACTCCCACGTGACGTGCGTACCGCCATTGAGCAAGAAGTTGCCGAACATGCCGAGGATGATGCCGACAACAGCGACTGCTGCCGTGAGCGCAACCAACACGGCAAAGAAGCCGAGGAGTCGTTTTGGAAGGGGCAAGGTTGATGCGGAGAACTGCATGTTACTTCCCCTGGAAGCGCTTGATGAAGCGCGTCTTGACATACAATTCAGTCACAGCATTGAGTCCGAACGAGAACACAAAGAGCATGACGCCTAACAGAAACAGAACACCGTAGTGCTCCGAGCCCCATACAACTTCACCCATCTCACTGCCGATTGTCGCTGCAACCGTTCGTGCTGGCTCAAAAGGTGAGAACGACGACAAGGGAGCGTTTCCGGTTGCCATGATCGCAATCATTGTTTCACCGAAGGCGCGACCGATACCAAGAAGCACTGCGGCGAACACACCAGGTGCTGCCGCAGGCAACATCACACGGTACGCAGTTTGCCACTCAGTCGATCCGAGTGCAAGCGATGCTTCACGCAACGTCTTCGGTACCGCACTGAGTGCATCTTCAGCAATCGAGAACACGATCGGAATAACGGCGAGCGATAGGCCAATGCCGCCTACAATAGCGTTGAGTCGGTATGGCACACCTGTGATGTCTTGCACCCACGATGCTACCGTGACCAGACAGAAGAAGCCGATCACAACGGATGGAAATCCAGCGAGGAGCTCGATGCCTGGCTTCACGATTTCACGAATCCAAGGCTTGGCAAAGAACGCAACAAACAGTGCTGCGAGAATGCCAAGGGGCGCACCAATGAGAATGGCAATCAACGTAGTCTTTGCTGTGCCGATCAACAACGGAACGATACCAAACTTCGATACCTCGCCAACAGGCTGCCACGTAGAGCTGAAGAAGTTCTCGGAGAACGAGAGAGTGTCGCCAGCAACGACGACTTCCTCAGCAACTTCTGCGTCGATATCTGGAGGTAGCTGGCCGGTCGAGGGATTATAGATGTGGGGGTAGGCTGGGTTTTTGGCGATGTAGATAAACTCGCCAGGAGCCCCTTCCTCTCCGGAGACCGGTACTTCTGCTTCAGGGTTGTACACCTCGGGCTCATCTGCCTCGGGATTGTACACGTCGGGTTCCGACTGTGCAACGTCGGGTGCAGATGTCTGCTCAGTCGAAGCACCTGTTGAACCAAACAACAGCGTCGATGCCTCGCGGAAGACGAAGATGAAGATCAGGAAGATGACGAGAATAGATAGCGAAGCGACGGCCCGAATGGACCACTCCGCGATCTGTTCACCGATATTTCTTCGTGTCGCTCGAAACGGATTATTCACTGCGCCCTCTGAATCCCTGGCGCAAAGTTACTTGCGCTTGATTGGATAGTAACCAACTTCTGACACAACCTTTTGTCCGGCTGGTGAAATTACCCAGTCGATGAACTTCTTCACACTTCCTGCTGGCTTTTGGTTTAGGTAGAAGTACAGAAAGCGTGAAATCGGATACGATCCATCGTGAATGGTTGCTGCTGTTGGTACAACAGCTTTTGCCGATGCGTCCTTTGCGATTGGGAGCGCTTTGACGTTCTTCGAGTATGCCGCTCCACCAAAGCCAATGGAATTGTTGTCCTTCGACACGGCATTAATCAGGGCTGCTGTTCCTGCCATGTGCTGTGCCGAAGCAGCAAAATCCTGCTTATTGAGAACCTGTTCCTTGAAGAACTCGTATGTACCTGAGTTGTTTTCGCGTGAGTACAGAAGGATCGGCTTGTCGTTTCCGCCAACTTGCTTCCAGTTCGTGAGCTTACCCGTGAAGATGTCCTTCACTTGCGCCATCGTGAGCTGCTTGACTGGGTTTGACTTGTGGACGTAGATCGCAAGTCCGTCCATTGCGACGCGGATTTCAAGCCCCTTGTACCCAAACTTTTTCTCAAGCTGCGCTACCTCGTCCTTCTTGATCGGACGCGATGATGCGCAGATGTTGGTCGTGCCGTTGATCAGCGCGGCAATACCAGTGCCGGAACCGCCTCCTGTCACCTGAAACTCCGTTGCAGTCTTATCTGGATAGGCTTCCGTCCAACGCTGGACGAGAATCACCATCGTGTCGGAGCCCTTGATTGTGACGCGTTCCCGTGGAAGGGCCACAGCCACAACAGTGAGCACGATGAGTGCGATGTACGGAAGTGCGGAACGAAGTGTTGTCATGATATCGAGAAAAAGAGTGAACAGAAACGGCAAGCAAATTAGGGCTCGCATTAGAGCCACGCGGTGGTGTTATCACATCGTAATACGTTTAGATGCCGAGCTCCATGTTGAATCGAGTGTAGAGCGAGTGCACTACGTTGTCGCCGGAGTTGCGGAGCGTGTTTCGGTTTGTTCCGAGCTCGAGGTTGGCCTTGATGCGGTGCTTGTTGATGAAGTATCCCACCACACCACTCATGTTGACTAGCTTTTGGTACTCGGCAAGTCCTGCAAGCTGATCGCCCGCATCAACCACTGCAAACCGCACACCAACATTCCACATCGACGGGAAGATGTAGGAGGCCTGTGCCATGTAGCCGTGACCTACAAACACCGCCGCATAATCCTTGCCTGTAGAGTCTTTGCTGTTGTACGTGATCGGGTTGTCTGACGTGCGCTGTGCATACTCTGTATAGAGCGAGAAACCTTGATACTTCAGGAGAGCGTCCGCATAGAGTACTTGTGAGGAGCGGCGTCCATACAGTGCACGACCGAGCGGACCTCGCGTCCTTGTTTGGTTGTCGTTGTGGTGATAGCTGACACCGACGGAGAGCTTGGGTGTCTCTTCGCGCATGAGATCCCCTTCGAAGTAATCCCCACCATTCGTGAAGGCACCGAATGGAAGCACTTCCGCGCGACCTGTGTACGCAAGGCCACCTCCGGTCAGTGATGGTTGATTACGTCCATCGCCTGTCGAAATAGCACCACGCAGGTTGACAAGTACACTTCCGGTTATCGGACGCCAGAAGCCCTGAAAACCGAAGTCACGGTCGAGGTTGAACGCCGCATTCACGATTGAACGGTCCGGCTGCTCGAGGTCGGCAGAAGAGATAACACGCTGGCGGTTACCTGGAAGTTTGGTCTGACCAAAGCCCACCTGGAGGTTCGGCGAGAAGTTCCAGAAAATCATGGCGTCACGGATAATGTTCGGGAACTGTGTGTCGGTCCAATCCTGATCCGATCGTGAGAACGACAGCTGGAGGTTAAACGTGAGTCGTGGATCGTACAGCGAACCACCGAACCGCAGACGTAGGCGCCGCACTGCAAAATCAGTAGAGCCCGCAGAAAGGTCGAGATCCTGGTCGACATCCTCCGTCTTCGTGGTGTAGGTTGCCCAGTTCTGCATGCGGAAGCGCATCATAATGCGCGTGCTGCTGTCGGCCGACTGAAACACCACTCCATCAGCATTGAAGTCGAAACTGCCATTTGACAGCGTTGAAGCCTGACCAAACAGTGTCGTTGAGGCCAGAACGACACCAGCAGCCACTGAGCATGCACGTTGTGTTACCTGTGTAAACAATCCCATGGTTTTGGGTCTCGCATGTAAAGAAATTGTTAGCGCACTGTTACGGCAGCGAAACTAGAGTGTTACCTGATTACGTCTTCGTTACGTTTCCGTAACATTAGAAACGATGAATATTCTGTCATAGAAAGGGGGCTCGCGGTCGTATTTTCGCTGTCTATGAAACGGATTGCTGTTTTTACGAGCGGTGGCGACGCACCAGGGATGAACGCCCACATTCGAGCGGTTGAGCGATCGGCCGACAAGAGAGGTGTGGAAGTCATTGGCATCATTGGAGGATACTCAGGAATGATCGCTGGTCATTTCGAAGTTCTCGATCGCGTTCGCACAGCGAACACCATCGATCGAGGTGGTACTATCCTCAAGACGTCGCGCTGTCCAGACTTCTTTGAACCAGAAGGACGCATTAAGGCTGCTGAACAGTTGCGTGCGCACGGCATCGATGGGGTTGTCGCCTGTGGTGGTGACGGGACGTTTCATGGCGCGCATTCATTGTGGACGGAGCACGGTATCCGCATCGTTGGTACGCCGGGCACAATCGATAATGATCTGGCAGGCACAGACTTTACCATCGGCTACGATACGGCAATCAATACAGCGGCGCAAGCAATTGATAAGATTCGTGACACTGCAGAATCACACGGACGCCTCTTCTTCATCGAAGTGATGGGACGCCACGCTGGGTTTATTGCGCTTGACGTTGGTATAGCATGCGGTGCTGAATACGTTGCAGTGCCGGAAACACTGACCGATATCGATGAGCTCTATCACCGCATTGTGTCGCAAGGACTCGACAAGCGCACAGTGGTGATTGTTGGTGAAGGCGACGAACTCGGTGGTGCACTCGGCATCAGCCGCAAACTCGAAGAACGCTACGGTGTTCCCTCGAAGGTGTCGATCCTCGGACATGTCCAACGTGGCGGTTCGCCAACGGTGCGCGATCGAGTGCTGGCCTCACGTCTGGGAGCGGCCGCCGTTGATGCACTTCTCAGCGGTCGAACTGACATCATGATCGGTCAGCTAGGAAACGAGGTTTCCTACGTGCCGCTTGAACAAACATGGACGGATCGAAAGCCGATACCGGCCTATCTCTCTGAACTTTCTACACTCCTCGTATGAACGACGTATTGACCTTCATCACCATCGTGCAGATCTACCAAGTTGAGGGTATGGTTGCGCTTGGAAAAATGAAGCACCCTGTGACAAATGAATTCATGAAGAATCAGGATCATGCTCGATATGTGATCGATATGCTCACGATTCTCAAGGAAAAGACCACAGGGAATTTGAACATTGATGAGTCGCGCATTCTTGAGCAGACCATCAGCACATTGAAGCTGAACTTCGTTGATGAGTTTGGGAATCCCGACGGGCCCGCGACCTCAGGTAATCTTGCCTAATGCACTGCATCGCAATTCTCGCCTACGCTGCGCGACCCGAAGCTGTTCGCTGGGCGTCGCATGCGGCTGTGCGCCTGCGTGAAGAAGGTGTCGAAGTTCTACTCGACACTGTTCTCGCGGAACAACTCCCCGATGATGTGGTCGCACGATGTGATGTCCGACCTGTAACTGAGTTCGATAAACGTGCCGACATGGTGATGACCTTCGGCGGTGATGGTACACTACTTGCAACAACGCGTGTGCTGATGGGATCGGATGTTCCCATCATGGGCATCAATGTTGGGAAGCTTGGCTTCCTCGCAGAGTTTCCGACGTCGGAGCTTGATGCGGCTATCATGGATGTGCTGAAGGGTAACTACCGCATCGTTGATCGCACGACACTCGAAGTGCATGTGGGCGACGCTGTGCATTACGCACTCAATGATGTACTCATCGAGCGCTCAGCGGAAGCGAAGATGACGGGTGTACGTGCATTCGTCAACGATCACCACGTTGCTGATTATCGCGCCGACGGCGTTATCGTGTGCACTCCAACGGGATCGACAGCGTACTCACTCGCAGCGGGCGGACCAATCATTGCGCCGTCGTCGCAGGTGATATGCGTAACGCCGATCGCACCGCATACACTCACACTGCGTCCGCTCATTGTGAATGATGGAAGTGAGATCCGCTGCACCCTCATGGAGGGTCAGCGCGAAGCGCATGTTGTTGCCGACGGACAGATCTTGCATACACTGCGACTCAATGAGTCGGTTGTGATTCGCAAAAGCGAGCACCTGGTCAAACTCGTCAAGCGTGCCGAAAGCACCTACTACGATCTGCTTCGCGAGAAGCTTTTGTGGTCGGCCGACCCAACGGCGCGCTAACATCGCATGCTACGCCGCGAGTTATCCTTTCTGCAGGCCACCGCGATCAACATGATCGATATGGTTGGCATCGGTCCGTTCGTGACCACTGCACTTGTTGCGTCAACCATGGGCTCGTCGGAGGGTGCACTGCTCGCGTGGTTGTGCGGTATGATCATCGCACTTATTGATGCAACGGTATGGAGCGAACTCGGTGCTGCTATGCCGAAGGCAGGGGGCTCCTACGCCTTCCTGCGTGAAGCCTATGGTCCATCGACCATGGGTCGACTCATGGCGTTTCTGTTTGTGTGGCAGACAACGTTTCAAGCCCCGTTAGTCATCACCTCGGGCGCACTTGGGTTCGCTACCTATGCGATGTATGTGACGGGTCCATTGACGCCGTTTGCAATGCGAACACTCGCTGTTGGTGTGATTCTCTTGCTCATGGTACTGCTCTATAGACGTGTTGCTGCCATTGGCGCGATATCTGTTGTGTTGTGGTCGTGTGTGATTGCAACGATGGGGTGGATTATTCTTTCGGGAGTAATCGCGCCTGCAGCAATACCAATACAACAGGCTGTAACAGTCACTGATGGCATTGCATGGAATATGCTCGGTGCTGCACTCCTCCCAACGGTATACTCCTACCTTGGCTATTACAATGTGTGCCACCTCGGCGCAGAAGTGCGCAACCCTGAGCGTGTCATTCCGCGTAGCATGTACGTCTCGATCCTTGGTATTGGCGCATTGTATCTCTCGATGCAGTGGGCGATAACCCACGTGCTGGACGCGGAGACAATTGCGGGATCGTCCTTCGTTGTGAGTACCATGCTCGCAGCTGTATGGGGAAGTCAGGCAGCGACCATAGGAACACTGCTCATCCTTGTAGTTGCTATTGCGTCGCTGTTCAGCGTGATGTTGGGCTACACACGAATTCCGTATGCGGCAGCACAGGACGGACTCTTCTTCAAGGTGTTTGCAAAGGAGCACCCCACAGGAAACTTCCCGCATGTGAGTCTGCTTATCCTCGGTGCTGTTTCGATGGTGTTTGCCGCAACGCTGTCGCTTGGCGATTCGATCAAGGCCATCATCACGATGCGCGTGTTCACGCAATTCATCGCACAGGCGGCCGGACTTATCGTTCTACGCAGACGTGTAGGCGCGGCGAACATGCCGTGGCGTATGTGGCTCTATCCGTTGCCTGTGCTCGCGACGATTGCAATCTGGCTCTGGTTGTTCTCGTCAGCTGACACCACGCGACAGCTTGTTGGCATACTCGCTCCGATCGCGGGCACATGTGTGTATCTGTTGCTTGCACGACGTGATAAGCAGTGGCCATTTCGAACCGTGGAGAATGCTCATGACACGCATTGAGGGTCGCATCGTTGACGTCCATGCCCGACGGATCTTCCCGGGCGTTGTGACACTAGATGGCGACTGTATCCTTTCGATTGTGGAAGACGCATCGGTGACTGCGCAGCAGCACATCATGCCGGGCTTCGTCGATGCACACGTGCATGTTGAATCGTCGATGCTGATTCCATCGGAGTTTGCACGACTTGCCGTTGTGCACGGTACTGTTGGTACCGTGAGCGATCCACACGAGATCGCCAACGTCTGTGGCGTAGCCGGTGTGCGCTACATGCTTGATAACGGCGAACGTGTACCGTTTCGATTCGCGTTTGGTGCGCCGTCGTGCGTACCGGCAACATCGTTCGAGACGGCAGGTTCGGAGGTCACAGCTGATGATATTCGTGAGCTCTTTCGCGACGAACGCGTTCGGTATCTGAGTGAAATGATGAACTGGCCCGGTGTGCTCTTCAATGATCCAGTCGTGATAGAGAAGCTCGATGTTGCACGATCCTGCGGACGGGTGATTGACGGCCATGCACCGGGATTGCGCGGTGATCAAGCGGCACAGTATGCGTCGCACGGAATCTCCACCGATCACGAATGCTTCACTCTCGAGGAAGCCCAGGGTAAGCTTGCCATTGGCATGAAGATTCTCATTCGCGAGGGATCTGCCGCACGTAACTACGACGCATTACATCCCATCCTAGCGACACATCCTGATCGTGTGATGTTCTGCTCAGATGATATGCATCCAGATTCTCTCGTCGTTGGACACATCAACCGTGTGGTGGAGCGATCGCTTGCATTGGGGTACGAGTTCTTCGACGTGCTCCGTGCAGCAAGCGTCAACCCGGTTGAACATTATGGTTTACCGATCGGACTGCTCCGTGCGGGTGATCGTGCAGACTTCATCATCGTTGATGACGTAGCGTCGTTGACAATCCGTGAGACATGGATCGGCGGCATCTGCGTAGCGCGTGATGGAGCAACGTTGATCACTTCAGTTGATGAGCAACCAATCAACTCGTTCTCCTGTACACCAATCACAATAGCTGCGCTCGCAACGCCAGATGGCACGGGAGCTGTGCGGGTTATCGTTGCTCATGATGGACAGCTTGTTACGAGTGAAGAACATCATGATCTTCCTGCACCTGACGTGCTCAAGATTGTCGTCGTTAATCGTTACATAGATGCACCGCCAGCAGTTGCCTACATCAAGGGAATCGGTCTCACACGGGGTGCTATCGCTAGCAGTGTTGCACACGACTCGCACAACATTGTAGCAGTAGGTTGCACAGACGAAGACCTCGTAGCTGCCATCAATGCGATCATTGACGTACGTGGTGGAGTGTCGGTAGCCCAGCCTGGGCGTGTCGATGTGCTGCCTCTTCCGATAGCCGGTCTGATGTCTGCTGAGGATGGATACACCATTGCAGCGAAGTATGCTGAGCTCGATGCAATTGCAAAATCGCTTGGTTCGCCGCTGCGTGCCCCCTTCATGACAATTTCATTTATGGCGTTGCTGGTGATTCCTCAATTGAAGCTCAGCGACAAGGGCCTCTTCGACGGAAGTACGTTTCAGTTCGTTCCGGTTCGTACCTTCGCGTGACATTTTACGACGTAAACCCAATGCTGCCAGTAGACTCCTCCCTCATTCGCCTAATTCAGTTCGCGATCCATGAAGATCTCGGTACTGGCGACATTACCAGCGATCTATGCATCTCGCGTGACAGCAATGCTGCTGCACGCTTCTTGATGAAGCAAGATGGCGTGGTATGTGGTATGCCGCTGCTCCCACTGGTGTTCCGACAGTTTTCGTCGGATGTGAACATCGAGACGCGTGTGAATGATGGTGATGTTGTCGGTGCGGGTACTGTGTTGGCAACAATTGACGGTCCAGCGCATGCCTTGCTCGCTGGTGAACGCACCGCGCTAAACTTCATTCAGCGCATGAGCGGCGTCGCCACACTTACACGTGCATATGTTCAGCAGATCCAGGGCACGCAGGCTCGTGTGCTCGACACACGCAAGACGATTCCGGGATGGCGTCTGCTCGACAAGTATGCCACGCGTGTTGGTGGAGCACTCAATCACCGGATCGGATTGTACGACATGGTGATGATCAAGGACAATCATATCACTGCGTGTGGTGGGATTCGCGAAGCCGTTGATACTGTTACCGCCGAACTGCATGATCGACCAACCATGAAGATCGAAGTAGAAGCACGCTCGCTCGATGATGTTGTTGAGATCCTACAGTGTAAGGGCGTTCATCGCGTGATGTTCGACAACTTCACACCCGCACAGGTTGCCGAGGGCGTGCGCATGGTAGAGAGGCGACTCGAGACTGAGGCCTCGGGTGGAATAACCTACCAGAATATTCGACAATACGCTGAGGCTGGTGTCGACTTCATAAGCGTTGGTGCGATCACACACAGCGCAACAGCTCTCGATATCTCGATGAAGCTCTTTGTGCCTCGTCAAGGGTAAGCGTCAGCTTCCCTCGTACGGCTCCGCTGGATCAACCAGCATCGGTGGTATCTCTCCCGTAAGCACGTACGACTTCTTGCGAAAGTCGTACATCATTGGTACGCGCAGACTATTCATCAGATAGTCGAAGTCACGTGCTGCTGTTCGAAGACTCACGTTCAGTTCGACAGCCATCAACCCTGCCGTAACACGCTCGCCTCGTTGTAGGCGATCGAGGATGATCCGTAGTCGAACGATGATTGGACGCTTCGCCGTATGCATGACATGCACAGTTGGTTCACAAAGGAACTGCAATGCTACGTCATTCACTATGCCATCTACGGTCATAGTGGATTTACAAATCTTCCACAGTGTTACAAAACGTGTGCAGCTCCACTCAACGAGTGCATTTTTTACAACAACGTGACATGGTACCGAGCTTATAGCTCGCGACGGAGTCGGGCAACGGGGATGCGTAGTTGCTCGCGATACTTCGCGACGGTGCGACGCGCAACGTTGTAGCCAAGCTTCTTGAGGTCCTTGCCGAGCTTATCATCGCTAAGGGGCTTATCCTTCGACTCTGCGTCGATGAGCTCCTTGATCTTCTGCTTAATGATACGGGTCGAAACCTCTTCGCCATCGTCCGTCATGAGGGCTTCACTGAAGAAGTACTTCAGCTCAAAGGTGCCAAAGTTTGTCAGGACGTATTTGCTATTCACAATCCGACACACAGTCGAAATGTCGAGTCCGGTCACATCTGACACGTCGCGATAGATAAGAGGCTTCAGATGCTCAGGGCCGTAACGGAAGAAGTCTTGTTGGAGTCCAACGATGGCAGTCATCACGCGCAGCATCGTGTTTTTGCGCTGACGAATAGCCTGCATGAGAAACTTCGCATCTTCATACTTCTTGCGAAGCCACTCACGCGTCTCTTTGTTGAACTTGTGAAAGCGTGCTTCCTTTTTGAGTTTCTCGTAGGCGTTACTCACGCGAAGCACGGGCAGACGTGAGTCGTTGACCGTGATCAAAAAGTCCTGGTCATCCTCCGTTGGCTCCACGGTAAAGTCAGGCGTCACAGTGTTCACTTCGGGTCCGATCGTTCCAGCACCCGGACGTGGTGTAAGACGTCGAATAACGTCGATAGCCTCACGTAGATAATCCTGGGTAACACCGAGCGAACGTTCAATGACGTGGTAATGCTTCATCGCAAAGGCATCGTAGGCCTTCGTGAGAATCATTAGTGCGAGCTTCTGTGCTGCGTTAGGACGCTCAATTGTGCGAAGCTGCGCGACCAAGCATTCTTGAACACTCCGCGAAGCAATGCCAGGTGGATCGAGCGATTGGACTTTGCGGAGAACTGACTCCGCATGCTTCATCGACAACGGATCAAGTGGCTCATCAATTCCGTCGAACAGATCTTGTGCGTATTGCTTGCCCCTTCCCATCTCCGTTGCATGAATCGCAAGATTATGCTCGGCAAACCGGTCATTGGTCTCCTGCAGCACTTCGTCGAGCGGACGCCGCAGGTATCCATCTTCATCGACATTGCCGATGATGTACTCGCCGAGCAAGCGCTCTTCTGTTGAGATATGCAGATAGCGAAGCTGCTCCAGCAGATCTTCTTCGAGTGTCTGCACATCACGGAACTGGAACACGGGATCATCATCGTCATCGTGATCACCCATCCGTGTGTCAGTCGATGAGCCACTCGAGGCATCTTCGCCCCATATCAGCTTGTAGAACTCGAATGCATCCTTTGGGTCGAACTCTGCAGCCCCCTCCGGTATGTCGTTCGTGATTGCACTTGCACTGCCATCCTCGGTTGTTGCATATGCTACTGCTGAGGCTGCGTCTTCAGCTGCAGTTGATTCAGCACGCTCAACTACTGGCTCGGCATCTCCTGATGCACTGTCGGATGCAGAAGCTTCATACTCCGATGCTTCTTCCAACATCGGATTGTTTTCCATCTCTGCGCGAACGTGTTGCTCCATTTGCAGCAATGGCAACTGGAGCATCTTGAGATACTGAATCTGCTGAGGAGTAAGAGACTGTTGCAGCGACGCTTTGAGCGTGATCCCCAGCTTCATACGTCACCCTCTTCCTCGCCGTGCGCATAGGCCAACATACGTGCATACGCGTGTTCCCCAAATGCGCGGATAAGGGGCTCACGGAGCGATTCAACAAGCAGGATGTTGTTGGCTTCGCCGTTGTCGCGACCCGGCTCACACTCGGCGATCATCTCGTAATGGAGATAGGGTCCGCCAAACTGCGCAACACGAATAGGGAACAGGTGACACGAGATTGGCTTACGGAAGGTGGCTTCACCGTTGTGATACGCGCGCTCTATGCCGCACTTGGCTACTGCGCCATCGTAATACACGAACACGCAATCAGCATCATCGAGACATGCAACGGAGTAATCTCCCTTCGTTCCCTCAACTGGGTCGTTGTCTGCAAGCCACGCGCGTGAGCGCTCGGGCAGGTACGGCAACGCCGCAGCGACTGCGCCGCGCAGGTCCTGAACCTCTGTGTCGAGAAGAGGTGCTCCCGCCCCGCCACTCATGGTGCAACAAGCACCCTTGCAGCGCTGAAGATCACAGGCGAAGTGTGTGGTAAGCACCTGCTCCTGGAGGAGAAGATCGTCAAGCAGAATCATCGTGCGGAAAATAGCACGATTCTTGCTAGTGTTCCTACTGATCCCCTGAAAGTCGCTGTCGAAGTGCGTTTGCGAGCACGGTGACGGAGCTCAGCGACATCGCCGCGGCAGCAATCATGGGCGAGAACTCGATGCCGGTGAGTGGATATAGAGCGCCAGCGGCGAGTGGAATGCCAACCACGTTGTAGACAAACGCGAAGAACAGATTTTGCTTGATACTGCGCACGGTGTCCTGCGATATCCGTCGTGCTTCCATCACGTACAACAGATCAGCGCGCATCAGCGTCACATCAGCTGTACTCTTCGCAACATCGGTCCCGCTTCCGACGGCAATACCGACGTCGGCCTGTGCTAGTGCCGGGGCATCGTTAATCCCGTCGCCTACCATGGCAACGCACTCACCGAGCGTTTGTCTGCGTCGAATTTCTTCTGCCTTGGCAAGGGGCGTCGCACTGTGGAGAATGTGCGTGATGCCAGCTTGATTGGCAATTGCACGAGCAGGCGCTTCGTGGTCTCCTGTTGCCATCACCACCGTCAAACCTGCACGTGTGAGTTGCTGCACCGCATCGTGACTTGTGGATCGAAGTTCGTCGGCGATTGCAATGCACGCAACAACTGAGCGTTGCACGCTGACGTAGATCGCAGACCAACCGTTTGCAGCGAACTGCTCGCCCGCCTGATGGAGGCTTGGAGGAATCAGGAACATCGACTCTTCCATGAAGGCCGCATTCCCGATGCGCACACGTGTGTCGCCGATCCGTGCAAGGGTGCCACGTCCAGGCATCGCCGTTACCTCGTCAGCTTCGCCAAGAGCTACTGTAGGGTCGACGCGTTCGCGGGCCCACTGTGTAAGGGCTACGGCAAGAGGGTGTTCGGAACCACGTTCTGCAGCAAGCACGAGCGAGGCGAGTGCAGATTCGTTGATGTCTGTATGCACAGCATCCTGCACTCGTGGTGTCCCTGATGTAAGCGTTCCGGTTTTGTCGACAATGATCGTTGTAACATCACGCAGACGTTCTAACGCTTCTGCGTTTGCGAACAACACACCACGTCGCGCGGCGCGACCACTGCCAACGATGATGGCAGCTGGTGTTGCCAAGCCAAGTGCACACGGACATGCAATGATGAGCACAGCAATTGTAGATGTAAGCGCGATCGACGTGGCATTCTCTCCGCCGAAGATCATCCATCCTGCAAACGTGAGCAATGCGATAACCACAACAATAGGTACGAAGACCGCGCTGATGGCATCAGCCATGCGTTGCAGAGGCGCTTTCGATGCTTGTGTTTGTTCGACGGCACGGATAATCCCCGCCAGGACTGTATCGGATCCAACTGCTGTAGCCTGCACGATGATCATGCCCGTGGTGTTGAGCGTACCGCCAATCACCCGATCGCCGTGTGTCTTTGCAACAGGCATGCTCTCGCCCGTGAGCATCGATTCGTCGATACTTGTTGTACCAGTGATAATCATTCCGTCGACAGCTACACGTTCGCCTGCTCTAACGATGATTGTATCTGTTGCGACAACGTCTTCAGCGGAAACTTCAATATCTGCACCGTTACGACGCACCATCACCGTCGATGGATGTAACTCGAGCAGCGCTGTGAGTGCTTCAGCAGTACGACGCTTCGCACGCGACTCCAGCCACTTGCCGAGAAGCACGAGTGCGATGATCGTCGACGCAGAATCGAAGTATGCACCGGGGTGGGAGATCGTTGGAAGCAGGGAAGGTGCAAGTGTTGCCACGACACTTGTGACAAAGGCCGTGCCCGTTCCAAGCGTTACCAAGGTATCCATCGTTGCGGTGCGATTGCGCGCAGCATTCCATGCGCCGCGATAGAGACTTCGTCCGGCGAGCATGACAGGCGTCGACAGCACGAGCAGAGCCGCATTGAGCCACGATGGAGGATGATGTTCGAACATTGCCCACATCGACACGACAAGGACGACTGCTGCGAAGGGGGCCGCAAGAACGAGGTCGCGCTGATATCCGCGTGAGATCGCTTGCAATCTATCTGCGAGCTCATGCGGATTTGCTGGTGCTGTAACAGCACGAATTGATGTCGCGGTGTATCCCGAACTTTCAACGGCTGCACGCAACGCATCATCAATGACATGGTCCGGAGCTTCGACCATCGCACGATGAGTGACCAGATTCACCGATGCCGACGTTACGTCGGGCACTGCCATCAACGCTTCTTCAACACGCAGCACACATGCAGCACAGTGCATGCCGCCGATATCGACGATGCGCTGCGTCACTTATCGCCAGCTCGCATCTTATCGTTGAACATCTTCTTGAACTTCTCAACCTTAGGTCGCACCACGAATGCACAGTACGGTTGACTGCCGTTCTGGTTGTAGTAGTTCTGGTGGTAGTCTTCAGCAACGTAGAACGTCTCTGCCGGTGTCACTTCGGTCACGATCGGCGACGACCACGTCTTCGACGCGTCGAGTTGCTTGATGTATGCACGTGCAGTTTCAGCTTGCGCTTCCGAATGCGTGAAGATCGCGCTGCGATACTGCGTGCCTACATCGTTGCCTTGTCGATTCAACGTTGTGGGATCGTGCGACGCGAAGAAAATCTGAAGGAGCTCTTCGTACGACACGACTGATGGATTGAACGTGATACGACATGCCTCGGCATGCCCTGTTGTACCAGAGCAAACCTCCTTGTATGAAGGGTTCTCCGTTTGACCATTGCAGTAGCCGCTTTCAACCTTCTCTACGCCGTCGACGAGTTGGAACACAGCTTCGACGCACCAAAAACAACCTCCGGCAAAGGTAGCAGTGTCGCGATCAGCAGTTGAGTGCATGGTTGATCCTTGAGTTCGTGTTGATGGGGGAGGGGTGCGTTCTTCACCGGCAGTGCAGGACGTTGATGTCAGTCCACACAGTGAAAGAATCATTGCAAGAACAACGCGCAGCATAGGTTAGTGCCTGGAATGTGTGGATGTCCATTGACGAATGACGAACGGCGATTAGTGCGACAACAAACGGGGCGTGAGGATACCGGCGAATGCGGCCACGGCGCAGCTCAGGAGTGTCGTGATAACATACGTGGCTGCAGTCGAGATGTGTCCCTCTTGGGCGAGGAGTGCCGTTTCGACGGCAAACGCTGAATACGTCGTGAACCCACCGCACAGACCCGTACCAAGGAGCAACAGAAGTGGTCGCGATACAGCCGTTGACACAAGCGATGTGCCAATGAGCACGCCGAGGACAAATGACCCTACGATGTTCACCGTAAAGGTCGACCACGGGAACGTGCCCTGCACAGGCGCAACGAGATGACTCACGCCATAGCGAAGTGCGCTGCCCACGGCACCACCAATCATGACCAATGCAAGTTCATACATGGTGGCAAACTAGGAAATGCTCGCACTATCTTTGCCGGATGCGTTTACTCCTTCTTCTTCTCGCGCTTGTGATGCCCCTTGCAGCACAGGCACAAGCACCTGTTGTTCACACTTCAACCTACGTCGACGTTCCTGGCAGTGAGCCTAGGGAGCATCCGGTGGATATCCAGCGTATGACGCTGAACGTGCGCTTTGAGCCAGAGAAGGCGCTGGTCAAGGGAACCGTAACGCATGTGTTCCGTGCGCTACGCGAGCAGGTGGACTCGATTGAGTTCGATGCGATCAAGATTACGATCAAGCAAGCGACGCTCGGCGGACGTCCAGTGCGGACGCGCTCAACTGACACGAGCGTGATCGTGTACTGCGAGCCCCGTCTGCGTTGGGATCAAAAAGATTCTATTGTGTTCACCTACGAGGCAACGCCGCGCAAGGGTATCTATTTCATCGGCTGGAACGATCCATCTAACCGCATGCGTCGGCAGATCTGGACGCAAGGTCAGGCCATCGACAATCGACATTGGATTCCGATGTACGATGAGATGAACGATAAGATGATCACCGAGACCATCACAACGTTCGACTCAACGTATACCGTGCTCTCCAATGGCACGCGCTACAATGTCACGAAGAACAGTGATGGCACGAAGACGTGGTACTACACAATGACGAAGCCCCACGCATCGTATCTGCTGATGCTTGCCATTGGCACATACTCCATCACTGATCGCCGCTCGGCTTCTGGTGTGCCGCTGCGTCTCTATTCGTATCCGGAATTTCCAGAGCGTATCGAGCCCACGTACCGCATGAGTGTTGAGGCGATGGATTTCCTTGAGCGCGAAATTGGAATCCCGTACCCATGGGAGTCGTACAGTCAAGTCCCTGTTGCTGACTACATCTTCGGCGCGATGGAGAATACCACTGCGACCATCTTTGGTGACTTCTTCCATACCGATGAGCGTGGGTGGCTTGATCGCTCGTACGTCGGTGTGAATGTGCACGAACTCACGCACCAATGGTTTGGCGACTACATCACGGGACGCAGCGGAAAGTCGATTTGGCTCCAAGAGAGCTTCGCTACGTTCTACCCACACCTCTTTACACGCGAGACCGTTGGCGAGGATGCGTATCAGTGGAGTCGAAGGGGCATGCATCGCAGCGCACTCGCTGCAGGCGAGAAGGATCGTCTTCCAATTGTCCACCCAAGTAGTGGCACGGCACGTGTGTATCCCAAGGGGGCCAGCGTGATCGACATGATGCGCTACACATTTGGTGAGCAGTCCGTGCGCCGCGTGATTCAGCACTATCTCCGTAAGCATCCGTACACACTTGTCGAGACAAACGACTTGTACCAAGCATTCCAGGACACACTTGGTCTGTCTCCAAAGTGGTTCTTCGATCAGTGGTTGTACAAGGGCGGTGAGCCTCATTACCGTGTATCGACTCGGCTTGGTGCCGTGCAAACCGAAAAGGGTGTCGGTACGACGACACTTGTTGACATCGAGCAAATCCATCAGATCGACGAATTGACGGGCGTGTTCACGATGCCTGTTGTGATTGAGGTGCACTACACGGATCGCACCAAGGACTCTGTGCGAGTGAACGTCAACCAGCAGCGCATGCTTGTCGAGGTGCCGAATCCTGGGAATCGCACACCATCGTTCGTTCTCTTCGACCCAGGTTCGAATATCCTCAAGCGTCTGAGTTTCGATCGATCGTGGGAATCACGCATGGCGCAGTTGCAGAACGCTACGCTCATGATCGACCGATACGATGCACTTGAGACCTTCCGTGGGGACACGGCACGTTCACAGGAACGTCGCGCGATGCTTGCTGGCGTCATGAATCGTGAAACTTTCCATGCGCTTCGTTCAGAGGCAGCACAGCAAGCTCTCTATCTCGCGCAAGCAGGCATCCCGGAAGCATGGGATCTTGTCAAGCGTGGACTCACAGATAAGGCCCTTGAGGTCCGCTCTGCGACACTTGGCGCACTGACGACGATTCCGCAACAGCTCCGCGAAACGGTTGCTGGGATGCTTCGCGACACATCGTATGCCATTATTCAGTCTGCACTAACCAAGCTGGCCGCCTCGTATCCATCGGACAAGAGCATTATCACGGCGGTAAGGGGCATACGTGGCCCACATGAACGCGTGCGTATAGCACGACTCGAGATCGAGGCCACGTGGTTTGATGATGCTGGGGCGGTGAAGGAGCTATCCGACCTTTGCGGTCCGGGATGGGAGTTTATCACCCGACAGAATGCCATGCAGGCATTACGTCGGGTAGGCGTCTTGACCCCGATTGCCGCAGAGAACATGCTTCTTGCTGTGTTGAGCACCAATACCAGATTAGCCGGCGTCGCACAGTCTGTCTTAGGTGGACTTTGCGAACAGCCTCGCCTTCGCTCGGTGGTTTCCACAGCCGCACGTTCAATGCAACTTGTTGATTGGCAAAGAGATACGCTCAGTCAGTACCTCAGGTAAAAACTTGGTGCGATTGTTGCTTCAGTGGTTACACGGGAATAGGTCTTCGTACGGTGGAGCAGTGTGCCTCGCTGTCGGGCCCAATTCTTTATGGTCGTCCAAGGTGTTCGCATAGCCGTAAGGTTGTGGGAAACCGCGGGGTTGGCTATTTTTAATCTTTCGGTTACACTGTGGGCGAATTGCGTCCGCGTGCTTTTTCATGAACGAAACAAATCGACATTCTCATATCACAAGTGGAGGAGCTATGCTTCGCAACGTTACATCGTTTGTTGCGTTGCTTGCGGCGTTTGTACTGATCGGGGTTACCTCGGTGCAGGCAAATCCAGCCAGCCGAACGGTTGGTGTCGTCGCAGGTACGTATACAGAGATCAATGGCGGTACTGTTCTCTATTCAACGGCGAGCCCATCGTGGTTCTCGTTGGGTGAGACAACAGTCACCCTGCCGTTCCAAGTCAATTACGGCGGCGTGTTGTACACGGACGTCGTTGTCAACCCAGGTGGCTGGGTGTCGTTAGGTGGTTCCGCAGGTGTTACTGCAAGCCCCCTGACAGCGACCACAACAGCAGCAGGCGTCCTGTCTGCAATGGGTACGCAGCTCGCCGCTGGCACAGGCGGTGATGTAACGGTCGCCGTTACGGGCACGGCTCCCAACCGCATCGCAACGATGCAGTGGCGTAATGCAACACGTCGTTATGCTGACGGCATCGCTCGTGACAACTACAACTTCCAGATCCGCATCTGGGAAAACAATGCAACTGCTAACGGCAGCCGCATGGAAGTTGTGTATGGTCCTATGACTGCCAACCACCACCTCCTCCTCCAAGTTGGTCTTGGTGCAAATGGCACAGTGTGGTCGCCACGCGCAAACTTCTATGAGAACACATGGTCAACAGCATCATGGCACACAACACCACAGGCATCGATCCTGTCACGCAACTTTGTGCCTGCTTCAGGCACAACGATCGCGTTCTGGCACCGTGTTGCTCCAGCGCTCAACAACGATGCTGACATCCTCAGCCTTGTTTCTCCTGCGGGTAACTTCGATGCTAACACATCGCAGACGATGCAGGTACGCGTGCGCAACTTCGGTACGAACAACCTCGACTCTGTAACGATCAACTGGTCGATCAATGGCGTTGCACAAACACCTGTGCGCTACTACCCGCAGCCAGCTCTTGCACCGGGTGCAGAAGCAACGGTTACACTTGGTAACCGCTCATTCGCTGCTTTCAGCTTCAACACAGTGTCGTTCTCGACATCAACACCAAACGGCGTTGCTGATGTAAACCCAAGCAACGATGGACTGACGGTGTTTCTCGCACCACGTGTTGCTGGTAGCCTCTCGGTTGCACAGAATGGCAACCCGAACGCATTCTCTGATTTCCGCTCAATGTTCCGTCACCTCGCAGTGTCGGGTATCTCTGGCAATGTTGATGTAACAGTGTATGCTGGTACATACAACGAGCAGATCTGGGTTCCGGCTATCAACGCTACCTCAGGTCGCGTTCAGCTCTCCCGCAATGCCGGCGATGAAGTTGTTCTTACGGGAACTGTCCATGCAGGCTTTAACGTCCTTGGTAGCGCTGACGTGCCTTCGATCATTGGTCATGCACCAAATGCTTCGAACATCACATGGCGCAACCTGACAGTTCGCTCGATCGATGGTTCGACATCGAACCTTGTGGTCTTCGGCACAACTGTTGGCGCAAACACGCGCTTTGAAGGCTGCACATTCGAAGGTCCAGCGAACTTCCTTGCTGTCCCTGTTGGCGCACCTGCTGTAGGTGTGCAGATTTCGACAGCTTCTGGCGCGCTGACGTTCACAGGTAATACTGCACGTCGCTTCCAAACAGCGTTTGTTGCATCGGGCGCACCGTCTGTTGTCTTCACAAACAACGTCACCGAGAATTGCCGCAACGGTATCAGCGTCAGCACATCTGCTGGTGCGCTGATCGAAGGCAACCAAGTGACGGACTGTGATTGCTCAACAAGTGCTCAGGGTATCTCTCTGACTGGTTCGAACAACTCGATCATCCGTGGCAACCGTATCAATCAGATCCGTACATCGGGTATGTCGAACGGTATTGTCTGCCAAACGAGCTCAGGCCTGAGCCTCAGCAACAATATGGTTTCGGTTGCTGGTTCAACACAAGCAATCGGCATCTGGGTTGACAACGTGACACCAAGCAACACGCTCATCCACAACACTGTCAACGTCACGAGCAATCCTGGCGCGAGCACAGCTGCGTATTTCCCAAGCGCTGGTGGTACGGTTAATCTGATCAACAACGTGTTCCACAACTTCGGAACAGGCACAGCATCAGGCTTCGCAATGTGGTTCACGGGCAACACGCCGAACCCACTTGGCACGGCTGACTTCAACAATCTGATGGTCACGGGTACAAACCTTGTTAACTGGGGTGGCACAGTAGTTCCACGCGTTGCTGGTTCAAACCCGCTGTCGTCATGGCGCGCAGGTTCCGGTCGTGATCAAAACTCGGCTTCTGTTGCAGTAAACTTCGTTGGTGGTACAGACCTTCGTCTTCTCTCGATCCAGCCACAACTGTGGGGCACAGCGACAACGCTCCCAACAGTTCCACGCGACATCGATGGCGAGACACGTACCAAGCCATACATGGGTGCTGACGAAATCAAGCCAGTGATCCGCATGGTGACAAATCCTCAGAGCTCGTACGCATGTATCGGTGGAACTGACACACTTATCTGCATTGCAGATGTGACAGTCGGTGCTACAACAACGTATCAGTGGTTCAAGGACGGCAAGCAACTGACAGGTCAAACAGGCAACATCCTTGTCCTTAGCAACGTTGGTTATAGCGCTGCTGGCGTATACACATGTGTTGTTCGTGCAAACGATGGCACAAACTTCATTCAGGCAACGTCGGAAGGCGCAACAATTATCGTTGTTCGTCAAACGAGCGTAACTGTTCAGCCAACATCGCAAGCAGTTGCAATCGGCGGCACAGCGAACCTCGAAGTTGCTGTTGAAGCAGTTGGTGCACCAGACAACTTCCTCCCATCATATCAGTGGAAGAAGCGCTTCTGGAACGCAGCAACAGTATCGTACAACGACACAAACATCGTTGACAACGGCAACATCACTGGCTCGAACTCTTCGATCCTGACGGTTCGCAACGTAACAGCTGTTGATACGGCAGATACATACGTCTGCGAAATCACAGGCTATTGCGGTACAGTTGTCTCGAAGACAGCTCGCTTGTTCTCTCCACTTGTTGCTGCTTCGAACTCAACACCAGCAGTATGCGGTGGCGGTACACTGAAGCTCGACTGCGTTGCATACCCAGCAACACTTCCAGGCGCAACAACGACATATCAGTGGATGCGCAACGGCGTGAAGATCGAAGGCGCAACATTCAAGGTGTTCACTGCTGACAATGCTACACCAGCACTCAACGGTACGTACGCTTGCGTTGTGTCGTACGAAGGCACAGGTTTCGCTTTCACATCAACATCTGTTGACGTAACAGTTGGTACAGCACCACAAATTTCAGCTCAGCCTGAGAACACAACAGTGTGCGTTGGCAAGCCATTGTCGATCACGACACAAGCAGCTGGCGATAACGTAACGTACCAGTGGTTCAAGGGTACAACAGCTATCCCAATGGCAACGTCAGCAACGTTCGATAAGGCTACTGCATCAGCAGACGATGCTGGTTCATACTCGGTTGTTGCAACGAACGCTTGCGGTAGCACACGTTCAGTTATCGTTGACGTTGTTGTAAACACAGAAGTCAGCATCACGAAGGAACCAGCTGACATCGCCCTGAACGACAACGAAACGCTGACGTTCACAGTAGAGGCTACAGCTTCTGACGCGATCTCATACAAGTGGTTCCACAATGGTACAGAGATCGTTGGTGCAACTGAAGCGACATATACAGTCGCTAAGGCTCAGATGAGCGACGCTGGCGAGTACTACTGCGTAGTGACAAACAGCTGTGGTGAGAAGACAACGCGCAAGGCAGTTGCTTCGATCACAAACGGTGTAACTGGTGATGTTGTCGCTGCTGGCTATGTTCTCTCGATCGCAACTCCGAACCCAACGTTCGAAGCAGCATCGTTTGCATACACAGTCCCAACAGCTCAAAACGTCCGCATCGTTCTTACAGACCTTATGGGTCGTGAACTCGGCGTTCTTGTCAATGGCATGGTTGAAGCAGGCACACACCGCGCATCGTTCAATGCAACAGCACTGAACCTTACAGCTGGTGTGTACAACATCACGCTGTCATCAGGCGGCTTTGTTGCATCACAACAAGTGGTTGTGGTGAAGTAAGCCTCGCACAACGCGAACACAACACGGGCGGCTGGAGATCTTCTCCAGCCGCCCGTTGTCGTTTACTACGCTGTCATGTCGTGTAGCGATCGGTTGATCGATCACGCTCTACCGTAGGTCGATCACTTCCCACCCTGATGGTGGCGCATACACGAAGGTCGATGCAGGCACAGAGGTGTTTAGCTTGAGGTCGGTGATTGCAAATGTGAACTGTCCGCTGTCTGTCGATGCTGTACAACGCGATATCGCGAGTGTCGAAGCATTAACAACCACGGAGAGCTCACGTACGCCGTAGACCACCGCAGAGGATGCAGGAGGTACGAGGCGAAGCGTACGCTGTGCACCATCAGCCGATTGCACAGTACCTCTATAGACAGTGAGGAGCTCGAAGAACACACGTTCAATACTAACGTCCGTTGCCTTCGGGTTAAA
Source organism: uncultured Melioribacter sp. (assembly GCA_964465685.1). Lineage (GTDB taxonomy): Bacteria > Bacteroidota > Ignavibacteria > Kapaibacteriales > Kapaibacteriaceae > UBA10438. The sequence continues at coordinate 71,408 of CAYXKK010000005.1, forward strand.
GCGATTGATGATCACCGTCTTTGCCGATGGAGAGGCATTATATATCGATGTGCCATCGCTAACAATGATGCGATCGTTCATCGTGAGGCGATACTTGCCCCCTCGAACAGCTGCCAGTGTACCGCGTTGGTTGCCTGATCCACTGAAAGAACATCGCACAGACTTCAGACCTTGGTAGCGCTGTTGAAAGCGCATCACAAGATCATCCGTCGCGAACACGTCGATAGCAGATGTAGTGAGGCTTGCTGCAGCTACAACAAGCGTCTGCAGAAGGGCACGACGATCCATGATGTACATCCTTACTTGAGTTTTGCAGAGAGCGGACCACGCAAACCTGAATAGCCCGTTAGCTCCGCGTCGATGCTGCCGATAGGAATGCGAGTGCTCACCTTAACCGGCACCTTGCGCTCGTCGTCACTGAGCCACAACATGAGCTTACCTTCAAACTTGAACAATCCGCCACGTTTGATGATGGGTTCTATGACAATCGTCCGAAACGTGCCGGCCGTTACCTCAACTTCTTCGCGTCCTACAATGCGCGCGAGAAGTTCATGGGACTCGCGATCAAAGAAGTTGCGCATCGTGATCACGTCGCCAGCCTTCTTCTTCGACAAATCCGTAGCACGGACGAAGTAAAACGCCGATACGATGTCGTGAACGAATGGAGGAACATCGAACGTGCCTTCGGTGGTGTAGGCTTTCTGCGTATTCTGGTTAAACACCGCCGAGAAGTCGCGCTTGTAGCCCCCTTCACGAATCATCTGATCGAATCGCCACGGAAAGATGCCGTCGACATCCACGAGTGTGCGGTACTTGTCGCGTACGCGATATATGTAGTCGAGACTCTTCAACGTCGCTACTTCGAATCGTATGTCGTAGCACGGACGTCCGCTTGAACGAACAGGCGCTGGCGCGATCGTGAACGCAGCAGTACCAGCCTTGATAAAGGAGTACTGCACATCGTACTCTAACCGCTCACCAAAGGTGAATGCGGTGTTCGACATAGTGCGCTTTGGCGGCGCATCGGTTTGGATGAACCCAACCGTAAGTACTGCAGCAGCCATGATGACGAGGGGGCGTAGCATACGCATGGTGACGAGGCTACTCGTCGGATGGTGTGTCGTCGGCAGCAGGAAGTTCGAATGATGGCACTGCTGCAAGGTCCTTACCTGCAATACCTTGAATGGATCCCATCATATGGGACATTGATGTCGTTACACGCTGTAGTTGCTTCTCTCGCTGCTTCCACATGCGCTCCATTGCAGTGCGCTCGCGATCGAGATCTGCGCGCATCTGTAAGAAAGCCTCCATGACGTTCTCAACGGTCATGCGGAAGTCATTGCTCATGAGATAGTCGTAGAGCATGACCATCTTCTCGCCCTTGTTCTCCTGCGATGCGGCAGCTGTCGATACGCGGATGAGCAGGTCGCGCAACACGGCGCTCAATGGTCGCACCTCTGCGAACGTACACACCCAGATGCCATTGATCGAGCCGAAGCGATCGAGTTCCTTCGGCATCGTCTCGGTGACGATAACGCCGAGATCTGCCCCTTGCGCGCGCATGTCCGACTTTAACTTGTCGATCCAATCGCCACCAAAGGCTTTTGTACGCTTGCTTTCGTACATGATCTGACCGCACCTGCGACCGTTATCGTACACCGTCTGGACACAGTCCGCACCACGCTGCCCCTTGCTGACCTCTGAAATCTCATCATGTGGGAAGCGACTCCGTAGAAACTCTTCAAGTGCAAGTTCCTGGACTTCACCTTGTAGCTGCTGTGAGCCTTGTTCCGACTTACGACGGAATTCCTCGGCGGCCTTCTTTGAATCCTCGAGCTGCTTCTGAAGCTCACGACGCTCCATGTCGTACCGCTCGCGCTCGCGCTCACGTTCGATGGTAAAGCGTTCGGTCTCCATCTTGCGGACGCGCTCCTCGATGCTCTGCTGCTCTGCGAGGAGGCGCTTCTGAACATTGAGCTCGAGCTCTTCGGCCTGTTCCTGCATCTTGCGCTGGAGTGCGAGGTAGTCTACTTGCAACTTGGTGAGTTCTTGCGCCTTACGTCGCTGATCGGCTGTTTCCTGCTGGAGAGCTTTGATCGTTGCTTCGGCTTCGAGACGGACGCGCGCTGCTGTTTCCTGTTCGATGCGCTCTCGTTCTCGGTGAAGCTGCTCGCCATGCTCATGCTTTAATCGCTCTTCAATATCGTGAGCGAGCAGCTCTTCGATATCAATGGTTTGTCCGCAGTTGGGACACGCGATATGAGTTGATGATGTCATGGAGAGATATTGTGTGGGCCCGGCCGGATTTGAACCAGCAACCAACGGATTATGAGTCCGCTGCTCTAACCATTGAGCTACGAGCCCCGATGATGTACTTAGTTGAACAGGCCAACCAGCACGCCAACCTGGAAGCTGAGTCCGCTTACACTAATGCCAGATGGGACGTTTGAGACGACCGCGTTGTTGTTCGCAATCCAATCAGAACCAGAGAGTTGCAGATTGTATGCAGCCTGTGCACGGAGATTCAGAAACGGCGTCACAGCATACTCGAGATTCACACGTGGTAACAAATACAACGTACTCTGCTGGACGCGTGTGAACGCATTCGGTGCTGGGGCAAGCGTTGCATCATTCGTGAGATCCGTCCACGACAGGTCTGCTTGTGATTGGTATGTCTCGATTGATTGTTCGCCCCATCCCAAGCCAACACCGGGAAGGATTGCCAGCGACTTCATTAGTACGATCGCGTAGTCGAGGTGAAATGCACGAGATGTGATGTTGTAGTTCATCGTGCGCTTGACGCTCGTTGCGCCTACAGTGAGATCCTTCGATGCAGTGGAAGATCCAGCCACCCACGAGAATCCAAGTCGAACATTCGGCACAACACCAATAGCGGCGAAGATCTCCGCGCCGACCTGAATGATAGGTGCCTTCATGTCGCTAAGTCCGAGTGCAGCTGCTCGAGCGTTCACATCTGTCGTGCTTGGCAGCGCGAAGTTGAAAATTGGACCAACACCAATAGCGAAGTACGGTACAACTTCTTCCTTGAGCTGCTCTTCATCAAACGAAAGTTCATCAAGACGGTCATCCTGCGCTAGGGCAGGGGTAAGGATGCACAGCGAAGCAAGTGCTGCGACAAACGATCGAACCATGAGGTTTCTCCAAAAGAATAATGCCTGCGAAGATACGGGGCTCCGTAGTTTCGCCATATGAAGGTTCTTGTAGTGGTCTTGGCAGGGGGCTTGGGAATGCGGCTGTGGCCGCGAAGCACCGAGCGCCAGCCGAAGCAATTTATTCATACGCTGGGTGACGGAACGTTGATCCAGAACACGGTCGCACGTATGCTGCCGTTTGTGGATGTGGCAGATATTCATGTGGTAACAACGGCTGATTTGGCGTCGCATGTTATCGATCAGCTCCCCATGATCCCAGCCGACAACGTCCTACGCGAGCCGTTTGGACGAAATACGGGTCCAGCCATTGGATTCGCTGCGACGATGCTGCACCACACACACGGTGATGATACCGTGGTGGTCGTTGTGCCTTCCGACCATATCATCTCGAACGTTCGGGAGTTTCATGTAACTCTAGACCATGCCGTTGCAGCCGCAGTTTCTACTGACCGCTTGATCACGATCGGTGTGATGCCGTCGCGCCCAGAAACAGGTTACGGCTACATTCAAGTCGGTGATTCGATCACGACAGACAATCCTGTGCTGCAGGATGTAGTAAAGTCGGTGCACGTGTTTGCCGAAAAGCCGGATTCCGCAACTGCACAACGCTTCTTGGATGCTGGTGACTTTGTGTGGAACAGCGGCATCGTGGTAGGCACGATCGGCTCCCTGCGTCGCGCAGTCGATGCATACCTTCCTGATCACGCACCGCTGTTCCACATGTTTGCCCGGCACATCGGTCTGCCAAGTGAATCAGAAATGCTGGAAAACACCTACCGTCAGATGCGATCTGTATCGTTTGATGTGGGTGTGCTAGAACAGGATACGACGATAGGCGTTGTGCAAGGTGCGTTCGGGTGGAGCGATGTTGGTTCGTGGGACGAGGTCTATCGTCTGTCCATGAAGGACGGTCGCAACAACGTCATCGAAGGAAATGTTGTGGCCCTTAATACAACAAATAGCCTGGTGAGTGGCTCAAGCGGACGCTTGATTTCGCTCGTCGATATCGACAACGTGATCGTGATCGAAACCGACACGTCGATCATGATCTGTCATCGCGGAAACGCTGAACACGTGCGCGATCTCGTCGACGTTCTTCGTCGCCGTCAGATCGCGCATCATTTGTGAGATAAATGAATGTTGTTTCGCGCCGTTCTCATCATGCTTGTCATTGCACTATGCATCACTGTTGCGCGTGCACAAGATCCACGCGTCGAAGAACTCCGCATCCAAGCATCCACCTTGCAACGTCAAGCCGACAGCGTTAAACGTATATGGGGCGTGCAATGGCGTCGGAGTGACAGTCTGCGTATCGAGTCGATGTTCCTGCGCATGCGAAGTGACTCCTTGCGTCGCGTTGCGCAGCGAGCGCTTGCCGATGCAAAGCGCATCGAGAAGGAATACGAAGCAGCACAAGCTATAGCAGTTGACTCTGTGCCCGACACCGTGTCGATGCCGCATGGTGAACCAGTTCAGCAGATCGATGCTGCCGTAGTAGCTACGCTCGCTGATCGCCATCGCCGAGCCGACGTAAAGCTGGGACAGACGCTGTCGGATAGCGTAACCGCTGATGTGATGCGAACGGATCGCGATACGGGGGTTGCGTCGTATTACGCAGAAGCATTTCACGGCAAGAAAACATCAAGCGGTGAGAAGTACGACATGCACGACCTCACCTGTGCGCATCGGTGGTTGCCGTACAACACGCAGGTGCGCGTGACGAACCTCGCCAATGGACGTTCCGTTGTGGTGCGCGTTACAGATCGCGGACCATGGAAACACACACGTCTAATCGATCTGTCGAAAGGGGCCGCCAAGGAGCTGGATATGATCCGCTCCGGCACCGCTCGCGTCGCAATTGAAGTGGTCGACCCGTAGCGCTTAGAGGAACGGAATCTTCACGACTTCCGCTGGGAACGTCGTGTTGCGTGCGCTGATTTCGATCATCGACCCTGGGGCACTCAGCTCGGTTGGTACGTAGCCAAGTCCGATGCCGACGCCAAGTCCTGGCGACGTGTTACCGCTGGTGACATGTCCAACCGTTGCACCATTTGCGACGATCGGATAGCCATTGCGAGGGATCAGTTTTTCGGTGCGCATCACAAACCCAACGAGCTTCCGCGTCGGTCCGTCGGCCTTCACCTTGGCGATAACGTCGCTACCATTGAACTCACCCTTGGCAAGCTTCGTGATCCATCCAAGTCCAGCTTCGATCGGATTTGTTTCGTCGGTAATGTCATTGCCGTAGAGGCAGTAGCCCTTCTCAAGACGCAGCGTATCGCGCGCTCCGAGTCCGATCCATGCAATACCGTGCTCCTTACCTGCTTCGAACAGGGCATTGACAACGGTAGCTGCAACAGATGCATCACCGCGGAAGTACAGCTCAAAGCCAATCTCACCGGTGTAGCCTGTGCGCGAGAGGATCATTGGGACGCCAGCGAGTGTGCCTTCAACAAAGCTGTAGTAAGCGACGTCGTCCAACTTCGCATCGGTAAGCTTCTGCAGCGATTCGATGCTCTTCGGACCCTGCACGGCCAGGAGATGGTAGCTGTCGCTCTCATCAACAACGGTCACGTTGGCGAACTCGGCTGCATGCTGCTGCACCCACGCGAGATCCTTGTCGATGTTCGCACCATTGACGACGAGCATGTAGTGATTCTCACCACGCATGTACACAAGCAAATCGTCTACGATGCCACCATTCGGACGTGTCAGTGCCGAATACTGTGCCTTGCCGGGAGCGAGCTTCGAGGCATCGTTCACCGTGAGCTTCTGGATCAGTGCCAGGGCATCTTCACCCTGTACGTCGAACTCACCCATATGCGATACGTCGAACACGCCGACGCCTGTGCGCACAATACGATGCTCCTCGAGGATACCCGTTGGGTATTGAATAGGCATTTCAAAGCCCGCAAAGGATACCATTTTGGCACCGGCGGCTGTGTGCATTGGGTGGAAGATCGTATGCTTCATCGTGCTACTTTCGTACAGTTCGCTGCGAATATACCGTAGTTCGTGGTCATGCAACGTTCGATAGCGTTGTCGAGTTCACAGATGGGGAGGAGCTGACGATGATTTCACGCAGAACACTCTTGCAGACGTTAGCAGCTGCGGGTCCAACGGCGTTGTTCGGAACGCAATCGCTCCACGCAGTCACGCAGTGGTTGCCTTCGGCGCTTCCGGGCGTCTCCGCTGGCGATGCCGCACGGGACGAAGACTTCTGGCGAACGGTGCAGGAGGGCTTTGCTGTCGACCGCACGATCGTTAATCTCAACAATGGCGGTGTATCGCCATCTCCGCGCACCGTGCAAGACGCGTTCCGTCGCTACACGGAACAGGCAAACACGATACCTGCCTACGAGATGTGGCGTCATCAAGAACCGCAGGTAGAGTCCATCCGAGAAGGCCTTGCCAACATGTATGCTGTGTCGCCCGAAGAAGTTGCGATTACGCGAAATGCCAGTGAGGCGCTACAGCATGTGCAGCTCGGACTGAATCTCCAACGTGGTGACGAAGTGCTGACGACAACGCACGATTACCCGCGAATGCTTACAGCATGGGACCAACGGTCGCGTCGCGATGGTGTGGTGATCGTGAAGGTCAAGTTCCCAACGCCCCTGATGCGCAAGCGTGATTTCATTGATGCCATCGAAGCAGCAATCACGCCACGCACGAAGGTGATCCACATCTCGCATGTGGTCTTCCTCACCGGACAGATTCTACCCGTGCGAGAAGTATGCGAGCTCGCACGTAAGCGTGGCATCATCAGCATCGTTGATGGTGCACACTCGTTTGCACATTTCCCATTTACACAAGACGATCTGCAGTGCGACTACTTCGGTACGTCACTCCATAAGTGGTTCGTCGGTCCGATCGGTACTGGAATGCTCTTCGCGCAACGCGATCGCATCGCTGATGTGTGGCCACTGATGGCTGCGCCAAAGGACATGGACACCAACATCCGCAAGTTCGAAGAGATCGGTACGCACCCAGCAGCAGTGCACAATGCTCTGGGCGAGGCAATCGCATTCAATCGCTCGTTGGGCATCGATCGTAAGGCCGCACGTCTGCGGTACCTACACTCGTTGTGGCAAGATCAGGTGCGCGATCTCCCTCGCGTCAAATTCCTGACGAACATCGACGACGAGTCGAACCAGTGCGGACTTCGCCTAGTGCACATTGAGGGTACTGACCCAGGTAAGCTCTCGTCGTGGTTGCTCGACAAGCATCGCATCTTTACGGTCTCCATCGGACATGAGGACTTTAGGGGCTTGCGCGTGGCACCATCTGTGTACACGACTCCCGCAGAGATCGAGCGCTTCGCACAAGCAATGAAGATTGCCGCCAGTACCGACGTCAAGGAGATCGCGGGCTAACGTCAGTTGATGTGTGCAGGCTCTTCGGCTTCGAGTGCATTCGGCCGAAAGACTTCGTCGAGCTCTTGCTCGAGCGAGCGGTTCTCGTGGTACCGATCTTGGTCGCGCACAAAGCTTGCAAGGATCTCCACGTGCCACGGTGGTAGCAGTGTAACATGCACAGCTGGATCCCACGTGAACCGACGAAACGGTCCGCCACACTCAACCACTGTGTTGCACAGTGCCTCAAGGAGCGCGTGCACGAACGAGGTCATATCACGCTCTGTTGTTGCTGAGACCAGCACATGCAGATGGTCTTCGCGAGCATGTACGGCCACGCATCGACACGTGAACTCCGCACAGACGAGTCGTGCGGTATCAGCCAGTGACGATTGCACATGGACGGGAATACGGCACGCCATTGCTGGAAGCAGAATGAGGTGCAGACCAAATGTTTCGTGAAGCATAGATCCTCCTGGAATTGGTGATGGATGTTCGTGTTTCGCGCGGCGCACAACGTGACAGTGTCGATATTCGTAGCACACTGTGGGAGCTGATCACATGGCTTGGTCATGGAAGCGCGTTGCGCTCATCACAATCGCTGTGATTGTTGGGATACAAGCACTTGGCTTTTTCGCGTACCTATACTTCTCGAACACGATCAACGAGAACATTCGTGCTGCAATTGTTGAGTACATCCGCAGTCGCGCACGCGTTGAAGCAAGCACGGCGACGCAGGGAAAACTCTCGATTGACATCGGCGATATCGACTACACGTACGTCACCGGATCGCTCGAGATCAACGATCTCGCTGTTGTGTATCGCGATAGCACGCTTGATAGTGGAAGTATCACAACGATTGATGTGCCGTCGATTGCGATACGTGGTATAACGCCGTGGGATATTCTTGATGGAGGTGGAATGTCGTTTGGTGCAATCCGCATCACATCACCACGGGTCGCATTGCGCGAGTGGCAGAACGATACTGCACACGTCGACACATCGGCAGAAGCTCCTGACTCATCGCTGGTACGATTGCCAAACATTCCGAACGTCGACTCTGTGCTGCGTAGGTTGTTCGTCGCCTCGATACCAACGTATGTGCAGCCCCTTACCATTGATGAGGTTATCGTCGAGGACCTGCGCGTTATGAATGCAACCACTGATCACCACAATGCCTATTCTGGCGAGTTGTCTGGCATGACGATACGGTTCGGTCCGATCCATGTTGATGCCTCGGACGAGACGCCGAAGCGTCCACTCGGTGATCTCGCGATCGCGGTTGCGTCGTGGAAGCGAACACTCGTAAATGGCGGACATGTGCAGACGCATGGTCTGCGGATGGAGGTCAATGATCGCGATAGTTCATTGACGGTCGACTCGGTAGCCTACATGCGGCCGGATGGCTACACGTATGAAGCACGTGGTGTGAACTTCTCGTATCGTACACAGATTCTAACGTTCAACGCTATTGCGCTTGGACCGACAAAGCGCGATGATGCGTTTTTTGCTGCGCAACGTTACAATGGTGATCGGTTCCGTATTCATGGCGGACCCATCACATTGCGCGCTATTGATTTCGCCGCGCTCTCACGTCGCGAAGCGTTGCACGTAGAGATGCTTGATGTTGAGCGACTATCGATTGACATCTTGAGCAACAAGCGGTTGCGCAACGAACCAACGCGAACTCGACCGAAGATGCTGAACGAGATTGCGCAGGCGATTCCGTTTGTTGTTGCAATCGATTCTATCCGCATTCGCAATGCATCGCTTGTGTATGGCGAGCGATGGCCCCATTCATCAACGCCTGCGACGCTACGATGGAATAAACTTCGTGTGCTTGCGACACACTGCATGAATCGCACGGAGAATAGTAGCACGCCATTTCGCATCGCTGCTTCTGGTTCATTTATGAACGGTGCACCTATGTCGGCCACGTTTACGATCCCACTCATGTCGACGTTATATGAGCTTGTTGCGGAGGGTTCCTTGGGTGCGATGGATGTTACACAGCTCAACAGCTTCCTCCCCGTTGCGGAGAACATCAAGATTCGCAGCGGCAAGGCCACGTCGGCAACCTTCGCATTCGTTGTCCGCGGACGTACATGCACGGGGGTGGTACGTCCGAGGTACACCGGACTTACGATCGATAAGCTGGACGCGAAAACGAAGCAGGAAGGGGGCATCCTGAATTCGCTTATCTCCTTTGTTGCCAATACCTTCGTGCTTCGGACAACGAACGATGGAGATTCGTATCGGGAGGGTAAGATCGCCTACACGCTCCCTGCCGATGCTGCCATCATGCAGACCATTTGGTTTCCTGTGAGGGCGGGTCTGGGAGACGCTGCCGGACTGTAATCCGCTTTTTATTTGGACTAAGTCCAAATAAGTTCTAAATTCGGACCATTAATGTCTCATTTAATGGAGTCCGAAATGCGTTGCATCACCAAGTCTTCAGTTATTGCCATCGTTGCGATGGCAATAACGCTCGCATCTTGTTCGAACACGTCCGACCCGTTGCCGCCTCTTGTTGTACCTACAGCGTATGATTCTGCTCAATACACAGCCAATACGATAGCGGATTACAAGCTCCGCTCGGATATCATCACGCTAACAAATCTGATGAAGACTGGTCGCGTTGCAGGCACGACCGTAGATGCAGCTGCATTGACAGCAGAATATGCACCTATTCGTCCGCTCACTGGTTCGTACTACGCACCACTCGTTGACACCTACCTTGCGACACTCGCTCGTGTGAGCGGTAAGCTGCACAATTGGCAAGCTTCTCCGGAAGCACCAGATGCAGGTGGTGTGTATGGCGGGTACCTCTTCGACGAGTACGGTGTCGAAATGGAGCAGCTTGTCGAAAAGGGTCTGTTTACGGCATCCCTCTATCTGCAAGCAACATCTGTGATGTCTGCGCCGCTTACGCCGGCCTCCGTTGATCGTATAGTGGCGTTGTTTGGAGCTAATCCAGCATTCCCAAACACGGACAGAGCTGCCGTAAACGCCGACCGATTCTCTGCTGCTTACGCGGCACGACGCGATCAAAATGATGGCAAGGGATTCTACACGCAGTTTCGTGATCAAGCTATCCGACTCCAAGCAGCCGTGAAGGCTGGGGCGAACTATGCAACTGATCGTGATGCAGCAGCTGCGGCGATTCGCGACATCTGGGAGCGAGCGATCATGGCGACGGCCATAAACTACACGTATGGTATGGTCGATGGACTGTCTGCGACAACGGTGACCGAAGCATCTCGCGGATCCGCTATGCATGCGTTCGGAGAATGCGTTGGCTTCCTTCATGGTTGGAAAGCTATTCCACAGTCGATGCGGCGCATCACCGATACGCAGATCGATGCAATTTTGCTGCTCCTCAACGTACCAGCGAACGGTACGTGGACACCGCAGGTCTTTTGGCAGAATCCTGTTTCGTCGCTGTCTCGTGTGCTTGAGGCTCGTAACTCGATCCGCGCGATCTACGGTTTTAGCGATACAGAGATGGAATCGTTCAAGTCAAACTGGGTTAATGCACAGAACCGCCGATGAAAACGAGCATCATAACACTGATTACGGCAATCGCATCATTACTGATTGCCTGCGGCGACGGTGGAAGCGGCACGTCCGTCGATGCGTTTGATCGTCGCCCAATGATCACTGCAGTTACGAATACAGTAATCATTCCCGGGTATACGCGAGTTACAGCTGTTGCAGAGGATCTCGCACGGAAAGTGCAAGCGTTGGATTCCGAACCAACTACTGATCACATCGTGAGCCTGCGTAATGCCCTGGATTCACTCAACAATGCATGGCAGGCAGTTGTCCTCTTTGACTTTGGTCCCGCCGACGGAATGTTTGGATCCCTAGCGGAGAACATTGCAACATTCCCCGTTGATGCGGCTGGTGTTGAATCACTGGTTGCCGCGGGAGATACGGCGTTTGCGGACTTTAGGCGAGACACGCGTGGGTTGGTTGCGTTAGATTATCTCCTTGGTTGCGGCACAGTGCAAGAGACTCGTGATTCATTCACCGGATCGACCGGTGCTGGACGGCAGCGGTATCTCCGTGCTGTTGCTAACGCAATCCACAAGCAGCTCTCCGATGTCCTCGCACAATGGACAGGGTCCTATCGTGAACAGTTTGTTTCTCGCACCGGTACAGATGCGGGTAGTAGTGTGAGTCTGCTCTACAACCACCTCAATATCGGGTTCGAGCTTCTGAAGAACTTCAAGATTGGACTGCCTCTAGGAAAGCGAGCCGGACAGACTACAACGGAACCAACGCGTGTCGAGGCGTACTACCGTGGAACTTCGCTTAGTCTGGCTCGTGCACACTTTGATGCCTGTGTCCGACTGTGGTTCGGACGTGGGAATGACGGCACTGTGTTCCCATCATTTCGAGCCTATCTCGCAACCGTACCAAACGGACAGAGACTTATCGACGACACCGAAGCACAAATTGCACGCGTCGAATCTGCGTTCGCGACAATTGGCACGAATCAGTCATTATCAGATCTCATCATCGCTCAACCTGCATCAGTCGAGCAACTGCATACGGAATTGCAAAAGCTGACACGGTTCTACAAGAGCGAGATGTCGTCACTGCTCGGAATCGCAATCACCTATAGTAGCGGTGACGGTGACTGATATTCGCACGAAGAAGCTCGCATACTGGCAGCGATCTATTCCTTCAGCACCCGTAGCAATGCTTCGGGTGCTGTTCGGTTTCTTGATGCTTGTCTCTTGTGCGCGATTTATCATGCTCGGATGGATCGATGAGCAGTACATACAACCCAAGGTACACTTTCCCTATACAGGCTTCGAATGGGTAGTATCACTCGGTGATCCGGGAATGTATTGGTTATTTGGTGTGATGACGCTGGCTGCAATTGGGGTCATGCTCGGAGCGTGGTATCGTATCAGTAGTATCGTGTTCTTCCTCTGCTTTACCTACATCGAACTGATCGACAAAACGTACTACCTCAATCACTACTACTTCGTGAGTCTAATCGCGTTCCTGTTCTGTTGTATTCCTGCTCACTCGGCCATCTCAATCGATTCATGGATGAAGCCTGCACTGCGCCGCGATGTGTTACCGCAGTGGATGCTTGATGTTTTCAAGATTCAGATTAGCATTGTGTATGTGTATGCAGGACTTGCCAAGATCACGTCGTCGTGGCTCATTGATGCGATGCCCCTACGAATCTGGCTTCCTGCCCATGCAGATATGCCGGTACTCGGATCACTGTTTGCACTTGAGTGGGTTCCATGGGTATTCGCTTGGTCCGGAATGGTATATGATGTGAGCGTGCCGTTTTTCCTCGCATGGAAACAAACGAGACCCATCGCGTATGTATCAGTGCTGGTGTTCCACACTATCACGGGTTTGTTGTTTCAGATTGGAGTGTTCCCAATAGTGATGATTGGAATGACGCTCGTCTTCTTTGCTGATACATCAGCGAGTTCAGTGCAGTCGCGACCGGTTCCGCGCACAAGTCCGATTGTCCGTTGGTCAATTGTCTCGTTTGTCATTATCCAGCTCATTCTTCCCTGGAGGTTCTTACTGTATCCAGGTGAGTTGTTCTGGACAGAGCAAGGATATCGATTTTCGTGGCGTGTCATGCTCATGGAAAAGGCAGGAACAGCTCTGTTTACAGTCGAAGATCGCGCAACTGGACGAAAGGGATATGTCGATAACCGGATGTTCCTTAATGAACATCAAGAGAAACAGATGGCGATGCAGCCAGACATGGTGGTTCAATACGCGCATGTTCTGCATGATTACTACAGTTCGAATGGCTTGACAGATCCCAAGGTCACAGCGGAGGTCTGGGTAACGCTGAATGGTGCGCCAAGTGCACTGTTGGTTGATCCGCAGCGCGATCTTGCGAAGGAAACGCTAGGTCTTCATAACTACGACTGGATCTTGTCGAGATGATGTTACGCCTGCTCATCCTCGTCGTTGCTATGATGCCAAGCACCTTCATTGGGCTTCGTGCTCAAGCACGTTGGACTGTGGACAGCACACGCACGCGTCGCGATACTGTTGTGTTCCCTGGCGTTGAAGTACGTGATCGCCATGAAAGCCCCTTTCTCATTACTCGTGTCGATGATGTGGAGGCAGGAGCAATCTATGCCGCGAAGAAGGTCGAGCGTGTTCGCATGGAGAATGTTTTAGCTAACACAGCCACAAATAACATTCGGCAGACACTAAGCAGTATCGCAGGCCTGAATGTGTGGGAGAGCGATGGTGCGGGTTTGCAGCTCGGAATTGGCGGACGAGGTCTTAACCCAAACCGAACATCGAATTTCACGACGCGACAGAATGGCTATGATATCAGCGCCGATCCACTCGGTTATCCGGAGAGCTACTATTCGCCGCCATTGCAAGCGATTGAACGGATTGACGTCGTGCGAGGAGCCGGTGCACTACGGTATGGGACGCAATTCGGGGGAGTTGTCAATTTCGTGTTCCAAGATGGCCCACGTGATCGCGAACTTGCAGCAGATGCGATGCTCACAGGTGGGACGTTTGGGTTCGCTGGTGTATTTGCAAGAATCGGTGGAACAGTAGAACGAACGAATTATACCGCTCTGTATCAGTATCGACGTTCCGATGGCTGGCGACCAAATAGTGGAATGGAGCAACACTCCGTGTACGCAGCCGTGACGGTTCCTATAGCAGAGGACTGGCGCATGCGTGTTGACTACACGCACATGACATATCTCGCACAGCAGCCGGGTGGATTGACAGATCGTATGTTCGAATTCGATCCAAGCGTATCTGTGCGAGCTCGCAACTGGTTTGCTGTTGATTGGAATCTGGCATCCGTCACAGTGGACTGGTTTGGATCGGCTACGACGTCTGTTCGTTCAACGACGTTTGTGAACTTGAGCGGGCGTCAGGCGCTAGGAGATTTGGATCGAATCAATATGGTTGATCTTGGACGACCACGAACAATGATCCGTGGAGCATTCCAGAACGTTGGGAATGAGACAACGTTGCAATATGATACTGAGCTCGGAACCATGCCTGTGTCCATGCTCTGCGGAACGCGACTATTCCATGGTTCGACACATCAACAACAGGGTGATGCATCGAGTAACAACGGACCCGACTTTGCATTTACTAATCCACTACGATTAGAAGGCTCAGACTACAGATTCCCAAACGATAACGCAGCAGCATTCGGCGAAGTGATGATTGAAGTCACACCAAACCTCCGCGTTGTGCCCGGCTTTCGCGCGGAGCACATCACGACGCGAGCGGATGGCTATTTTGCTGCACAAGTAAAGGACTTGGCAGGAAATCTCATTGTAGACTCTCTTGTTCAGGAAACGCAGAATCGCAGCCGCTCGATAGTCTTGTTCGGCATCGGCGCTAGCTATCGACTTGATGAGCTCGAAGTGTATGCAAACATTACGCAGAACTATCGGTCAATCACGTTTAGCGACCTACGGATCAACAATCCGAACTTAGTGATCGACCAGGCAATTGCAGATGAGCGCGGATACACAGTTGACCTTGGATTTCGAGGAACGGTGACAGACCTAGTTACATGGGATGCATCGATTTTCTATCTGCGCTATAACGATAAGATCGGCGAAATTCTCCGTTCGGATGCACCGCCGTTGTACCTGCCCTATCGATATCGAACGAACGTCGCCGATGCCTATACTGCAGGCGTAGAAGCAGTAGCTGATCTTGACGTAACGGAAGCATTTCAAATGTCTGAACGATTACCTCAAATCCACCTAATCATGAACGGTACGTTTCTTCGTGGACGGTATCTAGCCTCCGATGATGCATCGATTAGTGGTAACGAGGTAGAGTACGTTCCATCATACGTCGTGCGCACTGGACTAAACCTGAAAGAAGGGGGCCTTCGAATGTCGTTCTTGTGGTCATTTGTTGGCCCACAGTTCAGCGATGCAAGCAACGCTCCATTCACAGCATCTGCCGTGTCTGGCCGTATTCCAGCATACAACGTCGCCGACGTTACGATGAGTTACACCTATGATCGATATACACTTGACGTATCCTGCAACAACGTTTTCGGTGCGAGCTACTTCACGCGACGAGCTGAGAGCTACCCCGGACCCGGCATCATCCCGGCAGAGCCGCGCAATGTGTT
>CAYXKK010000006.1:0-86863 GCA_964465685.1 uncultured Melioribacter sp.
CGTGGCAGTTGACGTGCATGGTTGGAAGTTCAGTCGCCCCCTGACATCATCGCCTTCAACATTCGTCCAGGCTTGTGCTCGTCCGTCACTCATCCTTATCGGTGATGCATTCGGGGGTCCACGCGTTGAGGGGGCAATCATTTCCGCTCTCGACGCAGCTGCGTCGATGAACGTATTCTCATCTTCAAATCTCGATGGACACCGTAACTTGCGGTGATTTTGTTGTTTTCGAACCCCAACTACACTGCACACGCCCCATGGCAAAGATCAAGGTACTGAACCCCGTCGTCGAACTCGATGGCGACGAAATGACTCGCATCATCTGGAAGTTCATCAAGGACAAGTTGATTCTGCCCTACCTTGAACTCGACATCAAGTACTTCGATCTCGGCATCGAACACCGCGATGCAACGAACGACCAGGTAACTATCGATGCTGCCGAGGCGATTAAGAAGTACAACGTTGGTATCAAGTGTGCAACGATCACACCCGACGAAGCTCGTGTTGCAGAGTTCGGTCTGAAAAAGATGTGGAAGTCGCCGAATGGCACCATCCGTAACATTCTCGATGGCACGGTATTCCGCGAACCAATCGTGTGTGCGAACGTTCCGCGTCTGGTTCCAAACTGGACTGCGCCAATCTGCATTGGTCGTCACGCATTCGGCGATCAGTATCGTGCAACTGACTTCGTAACGAAGGGCAAGGGCAAACTCACGATCACGTACACACCTGACGACGGTTCAGAGCCGCAGTCATTCGACGTGTATGATTTCAAGGGTGATGGCGTAGCACTGGCGATGTATAACACCGACGATTCGATCCGTGGCTTCGCACGCGCCTGCATGAATCAAGCGATCATGAAACGTTGGCCGCTCTATCTCTCAACGAAGAACACGATTCTCAAGAAGTACGACGGACGTTTCAAGGACATCTTCGAAGAAGTGTTCAATGCAGAGTTCGCAGCGCAGTTTGCCGAAGCAGGAATCACCTACGAGCACCGCCTGATCGACGACATGGTTGCTTCTGCGCTGAAGTGGAATGGCAACTTCGTATGGGCGTGTAAGAACTATGATGGTGACGTTCAGAGTGATACTGTTGCACAAGGCTTTGGTTCACTCGGCATGATGACATCGACACTCGTGACACCAGACGGTGGAACGATGGAAGCGGAAGCAGCTCACGGCACAGTGACACGCCACTACCGTGATCATCAGAAGGGCAAGCCAACATCAACAAACCCGATTGCGTCGATCTTCGCATGGACGCGCGGACTTGAGTTCCGTGGACGCCTCGATAACAACGATGCACTCGTCAACTTCTGTCAGACACTCGAACGCGTCTGCGTCGACGTCGTCGAGAGCGGCCGCATGACGAAGGACCTTGCCGTGTGTATTCACGGCAACAAGGTCAATCACGGCGAGCACTACCTCTACACGGAAGAGTTTCTTGACGCACTCGATCAAGAGCTTAGCAAGCGTCTTGCATGATCGACGAACGTCCGGCCCTTCACTACTTTCAGGACACGCTCTGTGGATGGTGCTTTGGCTTCGAGCCAACGCTCACCCGTCTTCATCATGCGTGGTCATCACGGCTTGATCTTCACGTGTATGCCGGTGGAATGCTCACGGGCGATCGGGTACAACCCCTCGCAGCGAAAGCTGAATTGATCGCATCGTCCTATCGCACGATCGAAGAGCGCTGTGGCGTAACCTTTGGCGAACGGTTCCTCACGAAGGTATTGCCTGATGGCTCGATGATGCTGGACTCCCGCATGCCGGGTCTTGCGCTGCTGTCGTATCGAGCACTTCATCCTGATGCAGCGCTTGCTGCAGCGCACTGGCTGCATCAAGCGCTGTATCGGGACGGACTCGACCTCAACGAGAGCGATACGTATCGTCGTATGGCGATCGCGTTCGACATCGAGCCTGAGAGCTTTCTCGCACTCATGACGTCGGAGCAAATGTCAGATGCGCTCGACGATGAATTCTCATACGTGCAGTCACTCGGAATCGAGGGCTTCCCAACGTTACTTCTCGAATTCAACGACAATGTGCATGTGCTGTCATACGGGTTCGCACCATTCGACGAACTCGATATGATGCTTCAATCCGTGCTTGGTCGTCGCGACTCAGCCGACGAAGACGAGATCGTGCGTGATCGTTGAGCCCTTGCTCAACATTGCATGCACACCACAGTAGGTTTCCGTTGACTTCGCAATTGCGCGTTCTACTTGCGGACGAAACTCATCGGATGTGCCAACTTCGTACACCATGTGAATGCGTTCATACACGCGAGGATGCTCGTCCGTAAGGTGTCCATCGACACGCACACGGAGTGATGTAAATGGAACGCGCATCTTTGGCAAGAGCGATGCCACATCCATTGCAGTGCAGCCGGCCAGCGCGGTCAACAGCATATTCTTCGGGCTGATGCCGGGTTCCGCATCCTCACCTTGTGCCGACGAAACGAGCGTGAACGTCTGCTCATTCTGATGCGCATCGAACGTGAGTCCGTTCTTCCAGTCAACCCTGCTGTGATGTGTAGTCATTATGGTGTTCCTGTATCAGACGATGGTTGATTTATTGCATACAAAGCTCACACTTGGCACGCTAGTTGCGGCGTGATAATCGTCACAAAGACAATTCTTTGTACCTTTGTGCGTCAACGATGTCGTAAGCATCACGGTTACGTTTCTCTCTGCTCCGTCCTCCCCTGTGTTTTTTGGTGAATTCGGTCGCAACTGGCAGACAAGCAATCTGCGCGAGAGATCTCGACCGACATAGTTCCCACTACATAGGAGGTAAGGTCAATGACCTTTGCCGATCTGAAATTGTGCGCGCCACTTGAAAAGGCCGTACGCAACGCGGGGTATGAAACCCCAACACCAATTCAAGAGCAAGCTATCCCGGTCGTTATGTCGGGTCGCGACGTGTTTGGCATCGCCCAGACAGGTACCGGTAAGACAGCCGCATTCGGCTTGCCAATTCTCCACCGCCTGTTCAACGAGGGTCCGGTTAAGTTCGGTCCACGCGTGCTCATTCTCGCACCGACTCGTGAACTTGCAATTCAAATCAACGAGAACCTGATGACGTATGCCAAGGGCATGCGCATTCGCACAGTCGTTCTTCTTGGTGGCGTCAGCATCCGTCCGCAGATCGATCAGATCCGTCGCGGTGTTGACATCGTTATCGCAACGCCTGGTCGCTTGCTCGACGTGATCGAACATCGCGCACTTCGTCTGGACAAGGTGCACACGCTCGTACTTGACGAAGCAGATCGCATGCTCGACATGGGATTCATGCCGTCAATCAAGCAAATCATCAAGCTCGTTCCTGAGCAGCGTCAAACGTTGTTCTTCTCTGCGACACTGCCGAACGAAATTCGTTCGCTTGCACACACCATCCTCACTGACCCAGTGAATGTGTCTGTAACACCAGAGAAACCGACGACGGAAAAAGTTGACCAGCGGCTCTACTTCGTTGAGCGTGATCACAAGCGTGCATTGCTTGCGCACTTGCTCAAGGAGGATCTCGAAGGCTCGGTTCTTGTGTTTACGCGCACAAAGCGTGGCGCTGATCGCGTCGTCCGCGATCTCGAAAAGGTCGGCATGCGTGTCGCTTCAATCCACGGCGATAAGTCGCAAATGGCTCGTCAGCGTGCGCTGCAAGATTTCAAGAATGGACGTATGCGCGTACTCGTTGCTACGGACATCGCTGCTCGCGGTATCGACATCAGCTCGCTGCCATATGTAGTGAACTACGACGTACCAGAATCACCTGAAACCTACGTTCACCGCATCGGTCGTACAGGTCGTGCCGGAAACGTCGGCGTAGCACTCACACTTGCAACACCAGAAGATCGATCACAACTGCGCGACATCGAGAAGCTCATCAAGATGCGCATCCCAGCTGTCCGTGATCATCCATTTGAGTAAAAGTCAAGTGCGCCAATTCCGAATTTCGTACGTATAATGGAACAGTGATCCAACTGGGTCACACGCTTAATGTTCATTTCACTGAGGAATCCGCAATGTCAAAGCAAGAGCTCTACGAGCAAATCGTTGCCCTGTTTGCCCAGTTCCAAGAGGGACACAACGCAACAACAAAGAAAGGTGCAGCACAAGCTCGCAAAGCTGCCGGTTCGATCAAGAAGTTGATCACACCGTACAACCAAGCATCTGTTGCAGCTGACAAGGACAAGTAAGCCGACAGGCTACATCGTTTAATCGCAAACTAACGGCACCCCCGGTCGCAAGAACGTGGGTGCCGTTTCCTATTTCGGGGCGAAGCCCTGCTGGGCTTTCCGTATATTTGACGCTTACTCCGTACGATACGTACCAAAACGCACATGATGCACGCAGACGAACACCAACCAGCAGCACAATCATCACACGAATCCGCTGAAGGGGGCCAGCAAGGCTCCGGCGAAGAGCGTCGCGGACGTCGTCGTCGTGGACGCGGACGTCGCGGAGGCGAAGGCCAGCAACGCCAAGGGCAGGATGCAGCGCAAACAGCAGACGCACCAAAGCATGCCGGTGCGCATGATGACACCACTCACGAAGATGATCGCGACCATGGTGCGCCCAACGAGGGTGGCGCAGAAGGCGGCTCCGAACAAGAGCGCTCGAAGCGGAAGCGCCGTCGCAAGAAGAAGCCGGGACAGGGCGCAGGCGATGCATCTGCAGCGCCATCTGCTGATGGCGAACAACCAGAGGCAACCGAAGGTGCACCTGCCGACGGACAGCAGCAGCAACAGAAGCAGCAGCGTCCGCAACAGCAGCAACGCAACGACCGACGTCGCGATGGCGACAAGGGCGGCGAGAAGAAGGAACGCGCACCACGTGGCTCCGTGCTGCAACGTCGCGCAACACGTGGCGATTACGACGACACACCAAAGGTAAAGGACGAGCCGGCACCAGTGCTGGCGCCGATCAACGCCATCAACGTCGATGCATACATCGGACACTTCAAGGGCTGGCAACGCGAAGTCCTTACCACTCTTCGTGCGATCATTCGACAAGGGGCAGGCGATATCGATGAGTCAATCCTGTGGTCGCAACCAGTGTTCTCATCGAACGGACCCGTGTGCTACATCAAGGCGTTTAGCGATCATGTAAACTTTGGGTTCTGGCGAGGTATCGATCTCGACGACCCGGAAGGCTTACTTGTCGGCGACCTCACAATGATGCGTCACATCACCATCCGTCACGTCAACGACGTCAAGCGCGATGTGTTCGAAGCAATGGTACGCCAGGCTGTGCGCCTCAACCGCGACAAGGGCGATCCGACGATGTCTTAACGCAGTGCTGCTTCCAACGCCGTGCGTGCATCGGTCTTCTCATCACGGTACTTCACAATGAGCGGCGTGCTCATGCTCAAGCCTTGCTGTGTGCCGAATGCTGAGGTCACTGCCCTACTGCCTGCTATCACAACTGCACCTTCAGGAATCTCGAGCGGCTGTCCGTCGCTACTACGCAGAATACGCTCATGCACGAGATCGTACACAGGCGTCGATGCATTAAGCACAACGCCGCTGCCGAGTACCGCACGCGACCGCACCACGACGCCTTCGTAGACGCCGCAGTTTCCACCCACCATGACATCATCCTCGATGATGACGGGACGTGCGCCGGCTGGTTCTAACACTCCGCCGATCTGCGCAGCAGCACTGATATGCACACGCGCGCCAATCTGCGCACATGTACCTACTAATGCATGCGAGTCGATCATCGTGCCTTCTCCAACGTGCGCACCAATGTTCACATAGGCAGGGGGCATGCAAATCACGCCGTGTGCAAGAAATGCACCGTTACGAATTGTTGTACCACCAGGTACAATGCGAACATTGTCCTCAAGCGTAAACGCACGTGTACGCAATGTGTCTTTGTCGAAGAATCGAAAGTTCTCGTCCGTCGACATGTCTTCGAGTCGGCCTGCACGAAACAGCAGTAGGATCCCCTGCTTTACCCACGAGTGAACGGTCCATGTACCGTCGTCGGCACGCGATGCTGCACGAATCTGACCAGCATTCAATGCATCGAGCATCGTTGCGCACGTATGCGCTGTGCGATCGTCGTACAACAACTCATGCGATGGAAGTGCGAACAATTCCTCAACAAGCGTCTGCAGGTCATGTGTCATATTCAGCGCTTCTTCTTTGTGGATGTGTGTTTCGGTGTCGGCGTCATCGCAAGATTGAGAATCTTGTACAGTAGACGTGCTGTGGTGAGATCTGCATGCGGCGTACGCTTGTCCGGCGCGAGCTCGACGATGTCGAGTCCAACGATGCGACGTCCAGATGCTACCACTGCGCGAATCACGTCTATTGTTTCGCTGTACATCAAGCCGTCTGGTTCCGGTGTGCCCGTAGACGGCATGATCGATGGATCGAACACATCCACGTCGAAGGTGATGTACACGTCCTTGGCGAGCGTATCAACAACTCGCTGCTGCCACGTTGCGCTGTGCAAGCCCCTTCGAATAGCAGAAGCAAAGAACGTGTTGACACCCTCCTTCTTGATAAAGGCAGCCTCTTCTTTGCACAGCGCACGAATACCAACCTGCGTAATCAGCTTCGGTGGAAAGAACTCGGCAACACGTGCCATAAAGCTTGCATGCGAGTATTTCGATCCTTGATAACTCTCGCGCAAATCGGAATGCGCATCGAAGTGCAGAATGCTCATCGATGGATGCTTCCGGAAATGCGCAGCAATTGGCGCTGTTGAAATCGTATGCTCACCACCGAGCGTCACAACGAATTTGCCCATGTCGAGCAGTTCATCTACTTGCTCTTCAATCATGTCGAGTGCAGCGCGATCGGTCTTCTTGCCAAAGGCAAGGGGCTTGAGCGTTGCAATGCCAACATCAAAGCAGAGCTCACGATCGGTTTCATCATCGTAGAACTCGACGTAGGCACTTGCATCGATCACGCCCTTTGGACCGAGTTTGGTGCCTCCACCATAGCTTACTGTGTGCTCATACGGAGCGGAGACGATGGCAACCTTCGACGACTCAAGTGTCGAATAGCGTTGTTCGATGGCGAGGAAATTCGAGGTTGGACCCAGCACCTTCATTGGTGTACTCCGCGTGAGACAAGGATCCACAAAAGTACGGGTCATGCAACGAACACACACTCGCGTATCTTCGCCGATGCACTCATTGCGATATCAACGTGCGGGATGGTATACCATCGACTGGGCCAACAGCGCCTTTTCGACCTCGGTTGTAACCGTCTTTCTTGGTCCCTATCTGACATCGGTCGCGATGACTACGGCTGTCGATGGCGTCATAGCTCCGTTCGGCATTGCCATGCATGTAGGGAGTTGGTTCTCCTTTTGCATCTCCTTCAGCGTGCTACTGCAAGTTGTTGTGCTGCCAATCATTGGCGCTATTGTCGATCGAACGCATCGTAAGCGCATGATGCTTGTACTAACAACAATCCTTGGTGCTTCAGCAACCATGGGGTTGTTCGCCTGCACACCTGAAGCAGGTAACTACATCCTCGGCGGAGCATTGTTCGTGATTGCAAACGTGTTCTTCGGTGCAAGCGTTGTGGTTGCCAACGCCTTCCTCAACGACATCGCCACGCATGACGAACGCGATGCTGTTTCGTCGCGAGGCTGGGCACTCGGATATCTTGGTGGGGCAATCTTGCTCACTGTGCACCTCGTCTGGTACACCGCTGCACCGACATCGCTCACGGTACGTAGCATCCTGGTCAGCGTCGGATTGTGGTGGGCTGTGTGGACCATTGTGCCGATACTGTTGCTGCGCGATCCATCATCGCAACCACGTGATCCCTCTTCGCATCTTCGCACGCCCTTTGTCCAAGCATGGTCGACGTTCCGACAGGCGATGCGAGCACCACACACAGCGAGATTTATCATCGCCTACGTAGCCTTCAACGAAGCTGTACAAACCGTGATTTCGCAGGCATCAGTGTTTGGTAGCATCGAGCTCGGACTCGGACTCGACGTGCTGACGCAAGCAGTGCTCGTTGTGCAAGTTGTTGCCATCGGTGGATCACTCGCCTTCGCCGAACTCGCACGTCGAACAACAACGAAGACGGCGCTTACCACATCACTCGTTGGATGGATCGCAGTGATCCTCGCATCATTCTTTTGGGTAACGAGTGCTACGCAGTTTTTGATTCTAGCCGGATGCATCGCACTCGTCCTCGGTGGAACACAAGCACTCAGTAGATCATTGTTTTCGACGATGATTCCCGCTGGCAGAGAAGCCGAGTACTTTAGCTTCTATGAGCTGAGTGATAAAGGCACCTCGTGGATAGGTCCGCTGCTCTTCGGCGTCATGCTGAGTTTAACGCAGAGCTATCGATGGGCAATCCTCTCGCTCCTCGTTATGCTTGTAATCGGCATCCTCGTACTGGTACGAGTAGATACAGCAAAGGCCGTCGCGGAATCGCAACGGCCTCTGGAATAGGTCTTGATTCGTGGACGCTTAGTCCATGATCTTGCGGAGGAATGCCGGCTGATTACCGCCTGCCGATGCCGCCTTGCGTACCGGTTGTGAGAAGTTCATCTCAGCATCCGATGATGTTGACTGCGGCGTAATCTGAACGCTTCCACTGACAGGGGGCTCCTGACGTGGCATGCCCGCTTGTGCGCGCTCTTGATCGCGCTGACGACGCAAGTAGGCAGGGACGTTTACATCATGCACGTCAACATCACCACTTGGCTGTGCAATCGGAGCTGGTGCAGGCGAACCCATTGAAAGCTCTGCTTCTGGTTCAGGCGTGGGACGCACGATTTCGATAACTGGCGTCGAAGCGAGTGGGGCAGAAACAGGAACAACCTTCTTCTCTTCTTGACGACGGAAGCCTGTGGCAACAACAGTGATCGACATTTCATCATCGAGCGACTCATCGACAACCACACCGTGAATCAAGTTCACTTCATCGCCTGCGGCCTTCTCGATTGCTGATACCGCTTCGCTCACCTCGAACATCGTCATGCTCTGTCCACCCGTGATGTTCACAAGCAAACCTTGCGCACCATAAATCGACATGCCCTCGAGAATCGGCGAGTTCAGAGCGTTTTGTGCTGCTTCGATTGCGCGATGCTCACCAGAAGCAGTACCGATACCCATCAGGGCATCGCCCATGCCACTCATTACTGTTCGCACGTCAGCAAAGTCGACATTCACGTATCCAACGCCAGAGATGATGTCTGCGATACCCTTTGTTGCGTTGTACAACACGGTATCAACCATCGCAAGTGCGTTCGCGAACGTTACATTCTTATCGACAACAGTCAGAATGCGCTGGTTTGGAATAACGATCAACGCATCGACGTGTTCGCGCAAATCCTTGATGCCGTTTTCGGCAACGTTCGAGCGACGCTTCGACTCATAGGCAAACGGCTTGGTGACGATACCGACGACAAGTGCGCCGATTTCTCGACCGACGCGTGCGATCACCGGTGCTGCTCCGGTTCCCGTACCGCCGCCCATCCCTGCAGTCACAAAGATCATGTCGCTACCCTGAAGCGCATCGTATACTTCGTCGATGCTCTCCTCAACAGCGGCACGTCCGCGCGCAGGATCGGCGCCAGCGCCGAGTCCGCGTGTAACGTCTCTGCCCAACTGAAGCTTAATGCCAGCTGGGTTATTCAACAATGCCTGACGGTCGGTGTTCGCTGCAATGAACTCCACGCCGTCGAGTCCACGTGCGATCATCGTTCGCACTGCGTTCCCGCCGCCGCCGCCTACGCCAACTACGCGAATCCGCGCATCGGTCGTAAATCCAGTTGTATCCAACTCGATGGCCATTATTCCCCCCGGAATGTGGTCATGATGTATAAAAGCATGAGTTACAAGTTCTCAAACCATTCCTTCACACCCTGTAGGAGACCACGCTTGCGTGAAGCTTCTTCAGGCTGCTGAACGGTAGGTGCTGTCGGTTGTTGTTGTGGTTGGTGCACTGCCGCAACTGGTTGGTCGCCGTGCACCTGTTGAAATTCATCTTCGTGCTCGATGCTGTACATCGCAAGCCCAACTGCAGTTGCATGGGCAGGCGTAGTTACCTCACGAGCGAGTCCGTCGCTACTAAAGCCACGTGGCAGACCCTTGTTCACTGGCAGACGGAACGTGCGCTGCGCAAGCATGTCGCACCCACGGAGGTCTGCACCACCGCCGGTAATCACAATGCCCGCCGCAAGTTGATGCGACAGACCTGAATCGTGAATGCGTTGCATCACGAATTCAAAGATCTCTTCCATCCGTGGTTCGATCACCTGACAGAGTATCGACTTCGACAACTCTGTCGGACGGCGTCCACCAACTCCCGGAACTTGGAAGTGCTCATCGCGGAGAATGCTCTCGCTGATGGCATGTCCGTGCTCCACCTTGATTTCTTCTGCGTCATTACTGCGGATACCAAGAACCGTGACAATGTCGTCTGTCACACGCTGGCCCGCAAACCCAATCACACTCACGGCACGCAGTACATTGTCTTTGTACATCGCGATATCCGTGGTGCCGCCACCAATGTCAACGAGTGCGACACCAACATCGCGCTCCGCTTCATCAAGGACGGCCATCGCACTTGCAATCGATTGCAGCACAACAGCATCCACATGAAGGCCTGCACGCTCAGCACACTTGTACACGTTTTCAACTGCTGATGCAGAAGCCGTAATCACAAGAGCGTTTGCTTCGAGTCGACGTCCACTCATTCCAAGCGGATCCGAAATGCCATCCTGACCATCAATGATGTAGTCTTGAGGAATCACATGCAGAATGCGACGATCAGCAGTCACGTGCACCTGACGAAGTTCTTCGTGTAGGCGTCGCACGTCTTCCGCTGAAATCTCCGATGTGCGTGTGGTGACTATACCACGTGTCGTAAAGGTCGCAACGTGTTCACCACTTACGCCGATCACGACTCTGCGAATCTGATAGCCACTCTGCTGCTCGGCGCGCTCAATCGCGGAACGAATCGCATCGGCTGTCTTAGTGATGTTGGTTACAACGCCGCGCTTGAGTCCATCACATTCCGCTAGGCCTGTGCCAAGAATCTCAACACGGTCCTTCGATGGATCAAACGACGTGACAACGGCACACACTTTCGTTGTGCCAATGTCGAGTCCGACATGAATCTCCGGAGTGCTCATGCTGTCGCCCCTCCTTCGACAGTGCGCTCGCGCTGATGATAGCGAAGCACAATCTGATTCTTCCAACGCAAATCAACTTCTGAAATGCTTGCCATGTTCAAACGCTGGGACGTCTCGTTCCAGAATACGTTCATATCTGCAAATGCACCACGTGCACGATCTGCATCCATGCGGCCAAGACGCCAGCGCGTATCGTCTGTGATGATCTCAACCGTACCACGGCGGCGATCAACGCGCACTTCCGAAATGGACTGGTATAACACTGGATCAAGGACACCCGAACCTGTCACGAGCAACGCAACAACACGCTGCACATCCGATGCAGACAAACTCGATCCATCGGATGATTGTAACACCGGCACATTGTGCGACGTCCGCTCGGTAACGTGCGGCAACACTGCGCCTGCAGCGTCAACGTAGCGTAACGAACCGTCAGCATGGACAACGTGCGCAACAGGAATGCGCTCTTCAATTTCGACGGTGAGTTCGCGAACTCCGCTAAAGTACACCGTTGCGCTGCGCACGTACGGCAATGATTCCAATGCAAGTCGTACATCTGCGAGCACCACCGAACGGTGTGGCTTGGCAGCGAGCGTGTCCACTACTGTACCAACGGAAGACTTGCTGAGACCCGATGCACCCTGCACATGAATGGTGGCGATGTGCTGTCGGTCGTACCACTGCGTGGCCATGAAGCCGAGGAAGACGAGCGCCAGCATGGTGATGACAAGCCCAGACGACCTACGGCCGCCTCGCTGCACCGATGCTTCCCGATTCTTTCGCGCCACGTTACTGCTCCGAATGTGGATAACCCCGCGGGGTTATTCACACATGTGGTTAACTTCCTTCTGCTTCCGTCGCTATACGGGGTGATGTGACCCGCTAAAACTCACGATATCCCTAATTGGATAAGGAGTTACGACCTCGACAAAGGTAGTGGTTGGTGTGGCAAATAGCAACACCTAACCCATGGAAAATGCATGGGTTTGTCGACAGGTTATCCACATGAAGTGGAAAGGTAAGTGGCTTAGGAGAGGCTTCGGGTCCGTCCACCGTCAACAATGATGCTGGTGCCGGTGATATAGGATGCCGACGGAGAGGCGAGAAAGCCTACGGCATTGGCGATTTCTTCGGGCTGCGCAAAGCGTCCGAGGGGGATTTCCGCTGCCATGTGCGCACGGACGGCATCCTCGCTGAGCCCCTTTACACGGGCATTCCGCTCGATGATCGCCTGAAGTCGGTCGGTCTCTGTTGCACCCGGAAGCACGTTGTTCACCGTGATACCGCGGGGGGCTAGCTCGTTAGCCATGGTCTTGGACCAGCTGGCCATGGCGCCGCGAATCGTGTTGCTAACTCCAAGTCCGTCGATGGGGATCTTCACAGATGTGGATACGATGTTAATGATGCGACCATATCCACATGACGTCATTCCAGGTACCAGAATCTTTGTGAGTTGATGCGCAGTAACAATATGTTGTTCAAAGGCGTTACGAAGGCTTTCCACAGGGCTTTCCACAAGTGGACTACCTGCGGGACCCGCTGTGTTATTCACAAGAATGTGGAAATCACCATTACTTTCCACAGCGTTATGCACAGCGGTAATAAGTGCAACTTCGTCGCTCATATCCACTGCAAGCGACCGATGTGTCTGTCCGTGTCCGACCGGAAGCTTCTGAACAACGGCATCAAGAGACGTTTGCGTACGGGCGAGGACGGTGACCTCGGCTCCGTTGAGCGCAAGCTCCTGTGCGATGGCCTTGCCAATACCTTGGGATCCGCCGCACACCAGCGCACGACGACCGATAAGTGAGAGATCCATGCTGTATGCTTCCTAGGGTTCGTTTGTACTTTTGTGACTACGAATCTACTACCCCATCGACTGAGTGAGTTCCGCATGCCAATCAAAAGCGCCTTCAATCTTCATGCCTGGATCGACGAACACCGCCATCTTCTCAAGCCCCCTGTCGGCAATGCCCAGGTATACGAGGACACAGAATTCATCATTATGGTGGTGGGCGGACCGAATAACCGCAAGGATTACCACTATAATGAGGGCGAGGAGTTCTTCTACCAGATCGAAGGCGACATCACGGTGAAGATCATCGACGATGGTCAGCCACGCGATATTCATATCAAGCAGGGCGAGATCTTCCTCCTGCCCCCTCGCACACCACACTCCCCACAACGTCCCGCAAACACCGTCGGATTAGTGATCGAACGCAAGCGCCATCTCCCTGATGAGCTTGACGCCTTTATGTGGTTCTGCGAGTCATGCGGCAACAAGCTCTACGAAGAATTCCTGCCCCTTTCCAATATCGTGAGCCAGCTCCCCCCAATCTTCGAGCGCTTCTACGGAAACGCCGAACATTGCACATGCTCCAAGTGTGGCGCCGTGATGCAACCGCCGGCAAAGGCGACTGCATGATCAAGATTGATTGTCATGCCCATATTCTGCCGGAGCGCTGGCCTTCACTCAAGGAGCGCTATGGTTATGGCGGATTTATCGAGCTGGAACATTTCGCGCCGGGCAAGGCACGCATGATGCGCGACGATGGAGTGTTCTTTCGCGATATCGACGAAAACTGCTGGAGTCCGGAGGCAATCCTCCGCGACATGGATGCACACAACGTCGATGTGATGGTGCTATGCACGGTTCCCGTCCTCTTCTCGTACTGGGCCAATCCGGAACACACCGAAGACTGGTGTAGATTCCTCAACGACCATCTTGCAGGTGTTGTCAAGGGGCATCCACAGCGCTTTATCGGACTCGGCACGTTGCCAATGCAGGACGTAGATCGTGCCATTCGCGAAATGAATCGCTGTGTGAACGAGCTTGGCATGCCGGGCGTTGAGATTGGCACCAATATCAATGGCATGAATCTCGACGATCGCTCACTGTGGCCGTTCTGGGAGGCAGCGCACGAAATGGGTGCGGCTATCTTCGTGCATCCTTGGGAAATGATGGGTGCCGATCGCACGGCCCGCTACTTCCAGCAATGGTTGGTTGGCATGCCAGCCGAAACCACATTGTCGATGACGTCGATGATCTTCGGTGGCGTGTTCGATGCATTCCCGAACCTGCGCGTGATGTTCTCGCACGCCGGTGGCTCGTTCCCGTTCACTGTGGGGCGTATCTCTCATGGGTATCATGCACGACCAGACCTTTGCAATGTGAATGGCGTTGCCGACCCAACAAGCTACATCTCCAAGTTCTGGGTCGATTCCATCACACACAACGCCGATGCACTGCGTTACCTCATCGCACTGATGGGTGCTGACAAGATCGCATACGGCACAGATTATCCGTTCCCACTCGGTGATCTCGAGCACGGTAAGTTCATCGACGATATGCCAGACCTCTCGGACGCGCTCAAACAACAGCTGTTTGCAGGCACTGTGGCAGACTTCCTGCGCATCGATCTTGAAAAATATCGACGACGGGTACACTACGACGATCAGGAAATCGTTCGAGAATGAGTGCTTTGTAGATCAAATCTCTTCCGTAGATTTGTCGTCCAACGCCCACGGAGGGCTCGCATAATGGTATTGCAGCTGTCTTGAAAACAGCCGACCGAAAGGTTGTGGGGGTTCGAGTCCCTCGCCCTCCGCTCATATAACTCAACACTGTTCAATCGCGGATTACCCGCAGGAGTATCCTCCCATGAAGCGCCTTGCGATTGTGACCGTCGCCGCACTCGGCCTCGGTCTTGGCCTTACAGGCTGTTCAAACGAAACGACAACACCATCTGAACCCGGCAACTACGTAGTTGCAACGGCGGGCTCGTACTTCATCCACGACAATCGCTCGTTCGACATTGACGCATCAGGTGCGCTTGATACTGTCAACATTCTCCCTGACAGCGTCGTCGTCACCGGCACAAAGACAGTCGAAGGTCGTTCAGCTGTTGAATCTATCATGTTCGTTGGCGGCCTGCCGATCGACACGATGTATGATGCACAGCAAGGTTCTGTCGTTTCGACGCTTCTTCCACTATCGTTTGACGTGCTCGGCGCACCAGTAGATCTCGGCAACAAGTGGGTGAATCTGTTTGATGAGAACGCATCATCGTGGACAGCTCTCAAGGACTCGATTCCACAATTCACCATTGACGCGGGTCCATCAGGTTCATACACTGGCTCAGCCGGTCTGAACTTCACAGGCAAGAAGCTTGGCAACGAGACAGTTACAATCAATGGTACAGCGATCTCGACAAACAAGGTTGAGATCACGATGAATATCACGTTGTACCTCCTGTTTGGTCCACAGGCTGTGCCAATTCCAATTCAGCTCGTTCGCACATATTGGTTCGCGAACAACATTGGTTGGGTCAAGTACACTCAACCGGCTCAGCTCGTTACCATTAACGGCGTCCCGCCACTCCCGATTGATGGAGACGAAGCAACGCTAGTTCGCTACAGCGTGAAGTAATAGCACAATACCTCGACGAAGATCAAAAGGCCCGCTACACAGCGGGCCTTTTTCATTTTCGGCGTGCAATCCAGAGATCGTAACTACCCATTCCGCCCGGTCGGTTACTCGCAAACACAAATGCTCCGCTCGGAAGGAGTGCGCAATCGGTGTCGTCATACTCGGAGTTGAGATCGTCGAGCGGTACAGGCTCATTCCAGATCCCATCGCGCAGCACGGACATCATTATGTCGAATCCACCCTTTCCTCCAAATCCATTCGATGCGAAGATCAACGTATCCGCTGCAGCAAACTTGGGCGACACTTCATCGGCATCAGAGTTGAGATTACGTCCGAGATTGATCGGTTCCGACCATGCTCCATCGTCACGACGTTCGCTTATCCACAGATCCATACCGCCACGGCCTCCGTCGCGCGTGCTCACAAACACCAGTCGCTCGCCATCCGGCGATAGCGCGGGCTGAGATGTATACCATGGTCCATTCACGGCATCGATGGGCGATCCGAGATTGATCGCGCCGTTGTATTGCGTCACTGTCGTGAGCGATGCATACGCTTGAGCGTCATGCTGCAGGTACACAACGCCAACACCATTGCCCGTGGTATCAAGCGTTACGCATCCGCGTTGGTGACGTGGATCATTGTATGTGCCGGTCACGTGCTCAATTCCCGTCGACTCGTCGAGTCTGGCACGAACAAGAGCAGCTCGTCCACGTGATTCCGATGTAAACACGATTGATGCTGCTAGCACATCGTATGTAGGAGCGTACTCAGCCTTTGGAGAATTACACGGCTGGAGCGGCGAGATATCGTATTCCTGCGCATGTATGGCATGATGTGCCAGCACTGTGCTCACTAATGCACCCACGATGGTATGCAGTCGCATCACACACCTCGGGTATCTGGTGACCAAACGATCTTGTGCATCTGCACTTGGAAGCGCACAGGTAGCGCATCCTCAAGAATCCATGCGACACACTCAGCCATTGGGAGTCGATCAGGCACGCAGGACATAAGCACACTTGCACATCGTTCTTCGAGCTTGTGCTCGCGAATGAGATCACGGGCAAACTCATAGTCCCTTCGTGATGCCAGCACAAACTTTACTTCGTCATGCTTCCGAAGACGGTTGAGATTCTCGAGATCATTGAGTCGATCCATCTTAGATCCAGGACATTTTACATCCACGATCGCGATAACGCGCTCGTCCAAGACCGAGATGTCGCAATGTCCGCCCGTCTCGACGGCAACGAGGTACCCCTCATCACAGAGCTGGCGCATTACTGGAACCACTGCGTGTTGTTCAAGGGGCTCACCACCGGTAAACTCGACAAACGAACATCCGATCGCACGAATGGCATCAATGATCTGCTGGCCCGTCATCACCTGTTCGACGGTGCGATGCTCTAATGCATAGGGCGTATCGCACCAACTACAACGGAGGGTGCAACCCTGGAGTCGAACGAATGTGCATGGCAAGCCCGCGCGTGTTCCCTCACCCTGAATCGAATGAAATATCTCACTCACGTTAAATGTGGACGTGAGCGGATCATCGTTGATCGTTGTTGTGAAGAGCGGTGCAGTGGCCATGTCGCAATTTACGCGACACCAAGGAAGCTCTGGTGTTCCCAGATGCGGCGAAGTTCATTTCGCGTAGCGACATGCTCCGGACGACGCAGTTGCGGGTCGCTATCGAGGAGTGCAAACGCATCGTTGCGGGCTTGCACAATCACCGGGGTGTCCTGCACGAGATCGACAAAGCGAAACTCTGGGAGTCCGCTCTGTCGCACACCGAGGATGTCTCCGGGACCGCGCAGCTTGAGATCCACCTCTGCTATGGCAAAGCCGTCGGTCGTCTGCTCCATCGTTCGGAGTCGCACCACGGCAGCAGCGCGTTCTTGGGCTGACGACGAGCGGTTAACGGCGTGCCGCATGTGGTCCTTCGTGATGAGGTAGCAGTACGACTGATCCCCTCCCCGACCTACACGACCACGAAGCTGATGCAATTGCGATAAGCCGAATCGCTCAGCATTTTCAATAACCATGATCGTTGCGTTCGGAACATCAATGCCCACTTCAATCACTGTGGTGGCAACAAGGATGTCGAACTCCTTGCGAAGAAATGCCTGCATGACTCGTTCTTTTTCGTCCCACGGCATCTGTCCATGAACAATACCGATTCGGAGGTCGGGAAAGACCTCGTGCTGCAGGGATTCGGCATGCTCAATTGCGCTCTTCGCTTGCACTTTTTCGCTCTTTTCCACGAGCGGATACACGATGTATGCCTGACGTCCGGCTGCGATCTCAGTGCGTATCTTATCGAACACCGATACAATGGCCGAGTCTGGCACAACCGTGGTGCGAATGGGCTTGCGGTTCGAAGGCAGCTCGTCAATCACCGATACGTCGAGGTCGCCGTACAACGTCATCGAGAGCGTCCTCGGTATCGGCGTGGCGCTCATCACCAGTACATGCGGTGTCCTTGAGGCATCTACGTGCGATGCACGACCGCGACGTTGGAGTTCCTGACGTTGTGCGACACCGAAGCGATGCTGTTCGTCGATCACGATCAAGCCAAGCTTGTGGTAATCCACCTCAGATTCGAACACTGCGTGCGTGCCTACAACGATGTGTGCCTCCCCCGCTGCGATGCGCGCAAGCACCTCACGTCGCTCAGCCTTCTTCTGTGCTCCAATAAGATTCACAACCGACACATCAAGGTCACCGAGCAGACGCTGAATGCCATGATAGTGCTGCTCTGCAAGTATTTCTGTTGGAGCCATTAACACGGCCTGATAGCCGTTGTCGATCGCATTCAACATGCAGAGTAACGCGACAATTGTTTTCCCTGATCCTACATCACCTTGTAGCAAACGATTCATGGGTCGACCCGACGTCATATCCTCGACAATCTCATGTATTACACGTCGCTGCGCTCCGGTGAGCTCATATGGGAGGGACTCTACGAGCCCCCTTGCACGCGGACTCTTGGGAGTGAAGTGCAGGCCATGTTCAGGTGTCTTTTGCGATGACCTTCGCACAGCGAGCTGCAGCTCAAACATGAAGAGTTCTTCGTACTTCATGCGATATCGCGCCTGCTGCACATGCTGTAACGAAGTCGGCTGATGAAGTTCACGTAGTGCATCCGTCCGCTGCATGAGTCGAGCACTCTGACACACCGACTGAGGGAGCACTTCGTGCATGGTTGGCAACACAAGGTCGAGACTATGTTCAACAATCGTGCGAAACAAGCGCATCGTGATCCCACTGTTGCGCATGCTCTGCGTCATCGTGTACTTCGGCAACGTTGTGCCAGTGCGATACCGCTCCGCATCTTCCTCATCTAGCTCTTCAAGCTCGGGATGATGAATAGCAAGCTGATTCCACCGCGCATCATACTCCGGCACACCGCTGATCACAAATGCTGCGCCTACGCGACATCGCTTGGTGTAGTATGCGATCTGGTTCCAGAATACGAGATGCGCATCAACACCAGATCCATCACGCACGACAACCGTCAGCATCGATTTGCCCTTGCCTACAGTGCGCTGCCGGACATCGGCAATCGTCGCGATGAGCGATACCTCCGATGTTACTGCACGATGCTGTTGCTCCGCTTCACCAGTCCAAAGATTTGATGCGCGACACAGTTGCATGAGCGATGAGATACTCTGTGCAGCAGTACGATCGACATATCCGCGCGGGATGCACCACACAACATCTTCAGGCGTAACGATACCCTCACGCGCTAAGGCTTCAGCACGACGTGGTCCTACACCCTTGATGTATTGGAGAGGAAGGATCGTAGCTGACTGTAGCGTGCTCATGAAATGCAGACAACCTCAGCGTGGCAATTCTTGGGCGGGCATTGGCTGCTCGTCATTCGGGATGCCGATACATGACATCAACACGGAATCGCGCGCGTCGAGGAACTCAAGCGTCTGTCCTGAACGGCGGGCACGAAAGGCATTGCGAAATGCATCAAGGATACGCTCTTCAAGAACCACATTATCTCGATCTAGGCAGGCCATCTTCGAGGTCATGAGCGGACTGAACTGCACTGTGTCTTCGCGCTGCGTGAATGTTCCGAAGAACATGTTGCATCCGGTAAACCCTTGCACCTTGCTTTCTTCGAAAAAGCGAAACATAGGTCTCTTCGTCAAGGACATTGTTGTGTCGATGCGCTGACTTCGCACGGCAACGATCTCCCAGGTGTCCTTGAGCAGCTCAGGAGCTGTCGCGCATCCAGAGACAACGACGAGTGTCAGACTCCATGCAAGCATTGCATGAATACGTGATTTGCGTGTGTTCATGTGTTCCATACACGGAATTTAGCGAGGACGTGCCTTACGCCACGTTTCAATGCGATCAGTAAACTGAACTCGTAACCGCGGGGCACCGAGCGCCACCTGCGCTGCCATTGCCTCTGTCATGTATGGCATGATATAGTCGATGAATGACGCATCGCGCTCCCCGAGGCGCAGCCACAGTGGTCGCATCCATATCGATGCTTGCAGCGTGGATGACCATGGATCGAACATAATGTGGCGCTCACTTCGGATGATGCGTCGAAACAGATCACGGTACCACACACGTACTCGACGTCCGGTTGCCAGCGTCGTTGGGAAGGGGGCTCCCTGGGAGCTTCCCGTGGAAAGACATGCACAAGCGTGTATAAGAACCTGCGTTGCGCGCACTTTTTCACGCAGGTCCTCGAGCGTGAGCCGCTCATTCGCAATGAGGAACGTGTCGCGCCTCAACCATAGCGAGTCTGTTGCCGTTGCGCGATAGCCGATGCGCAGGTGCATTGCCTCCATCAGACATACGAGATACACATTCGTCCAAAATGCCAGTCGTGCATTAGGCAGGAATGCCATCGGGGTGACACGCTCGCATAGCGAACGAAATCGTGTGTACGCCTGAGAGCGCACGCCATCAGTGCGCAGTCGACCGCGATCGATGCTCTCGCGCCACAACGAATCGATCGATGTGTAATCGAGAACATCCGCATGTTCGTCAGACTGCATCGCGGCCTGCTGTGCGACAGCATCGAGCTGCATCCCGAGTATGATCACTGCAGTGAGGAAGGATCGGAACATGTATCTTCGTCGCATGAACACCCCACAGCGTGACGTCCAGGTATTCCATACGATCGCAGAGCTCCACGCATTTCTCGCAGTGCAGCGCGACGCGGGAGCAACGGTCGGGTGCGTCCCAACAATGGGCTACCTCCACGACGGCCATGCATCGCTCATTCGAGTAGCCGCTGCTCACCATCGCGTTGTGGTGGTTTCCATCTTCGTCAACCCAACACAGTTTGGTCCGTCCGAGGATTTCGAACGATACCCGCGCGACTTCGAGCGTGATCGTGCGATAGTTGCCGAAGCTGGCGGAACGGCAATCTTCTTCCCTTCGGTCGAAGAAATGTATCCATCTGGCGCCCGCAGCACGATTCACATTGATGGTGTCACAGAGATGCTCGAGGGAGCACACCGTCCGACGCACTTCGACGGCGTTGCTACTGTGGTGTCGCGGCTCTTCGAGGCGATGCTTCCTGACGAAGCCTACTTCGGACAGAAAGATTATCAGCAGACGCTCGTTGTACGCAAGCTTGTGGAGACATCCCCTCTCGATGTCGTGCATCGCGTCAAGATTACCGTACTCCCAACACAGCGCGAAGATGACGGACTAGCCCGTAGCTCGCGCAACGTCTACCTTTCGCCAGAAGATCGTGCCGATGCGCCGGTGATGTACCGCGCGCTCATGCGCGCAACCGCAGCCTATACTGCGGGAGAGCGATCATCTCGCGTGCTTGAAGAAGCCATGCACGCTGAGCTTGCGACAGTATCGCGCATGCAGGTAGAGTATGCAACTGCAGTTGTTGCAGAAACGCTACAACCTGCCGCGACGTTTTCCGACGATCAGAGTGTGGTTCTTCTTGTTGCGGCACGACTCGGCACCACACGCCTCATCGACAATCATGTGATCAATCCTACAGCGTAATGCGGTAGAGCAGCCACTCCGACATCTCGGCTGCACCACGCGACCGATAGAACTCGCGTGCCAGTGTATTCCAGTCAAGCACTTGCCAGTCGACTCGTCCGCAACCTCGCGAACTACCAAGCTCGACGACAGTCGTAAACAGTGCAGATCCTGCACCATGCGTACGCGCATCCTCGCGCACAAAGATGTCCTCGAGGTACATCGTTGGCTTGGCAAGGAACGACGAGTACGTCTCCAAACAGATAGCATACCCTACGGCCTCGTCCGCGTCGTTCACCGCAAGGAATGCCCAGTACCGAGGCGTTTCACTGAATGCATCAGCACGCAATCGCTCGATTGCATCGTGAGATGGGCGGTCAAGCTTTTCGTAATCGGCCAGTGCGCATACCAACGCGATGAAGTCATCAAAACGCTCAGGTGTTAAGGGCACCACGCGCATCATCACAGCGCCTTGGAAAGGAACTCAACAAACGTCTGCGGATTCGATGTGAACGCAAGCTGATATCCCGACTGTGCGACGTAGGTGCCATCTGAACGCAGAATGACATACAACGGGTTGGCTACGGTGCCATACGTCTTCAGAAGGTTCTGATTCGAGATATACGGCTCAGACTTTCGGTCGGTATACAACTGCACGAGCACGAACTTTTTGAATGCTTCGACGACCATCGGCTGAGGGAAGACTGCCTTCTCCATCTTGCGACAGTTCACGCAGGAGAACCCCGTGAAGTCGATGAAGATTGGCTTGTTCTCGCGTGCTGCTACGCGTTTCGCTTCGTCGAGATTTGAGTACCATGTTAGACCGTCGTGCACAGATGTCCCCGCTTGTGCGATCGTAGCACCTTCTGCGGCACTTCCACTCTTGGATGATGTTGGTGGTGCTGCTACGCCTGTGTTCATCTCGAGCAGAAGCTCGTGGTAATTCTCAGGTGGCAGGAGTGCTTCCAGATCCGATGCGAGTGGCTTGCCGAGCATGCCCCCTACAAACCAGAATGCGAGTGTCGCAAAGATCACCGCAAACAATGCACGAACACCGCTCACGCTGTCAAGGGGCGAATCAAGCTTCATCTTAAACGTACCGAGAAGGTAGAGCATGATGAGGAAGCAAACGCCAGCCCACACAGCAAGGAATACTTCGCGTGGCAACAGACCGAGTCCAAAAATGAACTCTGCCGTCGAGAAGAACTTGATTGCCGCAGCGATCTCGAGAAAGCCCATGACGACCTTCAAGTTGTTCATCCAGCCGCCAGCGCGTGGAAGACGCACGAGCAACGACGGGAACATCGACAAGCCAACGAAAGGCAATGCGAATGCCGTTGCAAAGCCCAGCGTACCCACCGCAGGATAGAGATAGTCGCCGCCAGAAGCACTCAGGAGCAGCGTTCCAACGAATGGCACCGTGCAGGTGAATGATGTGAGCGAGAACGTGAGACCCATGAGCAGAATCGCAACCTTACCGTCGCCTTGCGACTTCTTGTTCAACGCATTCATGATCGAAACCGGAACTTGGATCTCGAACGCGCCAAACAGATTGAAGGCCAGCACCATAAAGAGTGCACCGATACCGAGGTTCAGCCATGGATTGGCTGCTAAGTCCTGCACAGCCGTGCCGCCGAAGATGACCGAAGCAATGATTCCGACTGCAGTAAACGTTGAAATGATGCCGAGTCCGAACAGCAGACTTTCTTGCAGCCCCTTACCCTTGCTCTTCTCGTGGCGCTTCGTGAAGAACGAGACCGTGATAGGAATCATTGGGAAGACACATGGCGTAAGCAGGGCGAGGAATCCAACACCCATCGCATACAAGAAGAAGCTCCAGAGTCCTTTCGACTTTTCTGTTTCAATCGTCTGATCACCAACAACTGCGGGTGCAATCGCAGCACTCTGTGAGTCGACGTTCGATTTGGTTGTGGCCGGAACGACCGCTTGGTCTGCTGGCCCCTTATAGATGTCTGTGACTGTTACTGGGACCGTGATCGGGTCGAAGTCTTCAAACGGCAGACATGACGTGGTATCGCACATCTGCATGCCAAACGTGAACTTCAGAGATGTCTTACCGACAGGAAGCGCACGATCGAGGACAATGGCTGCCTGCACTTCGACGTTGCCATCGAGTTCTTCCGTTGTTACTTGCCACGACTCATCGTACTTTTTGTGTGAACCCTTGAGCACCTTCGGCTTACCGGCAAGCCTGGCCACCGAGCTAGGGACGACTGTGAGTGTCGTATTGTCTGGACCCAACCCATCTGGACCAACAGTCTTCGTAAATCCGTACGTGTGCCAGTGCTTTGCGATCTTCATCGAGATCTTCACTTGGACAGTATCGCCCGCAGCCCCCTGAATAGCCGGGATCGGTGCGATGGTCACCTTATCCTTGCCGGATGGCATCTGCGCCATGGCAGACAATGCAGCGAAGAGCAGTGTGAGGAAGAGTCCTACAAACCGGTGGGCACGTATCATGCTCGAGAAACCTTCGTTGAATTCGCAATTCGAGTGTGGCGCACGCTGCCATCACTATATGGGGCATAAACTTACGCAACTCTAGGCGTTCGTATCTTTGGTGATCTTGTTTGACTATACACCCTAACATGGCTGCATCTACTACACTCGACGCGATTCTCTCCCTGTCCAAGCGTAAGGGCTTTGTATACCAATCCTCCGAGATCTACGGTGGCCTGAATGGTTGCTGGGACTTTGGTCCGCTGGGCGTTGAGTTGCTACGCAACATCAAGGACTCGTGGTGGAAGGCCATGACCTATCGCACCGATATTGTCGGCATCGACTCGTCGATCTTGATGCACCCACGCGTGTGGGAAGCATCCGGGCACATCCAGCAGTTCTCCGACCCGATGATCGACAACAAGACGTCGAAGTCGCGCCATCGCGCCGATAACTTGATCGAGGAGTATATCCAGCGTCTTCGCACAAAGAACAAAACAGTCGATGCTGATCGCGTTGAAGCACAGCTGACGGCTGCACAAAACAACGACGACCTCTACCGCATTATTGTCGACAATGCGATTCCTGATCCTATCTCTGGCACAACCGACTGGACAGAGGTTCGCAACTTCAACCTGATGTTTGAAACACACGTTGGTC
The DNA here is from genome assembly GCA_964465685.1 of uncultured Melioribacter sp. Classification (GTDB taxonomy): domain Bacteria; phylum Bacteroidota; class Ignavibacteria; order Kapaibacteriales; family Kapaibacteriaceae; genus UBA10438. The sequence goes on from CAYXKK010000006.1 coordinate 24,663, forward strand.
CCGTCGCGGATGCAGCAAACGTGGTGTACCTGCGACCAGAGACAGCGCAAGGGATCTTCGTCAACTTCAAAAACGTGATGGATGCCGCGCGCATGAAGCCACCGTTTGGCATCGCGCAGATCGGGAAGAGTTTCCGCAACGAGATCAACACAAAGAACTTCCTCTTCCGCACACGTGAATTTGAACAAATGGAGATGCAGTTCTTCATCAAGCCTGGTACCGAGGGCGAATGGTTCGACTACTGGCGTCAGGCACGCTGGGATTGGTTTGTGAACAACCTTGGCATCAAGGCAGACCATCTCCACCGCAAGCCACATGAGCGCCTTGCTCACTATGCTGCCGCGGCCGAGGACATTGAGTATCTCTTCCCATTCGGTTGGGGCGAAGTTGAGGGCATTCACTCACGCACAGATTTCGACCTTGGACGTCACCAGGAGTTCTCTGGCAAGAAGCTCGAGTACGTCGACACTGTCACGAAGGATCGTTACACACCATACGTCATCGAGACAGCTGTCGGTGCGACGCGCACATTTATGGCGTTGCTCTGTGATGCCTACGCCGAAGAAGAGGTACCAACAGGAGATGGTGGCTCGGAAACACGCGCCCTGATGCGCTTTACCCCATCACTCGCACCTGTAACTGCGGCAGTGCTGCCCCTTGTCAACAAGGATGGTATGCCGGAAGCTGCGCAGGCAATCATGCGGAATCTTCAGCGTTCCTTCCGTGTTGACTACGACACGAGCGGAGCGATCGGACGTCGCTACCGTCGTCAGGATGAAGTCGGCACGCCGTTCTGCATCACGATCGACGGTGAAACGATGAGCGACTCAACCGTGACACTCCGTGATCGTGATACAATGCAGCAGATTCGCGTCCACACCGACGCACTAACTGGCGAGATTCGCCGTCGACTCGAAGCGTGAACCTTCGCATCCTCATCCCCATCGGTATTGCAGCCACACTTGCCCTCAGCGCAGGAGGTACGCCGCATGAAGATGGATCAACATATGCCCGACTCGCCCGCTCGATCGAAGCCTTCGGATCGGTCTTTCGTGAAGTCACATCCACATACGTCGACACGCTCGCACCTGAGGATCTCGTAGAAGTTGGCATTGATGCAATGCTCAGAAGCCTCGACCCGTATAGCACCTACATGCGCGGTGACGAGTCTGAGGATATCGACATGCTTACCGGTGGTTCGTACGTCGGCTTTGGATTTACCGTTGGCACGCGCGACAGCCTCCTGACAATTCTCGATGTCCGCTCGGACGGACCGGCCTACGCAGCCGGCGTGCGTGTGGGCGACCATCTTGTTGCGGTCGATAGCAATCGCACTGATACACTCGCGCCGTCGGGGCTGCGCCCCTTCTCGCGCGGTGTCCCAGGCAGCAAAGCCGTGTTGAAATTCACCCGTCCGGGCCGTCGTGATACGATCGTGCGCACAATTCCACGGGCATCGCTCCCACTCGAACTTGTCGGGCATACACAGATTCTCCCGGGTGGCATCGGCTACGTCCGCCTCGTGCGGTTTGGTCGTGGATCAGGGACAGCAATCCGCGAGGCCATCTCCACAATGGCTGCGCAGCAGAAGCTCACCGGAATTGTGCTCGATCTGCGTGATAACCCAGGTGGCTTGCTCGACGCTGCCGTTGATGTGGCGGAAGTGTTTGTGCCCCGCGGTAGCGTCGTGGTAACAACGCGCGGACGTGGATTCCGCGAGACACGCGAGTATACATCGCAAGACGATCCAATCGAGCCTGCATACCCACTCGCGGTGCTCATCAACGAGCGAAGCGCTTCGGCATCGGAGATAGTTGCAGGTGCGATCCAGGATCTTGATCGCGGCATTATCATTGGACGCCAATCATTTGGCAAGGGGCTCGTACAAACTCTTGTACCAATGCCCAACGATGCATCACTAAAACTTACAACGTCACGCTACTACACACCATCGGGTAGAAGCATCCAGAAGGCGAACTATCGAAAACGGCAACTCGATACGACGGCGAATGTGTTCGTTACGCGAAATGGTCGGAGCGTTGAAGGACGTCATGGTATCACGCCCGACTCGATAGTGACAGACTCAATACTCCCCTCGCCCCTTGCCTATCTCGACGACAATTACGTGTTTGGCCGGTTCGCTACGAAGTATACAGCTCGCTTAGACTCACTGCCGACCGGGTTCACGGTCACCCCCGCCGTGGTCGACAGCTTTATGAAATCCGTGGCAGCCCTCCCACCGTCGCAACGCTCGCCCGTGCTGGCAGAGCTCACGAAGGTTCGCACCACTGCGACCGCCCAGGGATGGTCGGCAACGGCCGTGCAGGGGCTCGACTACGCCCAGCGCTCGATCGAGCGTGAGGTGGAGAAGAACCTGCGCCAACACCAGAATCTGATCACTGCCACCTTGGATCGTGAGATCCGGGGTCGTTTTGGCACACACCAAGCCCGCGAAGAGCGATCTCTCGCAGTAGACCCCGTTCTGAGGGTTGCTCGCGAACTCCTATCTACCGCGAAGTACCACGCGATTTTAGGTAGCCAAGTCCCGTCAGATCACTAACTTTGCAGCCCCGCGGCCCATGGCCGTTCTGCACGAAGGGAGGGCGATGTGCGTCTTCCCACTGCTAAGATTTGCAACCAGAGGTCAGCCGATGAGGATTACCAAACAGTATACGAACCGCGAAAGCCAGTCGCTCGACAAGTATCTCCAGGAGATTGGTCGAGTTGACCTTCTTACCGGCGACGACGAAATCGTACTTGCCCAAGCTATTAAGCGTGGCGGCTTCGAAGGCTCAATGGCCCTCGAGCGCCTCGTGAAGGCCAACCTTCGATTCGTTGTGTCGGTGGCTAAGCAGTACCAGAATCAGGGTCTTTCACTTGGCGACTTGATTAACGAAGGCAACCTTGGTTTGATCAAGGCCGCGAAGCGCTTCGACGAAACGCGCGGTTTCAAGTTCATCTCGTACGCGGTGTGGTGGATTCGCCAGTCGATTCTCCAGGCACTTGCCGAGCAGTCACGTATTGTCCGTCTTCCACTGAACCGCGTTGGCGCGCTCAACAAGATTGGCAAGAAGTTCTCGGAACTCGAGCAACAGTACGAGCGTGAACCGACCGCGGCTGAGCTCGCAGAGCAACTTGAGATGTCGATCGCAGAAATCTCCGAGACAATCAAGATTTCTGGACGCCACCTTTCGGTGGATGCTCCATTCGTGCAAGGTGAGGACAACCGACTCCTGGACATTCTCCCGAACGACCAGCAGCCCCCTCCCGACAGCGAGCTTATGCGCGAATCACTTCGCGTAGAAGTTCAGCAAGTGCTCAACACACTGAGCGAGCGCGAAGCCGAAGTTATTCGCTTGTACTTCGGTCTCGACGATCAGCAAGCGCTCACGCTTGAAGAAATCGGTGAGAAGTTCAACCTCACACGCGAGCGTGTTCGCCAGATCAAGGAGAAGGCAATTCGCCGTTTGCGTCACGCATCACGGTCGAAGACACTCCGTACGTATCTCGGCTAAGCCGGAAACATCACGTAACTTCGTAGGGCATGTGAACAACATGCCCTTTTTTATTGCGCTTCCCTTTCCAATGTCGCACCTATGGTTGATGAGTACATCGGTGTCATCGGACGCACACACGGTCTAGACGGGACTGTTGTGTTGGTCGATGCGCTCACCCTCCCGCAAGCACTTGCTCCAGGAACCCGCATCGGGATTGGCTTCAGTAAGGATTTCGTCACGATGTACACCGTTGCTGAGTTTGTAGCGACACAGTATCGTACAACGCTGCGACTTACCGAATGCACGACGTCAGAAGCCGTGGCTGCTCTCGCGGATCAGGCTGTGTATGCGTCAAGTTCCGACGTGGGTGTTGATGATGAAGACCGACATCGCATCGGCGATATCGAGGGCTGCAGTGTTGTCACGACCGACGGCGAGACTGTTGGCGAGGTCACCGATGTGTGGCTGATGCCAGCGAACGACGTGTGGGTTGTGACGACGCCTGATGGATCAACAGTCCCGTTGCCGGTCATCGATGATGTGATCAAGCACGTCGACATAGCACAACGACGCATTACGATTGATCTTCTGCCGGGCTTGCGCGACATTACTCGCACTACATCGGATGAGCAGGATGACTAACGCATCACTGCGAATCGACATCGTCTGTGTAGTACCACAGGTGCTCGAGTCGATCATTTCTACATCCATCGTTGGTCGCGCCCGCGAGCGCGGGCAGGTGCAGATCAACCTGCACAACCTCCACGATTACGCCACCGACAAGTACCGCCACATCGACGACACACCGTATGGCGGTGGCGCAGGGATGATCATTCAATGCGAACCAGTGTTCGCGTGCATTGAAACACTCTTGCGTGAGCGTACCTACGACGACGTGATTTATCTCTGTCCGGACGGCGAGGTGTTAACGCAGGAAACCTGCAACGCTCTGTCTCTTACGGGCAATCTCATCATGCTATGCGGACACTACAAAGGCATCGACCAGCGCATTCGTGACGTCCTCGTTACACGCGAGATTTCGATCGGCGACTACGTCGTTACCGGTGGTGAGATCGCTGCGGGCGTCCTTACCGATGCCATTGTACGACTCATTCCAGGTGTCGTCGGCGATGCAGAGAGCGTCCTTGACGACTCCTTCATGCACGGCGTGCTTGATGCTCCGATGTACACAAAGCCTGCTGTGTTTCGCGACATGTCGGTACCGGATGTTCTGTTAAGCGGCAATCACGCCCTGATTCGTGCGTGGCGCCAAGAACAATCGTTAGCGAAAACGCAACAGCGACGACCCGACCTCTTGTCATCAGAGGGTGAATCATGATCAGCGCAGAGACCACACATCAGATTCCGAACCGTCACACCGACACACTGTTTGCAACGGTCACTCCTGCTACGGCGCAGACAGAACGTGTGCCGCTGCTTCTGATCTTGCACGGCTTCAAGGGGTTTCGCAACTACAGCTTCTTGCCATGGATCGCGCAGAGCGCTTCGCAGCTCGGCATGATGTCGGTGCGCATGGATTACTCGCTCAACGGCATGAAGGGCACATCGTGGATGGTACAGGATACAGATGCATTCGCACGGAACACAATCTCGCGCGAGGTTGACGATGTGCATGATCTTATCAACGCGATCGAACAGCACGACGAGTTCTCCTTCGTCCGTGAGCGTTGGGATGGACGCTTGTTCATCATGGGACATTCCCGCGGAGGTGGTATCGCACAGATCGTCACACGCGAACTTCTCACATCCGCTCAACCACGACATGTTCGTACGGCTGTTCTGAACTCTGTTGGAACATGGCTTCGCTGGACTCCACGTCAGCGCGAGGCATGGGAGCGCGAGGGTGGCATGACCTTTACCAATGAGCGTACCGGACAGCAACTGCGCATGAACATGTCCTACATCGACGACCTCGAGTGCAATGCCGAACGATTATCATTAGTCACAGCAGCCGCAGCCTGTGGAAGTGCCCTCCATTTCATTCATGCAGAAGCAGATCTTACCGTACCACTGAACGAAATCATCGCGTTGCGTGAAACATCGCAATGCTCTGCCGGTCTTACCGTCATCAGCAACACCACGCACACCTTCGGCATGACGCATCCAGTCGACCGCATCACGCCGGGGTTAGTCGACATGATTACGCACGCTAGCTCATGGCTCCTTCAATGACGCATCGCTTGGCAATAGGAATCGTCTGTTTGTTCGCACTCGTCGCAACCGGCTGCGAACTTTTCGTCATAGGCGGCGGCCAGCGACGTCAACGTCAAATCGAGCGCAGTCAACGCAGCGCACCTGGGGTTGTTCACCTCTTTAAGTCAGAACTCGATAGCGGCAATACTACTGCAGCGACAGAGCTGCTCCGGAACGCGTCTGGTCAGCCCCTTTTAGCGATCGAGAAGTTTGACCTCGCCGATGACCTTGTGCGCTGGAAGACCATCATGGGTGGGAAGACCATCACCGAAACGACCATTGATACCGTCAGTGCAACGGTCCACAACGTTCGCGTGTCGATCGACTACATTCGAAAGATGCAGTTTACAACCGTTACTGTGCAGGACACGTGGTGGATCACCAAGATCCAGGACGTAACGCCGAAGCGGTAAGAACTGCGGTACTCGCGTTACTTCGCGACCACGACCGACGTAGTGCTGACGTAGTTGCCGATCGCAATGCGCACAACGTATGTTCCTTGCGGGATCTCTGCAGTCGACAACCACACGCGGTGATCATCACCAGCGCGCACGTTCATCACCGTTCCGTTAATGATGCGCTCACCAACCATCGACAGCAGATCAATCGTTGCTTGTCCGTCGTGCTGCGGCGTAAACGTAACGCCCACACGATCCGATGCCGGTTGCGGAGCAATGCCGCATCGCACAACTGAAGGATAGCCGAGCTCATTGACACTCACGGTGGACAGGTGACGCTGCACCGGTTCGCCTGTTGGAGCGATGAACACGTGGCCAGCGGGTGTTACTGCAACGCCTGTTACAGATCCATCACCGGGCAGACCATCGCGCATCACTGTGAATCCAGCTCCAAAGTTCGGGGCGCGAAACGGACCCGAGCTCTTCTCTGTACCAACCCACATATCACCATTCGGCGCAAAGGCAATTGCAGAGATTCGATTGTTAGTGACATCGCGGTTGTCCCAACCTGCATCGAGGTAGACCCACTGCTCTCCGTCATTCGTTGACTTGAGCACAACGGCATTCTGCGTCTTTGATGATCCCGGAAGAGCATTACGACCGACGTAGATGTGACCGAACTTGTCATATGCGAACGTTGCATACAAGTCGTCTGATTCATTCGAATTTCCGTCACCATTGTCGATGCGTCGCCATGAGGTACCACGATCAGTGGTCCGGAACAACCCCTTGTTGTACGCTGCCGACACGAACATCTTGTTCGAATTTGGCGAGAGGAACACTTCGAATAGCGACGAAGTGCCGCTCGGCAAGCCAAGCGGAATATTCATGAATGACGCTCCATCATCGGAAGAGAAGCGCGCACGCAAACTCGATGCACCCGCATCGTAGCCCATGAAGATCTGCGTCGGAGCACCAGTCGGTGACTTTACAGAAACGCTAATGCGTGAATTCGATGCGATGTCAAGTCCGACGTTGATCTTATTCCATGTTCGGCCATCGTCCGATGAGCGAAGCAAGCCAAGTCCGTTTACTGCGGCATACAGGCGATCCTGCGCATCGATCGCGAGTTGATTCACCGGAAACCAGTTTGGTCCGCCATCGTCAATCCCCTGATCAAACGGCTCCCATGTGGTACCATTATCTGTTGTGCGGTACACCTTCGAGAACGGCGTACCGACAAACACGTGTCCCTTCGAATTCGATATCATGCATGTCGTCGCTGATGGCGGACCATCCGTTGTCTGCCAAAACTGACCGTAGGCAGATACCGAAACCAACGTCAGCAGAGCAGTGACTAGAAAACGTCGCATGTGCAGGACCCCTTCGAGGAACAATCAATCGTACTTTTGCAGCGGTAAGATACCACTTTTCACGACGGCTCACGACGCTATGCACATTCACTTTATCGGGGTTGGCGGCACCGCCATGGGATCGGTTGCCATAGCATGTACCATGCAGGGGCACACAGTCACGGGTAGCGACGGTCCACTCTACCCTCCTATGAGCACGGTCTTGGATGGGGCTGGCATAACCCGCTACGAGGGATACAGTGCCGAGCGACTCCGCGAACTACGTCCCGATCTCATCGTCGTGGGCAATGCCATCAGCCGTGGCAATCCAGAGCTTGAATGCGTGCTGAGCGATCGTCTGCCGATGACCTCGATGGCAGAGTTCGTGGGAACGTATCTCATTAACCGCAATACCTCGATCGTCTGCTGTGGAACGCATGGCAAAACCACGACGTCAAGCATGGCAGCATGGCTGCTAGCTCATGGACACCGGGAACCGGGTTTTCTGATCGGTGGTGTACCGGGGAACTTCTCCGTTGGTTGTCGACCTGTGCCCGAGAGCCTTCACAACTCGTACGCTGGCGTGTTTGTATCAGAGGGCGACGAGTACGACACTGCCTTCTTCGACAAGCGCAGTAAGTTCGTTCATTATCGTCCAACGATTGCGATCATCAACAACATTGAGTTCGACCACGCCGATATCTTTGCATCACTCGACGAGATCATTCGTTCGTTTACGCACATGGTGCGCATTATTCCGCAGAATGGTGTGCTGCTAGTAAACGCAGATGATGTAAACGCACTCCGAGCAGCTGACAACGCGCCATGTCCGGTCGAACGCGTTGGCACGCATCCAGACGCTACATGGCGTCTGACAGAGATTGTTGAAGATGGAGCAATCACACGCTGGACGCTTCTCCGCGATGGCGCTGTGTATGGAACGTTTGCTCTTCCGATGCCCGGAGAGCACAACATTCGCAATGCATCGATGGCGATCGCAGCCACAGCTCACGCTGGTATGACCGCTGCCGAACAAGCATCGGCACTTATCGAGTTTCGCGCACCGAAGCGACGTCTCGAAGAAATCGCTACATGGAATGGATGCATTGTCATTGACGACTTCGCACACCATCCAACGGCAATTGCGAAGACTATTCAGGCACTTCACCAACGTTTCCCTGGCGCACGGCTCCATGTCGTGTTCGAGCCGCGTTCCAATACAACCACGCGGAACTTCTTCCAACACGAACTTGCTACCTGCTTCTCAGGTGCGACCACCGTTTGCATCGGACCTGTCAATCGACCAGAGCGATATCGGGAAGATGAGCGCCTAGATACAGAGCAGTTGCTTCGCGAACTGACTGCACTCGGGATTGATGCGCATTCACTTGCACCTTCGCGTGCGCAGGATGGAGCGTGGGGTGCAGATATCAAAGCGATTCTTGAACAGCGCGTTGCGACCGGCGACGTGGTTGCAATTCTAAGCAACGGCGACGTTGGCGGACTCCGCTCGATGCTCAGCGCTCAATCATGAGCTTGCGCAACACTGGCTCGGCAGCATCGGCAGCATCAGCTACGCGGTAGAAGTACAACCCTGGAGCAACGCGCTCCCCTGTCGATGTCGTGAGGTTCCACTGAAGTCCTCCACTGCGATCGCGCGTCGTGAGCTCAACAACAGGACGCATCATCGCATCAAGTACTACAACACGTGCCGTAGCAGTGAGTCCGGCAAACGTTACAACGTCGTGAACCTGCAGCTTAACAGGGTGCGGGTAGACGTAGCTCGATGCAAGATCATCGGCGCGAATCGTGAACTCACGCGTACGCCCTGCTCCGAGCGTGATCGCTGCGCCGTTACCGCCGGTAACACCTGTGACGGTAAGTGCGTACGGCACACCACGCGGTAGCAGTGGAGTTGATGGATCAAGTGCGAGTGCAACCTCACGTGCACCACGCAGGACGGCACGAATCACCGCCCCAACTGGCTGTATCACGTAGTTGCCAGCGCTCTCTGCAGACGCATCTACATCATGCGAGAAGCCTACCACCAGTGATGTTGGCGTCTCGACACGCAGCGTCGCGATGATGATGTCTTCACGCTGCGCTGGATCGTCGCGAACAGTTAACACAATCGATGTATCAACAACTGGTAGAGTGGAGGCACTGTGTATGCCAGCTATCGAAACAACACACTGACGCTCGGCATCAAACGGCGGGAAGTGCACCACTGCACGCCGTGCATCCCCAGCGGTGATCGATGATGCCCGCACTGCACGCTGTGCGGACGCATCCGACACGATAAGCGCTGACGGCTCAATATGTTGTAGGGCCAAATCCCCATCAAAGGTGATCTCAACACTGAGTCCACCGTGCAGCGATGAACGCGTAACGCTATCAGGTGTAATGCGAGCAACACGGACAGGTGCATCGAGCACTACCGTCACCGGAAGCGATGACGCACTCACCGCACCACTCGGCAGAAGCGCGCGCACTGCGAACTGCATTGATCGTGCACCGGACGTTGGTGCTATGCTTATTCGCACAGCATTCACCGTATCTACCGCCTGGCGCGGTCTGCCGTCGACAGCTGCTTCAACAACATATGCTGTGGCCGACTCCGCCGGCATCCAATCAAGGTCAATGGTCGTTGCCGTGCGTCGATGCGCACGCAGTGACAGCGGTGCGTCGCCCCCTGCCGCTGGATTTCGCTCGTAGAAACGGAACCCCGTCATTGCTCCAATCATCGGCACCGTAGTTCCAACACCAAGTTCATTGATGCCGTTGCCAGTGAAATCATGAATGAGCATTCGTGGAGTAACCACGTCTGGCTGATACCACAGCGGCTCGATACGTCCGTTCCTTGAACCGAAGACGTACAGTCGAGGATACACACAAATCGCAATCTCGTCACCGCCGTTTGCATCAAGGTTCCCGACCGCGACTCCGTTGCGGAAGCCGATACCGTAGCGCACGCCCTCGAAGTGTTCCGTCCACACAACCCGATAGCTCGAATCCGACCACTTCACCATGCGGTACGTCCATACCTGTCGACCATACTCGCGTTCGGCATTTGCTTGCGTGCTATCTGGCACACCGTAGACGATCTCGGGACGTCCATCACCATCGACATCACCTGCAGTGACGTAGCCTGAGCCCCCTGCCCCATCATTCTGAAGAACAGTAGGCTGTGTGAACGTTGTGCCGTTCCAACTGCTTATCACAAGATCACCATCAGTATCAGAGAACGCCACCTCGATCTGTCCATCACCGTTGAAGTCGCCCGTCGCGATACTCACTTCATCAACGCGATTCGAGCTTGCTCCAGTTGGCGGCTGACTTGTGTTGGCGATCCGACCGAGCATCTCGAATTGATTGTTGCGATACGTCATCACCGTACAACCGGAATCCGACAGCATCAGTAGCTCTTCACGACCGTCTCCATCGATGTCGGCAACACCAGCCCCTTGACGTTGATTGAGTGTGTCGGCAAAGATCACGCGTGCGAATGGAGTTCCATTCGGTGACGCCTGCTCAAACAGCACAGCCTTGCCGATCACATGACAGAATACTTCCGCAAGGCCATTGCCATTGACGTCTGAAATGCCACGCGGAATCCACGTTGCATTTAACGAGTCTCGCACACGCCAAGCGGAACCGTCAAACGACATCGTTCGAATCGTTCCAAAGGAGTTGCCCGAGAGATCTGTCATGACAACGGTCTTTGTGCCGTCGCCGTATAGATCTCGCACATCATTGAGCACGTACCCCGACCACGCAACCGCCTGGGATGTACTCCAGCCCGATTGCGGAGCAGAGGCCGTCGAGAGTCGATAGCGCAATGTCGTATCGGTCGTTTCGTTTTCGCGTGAGAAGCACGTCGCAGTTATCTCGCCTACGCTATCCCGAGCTGCGAGCTCAGGCAGAACTAAGCTGTGAAGACGCACACGTCGCCGCACGTCACTAAACACAGTCGTGTCGCCTCCGTCTGGTCGCAGCGTGACGAATGCAGCTGATGGTTGCGTGGTGCGCAGTGTCACCACAGGTACTCGTCTGTCTGTTTTCCATGCTGAGAGTACGTTGATGGACTCGATCTCGCATGCCGACCCAACGATTGTGATGCGACGTCGATCTTCGAACGTGCGCCCATCATCAGCGATCGCACGAAGGCGAATTGTGTAGAGTCCGTCCGCGAGACTATCGAGCGATACTTCTGCAAGCTGCTCATTGCGCACTGCTTGCGACAACACACTTATACGCGTCCACGCCTGTGGGTCGAGTCCACGTCCGATTTCGACATGACACTGTGTCTGATTGATCAGGTTTGCAGATCCCGCTACGCGTAGCGTCGACAGTGCACGACGGTCAACAAGCTGCTCATTAGTAGGAGAGATAATGCGGAGCTCGGAAGCACCACGTTGCGCAAGCGCAACGTCAGCACGCAAGCGTCCAGCACCAAAACTCGGATCCCAACCCTGAGCGCCAAGATCCAGCGACGCGGCTTGGAGTGTCGCACGAATCTCATGCGTTGTCATCGCAGGATATCGCTGTCGCAGCATCGCTGCTGTTGCAGCGACATAGGGGGCGGCAAACGACGTGCCGTTCACACGACGATATCGTGAGTTCACTGCGGTTGTAAGAATGCCTTCGCCAGGGGCCGTCAATGCAACGAGCGAACCAGTGCTAGAGAATGGTGATCGACGGTCATCACTGTTCGTCGAACCAACAGCAATCACGTCATCATACCCTGCAGGGTACTGACGTGAGATCGTCCCAGTGTTTCCTGATGACGCAACGAGCACAACGTTCATTGATGCCGCAAATGCCACGGCATCGCGAAACATCGGCGAATCAACGCCATCGCCGAAACTCATGTTGACAACATCAACGCCCGTGAGTGCGGCGTATACAAGTGCGCTTGCGATATCGTCTTCCTCGGCATTCCCTGTCGCATCGAAGGCACGGAGCACGCGCACGCGTGCATCGAATGCTAGACCCGCAATACCAACGCGATTGTTTGCCGTTGCTGCGATGACGCCTGCGACAGAAGTCCCATGTCCCTGCTCATCGAACGGGATCGGATCACGATCGCGATCATCACCAAGATTCCGTACAGACTGGTCTACAAAGTCATAGCCAATTACGTCGTCAACAACACCGTTGCCATCATCGTCGACATCATTGAGATCACCGGTAACGCCATCGATCTCAATTGTTGAGGGCCAGTCATCGAATCGACCATTCCCGTTGAGATCTTCAGCAGTGCTGATCGCAAGTGCGTCAACAAGGTCCTCATGCAGCCAGTCGACGCCGGTATCAAGCACGCCGACAACGACCCCCGTGCCCGTTGCGGTCTTCCACGCAGCGCTTGCTCCCAACAGCGTAAGCGCGTATTGTTCTCCGACGAGCGAATCATTCGTCAGTGCTTCGAGTCGCGGCGCATGCAGCTGATATCTCGCTACGGGACGCACATCAACGACACCATCGATAGCACGCAGACGGTCCGCTACTGCATTGTCTGCTACATCAATAACGACGTAGCGCGAGAGAGCTTCGAGCGCTGCGCGCTGCTCACGCGTCTGAATACGATCACTCCGCTTTACACCATCAGCCATGCGATCGATGATCGTACGTGGACGGTACACCGACAACGCAGATGGCACATCGCTCGTGCGAAGTGTCACGACATATTGCTCTGCATGCATGTTCACAACAGCAGCAAGGATTACGAGTATTCGAAGACTCAACGTCATGATGATCCCGAAAAAAGATCTCGTCGCGCAAACGCCATTGCAAGACGAAGCACGGCAAGATCGACATCTTCACCGAGATGTTCACGTACGTGTCGAAGCTTCGCAAAGCGATGAATTCGGAGGTACTCGTATACCTCGCCGTACAAACGCTCGTCGATGAGATTGTGCCGTTCAATCGAGAGTCCAGATTCAATAGCTCGTTGAAGCGCATGCGCAGCCGCAGGTGGCGTCATTCGTACCTGTCGTGCGATCTCATGTAGCGTTACACCGGGTCGGATGAGACCAGCAAGCACCATCGATTCATCATCAAGACGAACCTTCGGTATGGCGCGCGACTGCACCTCAACAACGTCACGCACACACTGGACAAGTTCTGCACCATAACGGGCAAGAAAGAGTCCACTTCCGTGTTTTGCTGGATTCAGTGCGGCCTCCGTCAGCGGCGCGTCCTGCGCAATGCGCTCAAGTTCGTCGCGATGCACAAGTGTTGTTTCCGGCACCTCATCACGGGCCGCTACACGCTCACGCCATGCGAGCAGAGCGTCGAGAACACCATGCGACGTTTGCTGTGTTGCAGCGACTGGTCGAAGCGGCGACGGAAGGGGGCCTGCAATCCGCACACCTTCCTCAGTAACTCCTATTGTTGGATAGAGATCCGCCGTTTTAAGCAGGTATCCCATGTCGAGTGCAATGTCAAGTGCTTCAAGGAGTTCATGTCGAGTACGTTCGCGCATCTCACCCCATGTGGCACAGCGATCAAGGCGGTGTTGCGTCACGCGCTCACTGATCGACCCCAACACGACATCTACGAGAACATGACGTCCGAACCGACCCTGCACCTGCCATACTGTTCGTATCAATGCACGCATTGCAGTTGTTTGACGATCCGTCAGCTTTCGAACTCCTCCCCCACCAGTACACGATGAGCATCGACCACAGGTACCTTGCGAGGTTGCGTCGCCGAAGTACGACAAGATGAAGTTGCGTTTGCACTGGCGCGTTTCGGCATACCGTACGACGACTTCGAGCTTCTGAATAGCGTGTGCACGCCTCTCGTGTAGTGCCTCCCATTCAATCGGCAACTGATCTGGAGTTACGCGCTCCGAGGCAAGGACAATTCCGCCATCCTGCTGCGGAGGCACATAACGAATCAAGCGCGCGACATGCAACGAGCGCATCGTTTCGGCAAACTCACGTGGCGTGATCGCCGTACGCTTCATCAGCTCAAACGGAGATAGATCGAACTCAGCACCGATGTCCCTGCCAGCACTTGCTCTCGCGAGCACATCCATCACGGCACGACGCTCCGCAGGTGCCTGCGCTGCGAGGTCTGCAATACGACTGCCGTGCGTGCGTAGTTGAATCCGCGCTCCGCCGTGTGACGTGGCGCGCACCACTACACCTGCTCGCTCAAGCAGCGTGAGTACGCCTTGTACTGTTGCGACGGGCAGGTGGATTATGCTTGCAATGCTCGCACTATCAGCCAGCACAGGAGCAGAAGCAAGTCCGCCTCGAGGCACACCGGCTCGATCGCAAATGTATTCATACACGTCTGCAACCTGTGATCGCTCTGGATATGTCGATGCGATGTAGAACTCCATCAACCGGCGATCTTCGGGTTGATACAGCAAGGTACACGTTGCGGGGCCGCCATCACGTCCGGCGCGACCTGCTTCTTGGTAGTATGCTTCGAGCGTGAGCGTCAGGTCTGCATGAATCACGCGTCGGACATCTGCTTTGTCGATTCCCATGCCGAATGCATTCGTTGCAACGAGTACGGGTGTGGCTCCACTCACAAAGCGATCCTGCACTTCGGTTCGGATGCGACTCTGCAAACCAGCGTGATAGGCCTCGGCCGCAACACCTCGACGTCGAAGATCGTCGGCTAATGTTTCAACACGACGTCGAGATCCGCAGTATACAATGGCAGAATCGCGCGGATGTGGCTTGAGCATCTGCGCGAGTGCTTCTGCTTTGGCCGCCGTTCGCTCGACTTGAAACGTCAGATTCGGTCGATCAAATCCACGAACGATTTCAATTGGCGATTGAAGCTTGAGCGACGTGCGAATATCGGTGCGGACGTCGGGTGTTGCCGTTGCGGTGAGTGCGAGAATCGGCACACGTGCACGATCGTCAAACAGGGTTGCAATCGATTGGTACGACGGACGAAAGTCATGCCCCCACTCACTGATACAGTGCGCTTCATCAACGGCAAGTAAGCTCAATGGAATCGTCCGAAGCTGTCGTCGAAACGTTGCAGACTCGAGTCGCTCGGGTGCTACGTAGAGCAACCGCATGCGTCCAGCATGTGCTTCGTGCAAGGCGTTGTTCACATCGCCAGCAGACATTCCACCGTGGATCGCAGCAGCGGCAATACCGCGTTGACGGAGACGCTCCGTCTGATCTCGCATGAGTGCGATCAGCGGCGACACGACAAGAGTAAGGTGCGGAAAGATGAGTGCGGGCAACTGATAGCAGACCGACTTGCCGCCGCCCGTTGGCAGCACACCCACAACGTCTGTACCACTCAGAACGGCACGTACGATATCCTCTTGTCCAGGCCGGAACTCATCGTAACCGAAGTACTGGTGGAGATACTGTCGCGCACGTTCAAGCGGAGCACTCATGGGGCAAGTCTGCGAACAACGATAAGAGGAACACCAAGAGTGATACTGACACGATCAGCGGCAGCTATGTGACACTTGGTGCAGAACCACCATGCCATAGCATGCACTATTGCGCGCTAACAACTGATCCGACAACGAATGGACGCTCTGCCTCACACGCACGCATAATCTCATCAACGCGCTCAGGAGACACGACCATCACCATACCGACGCCAAGATTGAAGACATGTCGCATTTCCTCATCGGCAATCGAACCCGCCTGCTGGATCACCGAGAAAATCGGCGGCATCGACCATGAGCCCCAATTGATTTGCAGCGCCTGTCCCTCTGCGAGAATACGCGATGTGTTACCTACGAGTCCACCACCGGTGATGTGTGACAAGCCGTTGATGAGGTCCTTCTCGAGCAACGGAGAAATGATGTGCAGATACGAGCGGTGCACACGAAGCAGTGCTTCGCCCACCGTACACCCTAGTTCCGGCAGCTGATCATGTACGTTGTACTTCGGAAACAACGCAGCGCGTGCAAGGGAATATCCATTTGTATGCAGACCGTTCGACGGCAGACCAATCAGCACGTCTCCAACAGCGACGCGACTTCCGTTGAGGATCTTCGCTTTGTCGACAACGCCGACGATCGTGCCCGCCATGTCATAGTCTCCATCAGCATACAACGCAGGCATTTCGGCAGTTTCACCACCGAGGAGTGCGCAACCATTTTCACGGCATGCAATTGCAATGCCCTTGATGACATCGTGCGCTACGCCTTGCTCAAGTCGCCCTGTTGCGAAGTAGTCGAGGAAGAACAACGGACGTGCACCACATGCGAGAATGTCGTTCACACAGTGATTAACAAGGCACTGCCCTACTGTATCGTGCACGCCTGCATCTACTGCAACCTTGAGCTTTGTGCCCACGCCATCAGTGCTGGCCACAAGGACTGGATGCGCATGATCTGGGAAGCGCGCATCGAAGAACCCACCGAAGAGTCCGATCTCGCTGAGCACGCCCGGCGTACGCGTGGCCTTTACATACGGCTTGATTGAATCAACGAGGGCTTCTCCAGCCTCGATGTCTACACCGGCGCTCTTATAATCCATGTGTGGTCTCTGCGTGAGGTCGTTACCGAACTGGTTCCCATTCATCCGACGAGGACCGACCGCGAATCAGCACGCTGAGCGCATTGATGGTCCACGTGAAGAGAACACGAAAATACCCAAACTTGCGGAACCGTCTCGGAGACTCATAGACAAGCAGCTCTGGTGCAAAGCGCACACGTGCTCGGACACCAATTCGCGCCAACAAGTCAAAATCTTCGCCGGCCACGAGTTCGGATCGATAGCCCCCTACCCATTCAAACACTTCGCGCCGAACGACCTGACACTCGCCACGTCCTGCACCGATGCGGAGCATGCTCAATGCATGCACATAGCTGTTGTAGAACAGATGAAACAAGATGTCGGGAAGGCGCTCTTCACCACGACGGAAACGGACTGGGCACGCCAGAGCGGAAGCACGTGCATACCGACCGCGTCGAGCCGCAAAATCGAGCACGCACGTTGTGAAGCGCTCTACATCCGCAGGGACGGTATCCCCGTTAATGAAAACGATCACGTCTCCGTGCGCCTTGCTGGCACCTGCGTTGCGTCCACCAGCGATCGTCTGTCGTTCCTTGCCATCGTGCACAACGACCGCCGTTGCGTACCGTTCCGCAATCGACAGCGTTGCGTCGGTGCTTCCACCATCGCTCACAATCAACTCGGCATTCACACGCGCACGCCATGCTGCATCGAACACCGACAGTGTGGTTTCGAGCAATTTTTCCTCTTGCAGCGTCGGAACGACAACGCTGATCAGGGGTGCAGATGATGGTTGTGTGTTGCTCAGATAGGCACCACGATAGCGAACGGATACAACACGCCGACTTTCACCCCCTCATCGCCAATCTCGAGCGTCGGACCAGGGAGTCGAATGTAATTCAAGGCTTGACGAAGATAGTTCAGCACGCCAATTGATGATGGTGGAATGATCTTCACCCAATCATAGTCAATCCCAATGAGGAACCGACGTGTCGCACCGACTTCCCTGCCGCTCGCATCAACAACGTCATAGTTACGAATACCATACCCAAGTGAGATCATCATCCAGTCGGGCCAGTACTCAGCCGCAGACGTCGGGAGCATGTTGTTCACATTGCAGGCGAGCCAGAAGGTTGTGCTATTGTAGTCATCGAGTATCGTCTTCTGCCGTTGATTGCTCACCGGGTATCCAACCCATGCGGCAGGCACGTAACTCCAGCGTGGTGTAAAGTTCTGGAGGTATGGGACATATTCCTGGGCGACGTAAAAACTCGACCCAACGACATTGGCTATTGCATCGGACGGTGAGAATCCCCAATCACGTGCGAAACCATCCATCACCTCGACATAAAGCGTATAGGCCAGCCCAGTCGCCCCACCGATCCACGTTGCAGTGCGCCGATCAAACCCTGATTCCATCAGTACGTCACCAGTAAACGTTGCGGTGATATAGCTGGAATACACATGTCCGGCCTTGTCCAGTCCGCGCGCGTACTCAAGGTCCTCTATAAATCGGAATGTTGCGCTATCACCACTCGGCCACCACGCATTCTTTTGGTGGTAGTGAAGTGCGAGAGCTAAACCCGTAAATCCAGCACCGAGCGCAATCGTTGGAATGGGCTGTATCTCTGTGACACGTCGCGGCGTTCCACCAAACATCGTGTAACGCTGATTGTCCGCGTACCGAAACTCATCAGGTCGCATATACACTGAGTCATCCTGCGCAGAAAGATCCACGCAGAATAGTACTACGAGCAACAGGTGACAGAATCGATTACAGCTCATCAACCTGGACGTGCATGTCCACCACACGCTTGTCAAGGAGTGCTGGGAAGTATGCCACTACATCACTTGGCTTTGGTCGTCCACCTGAGAAGCCTGTCACGCTTGGCGGTCCAGTGAGGATCAGCGGAGCGAGCTCCTTGCTGAAGCGCTCGATAGCAGCCTTATCGTGTCCACGTACACCGATGCGCATCATGACTTCATTCGGCTCAATGTTCTTCGCAATCGGTCCGTGGCATGCATTCATGCCAACATACTCCGTTCGAATCTCATCGAATTGCAGACCCAACACGTCAAGTCGCTTACGCAAAATCGCATCAGCGGCCTGAGCCTTCTCATAGGCATCGGGTGCTGAGTATGTGAGGGATCCAAATGCAACGAATCCGTCGAGATAGCTTGCGCTGACTTTGTACGATGGCGTGTATGGCTTCCCTGTGATCCCAAAAACACGGACGCGATCGTTGCCCAAGTCCTCGAGATGGATCGAGGAAAAGTCTGCGATGCAGTCAGGAGTAATGTACATCGTCGGATCGCCGATCTCATACATCAACTGCTCGCTCACTGTCTCGCGGGTTACAGCTCCACCCGTTCCTTCATGCTTTGTGACGATGAACGATCCGTCGGGGAACGCTTCGATAATGGGGAACCCAACGTCATGCATATTCTTCAACGAGCGCCAGTCTCCGAGGAAGTTTCCACCACTCGCTTGTGCGCCGCATTCGTTGATGTGCCCTGCTACGGTTCCTGCTGCGAGGAGGTCCCAATCCTGTTCGCCCCATCCAAACTCGTGGATCATCGGTGCGAGCGTCAGTCCCGTATCGGTTGTGCGCCCAGTGATGATAATCTGCGCGCCTTGACGGAGTGCCTCAACAACTGGCCAAGCGCCCGTGTAGACATTCGCGCTCAGCAGTTGATCCTTGACTGATGCAATGGGCTCATCGGTCTCCATATGACGCATCTCATGACCTTGCTCGACCAGTTCGCTAATGCGTGGGAGGATATCATCACCCATCACGACGCCGATTTTCAGACCCTTCACTCCCAGCTTCCGAGCCACCTCGAAAATGCGATCACGAGCCGCGAGCGGATTTACACCACCACCATTGGTGATCAGCGTAATGCCACGCTCGACGATGTAGGGTAGGATCTCCTCACACACGTCGACCAAGTCACGTGCATATCCAAGGTCTGGGTTCCGCATGCGTTGCTTTTGCAGGATGGACATCGTGACTTCCGCAAGGTAGTCCATTACCAAATAGTCGATTGGTCCACGCGACACCTGCTGAAGTGGAGCACTCTGAAGGTCTCCCCAGAAGCCCTGTCCTGATGCGATGCGGATTGAAGATTTCATGATTCCATTCAGTGTGATGAAGAAGGCGTTCGGATATCCGTCGTGACCGTGAAGATCTCTGCACGCGTGTTCGCATGAAGCATCTGCTGCAAGGGGCCGACAGAGAACCCAAAAATACGGAATGTCACAGGCCCATTCGACGCATCAAGGACGGTTACGGCAGTCCACAGTCGCTCAGAGCGGAACGAAACGGTAATCATTTGATCATAGTGTACCGCGAACTGTCCGGAGCGCAGGGCCGGTCGCACGACGATTCCCATCGTCGTTACCCGTGTCCGCTGGTAGATGAGGCGCAGGAACATCTGCGTATTCTGCACTAAGAAGATAAGGGGCAGCGCGTACAGAAAGATCGACTCGTGCGGCATTGCGTAGAGGATCCCTAGGAGCAGGATGGAGAGCATCGAGGCACCAACCGACACAAGAATTCCGGGGGCGCTTACGTACGATGCACGTTCTTCGCCGAATTTCAGACGGCGAAAATCCAGATCATCGAGCACTTGGCGATATGCCAGAGCGCCAAAGAGAAGCACGGCAAATGCGAAGGCTACGTATGCACCATGGAGGAAGAGCGTCCAGTCCAAGAGTCACCCACGAAAAGGTGTATGAAAGTCGTGAACACACGGCATATTTGCAGACATGGATCCCCTGTCACAACGGTTTCACACTGAGCGCCAGCGACGCGGCCTCTCGATTCGCGAGCTTGCAGCTACTACGAAGATACGTGAGCCGTACATTGAAGCGCTCGAGCGTGGTCGTTATGATGTATTGCCTGCCGTATATGTTCGATCATTCATCCGAACACTCGGCGGTGCTCTAGGAATTCCCGCGAGCGAACTTTCATCGCTCATGACATCAACATTTGACGAGCAGCAAGATGTGGGAGAACGCTTAC
The DNA here is from genome assembly GCA_964465685.1 of uncultured Melioribacter sp. Taxonomy (GTDB): domain Bacteria; phylum Bacteroidota; class Ignavibacteria; order Kapaibacteriales; family Kapaibacteriaceae; genus UBA10438. Next base: position 45,604 of record CAYXKK010000006.1, read on the forward strand.
CAGCGTATCAACCCACTCCGCCACCTCGTGAACCAGCAATCTCGCTAAGCCAAGCGGCGCAACGTACATCGGATGCTGTTGCCGCATCCGTCGAGAAGGTGCGCGCCGCGACGCAGCAGCCGTTACAGCAGATTCAAGACGTATCCTCGCGTGTCCCTCGTCGCGCGCTCATTGGTGGCGCGATTGTATTGCTTGCGGTTATCGTCTGGCTTGTGATTCGCAGCATTGATTCGTCATCAACCGGTGAGTCAGCACAAGACGATGTTATCCAGGTAGAAGATCCAGCAGGCATTGCACCATCCGACTCTATCATCCTAACGGCAGTGGCTCAGGATACAGCTTGGGTGAGCATCACCATGGATGGCACGAGGTCGCAGCAGGTCGTGGTTGTGCCTGAGACGGAGTATCGCTGGAGTGCGATGGAGAAATTCGTTGTCTCCATCCAAAACGCAGGCGCCGTGCAGTTCTTCCGAAACGAATCACCTCTTCCGGTGTTTGGCAAGGCCGGTGAAGCGGTTCGTGAAGTACGCATTACCCGCAAGGATGTGACCGCGTCGAACACGACATATAAGCCCCCTACACAACAGGCTCCACCACCTCCAAAGCCGGCAGCGAAGCCTGCGCAACCGGTAGCGCCGAAAAAGTCCGTTGCCAAACCAGCACCAGCACGCCAACGTGCAGCTACACCGCAGCGTGGTCGACGTCAGGCGGCAAAACCTCAGCGACGAAACGCGCCACAGCAGCGCAAGCCGGCGGTAACGCAACGCAAGAGAACGATCGAGCAGCCAATCATCACGCCTGCACCTCGCCAGCCAATTCGTCCGTGATCCGGCTGCAGTGTGCTTCTTACCATTGTGCACGCACGATGTCGTGCACGCGCACGACTCCGACACATCGACCATCAGCAACCACAGGTACGGCGCTGATTTGGCGGTCGCGACGCTCCATAAGCTGCAGTGCTGCGTGAAGCGTGTCACGCGTTGAGACTACGGTCGGATTTTGCGTCATGACGTCAGCCACGGGAACAGTCATTGGGTTGGGTCTTGATGCCATCAAACGCCTAATGTCACCATCTGTGACTACACCAAGCAGTGAGCCATCGTCGCGCAGTACGCACACTATACCCATTGATGTTCGAGTGAGAACTTCAACAGCATTGGATATGTGGGCTGAATCCGAGACGTGTGGCAAGTGATCACCACCATGCATAACGTCTTCAACCGTGCGCAGTAGCGCAGAACCGATGCTTCCTTGCGGATGTGATCGTTGGAGACGCTCCACGATGTTGCCGTGGACATTTGCAGCAGCGACGCTGAGCAGATCGGCGAGCACCATAGCTTGTGTTGTGCTGGTCGTGGGCAGGATGTTGTGAGCATCGAGCTCATGCACAACGGGTGCGTACAGACTATGCGAAGCAATCTCTTGCATTGAGGTTTCACGTCGCGAAGTAATCACAATGACAGGCATGCCTAAGTCACGCACCAGACGAGCGATATGCACCACCTCTGATGTTTCCCCACTCTTCGAGAAGGCAACTAGCACATCTGTTGACCCCAACAGACCGAGGTCACCATGAAGCGCATCAACGGGATGAAGGTACACGCTCGGAATGCGTACACTCGTCAACGTGGCCGCCATCTTTCGCGCAATGAATCCCGATTTGCCAATGCCGGTCGTGACGACCTTTGAAGCGTGAGCAATAACGCGTGCTGCGTCAGCGAACTCTGCATCGAGTTCTGCTTCGAGAAGATCAAGTGACTGCCGCTGCCACGCAAGGCTTGCCTGTGCAGCAGCAATGAGTTGTGCGTTTTCCATTACGCAATCTCGCAATAAACAGCGAAAGCCCCCGACACGAAGTGTCGAGGGCTTTCGGATAGAATCGGCCGTTACGCTTAGCGAACGATCGTGAGCGTCTTCGAGAGCACTGTCTCGCCAACAGTCAGCTTGTACATGTATGAGCCAGATGCGACATCCATGCCGAGGCCATTGCGACCGTCCCACTCAACAGCATATGTTGAGTTGGCACCAGCGACATTGTTGTCATACACTGTGTGAACGAGGTTGCCCATCATATCGAACACTTCAAGCTTCACCTTCGAGCTGAACGGAACGTTGAAGCTGAACGTTGTCTTGCCGTTTGTTGGGTTCGGGAAGTTGTCGTCGAGCGTTACAGAATTTGCTGAACCAAATTCAACATTCACAACGTTCGAGAACGACTGAGCACCATCAACGTCAACCTGACGGAGACGATACTCATACTTCGTAGCAGCAGCAACGTTAGCATCAAAATACTTGTAGTTCGATGCAGTTGTTGAGTTGCCAACGCCTGGCACGTATCCAATCGCTTGCCATGGGTTCTCGATCGAGCTTGTGCGATCAACACATGTCAGTGATGTGGATGATGCAAGGTTCATTACTTCCTTGACCGAGCGGCGCTCCACGTGGAAGCCAGCGTTGTTCTTTTCTGCAGCTGTCTCCCAGAAGATATCGACACCCTTCGCGCGAGCCTTCGCATCGAAGTATGTGAGTTCAACTGGTACGTTACAATCTACAAAGACAGGTGGGCTAGCGAACGAGCGGTTTCCGAAGTACGGACGGAGCATTGGGATCCACGAACCACGTGTGAACGTAGAGTACCCAAGGCTTGTGCCCATAGCGTTGAGGTGTGGGTAGCCAGGATTACCAATTGTCGGTGTAAATGGCACCCAGTCGCCGCTGAAGCGTGTGAGTTCGTATGCGAAGCGGTTGTCGTTGAGAAGTGCGCCGCTACGCTGACGTACGCGGAAGTTCTTATCAACAAGAAGCGTACGATTACCGATACCGAACACAGGAACGTCAGAGTAGAGTGTTGTAACCATACCCATGCGCGATTCCGATGCACCGAGTTCGTAACCTTCTGTACCCATCTGTGCAACCGATGCCCAGTACTCACCCGGTGGGATGACAACTGGAGCTGCAAGCAAGTACGTTACATACTTACCGAATTGTGGCTCGTTGAATGCGCCTGTTTCATCCTCACCACGACGGCGGAGGATTGTTGAGTTCGCAATACGGTCATCACCAGGAAGACCACCCTGGTCACGGTAGAGCGAGAACGAGATGTTCAGAACGTCCTGGTTGAGTTCAGCCCAGTACGCTTGGTAGCCAATCACTGTGTCTTGTGAGAACAGTGTAAAGCGGACAGCGATCTGACCCGAAGCATTACCAGCGTCTGCACCGAACATGTCATCTGCACTAACACCAGCTGGGAATGTACCCCATGTGCTTCCAGCTGTGTACTGTGAATTTGGACCAACGAGTGGTGACTGCCAACCAGATCCGGCTGCACCCGATGATGCACCGCGGTGGTTCAGACCCTTACCAGAAACACCAGAGAACTGAAGCTTCGGCACATCGTTCGTTGAGTTCGTTGGGTTGTTCTCATACGAGAACGATGGACCGAATGTCATACGGAACGTTGTGAACGTAGAATCGTTCAGTGTGTCAAGGTCGTTGCCTGGGAAGAAGATACGACCTGTGATCTTGTAGAGACCTGGAGTAGTCGTACGGAAGTTCGCATCTGGGAACGGAAGAAGCACTTCACGGTTACCAGCAAGTGTTGGAACTGTGATTGTACGGCAATAGATCTGCTGGAACTCATTACCGTCTGGCTTGATTTGAAGGCGAACCGAGAACGCCGGAGCAGCAATGTTCGTGTTGTTCGACAGCTTGACGCGAATCGGAACACGTGTTGCCTGTGACGCCGGCGCCATTGTGTATGGCCAAATCAGCTGGATGTTCGAGAACTCAACGTCCGTCACTTCGTCTGGGTAGAGGATCTTCACGTTATCGATGAAGAAGTTGTCCTCGTCGTCAGCTGGGTTCGGAGGTGTCGAGTTGTTCAAACAGCGAGCGCGGAGACGGAAACGGAAGTTACGGGCACCTTCGTTGACCCAGCGAAGCACTGTGTCTGGAATAGGAATCGTGACCTTGAAGTACTCAAAATCCTTACCGTCGTCGAAGAGATCTTCGCGGAAGCCACCAAGTGGCAGCGTCGCAGTGTTTTCCATCTGCAGGTTGTAGTCGTTCAGATCGTAACCACGAGCGAAACCACCACCACCCCACATACGGAATGGCTGGAGGTAACGTGTGCCACGGTTTTGAGGATCGAGAACCCACTGCTGAATGTTCGTGATACCGTTCAGCTGATCATTTGATGGACGTGCAAACTCAACCCAGAGTTCGTCTGGATTGCGGAAGCCCGGTGTGAAACCGTTCACAGCAAGCATGTTAACGCGGTGCTCAGGTCCGATCAGACGGTTGTCAGAGAAGCCACGACCAATGTTCGTGAGCTTACCAGTACGCTGATATGAGATCGAGAGAACAGCACGCTTGCGACGTGAAAGATTGATTGGGAACGAACGGAGTTCGTCACCACCATACTGGCCGAATGCAGGGATATCACCGTTCGAAAGGTTCACGCGGTTCATTCGAATCACCGGTGACTTGAGACGGAAGATGTCTGAGTTCTTCGCAGCATACTCACCGCGTGGAGGCGGCGGGTTGTTCGTTACTTCATCACCGTCAACAACGTCAGTTTCGATGTTCACCCACTTGAGAACGGATGGCATCGCTGCACCGCCGACAAGGTGGAACTCATTGACATCGTCATTGAAGTCTGTGAGACGGCGCATCACAAAGACGCGGATCGATGTTGTATCGTCAAACGGCCATTGGTCACCAATCGGCTGATTGAGCGAATCCTTTGGCTCTGCAATCACTGTCGTGAGCAAGCGGCCAATCTGGTCGTCAATAAATTCGTTTGGCTCAAATGGAGGGAAGATGACCTTGATGAATTCGTACGGAAGAACAAACGTTCCTGCCGGCTGATATGCAAGGTTGTTGCCGTTGATATCGCAACGGTAGATTCCTGACAGCGTCGTGTCGCGAAGCGCTGCGTCTGTAACTGCCTTCGACGTGTTATACACAATCTTACCAGTGGCTTCGTTCACGATGCGGAAACGCACCTTGAAGTTGATACCCTGTGGTGTATAGTTCACTCCTTGTGGACCTTGAACATCGTTTGTCAAGTTCTGAACGATAGCAACCGGCTGGATAGCACCGAGACGGATGTCGCCAGCAAGAAGCTCGTAGTTATTAGCCTGTGCCGTAGGGACGACAACTGAGAACGCAAGGTTTGCATTCTGGTTCAGCTGACGTACACGGTACGACACGTTGATAACGCGGAGAACGTTCTTGTACTGCTTGAACTTGATAGCAAGGAAGTCCTTTGGTACCGTATTGTCGTCGTTACGAGCGCTAACTGCACGGATACCACCGTCAGCAGCTGTTTGCACGTCGTGCAAGTACTCTGTCGACTGCTGGTACTTGAGTGCGTTGAAGTCAAGAATCGTGCTCGCAGGCATGACTGCAGGGAATCCGTTCCAATTCAGACGGCGTGCAGGACCTGTAACGCCGACTGTTGAGTTACAACGCATCCACACAGTAGCTGGGTGCGGCTGCAGAGCATTGCGTGGCGCAATACCGAAGAATCGCTCATACTGAACGACAACCGAGCTGTCGTTACGGTTCAGCGATACTTGGAGAGAGAAGCGATAGTGCTCACCAATTCCTGGACGGTTGTTTGGAGCGAACGTTACGTTATGCGTAACACCACCAACAACAGCACGCTTTGCACCAATCGGCGTCAGGTTCACGTAGTAGATCACGAGTCGATCGTTCGATGGTGAACGCTTGTAGTACACCTTCGAGAAATCGTCAACAGCACTGTTTTCAGTGTTGTACACCGATACTTGGAGATCGTCCCATGCTGGAGCAATAACCTGCGGAAGACGACCACCGAACAGCGAGGACATGTTTTCAAGACGCATGTTCGCGCCCGAACGAATACCGCCTGTAGCATTCGTCGGAGCACCACCGGTTGCAACGGTATATCCCCAATCGTCAAGCGTAACGTCGTTTGTGCCATCGCCCGAGCGACCGCGTGTGTCGTCCGACGCTGGGTCGTACGCTGAGAACACTCCCGGAGTTACCTCAAGACGTGTACGAGTTGTTGGGAAGCCGAAGTTATCGTATTCGTAGAAATAACGACGGTTCGTCAACAGGATCAGACCGTTTGTAGAAACGTAGAACGAATCCTGACGAACGCCGTTAAAGTAGAACGGGAACCCAATTGAGATCGGACCCGCAAAAGCGTTGTCAGTCGAGTCGTTAGGGTTACCAGGGTTACGGAAGAACGCCCAGCCACCATAGGTGTTCTGAGTAGGATCAGTCCAGTAGTTGGCAGCGAACTGCTTTGGACCGGACACAATGCGACGCCAAGTACCTGGCTCGGTAAGTGTGTCGACAAACAATGTCGGGTCGGGACGCCAGAAATCTGGTGCTTCGTCATCCGAGTCGACAAAATAGTACCCCGTGGAGATCTGTGGGGAGAGTCGCGAGTTGGCGGCCGTTTCAGTGAACGGACGCGGGTAGGAGGACACAGGTGCCCGGCTACCGCTCTTTCGCAACACATCCTCACCATCTTTCCCGTCTCCGGCGTAGGCAAGCGTGCTGCCGACCATAGCCGTCATGAGAGCAAGAAGTAGGAGTCTGCGGCTCATGCAAACCTCTGTTAAACAGTGAACAAGTACGAAAAGTAAAATTCGATCAGTTTTCCAGTGAACAAGACACAATACGCCCCACGCGGTGCAGGGAGCGTCCGATAAAATTGTGATTTCGATCGGAATTGTCAAACATTTTCTTCACACAGCCGAAACAATTGTCGGTTTTCTTTCACAGATCTTGCCAACGGGATCAACATCAGCTGCCGCAAAAAGTTACCTAGAGAGGCTTGCACTCATGTTTTCTGGCGCATACCATACCCGGATGCCCCTTTCCGAAGATTCAAACAGAACTTATCAACAGCCGCCGGATACAGGGTATGTTCGAGATGTTTTACGCGCTCTTGAACGTGTTCCGCCGTCTCGTTAGGGTCGATCTCGAGCGAATCCTGAGCAATGATCTGCCCCTCGTCATATTCGTTTGTTACGAGATGCACTGTTGCTCCCGTTGTGCGATCTCTAGCCTCAACCACAGCGCGATGCACATGGATGCCGTACATCCCCACACCACCGTAGCGCGGGAGCAGCGATGGGTGGACGTTTAGGACGTTTCCATGCAGCTCCGCGATGACATGCTCTGGCACGTGGCGCATGAGACCAGCCAACAAGAGAACGTCGACGCACTCGTGGCGAAGTATCGAGACGAGGTCCGCCGCAAATGTCTCTCGCGAGTCAAGTACAACACACGTAACGTCGAAGTCATTTGCGACCTGAACCAGTCCTATATCAGCTTTCGTGCTGACGATAAGACATACGTTATACCGTGCAGAAGCAGTCTGAGCATGGGCACAGAGTGCTCGTGCATTCGTTCCGCTTCCCGAACCTACTATCGCAACACGCACGCGTTGTTGTTGTTCCGTCATACCATTAAGCTAGATCAACGGCATCGTTCACCAAAAGGGAACTTTTGCACAACGGCGAAGGGTTGTAGGTTCTTTGCTTGTCCCTTCAATGACCTCACGCTAGGAGTTATATGCCAACGACTGCACTCGTTCGCATGGTTTCACTTGTCATTTCGTGCGCACTCGCTCTGCCGCTGTACGGTCAGTCAGATACCACAGAGCCAACGTCGCCGACGGGAACCGTATCAGGTCAAGTGGTGGATGCTGTGACGCAACAGCCAATCATCGGCGCCACGGTGGCAGTCGTAGGCACGAAGCGAGGCGCGGTAACGAAGAAGGACGGCCGATTCGTCATTACGAAGGTTCCCGCGGGCATCTACAGCATCAAGACATCGCTCGTTGGATATGCAACCGATCTCACGAACGATGTAGTTGTAAGTCCTGGTAAGCCTGCTACCGTGCAGATTCGTCTATCTGAGAAAACAGTACAGCTTGGCGAAGCTGTTGTTGTGTCTGATGCGTTCAAGCGCGACGGATCGGCAATCACGTCTACGCAACTTCTGACCAGCGAAGAAGTTCGTCGTGCGCCTGGTGTGCAGGAAGATGTCATACGAGCCGTAGCATTGCTGCCCGGCGTTGCAGTGACGGGTGCTGGACGAAATGATCTTGCAGTTCGAGGCGGTGCACCGTTCGAGAATTTGTTCGTCGTCGACAATATCGAAGTGCCGAACATCAACCACTTTGGTTCTCAAGGCTCGTCTGGTGGCCCCCTATCACTGATCAACATTGCGTTTGTACGAGATGTGTCGCTCTCCACAGGAGGCTTCGGACCGAAGTATGGCGATCGTCTATCCTCGGTGACCAATCTACAACTCCGAGAAGGCAACGATCAACGATTTGCAGGCGAGGTCAACCTGAGTGCAACAGGGTTCGGCGTCATTGCAGAGGGTCCGCTAGGTGAGAACGGTTCCTACCTGTTCTCAGCGCGAAGAAGTTACCTCGACCTCGTGTTTTCGCTAGCAGGATTCGGTTTTATTCCTGAGTACTGGGACTTTTCGGCTAAGATCGCCTACAACCTCTCGCCGAACGACAAGCTGACGTTTCTGACGATTGGCGCACTTGATCAGGTGAAGTTCAACAATGATTCAGCTGACAACCGGTATTCAAACAGTCGTGTTACCGCACCGTCCCAAGATCAGTATTTCTCAGGCCTCACATGGCGTCGTTTGCTGTCGAATGGATACTTCAACGTTACACTTGGCAGAACGTTCACAGCCTACAACACGACCCAGCAAGACTCGCTTGCGAACGTCATCTTTAACACGACCACGTACGAGGGCGACAACTCACTCCGCGGTGATCTGGTGTTGCTCCCCTCATCAGATCTCGAGATCAATGCGGGCGCCATCGTTCGTTACGCAAGCAACCTTGCATACGACATCACGCTTCCAGGATTTGCACGACTGAACCAGTTTGGTCGCCCAACGTCTCTCCGCGTCGACACGTCGTTCACCGCATTTCGTGCAGGCATCTACGGTCAGATCGATTGGATGGTAACGGATCGCTTGAAGGTTGTCCTTGGCGGTCGTGGCGAGTATTACGGCTTCCTGCAGAACGACAAACTTGTGGTCGCTCCACGCGCCACAATCAGTTACCTTCTCGCGCCGGAAATGACACTCCGCTTGGGTGGTGGTCGATACTACCAAGCGCCACAGTTCATCTGGCTCATTGGTGATGCATCCAACACATCGTCACTTCGCCCCCTCCGAGCAGATCAAGCCGTGTTGGGGTGGGAATGGATCGCTGCAGAGGATCTCAAGATCCAAGTGGAGGCATACTACAAGGTGTATGGCTCGTATCCAATCCGCACGTTCCGCCCGCAAGCAGTGCTCTCTCCAGGGGGCTTCGATGATATTTACAACGACATCCCGTTCGGACTGGAACCGCTCTCAACCGAAGGTACTGGTGTTGCGTATGGCTTGGAGTTCTTTGTCCAGAAAAAGCTAAGCACAGCAATTCCACTCTTCGGTCTTGCGTCCATCTCCCTCAACCGTACGCAATTCACCGGTGCGGATGGTGTTGCACGCCTCGGTGCATTTGATGCACCAATCATTGGGTCGATTGCTCTCGGATGGCGTCCCGATCCGGAATGGGAAGTCAGTAGTAAGTTGCGTCTGTCGCAAGGCTTGCCAACAACCCCATACATCACCACGCCAGAACGCGCTGCCGAGACTGGCTTCCCGATTGGCACACTTGACTTCGCATACTACAACCAGGGCGATCGACTGCCGTTCTTCTACGCACTCGATGTTCGCATTGACAAGCGATGGTTCTTCGCAGGCTGGCAGCTCATCGCCTACATCGACGTGCAAAACGTAACTGGCCGACGCAACTCAAACTCTGTACGTTTTAATCAACAGACAGGTGCTGTTGAGCTGCAACAGAGCATCGGCGTGCTGCCTTCAATCGGCTTGAACATCCAGTTTTAACCCGCCCGATCATCACATCGATAGAATTGGCGCGAGCCACTTCTCTGCTACGTCACGCGTCCAACCCTTGCGCTGTGCGTAGTCCTCGAGCTGGTCCGTACTGATCTTGTTGACTGCGAAGTAGGCCGCTTGTGGGTGTGCGAAGTACCAACCACTGACGCTAGATGCAGGCGACATTGCGTACGACTCGGTGAGTGTCACGCCGACGGCACGCTCGGCATCGAGGAGCGCAAACAGCTTATCCTTTTCGGTGTGATCAGGGCATGCCGGGTAGCCCGGTGCTGGTCGAATGCCCTGATACTCCTCACGTATGAGCGCATCATTGCTCAGCTGCTCCTGCGGAGCATATCCCCACACCTGCGTGCGCACTCGCGCGTGCAGCCATTCAGCACATGCTTCAGCAAGGCGATCAGCAATAGCTTTGACCATAATCGACGAGTAATCATCGTGAGCTGCTTCGTACGAGGCACACAAGGCATCAACACCAATGCCTGCATTGACAACGAATGCACCGATATGATCCACTTCGCCTGACGGCAACTGTTCACGCGTCGCAATAAAGTCGGCCAGACACAGCTGCGGCAGTGAAGGCGCTTTCACTGTCTGCTGACGTAGGAAGTTGAGTACAGTACCGCCCTCGAGAATAACATCATCTCCCTCACGTGTTGCTCGGAACGTGCCGCATACTGCACGCGCAGTGATGAGTCGTTCATTAACAATGCGATCGAGCAGTACATCAGCATCTTGCTTGAGCTTAGTTGCCTCCGCGCCAACCACTGGGTCGGTGAGGATCGCTGGATAGCGTCCGCGCAGTTCCCACGATAGAAAGAATGGCGTCCAATCAATATACGCTCGCAGTTCTTCGAGCGGAATGTCATCGAAGACGTGTATCCCAGGTTGTAGCGGCGCAGGAGCTATACCTGACGCGTCGAGTTTCAGCGCTTTCGCACGTGATGCTTCAAGTGCGAGATAGTTCTTTGCGTCGCTGCGTGCCGCGTACTCTGTTCGCACACGATGGTATTCATCTCGAGCTGCAGCGACGAATTCATCACGTTGTTCGGCACTGAGCAGCGAACCAACTACTGGCACAGCTCTCGATGCGTCAAGGACATGCACAACCGGGAACGACGCATGGGGAGCGATCTTCACTGCCGTATGCGTCTTACTCGTTGTCGCACCGCCAATAAGCAGCGGCGTAGTAATCTTCCTACGCTCCATCTCCTTCGCAACGTGGACCATCTCGTCGAGTGATGGTGTGATCAATCCAGAGAGTCCGATTACATCGGCACCAACCTCTAATGCTGTATCGAGGATCTTCTCCGTAGGAACCATCACACCGAGGTCAACAACGCGGAAGTTGTTGCAACCAAGCACAACACCTACGATGTTCTTTCCGATATCGTGCACGTCACCCTTCACCGTTGCGAGCAGAACGGTGCCGGCGTTTTCATGCACGGCACCCGTGAGTCGCTTTTCTTCTTCCATGTACGGTGTAAGAATCGCGACAGCCTTCTTCATCACGCGAGCACTCTTCACTACTTGTGGCAGGAACATCTTCCCCGCACCGAAGAGATCGCCGACATAGTTCATGCCATCCATCAGCGGCCCTTCGATAATCGAGAGCGGAGCTGGATAGGTCTGACGCGCCTCTTCAACATCAACATCAATAAACTCCGTGATGCCTTTGACGAGTGCATGTCTCAAGCGCTCGGCGACAGAGCCCGACCGCCATGCCTCATCCTGCACAGCAACATTGTCTGAAGCCTTGACAGTTTCAGCGAACACCAACATTCGCTCGGTCGCGTCAGGACGACGATTCAGCAGCACGTCTTCAACGTGCTCAAGAAGATCACGTGGGATCTCGTCGTATACATCGATCTGACCCGCGTTGACGATGCCCATGTCCATACCAGCTGAGATCGCATGGTAGAGAAACGCAGTATGCATTGCTCGACGCACTGGCTCGTTGCCGCGGAAGGAGAACGAGATGTTGCTCACTCCCCCGCTCACGCGCGCGTGTGGAAGGTTCTGTTTGATCCATTGCGTGGCACGAATGAAGTCCACAGCATACCCGTTGTGTTCTTCAATGCCCGTTGCAACAGTGAGAATGTTTGGATCGAAGATGATGTCGTATGCTGGGAATCCTACCTGATCAACGAGAATTCGGTAAGCACGATCACAGATGGCAATGCGACGTTCAAAGGAGTCTGCCTGGCCTTCTTCATCAAACGCCATCACAATCGCGGCAGCACCGTAATCGCGGCACAATCGTGCACGACGGATGAACTCGTCCTCGCCATCTTTCAGCGAGATGGAGTTAACGATGCCCTTGCCCTGTACACAACGAAGCCCTGCCTCGAGCACCGACCACTTCGACGAATCAATCATGATCGGCACGCGCGCGATGTCTGGCTCGGCTGCAATCAGATTGAGGAACGTCTGCATCGCTTGCTCAGAGTCGAGCAAACCTTCATCCATGTTGATGTCGATGATCTGCGCACCGTTCTCGACTTGCTGTCGTGCAACATCACATGCTTGCTCGTAGGAGCTTGAGAGGATGAGCTTCGCAAACGCTCGCGATCCGGTTACGTTAGTGCGCTCACCCACGTTAACGAAGTTTGTTTCAGGTCGGAGTTCCAACATTTCCAGACCACTCAATCGCATCGTGAGTGGCCGTGTAGCAGGTATGCGCGGCGTACTGCCTTCGATTGCATCAGCCATAGCGCGAATGTGATCTGGAGTTGTACCGCAGCATCCACCGAGAATGTTGAGGAACCCAGCACGTGCATATTCACGCGCTTGCTCTGCCATATACTCGGGTGACTCATCATAACCACCCATCGCATTCGGCAAACCAGCATTTGGATAGAGAGACACGTGCGATGACGCGACGTTCGAAAGCTCTTCAATAAAGGGGCGCATCATCGACGAACCAAGCGCACAGTTGAGTCCTATCGAAAGCAAGTTGCGAGCATGCTCAACTGATGTCCAGAACGCCGAGGGTGTCTGACCAGAAAGTGTGCGACCTGACATGTCGGTAATCGTTCCGGAGATCATCACTGGAGTGGTGAGCCCCATTTCATCACACAACTCTGCGTAGGCTTTGAGTCCGGCCTTGAGGTTGAGCGTGTCTGTGACCGTTTCAAACAGTAGCACATCAACGCCCCCTTCCGTCAGACCAATGATCTGCTCGCGGAACGCATATCGCATTTCGTCATAGGTCACCGCACGGAAGCCGGGATCGTTCACATCAGGCGACATCGACAGCATCTTGGTTGTCGGTCCGATAGAGCCCGCGACAAATCGTGGTCGGTTAGGTGTTCGAGCGGTAAACTCATCAGCTGCTTTGCGGGCGAGCTGCGCACCGGCGCGGCTTACCTCACGCGCGAGATGACCGAGCCCATACTCTGCCTGACCAATCGATGTTGAAGAAAACGTATTTGTTTCAACGATATCGGCACCGGCCTCAAAGTACGCGCGATGAATCGCAGCAATAGCTTCAGGTTGCGTGAGTGACAACAAGTCGTTGTTACCCTTCAAGGGGATATCGTGATCGCGGAAGCGCGTTCCACGATAGTCTTCCTCGGTAAGACGTAGGCGTTGGATCATGGTGCCCATGGCACCGTCGAGCATCAGGATGCGGCGCTCGAGTAACGTTCGAATGGAGTCGGTCATTGCGTGCAAAGCTACGGACTAGGCAACGATGGTCACTGTTGTGTCGGAGATCACAAAGTGAAAACGTTGCTCTTGGACGGCGAGTTCGAAGAGTTCATCAGTGATCTGCTCAATGCGTCGGTACGGATGTGGAAATGGGTCGGCAGCCAATACCCGCTCAACGTGTGCGCGTGTTACATCATCGATACTCTGACGTACTGACGGATCCCATTCTATGGTGTACGATGGCAAGGAGGCAACCTCATCGAGCCAGGCAACGCGGCTGTCTGGGAAGGCATCTGCATACGCGACGTACGGCTTGATGTCGAGCACTGGTGTGCCATCAAGAAGATCTGTCCCACGCACATCAATTCGCAGCCCATCGACTCGTACAAGCTCGACGCAGGTTAACCCAATGTTGTTGGGTCGGTGAGGCGAGCGCGTCGCGAAGACGCCTCGTTTGACGCGCCCTCGTGGCACGAGTACGCGAGGCTTCCATCCCTCTGCCCTGTGGAAGTACGTCACCAGCCAGATACGGTCGCACCCTTCAAGATCACTGACCGCCTGCTCGTAGTTCCGATGCGGAACCAGCTGCACAGTAGCATCATCAATGCGTGCATCGACGCGTGGTTGCCGTGGTGCATCGTATGGGGACGTGTAGGGGGTGTGTATCACACCGATCGGCTCCAACGAAATGATCACCACGCACTCCCAACAGAGAGCGACAGAAACACCGCACCAAAATTCGTGATCGGCAATGCTGCCATACTCTCGAGACCAGGCTCACCATATGGGATCGTGTAATAGCGAATGTTAACGCCAATCATACTTCCTTTACCTGGATTGCCAAACACGGACCCCACGCCGATCATCCCACCCATGCGCATGTGCCAGGTCCCTGAGCCAAACGACTCAAAGAACTCATAGTAGTACCCATCCTTCAGGTACGGTGTCTGCAAGATCGGCGTCGCCGTTAGACCCAGTGCCACGTACGGTCGGAAGGTTTCCTGTAAGCCCTCGGAGAACAGTCGATACTGCAAGCCCGCGGTCACCGGAAACATGAACAGTCGATTAATCTTATTCGCAACGATCGGGATGAACCCGTTATACCAGACGTTCTCGACCTCATCGGAATTACGACGCGGCGTAATCACGAGGTTTGCGAACCCACTCAGATTACCAGACAGAACGCGGGTATAGAACACACCGGCGCCCCACCCGCTCCCAGAAAACAGCAAGTCAACCCCCGCTGCCTGGGTTGCGACAGCATTTGTTGCGATCTCTTCAAGTAGGGGGCGAGCAGGCGTGAAGACGATCGACGTGTCGGTGGGCACCGGTTCCTCACCAGCAATCTGAGCCGAAACCGGAGCTGTTGCCAGGATAAGCAGCAGTGCCAAGAACATCACGATCGTACTAAGGCCGCGGTATGTGGTAGGGGGCATACAGACGTGTTGATTGCGAATAGGCCTCAAAGTTACCGAAGAAGTCGATGTGGATAACATTGCTAATCCGTTCAGGTTGCGTAGTTTAGCCCTCTATGCTCGTTCGTGAGTTCACACGCAGGCTCCAAGAGGTCCTTCCTCCTGAAACCGCCATGAGTGGAGATGCCATTGGTCTCCAGGTGGCACCGAAGCGCCCCGAAATAGGTCGGGTGAGCGTATGCCTCGAGATCACGGACGACGTCGTTTCCGAGGCCATTGCCTCTGGCGCTGACGCAATCGTGACGTTTCACCCGCTTATTTATTCGCCGCTGAGAGCAATTGACCGCAGCGATCGTGTTGGCCGGATCGTGGCCGACTGCATCGCAGCAGACATCGCGGTGTACAGCGTCCATACGTCCTACGATGCGTATCAGCACGGCACAAACCTTCTTCTGTGCAACGCTCTGGGGTGTACACCAGTGGCCCCCTTGCAGCCATCCACTGATGGCGAATCCGGAATGGGCTTGCTCGCAACGTATGACGGAACCTACGACATGCTCGTTCAGACGGTGGCAGATGTCTGTGGTGGTCCTGTTCGACATTGCCAATCGCCCCACGCGACGGCGACGCGCATTGCGATCGTAGCTGGTAGTGGAATGTCGTTGTACGATGCTGCCTTGGATGCACAGGCCGATGTCTTTATCACTGCAGACGTGAAGTATCATGCTTTTCACGCTGCTCGAGGTCACATCGGACTCATCGACCCTGGCCATTTCGAAATGGAGCAATTCGTGCCGAGCGGATTGTGCGAGCTTCTCCGTACCCACATCTCAGATGTGGAGTTCATAGTATCGAAGATCATCACAATGCCTGCCTCGTACACGCTCCCAACATCACTCAGATCACAAACATTTTCTCTTCAATCGTAGGATCTCCATGGAACAGCAGATCAACCTCTTGGCTCAACTCGCAGCTGTCGATGCGCATCTCGATGAGTTACACGACGAGTTAGGTGATCTTCCGCAGGACGTGAAGAAGCTCGAGACGGCACTTCGCGAAAAGGTTGCAGCTGTCGAAGTGACGCAACAGCATCTGAGTGAACTCGATCACCTACGTGGCACAGCCCATGTGACCATCCAGGAAAGCCTTGACAAGGAGCAACGCCTGTCGCAACAACAGTTTCAGGTGAAGAACAATCGCGAGTTCGATGCTATCACACGCGAAATCGAACACCTGAAGACACAGCGCACGGAAATCGAGGAGCGTATGCGCACCTCCGGTGTGCGTGAAGAGAACTTGAAGACCATTCTCGCACAGCAGGAGCAGGAACTCAATGCCGTTCGTGAGAAGCTCTCCGAGAAGGAGGCCGAACTGGCTGAACGCTCAGGCGACCAAAACGATGAGCTGAAGAAGTTCATCGAGATGCGACTGCGACTAAGCGCTCAGATCGATGACACACTCGAGACAGAGTATGAGCGCATCCGCACGTTCCATGGCAACGCCGCAGTAGCAATAAAGCGCAACTCGTGTAGTGGTTGTTACTCAGCAATTCCGTCGCAGCGCATCATGGAGATGAAGTACCAGCGAGATAAGGTCTACACCTGCGAAGGCTGCGGACGGATTCTCTTCACAGAGGATGTTGAGGCGGACATCGACAGCGTGATGGCTGGAGCATAAGGCAATCGAGCACTTGGGGACTCCGGGTGATCGCCGCGTTACGTCTGTAACGGGGAGGAAAGTCCGAACTCCATAGAACAGCACGCTTCTTAACGAGAAGGTGTCGCAAGGCAACGGAAAGTGCAACAGAAAGATACCGCCGATGGCCTCGCACGAGGATCAGGTAAGGGTGAAATGGTGGGGTAAGAGCCTACCAGCAGTTGGGCGACCAACTGGCTCGGCAAACCCCGTGCGGAGCAAGATCAAGCAGATGCAGGAACATTTCGGTGTTCGCGGGTTGTTCGCCCTTCTACGTACGTAGACTGCATCGGGTAGGTCGCTTGAGGTGTGCGGCGACGCACATCCTAGAGAAATGATCACCTCCCCCGATTTCGGTTGGGGAAGACAGAATTCGGCTTACAGGAGTCTCCGAGTGACTGATTGCTCACCACACAGTCCGACAGACACCGGTCCTGCAGATGAGGTACTTCGGGAGCTGCTACCGGAGTTTTTTACCGCATGGGATCGCGATCTTTGTAGGGCAATGATCGAGATCGTAGATCGAGAGGATGCAGAAGAGCTGCATCGACTCGGGCATACGATCAAGGGATCAATGATACAGTTCGGCTTTCGCAGCCTCTCATCGCTTGGCGTTGAGATTATGGGCGATGCCGAACGGGGCAACTTCGGCTCTGCTGGCGAGCGCATCACTGTGCTTCGGCAGCGCCTCACAGATCTTCGAACAACGTTTACGTCACACATCTAGCGGCAGTCCCGCGCCATGCAATGAAGCTTGTTCACTTGTTCGTTACAGCGGTAGTGCTCATCGCAGCAGCGACATCTGTTGCTGCACAGCAACGCGTTGCGGTACTCCCCTTCCGCAACATGGATCGTGATATCCAGTACAACGCATGGAGCATACAACTCGCGGATTCTGTCTACAAGGCACTCCGTCAGCATGAGAATTTTGGAAAAGACTTTGTCTTGATCGAGCCGGATTCGATTGAAATGGCAATTGCCGATCTCAATCTTGATCCAACGAACCCTCAGTATGAATCGGATATGTGGAAGGCTGTTCGCACACTTGGAGCTACGAAGGCAGTACAAGGCAACTTCCAACTTCGTGGTGATCGTGTGCTGATCAATTGCTACATCTACGACATGACATCGATGCTCCCAGATGCTACGAATCAGGCAAAAGATCTCTACAAGTCGACCACAACGTTTCTTGAGACTGTTCGTCCCATCGTCAAGCGCATCGTCGCTGGACTCAAGTAACTTCACCTCGCACGACATTTGAATGGCCGTATGGAACAGACGTTTGAACTTCCCGTTCTTCCTCCACCTGAGCAACTGCAAGGACGCCGCCCAGAGTGGCTGAAGGTGCGTGCACCAGGTGGCGAAGATTACGCTCGCGTGAAATCGATGATGCGTTCAAAGGCGCTTCATACGGTGTGTGAAGAAGCTCGCTGTCCGAACATCACCGAATGTTGGAATGCAGGCACAGCAACATTCATGATTCACGGCGACACCTGTACGCGCTCTTGCGGATTCTGTGCAGTGAAGACCGGACGTCCACTCGCCGTCGATACCGACGAGCCACGTCGCGTAGCAGAAGCAGTAGCGTCGATGAATCTGAAGCACTGCGTCATCACGTCGGTCAACCGTGACGAAATGAAAGATGGTGGCTCTGCTATTTGGGCTGAGACAATCCGTCGAACACGCGAGCTTTCACCGAACACAACCATTGAGGTCTTGATCCCGGACTTCAAGGGCAACATGGAGAATCTTCAGCGTGTGATCGACGAGCGACCAGACATTCTGAACCACAACACCGAAACTGTTCCACGTCTCTATCGCCCCGTACGTCCGCAAGGCAAGTTCCATTGGACTCTAGACGTGCTGCGTGAATCGAAGCGTCAAGGCATGCGCACGAAAACGGGCGTTATGCTCGGACTCGGCGAAACACCAGCCGAAGTCATTGAGGTGATGAAAGAGCTTCGTGGCGTCAGCGTCGACATCCTCACGCTCGGACAGTACCTCCAACCGACAAAGAACCACCTCCCGGTAGATCGATTTGTGCATCCGGACGAGTTCGCCCACTATCGCACAGTCGGACTCGAGATGGGATTCGCAGTCGTTGAGTCCGGTCCACTGGTTCGCAGTTCGTACCACGCAGAACGTCACGTCTAATGAAGTTCACGATTCTCGGTAGTGGTACGTCCACCGGCGTCCCTTCCGTTGCGTGTGAATGTCCAACGTGCACCAGTACTGACATACGAGATCGTCGCCTGCGCACGTCGCTCTTAGTGCAGGATGCCGCGACCACGCTCGTTGTTGACACATCATCAGACTTTCGTCAGCAGATGCTTCAGCACAACGTGCTGGACCTTGATGCGGTGTTGTTTACACATCACCACTTCGACCACATCGGTGGATTCGACGACATCCGTCCGTACAACTTTCGCAGTGGTCGCCCCCTACCGATTTACGGCATGCAGGAAACGCTGGACGTCCTCCGTGCGACCTTCCCGTATGCCTTTGGTGATGTCGTGTCAACGGGAGCTTCTGTTCCATCGATCATAACACACGTGATTGACGAAGAGCCGTTGATGATCGGCACAATCCCTGTGCTTCCAATCCCGATGCGCCACGGCGCTTCGATGCGCGTGAATGGGTATCGGTTCGGAGATGTTGCCTACTGCACCGACACGAACCTTATTCCTGAGCGTGCACTGGAACGTCTGCAGGATCTCGATACGCTGATCATTGATGGTCTGCGCTGGGAGCCACACCCTACGCACTTCACCATCGAGCAAGCTCTTGATATCATAGCGCTGCTCAAGCCACGTCGTGCGATTCTCACACACATTGCCCATCAGATCCTGCACGCGCGCGACATGCAGCGGCTGCCCGAACGCGTCGAGTTTGCGGTTGATGGCATGACGATCACGCTCGACGCGTCGCGTTAAGCTACGTGGATAGCGCGAAACGTTAGGTTCACGCGCGGCATGTCGCACCGTTTCGTCTTCGGCAGAGCGTGCTTCCACTCCTTCTGCGTCGAACCGCGCATGATCAGCACACTCATCGATGGTAGCGGAACCTTGACAGTTGGTAGCGATCGATCTAGGCGATGACGAAAGTGCAGCATGCGCTCGGCACCTACGCTGAACGATGCGATAACCGGCTGTTCGCCAAGCTCAGGCTCATCATCACTGTGATAGCCCATAGAGTCGGATCCATCACGATAGAGATTGCACAGCACACTGTTGAATCTCGATGCTGTGCATTGCTCAATCGCGCGTCGAAGCTGCTCGAGTACAGGTGTCCACGGAAGAGGCTCGTGACGAATACTCGAATACGTGTACAACGCATGTGCGTCGCCATACCACGCGACGCGTCGTGGTTGGAGCATCGTCCGACCAAACATGGTAATCTGTTCATCACGCCACGCGATCTGTGACAACAGCATCTGCATGAGCTCAGACTCTGCAATGTCAATGGTGAGCGGGTGTAGAAGCTCAATGTTTGGATAGTTGCGCATACCACAAATCAAACAAAAAAACCCCACCATTGCTGGTGGGGCCAACCCATGCCAAGGAGGGGTTTACGGCATGGAGTTCCATTGTGTCCCTTGGACGTGATGCCCCTCTCTGGGTGAGGGACGGTGCATGACTACCGAGCTGCACCACAGGTTGCACAACACATAAACTAACAGTGATTCGTGGAAACCGTTACAGTGTTTTCGGTTTCCGTCTCATTGCAGCTGCGTCTGCAAACACGTCTAATCATCTGATTTCAATGGATTTACTGTGTTTTCCGCACTGCCGTTGTCTGCATCATCTTCCCACGTTCCTGGTTCTGGATCTTCAACAAGGCCGTGTTCAGCCTCGTTTTCCATCGAGTGGTGCCAGTAGGCGCCAGATGTGGCCTCTGTTGTTGACGATGCGTCCTCTGATGTCGTCGGAGCATCGCCATCAAGTAGAAGTGCGAGTTGCTTTCGGAGCGTGCGGTGATCGGTCTTTATCGAGATCGAGTCGTCGAGATCAATCATTGTCGTCGTAGTCTTGATCAGATCATCAATCTCGCGAAGCTTCGGAAGATCCGAGATGTCGTTTAAGCCGAATACGCGAAGAAACTCTTCGGTGGTGCCGTAGAGAAGGGGCTTACCAATAGTCTCGGCGCGACCGACCATTGCGACCAGTTGCTTTTCGACGAGAGAGTTCACCACTTCCCCGCTGTTGACTCCACGAATGGCATCAATCTCGGCTTTGGTCATTGGCTGACGGTAGGCAATGATTGCAACCGTCTCAAGCGCTGCTTGCGTGAGACGTCTACGATTCTTGGCCTTGAGCAAACGCTGCACAAGTTGTCCGTGCGCAGGCGTTGTTGCGAACTGGAACCCACCTGCGATCTTCACGATGCGATACGGACGCTCGACACGTTCAAGCTCGTCGTTGATTTCCTCAACGAGTTCATCGAAGAACTCTTTGGGCACATCGAACGTCGGCACAACTGCTTCTGGTGCTGCTTGCTGCTGATCTCCTTCAAGGGGCAACTGCTGCTGACCCGGCACTTGTTGCGATGGATCCTCAAGCACGAGCAGTCGATGAAGCATCCGGTTCGTCAGCGGTTCCTCGCTGGCGAAAACTAGGGCTTCAAGCGCGTGGAGTTGTTCTTGACGCTCAAGCGTGAAGAAATACGGCAGCTCACGTTGTTCGACTGCCCGTTCAAGTTGTTCGTGTTCAAACTCTGTCATTGTAGTTCATCCTGCGTTGACTGCTCCGGCGATGCGTCCTGCGCGGCTTGCGCCTCGTCGCTACGCTGGGCAATGATAATGTCGTCAAATCGCTCATCTTGCTGCACGATGATGCGATGCAGCTTTGCTAACTCAAGAAGTGCAAGGAACGTCACCACGATATGCATCTTGGTGAGTCCGCCGATCAGTTCAAAGAAGCGCACAGCCGGACGCTGACGCAGCATGTGAATGATCTCTTCGGACTTTTCCTCAACGGTGATTGGGAATCGCGTTACTACGTGTGGATCCGGCTTCTCCGGTGCTCGCTCGATTGCTCGTTTGAGCGCCTTCAACAGATCAAACAACGTTGCGTTCCGATACGCACCGGTGTCAGCGGCGTGAATCTCTTCAGCCTCGAACACGTTGCGATACATCACATAACGCTGATTCTCTACCGACAGGGCAAGGGAATCAGAAGCCTCACGGAAGCGCTTGTACTCAATAAGGCGTCGAACGAGTTCTGCGCGCGGATCATCGTCATCAATCTCACCCAACACCGACGCAGCTGATTCCTCGCGGGGCAACAGCATTTGAGCCTTGATCTGCACGAGCATCGACGCCATCACGATGAACTCGCCCGCAAGCTCGAGGTCCAGAAGCTCGAGCACTTTTACGTACTCAAGGAACTCCTGTGTTATAGAGGCAATCGGAATGTCGTAGATGTCCAGCTCATCTCGCTTGATGAAGAAGAGCAGGAGATCTAACGGACCCTCGAAGTTGTTAAGTCGAACGCTATACATGCTAGATCAGAGTTTCGAACCTTGCGCTATCGCTGCAAGAGCTCCTGTGAACAATCGAGGCACGCGTGCCGATACAGCCGTGGTGATCTCGTATGGGATGGTGTGCGCCCATGTGGCAAGCTCATCAATGTCGATCGCTCCGCCTCCATGTTCCGTCTGCTGTACGCCGAGGAGTACAACTTCATCACCAAGCTGGACGTCATCGTTGCCGACATTGACCATGATTTCATCCATGCATACTGTACCTACAACAGGATACCGCTTCCCACGAATCAAGCAGTGCGCCGACCCCGTGAGTGCACGCATGTACCCGTCCCCGTAACCGATTGGAACTGTTGCGATTGTTGCCTCTTCAGCGACCATATACCGACGTCCGTAACTCACCGTTTCTCCTGGCCATGCTCGACGAACTGACACCACGGTGGATGACAGCCGCATCACAGGCCGGAGTGGGGCAACGTGCGTCTCCGCAGATGCGTATCCATAGAGCGACAAGCCGGGGCGCACGAGCGAAAGATGCGTGTCCGCTGATTGCCACAACGCGCCAGTATTGGCTGCGTGAACAGTGGCAAAGCTACACCCCACAAGGGCACATTGTTCGATGACATGTCGAAAAGTGGATAACTGTTCCGTGAGGAATGGGTTGTGTACGTCATCGGCTGTCGCGAAATGCGTGCAAATTCCTGAGCAGCGGAGTCCCTCCATCGACTGCAGTACCTGCGCAAGGTGCGGGGCATCATGCGCACGAACGCCATCACGACTCATTCCGGTGTCGACATACAAGTGGACATCAGCAACTGTGTTTCGTGCAAGTGCGGCGTCAGCTAATGCCTTTGCTTGTCCAGGATCACCAACGACCGTGATAAGATCTAGTTCTACGGCCTCGGCCGCTTCATGCGGCTCGACCTGCGTAAGTACCATAATCGGAATCGTTACGCCGGCAGCACGCAACTCACGTGCTTCGGAGACAAACGCGGTTCCCAGCATGTCAACACCGAGGTGCTGCAAGACACGCGAGACACCAATCATGCCATGACCATAGGCGTTTGCCTTAACCATTGCGAGCATCTGCGCGCTCCCGATGCGCGATCGTATCGCATGGTAATTCCACGCGAGTGCATCCAGATCAATCGTTGCGACGGTACTTCTCATGCGTTGCTGGCCCCCTGCGCATCCATCCACTCGAATGCACGACGAATATCCGCCACCGTACGTCCCGCTGCGAGTGCACAGATTAGCTTAATGCGCGCCTTTTGTCCGTTGAGGTAATCGGCAAAAATTACCCCGGCCTCGTGAAGGTGCTTGCCTGCCCCTTCGTACGCGTAGATGTGCTCAATGCGTCCGACCGGACAGCGCGAAACAAGGACAACGGGCAAGCCCGCTTCAACGCACTCCTGCAGTGCACGATAGACATCGGGTGTGACGTTTCCGGCACCAAAAGCTTCAATGACGATTCCTTGTGCTCCCGCGTCGCGCGCCGCACGCAACAGCGTGCCGTCCATCCCTGCGTAGGATTTGAGTAATGGCACAAACGCCGGCAGGTGGTCAATCGCAAACACTTCACGATGAAACGGTGTGCGATGGATCATCAACACCCCGTTCGATATCCGACCGACTGGTCCGAAGTCGAAGCTGGTGAAGGTCGATAGGTCTTGTGTATCAGTCTTTGATGCCTCCGAGGCCGCAGTGAGAACGCCCCCTAGACAGATCAACACGCCAAGTCCAACTGCGCCATCGTGCGCCGCAACCGCTACTGCATCTCGAAGATTGCGCGGACCGTCCCAATCGGGTTCGCTGCTGTTGCGCATAGCACCAACGACAACAATCGGCTTGTTCGTCGACACGGTACAGTCGAGGAAATACGCAGTTTCCTCGAGCGTATCAGTGCCATGCGTAATTACTACGCCGTCGATCGTTGGATCATCGACATACGCCTGCACAATTCGCTGCACATCGTGCATGCGATCAAGGGTCATGTGCGGACCCGGGAAGGTGCCGTATTCGTGCACCCGCAGATCCGCTTGTGCCCGTATTTCGGGGATGCGCGCAAGGATCTCACCACCAGTGAGACTGGGTACAACGCCACCCCACTCGCGATCGAGTGTCGAGGCAATTGTGCCACCTGTGAAGACGATGACTATTGTCGGTCGAGAAGTGTGAGCCACGGAAGAAATCAATCGTTGAAGACCCGCGAAGATAGAGACCCCGTTCGTAGTTTTGTGGTCAATGATTTCTCCCAACCCCCATCTTCGCGAGATCTCGGCCTACACGCCGGGTGCATCACCGGAACACATCAAGGCCCAATACGGCCTCGATCACGTCGAGAAGTTGGCTTCGAACGAAAATCCACTGGGAGCTTCGCCGGCCGCAACGGCTGCAGCGATTGACGCACTCTCCTCGATAGGACTCTATCAGGACGGTGGTCTTGCATTGCGATCACACATCGCAGCGATGCATGGAGTAGCGCCAGAGTGCATTAGCCTCAACAACGGTAGCGATGCGATCATCCATCAGGTAATGCGCGTCTTCCTGCACCCTGGTCGCACAGCGCTTAGTAGCGAGGGCTCCTTTGTCAGCTTCCGTCTTGCAGTGAAGGGGGCCGACCGCGAGTTCCGTCTCGTACCGATGCTGCCGGGTTATCGTTTTGATGTTCGTGCACTAGCTGCGGCCGCCGACAGCACAACACAGATCGTCTACATCGCGAATCCGAACAATCCCACAGGTACGTTCATCAGCCATGATGAGCTTGTGTGGTTGATGGACCAGATACCAACAGATGTATTGGTCGTACTCGACGAGGCGTATGTCGAGTATGCCCGACACCTCGCACCTGATACCTATCCTTCGGAAGCGTTTACACGTCCGAATCTGATTCGCCTCCGCACGTTTTCGAAGGCATACGGACTCGCGGCACTACGCATTGGGTATGCACTAGGCCATGCCGATGTGATTCAATGGCTTCACCGCACAAAGTTGCCGTTCGATCCGAATGGAATTGGTTGTGCCGCGGCGATTGCCGCTATCGATGACCAAACTTTCGTTGAACAAACGTTAGCGTTGAATGCATCAGCACTGACACTACTGCACAAAACACTAAACGAACTCGGCTTCACGGCCTCGCAAAGCGTTGCCAACTTTGTGATGATCGACCTTCACACGCAAACACGTGCTGAAGCGTTTCATCTCCATCTGCTTCACAACGGCTTTATCTCGCGTCCACTCATCGGATTTGGCTTGCCTACATGCGTGCGCATCAGCACAGGTACTCCGACGCAAATGGAACGTCTCACCCAAGTTCTCCGTACATGCGCTGAGAGCTTCACAACACCTCACCCTTCGAATACTGCACAGTAGGAGTACTCTGTCATGAGCACAGCAACAATGGATGCACCATCGGCCGTAGCAACGGAAGACTTCCTTCCGCTAAACGGCACTGATTATCTCGAGATTTACTGCGGCAACGCAAAGCAGTCGTCATATTTCTACCGCACAGCGTTTGGGTTCCAGCTGGTTGCGTATGCCGGACCTGAGACTGGTGTTCGTGACCGCGCGTCGTACGTGCTGCAACAGGGCAAGATTCGTCTGATGCTCACCACGCCATTGCACCCCGACAACGACATGACTGCACACATCGCCAAACACGGCGATGGCGTCAAGGTACTCGCGCTCTGGGTCGATGATGCGCGTGCTGCATGGGAGGCTACGACTGCTCGCGGCGCGAAGAGCGCACAAGAACCTACAACACTAATGGACGAATTCGGCGAGGTAGTGGTCGCATCGATCCACACCTATGGCGACACCATCCACACGTTCGTTGAGCGCAAGAACTACACCGGCGTGTTCATGCCAGGATACAAGGCTATCGACGACGGGTACACTACAGAACCAATTGGTCTTCTCTACGTCGACCACTGTGTAGGTAATGTCGAGCTCGGCCACATGAACGAATGGGTCAAGTTCTACGAAGATGTGATGGGCTTCAAGTTGCTAATCACATTCGACGACAGTGATATCTCCACGGAGTATTCAGCGCTGATGTCGAAGGTGGTGTCGAACGGATCTGGTTATGTCAAGTTCCCGATCAATGAACCTGCACAAGGCAAGCGCAAGAGCCAGATTGAAGAATACATCGAGTTCTACCGCGGCGCTGGTGTACAGCACATCGCTGTAGCGACGAATGATATCATCCACACCGTTGGTGAACTTCGTCGCCGTGGTGTGCAGTTTCTCTATGTACCGGAAACGTACTACGAGGACATCCCAACACGCGTCGGTGAGATCAAGGAGGATCTCGAGGCGCTTAAGAAACTGAACATTCTCATCGACCGCGACGACGAAGGATACCTACTGCAAATCTTCACAAAGCCTGTTGAAGATCGTCCGACGGTATTCTTCGAGATTATTCAGCGTGCAGGTGCTAAGTCATTCGGAAAAGGAAACTTTAAGGCACTGTTTGAGTCGATTGAACGCGAACAAGAGCTTCGCGGTAACCTGTAATTCACGATTTTCACGTTTTGTTCCACCGTTAAAGCCTCCCTATGGCTTCCAAAGCAAAAACCGGCGCGGCATCGTCTCCGTTTGCTGGACACAACCCGTTCCTTGAGTCGGTGAATGCCTACTTCGATAAGGCAGCAGCGATCATGGATCATCCGAAGGGCTTGCTCGATCAAATTCGAGCCTGTAACTCGGTATACTACATGCAGTTCCCTGTCCGCATCAAGGGCGGCATTCAGGTGATTCAAGCATGGCGTGCCGAGCATAGCCACCACAAGCTTCCAACGAAGGGTGGGATTCGCTATGCAATGACGGTCGATCAGGAAGAAGTACAGGCACTTGCGGCGCTGATGACATATAAGTGCGCTGTTGTTGACGTACCGTTTGGTGGTGGTAAGGGTGGCATTCGCATCGATCCAAAGCAGTACACTGCTGAAGAACTCGAGCGCATCACACGCCGCTATACCGTTGAGCTCATCAAGAAGAACTTTATCGGACCGGCAGTCGACGTACCGGCGCCAGACTACGGTACTGGTCCGCGCGAAATGTCATGGATCGCCGACACCTATCAATCGATGGTGAAGGACGACATCAACGCACTTGGTTGCGTCACGGGTAAGCCTGTGGGTCAAGGGGGCGTTCGTGGTCGCACAGCAGCGACGGGGCGTGGGTTGTTCTTCTCAGTTCGCGAGGCTGTGAATGATCCAAAGCTCATGAAGAAGCTGAAGATGACAACAGGCTTGTCCGACAAGCGTGTGATCGTCCAAGGCTTTGGCAACGTGGGCTACCACGCTGCGAAGTTCCTTCAAGAGGGCGGCGCAACGATTATCGGCATCATTGAATGGGACGGTGCAGTTGTAAACCCGAAGGGCATCGACATCGAATCTCTGAGGGCACACCACGCAAAGAAGGGCTCGATCACGGGCTTTGCCGGCGCAAAGACAATCAAGGAAGGTAACAGCGTTCTCGAGCACGAGTGCGACATTCTCGTGCCAGCAGCGCTTGAGTCGCAGATCCACAAGGGTAATGCCGCGAAGATCAAGGCAAAGATCATTGCCGAAGGTGCAAATGGTCCTATCACATCTGAGGCAGAGCCAATCCTTCTCAAGAAGGGCATCCTCGTGATGCCTGACATGTATGTGAATGCTGGCGGTGTAGTTGTATCGTACTTCGAGTGGCTCAAGAACCTTTCGCACGTGCGCTTTGGTCGTATGGACAAGCGCTTCGACGAGGGTTCGAGTCTTCGCATCATCGAGACGGTTGAGCGTCTCACCGGCAAGAGCCTTACACTCGCTGAGCGCGCAATGCTTGCTCGTGGTGCAGATGAAGAAGATCTTGTGAACTCAGGTCTTGAAGACACGATGATTGCGTCGTATCACTCAATCATGGAGCATTACAACGGTAACCCACGCGTGAAAGACATGCGCACGGCAGCCTTTGTAAGCTCGATCGACAAGATCGCGCAATCGTACGCTGCGTTGGGAATCTTCCCGTAAGCGTCACGCGTTTCTCGCTTCGTCAACAGAAACGGCCTGACATCATTTCGATGTCAGGCCGTTATCGTTTGTACGTGTCGTGAGGTACGTTAGCGAACAAGTACCTTCTCTACTCGCTGCTGATTGTTGTGATCAATGATCACAACATAAAGCCCAGAAGGCACCGTCGCGCCACTACGATTGCGGCGATCCCATACCACCTCGGATTGGCCACGAAGTGTGGTCACAGTTGTACCCGTTACATCAACAATGCGAATGTTCATCGTGGCCGGATTCGTTGATGTGATGCGCAACTCATCTGTCATCGGATTCGGCACAACACGCACCTTCACGTTACCCAGAATCTTCTGCTCATCTTCTTCAACACTTGTCACTGGATTACGTGTGACAACGTACTGCGCCGTCCCATGCGCAGTCTCAACGGAGAGCAACGCGTCGGGTCCATCCGGCGCAGTGGATTCAACACACACATTTAGAATGCCATTGCGCGATAGTGAAATTGGCAAGGGGGCATCCAATGCCTGAAGTTGATACGAAGTTGATCCAAGTCCCGTAAGACGCACACGCGTCACAGACGTCTCTGGACATCCAAGCGGGAGTGTAACGTTGCATAACTGCTCACCGCTCACGCCACGCGTGTACCGGATCGTGTCCTTAGCAAAGGTGACGCTCGGAACTGCTTCGCCAGAAATCCTGTAGGTCGATGAACCTACCGACGTGAAGAATGACACGGTAGCTGTGAACGCACCAACGACACGTGGCGTGATGCTCATCGTGACGCTGTATTGCGCATTCGGTTCAAGGACGAGCGGCGTCACAAACCCTCGCAAGACAACTGTTGATGCTGGATCTGCAGACACGGATGTGATGGTGACAGGTGCACCTCCCTCATTTATCAACAACGCAGTGATCGTTGTGTCGATCACTGCACATGCGGGCACCTGTTGAAGCGATAATCCCGGTGACGTGAGAGTAAGCTTGCCGGGACCGTCATTCGATGTCACAACCACCTGTACATTCCGAGTCTCGATGGTATCACACAGGTTCATCACCTTGCAAACCCATGTACCTGAATCGGCCTTGGTTACCGGCAGCTTTTGAAAGAGTCGTGTTGTTGCACCTGGCACCGCTGCTCCCTGTCGGAACCACTGGTAGGACAACTCTTCACCAAACACGTCAAACGTGAGCAGCAGTGTGTCTCCAACTCGATATGATCTATCAACGGGCTGCGTTCGAATCTGTGGACGCTCAACGATGTTAAGTCTCACTTCGTTAGTTGTGGCTGTCGGTGCGCACGCCCCTTCGACGAGACACGAATACGTGGACTCATCGAACAATGTGATCTTGGAGAGTACCAACTGCTTCGTCGTAGCTGCAGGAATTGGAGATCCATTCTTCAACCACTGGAATGTGATGTTGTTACCTGTGGCATCCATGGTGAACGTGACCGTTTCTCCCTCGCAGGCGCTTTGTGCGATTGGCTGTGTCGTAATGAACGGTGGCTGTCCTACGGTAACAAGTGCACTTTTCGATGTTGTATTGCCACCACATCCGTAGACAACGCAGTCGTACACGCCACCTTCCTGCGCTGTTAGCTTCTTAATCTCAAGCACGGGCTTTGTCCCACCTGGAATCTCAACACCGTCGCGGCGCCAGCGATACTGAAGATCAGTTCCATCAGCACCAACAGTAAGCGTGAGGGCCTTTCCTTCACAGACTAGCACAGGTTCGGGTTCGAGAAGGATCACTGGTCCCGCTACGATGGTGATCGGCACCATCAGGCGTGCTATCTCCCCACCTGTGGCCGGGTCGACCATGCGGACAATGTAGTTCCCAGCAGCTTGGGTCTCTGGGACTGTGTAGGCCAGTGCCTCGGCACTAGCAGCGATGCTAGTGGCGATCACTTCCGTCGTAGCGAAGTTATTACTCGACCACTCGATTCGTACTTGATCTAGTCCTGTCTGATCCCATGCCAGGTTCAGTATCTGACCGCGACACACCGAGATCGCAGTAGTAGGTCCAGTAAAGTTTGCACCAGATACAGTGATGTTGATGCTCCCGGTTACATTCCAGAAGTCAGCGCCCGTTGCGATACCATCTAGGTTGACGGCGTTGCCTGCCCCATTGAATTGATATACTCCATGCATTGCCGGGGCAGTCCACCTGAAGTCGAACCGAGCCGTTGCATTTGCCATAGCCTTTGGTCCGGTATGCGTGAGTTCACCATTGATTACCTGTGAACCATTTCCAGCAGTGATCGTGCCGGCAGCTGCGCCCCCGTCACGGAACGAGAGATTGAATCCAGCATCTTGATTCGCCGGATTCGCATGACCAACGACAAATGTGTAGTTGCCCTGCTGTCCCGCACGAATGGTACGCGGACCCTCGAGTGTGACTGCAGTGCCTTGATTTACACCACCGTGGCATGTTCCACAGCCAGCAGCAAACGATCCAGTCTTGCCGTTACTGTCGGCGCGCATCGATGTGGTAGCTGCGACGAGGAGAACAGGAATGATGATGCGGATAACGTGTGTCAGCATGGAGATCCTCGGGAGTAATGCCGTAAAATACAACGGGGTTGATGGCAAGCCATCAACCCCGTTACAAACATTCAATGTGGGCTTAGGAGTTCGCGAACAGCTTTGCTGTTACAGAAATCACTTCACCGACGCTCTTACCAACCACGCCAGCCTTGCCAGAGACCTTGTGGTCGGCAAGCGCGACGTTGAACTTAGCGTCGATCATCACCAGGTTGCCAGAAGCGCGCTTCTTTGTTTCAGCTGACTCTGGGATGTACGTCAGTGTGATTGCGGCTGTTGATGCCTTCGTGACGCCGTGGCATGTGAAGTTGCCCACTGCTGTTGCTGTTACAACATGCTTGCCGCCGTCCTTCGTGACCTTGACGTCCTTGAGGCCTGTCACGTCAAACACGATTGTTGGGTACTTCTCTGCATCCAGCCACATCGCATCATACATGTGCTCGTCACGCTTCGAATTGGCTGTCTTCATCGTGAGGACCTTGACTTCCATCTTGCCCGTCGTTGCTTCGAGGTTCGCTGGATCCAGGTTGAACGATCCTGTAACGCCATCCGACGTTCCGTTGATATCCTCCATTGGGGCCTTCGAAAGGAACTCGATGCCGTTCTTGCCAACTGTGTTGTTGAGCGAATACTTCTTCGTTCCGGCTGGTGCGCCTGGAATAGCTGTGCCTGCTGTCAGCATCATCGATGCTGCTGTGAATGCCAAGACTGATGCCACGAATGTGCGCATGGTGAACCCTTGAAAGAAAAACGTGAACAGTGAATTGTGTGTTACAACACGCAACATACAGGATTACCTCCGTTCACGCAAGTCATGCAGGATTATTGCGAGTGCATCGACAGCGGTGACGACATCTTCCATGGTGGTTGTATGCGCCACGGAGATACGAACAGCGGCACGAGATTCGGCTGCTGAACGCCCCATGGCTGAGAGCACATGCGATGGCTGGAGGCTCCCTGAGACACAAGCACTGCCATTCGACACGGCAATTCCCTTAATGTCCATCAACTGCAGGATCGACTCTCCATCAAGTCGGTCGGCATCACGAAACGAGACATTGAGGATGTTGGGCAGTGATGCCGATTCTGGGGTATTGACCCGCACGTCTGGGATACGCTCGCTGATGGCAGCGCGTGCGTGATCAATGCACGCTCGCATGTGGGCAGCACGAGCATCCATCTCTGCGACGCATCGACGCAGAGCTGCGGCGAAGCCGACGATGAGCGCCACGGGCTCGGTCCCCGCACGACGGTTGCGTTCTTGTCCGCCCCCTACCTGATGCGCTTTGAAGTCGATGCCCTTGCGGATAAACATCGCGCCCACACCCTTGGGTCCGTGAATCTTATGCGCAGAAAAGCTCGCAAAGTCGACACCTACCTGCTGCATATCGACTGGGATCTTCCCGAGTGTTTGCACAGCGTCCGTGTGCACAAGAGCATCTGGAGCCGCCGCGCGAATGCGCTCCAATGGCTGGATCGCCCCTGTTTCGTTGTTTGCATGCATGAGCGACACAAGCGTACGTGCGTCATTGTACGTCCCGACCTCATCAGGATTGTAGCGTCCGTCAGCATCCACACCCAGCATGTGATGTCCGAAACCCTGCCGCGCTAGCTCCTCCGAGGGGGCGAGCACCGCATGGTGTTCGATACTTCCTACCACGACGCGATCAACGAGTCCGGACGCACGACACGCACTCATGAGAATACTATTGTTCGACTCAGTCCCGCCACTCGAGAAGGTGATCTCGGCAGGATGCGCGTTTACGAGCGAAGCGATCTCCGATCGCGCCTTCTCAATGGCTACGCGTGCACGTCGTCCGAGCGCATAAATGCTCGAAGCATTCCCATACTCGCTGCGGAGCCATGGAAGCATCTCTTCAAGGACAGCTTCATCAAGCGCTGTGGTAGCACTATTGTCGAGATAGATCACGTTGCCCTTCCATAACCCTTGTACACATCAAACTTTGCGCTGTAGAGCACAATGTTGAGATCCGCATCGCGGAGCGTGCCCCCTGATGGTGACAGGTAGAATGTTGCTGTGCGCTCCGTGACCTGCTTCGAAAGGAGTCCATCGGCGTCGACGTAGAATTCGACCAGCTTGTATCCGAGGTGTTCACTCGCTGTCTTCGCCTGCTCTAACAGGTGCTCGGGCGAGTAGACACGGAGATCGGAGGCGGTTTCGCTCATAAGGGGCTCGTGGTTCAGAATATCTCGTTGGGGTGCCACGAAGTTACAGAGTATTTTTGCAGGCTTAGACGCATGGGTGGCACCAAACCCTCATGAAGCACGTCATCGCCCGCTGACCTTCACAACACGAAACGACCATGCTCAAGTTTCTACAGTCTGTCCTTGGTGGCTCGAAGCACGATAAGGATGTTAAGGCACTCCGCCCAATCGTTGATGAAATCAACGAGCATTTTGCATCCTACGCTACGCTGAGCGATGATGAACTGCGCGCGAAGACGGTTGAATTCCGTGAGCGCATCCAAGCATCGGTGAAGGATCTGGTGGCAGAAGTCGAAGCAATTCGCGAGCGGTTGCGCACCGATGCCGAGCTAGAGCATGCTGAGCGTTCCGATCTCTATGCGCGTATTACCGCAAATGAGCGCGAGCAGTTTGAGACAATCCAAGCAACACTGAATGAGATTCTGCCGGAAGCGTTTGCCGCAGTGAAAGACGCTTGCCGTCGTCTTGTCGGACACACGTACATGGTTGTCGGCACAGAGCAAACATGGGACATGGTTCCGTACGACGTGCAGCTGATCGGTGGCATGGTGCTGCACCAAGGTAAGATTTCGGAAATGAGCACGGGTGAAGGTAAGACGCTGGTCTCGACCCTTCCCCTCTACCTCAATGCCCTCGCTGGCCGCGGTGTCCACCTCGTTACTGTCAATGACTACCTTGCTCGACGTGACCGCGAGTGGATGCGTCCGATCTTCGACTTCCTCGGCGTAACCACGGGATGCATCCAATCAGACATGCGTCCAGACGAACGACACGCACAGTACGCAGCCGACATCACGTGGGGCACGAACAACGAGTTCGGCTTCGACTACCTGCGCGACAACATGGTCACGGACGCACACGATATGGTGCAGCGCGGACACTGGTTTGCAATCGTTGACGAGGTTGACTCTGTCTTGATCGACGAAGCTCGTACGCCTCTCATCATATCGGGTCCGGTTACTGCAGGATCGACGGAACAAGCATTCGTTGAAATGAAGCCGCGCGTGCAACGCCTTGTTGATGCTCAAGCACGTCTAGCCAACAGCATGGTCGCTGAAGCTGAGAAGCTGCTTGCAACCGGTTTCAAAGAAGATCGTGTAGCAGCTGGCGTGAACATCCTCCGTGCGCATCGCGGCATGCCAAAGCAAAGCAAGCTTCTGAAGATGCTTCAAGATCCAGACACGCTAAAGTTGATGCGTGATACGGAACTTGACTACCTCAGGGATCAAGGTCAACGCATGTCGATCATCGACAAGGAGCTCTACTTCACGGTCGATGAAAAGAATCATCAAATCGACATTTCGGACATGGGTCGCGAACTGCTGAGTTCCTCGCAAGAGGATCCAGAGATGTTCGTGATCCCAGACATTGCATCGCAGATGAGCGCGCTCGAAGGCGATGCATCCCTTTCCGCAGATGAGAAGACACTTCGCCGTGACGAGTTTATGCGCGTGTTTTCGGACCGTTCAGATCGCATCCACATCATCAACCAACTCCTTCGCGCCTACACGCTGTATGTGCGCGACGACGAGTACGTTGTTGCCGATGGAAAGATTAAGATCGTCGATGAGTTCACGGGTCGTATCCTTGAGGGACGTCGGTATTCTGACGGACTTCATCAGGCGATCGAAGCCAAGGAAGGTGTGTTCGTTGAGCAGGACACGCAGACATTTGCGACAGTCACGCTCCAGAACTACTTCCGTCTCTACCACAAGCTCGCCGGCATGACAGGAACAGCCGAGACAGAAGCTGGTGAGTTCTGGCAGATCTATGAACTCGATGTCGTTGTGATTCCTACGAACCGAGGCATTCAGCGCAAGGACATGGATGACAAGATCTTCCGTACCAAGCGCGAGAAGTACAACGCCGTGGTGGAAGCAGTTCAGCAAGAACTTGAAAAGGGGCGCGCAGTACTCGTTGGAACAACAAGTGTCGAAGTATCCGAACTCCTCTCGAAGATGCTCAAGCGCGCGAACGTCAACCACAACGTGCTGAACGCGAAGCAACATCAACGTGAAGCCGAAATTGTTGCAAATGCCGGACGTCGCGGTGCGGTGATGATCGCGACGAACATGGCTGGTCGTGGTACCGACATCAAGTTGGCGCCTGATGTACGTGAAGCCGGTGGTCTTGCAATCATTGGTACAGAACGTCACGAAGCACGTCGTATCGACCGCCAGCTGCGTGGTCGTGCTGGACGTCAAGGTGATCCAGGATCATCGCAGTTCTTTATTTCGCTGGAAGATGACCTGATGCGCCTCTTTGGTGGTGAGCGCATCGCAGCAGTGATGCAGCGGCTGAAGGTGCCTGACGGCGAGCCAATCGAGAGCGGACTGGTCACGAAGAGCGTTGAGAACGCGCAGAAGAAGGTTGAATCAAACAACTTCGGTATTCGCAAGCGCCTGCTCGAGTACGACAACGTGATGAACCAGCAGCGCGAAGTGATCTACGATCGTCGACGTCACGCGCTGATGGGCGAGCGGCTGCGTAGCGAAGTAATGGAATACGTTCGTGAGCTGGCCGAAGGCTGGTATGACGAGCATCACAGCGGTGGTGACGTCGAAGCACTGCGCAATGAAGTACGCGTGACAATGCTCTGTGATGTTGATCTCTCACAAAACGAGTTCGCTTCACTCAAACGCGAGGACGTCGTTCAGCGTATTGTTGATGCCGCAGAAGAGTATTACGATCGCAAAGAGTCGATGCTCGGACCTGACTTCATGGGTGCACTTGAGCGCGTCGCAGCACTGCGTGCGATCGACGATGAATGGCGTGACCACCTCCGTAGCATGGACGACCTCAAGGAAGGGATCTATCTGCGTGCCTATGGTCAGAAGGATCCAATTCTTGAGTACAAGCAAGAGGCGTACAAGGTGTTCCTTGAGTTGATCTCTCAGATCAATAAGGCAACTGTATCATTTGCCTTCAAGTACTATCCTCAGATCACAGAGCAACAGCGTCAGCAGCAAGCACAACAGCAGGCTGCTCAGCAAGCTGTGCAACAGCCGGCCGAACAGCGACCAACCACAGCAACGGCTACGTTGCCATCACTGCGGTCAACCGTGAGCACATCACGCCCGTTGCAGTTTTCGCATCCAAGCGCAAGCACAACACTTGGTGCCGACCCGAATGCTGCGGCAGCTGCGGAGCATTCACAGGCGCATACGGTGCACAAGACCGGACGTGAGGTTGGTCGTAACGAAATGTGTCCGTGTGGCTCGGGCAAGAAGTTCAAGGCATGTCACGGTCTGAGCGGAGCAACGACCTACAACGGATAAGGTTGCTGCATTACGGAAAGCTGTGAATGGCGACATCACCGTCATGATTGATGATGATGTACGTCGACGGCTTGTCAGTCCATGATCCTGAGTTCAGGTACCGAACGCCATCGATCATCACGTCCATAGCGTGGTGTGTGTGCCCGCACGTTACTACGTGTGCTCCGTAGGTGGACTTGCCGTGGGCAGATGCTTCGTTTGCCACTTTGTCACTACGACGCATCCAACGCTTACTCTGTCGACTTGCTTGCTTGACGAGTCGTGACGCACGGTGCGTTGGATCGAGTTTCTGCCACACGGAATACGCCCAAATGGCGATGTCGACTACGCGCGTGTGTTCCGACACGAATGCATCGAACTGATGCCCGTGAATTGCTAGGTAGGTCTGCCCTACGTGCTGCCACACGTACTCTTCGTGGATATGAATCCCGAGCAGATGCGTGAGGATTTCGGGTGCGCCACCGTCGTGGTTGCCGATCACCCACACAAGTTCATGGGCAAGGCGCTCATTGGTCGACGCACGAAGGAAGGACAAGAACTCCCAGTCGTCGTGGGAAAGTCGTTTGAAATTCAAGTCATCGAACACGTCGCCATTGAGAATCAGACGCTTGTACGTGAGCTGACGCAGCATGTCCGTCAGATCTTTCGCGCGCGACATAGCAGAACCGAGATGCAAGTCGGATACAATCACGGTGTCGACGTCTGTTGCGTGTTGCAACGACTGACCAGTGCTACTCGAATCTATGGCTGTGTCCATGCAGGGTTGGATAACACTGATGAGTCAGTGAGTGCTCGCATGAAGGCAACGAGCGCAAGTTTTTCGCGATCGGACAGATTCAATGCTCTGACACGCTTATCCTTATTGGGGAATGCGGTGCCACCAAGGTTGTAATGTTCGACAACATCTTCCAGCGTCGACATGAGTCCTGTTTGACTGTCGCCGGTCGCCATGTATGGTGCAGTAATAGCCACGTTGCGGAGTGTCGGCGTTTTAAAGAGGCCCTCGTCGCGTGGTTCACGTGTTACGTTGTAGCGTCCACGATCGAAGTAGTGATGGAAGAGACCGATGTTCTGAAACTGGTCGTTGGTGAAGTCGGGTCCATTATGGCATGCTCCACACATCGTACGTGAGCTAAAGAACAAGTCCATGCCCTCACGTTCGATTTGCGAAAGTGCAGTGCGATCACCACGCACGAACTTGTCATATGGACTATTCGCGCTAACGATTGTGCGCTCGAACGTCGCAATTGCTTGCATCGCGCGACGCATCGTCACGAGTGTATCGCCAAAGGCATCGATCCAGTGCCCCCTATATTCTTCAGAGCGGAGTAATGTGGCAACGGCGATCGTGTCGGCATCCATCTCTGCTGAGTGCATGAACGCACTCTTCGCCTGGTCTTCCAACGTAGTTGCACGTCCATCCCAGAACAACGACGTGCGGTAGGCAACGTTAATCAGCGTTGGTGCATTGCGCTGTCCGAGTGCGCCCCCTACCCCACGGCTCACCTGATTCGGTGCATCACTGAACGACCGGGCTGGGGCGTGACACGACGCACACGAAATCGTGCCGTCACTCGAGAGGCGTCGTTCAAAAAAGAGTGCCTTGCCTAGGGCGACTTTGGCAGGAGTGATCGGATTATCCGATGGCACCGGAACAGGTGGGAAGTTCGAGGGAACCGATGGGTACAGATCTGGCAATGGCTCAATCTGCTGTTCCGCGCAACTAACGCAGAGCACAACAAGAGATGCCAGTACCCAGCGGATCATAAGGCAGCGAGTTCGTCGAGCTTTGCCAAGAACTCTTGCGCCTCACGCCCCTTTAAGCCTGCAGCTTCGAGGATTGTTGGGTCAGCAGTGAGAGATGGCAATAGCGCTTTCAATGCAGTGCGCTCGCGACGTGAGAATCGGCGCGCATGCAGGATGTAGTCTTCAAATGCTTCGTACGCAACAGGCACTGCCGCCTTAACAATCTGTGCCATTGCCTCGCCGTAGACGCGGATCTCGTACTGTGCATGCGGATCGATGCGCAGCTTGAGGAAATGGAACAGGTTATGAAGGTCAACCTTCCAATACCATTCCGTGTAGTTGGATACTGGAAGATTGATGCGTGCGATTTCTCGTGCAAGGTCAGCTTGTAGCAGATCTTGATACTCACCGTAGAGTCGCGTCTGGGTATCGAGCATGCCCATGCGTATGCGCTCTGCTTCCGACGGATCGAATGCTTCTTCCGCGCGACCTTGCTTATTGGTTGCACTTTGTGCGCGCACCTGATCAATCGCAGGTACGTAAAACTCGTCCTTCATCTCCGAGTACCGACCTGAATACTCGTTCACATTCGCCGTGCGGTGACGGATCCACTGGCGTGCAACGAAGATGGGCAACTTCACGTGAAACTTGAACTCGACCATCTCGAATGGGGTCGTGTGCAAGTGACGCATGAGGTAGCGAATCAGACCCACGTCTTCGTTGATCTTCTTCGTACCAGTGCCGTAGGAAACGCGTGCTGCTTGGACGATCGCAGCATCATCGCCCATCACATCGATGAGGCGAACAAAGCCTTTGTCAAGGCACGGGAATTCTTTCCCGATCAGTGCGTGTACCTGTTCTGTCATGCGACAAAGATACTACCGGCGTGGTTCCAGTTGAGCGTTATGATCCTGATTGTGGCAGGAACGGAATCAAGGATTGGGCGAAGCCGCGCACGTTCCGTGTTTGCATCCAGATTGTGCCCGGACCCGAGAACATGCACACAAGACCCTCGCCGCTGGCCAGCGTACTGAAGAGACCGCGCGCAGCCTTCTTGATCGAGTACTGAATGCCGTCGGTAAATGCCACAACGTGGCCGGAATCCACCACATAGGGCTCGCCCGGACCCAACGTCTTGGTGTAGATCGCGCCAAACCCATTCAGAAACACCGGCCCCGTTCCGGAAATCGTTGTCAGGAACAAGTCCGACCCACCAATCATAGACTTCAAGGAGCCTCGCGCACTGAGCTGCAGGGATGCATCTCCAGCCAGATACGCTCCGCCGTAGGCGAGAATAGTCTGGTTTTGAAGATCAATGCGAATGATGTCACCGGGTGTCGAGGGGGCTAGGTAGAGCTCTCCTGGACCATGAAGTGCGGTGAAGATCGACGCGAAGATCGACTCGCCGCCAACAGCTGCTTTAAGTGTGCCAAAGAGCCCCTTGCCAGCAGTCGTTGTCTCAAGCTCGATACTCGGCGTCATCGACAACATCGCTCCTGGCTCTGCGCGGAACGTCTCGCCCTGTTCCATATCAACGCGAAGTGACGCGTAGACTGGTGCGTGTTCGATGGTAAACTTCATTACTGTGTCCTCAACCATTGTATAACAAACCACCACGTTCCGCGTAGGCGCGGAGCACTGCGATTGACTCCTCACGAAGGACATCACGACGCACGCTGATTCCGCGGCGCTGGTATACGTTGATCCAATCGGAAGGTTTCGCCCCTTCATCAAATCCAATCACACGAACATCCTCGTCGCGCGCAGCAATCACCACGCGATGCACACCTGACCATGGGATTGCGCCCATACACATGGCGCATGGTTCTGCAGACGTATACAGCGTCGCACCCGTTTCGGTGCCTAGGTCCCATGAATGCACGCAGTCGCTGGCATTCATGATTGCAACAATCTCCGCATGAAACACGCTGCAACGTTCTTGCTCGACAAGATTTACGCCGACACCAAGAATCTCACCTGCATCACTCATAATCACACATGCAAAAGGTCCGCCCGTGCCATGCTCGACATTTGCACGCGCGAGATCAAGCACGTACCGCATTACATCATCATCACCACGCGAGGAAGGCGGCGTGATATCTGCAACCCACGATGGTAGTGGTATGTTCACTTTTCTGGCGCTAGCACGCCCGTTGCTTCAAATCCAAGTTCACGCTGGTCGCCCTTAATCTTGGCGATCTCCGCCTTCGACTTGCCAGCGTCTTCTGCGTAATGGCGGGCATCTTTTTCGCTGAGCACTTCTTCAGAGAGCACTCCTTCGACTACGACTGTCTTACCTGCGAGCGTCTTCGGCATAAAGAACCCGTAGTCCTTAAACGTCACGCGAACCTTGGTGTCGCCATCAACGAGGATCATCCAGCATCCCTTGACCTGGCAGACCTCCGACACCGTAGCCGTGAGCGTAACCGTGGAGTTGAACTTCTTCTCCAACACTGCCTGTGCAAGGGACATTCGCGATTTCGATTTCACACCAGCACCGTACGATACGAGCTTTTCGGTACGTGTGTCTGCCGCTGCCGTTGTTGCGCTCCTTGATGATCCCGCTTGCCAGAATGACGGAGTCGCCAATGCCGCAGCGAGAAGTCCGACGAGGATAACGTTCATAATGACTGTCCTCATAGTGATGATTCGTCCACGAAACTACATATTGTTCGTCGGAAAGGACATTCATGAAACTCGTCATACAGCGCGTCACCGAGGCCCGCGTCGATATAGCTGGAAGCACTGTGGGGTCTATCTCCCACGGCCTTTGTGCACTTATTGGAATCACCCACACGGATACGCTCGCACAGTGTGAGTGGATGGCAGAGAAACTTCTGGCGCTGCGCGTCTTTGCAGACGAGGAAGGCAAGTTGAATCGATCCTTGCGCGACACCGGTGGAGGGATTCTCTTGGTGTCGCAGTTCACGCTGTACGGAGACCTATCAAAAGGCACACGTCCGTCGTACATCGATGCTGCACGCCCGGAGCATGCCGAGCCGCTGTTCCAAGCCTTCGTAGATATGGTGCGCACACGTGCTTCAGACTGTCAGCCACCTATCGTTGTTGCCACCGGCGTCTTCGGTGCGATGATGCAGGTCCACCTCATCAACGACGGACCCGTGACGATTATTCTGGAGCGATAGACACCAAACTGCAGCTCAAAAAAACAAGAAAGGGCTCACGGTTGCACCGTGAGCCCCTATCATCGTTCATGCTTGTTTGACTCGTTACAGCGTCACTGTATTCTCGTTAACCGATTCCAGCGCGCGACACAT
>CAYXKK010000007.1:0-7048 GCA_964465685.1 uncultured Melioribacter sp.
CGTCCAACGGTGAAGGATTCCATCAGTGCGTCGATGGGGGCCCCTTTATCCCATGGCTTCATTGCAGACTCCGAAGTGTTGATTCGAGGAGATGGATGAATGTTGTGATGCCGCTCTCAACTTCGTCAATACCGATCCATTCGTCCGGTGTGTGCGATCGCGCACTATCGCCGGGTCCGATCTTCAGTGATGGTACTCCAACCTGCAACAACGCTTGGTCCGACATCGTCGGACTTGCATACGTGTGCATGCCGAGGGCAATGCCAGTCTGCACAAGAGGATGATCACCTGCAATCGACGATGATCGCAGTCGCATCGATCGCGGCACACATGCACACGCAACGTGCTGCTGAATCACCGCTAGCACATCTTCATGCGTGTGCGATCCGGGTATGCGCACGTCAACCACCGCAGTGCAGACATCAGGCACAACGTTGTGCTGCGAGCCAGCATTGATCTGCGTTACCGTCATCGATACTTCGCCAAGGTCAGACGTTGTGTTCGGGAATTCATACGTGCGGAACCATACGAGATCTGACAGTGCTTCGTAGATGGCGTTGATACCTTCCTTGCGCGCCGCATGCCCCGTGCGTCCGTGCCATGTGCAATCAAGCACCATGAGGCCGCGTTCGGCAACGGCCATGTTCATCTGCGTTGGCTCACCAACAAGCGCACAGGCAATGGGATACGTCGGGAACACATCGCGTGTAAGCAGCGCCATACCATGCTCACCGCTAATTTCTTCTTCTGCAGTTGCAGCGAAGGCGAACTGCACGGGCGTGTCTGTACGCGATGCGAAGTGCAGATACGCAGCGAGCATCATCACAAGTGCACCCCCAGCGTCGTTGGAGCCCAGACCGTACAGACGTCCGTCAACGATGGTGGGAGTAAACGGGTCAACAGTCCACCCGCCCCCTGGCCGAACGGTGTCATGATGGGAATTCAAAAGCCATACAGGACGTCCGTCTGCGGGAGGCAGCGACACCACATTGTTGCCAATGCGCGTTACCGGACATCCGGCATTGCGCAGCACTGCTTCGATGATATCGGCTGTTGCATGTTCTTCGCGCGAGAAGGACTGTGTGGCGATAAGCTTTGTAAGAAGATCGATCATAGGACACGCGTCCCCGTGAGTGTTCCGCAGTCTTCTACATGCTGAATCACCGTCGCAACACCGGCAGCCGATGCTCGGAGTGCGTTCGTGATCTTTGGCATCATACCCTTGGTAATCACTCCACGATCAATCAACGATGCAACATCGTCGGCGGTGAGTTCAGGGATGCATGACTGTACATCGTCAATCGACGCGAGAACGCCGCGATGTTCAAAGACGAAGTGGAGCGAGACAATTTCGTCGTCATGCGTTCTCGTTGCTGCGAGCGCGATGGCGATTTCTGCAGCCATTGTGTCGGCATTGGTGTTGAGCAGTTGCCCGTTGCCATCATGCGTGATGGGCGCAACAACGATACTGACGCCTTGCTGAAGGAACTTGCGGAGTCGATCTGCATCGACATGATCAACATCACCAACAAATCCGAAGTCGATCGTTGGATGCTGTCGACGATGCGCACGTACAAGATCGGCGTCTGCACCAGTAACGCCGATGCTCGAGCATCCAGCTGCATGCAGCTCAGCGACGAGGGTTTTGTTGACGTTACCGGCGTATGCCATTACAACGATTTCAAGTGTCTCTGCATCGGTAACACGACGTCCTTCGACCATTGTTTGCGGCACATTGAGCTGCTGAGCGAGCCGTGTGGCGATCACACCGCCGCCGTGCACAACCACGCATGGTGCCCCAAGCTGTGCAATTGCAGACAGCACTTGCTGGCGTAACTCGGGCGTATCAATCACTGCCCCACCGATTTTGATCACCTTCATGTGCGCTCTCCTGCAAGCAGTCGAGCGAGCACAGTTTGCGCAGAAACAACACGGTTGGCTGCCTGCGGGATCACGATGGACATCGCACTATCCAGCACATCGTCGGTGACGATCATGTTACGTCGCACGGGCAGGCAGTGCATGAACTTTGCATTATCTGTGAGCGCCATCTTATCAGCACTCACTGTCCATGACATGTCGCGAGAGAGAATCGCGCCATACTCAGCATAGCTCGACCAGTTCTTCGCGTACACGAAGTGTGCACCACGAAGTGCTTCGTCTTGATCATGCGTCACCGTTGCATCGCCGATAAACGATGCATCGAGTTCGTAGCCCTTCGGATGTGCAACGACGAGGTCGACATCTGCATGACGCATCCACTCAACGAATGAATTCGCAACTGCCTGTGGCAGTGCCTTCGGATGCGGCGCCCACGTCAGCACGACCTTTGGTCGCGCTACTGTCTTGTGCTGCTCGATCGTGATCAAGTCTGCAAAGCTCTGCAGCGGGTGGCGCGTAGCACTCTCGAGGCTTACAATCGGACGTCCAGCGTAGGCGATGAACTTCTCGAGTACATCTTCAGTGTAGTCGGCATCGCGATCAGTAAGCGAAGCGAACGTGCGCAGACCGAGCACGTCGCAGTATGCACCCATCACTGCGGCGGCTTCCTTCATGTGCTCTGTTGTGGTGCCATCCATGATCACGCCATCGCGTGTTTCGAGTGTCCACGAGTCGCTACCGGCGTTCAACACGATCACATCTGCTCCGAGCAACGTAGCGGCTTTATGTGTGCTCATACGCGTACGGAGCGACGGGTTCATAAAGAGCAATCCAACAGTCTTGCGTGCGCCAAGCTCGGGTGTACGCCACGGGTTCTGCGCATACGCACGTGCTTCGTCCAGCATTGTCTGCAGGCCAGGTCCGGCAACTACATCATGTACAGATGTGAATCGCTTCATCGTAGCTCCCTTAGTAGGCGAGTGGTTTTGTAAACAGACCCAACGTCTCCTCGAAGCCGCACATCAGATTCAGATTCTGCATGGCTTGTCCGGCAGCTCCTTTACCAAGATTGTCGATCACACTCGTGATGACAAGTGCTGAATCACTTGCTGCAATGCCGATGCGACAGAGCGACGTATTCACTACCGACTTCAAGTCGGGCGATCCATCCATCACGCGCACCATTGGATGTGTCGCATACATTTCGCGATACTGTGCAAGCACGGCATCACGGTTGAAGTCTCCAGGAAGAACGATCGACGCATAGATACCGCGTGTGAACGGACCCCGTACGGGAACAAAGTGCATGCGTACATCGCCAAGTGTTTGACGCATTTCCGGTTCGTGCTGATGCTCGAACACCTTGTACGCTTGCATGTTATGCTCACGCCACGAGTAGTGCGACGTTGGCGAAGGGGTTTGCCCTGCCCCAGTCGAGCCCGTCACTGCATTCACCACAACATCCCCCGTGCACTGTCCGCTCGCAGCGAGCGGAAGCAACCCAAGTTGGATCGCTGTAGCAAAGCACCCAGGGTTCGCCACACGTGTTGCCGTGCGAATTCGCTCGCGGTGCACTTCAGGTAATCCGTAGACCCAAGGTGATGATGCATGTTCAATGCGGAAGTCGTTACCAAGATCAATCACGCGGTCGCTCGCAGACACGTTATGCTCGGCAATCCATGCTGTGGAAGCCCCATGGCCAAGACACAGAATCGTCACATCCGCACCAGTATATGCGTCAGCAAACACAAGCGGCGTGTATCCTTCAAGATCAC
Source organism: uncultured Melioribacter sp. (assembly GCA_964465685.1). GTDB lineage: Bacteria > Bacteroidota > Ignavibacteria > Kapaibacteriales > Kapaibacteriaceae > UBA10438. Next base: position 3,657 of record CAYXKK010000007.1, read on the forward strand.
CGTGTGCATGCCACACCGGCTTGCCTGCATGCGATGCGCTCACGACTTCGACATCCCACGTGCGGAGTTCCGGATGCTGCAACACATAGCGCAGCACTTCCCCACCGGTGTACCCGGCTCCACCAACGATAGCGAGTTTCATCGTGCATCCTCCCCGTGGACTGCATGCCAGATGCTGGTTTGCATCGCTGCGATGCGCGCGAACCCGCGCACATCGTCGCCCGTCCATGCCTGTTGTTCTTCACCGTATGTGGCGACAGACGAGCGCATGAGATCATTTGCCGACTCGACGCCTTCGAGCAAGAAGGATCCCACGCTGCAACGAATAATCACATCACCCGTGACGCATCGCTGCGTACTCTCGAGAAACGCCTCGATATCGCGCATCGCAGGTTCGAGGGCATTCCCCTCGTGGAGGAGCTGTCCGTACCACAGAGCAAGCTGATCCTTGAACATCAGCTGCCACTTGGTGAGTGTGTGCTTTTCAAGCAGGTGATGAGCTTTTATAATCATCATTGCGGCGGGCGCTTCGAACGCAACGCGCCCCTTGATACCGATGATCGTATCGCCCACGTGCATATCACGTCCGATACGCCAGAAAGCGCCACGCTCGTTAAGCATACCAATTGCATCGACCGGAGACATACGCGTGCCATTGATTGCCACGGGATGTCCGGCTTCGAAGCGGAGTACGATACGTTCATGGTTCGCTGGATCTGGCTCTGGGAGCTGTGATGACGGCCATGCATCGTCTGGCAACGGCTCGTTCGATGTCAACGTCTCACGTCCACCAACCGATGTGCCCCATAGACCTTGATTGATCGAGTATGCTGCCTTTGTCCATTCACCCTCTACGCCATGCTTTGTCACGTACGCGATTTCATCAGCGCGTGAGAGCTGTTGATCGCGAATCGGCGTCAGCACCGGAAGATCTGGACAGATAATGCGGAACACCACATCGAATCGTACTTGGTCGTTCCCCGCTCCCGTGCTGCCATGTGCCAGATGTGTTGCGCCGATCGACAGTGCATGCTGTGCAATTGCTGTTGCTTGCACGATGCGTTCGGCGCTCACGCTCAGTGGGTACGTTGCATTCTTCAACACATTTCCTGCTATGCAGAAGCGCAGCACCTGATCATACAAGTCTTGCGTGCAATCGAGTGCAGTGTGTGATGCAACGCCGCAAGCGTGTGCACGTGCTGCGATGCGGTCGAGTTCGTCTGCGGTAAAACCGCCGGTGTTCACCACCACGGTATGCACCTCCATCCCGTGATCTACGGCCAGATAGCGTGCGCAGTACGTCGTGTCGAGTCCGCCACTAAATGCGAGAAGAACGCGGTTCATCGTTGTGTCTCCGTTGGATCATACAGCATGCCAGTGCACAGACACATCGCTTGATGTGTGCGCTGAAGAATGTCGTAGTTCGGGCACGACTTACAACCCTTCCAGAAAGCTTCGTCAGTCGTGAGTGCCGAGAAGTGCACCGGACGGTATCCCAGATCGGCATTGATCTTCATTACTGCAGCACTCGTCGTGATGCCGAAGATCTTCGCGTCGGGATACTTCGCGCGCGACAGATCGAACGCTGCGCGTTTAATCCGTCGTGCAAGATGATGCTTGCGATATTCTGGCTTTACGATCAGACCCGAGTTTGCCACATATCGATTGTGTTCCCACGTCTCGATGTAGCAGAACCCTGCAAACGCGCCGTCCTCAGTGAGTGCGATAATTGCCTTACCCTCGTGCATCTTCTGCATGATGTACTCGGGTGTTCGTTTGGCGATGCCGGTTCCACGCTGCTGAGCAGCAGTAAAGATCGTTTCAACGATCTCTTCCGCATAGGAGAAATGACGGTCATCGGCCACCATGATATCAAACGTCATGGCAGTCCCTTATGTGATCTTCAGTTACGGAGAAGTCGCGGTCGATGAGCGCAAACACTGCAGATGCTCATCGAGGGGGCTTCGCTGCGGGGGCGGCGCGCAGAGGGCGCTTAGTAGCGCGACTCATGCTGCCGGGCTTCCCGCAGCGTGAGTCGTCGTCGTGCCTCAATATGGATGACCGTGTACGTCATTGTGGGTTGCAAAGGTCTGCAAAGTTCGAGACCTGTGCAAGGGGGCATGCGGGCTTACAGATTCTCGTTCTTCTTCCGTGACTCATCGGCCATTGCCGATTTGAAGGCTGCGAGCTTGGTTCGAAGTTCTGGCAATGCGATGGCGAGCATCTCGATTGCCAGGATACCTGCGTTGCGGCCAGCGCCGATGGCGACTGTAGCAACGGGCACGCCGCTTGGCATCTGAACGATGCTCATCAACGAGTCGAGTCCGCGAAGTTGCTTGGTAGGAATCGGAACGCCGATAACAGGCAATGTGGAGTACGAAGCAATCATTCCCGGCAGGTGGGCTGCGCCACCAGCGCCAGCGATAATCACATCAATGCCACGCTCGTGTGCCGTGCTACCGTAGGTAGCCATGTCGGCCGGTGTGCGGTGAGCACTTACAACCTTGATCTCGTACGGGACGCCGAATTCTTCACAGATATGAGCAGCTTCGCGCATCACAGGAAGATCGGAATCGCTTCCCATGATAATGCCGATACGTGGTTGCGTTGTCATGACTCCTCCGTTTGAGAGAGCTGTACGATGCGTTTGATAAGACCCAACATGTTGTGCCGACCGAGGCCGGTTTCACTCGACGTTGGGAGAACATCAACAAAGTGCTGACAGTTGGCGAGCAGATCACGGACTTGCTGCTCACGCTCAACGAGCGCCTGTGGTTTGAGCTTGTCACACTTGGTAAGGATCACCACGAAACGACGCTTGTTGAACTCAAGTTCTTCAAGCATTGCCATGTCGAGCGGCTGTGGATCGTGGCGTGCATCGATCAGTACACACGTGAGCACCAAGTTCGGACGGAGCATCACATAGGTCTTGATCAGATGCGAGAACTGCTCGCGTTGCGTCTTACTGACGCGTGCGTAGCCATACCCCGGAAGGTCCACCAACATGAAGTTCATGTCGGTCACAAAGAAGTTAATCTCTTGTGTCTTCCCCGGCGTATTCGATACGCGCGCAAGCTTGCCGTGACGAGTCAGCGTATTGATCAGCGACGATTTACCAACGTTGGACCGACCAATCATTGCTACCTCTGGGAGTGACGCATCCGGAAAATGTTCCGGTTTTGTCGCCCCCTTCACAAAGGTTGCGTTGAGTTGAATGTCGTGGGCCATGCTGTAAAAAACGGAAACGCCGGAAGCGATTGCTCCCGGCGTTTGATTCGGTACTACGTGAAAAGTTACTCGGCTGATGCTCCGCCGTCTGCAGCTGCGTCAGCACCTGCATCCGCTGTTGAGTCTGCCGCATCTGCGCTAGCTTCTGCTGGTGCTTCTGCTGG
>CAYXKK010000007.1:7148-31215 GCA_964465685.1 uncultured Melioribacter sp.
CTGGAGCCTCGACTGGAGCCTCGACTGGTGCTTCTGCCGGTGCTTCTTCGGCTACCACGGCTGCTGCAACCACTGCTTCAGCAACTGGCGCTGGTGCTGCTGCCTTTGGCTTTGCCATTGGCTTCGGCTTCGCTGGGCCCTTCGCAACCTTGCGCTTTGTTGACGACGAGCGTCCATCTTGTGGGTTCGACCAATCGACGAGTTCGATCATTGCTGTATCGGCGTTGTCACCGCGGCGCTGACCAAGCTTGATGATACGTGTGTATCCACCGTTGCGCTCAAGCACGAGCGGTGCGATTGTATCGAACAGCTCTTGCAGAACAGCCTTGTTCTTGATGAAGCGACCAACCATGCGGCGGTTGTGCACGTCAACACCAGAGATAGTGCCTGTCTTTTCAGAGCGATGAGCGTTACGAGCACGTGTGATCAGCTGCTCAGCGAACGGACGAAGTTCCTTCGCCTTTGCAACTGTCGTAACAACGCGCTTGTGTTCGAAAAGTGATGTAGCCATGTTCGCAAGCATCGCGCGCTTGTGGCTCGCGGTACGCTTGAGTTTTCGGCCTGCATACTGGTGACGCATGGGGTTCTCCTTAGCCTTCCTTAGTCATTCTTCTTGTCGTCGTCGCGCAGGTAGCTGTCGACGTTCATACCAAACTGCAGTCCGTTCTGCACAACTACATCAGCGAGTTCCGAGAGAGACTTACGACCGAAGTTGCGGAACTTCAGAAGGTCGGATTCTTGGAGGCTCACCAGATCAGCAAGCGTCTTGATGCTTGCAGCCTTGAGGCAGTTGTGTGCACGTACGCTGAGTTCAAGTTCATCTACTGGTTGAAGCAGGATGCGGCGGACGCGTGAGCGCTCGCGCTCTGCTTCTGTATCTGCAACTGGTGTATCATGTTGCTCAGGTGCACCACCGCCAGCGGATGGGTTCACACCGAGGAACAGTGCGATGTGTGAGCGGAGGATTGCAGCTGAGTGCTCAATTGCTTCCTTCGCTGTGATCGAACCGTCTGTGCTAACATCAAGTACCAGGCGTTCGTAGTCTGTCTTCTGTCCAACACGGAATGGCTCTACATTGTAGATCACATTCTTGAGTGGAGTATAGATCGCATCGATTGGAAGCATGCCAACTGGGAAGTCAGTTTGATTCTGCTCTTCCGATGGAACGTAGCCCTTGCCACGACCGATACGGATTTCGACGTCGAAGTCGGCATCATCTGCGAGTGTAGCAATCTTCTTTGATGGATCGAGTACTTCGATCGCACCGGCTGTTGCGTCTTGAATCATTTGCGCAGTCCAGGTCTTCTGACCCTTAACGCGGAAAGTGATACGATTCGGCGCCTTCGGATCAACGATACGGAACCGTACTTCCTTGAGATTCAAGATGATTTCGCACATGTCTTCGACAACACCGGCGATCGTCTGAAACTCATGCTGTACGTCAGAGATCTTAACGCCTACGATGGCGGATCCTTGGATCGACGAAAGGAGAACGCGACGGAACGCGTTACCGATCGTCGTTCCATAACCTTCTTCGAGAGGATTCAGGACGAAGCGAGCATGGTACGGACTGCCGAGCTCTTCGACGACGATGCCTTCTGGCATCTGCATCTGCATGTTCATGGCCTTCCTTGGGTCAATAGTCACGAGTAAATGATTGAGTCGAACGATTAGACGCGACGCTTCTTCGGCGGGCGGCAACCGTTATGCGGCAGTGGCGTTTGGTCGAGGATCGAGAGCACTTCGAATCCAGCCTGCGTAAGCGCGCGGATAGCGGCTTCGCGGCCCGATCCTGGACCCTTGACCACGACGTCGACCTTGCGAAGGCCCATTTCGAAGGCATCGCGTGCAGCCTTGTCGGCGGACACTTGGGATGCGTACGGCGTGTTCTTCTTCGAGCCACGGAAGCCGTTCTTTCCGGCTGATGACCACGAAAGCGTATTGCCATACGTATCGGTGATTGTCACGATTACATTGTTGAACGTAGCACGTACAAAAACCTTGCCGTGTACATCCGCAACGATTTTGCGCTTGACGCGCTTCTTTGCTGCTGCCATTGTCGTTCAGTCCTTTCTTACTTCTTCACTGCCTTCTTCTTACCGGCCACTGTCTTACGCTTACCCTTACGAGTACGCGCATTCGTACGTGTACGCTGTCCGCGAGCCGGAAGACCACGGCGATGGCGCAAGCCACGATAGCAACCAACGTCCATCAGACGTTTGATGTTCAGCTGCACTTCTGAGCGAAGCTGACCTTCAACCTTGTAATCGGCCAGTACCTGGCGGATGCGAGCGACTTCGTCGTCCGTCCATGTCGATACACGCTTGCTGTGATCAATGCCAGCCTTATCCAGCACTTGACCGCTCAGCGTCTTGCCGATGCCGAAGATGTACGTCATCGCTACGATGCCGCGCTTATTTTTTGGTAGGTCGATACCTGCGATACGAGCCACTGTGTGTCTCCTGAATTAGCCTTGACGTTGCTTGAAGCGAGGGTTCTTCTTGTTGATGATGTACACCCTTCCCTTACGACGAACAATCTTGTCGTCGGGACTGCGCTTCTTCACCGATGCTTGAACCTTCATGAGAAAACCTTTCGATGTCGATCGAGTTTGTTGCCGTGTTACTTGTAGCGGTACACAATGCGACCCTTTGACAGATCGTATGGTGACATTTCCACCGTGACTTTATCGCCACGGAAGATCTTGATGAAGTGCATGCGCATCTTCCCGGAGACGTGCGCGAGAATCTTGTGTCCGTTGTCCAGCTTTACGATAAACTGGGTGTTCGGCAACGCTTCCTCAATCACACCATCAACCCGTATGACGTCTTCGCGACCCATCAAAACCTTTGCGTGAAAATGTTCCGTTACTCCATTGCTGTCAGAATCTTCGGCGTGGTTCCATCAATCACAATCGTGTGTTCGAAATGTGCTGATGATTTTCCGTCTGCCGCGTACACCGTCCATCCATCGCTTGCCGTATGAACATGGAACAGCCCCATATTCACCATCGGTTCGATCGCCAATGCCATCCCATTCTTGAGTTTAGCATTTGGGAATCTGCTTCGGTGAAGCAGACCCGGAACGAAGTTCGGGACAGGGGGTTCTTCATGCAGATTACGGCCGATGCCGTGTCCGACGAGTTCCCGTACCACCGAGAATCCTTGATTTTCAACATACGTTTGGACTGCCTTCGCGATGTCATACACGCGATTTCCATCCACTGCTTGCTCGATTCCACGTCGGAGGGACTCCTTCGTTACATCAAGCAGACGTTGCTTTTCTGTCGAGATCTCGCCCACCGCATAGGTGTATGCGCTATCTCCGTAGTATCCATCGTAACGAACGCCAACGTCAACGGTTACGATCTGTCCTTCTTTCAATGCACGCTGCCCAGGCATACCGTGCACCACCTCTTCATCGATGCTGATACACGCTGATGATGGAAATATCTTTCCGTCAACGTCGTATCCCTTGAACGCCGGTTCGCCACCACGCGTGAGGATGAAATCCTCAACAATCGCGTCAAGCTCGCCCGTCGTCACACCCGGCTTCACAAACCCCTTCATGTGGTTGAGCACGTCAGCAACTATGCGACACGCCTTTTCCATCTTGACAATCTCTTCAGCTGTGAGCGTGGAGATATGTAGGTCTGCTACCGCCATCGATCTTAGGAGAGCGCGCCAGCGCGACCGCGGATCTTGCCAGTCTTCATGAAGCCGTCATAGTGACGCATCAGGAGGAATGACTCAATCTGCTGGAGCGTGTCGAGCGCTACACCAACAATGATGAGAAGACTTGTGCCGCCAAAGAACGAAGCAAAGACTGGTGGTACTTGCAGCACCGACATCGCAAACGTTGGAAGAATCGCGATGAGGGCAAGAAAGATTGCACCAGGCAATGTGATACGCGTAAGAATGTTCTCGATGTACTCCGACGTTGCTTCTCCCGGACGTACGCCAGGAATGAAACCGCCGTTGCGCTTCATGTTGTCAGCAACTTCCTTCGGGTTGAAGGCAATCGCTGTGTAGAAGTACGTGAAGAACACGATCATCAATCCGAAGATCACTGCATACAGAGGTGACGTTTCACTGAAACTCTGCGCGACTCCTTGCCAGAACTTGCTATCCGGGAAGAATGACGCAAAAGTTGCAGGGATGAACAGGATTGATTGTGCAAAGATGATCGGCATAACGCCAGCCGTGTTCACGCGGAGTGGAATGTACTGCGTTGTACCGCCGTACACCTTACGTCCTACAACACGCTTGGCATACTGCACAGGAATGCGGCGAGCCCCCTGGGTAATCAAAATCACCGCAGCGATAATGCCCAACAGGAACGTCAATAGCACAAGGTCAACAACAAGCAGACGTGAGCCTGCGTCGATGAGACCAATCTCCTGCATGATCGCCGTTGGGAAACGCGCGATGATGCCGATGAAAATGATCAGCGAAATACCATTGCCAAGACCGCGGTCGGTGATTTGCTCACCAATCCACATCAGGCCAACAGTACCGGCAGTTAGAATCAGAATCGAAGAAATCGTGAAGAAGAAGCCCGGATCAGGCACGACGGACATACCGCCGGCGCCAACCGTTGTTTGAGCTACCTTCACAGTTACGCCCCATGCCTGAAGTGCCGCAATTGGCACAGTGAGCAGACGCGTGTATTGGTTGATCTTGCGACGTCCATCCTCGCCCTCGCGCTGAAGCTTCTGCAGACTTGGCAGAACCACACCGGCGATTTGGAGAATGATGCTCGCAGAGATGTATGGCATGATACCGAGAGCGAAGATCGCAGCGTTCGAGAACGCTCCACCCACGAACATGTCGTACAGTCCGAAGATCGTGCCTTGGTTTGTCGCCGCAGCATCCTTGAGCAATGTCACATCGACGCCCGGGATCGTAATAAACGAACCCACGCGAACAGCCAGCAGTGCGATCAGTGTAAACACGATCCGCTGGCGAAGCTCTTCGATCCGGAACATGTTCCGGAACGTGGTAACGATATTAGCCATTTACGGTAACCGCTCCTCCGGCTGATTCAATCTTCTGCTTGGCTGCCTCAGAGATCTTATCGCACGTTACAGCAAGCTTCGCGGAAAGCTCGCCGTTTCCAAGAATCTTCACTGGTGCTGACTTCTTGCGAATCACACCAAGTGAGTAGAGTACGTCCTTGCTTACCACACCATCAGCGATCTGCTTCTCGTCGACAAGGCGCTGAAGTGTCGCGACATTGACTTCCGAGTACTCGATGCGATTGATGTTCGTAAAGCCGAACTTCGGGATGCGACGCGTAAGCGTCATCTGTCCGCCCTCGAAGCCACGGCTTTGATGGCCGCCACTGCGTGACTGGTGACCCTTGTGACCACGTGTGGATGTACCACCGTGACCTGAGCCAGCACCACGACCAATGCGCTTCTTCTTATGACGGGAGCCCGGAGCGGGCGAAAGATTTCCGATGTGTTTCATGATAAGCCTCAGTCTGCGATCTCTTCAACGGTCACAAGGTGGCGAACTGTGTTAACCATGCCAAGCGTTTGTGCATTCTTTGGCTTGATCGACACGTAGTTCGGGCGGCCAAGGCCGAGAGCCTTGATTGTCGCCTTTTGGTTTTGCAGAGCGCCGATGATCGAACGCACTTGGGTGATCTTCAATTTCATGATGGGGTATCTCCTTCTCTTAGCCTTGAAGCACCTTCTCGAGCGATACACCGCGGCGCACAGCGACAGCAGCAGCATCTTCGAGTTGCATCAGAGCGTTCATGGTTGCCTTTACCGTGTTGTGCGGATTCGACGAACCTTGGGACTTTGTCAATACGTCTGTTACGCCGGCAAGCTCAAGGATGGCGCGTACACCACCAGCGGCGATGACACCTGTACCAGGAGTCGCCGGGCGGATAAGCACCTTTGCAGCACCGAAGCGACCAATCACTTCGTGTGGCACTGTGCCGTTCTGCACGCGAACCTTGACAACAGACTTCTTCGCTGCCTCAGTTGCCTTTGTTACGGCGTTCGATACTTCGCCCGCCTTACCAAGGCCATACCCTACATGTCCCGCTTCGTCGCCGACGACAACCATCGCTGAGAAGTTGAACCGACGTCCACCCTTCACAACCTTCGCTGTGCGACCAACGTAGACAATCTTGTCCTTGAGGTTGAGATCCGATACTTTTTGCTTTGCCACGTAATCAGCTCCGTTTCGTTCGCGTTAGAAATCAAGACCGGCTTCGCGCGCAGAATCTGCAAGCGCTTTCACACGGCCGTGGTAGAGGAACCCGTTGCGATCGAACGCAACCTTAGTGACGTTTGCTGCCTTGGCACGCTGTGCAAGCAGTGTGCCAACAAGACGGCTTTCGTCGGTCTTTGTCAGACCAGCGGCCTTGGCACGCACATCCTTGTCCATTGTCGACGCCGATACCAGCGTTGTTGCTGCAACGTCATCGATGATTTGTGCATAGATGTGATTGAGCGAGCGAAACACCGTCAGGCGTGGGCGCGCTGGCGTTCCCGAGATGTCCTTGCGAACACGACGGTTACGGCGAGCATGACGTACGTTTTTGAGTTTAATGCGATTCATGGTTCGTGTTCTCCTTACTTGCCTGCCGACTTACCTGCCTTGCGGCGGATGTATTCACCTTCGTAGCGGATACCCTTGCCCTTATACGGCTCAGGTGGGCGAAGCTTGCGAACCTTGGCGGCCACTTCACCAACGAGGTGCTTGTTGATACCCTTCACCGAGAAGGCTGTTGGCGTAGCAACCGCAAACTCCACGCCATCTGGTGGCATGAACAGGATTGGGTGCGAATAGCCAAGAGACAAGAGAAGGTTCTTGCCGCGAAGCTCTACTTTGTAACCCACACCTTCGATCTGGAGGTTGCGTGTGAATCCATTGGATACACCTTCTACCATCCATGCGATGTGAGCACGAGTGAGACCGTGCAGCGCGCGCACCTTCTTGTCGTCGTTTGCTCGTGTGAATGTCAAGGTTTGACCTTCCATCACTGGTGTGATCGTTGGGTCAACCGTGAACATCAGTTCTCCCTTAGGCCCCTTAACCGTGCAGAGTCCGTTGTCGAACTTCACATTAACGTTTGCTGGGACGGGAATTGGTTTTTTGCCTACTCGTGACATTGTCGTTTGCTCCTGCTTCTCTTCTTACCAGATTGTGCACAGCACTTCACCGCCCACGTTCTCGCGGCGTGCTTGTTTGTCGGTCATCACACCACGCGGTGTCGAGATGATCGCAACACCAAGTCCGTTGCGGACGCGTGGAAGCTTGTCGGCCGGTGCGTAAATGCGGCGTCCAGGCTTGCTGACGCGGTGCACTTCGCGGATCACTGGCTGTCCAAGGTGATAGCGCAATTTGAGCGTGATTACACCCTGCTTGTTGTCGTCAACGCGCGAGTAGTCAAGAATGAATCCCTGGTCCTTGAGGATCTCAGCGATAGCAAGCTTGAGGTTCGACGCAGGCACATCAACGGTCTTGTGCTTTGCGGCCGAGGCGTTGCGGATGCGTGTAATGAAATCGGCGATTGTATCTGTGACTGGCATAGTCGTCGTCTTGGTCGTGTTCGAAAATCAGGGGCTAGCCTGTGTTACCAGCTTGCCTTACGCATTCCTGGGATCTTGCCTTCGAGGGCAAGAAGACGGAAGACGTTACGGCAGAGGCCGAACTTGCGATAGACGCCCTTGCCGCGGCCTGTTACGAGGCAACGGTTGCGGACACGTGTTGGAGAGCTGTTACGGGGAAGCTTTTGAAGCCCCACCATGTCGCCTGCCGCCTTGAGTTCGGCACGCTTTGCTGCGTACTTCGCTGCGAGACGGATGCGCTTCTTGTTGCGCGCGATGACTGATGTCTTGGCCATGAAGGTTACTCGTGATTCTTAGTCGCGTTTACGGAATGGGAAGCCAAACTCTTGAAGGAGCGCGTGTGCTTCTTCATCTGTCGTGGCCGACGTTACGAACGTGATGTCCATACCGTTGATCCTTGACACCTTGTCGACATCGATTTCAGGGAAGATGATCTGTTCCTTGATACCGATTGTGTAGTTCCCGCGTCCATCGAAGCTCTTGTCGCTGAATCCACGGAAGTCGCGGATGCGAGGAGCTGCGATATTGATGAAGCGATCGAGGAACTCATACATGTGTGCGCGGCGAAGCGTAACACGTGCACCGATTGGCATGCCTTCGCGAAGCTTGAAGTTTGCAATCGACTTGCGAGCGCGGGAGACAGCTGGACGCTGACCAACGATCAGTTCAAGTTCATTGACTGCTGACTGCAGTTGCTTCGTGTCTTGTGTTGCACCACCAACGCCGATGTTGATCGCGATCTTCTCGATCCGCGGCACCTGCATTGGGCTGCCGTAGTTGAAGCGCTTCATCAGCGCCGGCACTACGTGGTCCTTGTAGAAGGCGAGCAGCCGGGCCGGGACGCGCACGTCCTCGATTTCCTCGAGGCGTGGACCCTCAGGCTTGAACTGGTCCCTCTTTGTTGACGTTGCTTTTGCCATGATCTATCAGTTCCTTCGACGTTCGTCTGATTTAGAGTTCTTCGCCAGTGGTCTTCGCAGTGCGCTTAACCACAGTCTTACCATTGACAGTCGAGCGCTCACGTGTAACACGTGTTGGCTTTCCCTTCTTGTCGGCAAGCTGGACGTTGGAGTAGTGAATCGGTGCTTCAACGGAGATGATCCCGCCGCTTGGGTTCTGCTGCGATGGGCGAACAGCCTTCTTGCGAAGATTCACGCCTTCGATCAGTACCTGCATCGATGTTGGGTGCACTTGGAGTACGCGTCCAGTAGCGCCCTTATTGTTTCCTGCGATCACTACTACAGTGTCGCCCTTTTTGATCTTGAGCTTCATCGTATACCTCAGAGCACCTCGGGTGCGAGGGAAATGATCTTCATAAACGAGCGTTCGCGAAGTTCACGGGCAACTGGCCCGAAAATGCGAGTGCCGCGAGGATCGTTATTGTTGTTAATGATGACGGCAGCGTTTTCGTCGAAGCGGATGAATGAGCCGTCACGACGGCGCAATTCCTTCTTCGTGCGAACGATCACAGCCTTCACCACTTCGCCCTTCTTCACAGCGCCTGCCGGCAGAGCTGCCTTCACCGAGCACACAACGATGTCGCCCACCGTTGCATAGCGCTTGCCGTGTCCGCCCAACACACGGATGCAACGCAACCTGCGCGCGCCCGAGTTGTCTGCTACCACGAGATTTGACTCTTCTTGAACCATGTCCGTTCTCCCTTACTGCGCTCGTTCGATGATCTCCACAAGCGCCCAACGCTTGCGGGCACTCAGTGGACGGCTCTCGACAACTTTGACCACGTCGCCGATGTTGCACTCATTCTTTTCGTCGTGCGCCATCACCTTCGTTGTCTGCTTGAAATACTTGCGATACAGCGGATGTGCCACTTGGCGCTCGATCGCGACAACGATGGTCTTGTCCGCCTTGTTGCTCACAACCTTCCCTGTCCGCGTCTTGCGGCGCGTTGTAGGAGCGATTGTTGGTGTTGCGTCTGCCATGATGTTTATCCGATTCAGTTGGCGTTGTTCTTGCGCTCGTGGAGAATAGTCTTCATCCGCGCGATGTCCTTACGGAGCGTCTTGATGCTTGACGAGTCTTGCAGCTGGCTCAGCGCGAGCTGAAAGCGTAGACGCGTCACGTTTTCTTCACTTTCCTTCACGAAGCCTTCAAGTTCTTGCGTGCTGAGCGAGCGGAGGTCTTCTGCCTTACGTGCCTTCATGATTATCCTCCTTCAAGATCTACGCGTTGAACGAACTTGCACTTGATCGGCAACTTGTGGATGGCAAGGCGCACAGCTTCCTGCGCACGCTCCTTGGACACACCGTCGATCTCAAACAAGATGCGACCTGGCTTGACCACGGCTACCCAGAACTCTGGATTACCCTTACCAGAACCCATTCGGGTTTCTGCTGGCTTCTTGGTCACCGGCTTGTCCGGGAAGATCCGAATCCACACCTTACCATCGCGTCGGAGGTATCGGTTGATAGCGATACGTGCCGATTCGATCTGGCGGTTGGTGATCCAGGCTGCTTCCAGCGCCTTCAAACCGAATGAACCAAATGCGACCGTCGAACCACGATAGGCCTTACCGCGACGGCGGCCCCGTTGGGTTTTGCGATGCTTAACTCGTTTTGGGATGAGCATGTCGTTGCCTTAGCCTGACTTACTGTTCCTTGTTCTGTTGCTTGCCGATAACGTCACCACGGCAGATCCACACCTTGACACCGATCGATCCGTAGACCGTTTCTGCACGACCTTGTGCATAGTCGATGTCTGCACGGAGTGTATGCAGGGGCACGCGGCCTTCTTTGTACTGTTCCTGACGTGTCATGTCAGCACCACCGAGGCGGCCACTGCACATTACACGGACACCTTCTGCGCCAACACGCATCGTGCTGCTTACAGCGTTCTTCATTGCGCGACGGAACGATATACGTCCTTCAAGCTGCGCCGCAATGTTGTCGGCTACAAGTTGCGCGTCGAGTTCAGGACGCTTGATCTCACTGATGAGGATCTTCACTTCCTTCTTCGTCAACTTGCGGAGTTCTTCTTCAAGCTGCGCAATGTCCTTACCCGAGCGACCAATGATCACGCCTGGACGTGATGTGTTGATCGTGACGCGAAGTTGCTTCGCTGTGCGCTCGACGATGATACGCGCTACACCGGCCTTCTTCAGACGGCTCTTGATGTAGTTGCGAACCATAAGGTCCTCTTGCAGCTTCTCTGCGACGTTCTTCTCATCAAACCAGTTGGCTTCCCACTGGCGGATGATGCCAAGACGCAGACCTATCGGATTTGTCTTCTGACCCACTGATGAACTCCGATTACTGTTTCGTTGAAACGACGATGGTGAGATGATGCGAGCGCTTGCGAATGCGAAACGCACGGCCCATCGGGGCTGGCGAAATACGCTTCATCGTCGGACCTGGGTCGACGAAACACTCTTTCACAATAATGGACTCAGGATCGATACCCGCATCCTTGTTTGTGAGGTTGCTGATCGCCGACTTGAGCGTTAGCTCAGCCACCGACCCCGCAGCCTTGTCCGAGAATTGCAGAAGGTTCAATGCCTCCTGAGCTGACTTGCCACGAATGAGGTCGATCACAAGACGCATCTTGCGAGGCGACGACCGGTTGTAGCGTTTGATAGCGCGTGCTTCCATCGTTCGTCCTTACTTCTTGCCCGTTTTGAGATCTTTCCGGTTACCTGCATGACCACGGTACGTACGCGTTGGCGAAAACTCACCAAGCTTGTGACCTACCATGTTTTCTGTGACATACACCGGAATGAACTTGTTGCCGTTATGAACCGCAAGCGTGTGACCTACGAATTCCGGCGAAATCGTTGATGCGCGCGACCATGTCTTGATCACGGCCTTCTTGCCCGAGTCATTCATCGCTTCAACCTTCTTTACCAGCTTAAAGCTGACAAATGGCTCTTTCTTCAGTGAACGTGGCATTCTCGATTACTCCGTGTTCTACAGTTACGCGTTACGACGACGAATGATCATGTCATCCGAAGCATTCTTCTTCTTACGTGTCTTCAAGCCCTTGGCCAGCTGACCCCATGGCGAACGCAAGTGCTTGCGACCACCACCAGACTTTGAACGACCTTCACCACCACCGTTCGGGTGGTCAATCGGGTTCATCGCCATACCACGTGTCTGCGGGCGAACGCCGAGCCAACGCATACGACCAGCCTTACCGTACGAGATGTTCTCGTGCGAACCATTACTGACGACGCCGATTGTTGCCATACATACAGCAGGCACCATTCGAATCTCACCCGAAGGAAGCTTGATCTGCGCCTTGCCATTGTCAACACCGACAAACTGAGCCGAGGTACCAGCCGAACGAACCATCTGTCCGCCCTTACCTGGCTTGAGCTCAATGTTGTGGATGAAGTATCCAACAGGAATCTTCGACAATGGGAGCGAGTTGCCGTCCTTCGGCTCGGCCATCTCACCACTCATGATCTTTTGACCAACTTGCAGTTTATCTGGCGCGATGATGTAGCGCTTCTCGCCATCAGCATACTCAACAAGTGCGATGCGGCATGTGCGATTCGGATCGTATTCGATCGTCTTCACTGTTGCTTCTACACCAATCTTATTGCGCTTGAAATCAATGATGCGGTACATCCGCTTGTGTCCACCACCACGGTGACGTGATGTGACACGACCAGTGTTGTTCCGTCCGCCCGACTTCTTGATCGGTTCGAGAAGGCTCTTCTCTGGCTTGGATGTCGTGATCTCGTCGAACGTGCTAATGCTGTAATAGCGCGTTCCAGGCGTGATCGGTTTGAGGTTGCGTGTTGCCATGATTCAAATTCTCCGCTTAGTCTTCCGTGCCTTCGCCGGAAACGATATCGATGGTCTGACCTTCCTTCAGCGTCACATAGGCCTTCTTCTTCAGGTTCGTGCGTCCAACCTGGTAGCCGCGGCGCGTCATACGTGCCTTGACCTTGCCCTTTGTGCGAACTGTACGGATCGTGATCGCATCGACATCAAACATTTGCTTGATCGCTGCACGGATCTGCAGCTTGTTCGAGTTGGGATCGACTTCGAACACGTATTGGCGAAGCGTTCCAACCTTCGTTGCCTTTTCTGTGATGAGCGGCTTTTTGAGCACCGTGATCATTATGCGTCTCCTCCGTTGTCGCCGAACGAGTCAGCGATCGTTGCGATGGCGCTCTTGAAGATCACAAGCTTGCCGTGACTCAGAACATCATATGCCGAAATCTTGTCGGCTGGGAAGGTCGTGAGGCCTGCGATGTTGCGCGCTGACTTGACGAATGTCTCGTCTGCAGCCGGCAATAGCATGAGCACCTTTGAACCATCTACCTTGATGTTCTTCAACATCACCGCTACGTCGCGCGTCTTTGGTGCGCTGATCGCGAAGTCCTCAACAACAACGAGGTTGTTTTCGCGAGCACGAAGCGTGAGTGCCGACTTCCGTGCAAGGCGCTTGACCTTCACAGGGAGCTCAACACGGTACAAGTGCGGGAATGGTCCGTGCACCTTACCACCACCCGGAGCGAGCGGTGAACGGCTTGTGCCACGGCGAGCACCACCGGTGCCCTTTTGCTTGAATGGCTTCTTACCGCCACCTGATACCTCAGCGCGCGTTTTTACCTTGTGCGTGCCTTGGCGACGGTGCGCCAAGTATGCGCGCACCGCTTGGTACATCGCGTGCTCGCTGGGCTCGATACCGAAGACCGATGCAGGAAGCTCGATTGAGCCTGCCTTGGCGCCGTCCTTCGTGAGTACATCCACAGTCATGGCAATCTTCTTCTTAGAGCTTGACAATTTCAACTAGTGAGTTCATTGCGCCTGGAATGCTTCCCTTGACAAGGAGAAGATTCTGATCAGGCATTACGCGGAGGATCGTGAGGTTGCGCACCGTGATGCGTGTACCACCCATTCGTCCAGCCATGCGCATGCCCTTAAACACGCGCGATGGATATGATGACGAGCCGATCGAACCAGGGGCGCGGGGACGGTCGCTCTGACCGTGCGTTGCCATACCAACACCACCGAAGTGGTGACGGCGGACCACGCCTTGGAAGCCCTTACCCTTGCTCGTAGCAGACACCTTAACCTTATCACCCGTCTCAAAGGATTCCACCGTAATCACATCGCCATTCTTAACCTTGGCGACGAGTTGACGGAATTCCTTGAGATGACGCGTAGGCGCAGTCTCATGCTTCGCAAAGTGTCCCGCACGAGGGCGGTTAACCTTGCGTTCTGCGATTGGCTCGTAACCAATCTGAACGGCTTCATAGCCGTCATGTTCTGTCGTTTTTACTTGGACAACTGGGCACGGTCCGGCTTCGATTACCGTACACGGCACGAATACTCCATCTTCTGTGAAGATGCTCGTCATGCCCAGCTTACGTCCGAGGATTGCACTCATGTTCGTCATTTCCTCTTAGACTTTCACTTCCACATCAACACCCGCCGGGAGCTCAAGGCGCATCAGCGCGTCGATCGTCTTTTGCGTAGAGCTGAAGATATCGATCATGCGCTTGTGCACACGAGCTTCAAATTGTTCACGTGACTTCTTGTCCACGTGCGGAGACCGCAGCACTGTATAGACAGAACGCTCTGTAGGCAACGGGATCGGACCCGAGACGACGGCGCCTGTTTGTTTCACTGTGCGGACGATACGCTCTGCTGAACGATCAATCAAGTTGTGATCGTACGAGCGAAGCTTGATGCGAATGCGTTGCGTTGCCACTCGTTGTTTCTCCTGGTTGGAGGTTCGTTTGGAGACAAATGAGGGGGACATACATCCCCCTCATCGATCCCTCAGATCAAATTCTTATTCTACAATCGATGTCACGACACCAGCACCTACAGTGCGGCCACCTTCGCGGATAGCGAAACGAAGACCTTCATCCATAGCAACCGGCGTGATGAGCGTTACGTCGAGATTGTCAACGTTGTCACCAGGCATGATCATTTCCACGCCCGCAGGAAGGTCAAGAACACCTGTCACGTCAGTTGTACGGAAGTAGAACTGCGGACGATAGTTCGTGAAGAATGGCGTGTGACGTCCGCCTTCTTCCTTTGTGAGTACGTATGCTTGCGCCTTGAACTTGTGGTGCGGCTTGATCGAGCCAGTCTTGGCAAGAACCATCCCACGCTCGAGTTCTTCCTTGTCAACACCACGAAGGAGAAGACCAACATTGTCTCCAGCACGTCCTTCGTCAAGAAGCTTGCGGAACATTTCGATACCAGTGACTGTCGTCTTCTTCTGGAGACCGAAACCAACGATTTCAACTTCTTCGTTGACCTTGACGATACCACGCTCGATACGACCTGTACCTACTGTACCACGACCTGTGATCGAGAAAACGTCTTCAACTGGCATGAGGAATGGCTTGTCAACATCACGCTGTGGCGTTGGGATGTATGAGTCAACCGCTGCCATGAGCTCGAAGATGCACTGCATGTCTGGGCTGTCTGCGCTCTGGCCGCCTGAAGCAGCATCGAGTGCCTTCAGCGCCGAACCCTTGACGATTGGAATGTCGTCGCCCGGGAAATCGTACTTCGAGAGAAGTTCGCGGATTTCCATTTCAACGAGTTCTACGAGATCTGGGTCAGCAATGTCAACCTTGTTCATGAACACCACGATACGTGGCACACCAACTTGGCGAGCAAGAAGGATATGCTCGCGAGTTTGTGGCATCGGACCGTCTGTCGCAGCAACAACGAGGATGGCGCCGTCCATCTGTGCGGCACCTGTGATCATGTTCTTCACATAGTCAGCGTGGCCTGGGCAATCAACGTGTGCGTAGTGACGGTTTTCCGTCTCGTACTCAACGTGTGCCGTCGCAATCGTGATCCCGCGTGCCTTTTCTTCTGGCGCGTTATCGATTGAGTCGAACGAGCGCTTTTCTGAAAGACCCTTGGCTGCGAGACACATTGTGATTGCAGCTGTCAGTGTTGTCTTGCCGTGGTCAACGTGTCCGATTGTTCCTACGTTCACGTGCGGCTTATTCCGCTCAAATTTCTCTTTGGCCATGATGCCTACTCCTCAGGTTGCGTTGAGTGAGTTGTGAAATGATTAATTGATTCGTTGTGTTTGGGACAGAAAACAAAGGTACGAAAGTTTTCTGAGGTACAAAGCAAAAAAAGCCCATCCCGACACCAATTTGTGAAAATTGGCGGGCGCGCTGCGTGTCACTGACGCACGTCGAATTACCGACGATGAGACGCTGGCTCGTATCCATGGAAATTCATGGTATACGACCCACGACCCTGCGTGAGCGATCGCAACTGTGTTACGTAGCCGAATAGTTGGGACAGCGGCACCAAAGCCGTCACAACTTGGAGGATATCGCGCTGGGAAATGCCCTGCACCATGCCTCCACGTGAACTGAGATCTGCAATGACCTCGCCCACGTAATCCTCGGGCGTAACAACCTCGACAGCGAAGACGGGTTCCATGATGACCGGCGTAGCCAGTCGAGAAGCGTCTTTAGCGGCGATCGAGGAGGCGACGGCGTATGCCGTCTCCGTTGCGTCTTCTTCATTGTATGCCGCATCTACAAGGACGGCCATGATGTCAATCATGGGGTATCCCGAGAGCGGTCCGACCTTGAGGGCTTCCAAAGCCCCCTGCTCTACACTCTTGACGTACAACTCCGGAAGTGTCCCTGGTGCAAGTTCATTTCTGAACTCGAGACCTTTTCCTGAGTCATTTGGTCGTACCTCTATGGTAGCTTGTCCGAATTGATTTTTTCCTGCGTTGCTGCGGACGAACTTGCCCTCCGCACGTGCAACACTGGTGATGGTCTCTCGGTATGCCACCTGAGGTTTCCCCACTTTAACGGGGACATTGAATTCGCGCTTAAGCCGGTCGACAAGGATCTCCAAGTGGAGCTCACCTACGCCGGAAATAATGATCTGTCCTGATTCAGCATCGGTATGGAACCGAAACGTCGGATCTTCTTCAGAGAGCCGATGTAAGGATTCCGTCAGTTTTTCCTGATCCGCCAGAGTCTTCGCCTCAACCGCTTGGTTGATGACAGGCTCCGAGAACCGTATGCTTTCGAGGAGGATGGGCTGCTTCGGATCACACAGTGTGTCACCTGTTCGCGTAAATCGCATCGCAGGAATCGCCACAATGTCGCCCGCATACGCAGCGTCGAGCTCTTCACGCTTGTTTGCACTCATGCGCAAAATCTTGCCGGCTCGCTCTTTCTTGTCGTTCGTCACATTGTAGAGCTGCTCGCCCGCCTTAATTGATCCCGAATAAATCCGGATAAAGGTTAAGCGCCCTACAAATGGGTCGGTGATAATCTTGAAGGCCAACGCCGAGAACGCTTCTCCATCTTCTGGCTTGCGCGTTTCTTCACGCTCGAGATCCTTCACGTTATACCCGTGCGTGTAGCCAACATCCGCAGGTGATGGCAGATATGCCAACACTCCGTCGAGAAGCTGCTGCACGCCTTTATTCTTGAAGGCACTACCACAAAACACGGGAGTGACCTTGAGATGAAGCGTTGCGTTACGTAGCGCCGAACGAAGCACTGCTGCTTCAATGTCGTCGCCCGATAGGTAGCGCTCCAACAATGTATCGTCGTGTTCGACGATGGCTTCGACTAATGCTTGGCGTGCGTCATTGACTTGGTCAATCATGTCCGCCGGTACATCAGTCGTTTCGAATTTCTCTCCGTTGTCTCGGTCAAACACGAGAGCAACGCGATCAATCAAATCAACAACACCAACAAAGGTGTCTTCTGCTCCAATAGGCAATTGCACCGCAACAGGAGTTGCGCCAAGGCGCGACCGCATCATGTCAAGAACCCGCAGGAAGTTTGCCCCTACTCGGTCCATCTTGTTGACAAATGCGATGCGCGGTACATGGTATTGGTTCGCTTGGTGCCACACGGTTTCAGATTGCGGCTCAACGCCCGCGACAGCACAGAATAGGCCAATCGCTCCGTCAAGCACGCGCAACGACCGTTGCACTTCAGCTGTAAAATCAACATGTCCAGGAGTGTCAATGATGTTGATCATATGGCTTTGCCACGTACACGTGACTGCAGCCGATGTGATCGTGATCCCTCGCTCCTTTTCCTGCTCCATGTAATCGGTGAACGCCGTGCCTTCATGCACTTCGCCCATACGGTGGAGCACGCCTGTATAATACAGGATCCGTTCCGTAGTCGTGGTCTTCCCAGCATCAATGTGTGCCATGATGCCGATGTTTCGCACGAGGCCGATGTCGACGGAACGAGACATGTCGTCAGTACCTCACGTCTATCTTCAGTGTTTCAAAGAACGCTTCGGCTGTATTACCAGCGGAAGTGCGCAAACGCGCGGTTAGCATCTGCCATACGGTGCATTTCGTCACGACGCTTGATTGCTCCACCTTCGCCGTTCGATGCTGCAAGCAACTCGCTCGCAAGCTTCGAGGCCATGGAACGATCACGACGCTCTGATGCATACTTCTTGATCCAACGGATTGCAAGTGCTGCGCGACGCTCTTCGCGTACTTCCATCGGCACTTGGTACGTTGCACCACCAACACGGCGCGGACGAATCTCGATCGCTGGCGAGGCGTTTTGAATCGCCTTGCGGAATACTTCGATCGGATCGATTTCTGCCTTCTTGCCCACGATGTCAAGTGCTTCGTACACGATCTTGCGAGCCGTGTTCTTCCTGCCCTGAATCATGATGTTGTTCACAAACTTGGCGATCATCACGTCGTTGAAACGCGGATCTGCCATGGTGCGACGCTTATCTGAACGCTTTTTACGCATGGTGTTTTCTCCTTACTTCTTTCCTGCTGGTGCTGCACCAGCCTTTGGCTTCTTCGCTCCGTACTTCGAACGCGATTGCTTGCGGTTCGCAACGCCTTGTGTGTCAGCCGAACCACGTACGATGTGGTAGCGAACACCCGGAAGGTCCTTCACACGACCACCACGGATGAGCACGATTGAGTGCTCCTGAAGGTTGTGACCTTCACCCGGGATGTATGCCGTTACTTCGATACCATTCGAAAGGCGCACACGAGCAACCTTGCGAAGAGCTGAGTTTGGCTTCTTCGGCGTTGTGGTGTACACACGTGTACAAACACCACGCTTTTGTGGACAGGATTGAAGAGCCGGTGACTTGCTCTTCTCAGTTACAACTTCACGTCCTTTACGGACAAGCTGGGCGATCGTAGGCATTTCGTTCTGCCAGTATGGAGAGTTCGTTGAAAGCGCAACCAGTGCGAATACGGGTATTCGCTCCAGTAGAGCCTGCAAAACTAGTTGGTTGTGGGGTCAAAACCAAATAGTTCATGAAGTTTGTGTGGATATGTTGTCCACCAGGTAGGCAGCCGTTATGGGGTCGGACATGGCAATGGCGCTTTCAACTACCCTAGAACGCTCGAGTCCGCTCAATCGCAGGGCCCGCAAGGCTGTCGATTGCACGGATTTAGAGAGCTTCTGACCGTCCTGTCCGAGGATGAGCGGGTGGTGGATGATGTCAATCTCCTGGAACGCGGCAAGCGAGGGGGCTAACCCGGCAATTTGCTGCTGGACCCGACTGGCCGCGTCGAGGTCGACACCACGAATGATGTGCGTGACCCCAGCATCGACATCGTCGCAAAGCGAAGCGATATGATAGGCCGGGATGCCGTTCTTCCCACGCACGATGGGGTCAGACACTGTTCCATCGAGCCGACACCGCAGACTGGCTTCGTGGGCGGTAAGGGGCAACCCGCGGTCTCGACAGGTTCCCGGGTACTCGCCGGTTGGCGATGCAGCGCGAATCTGCGAACGCGTGCAATCACATGCGTAGAGATGCTCGCCCCTTTGCAGCTCGTCTAGCACGCGCTGGTACCGACCGTAGCGGGTCTGCTGCGAGGGCAGCTGTCGGTCGACGGTTATCCCAAGCCATGCAAGCGTGTCGGTGATATCAGCAATCCCGTCGGGATGCACCATGTTGGGATCGGCATCATCGATACGAAGCAAAACTTCCCCGCCACGTGCGCGTCCAAACGCCCACGTAACGAGGAAGTTACATGCATTGCCGTAGTGCAATAATCCCGACGGCGTTGGTGCGAGACGCGTACGCATCGCACTCACCAACTTACTTATTGCCTTCTGCGCGCTTCTTCTGATACTCCTTGACCATTTCCTCTTGGATGTTGCGAGGCACCGGTTGGTACTTCTTGAACTCCATCGAGAACTCGCCCTTGCCCTGTGTGGCCGAACGAAGGTCTGTTGAATATCCGAACATTTCTGACAGCGGCACTTCACATTCGACAGTTACATAGCCTGCGTCTGATTCCGTACCCATGATCACGCCACGACGCTGGTTGAGCTGTCCGATGACCGATCCTTGGAACTCTTCCGGAACAGAAACTTCAAGCTTCATGATTGGCTCGAGGATCGTTGGCTTCGCTGATGAGTAGGCTTCACGGAATGCCATGATAGCAGCCGTTTTGAAGGCCATTTCCGACGAGTCAACGGCGTGTGTTGCACCGTCGTTGATCGTTACGCGTACACGCACAACTGGCTGACCGATAAGCGAGCCTTCGACGATTGACTCGCGGAAGCCCTTATCGCAGGCTGGGATGTATTCACGTGGAATCACACCACCAACGATGTCGTCGACGAACTCGTAGTTCTCAATCGCATCACCAGGAAGCGGCTCGATAAAGCCACCTACGCGCGCGAATTGACCCGAACCGCCGGTCTGCTTCTTGTGTGTGTAGTTGAATTCAGCACGCTGCGTAAGCGTCTCACGGAAGGCTACCTTCGGACGGCCAACAGTGATTTCTGTGTTGAACTCGCGACGGATACGCTCGATGTAGATCTCGAGGTGAAGCTCACCCATGCCCTTGATGATCGTTTCGCCCGACTCTTCATCGCGCATCACGCGGAACGTTGGGTCTTCCTTCGTAAAGCGGTTGAGCGCCTTCGAGAAGTTTACCTGACCGGCCTTATCCTTCGGAGCAACAGCAAGCTCGATCACCGGCTCTGGAACGAACATCGATGTCATGGTGTAGTTCACCGTGCCATCTGTGAACGTGTCGCCCGATGCACAGTCAACACCGAACATCGCCACGATATCACCGGCAATTGCCTCGTCGATATCGTGCATTTCGTTCGAGTGCATACGTACGAGGCGTGGGACCTTCACCTTCTTGCCGTTGGCAATGTTGATGATGGTGTCACCCTTCTTGATTGTACCCTGATAGACACGCATGTACGTGAGCTGACCATAGCGTCCGTCCTCAAGCTTGAATGCAAGCATGACGAGGTTCTTTGATGGGTCGCTCTCAAGCGTGATCTTTTCTTCGTTCTTGTCTTGGTCCAGCGCTTCGTTCTTGATGTCGAACGGAGCAGGAAGGAGCGCTGTAACACCGTCGAGCAGTGCCTGAACACCCTTGTTCTTGTAGGCCGAACCGCAGAACACCGGCGTCATCTTGAGCGACAGTGTGCCCTTACGGACAGCTGCTGTGAGCTCTTCTGCACCAATTGGCTCGTCCATCAGGAACTTTTCCATCAGCGTGTCGTCGAAGTCGGCAGCGACTTCTACGAGCTTGTGACGGAGCTCCTTTGCCTTTGCTTCCAACGCTGCCGGGATCGGCTCGCGACGGATATCAACTCCACCCTCGCCGTCGAAATACAGCGCCTGCATGTTGATCACGTCGATCACGCCTTCAAGCTTGTCTTCCAAGCCGATTGTGTACGTCACAAAAGCCGGATTGTGCGCAAGCTTCTCACGAAGCTGATCAGCAACACGGTCTGGGTTTGCCCCTTGACGGTCACACTTGTTGATGAACGCAACGCGCGGCACGCTGTAGCGGCGCATCTGACGGTCCACCGTGATGGACTGCGACTGCACACCAGCAACAGAGCAAAGCACGAGTACGGCGCCGTCAAGCACGCGAAGCGCGCGCTCAACTTCTACCGTGAAGTCTACGTGACCCGGAGTGTCGATCAGGTTGATGTTGAAGTCGCCCCACGTGCAGTACGTGGCAGCAGATTGGATCGTAATGCCCTTTTCGCGTTCGAGGTCCATTGAATCCATCTTGGCGCCAACGCCGTCTTTGCCGCGCACTTCATGGATCGCGTGGATCTTCCCCGTGTAAAAGAGGATGCGCTCAGACAGCGTCGTCTTGCCGGAGTCAATGTGGGCACTAATGCCGATGTTCCGGACTTTCGATAGGTCTGCCATAGCAGGTCACCGAAGAAAAAATGTTGAAAAGCGGTAAAGACCACAAAGATAGGGGTATTTCGGGAATTAGCGAACTGTCCAAGCCCCCTATTCTTGCAGAAATGAGATTATCAGTTCTTGTCACAGTGGTACTGCTAACGCTGACGTCGGCAACGCCGATTCAAGCGCAGCAGGTCGCACCTCACCTGGGCACCTTTCAAGGCACCTTGCGCAATGCCTCAGGCGTTCTCCAGCTAGGTGGTGCCGATGCATCAAAATCCGTCGTAAAGCTCTCGTTTTCTGGCGACAGCCTCGTTCTTGAAGCGATCGACAAGGCTGGCACGCTTCGACGTCTTGCCTCGTGGCCGATGTCACGCGTGAGCGTGTCCGGTGACGCGTTGACGGCAACAGGGGTTTCGAGGGGCGCGCTGCATCTTCGGCGAAGCCTTACGTGGAAACTCATCGGAGGGATCCGTGTGAGCGCCGAGCTAACAACAGCCGGCGCGTCACAACGAGAAGACGACTTCTTCGGCGGTAGCCGAGTCATGCTCACACTTCTCAAGATCCGCTGATGGCAACCGGCTTCGCGCTCGTGCTTTATGCCACCGTCCTGATCGTGGCCAACATGATCATCGGCGTGTTTGGTCCGATGGCTACGGGCATTGTTGCGTTCTTCCTCATCGGCTTCGATCTCACACTTCGGGATTATCTACAGTTGCGATTACGGGGCTGGCAGATGTTCGCCCTCATCACAAGCGCAGGTGTTGTGACGTACGCTCTCGACCGCGCATCGGGAGATATCGCATTTGCGTCGGCTGCATCGTTTGCTCTGGCAGGTATGGCCGACTGGTTTACATTCTCCCGCTTACGGGGCTCGTGGCTCCGCCGCGCGAATGTCTCGAACGTAGTTGGCTCAGGGGTCGACTCATTAGTGTTCCCCACACTCGCATTCGGCTCACTTATGCCCGGCGTTGTGCTGATGCAATTCGTCGCAAAGCTTGCAGGCGGCGCGCTTTGGTCGATGGTGTTCAACAAGTTGGTTCACCCGCCCGACCGCACATAATAACCGCCGAGCTATCGGTGATCGATATGCATCCGTCGTAGCGGCGCGTTACGCCATGCAACCACAGCAACGACAACAAGTGTTGCAATTCCGCCGAGATACACGCTTGGAACAGTCCCGAAGAACTTCGCCGCGATGCCGCTCTCGACTGCTCCTAGCTCGTTGGAACTGGAGATAAACATGGTGTTGGCTGCGGCTACTCGCCCCTTCATTTCCTCGGGCGTTTCTAGCTGAAGAATTGTGTGACGTATCACAACACTCACTGCATCGAAGGCTCCAGCAAGGACGAGCACCACCACGCTCACCCAAAACACCGTGCTCGATGCAAAGGCAAGAATGCAGAGTCCGAACCCAGCTACCGACCACAACAAGAGTCGTCCAGCGTTGCGCTGTATGGGGCGTACAGAGAAGATTGCCATCGCCGTCACACTCCCAACACTCATCGCCGATCGCAACATGCCGAGTCCACTCTCGCCTACATGCAACACATCCTTTGCGAACACTGGCAGTAGCGCTACCACACCTCCAAACAATACCGCAAAGAGATCTAGCGACAACGCACCAAGGATAACAGGACGTTGAAGGATGAACCGGAGTCCCAGCGTGAGATCTTCACGCATTGATGCGCGCACATGCGAAACAACCGGTGGCTTTGGAGTTAGTCGCAATGCACCAAGCGCACCAACGATCATCAACGCCACGTAACTGTAGCCAGCTGCATCAGCGCCATATGCGCCATAGATAATTCCACCGAGTAAGGGGCCTGCAATCATCGCCCCCTGCCACACGCTGCTGCTTAACGCTGACGCACGCGTTACGTCCTCACGCGCAACAATCTGTCCGAGAGTGCTAAACATCGACGGACCATACATCGCACGCGCAGCACCGTTGATCATGACCATTGCGAGCAGACCCCACACGATCTGCTGTGGCGTAAGCACGGCGATCGCTTCGTCCTGCACAAGAATCGCTGAGACGATCGCAGAGACGATGATCATCACGAGTGCAACGCGAATCCCCTTGCGCTTATCCATCTTGTCGACCCAATATCCCGACGGCAATGCGAGTCCGATCGCAGGAATCGCCTCAGCAAGTCCGACGAATGCGAGATACACAGGGTCGTTCGTGAGGGCGTACACATACCACCCAACGACAAGCGCCTGCATATGCCAACCCATTGCGACGAAAAGACGCAACTGCAGAAACGCACGAAATTCAACGGTTCGAAACAACGTCATGGCGCAATATTACGATCGCACGGTAGTGGCGACCCTATGTGGTCGCCACGACGGTCGCCACGAC
>CAYXKK010000007.1:31315-79862 GCA_964465685.1 uncultured Melioribacter sp.
GGTCGCCACGACGGTCGCCACGACACAAAATCCGTGCGGTGTTTCGTGTATAAATTGTCGCTCGCCGATCGAATAACAATGGGCGAGACAGGGTCTCGCCCCTACCGTATCGATTGTTTCACCGGGTCGACCACACAGGGGTCGACCCTGCCGTCAGACACATCCATGAAATTGTCGCTTACAAAACAGATTCTGATCGGTGTTGCTCTTGGTATTGCCATCGGACATTACGCGCCGGAGTTTGGCACAAGCATCGGGTGGATTCGCGACGTGTTTATCCACCTGATCAAGGTGATCATTGCACCTCTGGTGTTTGCAACGGTCGTTGTTGGCATCGCTGGTGGTGGTGGCGGCAAACACATCGGCCGACTCGGGTTGAAGGCTGGCGTCTACTTCGAGATTGTCACAACACTCGCGCTCGTTGTGGGCCTGCTCGTTGTCAATCTCGTGCAGCCGGGAGCTGGCGTTGTGCTTGCCGGCGACCCTGGCAGTATCGCATCAATTGCGGCGACACATCCAAAGTCTATCATCGAGACGATCCTCCACATATTCCCGACAAGCATCATCGATGCGATGGCAAAGGGCGACGTGCTGCAGATCGTGACGTTCTCAGTGATCTTCGCACTCGCACTCTCCGCTATTGGCGAACGTGCACGTCCGATCGTTGAATGGTGCGACTCACTCGCACAAACAATGTTCAGGTTCACGAACATCGTGATGATGTTTGCCCCGATTGGCATTGGTGCAGCCATGGCTGCTACAATCGGACATCAAGGACTCGAGATTCTGAAGTCGCTCGGACTGTTGATTGGCTCGTTATACGGAGCACTCATCATCTTCGTCGTTGTGGTCTTTGGCGCCGTGATCGCCATCGCACGTGTTCCACTCAAACCATTCCTGCGTGCCATCCGTGAGCCGTTCACACTGGCCTTTGTGACAACGTCTAGTGAAAGCGCATTGCCAATGGCGATGGAACGCATGGAAGCGTTCGGCGTGCCCAAGCGTATCGTGGGATTTGTGATGCCGGCAGGCTACACGTTCAACCTCGATGGAACGACGCTCTATCTCTCGATGGCGAGCGTGTTTGTGATGCAGGCAATGGCCGCAACGGTGCCGGGATTCACGTTTGGCATCGAGCAGCAGATCATGATGATGCTCACGCTCATGATCACATCAAAGGGCGTAGCCGCGGTACCGCGCGCTTCTCTGGTGATCTTACTTGCAACGCTCTCAACATTCCTGCCGGGTGATCTGCAAAAGTTCGGTCCGATCGCTGTAGCAATGATCTTCGGCGTTGATGAATTCATGGACATGGCGCGCACAAGCGTCAACCTCATGGGCAACTGCCTAGCGTGCGTCGTTGTAGCACGCTGGGAGGGAGAATTCGACGAATCAATGGCGCGCTCGTATGGAAGCGCGCAAGTCAGCGAATAACGACAAACGAGCCGCGTATATCCGCACCAACGAGGTAGTACGTTCCGTGCGGGAGTGTCGCAACGTTCATCGTCACCGTGCGGTCGACGTTGTCGAAGATGAGTTGCGCATAGACACGGCCCATTGCATCTACAACGCGAGCCGAGCCCCCTACTGTTGATGTTAAGCGGACCTGCTCAGCTGCCGGCTGCGGCACTGCAGAGACGTTGCCAATCTGGATTGATGGCGCATCCTCTTCAACCGACATCGCACCCTCGGGGAAGCGCACGTGATAGCGCTCCCACGTATCCGAACACCATTGCGCAAGAATCTCGAGACTGTCGCCTAACGGACGGATAATGAGGCAGTCGCCTTCCATGTATTCGGCCGTTGTGATGATCTCACCACCACCATCACGATTGAACACATACTGGCACACGCCATCGTGCGTTGAGATGAATCGGTTACCATTAGTCGGAGCCGTGCGAAGATCTGCCAACCGTGCTTGTTCGGTTGCGCCAGATGCGCCCCCTCCGCCCCAGTGGCCCTTGACGACATATGCGCCATGCATCTTTTGAAGTGTTTCCCAGCATCGACACGCAGGACTTGTAAACAGATCGCCCACGGGAATGCCGAGCATCCGTTGCTGTGCCCCAATACCAGTGCATTGTTCGCGGCCTTCCGCAATGAGATTCCGTCCCGGAAAACACTCGGGTGATGGCCCGCGATCGCGCGATTCCCAGTCGGTCTTGCCGTGCCGATACATCAGCACCAAGCCACCCTTTCGCAGATCACGCATCACATCTCTAAAACCAAGCCGACCAGCCGTGCGCTGGCCTTCATACGCACCAAGGTCAATCTTACGTCCAACCAGGCGAGGATTGCCCACGATATCTTGCTGACGGTGATTGACGAATCCGTCAATGATTCCGTAATCACTCACGAACGACCCCTTGGCGAGGTACAATCCGTCATCGTCAGTACCAAAAAAGTTGTCCTTACCATCGGGATCATCGATGTCGACAAATGAAGGGTCGAACTGTATGAATCCGTAATCAAAGTCGCGCTCGATATCATTTGCCAGAGCTCGAAGCTTTGCGGTATCGCCCTGAAGATCCACCTTAACTACATGCGGCGTAACGTCCTCGTCGGCATTCCAGATGATCGAGTTCTGCAAGTGACCACCAGAAACTGCAAGTGTCTTGCCACCAGTCTCCGACGGAGGGTTAAGCGTATTGCGAACAAACGTTGTGTTGGTGATGTAGGGATAGGCAAACGTTCCAGCAAATGCACCGCCAGCGCTGGATGCTGTGTTGCCATAGAACACCGATGATGCAACTTGGGGAACACCCGCACAATCGACCATTGCCATGGCACCACCATTCGACGCGGTATTTCGAACGAAGTGGCATTGACCGAAGAATGGACCCCAGCCTTTAACATCTTTTTGCGTGCCAATCAGGAATACTGCTCCGCCTTGCTCCTTGGCACTGTTGTCTTCAAAGACGCAGTACTCGACGCGCATGCGCGCAACACCACGAGCATAGATCGCTGCACCTGACCCCGTCGATGTGCACTTGCGGAAGTGACAGTTAAACAGACGCGGCGCACCGTTTTCAATGTAGAGGGCCGACTGTAGAGCCCCTTGCATCATAATACCATCGATGCGCGTTGAAGAGTCGCAATCAATGAGGCGAAGAATGTAAGCCCCATCATCAGATTGGAAAATCGTCCGATTGCGATACCAGTCGCGCTCTTCACGTGCAACTTCCATCCCGCGAAAGCCGCCATAGAAACGCATCCCATTGCGAACCTTGTAGCCAGAGTCCGGCATTGTGTACGCACCGGCCGCTATCCAGATCTCGTCACCTTCAGACCAATCAGCCAAGGCATAGTTCAACCCGCGGAACGCTGTCGACCACGACTTCCCATTACCACCAGGATTTGCTGACGCTGCGACAAACAATGTGTCAGCCGAGCTAGCAATGGTAGCAACGCAGAACACGAGAAGCAGAGTGAACCGAAGACGCATGGAATTCCTCACGGGATGTGCAGGGGTTGGCGAAGGACCCAACGATCACCAAATCGAACAGCGTGAAAATATGCACCTCGCGGCGCTGTTTCACGCGAAAAGCTCCGTCCGCGTAGATCGAAGAGACGCTCTTCATCGGGCGAACTACCAAAGAACCCGGATTCATCGTCTACGTTACGCTCAGCAACACTGCTGATGGTCTGTTTGACGCACCACACGCCATCAGAGGTGCTGAACACAAACCAGCCCGGCATATGAGCACAGGCGATCACGGGGGCGTTGGTTTGGAGTTCCACGGGCTGCATTACCCAACGGTTTGGTTGAATCATCAGCGCCGGACCCTGGCTTCCGCTCGAGGCACCCATCCAGGCTACGGGAAAGTCGCCGGCCACGTCTATGCCAGTGAGTAATTCGCCATCAACCCGTTGCTCGCTCCATGTGACCGCCGCGTCTGCACTAACAACGAGCGTACGCGAGCAGTTGACAACGAGCTGTCCGTTGATGACCGACATCGATCTGTATCGCAGCCCACGAGAAACGATCGAATCAGCAACAAGTCGCTGCACGAAGTATGGCGAACCAAACTTGTCATACGCGTTCATCACAAGCTGCGCTTCCGGCTCGAGCGACGTGATGTCTAACGATTGAAGTGCGAAGATCGTATCGCCAACAACGGCGATTGCAAGTGCGAACACATCTGGAACAAGCACACTAAAAGTGATTGAACCAACATCACGCACTTCGATTCCACGATTCGAGAGAGCGATGATGCGACCACGATCGTTAACAACGTCATAGACCGGCAGCTGACGAATTGTGTCGAGGTCGGGATATGCAATCACGCCATCAGGCGTCGTCAGCCACACCTCATCACCAACTCCGCGTAGCATTTCGTGCGTGCGCGATACAGCACGCACCACAGATGTATCACACGTGGTTGGTCCGGGGATGATCGTGCAGACCGAAGCACGGATCTTACTGTCAACCGTTGCCGTGAAATGGTCTGCAACGATCGCGTTAGTTCCCGACAGCATAAACCTCGGACCCTTGCTCTGGCTGCCACCGATGAACGGCAAGGTGCGCCATTGAGGTTGACCGTTGGCATCCCAGTACTGCGCTAATAGCTCAACTCGTCCACCCGGACGTCCGACAACAATATCACGCATCCCTGGTAGCGCCACAACGCGATCCGTCGATGGCGTGAGGATTTCGTCACCCCGTACGAGTTCAACGGTCGATGTCGTGATGTTTGATGCAACTTCAACTCCACCGCGTCCAATGCGCGCTGCACGCAAACTGTCGATGTAGAGGTCGTTCAAGCGATCACCAAGTGCGAGCACAGGACGCACTACTCCGGCGTGATCAACAAACACACCAGCAGTCGTTTGAAACACGAATGCATCGCCCCATCCAATCACCCCTGCTATCACACCAACAACATCGCGTCGTGTCCATGATGCAACGGGCGTAGAAGTACTGCCACGAATCACTTCGCATGTGGTTGCACCCGAACTGCGATCCAACACAATCACGGAATCTCCGCATTGCTTGATCGTAAGCGCACGTGTGTTGCGTGCCTGCGCCATCGGTATGGATCCGCGCTTATCGCCGAACCTGTCATACACATCGACAACCATCACTTCATCGGGTCCGGTCGCTGAGAAGAGCACATAGTCCCACGCACCGCAAAGCAGACGTCCCTCAGGGCGAAACTGCACGCTGTCAGACCAGCGCGCTGCACCAGGAGCAGACTGGAACAGCCACCACGTAGTGTCGACTTGTGTTCTGCGCTCAGCCGCGACGATTACGCGATCACTCTCGGCCGCAACAATCGTAGCCGGCTCGCACCGATACAACGTCGGCAACGCTTGCCAACCATCGATGTTCGCGGGATCGCGTCGATACACGCTTGATTGATCAGCAAGCCAGAGCGTTTTACCTGCAGGCACGATCTGATATCCACTCGAAAACCCAGTCGTAATCGGCAATCGCTGCGGCGATTGAGCACACACATGGAGCGACCAAAGCATGAGTGCCGCGATGAAGATGATTCGCATTGAAGCGTTCCTAAAAAACGAAAGGGGCTCTCCAATATCGGAAAGCCCCTTGAATGAATGCTGTTTTGCGGAAGTGCTTAGGCGACCGTTGTGCGTGTCGTCTTGCGTGCTGGGCGCTTTGGCAGCTCTGCCTCAGGCTCAACCGTTGGGATGATCGCATCTGGTCCGAAGATGTTGCCAACGTCGGACGCAACAAGCATCTCTTGGTATGCGCGCAGACCAGTACCAGCTGGGATGAGCTGACCAAGAATGATATTCTCCTTGAGACCAAGAAGACGGTCGACCTTTGCTGCTGCGGAAGCATCAGCAAGCACGCGTGTTGTTTCTTGGAACGATGCAGCCGAGAGCCACGATTCCGTTGTCAACGATGCTTGAGTGATACCAAGGAGCAGTGGCTCTCCGATTGCTGGTTCGGCATTACGGCTCTTCACCGATGCCTTCTCCTTCTTCTTGAGTTCAACGTTGATCTCACGAACGATCTTCTTATCGACGATCTGACCGACCTTCAACTTCGAATCGCCCTTATCGGTAACGACTACACAGTTGCGGAGACGTTCGTTTTCATCGAGGAAGCGCAGACGGTCGATTTGGTCAGCTTCAAGGAATTGTGCGTCACCCGAATCCGTCACGCGAATCTTCTGAAGCATCTGACGAACAATCACTTCGATGTGCTTGTCGTTGATCTTCACACCCTGCATGCGGTACACTTCTTGGATTTCATTCACGAGGTACGCTTGTACTTCTGTGAGACCCTTGATGTGGAGGATGTCGTGTGGATTGATCGCACCTTCTGTGAGACGATCACCGGCACGCACAAGGTCGCCCTCTTGCACCAGAACGTGACGACCGATCGGCACACTGTACTCACGACGAAGTTCTCCGTCGAGCGACGTGACCGAGATAACGCGTGAACCGCGCTTCGGCTTGTCGATACCAATGATACCGTCGATTTCCGTCACAGCTGCTGGAGCTTGCGGCGCACGTGCTTCGAAGAGTTCCGTAACACGTGGCAGACCGCCCGTGATGTCACGGAGACGTCCAAGGTCACGCGGCATCTTCACAAGCTTCGCACCAATACCCACAACTTCACCGTCGTCCACTACGATCTGAGCGCGCGACGGAATGATGTACGACTGAATCGACACACCATCTTCATCGACGATTTCGATCGCTGGGCTCTTCGTACGGTCACGAGAATCGATAACGATCTTCGTTGTGTGACCCGTCTGTTCGTCAATTGCTTCCTTAAACGTCAGGTTCGATACGAGGTCGCGATAGCGAACACGTCCGGCCTTTTCTGTGATGATCACGGAGTTGTACGGATCCCAATCATACAGAAGGTCGCCCTTCTTCACCATCTGTCCGTCAACAACCTTGAGTTCCGCACCGTAGACAACATCGTACTTCGTCACAACACGGTTCGAGCCTGGCTCAACAATGTTGATGACACCAGCACGCGACACAACAACGTTGATGTCTTCTGCATCGCCCGGATACGTTACCAAACGAATACCGTCGAACTGCACCTTGCCGTCGAACTTGGCCATCACGGCGCTTTGCGACATCGACAACGACGCCGTACCACCTGTGTGGAACGTGCGGAGCGTCAGCTGTGTACCTGGCTCACCGATCGACTGCGATGCAATCGTACCAACGGCTTCACCTGTGTCGACCATCTGGCCTGTGGCCATGTTACGACCGTAACAACGCGCGCACACACCACGACGTGATTCACATGTGAGTACCGAGCGAATGAGCACTGCTTCGATCGGGCTACGCTCGATATTCTCAGCAATCTCTTCGTCGATAATTGTGCCCTTAGCACAGTACACTTCGTTTGTCAGCGGATCAACAACGTCAACAAGAGATGTACGACCGAGGATACGCTCCTTGAGCGGCTCCTTCACGTCTTCGCCATCCTTGAGGGCCTTCATTTCCACGCCACGAATCGTGCCGCAGTCATCGTCGGAGATCACAACATCTTGTGCAACGTCGTGGAGACGACGTGTGAGGTATCCAGCGTCGGCAGTCTTGAGAGCTGTATCGGCAAGACCCTTACGAGCACCGTGCGTCGAGATGAAATACTCGAGAATCGTCAGGCCTTCTTTGAAGTTCGAGATGATCGGGTTTTCGATCAACTCAGCTGACGATGCTGCAGCCGTCTTCTGAGGCTTAGCCATCAGACCGCGCATACCAGCAAGCTGGCGAATCTGCTCCTTCGAGCCCCGCGCTTGCGAGTCGAGCATCATGAAGAACGTGTTAAATCCTTCCTTGTTCGATGCAAGCTCGTTGTAGAGCTTATCAGCGACCTTGTTCGTAGCTGTCGACCACGTATCGATGATCTTGTTGTAGCGCTCGCCTTCCGTGATCACACCAGAGTGGTAGTAATCTTCAATCTTGTCGACTTCCTTTTGCGCCTTGTCGATGATTACCGTCTTTTCATCCGGCACAACAACGTCGGCAATCGACACCGAAAGTCCACCGCGCGTCGCTGTCTGGAAACCTGTTTCCTTAAGCTTGTCGAGGAACTCTACCGTCTTGGCCAGACCAGCCTTGCGGAAGCAGTCTGCAATCACCTGACGGAGACGCTTCTTGCCAAGCATTTCGTTCATGAAGCCCATTTCTACAGGCACGATCAAGTTGAAAATCACACGACCAGCTGTTGTGTCAACATACTGTCCGTTGAGACGAACCTTGATCTTGGCGTGCATATCCACGCGGCCAGTGTTGTATGCAATCACAACTTCTTCTGTGTTAGAGAAGTACTTGCCATCGCCCTTCAGACCACTGCGTGCCTTCGTGAGATAGTACACACCCAGAACCATGTCCTGCGACGGAACGGCAATTGGCTCGCCGTTCTGTGTGTGCATGATATTGTGTGCAGAAAGGATCAGCAACAATGCTTCGAGCTGCGCTTCGTGGCTCAGTGGCACGTGAACGGCCATCTGGTCACCGTCGAAGTCAGCGTTGAACGCCGTTGTTACGAGTGGGTGCAGCTGGATCGCCTTGCCTTCGATAAGCTTCGGCTGGAACGCTTGGATACCGAGGCGGTGAAGTGTTGGAGCACGGTTCAGAAGAACTGGATGTCCATCAATCACCGTGTCGAGAATATCCCATACTTCTGTTGTCTTCTTCTCGACTTGCTTCTTGGCGCTCTTCACCGTCTTGCAGTGTCCGCGCTCGATCAACTTGCGAATGATAAGGGGCTTGAACAGCTCAACAGCCATGTCCTTTGGAAGACCGCATTCATAGAGCTTGAGTTCTGGACCCACGACGATAACTGAACGACCAGAGTAATCAACGCGCTTACCGAGCAGGTTCTGACGGAAGCGGCCTGTCTTACCCTTGAGTGTATCTGCAAGCGACTTGAGTGCACGTTGTGATTCGCTACGAACGGCACGACGTGAGTTGTCGAACAATGCGTCGACAGCTTCTTGCAACATGCGCTTCTCGTTACGCAAGATCACCTCAGGTGCCTTGATGTCGATCAGGCGCTTGAGACGGTTGTTGCGAATGATAACGCGACGGTAGAGGTCGTTCAAGTCAGACGTTGCGAAACGTCCACCCTCGAGTGGCACCAGCGGACGTAGGTCCGGCGGGATCACTGGGATGATGTCGAGTACCATCCACTCGGGACGGTTCGGCTCCTTCGTTTCACTGGTGCGGAATGCATCAAGGATGCGCAGGCGCTTCAGGACATCAGCCTTCTTCGCTTGCGACATGTCTTCCTTGGCAACTTCACGCAGCTTATAGTACTCTTCGTCGGCATCAACACGGCGCAGAAGTTCCTTTACAGCTTCACCACCGATCAGGGCGATGAACTTGCGAGGATCGTCGTCGTCCATGTTGCGTTCTTCCGGACGAAGGTTCGCAAGCACATCAAGGTACTGCTCTTCTGTGAGCAAGTCCTTCGGCTGCAAGCCTGTCGAGCCCGGCTGCACAACGACATATGATTCGTAATACACGATGCGCTCGACATCCTTGGTAGGCATGCCGATAACACCGGAAATCTTGCTCGGGAGCGAACGGAGGAACCAAATGTGTACGACCGGCACTGCGAGCATGATATGACCCATGCGCTCGCGGCGAACGCTCTTCTGCGTTACTTCCACGCCGCAACGGTCACATACGATGCCCTTGTAGCGAATGCGCTTGTACTTTCCGCACGCGCATTCCCAGTCGCGAATTGGTCCGAAGATCTTTTCGCAGAACAAGCCGTCCTTTTCGGGACGGAACGAACGGTAGTTGATCGTCTCAGGCTTGGTGACCTCGCCATGAGAGCGATTGAGAATGTCATCCGGCGAGGAAATGCGGATCGTAATCTGCGAATAACCACGCTTTGGGATGTTATGGAACTGCATCGTAACTCCGACGGTAAATTCCTAGTTCAGTTGGACACGGACATCATGCTCGTTAGTCGAGCTTGACATCCAGACACAGACCCTGAAGCTCACGAACGAGCACGTTGAACGACTCCGGAATGCCCGGATTTGGCAGGTTTTCGCCCTTGACAAGCGACTCGTACATCTTTGCACGTCCCTGCACATCGTCAGACTTCAACGTGAGCATTTCTTGAAGCGTGTGCGCCGCGCCATAGGCCTCGAGCGCCCACACTTCCATTTCCCCGAGACGCTGACCACCGAATTGGGCCTTACCGCCAAGAGGCTGCTGTGTGATGAGCGAGTATGGTCCGATCGAACGTGCGTGAATCTTGTCTTCCACAAGGTGGCTTAGCTTCATCATGTAGATGATGCCAACCGTGACCTCGTTCTGGAAGGCTTCGCCAGTACGACCATCGTACAACACTGTCTTACCTGTGCGAGGCAGACCAGCTTGCTCGAGGTAGTCACCAACTTGATTCCACGACGCGCCGTCGAAGATTGGTGTTGCGAAGTGCACGCCAAGCTTACGAGCAGCCCATCCAAGAGCTGTTTCATAGAGCTGACCAAGATTCATACGTGAAGGCACACCAAGCGGGTTGAGCACGATGTCAACCGGGGCGCCATCAGGCAGGAACGGCATGTCTTCGATCGGGACGATCTTCGACACGATACCCTTGTTACCGTGGCGACCAGCCATCTTATCGCCCACTTGAAGCTTGCGCTTCTTGGCAACGTAGACCTTCGCCATCTGAAGGATACCTGGCTGGAGTTCGTCACCGGCAGCAATCTTGTTGCGCTCAATGCGACCGTCTGTCATGATTTCATTGCGACGCGACTCGTAGTTACTCAGGAGCGTGCGAATGAGCTTCATCGTCTTCTTTTCAGCAACCCAGTCGTGCTCGACCGACACTGCCGATGGGAGGAACGATCCTGCTTCAAACTTCGCAAGCAGTTCCTTTGCTGACAGCTTTGTGCCGCTACGGAAGATCGTTGTATCGTTTGTCGACTTCACACCAAGCGCAGTTTCGCCTTCGAGAAGCTGACCAAGACGCTCGATGCAATCGAGGTCCAATGCACGCAGCGCTTGTTGTTCGCGCTTCGTGATCAAGTCCTGACGCTTCTTTTCTTCAAGACGGAATTCGCTGTCAGATGTGAGTACGCGACGTGCGAACAATTTCGTGTTGATGACCGTGCCCTTGAGTCCAGGAGGTGCCTTCAACGACACATCCTTGACGTCGCCAGCCTTGTCACCGAAGATCGCGCGGAGAAGCTTTTCTTCCGGCGTCGGATCTGTTTCACCCTTCGGTGTGATCTTACCGATAAGGATGTCGCCTTCGCGAATCTTCGCGCCAACGCGCACGATACCGCGATCGTCGAGATCCTTCGTTGCTTCTTCAGAAACGTTCGGGATTTCACGTGTAAATTCTTCTTCGCCACGCTTCGTGTCGCGAACTTGCAGTGTGTATTCTTCGATGTGAATCGACGTGAATACATCTTCCGCAACCATGCGCTCGCTGATCACAATAGCATCTTCGAAGTTGTACCCACGCCATGGCATGAAGGCGACCATTACGTTACGACCAAGCGCGAGCTCGCCCATATCCGTTGATGCACCGTCGATGAGTGGCTCACCCTTCTTGACACGCTGACCTGCCTGCACGATTGGGTGCTGGTTGATACATGTGTCTTGATTCGTGCGGTAGAACTTCTGAAGGTTGTACGTCATCGTACGGTCGTTGTGGAACGACACAAGCTTCTCGTCGCCGGTGCGCTTGTCGTCGTACTTCACACGTACGTAGTCTGCACATACGTATTCAACTACACCGTCGTCCTCAGCAAGCACAAGCGCACGTGAGTCACGCGCAACGCGTGCCTCCATGCCTGTGCCTACAACCGGAGACTCCGGACGTAGCAATGGAACGCCTTGGCGTTGCATGTTCGAGCCCATGAGCGCACGGTTCGCATCATCGTGCTCAAGGAATGGAATCAAGGCAGCAGCAGCTGACGTAATCTGGTCGGTCGACACTTCCATGTAGTGCACTTCTGTTGGGTGCACAACCTTGTAGTCGCCGCTCAAACGCGCCTTCACTGTTTCACCAAGGATCTTACCCTTCTTGTCGACTGCTGTCGACGCAGGGATAATGATCATTCCCTCTTCCTTGTCGGCTGGGATGAACTCAGCTTCTTCTGTTACAACACCATTCACAACCTTGCGGTATGGTGTTTCGATGAAGCCGAACTTGTTCACGCGAGCGTGAATAGCAAGCGATGAAATCAGACCGATGTTCGGACCTTCCGGTGTCTCAATCGGACACAGGCGGCCGTAGTGTGTGTAGTGAACGTCACGTACCTCAAAGCCAGCACGCTCACGCGTCAGACCACCAGGTCCGAGAGCCGATGTACGGCGCTTGTGCGTGATTTCTGACAATGGATTCGTTTGGTCCATGAACTGCGACAGCTGGTTTGTTCCGAAGAACTGATTGATCACGCTCGTAATAGTACGTGCGTTTACCAATTCGCTCGGTGTGATGTTCTCGCTGTCACGAACGCTCAAGCGCTCCTTGATCGTACGCGCCATACGCGTTAGACCGAGGTTGAACGTTGCTTCGAGCTGCTCGCCAACCGTACGTACACGGCGGTTCGAAAGGTGGTCGATATCATCAACGGGAACCTTCGCATCACGTACGTCGATCAGGTACTTCACGATCGATACGATATCGTCCACTGTCAACGTTGTTACGTCGAGCGGCACCGTCATGTTGAGCTTCTCGTTGATACGATAGCGTCCAACAACACCGAGATCGTAGCGCTTCGGATTGAAGAACAACTTCTCGAGCAGACCCCATGCTGTGTCGAGATCCGGCGGATCGCTTGAACGCAGCTGACGGTAGATTGTTTCGAGAGCATCTTCACGCGTGCGTGACGTGTCCTTCGCAAGCGTCTTCGCGATGATCGGCTCGTCGTTCGTGCTCTCGTACTTGTAGATACGGATCGAATCAACTTCTGCCGTCTTCAAACGCTTGAGCAGTTCTTCATCGAGAATAAGATCGCGCTGCGCAACGATTTCACCTGTTGCCATGTCCACTGCATCAGCAGCGATACGGCGTCCGAGGTACTCGTCAGTTAGGTGCACGAGCGGGATGTCGTAGGTCAGATCGAAGAGGTTCAGCAAGTCTTCATCGCTGCTATATCCAAGCGCGCGAAGAAGCGTTGTTACCGGAAACTTCTTCTTACGATCGATGTACGCGTACATCACATCGTGAATGTCCGTTGTGAATTCCACCCATGATCCCTTGAACGGGATGATGCGGGCGGAAAAGATCTTAGTGCCGTTCGGGTGAACTGCTTCGTCAAAGAAGCAACCAGGTGAACGGTGCAGCTGCGCAACAACAACGCGCTCAGCGCCGTTGATGATGAACGTGCCGCGCGGCGTCATCGCAGGAATCTGACCGAGGTAGACCTCTTGGTCAATTGCTTCGATGTAGTCTTCCGAACTTGGGTCTGCCTTCGACGAAAGGCGCAGCTTCGCCTTCAACGTCTTTGCATAGGTGAGTTCGCGTTCGCGACACTCTTCCTCTGAATACTTCGGCTTTTCGACGATGTATTCAAGGAAGCTCAGTTCGTAGACGCCCGAATTATCTTCAATCGGGAAGTTGCTTTCGAATGCGCGCTGCAATCCGATAAAGCGACGTTCCGTTCCCGGAACATCTTCCTGATGGAAGTCGTGAAACGAATCGATCTGAATGCCAAGGAGGTCTGGGTACGTGTCTTCCGTCTCGATCTGTCCAAACGAGATACGCTCGCGAAGGCGAGGAAGCGGAAGCTGGTACAGCGACGTGTCCAGGGTTGATCCATTCATGGAGGGAGCTCCCGAATGCTTGAGAAAAGTAGAGTCTGTCGGGCGGCGATTGCCAGTGGTGCTGCTGATTGACCATGGTCAATCACCGTTCGACAGACCCTTGTGAGGGTACTCGTCCTAAGACAACAACGCCCGAGACGGCACAGAAGGCCGTCTCGGGGCTGTTAAACTGTTATGCTGATTACTTGAGTGTAACCTTTGCGCCAGCTTCTTCGAGCTTCTTCTTGAGCGCTTCGGCATCTGCCTTT
Organism: uncultured Melioribacter sp.; assembly: GCA_964465685.1. Taxonomy (GTDB): domain Bacteria; phylum Bacteroidota; class Ignavibacteria; order Kapaibacteriales; family Kapaibacteriaceae; genus UBA10438. The sequence continues at coordinate 45,307 of CAYXKK010000007.1, forward strand.
GGAGCAGCTTCCTTGACGATCTTCGGTGCGCCTTCGACGAGGTCCTTTGCTTCCTTGAGGCCAAGACCTGTGATTTCGCGAACGACCTTGATGACGTTCAGCTTTTGTGCACCACCGTCTGTGAGCTCAACGTCGAACTCTGTCTTCTCTTCACCAGCTGCTGCTGCGCCTGCACCCGGTGCGGCTGCCATCATCATTGGAGCTGCTGCTGTTACACCGAACTTGTCTTCGAGTGCCTTCTTGAGGTCAGCTGCTTCAACAAGTGTGAGGTTACCAATCTTTTCTACGAGTTCTTCTACGATTGCCGACATGTGTGTCTCCACGGTAAAAATGTTCAATGAAATGTGAGAAGGGGCTTACGCGGCCTTCTTCTTTGCGACCTCTTCAACAAGCGAAGCGACATCGCGCATGACGGCATTGATGCTACCCACGATACCCGAGATTGGGGCGTGGATGCTACCGATCATAGCTGCGATCATGTCTTCACGTGTTGGGAGCTCGGAAACCTGCTTGAGTTGCGATGCTTCGAACACCATGCCTTCGACAAACGCCAACTTGAGCTTTGGCTTTTCGCCCTTCTCAAAGAATTGACGGATGATCTTGGCTGGAGCTACCGGATCGGAACCACCGAAGATGACTGCTGTTTGACCTGCTAGCTTCGATTCCTCGACTTCGTAGCCACCGACTTCTGCAAGTGCACGAAGGATGAGGGTGTTCTTTGCCACCTTCATCTTCACACCCTTCTGACGGAGTTCGTTACGGAACGCTTGATCCGTTGCGACTGTCATGCCGGTGAAATCCACGAAGTAGAGGCTTGAAGCGCCCTGGAGGTGTTCTACCAGGTCAGCAACAACGGCCTTCTTTTGCTCTTTCGTGATCATAAATCCTGTTGATTAATGGTTCGTGGCTGATTCAACATATCCGAAGACACGTTAGAAGCTTGAATCATCCACGGTGCGTAATAGTCGTGTGAATTATTGGTCTGCGCCCATTGAGTGTTCGTCAACACGAACGCTCGGACCCATTGTTGAGCTGAACGAGATGCTCTTGACGTAGCGGCCCTTCGACGATGCTGGCTTTGCGCGGAGCACAGTACCAACAAACGTTGCAACGTTCTCAGCAAGCTTCGCTGTATCGAATGAGCACTTGCCCACCGATGCATGAATGTTACCAGCCTTGTCAACGCGGAACTCGATCTTACCAGCCTTGACTTCTGCAACAGCCTTCGCAACGTCGAACGTCACTGTGCCGCTCTTTGGATTTGGCATCAAACCGCGAGGTCCGAGCACGCGACCGAGCTTGCCGACTTCACCCATCACGTCTGGCGTGGCGATGATGATGTCGATGTCTGCCCAGCCCCCTTGCAGCTTCTCGATGTAGTCTGCAAAGCCGGCGTGATCTGCACCTGCGTCGAGCGCTTCCTTGTCCTTTGGCGACTTTGCAATCACCAGAACACGAACGCTGCGGCCTGTACCGTGCGGAAGTGCAACCGTACCACGAACGAGCTGATCTGCCTTACGCGGATCTACGCCGAGGTTCATCGCAACTTCGAACGACTCGTCGAACTTTGCTGTGGCGTTTGTCTTGACAAGATCAACAGCCTTCTTGAAATCATAGGTCAACGCGCGGTCAAACGACGCGGCTGCCTTCTTGTAACGCTTCCCTTGTGCCATGGAAGTGGTCCTTGTGTGTTGTGCGAGCGGCCGTTCGGAATGAACGACCTCCAACAGTTGAAAGATGAAGTTCTAGGTAGTAGAGCGTGGAGGCTTAGCCATCCACGGTGATGCCCATCGAGCGAGCTGTACCAGCGATCATGCTGATTGCAGCGTCCTCAGTTGAACAGTTCAAGTCTTGCATCTTGATCTTGGCGATCTCGGCAAGCTGCGCGCGCGTTACCTTGCCCACCTTGTCACGTTGTGGCACAGCCGATCCACTCTGCAGTCCGGTCGCCTTGAGAAGCAACACAGCAGCAGGTGGCGACTTGATTTCGAACGTGAAGCTCTTGTCACTAAAGAATGTGACGAGCACTGGCAGAATCATGCCCGGCTGCTTAGCCGACTTTGCATTGAACTGCTTGACAAATTCCATACCTGCGAGGCCGCGCTGTCCGAATGCCGGACCGACGGGAGGCGCCATCGTTGCTTCACCTGCTTTGAGCTGAAGCTTGAATGTGCCCATGACCTTCTTTGCCATGTAAAACGTCCTTTCGTGGTCTGCGGCGGGCGTTCACCCACCTCCCACTCTTGATGGATTAATGATTTTCCAGTTCGACTTGACCAAAGTCGAGTTCGATCGGCGTCTTGCGACCAAGAATGCCAACCTCGACCTTGAGTTTTTGCTTTTCGACGTTGACTTCCTTCACTGTGCCGTTGAAGTTGGCGAATGGACCGTCGATCACCTTTACAGGATCGCCTTCACGGAACGATGTCTCCACCGTTGTGATGTCCTTGCGCTCTTCAACACGACCAAGGATGCGATCTACTTCGTCACGCTGCAACGCCTGTGGCTCTGTCTTTGTACCGACAAAACTCACAATCGATGGCAGGGACAGGATCACGTCCTTGACTCGACGATCCAGCGAACACTCAACAAGAATGTACCCCGGAAGGAAGTTCTTCACCTTTGTGCGACGCTTACCGTTGCGCACCTCATACACCGTCTCCATCGGGATCACGATGCTTCGAACACGATTCTCCAGCCCGAGACGCTGCATCTCGAGTTCGATGGATGCCTTCACCTTAGCCTCATGGCCAGTGAAGGTGCGAAGTGCATACCACTTCGGTTCGATTGTTTGTGTTGGTGCTCCGTCAAGCATTGCTGTGTCCTATCTCAGAAGATCAGGCTCATGACCTGCGTCATGCCTTGGTCGATCACGAACACGATACCAGCAATGACCAAGCATGTGACCACGACGACAATCGTGCTCTCTTGCAATTGCTCACGTGTCGGCCAGGAGACTTTCTTCATCTCCTTGTTCACGTCCGTGAAAAACCCGCGGATTGTTTCAACCATGATGCATCTCCGATGCGATTAAATGTGCACGGGCGGCAGGATTCGAACCCGCGGCCTGCGGTTTTGGAGACCGCTGCTCTACCAGCTGAGCTACACCCGTATACAGTTTCGATTGTCAATTGTCTTCGTCGTCGTCGTCAAGGCTGAGCTGATGACCGGGATTGAACCGGTGACCTCCACCTTACCAAGGTGGTGCTCTACCAACTGAGCTACATCAGCACGTCATCATCCGGAGACACCAAAGCCCATCAGCAAACGACACATGCCGTCCGCGTCAGGGATTGACGTCGCGAGCGGGAGACGGGACTCGAACCCGCGACCAACAGCTTGGAAGGCTGTGACTCTACCAACTGAGTTACTCCCGCGAGACCAGCCGAAACTGACCGCTCGTGTGGGCAGAAGAGGATTCGAACCTCTGAAGGCGATGCCAGCAGATTTACAGTCTGCCCTCGTTGGCCACTTGAGTATCTGCCCGTAGACCAGAGCCGACAAAGTTAGCAGGTAGGAGGGGTCATTTCCAAATCAGGCCATCATAGCCATGAACTGGTCGAAGAGGTAATCAGAGTCGTGCGGACCGGGGCTGGCCTCTGGGTGATACTGGACGGCGAAGGCGGGTACGTCCGTGAGAGCAATGCCAGCACAGGTGTCGTCGTTGAGATTGACGTGCGTCATCCGGGCATTTGCTGGCAGCGTGGCAGGATCGACGGCGAAGCCGTGATTTTGCGAGGTGATTTCAATGCTACCGGTCTGGAGGTTCTTGACGGGGTGGTTTGCACCGCGGTGACCGAATTTGAGCTTATAGGTGGATGCTCCAACGGCAAGCGACAGGATTTGGTGTCCGAGACAGATGCCAAACACGGGGCGGGCACCCAGGAGCTCCTTCACGGTCTGGATCCCGGCAGTCACTGCCGCAGGGTCGCCTGGACCGTTGCTGAGGAAGATACCATCAGGGTTGAGTGCGAGGATGTCGGCGGCGGAAGTCGTTGCTGGTACTACAGTTACGTCGCACCCATGGTGGGCAAGGCGACGTAGAATGTTGCGCTTGACGCCGTAGTCGATGGCTACCACGCGTTTGCGAGCCCCCTGACCGCGGGTTTCCGGACGATAATCCCATTGATTCTGCTCTTCAGCTTGCCATGCGTAAGGGGCTCGCGTTGTCACGAGCGGTGTAAGATCAAGTCCGTTCATCGACGGAATTGCCCGCGCACGCTCAACGAGTTCAACGTGGTCGAGTCCTTCTCCGTGCGCGATAACGCAGCGCATCGCTCCTTGTGAGCGCAGAATGCGTACGATCATTCGTGTGTCGACGCCTTCGATACCAGCAGTGCCATGTTGTTCGAGATAGCTCTGAAGCGAGGCGTGGGAGCGGAAGTTGGAGACGATCGGTGAGAGTTCGTGGACCACCAAGCCGGAAGCCTGGATACGGTCTGATTCAGCATCGTCTGGATTCACCCCGTAGTTACCGATGTGCGGGTAGGTAAACGTCACCACCTGGCCCGTATACGAGGGGTCGGTGAGCACTTCTTGGTAGCCCGTCATGGCCGTATTGAACACGAGCTCGCCGGTACATTCGGCCCCGATAGCACCAATGGCATCCCCCTCGATTGTCGTACCATTTTCGAGAGCGAGTACCGCGGTCATGCGTGCCATGGAGTTCCTGAGATTACGGGTGCGAAATACCTGTGCGAAAATACCGCTCTCCTGCTATTTTCCGCACAGGAGTACTGCCTTCAACTTCACATCAGCATTACAGCACCATGATTTTGACGGACTCAATGAGCCCGAGAGACCGTTTTCGCTTAATGCAAAAGTTCTGATTCTGAATCAGTCGTACGAACCAATCAGCATCATCACAACAAAGAAGGCACTTGTGCTTCTGGTGCTCATGAAGGCTGAAGTCGTTGAGGTTCGGAGCAACGCGTTTATTCGCTCCGTCCGCGGACGCTATCCATTCCCGTCAGTGATTCGCCTCTCGGCATACCTGCGTGTACCGTTCAAGAAGATCGAACTCTCACGCAAAAACATCCTGCGTCGCGATGGTATGCGATGTAACTATTGCGGCACTACGCATTCCCCTCTCACAGTCGATCACATCATTCCCCGCTCTCGTGGTGGCAACGACACATGGGAGAATCTCACTTCTGCGTGCGTGAAGTGCAATAACAGGAAAGGCAATCGCACACCAGACGAGGCGAACATGCGCTTGCAGACTCCGCCCAAAAAGCCACACCACGTGCTCTTCCTGAAGCACACACTCGGCAAGGTCGACGAAACCTGGCGTCCGTATCTGTTTATGGATTGATCAGCGGATGACTACCGCTGTGCGTGTTGCGATTGAGGCGTCACGCAGATGCGCACGCACAATGTAGATGCCCGCTGGTAGATCTGTGATGGCGACTGTTTGCACATCAGACATCACAGGTGTGCGCTCACGAACAACAGCACCGTTAATGTCGAGCACGTCGACAGCAACAACATTCTTACTCGTTCCAACATGGAGCTGTCCATCCGTTGATGGCTGTGGCGCGATGCGGAGCATTGAAGCCGCTGCGTCTTCGTTGACGCTGGTCGTTGCACGCGAGAATTCGAGGCGGTACCACGGCGTTTGCGCAACGCTTGGCTGCACATTAAACGTGAAGCGTCCGCCGCTGCGTGGCTCAACTATGGTCGCTGCGCCCTGCGCAACACCTGATGCATTGAGTGGCTGTACTCTGAGTGTGTCGAAGAGTGGCGCAGTGATACTCATGCGCATTCCAACACCTTCCATCAAGAGTGGTGCCTTGCCCCATGTGGTAAATGTGCCGTTGCCATTCGACTCATCGAATACGGTGCCGGCGTTGAGTGCGCGCGTACTCACAACGAGAAGACTACGTGGCGAGGTGGTGATGGGCTCACTGGTCAAGGACGCTATACCAACAACGGGCGGACTTCCGGCAGTGGTTTGTTCGATGATCATCGACGGCAATGTCGCGATCCGTCCGACGCCCCCTCCACCAACCATCACGACACGCGGTGATTCGATGCGGAACGTTGCATCAGCTGCATTCCAATACACCTGCTCATTCTCGGCATCAAGCGCCGATACGTCAACTTGATCGCTGAGCGCTGAGATGTCTCGCTGTGGAAGAACTGACTCACTGGCTGCGAATGGCAGGTTCATCGCTGTACGACGGAACAACGGGATACGCGCGTCAGTGCCAATCGACAGAGAGAATGCGTTCGTGACATGCAACGATGGTTGGTCAATCACCTCACGCGTGTTATCTATGAGAAGCTCCTTTGCTGTCGGCGCAACTGCACCGGAGCGAATGAGCTCACTGGCTATGGGCAGAAGCGCAAGAATCTGCGGCTTGTCATAGATGTGCCAGTATGAATTGGAATCGATTTTGTCTGATCCAGCGACCGCATTATCCGACCATGACGAGAAGAAAACGCCATCCCAATCCTGCACGCCGGCATACGCTGGAAAGAGCATCGCGAGATCAGTCGCATACGGGCGTGGGTGCGCGATCGATACTTGATGCATGACAAATGCCTTACCCTTCGGTCGGATTTGTGCAGCCGCATACACAGTGCCACCATACGATTCATTAAGCATGGATGCTGGTGTGTTTCGATAGTCGTTAGCACCAAAGACGTCGTACTGAGGGGCTGCTGTGAGATCCCAGTAGCCCACCATATTCCTCGACGGACACATCAACACGTTCGAGCGCAGCGAGTCGCGCACAAACGAATGAACGCGCGCATAAAATGCCGTAAGCTGCTCATGGTAAAACCGCGAGTTATCGCGCATGCGCGCTGGCGACACGCTTGCATCACTAACGAGCGATCGTCGGATGTTACCCGAGGCAAGACTCTCTCCTTGCGCGAGTCCCGGCATCGCTACTTCGCGCATTTGGATGTCATCGAGAAACACATCACCGCTGTCAGCGCCCATAAAGAGCGCCAGGTTCGCAGTAGTCTCATCCGATGCACGCGAAGCAAACGTGAATGTGTACTTCTTCCAGTCTGACGACAGCGTAAACGTCTCGTTCAATCCGTACCAGTCATACGGAAAGGTCCCGTTGTAGACATACACTTGCGCCGTCCGTGAACCACGCTGCTTTGTAGTCTTCGCATAGAACGAAACGCTGTACCGACCCATGCGGCGGAGCTGTGTGAGACGCTGATACAGGAAGATGCCAAATGCAATCCGACCTTCGTCGAGCGTACCAATGCGTATACGCGCCGACGAAGTGCCTTCGACCTTATCTGCATCGCTGAGCTGCAGGATTGCCTGCGCACCCTGATTCGTGTTTACAGAAAGCTGCCATGCAGAGCTAAATGGGTCCTCAAAGCCAGGATTTCTGAGCACGTTGTCTGTTGACGGCGGCATAACTCTCCAAGCAGCCTCGAGGGCAGCGTTACTTGCGTAGCCCTTTGTTCGCAGCCATCCATGCCAGAGCGAATCCACAAGTGCATAGTGCTGTGAGCCGGTATGTATTGCGTTGGTTCCATTCGGTCGCACAATGTCACCGGAATACAACCAGTATGCCATCAGCGACGCATCTTCTGCAGCAACGATGTAGGCCAACGCTGGGTCGTCTTTGTAGGCTAGTCCCGTATGCGGATTCACGTGTGAGAGCAACAGACGCATGATGCCGCGGTGCTGTTGCTGAACTACAGGATCAAAGATCAGCGGCATGCGCGATCCCCACCCAAGCGAGTCAGGTTGGCGCACGCCATCGCCGCTGCGAGGTTGCCAAGCGCTGTGGAATGTGAACACGTAGTACACGCCATGCTGACGTAACTGATGCAAGAACCAATCGAGCTTCTTCATCTGCGAAGCAGAGAGTCCGTTCCCAAGTGTCGTTGGTCCATCAGCAAGGATCGATCCGCCTGCCCACCATGTGATATCAAAGGTCGAGAGGTTCACGCACGTGATGCCTAGGGCTCGAAAGCGGGCCGCCATCGCAATTGCTTGCATACTATCGGGCCACAACGCAGACCATTGAAGATTCGTCCCGGCAATTCGCAGACGGGATCCATCGGCGAACCCGAGATGTCCGTCAGGCGTGAGCACGACGCGACCACGCGCACCGGCTATTTCGCGCGGCGTGGCGATGAGGCCTGTATCGAGGTTAGTGCCATTCGTGATGGCAAATGGATACGGCTGCTGAAGTACTTGCGCTGTAGATGCAACTCCATACACCGCTAGACATAGGACAACGAGGGCAATGTTCTTCATGATCTATCGTTGGATTTGGACGATGGTGTGGGTGACGGCGCGGTTCACCGTGAGCGATACAACGTATGCGCCTGCTGGTAACGCGCGCACATCGAGCGTGGCCTCTGATGAGAATACGTTCAGCTCAGCTCCGAGCAATGTGCGTCCGCGCAGATCCGACAGCGTCACAGATGCATTGGCTCCAACCTCAGTGCGTGCGCGAATGGTAAGCACATCACTCGCCGGGTTTGGCGATACACGGATAAAGGCAGACTGTACTGACGATGAATCTTGGATCGATGTTGGTGTCGTGAATATCTGCGGAGCCTTGGCCGACATGTCGCGCAACAGTAGCTGTTGTGCAAGCGTTGGCGTTGTTCCGAACCATTGGAGCAACACACTCGCATAGATGTTACGGTAGTCGTACTCCATCAGCAGATCACCACGGTCGTCGAGATTCGTCAGATTCGGATTGGCTCCATACACACCACCGTTCACGTTTGCACCGAAGACGAACAATGGTGCGGCAGTACCGTGATCTGTACCAACGCTGCCGTTCTCAGCGACTCGGCGTCCGAATTCGCTGAACGTCATGCCCGCGATACGCTTGTCGTGTCCCTGCTGCTTCATGTCGGTCATGAACGACGACACAGCATCACCAAGCTCTGCAAGGAGCGATGCATGTGCACCACGCGTACTGTCATCGGCCGCTGTTTGATTCGCGTGCGTGTCGAAGTTGTTGTTCGCCCACGAGATCAGATACACACGTGATTGCAATCCACCACGGATCAGCTGCGACACAACACGGAGCTTCGCACCGATATCGGTCGCTGGATAGGTTCCAGACGGAGCGCCCGCCTTATCGTTCGCTTGCTTGACCACTGCGGCATATACGTCTGCACTGCGTGCAACACTGCGCATGAACGATACTTCCCGTCCAACAGGAGTATCAGATTGCGCACTGCTTGGTACTTCATCGTTCCCACCACCACCGTTAACGAGTCGGTAAAACTCATCAGGATCACGGAAGGTGATTCCCATCGGACCCGACGTGCCCAGCATGCCAAGCGATACGGAAGTTCCGATCTGTATGGCAAGCGGATGCGCCGGTAGTTCCGTTGGATAGGTTGGCGCAACAGACTGCAAGTAGCGTCCAATCCACCCTGTCGTTCCGAACACATCCGCGTCCGTCGCCGTCAACCAGATATCAGTACCGCGGAAGTGCGAGCGATCCGGATTCGGATATGTTACGCCTTGAATCACCGCCAAGTTGCCGGCATCAAACGCGTCGCGGAACCCTCGGAGCGCCGGATGCCATCCTAGCGAGTCGTTGATGCGAAGGGCTTTTGATTTTGAAATCGCAATCGTTGGTCGACGTTGATAGTACAGAGGATCGGTATACGGGATCACCGTGTTGAGACCATCATTACCACCCTGCATCTGAATAAGGATGAGCACACGATCCTGCTCCTCCAACAACTGATGCAGGATTGGATCACCGCCAGCAAGTGCCTTTACAGTGAACGAATTGATCACTGCAGGCAGTGCGGCTACGCGAAGAAAGGAACGACGTTTCATAGTGCTTCGCTCACATCAGTTGATATTCGGGCATACGAACAATTGCTTGCATCAAGAACTTGATGCGCTGGACGGCAGATGGGGCATTCACATCCCACTCATACACTTGCGCCCCGGCGAGCATGATTTCAAGCAAGACATCACGCTGCTGCTGCGTTGTTGGCACAGGCAGCATGAGCGCAGCGATCTGCTCGACGACCTTGACAGCGTCCTGCGGATTCGGCAGCGACCGAACAACCGCCACAACGTCGGGCGTGAGTGCCTTGCCTGCTGTGTCAGCAAGCCGCGTAGCGACGCCCGACTGTTTGCCGTCGATGAAACTCTCTGCAAACCGCTGACGCAGTGGGAATGTCGATGTAGTAATCCATGCATGATGCCCCTGCCAACCTTGCACTGTCGGCGGATAAAACGGCTCTTGTGATAGCCGCGTCATCGACGCAACGATGTAGGCACGGTCAAGAGTCGTTGCGCCACACATACTAGCAAGACCAATCACGAGATCAGCCGGACTCTTGATGAGCGATCCGCGAATGGTTGCCTCGAAGAAGCCCTTCGACGCAAGAAGCACGGCGAGAACGCGTGAGAGATCGTAGTTGTTGGTGCGCACGAGTACCGCAACCGCCTCGATGTCTTCTGGCGATGGATAGTACGTGACAAATGATCGCAGCAGCTTTACTGCTACCCAGCGTGCACAGGCGGGATGATCGAAGGTGATGCGCACAACATCGGACCATTCCCATGGTCCGGTCTGACCCAGAATGGTCTTTTCACCGAGGTCTGCGAGCCCCTTGGTATACGTGCCCTTCAATCCGCTGATGCGCCAACCCGTGAAGGCACGCGATGCTTCCACAACATCCTGTTCCGTGTAATTACCGACACCGAGCGTAAAGAGCTCGAACCACTCGCGCGCAAAATTCTCGTTCGGATTGCCCTTGATACTCTGATCGCCATTGAGGTACCGAAGCATCGCTGGGTCGGCAATGATACCCGTTGCAAGCGCCCGAAAATCGTATGCGTTGGCTCGGAGCATGCGACTTTGTCCAACCATCCACTGCGCATAGTACGCAGTGATATAGTCCGTGGTGAACGTGTTGTGCCAGAGCATCACCATACGCTCACGCAACGACGCGCGGCGCATAGCTACGTCGGCCCACCAATGCTGGAGCTCCGGCCACAGCTTGGCAGCCATGGCGAAGTCCGTGAACTCCGGGGGATCGCTCGCCCATGCTGGCTCGCCTGGAGCTGGCTCAGCTACGAGCAGCTCCGCAACGACGGTCGATGCCGTCTGCCCAACCCGACGCGTGATCGCGTCCCACGTGGGATTGAGGGTCGCACGCCGGAGAAGATGCGCAGCATCTTCGAAGGTCAGTGGCGAAAGATGTGGCGATAGATCAATCATGCGCGCCTCGCTGACTTGTGATGCCTGAACATACGTACTTTTGTCATTCGTAATCACTCTCACTACGGAGCTGAATTCATGGCATCACCTGCCACGTCTCGCACCACGTCCGGCATGAAGGATCAGTGGAAGAATATTCTCGCCTACGGCGGCATCTTTCTCGCCGTTGTGGTGTTCTTCGCTGACGCGCTCTTCGGCGGCAAGAACTTCATGAGTGGGGGCGACAACCTTGCCTTCTACTCGTTCATTCCGTACCTCGAAGAAGCCAAGAACGCTGGGGAGTTCCCTCTCTGGATGCCATACATTTTCTCGGGCATGCCATCGCTCGCGTCCTTCCTGGCCGCTGGTGAACGCACCTGGGATATGCTGGGCGGACTGTTGTTTTCGATCCCGCGCTCGCTCGGCGAAGCAACGGGGAACGACACGTGGCGACTGGCAATGTGGTACACGATCTACGGTTGGGGCGTCTACACGCTGATGCGTGTCAAAGGGCACACACGTTTGATCGGTGTGTTCTCGTCGCTTGCTGCGGTGTTCAGCACGTTTGTGATCGTGTGGATCATGATTGGTCACAGCACCAAGCCTGTGTCGATGGCAACACTCCCGTGGATCCTTCTCGCACTCGAACGTCTGCGCGAGCGATTCACACTCGCGAATCTCTTCTTGCTGATTCTTCCGCTCGTGGTGCTTGTTACGGCAACTCACCCACAGATGATGTTCTACATCGGATGCGCAACAGCACTTTACATGCTCACCGAGCTTGTCGCTCGTGCACTGTCGAAGCAGGGATGGATGGATGTTGTGAAGGCAGGGGGCGGACTTGCACTCGCTGGCGTGATCGCCCTCGGCACACATGCCGACATGTTCCTCGCCACACGCGAATACACACCGGAGTCAACACGTGGTTCAGCGCCACTCGTGCAATCACAAACACAGCAGGTTGATCAGACAGGCGGCAATGATTACGAGTACGCAACAAACTGGTCATTCTCTCCCGAAGAAACACTCACGTTCCTCATCCCGAACTACTACGGCTTCGGCAATCTCGGTGTAACACCGCCGGGATCGAAGAAGGAACAGCGCGACAACCTTTACTGGGGTCAGATGCCGTTTACGGATGCCGCCAACTATATGGGCATCGGCGTTCTCCTGCTTGCCATCATTGGAGCCTGGAACTACCGTCGTGATCCGTTTGTGATCTTCCTCATCGTCCTCGGTGTGTTCTCGCTCTTGCTATCCTTCGGCAAGAACGCGCCGTTGCTCTACGATATCTTCTACCACGGTGTTCCGGCGTTCAACAAGTTCCGTGCGCCCTCAATGGCGCTGTGTCTGCTACAGTTCGCCGCACCTGTGCTCGCCGGCTATGGTCTTGCATCGCTTGTAGCGTGGCACGGCGCTTCATCATCGGACAACAAAAAGCGCGTAAAGGTGCTCGGTATTGCTAGCGCCGCTGCGCTTGCGTTTGTGCTCTTCATGTCGACTGGCGAGACGACCTACACAAAACAGGTTGCGAATGCAATTGATGAAAAGGTTGACCAGCAAACACTATCAAATCCGCAATACATCAGCTATCGCGACGAACGAGCAAAGCTTACGTTTTCGGAAATGAGCAGCGACGCGCGCACGAGCGCGCTTGTCCTTGCTGCATTTGCGCTTCTGACAATTCTCGTTGTGCGTGGAACCGTGAAACCGAACATCGCGATGGCCGTGTTCATCCTTCTCCTCATCGTCGATCTCTGGCGCGTCGACAAACGTCCGTACGAACCACAGAAGGGCACACCAGAGAAGAACGTCTTCGAAGCACGCGCCGATCTCGTCAACTTCATCACGTCGAATGTGAAGGGGGCTCGCATTGCCGACCTCACGCGCATGCCGACACCGAACTGGTGGGCGTATCACTTCGTTGAGCATGTGCATGGCTACTCCTCCGCAAAGCTTCGCATCTATCAAGACATGTTGGATGTGGCTGGACCTGGTCCGGGACGCGAGCCAATGCCCGGGAATTCAACGATCTACAACCCATTCGTGTGGGACATGCTGAACGTGAAGTACATCATTGCCGATCAACCTCTGTATCAGAACGTTGCTCCGGTATTCCAATCGGCAGACGGACGTACACTTGTGTACGAGAATCGCTCGATGCTTCCGCGCGCATGGTTCGTCGATACGCTTCGCGTAGAAGCGAATCCACGCGTGATCCTTGACCACCTACGCGAAGGCGATTTCAACGCACGCACGACAGCATACGTCGCTGAGGATATCAAGTTTTTTGCTGGAGCAGACTCAACGGCTACCGTGCGCGTAGAGCCACGTGCAAGCAATCAGTCGATGAAGATTGCCACGACATCTACCACACAGCGTCTGCTCGTCGCAAGCGAAGTGTACTACGACGAATGGCATGCATTCATTGATGGCGCTGAAGTACCGATGGTGAAGGTCAACAACCTTCTTCGTGGCGTCGTCGTCCCTGCAGGTTCCCACACAGTTGAATTCAAGTACCAGAGCCCGTCATTTGAGCAGGGTCGGAGTATCAGCATTGCATCGAACATCGCAGCAGCACTGATCGGACTTGCTGGATTGGGATTATGGCTGAAGCGCCGGAAGGAGCATGCAACAGCATGACCGATCGCGCAACCTTGATTGAACGTACACAGCAGGCAACAAACGCAGGTCTGCCTGTTGAGTTCACTGACGACGAATTCGCTACGATGACCGAGGAAGATGCGGCGGCGATCATCGAACGATTTGGTTCGACGACGCTCATGCGCCTGCCATCGCACGAACGTGCGTTTCACGATTGGCTTCGCGAAGCCGACCCAACGGTGTGGAATGATCTGTGGTCGGAGACGCCTGAATCGTTGTACGCTGTTGCACTTGCCTTCTTACCGGAGTTTCGCGGAACGGGCACCGAGGGCACATTCCCTATCTGCGATCTGCAGACCGTCGACAATTACTTCTTCACGCCCGACATGTTACTGGAACGCGAGTCCACAGATTTCGTCGAGGCCGTGCGGTCGCGATTCCTCGCGGGCGGCTCACTCTCTCCGGAACAAGCTCTTACCGTCGAGATCTCAACGGGTCCGATTGACATCTGGCATTTCTCGTACCGTCGTGGCGTTGACCTCGCTCGTGCGAAGAAGGCCGTTGCGTCACTCGTGGAAGATCGCGTTGTGGTGCACGTGCCGAAAGCCGAGCACTTGTCGATGTTTTTCACCGAGGAGCAGTAATGCTGGTTGCGAAGTTCGGTGGTACATCTGTACGCGACGCACGCGCGATGCTAGGTGTAGTGGAGATCCTCCGCGAGCGCTGCACATCACATGGACACGTCGTTGCTGTCGCCTCCGCAACGTCTGGCACAACCAACACGCTGCTTGCACTGGCCGCGCATCGCAATGCGGAGATCGAGCTCGCATGTCGACAGCGTCACCATGCAATCATCGACGAAGCGATATCAGTCACAAGCGAAGCGCATGCGGCTGTTGATGCGCTGTTCGATGAACTCGCAGCATATCTCGATGCGCTTGCGATTCTCGGCGAGTGCACCGACGAATCACGCGACACCGTTGTCGCATTCGGTGAACGTCTGAGCACAACGATCCTACATTCTATCTGCGTGCATCTTGGTATCAACGCCGAGCTACTCGATGCGCGTCATCTGGTGCGTACAGACGCTACCTATGGGCATGCTGTTGTAGATATGCAGACAACGCGCGATCAATGCGCACGCGTGCGCACACACAATGCCCAGCTGCTGATTACGCAGGGCTTCATTGGCGCAACCACCGACAATCGTACAACAACGCTTGGTCGTGGCGGCTCGGATTACACAGCCGCCATTCTTGGGTGGGCATGCGATGCTACCACCATTGAGATCTGGACCGATGTCAGTGGCATTTACACGTGCGACCCACGTGTGATCCCAGAGGCAGAGCCTATTCCATCGCTTGGATTTCAGCACGTGCGTGAGCTAGCTCTATACGGAGCAAAGGTCATCCATCCTGAGACAATTGTTCCGGCAGTGTCTGCTTCGATTCCAGTGCGCATCCTCAATACGTTTGCGCCGCACGAACATGGCACTACGATTGTTTCATCCGACACGCACGCAGACGCACGCATTGCAGCCGTTTCGATTCTTAGCGAGTGTCGACATGTGCAGGCGTCGACGGATGTTATCGCTCATATGCGCACTGCGAAGGGACTCGAAGGTGCGATCGTCATCGATGCAGAAGCGCTCGACACAGGAGCACTCGTCATACGATGCATTACCTCCGACAGCAAGCAAGCACTTGATGCATTGTGCGAGACGCATTCAGTGCAGCCAACGTCGTGCGGAGTTCTCGCTGTGTGCCACACTGGGTCGTGGTCGCCTGACGAGATCGCACGTGTAATGCAGCAGCTTACTTCATGCAATGTGCTTGCAGTAACTGCTGGTGCAACGCTCACGACATTGCTCATCGTTGTTGCTGAGCTCGACGTTGTGCATGCAGCACAACAGATACATGACGTTATTCTTCGTCGTCACTGAAGCCAGACGTGCGGAGGAACTCTCGCACTGGCTCAATCTGGCGCACAAACAGCACGAAACAAACAGCAGCGATGACGACACGCATCGTGGTCGCATCTGCCCCTGCTGTGCGAGTTGTTGCGGTCATCACAGGATCGGGCGTGCTCCACGCGAGCGTTGCTGCGCCAATACATGCTACAATAGTTGCAACATGGATGTTGCGGCGGATCACATAGTATCCAGTGAGGTAGGCTACGCCCCAGATGATGATGAACGCCGGGTTCAACACTGCAAAGACGCCTAGTGCAGTTGCTAAACCACGACCTCCCTTGCCCTTTAGAAATGCGTTCCAGTTATGGCCGATGATAACCGCTACGGCGGCCACCCCGGCTGCATAGAGCGAATCCGGATGATGCCACATCACGGCAACCATCACGGCGGCCCCCTTCAATACATCTACAAGTGCGACGACCACGGCAAGAGCGGTGTTTCCGGAAACATCGTAGACGTTGCGTGCACCAACATTCCCAGATCCTTCCGCGCGGATGTCTGCGCCGTTGCGCAGCTTCATCGCTATCCACGCCGTAGGGATACAGCCCACGAGATATGCAACAACACTAATGGCAATGAGCCCAACAATCATGATCGCACCCGAAGAAGACGCATTTGCACAAATGACACAGCGAGCAGGATGATGAAGATCAGGTAGGCAATAGCACTTGCGTATCCCATCGAATCCGACTGCTCGAACGCCTGATGATAGACTTCGTAGACCAATGTTGTTGTCGATCCCAACGGTCCACCCTTAGTCATCACATACACTTCAACAAAGATCTGGAAGGACTTAATGCTGTTGATCACAACAACGAAGAGCATCGTCGACCGGAGCATTGGCAACGTGATCTTCCAGAATTGCTGCCAACGACTTGCTCCTGCAAGCTCTGCTGCCTCGTAAAGATCTTTTGGGATAGCCTCCATCCCTGCGAGAAACAGCACCATGTAGTAACCGGCAGAGATCCATACATCCATCGCCATGATCGATCCGAGCGCTGTCGATTGGTCGAGCAACCATCCGTTTGCGGGGTACGGCACACCCATCATGCCACAGATGACGTTCACATAGCCGTCACGCGCGTAGAGGTTGGTGAAGACAAGGGCAATCACCACGAGCGACGTCACCGATGGCAGAAAGAACGAGGCGCGAAACACACTCGCAAGCTTCGGGTGCTGACGTCGCACAGCGGATGCGAGCAACAATGCAAGTGCGGTTGTCACCGGCACTGTGCCTACTGTGAACACTGCAGTATTCGACAGTGCACGCCAGAATGTCTCGTCAGCAAAGGCACGTGTGTAATTGTCGAAGCCGATAAGGGTGATCTCATTTGTCAACGTGCGGTACTCGGAGAAACTGAGTACAAGTGCGTAGACCAACGGATACACCCAGAACACACCAAGCGTGATCAGCCAGGGGGCAAGCAGCGTCCAGTGGTGCGCAGTACGCTTTGTCATTGCATATCCTGCGCGACGAATGATCGCAGCGTCGTGTAGAGAAGTTCGAGCGGTAGACCGACAATGGTGTAATAGCATCCATGCACCGACGACACAAACACTGCTCCGAAGTCATCTTGAATGCCATACGCTCCGGCTTTGTCGAGCGGCGATCCGGTCGCTACGTAGGCAGCAATCTCCTCATCTGACAATTCCCGAAAGGTCACATCAGTTGCGCGTGACGCGCAGATTGTGCGCGGCGTTGCGCAACGTGTCGCGAGGGCGAGTCCCGTGTGCACCGTATGTGTTCGCCCACTCAGCAACCGCAACATGCGATGCGCGTCGTTGGCATCATGCGGCTTGTTGAGTACAGTTCCGTCGAGCACGACTGTTGTGTCGGACCCAATCACGATTGCATCGTGATCGATAAGCGACGCCCCACGTTGCGCCTTAAGCAGCGCAAGGTGTTCAACGTATGCCGATGGTGATCCGTCTGTTGGCACTGACTCTTCATCTACATCGGGCACAACCGTTGTAAAGTCGAATCCGATGTGGGTGAGCAGGGCCGACCTCCGCGGTGATTGCGAGGCAAGCACCAGCGGATACGGTAGGTTGAGGAGCGAGTTGAGACGGAGTCGGTTCACGACTCCAAAACTACGACAACTGCGAGGTCATCTACCGAAAGATCACATCAACACGTCGGTTAAGCGCTCTACCATCTTCACTTGAGTTCGAAGCTCGCGGCTTAGTTTCACCATAGCCCACGATCATGATGCGCGAAGGATCGATCCCAGAAGCAGTAAGGTATGCAAGAATCGCATTAGCACGCTCCACAGAGAGTGCTTGGTTTGCCTGCGGTGTACCAATGTCATCAGCGTGCCCCTGAAGCACGAGCTTACTCTTTGGTACCCGACGCATGTATATGGCAAGTGAATCCAGCGAAGTAACTGACGAAGGATCTACGTCAGCCCTACCGAAAGCAAAAGCAATAAACGACGTGTCACGTCGTAGCGGCACGTCTTCGCGCTCAAGTACGATGCGAGTGGTCATCGAAGTGTAGCGCTGCATGCCTCGCGCGTCAACCTTAGCTCGGAATGGCTTAAATCCTGGAACCTTCACTTGCACCTGATAGACAGATGCCGTGGCGACGTCGACACTAAACTTCCCATCGGCAGCGTTTGACGTGGTTGCTGCTTCAAAGCGTTCGCTTGGCATTAAGACAAGTGCAACCTCTGCGGACAACGGCGAATTAGTTTCACTATCAACTACGTCACCGATGATTGTGTAGGTGGCCTTTGGTTGCGCGCTCTTGGGCATAGCCAGAGCAACGATATCATCGCCGATTCCAGTGCCCATACGCGTACTGAAGTACGCAGAATCGCCGCGCGCCGGCACTTGGATAAAGGTCTCATGTCCTGCACTGTTGTATGACGGACCAAGGTTCTGCGGCTGAGACCATCGTAGCCACGTACTGTCGAGACGACGTGTCACATAGAGATCACGTCCACCATACCCCGGATGACCATTTGAACTGAAGTACATGGTTTCATTGTCGCCGGCGATAAACGGACCCATCTCCATACCATGTGTATTGACAACATTGCCGATGTTCACAGGCTTTGTCCACATGTCAGCCCCTTGTCGGAAGCTGACATAGAGATCATTGCCTCCATATGTGTCCGGCGTCTGTCGCGATGAAATCATCACGCGTCCATCAGGCGACAAATGCGAGTTGATGACGGTTCCAAGATTTATGTCGCCGTCGATGCGCATGTTCACGGGGTTCGACCACGTAGCGCCCGTCTTCATCACATACGATACCCCATCGATCTCACGTCCATACGGACCATAGCGACCCTGTAAGAAGAGCGTCGACATATCCTCCGTAACAGAGATCGCAAAGTCATTGCCTTCTGTGTTCACCGATGGGCCAAGCTTAACGGGCACCGACCACCCTTCCTTTGTCAGTGTCGTCACCCAGACATCACGCTGCATTGTGGGTGGATCTTCAAGACGCTCTTCGCGTGAGAAAAAGATCTGCGAACCATCAGGAGAAAGACAGTCTACGGATTCGTCAAACGCAGTGTTAATAAATGACCCAAGAGGCACAGGTCGCTCATTCTTCACCGCACCTTCAACAATGCTAAGTGAATCGGCATCCCACATCTTCACAACACAGCGCTCGACAACAATCTCTTGCTGACCAATGCTAACGACACCAATCATCGTGCCTGCACTCTTGCACATCGACGACGAAAACGTAGCAACAGGCACGCCGTTGCGCATCCCGACAATAGCGTCGTTACGCTTCATCATCGTTACAACTACGCGGTCAGCCTTCGTCTCGGGCAATTCCGTCTGCGTCCACAACGCCAATTGCGGTATTGTCTCTACCGCGTGATCTCCGAGATACGCACGGCCACCTTTCGTACTGATCAACGTCAGACCTTCACCCGATGGTGCAGCGTAGGCGACGATACCCGTAGAATCGTTCCGCACCACCTTCGGAAACCGCACAGTCACGTCAATGCGCCAGTTCTTCGTAGACGATAGTCGAGCGGGCAGACCGAGAATCTGCAACGTGGATGTGGGACCGCGGCCCAGCAGCACTCCTCCATCAACGGGTTGCACTTGCTGATCGACGCTTGATCTCAAGAGCTTCCAACGCTGGAGGTCCACAGCGGATGTGTGAGACAAAACAACGGTTGTGTCGGCCTTGGCGCGCGCCGAAAGCGCGAGCAGTCCCACCCCAACAATGAGACTGCAAAGAATGAGACGTTTCATGAAGCACCAACATAGAGTGTTTCATGATCCCCTGCCAGTACCCTACAATTCGATGATTACAAATGACAGCAGCTTTACACTCACTTAGCAGCGAGTGCAGCCTCGATTGCAGACGTGAGTTCAGATGAAAGGGGCTCCACATTGCTCTTGAAGCGCGAGATGATTGTGCCGTTCTTGCCAACAAGGAATTTCTCAAAATTCCATCCTACTTCACCGGCGAGCTTTGCATCACCGCCACCGCTTGTGAGCCAAGCATACAATGGCGACTTGTCGCTTCCCTTCACGACCATCTTGGCGAACATCGGGAAGGTCACGTTATACTTTGTCGAGCAGAATGCTGCGATTTCCTCGTTGGTACCCGGCTCTTGTGCGCCGAAGTCATTCGCTGGCACACCGAGGATCACCAGACCTTGATCCTTGTAACGCTGGTGCAGTTGCTCAAGCGTTGCGTATTGCTTTGTGTATCCGCAAAACGACGCGACGTTCACGACCAAGACAACCTTGCCGGAATACTCTGCGAGATTACGCTGCTTGCCGTCGATCGTCGAAATCGTGAAGTCGTTGAGGGATGTTGTTGGTGTCATTGGGATCGCCAGAAATATCGTGAGGAGAATGCTTGCAAGGATGTTCATGATCGTTCTTTCTGATGTGGTTGCTTGGTAACAACAAATGCCATGGGAGGATTCCCGACCTGGTTACGAAAGTTGCACTCCAACACACTTGCACGTTGCTGAGGGAGGTTCGTAAGCCAGGTACGCACTTGTTCGTATTCCGTGCGTCCGTCGTCGTGCATGTAGCACACGACGATCAGGCTTCCGTCGGCGCAGAGCACCTCGAGCGCCTGTTCTATGCCCTGTAGCGTTGTATCTGCTTGCGTGACCATGCCTTTATCGCCCCCTGGCAGGTAGCCAAGGTTAAACACTACTGCCTTGACACGTCCGATGTGTATCGCATCGATGTGCGAAAGCATCTCGTGATGTCCTGCGTGCAAGACACGCACATCTGCGTTGCACGCAGATATGACAGTGTTTGTTGCCGCAACTGCCGCCGCTTGAATATCGAACGCATACACCACGCCGTCACGTCCTACGCAGTCGGCCAGGAAGAGTGTGTCGTAGCCATTCCCAGCTGTCGCGTCCACAACGATATCGCCGGGATGCACAGCTGCACGAAGGAACGTATGTACGGTGTAAAGGATTGAGCTTGTGTTCATGACTTCCACCAGCGTGCGATTGCGATCTCGGGATCGAGGTCTGCGCCAGTGACGAGATGCTCTGCGAGTTGGTGTGCCGTCCATGGCCCTTGCACTGCACCCTTTGTACCGAGTCCGGTGAACACAGCATGACGACTATCGTTTGGGTGTCGTCCGACGAGTGGACGTTTATACTTCGTTGACGGACGTAGCGCCGCGCGTTGGTCAAGTACGGTGATCGTTCCGTGCACCATCTTGGCTGCCTCAGCGAGCAACATCTCTCGCGCTGCTACGGTCGGCGTTGGATCATGATCATCCCAGTCGTGCGTAGCGCCTATGCGAAACACGGAATCACCACATGGGAGTATCCACGTGCCATTCGTACGAATGTGATCGCAGTGATCTCCTTCGATTCGCACGTCGAGGATCTCACCCTTTGATGGTTCGATGGGAAGCCACGACCACAATGGATCATGGAGCACGGCTGCACCCGTACATGTAACTACCACATCAGCATCATGCGAGGGTCCGTCCATGAATGCACCGATAAAGGTTGATCGCATCGCAGCAAGCAACGAGGACATGTTCACGGTGGCCACGCCTGCATGACGGAAGCCACCATGGGGCATGTCGATACCATTATTGACTCCCGGGGAGAGCTCTTCCACATCTAGGCAGCTGAGTTCACCACGGTCGCGACGCAGTTCGAACCACGTGCGCATCATCTCGTTGCGGAACACGCGCACGAGCGTCCAATCCTGCCACAGTTGCACACCGAGCACATCTTCAAGTTCTCGATACGTGCGACGCGCATGCGACGTGAGCTCTTCTCCGCGCCATGTTGGCTTCAGACGCTGTCCGGTTACAGGTGTGATCATGCCGGCGGCTACGTTCGACGACGACTGTGGATCGATGCGATCGTTCACAGTTACATGTACTCCTCGCTTGCGCAGCTCATGCAGCAGCAGAGCGCCAGCCAACCCACATCCAATGATGTGTACGTGGCGGATCATGCGAGCTTCGCGAGATCGCGAATCACTACGCTCGCACACGCACCACCAAATGCAGCGGGCATATATGGTACGGTACCGAACGCTGATTTCTTATAGTTCGTACCATCGGTGAACATCAGTGAGTCTACCTGCGTCTCTTCAAGCGAGTACACAGCGGTGATGCCTGTACGAATGCCTACACGATGCAGGCGCTTGCGGACAAAGCGCGCGAGCTTACACTTCTGCGTCTCGTCAATGTCGGCAATGCGTAGCATTGATGGATCGGTCTTACCACCAGCACCCATCGAGCTTACGATGCGCATGTTCTTTTGGTGCGCGCGTGTAAGTAGCATCACCTTGGGCGCTAGCGAATCGATGGCATCAATGATATAGTCATACGATCCCGCAAGCAGACGGTCGATGCGGTCCGGAGTAACGAACTCTTTGATAGCGACGATCTGCAATTCGGGATTAATCAGACGCAGGCGCTCACGCATGACGTCGACCTTGTACAGCCCTTCAGTTGTCGTTAGCGCCGGTAGCTGTCGGTTGCGATTTGATGGGTCGACGACGTCGCCATCAACAATTGTCATGCGACCGATTCCTGCACGTGCTACGAATTCCGCTGCGTACGATCCAACACCTCCCATACCCACTATCAGGACATGGCAGCGTGCAAATCGATCAACAGCTTCATCACCTAGGAGCAGGCGTGTGCGGGATGTCCATCCCGCATCGGTCATCGCTTGAAGACGGAATCGAAAGTCTGCTGCAGGGTCGCGCATAGGTCCTCAAGCGGTACGCCACGCATCGTTGCGACGGCGGCATAAATTTCTTCAATCGCAACATCATCCGTATCGGTCTCCAACAAAAACCGATCAGACGGACACAAACGCACAGCTTCGACGAGTGATGAAGATTCCTTGAGCACTGCGCCACCGAACGAGAGTATCATCCCTGCATCCAAGCATTGGCGTGCGAGGTCAGCCCCCTTCACAAATCCATGCAACACCCATGGCTGAATCGGATCAATGAACTTGTGCACGCGCAAGAGTTCATCATGCGCTTTCACACAGTGTATGACAAGGGGCTTGGAGACACGCTCAACTAAATCGGCGACATACTCGAATGTGTCAACTTGATGAATCCACGGCGCGTTACACGCGCGGTCGAGACCGCTCTCGCCAATACCTAGCACCAACTCTTCACTGCTCAACTCCTCTACGATGTCAAGCGCGTCACGCCACTCCTCTGTGACGTCCCACGGGTGAAGTCCGACTGTGCAGATCCCATCTGTTTCAAAGACTTCCGTTGCATTCGTGATACGAATGTTGACCAGTGAGGTCACGGCATCGTTGGGTGATCTGCGATGCGTATGTGCGTCGACGTACTGCATTGATGAGGCGAGTGAAAAATCCGGAGCGTGAATTCGGCGGAAAGGTAAGAAAATGCGTGGTACTTACCGCTGCATGGCACGTGCCGAAACCCATGCCGCCGTTGGAATCCCAACCAAACTCGCGACCACCAGCCACATGGGATGCGGAAACTGCATCACCTGCATGATCGCGCCAAGGAGCACCAGCGCACCAACCACGATGGCGATGAATAAGGATCGACCGGGTGCGATGAGCGAGCCAGCGATAACACCTGCCGCAGTACCGCCGACCCAGGCGATGAGCACCGACATCAGCGATCCAATCGGGAGCGATGCCGCATACGAAGCCAGTGCTTGTGAATCGTTAACGTCCGGCATCGCTGGCCCGCCCGACACTGTGTGTCCGACAGTTTCCACCAGTATGATTGTGGCCATGGCTGTTACAATGCCCGTGACGGCCCCAAGTATTCGGCGAATGGAAGGAGTTAGCATGCGCGTAAATACAAAAAAGAACCGCCAGATGTTCCATGCGGACCATCTGGCGGTAGAGAAATCGTATGCTGTTGGCCGGCTTAGTACATGTCCATGCCACCGCCGTGAGGCATTGGCGCAGCCTTTTCCTTTTCAGGACGCTCAACGATTGTTGCTTCTGTTGTGATCAGGAGTGATGCAACAGATGCTGCATTCTCAAGCGCAACGCGGCTGACCTTTGTTGGGTCGATCACACCTGCTTCGAGAAGATCTTCGAACTTCTCGGCATAGGCGTTGAAACCATACGTGCCTGTGCCTTCCTTGATTTTGGCTACAATCACGGAGCCTTCAAGACCTGCGTTCGCGAGGATCTGACGGATCGGAGCTTCAACTGCGCGACGGATAATGTTGATACCCGTAACCTGATCGTTGTTCTCAGTCTTGAGTCCATCGAGCTTGCCGAGTGTGCGCAGATATGCAACACCACCGCCTGGCACAATGCCTTCTTCGACTGCAGCGCGTGTTGCGTGGAGTGCATCCTCAACTCGTGCCTTCTTCTCCTTCATCTCAACTTCTGTCGCTGCACCGATCTTGAGAACAGCAACGCCGCCTGAAAGCTTGGCGAGACGCTCTTGAAGCTTCTCACGATCATAGTCGCTTGTTGTCTTTTCGATTTGCGACTTGATTTCGTTAATGCGCTTCTTGATGTCGTCCGAGCTGCCAGCCCCTTCAACGATCGTTGTATTGTCCTTGTCGATTGCAACACGCTTTGCAGTGCCGAGGTGCTGAAGCGTTGCGCTCTCGAGCTTGAAACCCTTTTCTTCCGAGATCACTGTGCCGCCTGTGAGCACTGCAACGTCTTCGAGCATCGCCTTGCGACGATCACCAAAGCCTGGTGCCTTGACAGCTGCGATCTTGAGTGTGCCACGGAGACGGTTCACAACAAGTGTTGCGAGTGCTTCGCCTTCGATGTCTTCTGCGATGATGAGCAGACCACGACCTGATTGTGCTGTCTTCTCGAGTACCGGAAGTAGATCCTTGATTGCACCGATCTTCTTGTCGTGGATCAGGATGTATGGGTTCTCGAGCACACACTCCATGGTGTCTGCATCTGTGACGAAGTATGGAGAAAGGTAGCCGCGATCGAACTGCATACCTTCAACGACATCCATCGATGTCTCTGTGCCCTTTGCTTCTTCAACCGTGATCACGCCGTCCTTGCCAACCTTATCCATCGCGTCAGCAATCAGGTTGCCGATCGTTGGATCGTTGTTTGCAGAAATCGTACCGACTTGTGCGATTTCCTTCTTACCAGGGACCGGACGTGAGAGTTCGCGAAGACCTTCGTGGATGGCCGCAACAGCCATATCGATACCACGCTTGAGGTCCATCGGATTCGCACCAGCTGTGACGTTCTTCAAACCTTCAGCAACGATTGCTTGTGCAAGCACCGTCGCCGTTGTTGTACCGTCACCAGCGATGTCGCTTGTCTTCGATGCCACTTCACGCACCATCGATGCACCGAGGTTCTCGATTGGATCTTCGAGTTCAACTTCCTTCGCTACCGTTACACCGTCCTTGGTGATGGTTGGAGCGCCGAACTTCTTGTCGATGACTACGTTGCGACCCTTTGGACCGAGTGTCACCTTCACTGCATCTGCGAGTTGATCAACGCCGCGCTTGAGGGCAGCACGTGCATCGACATCAAACGTTATGATCTTGCTTGCCATTGATGTATTCCTGTGTGATTGTGTTGCGAATGGAAATCGTGTGGTGCGGAATTACTTGATGATAGCGAAGATGTCTGCTTCGCGCATGATCAAATACTCGCCACCGTCGACGTTGATCTCTGTGCCGGCATACTTGCCGTAGAGCACCTTGTCGCCCACCTTCACTTGAAGTGGCGTAACCTTGCCATCTTCCGTTTGCTTGCCGTTACCGACAGCAACAATTTCACCCTGCATCGGCTTTTCCTTCGCCGTGTCAGGAATGATGATGCCACCCTTTGTTACTTCTTCAGCTTCCGCTGCTTTGACCAGTACGCGGTCGTGCAATGGTGTGAGATTCATGGAATCCTCCAATCAATGAAATGTGGTTGAGTGCAACGATCGCCATTGACGAACATGGTAGCACTCTTCGTGTGTGAGTGCTAACAGGATCAATGGGGACGCGAAATTAGAGGGACAGGGGGCGAGTGTCAAGTGAAAGATTGGCAAGATGTCTGCCAATCTTTGCCCAAAACTGTCAGTATGACAGGATACGCTTAGAGGATGACGCCGAAGAGGGCATCAATGACCAGAATGCTGGCTGCAGAGATTGTAAACGCACGCACAGTAGAGTTGCCCACGCCCTCGGCACCGCCTTCGGTGCGGAAGCCAACGTGGACGCCGATGAGGGCCGTAAACCCGCCGAAAACAAAGGACTTAAGAAGTCCGCGGGAGATCTCACCGATACTAAAAAACGTCTGAACCGATGTAAAAAAGGTACTCACGCTAAAATCAAACATGAAGTTGGTCAGGACATACGCTCCAACGAGCGCCACGACGCTCGAAAACACGGCGAGGACGGGCATCATGGTGATGGCCGCCATCACACGTGGCATTCCGAGATAGCGGTCCTTATCGATCGCCATCATATCCAGCGCATCAATCTGCTCCGAGACCTTCATCGTACCGATTTGCGCTGCAATAGCCCCACCCACACGTCCGGCGATGACCAGCGCTGTGAGCACCGGTGTAAGCTCGGTGAACACCACCGTTGCGATCGACCCACCAATAAAGGGCCGCGCGATGCCGATGAGATTGAACTTCGCAAAAAGATTCGTTGCTTGAAGCGCAGCAATAGCGCCCGTGAATGAACCAACAAGGATCACAAGCGGCAAGGAGTCCGACCCAACGATCTTCATCTGTTCGAGCACCAGCGCACGGTCGCGGAACACGCGCGGGATATACCGCACGATGCCCATCACGAGAAGGGCGATCTGCCCTACTTCGGCGAGAAATGCCAGCGAGAGCCGGCCGATGCGGGCGAATAACGAACCAATCATGCGGCAAAATACGACGATGCCCATCGTCAGCGAGTGACAATGGGCATCGATGAAGAATAATCGCTGTGAGGCTTAGCCGCGACCTGTGCCGCCACCATTTGGACCGCGACCACCGTTGCCAGTGCTATCACCGCCGCGTGGACCCTTACCACCGCCTACGCGGCTGGCAAGCCATTCGTCGAGCACCGTAATCTGACGCTCGTTGAGCACACCACGGAGTGCTGCGATGAACGCATCGTCGCATGCCTTGATAGCTGCACGAGCTTCTTCGCGACCTGGGAGTGACTTCAGAGCTTCACGTGTGCGCTGATTGAGGGCACGAAGCTGTGTGCGAGCCTCCTCACGTGTGATAGCGCCATCCTTGACTTGCTGCTTGATTTCGCGTTCGCGAGCCTTTGCTGCATCAAGAATTGCCTTTTCTGCTGCACGGAGTGCTTCGAGTGCAGACTTCACACAGTCGTTGTGTGCATTGAGAAGTCGCGCAACTGTACCACGCTGCTCCGCAGAAAGGTTGAGCCGACCCAGAATCTCTGAAAATGGCGTGCGAACTGGACGACCCATATTCGGATCTGGACGCTCCATCATAGGCTGGTCAAGTGATGCATCCGAGAACTCTGTCGGGAATGCATTGAGATCGAACGATGTCGACATATCGACGCGAATGCCTGCAGGATCAACCGGTGTTACACCATTGTCCGAACATGCTGTCAAGCCGAATGTAACGGCTACCATCGTCGCGACGAAGAGACTCGTCATCAGATTGCGCGTTGTCATGGGAGACTCCAAAAAAAGAACTGTTCAAAAATAACGTGTTTTGCCTGGTTACGTCACGGCTGTTCAGACCGTGTACATGAGCAAGAAACCCGCCCCCTGAGCTTGGTTACATGTTCAGCGAAAAAAAATCGCATCCCTCGAAAAATTCCTGCTTTCAGTAACATGCATGCAGTTTTCATGCCACTGCTGCAACAACACGTTGGACACATCCCCATGACCGCACGTTTAACCGCACTCGTTTTCTCATGCATCGTCCTCGTTGGCACGTCGTGGGCGGGCCTCCTGCCCGGACAGGACGCATACCGTATCCGCCGTGATGCCATAGGGTTACCGAATGGCGTAAGCCGCTCGGCACAGGATATCGTGGTACAGCGTCCAGCACCAGGAACCTACGTACCGGGGATGATCATCGTAAAGACTCGCCAGCCCCATGGCGTTGCTCGTCAGCACCAAACGCTGATGTCGAGCCCCGTTAACCGCGACCTCGTGAACCTGAACCTTCAGGAGGTCAATTCGATGTTTCCTGCCCCAGCAGATGCTGCGATCGCCACATCGGTCGGACTCGACCGGATGTACAGCATCCGCTACGATGCAGGTGCGGACCCCTTCGACGTTTGCGCACGTCTGATGGACAACCCAGACGTTGAGTATGCCGTACCAATGCCAGTTCATCGTTTGAGCTTTACACCAAACGACCCACGCTACAGCACGCAAACTTGGATGGGCCTGATGAAGGTCGATAAGGCCTGGGATGTGACAAAGGGGGCAAGCACCGTTGTCATCGCCATCATCGACTCGGGAACGGATTGGAGACACGAGGACTTGTCGGCGAACATCTGGACAAACCCGAAGGAAATCGCAAACAACGGCATCGACGACGACAAGAACGGCTACATCGACGATGTCCGTGGCTGGGACTTTGTCGGCAACATCTCTTCCGCTGACGCCCAACAGGGGATTCTTCGCCCTGACAACGATCCTGCTCCCAGCGGAACGATTAACGATGGAACAGCACACGGCACAGTCGTTGGTGGCTGCGCTGCTGCATCGACAAACAATGGCAAGGGTGTAGCAGGTACAGGCTTCAACTGCCGAATCATCCCTATCAAATGCGGCTCTGACAATCCAAACTTTGGTGGGATTCTGCGCGGCTACAATGCAATCGCATATGCGGCAGACCTAGGCGCGCACATCATCAACTGTTCATGGGGTGGGCCTGGCATTGATGCAGCAGCACAAGACATTGTCGACTATGCAACGGCAAAGGGTTCACTCGTGGTTGCAGCTTCGGGCAACGACGGACTCAACAACGATCTCTATCTGCAGTCACCAGCAAGCCTTGATGGCGTGCTCAGTGTTGGCGCAAGCACTGCGGCTGATAGGGTCTCAGGCTTCTCCAATTACGGACGCAATGTTGATGTGTACGCACCAGGCGAGAACATTCTTAGCACGTATCCAAACAATCAATACCGTGGGCTCTCCGGAACATCGTTCTCGTCGCCACTCACAGCCGGCATCGCCGGTCTCGTAAAGGCTGTTCACCCCGACTGGACGCCAGAGATGATCCGCGCACAGATTCGCGGTACGGTTGATCAACTTGTCGGAGTGAACTTCGACACACGCCCCCTGTACTGGGGACGCGTGAATGCCGAGCGCGCCGTGAAGGTAAACACATCGTTTACGAGCGGCGAACGCATGCCAGGACTGGTGATGAAAGAACTCGCTATTGGTGGATCAATCAGCGGACGCATCACATCCTATGATCGCACGACTGTTCGCTTTACACTGAAGAACGTTCTTCATGATGCATCGAATGTGATTATCACACCAGTGATGCTTGATCCGAACGTGACCTATTTCGGCACACCGACAATTTCACTTGGCACGATTACGCGCAATGGCGAAGTAAGCGGCACGTTCGACATCCAAATCAAACCGAGCTATCCGTGGTACAAGAGCAACATTGGTGTTGGCTTGCGTATCTCGAGTGGCACGTATGCGAATTATGCTTCGATCTACGTTCCTGTCGATCTCCCAACGACGAACTCGTACACAAGTATTGTTGAGCAAGCTGGTGTAAGCTGGAGCCTCATCGACGTAAGTAAGGACGGAACACTCTACGCTACAGGTAGCGCGTTTGGTCAGCGCATCATGGCTCGCATCACTGCAAGCGGACAGGGCGGATATGTTACGCCACCGTTTGTTCCAACGGCAATTCGTTCTGTGAATTCCACAACAGCGCTCATCGGCGGACTCAGCAACAATGTCCCAACGGTGAGTCGCACAACGAATGGCGGCAGTAGTTGGAATGGCATCAACGTAAGTGCTGGCATGGCATCTGTCGAAGGCGTCTTCATGTTCGATGCAACAAATGGTATCGCGATCGGAAATCCGGTATCGGGCAAGTTTGGCGTGATGCGCACAACAAATGGCGGTGCGGCATGGACAACTGTTGGAACCGCACCATTGGCAACAGGTAGCGAACGCATTGTGCGTGGCGCTGTTGCATGGCGCGGCGATGCGATCTGGTTTGCAACGTCAACCAATCGGATCATCTACTCTCTGAACAAGGGGCAAGCATGGGCACAAGGCTCGCTTGGTGTAAGCGGCGCATCGATTGTGTCGATTGCGTTCCGTGATAGTACGAACGGCATTGCACTCTATCGCACTGGAGTGAGTAACGACTCTCCGTTCCGCATCGCATCCTCCGTTAACGGCGGCTCGAATTGGCGCGCAGGCGCAGCGGATCTCAATCTTGGCATCACCCCAGTTGCTGTCAATGCAAACACGGGCCATCACCTGCTGATTGGTCGCGGTGGCGAAGTGATGGGCTCAGATAACAATGGCGGTGCGTGGCAACCGATTCTCACGATGACTGCAGGGACCGTTGCTTCAACGCGAGCGCTCGTTGCGTCACGACCAACACTGTATGTCGCTGGCACAACACTGGGCGAGCTCGAGTACCGCTACGCGGGTCCGAACGGAACGAAGCTCCCAGAGTTCACAACAACGCTTCTCAACTTCGGTTCAATGGAGTCGGGACAGAACAAGACTCGTACGGCGTCGGTGCGCAACAATGGCACATCAGACATCACCGTGTCGAAGTTCGAAACGGTGTCGGACGGTACAACACCCGCAGATGCGTTCTCAATCACGTCGACACCGAAGACGACGATCTCATCGGGCGCCAGCATCAGCATCCCACTTCGTTGCACGGGCACAACACCTGGCACCTATAACGGCAAGCTGCGCATGACATCCGACGGCACGCCGTCTGTCGTTGAACTCGCACTCACGGCAATCGTCACTCCACCAGTCTCTGTAGCTGAAGACGTGATGGCTATGGGCGCAGCAACAGCATGGCCAAACCCAGCAACGACAGAGCTCAGCGTACGCGCCTTTGTTCCGATGACGGTCAGCTTGGTGAGCTCAACGGGTGAGCTTGTCGCTCGTTATGATGTGCAGCCTGGCGACTCACGTCTCGATGTACGCTCGTTCCCACAAGGCATGTACACGCTTATCATGACGCACGGCGCTGGCATGCGCACGATGCCGATCGTGATTCAGCGGTAAGATCACATAAACGAACTCTGTGCTCCGGGACGTTGGTCATCGTCATACGACGCGGCCATCGTCCCGGATGTCGTATAGGCCATACGGCGGCGGCGATTGCGCAACCACACGTAGCCGATGAACAGGATGCCCCCTATCACGAGAAGCGTGATAAAGAGTGTGCCCCATTGGAATGTGCCTGGGTACACCGCCGTGGAACCGTCGGGATTGACGACGGTAGCTGGACGTGAGAAGTAGAAGGCGGGGTGAAATGGCATCGACCAGAACCATGGGATGCTGCCCATCATGTAGCCCATCATGAAGCCATCGCCCATGCCACCGTACCGATTGATCGTGTAGTTCGCAGGACCGTTTGCACCTTGGAACGTGCGCCGCTCAGTTGCGCGCGGCGCTCCGTAGCGTCCGACGTAATCACCCGAAGAGTTCAAGCGTGATCCGCCGAACGAGTTGCGCATCGTCGGTGCGTTACCAAATCGACTAGCTCCACCGTCGCGCGTGCTGCGCGGCGGGGTTGCGCGTGATGGCGATGATCCACGCGATCCACCAAATGATCCACCGGGTGAGGAGCGAGGCGCTGAGCGAGGCGCTGAGCGAGGCGCTGAGTAGCCACGTCCACGGCTGCCGCCAAACGAGCCCCCTCCACGACGTTGCGCAAACGCATCGAGTGGGACGATCATCAAGACGATCGCAGCAAGTACTGCAATCAGACCAATTCGTTGTAGTAGTCGCATCGTTAAAACACTCCTTCTGTCGTCAGTTGTCCATTGTCTTCGCGGTAGACGATCTCCGCGCGAAATTCAGTTGCGTCTGGGATCTGCTTTGATCCTCCAAAGAACGCGCGAAGTCCGCCCCCTTCAGGAACAGATGGCGCTTTGATGTGCACAAACAGGCTCACCACGCCGAACTGCTCTTCGTTGTTGCGCACAAGCACGGTCGATTCGAGATCACCATCACTGATCACGGTGAGCATTGACAGCTGTCGCGCCTCTTCCTCGGTAAACCCCGGCGGCTCCGTGCGCACATTCTCGAGATAGTCGGTGAAGATGCTCTTGGTGTAGGAGCGTCCGTCCGTGCCCACGTACATGAGCAGTGCGTCAAATGTGCCCTGTTCGTCGATGTTGAGGAAGACCTCTCGCACACCGTCGAGCTGTTCACCGTTGTAGTAGACGGCCGTCTTCTCGAGACGCCCGTTTCCTTCGATACTGAATTCTGCCATAACCAATATTACGACGAACATCGGGGCCGTTGGTTGCACGTCGAGCAAACAAACCTGTATCTTCGATGTAGCAATCCGTACGAGGAACACATGACCGGCGATGATATCGGGGTTAGTTTCGATCCCAGCAACCCCTATGAGCGACCGAGTTTTACGCTCGGGATCGAGGAAGAGTACATGGTGCTCGATCCATCGACCTATGATCTGAAGTCGCATGTGAACATGGGTCTGCTGAGCAAGGGGCAGGCATTGCTCCACGAGCATATCAAACCCGAAATGCACGGATCAATGCTGGAGATTGGAACCGGCATCTGTCGCAATACCACCGAGGCTGGATTCGAGGTCCGGAAGATCCGTTCTATTGTCGCCCATCTAGCGAAGCAAAACAACGTCCTGATTGGTGCGGCCAGCACACACCCGTATGCGCGTTGGCAAGACCAAGAGATCTATCCCGACGAGCGATATCAGACGATGGTCCAGGACATGCAGATGCTCGCACGGTCGATGCTGATCTTCGGCATGCACATTCACATTGGCATTGAGAATCGCGAAACACAGATTCAGTTGATGAATGAGATGCGGTACTTCATGCCGCACGTTCTGGCAATTTCTGCCAATGCGCCGTTCTGGGAAGGAATAGACTCAGGACTGAAGTCGTACCGCTCGAAGGTGTTCGAACGCTTCCCTCGCACGGGTCTTCCGGACACGTTTGCAAGCTGGCGTGAATACGAATCCTATGTGCAACTGTTGATCCAAACCGGATGCATTGATAACCCGAAGCGTATCTGGTGGGATATTCGTCCGCACCCACACTTCCCAACACTGGAAGTGCGCATCTGCGATCTTCCGATGCGTGTGGAGGAAACCGTTGCGATCGCAGCATTGTGTCAGGCGATAGCAGCGAAGCTATTCTCGCTCTACGAGAAGAACTTGTCGTTCCGTCATTACCGTCGAAGTCTGCTGATGGAGAACAAGTGGCGCGCAGCGCGGTATGGTCTGGACGGTAAACTCATCGACTTCGGACGTCAGCGTGAAATGTCGGCTCGAGCGTTGATCCTCGAATTGCTTGCCTTCGTTGACGATGTAGTCGACGATCTTGGATCACGCAAGGATCTCGAATACGTGTACACTATTCTCGAGAATGGCTCCGGTGCCGACCGACAGCTTCGCGTGTTCCGCGAGACGGGCAGCATGGAGGAAGTCGCGAAGTACATCCATACAGAATCAATGTCGGGTTTGATCGATGACGTCACGCCGTTCATCGATGAGTTTCGTGCGCCCATAGCACCGTAACATCACTGCACATTACATCATCTGCGCGTTATGCTCACAGCTTTCATTCGTTGCTTCGTTCTCGTTGTTCTTGCGTGCGCTTCATGCACGATTGCCTCCGCTGCTGACTCCCTCTCGGCAAAGGCGGCAATCTTCCAGGATCCCGTCACAACATCCCACAGCGTGGTGATCGATGGTCAGCGCATCGAGTATCAAGCAACAGCAGGACACCTGACGATGATGAAGGAAGATGGTACGCCGCGTGCCAAGGTGTTCTTCATCGCCTACACGCGCACCGGTGTGAAGGATCCGGCATCACGTCCGCTGACGTTTTCGTTCAATGGCGGACCCGGCTCGTCGAGCGTGTGGTTGCACTTGGGCGTTCTCGGACCACGTCGCGTGGCAATGAACGACGATGGCACAACGCTTCCACCTCCATACAAGCTGGTCGATAACGATCAGTCGTGGCTGGATCTCAGCGATCTTGTGTTCATCGACCCGGTGAGCACAGGCTTCTCACGCGCAAGCGATGAGAAGGACGCGAAGCAGTTCCACGGATACAATCAAGACATCGAATCAGTCGGCGAATTCATTCGTCGATGGACATCCGACAACAAGCGCTGGGCCTCACCAAAGTATTTGATCGGCGAATCCTACGGCACAACGCGCGCGAG
>CAYXKK010000007.1:79962-84893 GCA_964465685.1 uncultured Melioribacter sp.
GGTCTGCGCGAAGAGTACATCGACAAAGCAGAACTCCGTCCGATCATCTTCCGCTTCTGCCAAGAATTGCTCCGTGACAAGGGGCAAGTAATCGGTCGCTTCGACAGCCGCTATACTGGCACGATTGCAGATCGCCTTGGCGAGTCGATGGAACGCGATCCATCACATCATCCAACGATCGCAGGATGCTTCTCAACGTGCATCAACGACTACCTCGGTCGTGAACTCAACGTCAAAACAACGCTCCCGTATGAAGTTCTCACAGGACGCGTCTGGCCGTGGGATTACAGTAACGCACAAAACGAGTATCTCAACGTTGCGCCAAAGCTGCGCAATGCAATGCAGATGAATCCTGATCTGCGTGTATGGGTACTCAACGGCTACTACGATCTCGCCACACCGTTCTACGGCGCTGAGTATACCTTCGAGCACATGGGCATCCCTGCGTCTCTCACGAAGAACGTGCAGATGTCGTATTACGCGGCTGGACACATGATGTATCTGCTCAAGACTGAGCTCGTACAGATGAAGAAGGATGCTCGCGGCTTCTATCGCTGATCAAGGCGTAGCACACCACGCGGACACACACTCGAGCAGACGCCACACCCCACACACGATGCGCGGGTGAACGTCTCGCCGCGCTCTGCATACTGCTGCACGTCAATACCCATCTCGCAATTCGTGCTGCAGTTGCCACACGAAATGCACTGATCCTTCTGCACCGTAATGCGGAAGCGCGATGCATACTTCTGAAGAATGCCCAGCACAGCAGCCATCGGACATCCAAAGCGACACCAGATGCGCGATCCAAGGAGTGGGTAGAACCCAACGCCAATTACGCCAGAAAACACCGCACCAATTGCAAATCCATACCAGCGATTCGCCACGTGTGCCACATTCGCAATCGACACATTGGTGCTGCCGTTGGCCCACCATAGCAATGCTGTGAGGACAACGATGCAGACGAGCACCGAGTAGATCAGCCATCGTTCGAGCTTCCACGATCGATCGCTCTTGCTACTGAGATGTCGAAACGGATCCCCTGCCGTCTCGGCTAGCGCACCGCAGCCACATACCCACGAGCAATACCATCGCTTGCCGAAGTAAAACGTGAGCACAGGTGTTGCTACAAACGTGCATAGCAGCATCCACCACCCAACGAACACATAGAGTCGGTCGGCATTCGTGAGCAACACATCAATCGATCCCGGAAACAGATACTCCGGCTTAAGGGGCCAGAAATACGTCAAGTACAACGCCTGATGTCCCATACGCTCGAACGTTGCAGGCAACAGATACGCAAACACAAGCTGCACGACCATCAACACGCTCGTACGATACACATGGTACCGCTCGTGTCGGTACTTCATCAGCATACGCACGCCCATAATCAGCACTGCTGCCGTATAGAGCGTCCCGTAGAAGAACCACTGATCAGCAACTGCACCACGAACACTGATAGCGAGTGGATCGAGGAGTTGGATAAGGGGCGCAATTGCCTCAGGGAACCAGTAGATACAGACGTAGAGTGCAGTGAGTACGAGCGCTAGGGCATATGATGCGATACCTCGATGGCGTAATGACCACGACGAGCGAGTTGGCGCATCTGGGAGTGTGATCTGCACGAGGTTCATAACGTCACCTTCGGTGTGAACTCTGGATCGACGACGGCATGCGCAAACATACCGCGCACGTCGTCGACGGTGCGAGCTTGACGAATCCAATCCTCACATAGCTCGCGGTTCAGTCGCACGCCTACCGTTTGCACACCAACAAGAATATCATCGATGTGGTGCAACCGTACGCTACGCTGATGAACTGGATCTTCCCAATACCATGATGACGTTGATGCATCGATCGCACCAACCGAGTACCACTCCTTTCGGAGAAACTTCGCCTGCATCGATGGAAGCTGTGGTAGATACGCCGACGCCGTGCCGGCAATCACATGTGCTACATGTTCGCCATGCGCACGTGCATCGTGCCAGGTCGCGCGCACACCCCACGGTGGTTGGGCACAATCGCCAACGGCATAGGTGTTCGGTCGTGACGTTCGAAACGACGCATCGACGACGATGCCCACGTCAGTCGATATTCCGGCACGCTGTGCCAATGAAATCGACGGACGAGCACCCGTGGCCATGATGACATGATCGCATGGAACGATCTCGCCCGAGTGCAATTGCACTCCCGCAACGCGAATGCCTTCACGCACGATCGATACAACGTCTGCATTACGCGCCATACGAATTCCGTCACCCTGCATATGCCGCGTGATGAGTTCCGACTCTTCCCGAGGAAGAACATTAGCGAACACTCCGTCATCACGCAGTAGCCACTGATAGTGCGCCGAGCGATGATGCAGAATTTCCGCGACTTCTGCTCCGAGCAGTCCGCCACCAATCACAACACACCGCTTCTTCGATACAATCGCATGCTCAAGACGTGCAACATCACTCCATTGCGTGTAACACTGGACGTGTTCATCGACCATCGCGCACCAGCCTGGCAGCGCGGGCATCGAGCCAGTAGCGATCACAATGGCGTCGTATCCATCGAGTTCATCAAGGCTGTCGATTGTGCGGTGCTGCGCATCGGGGAGTGCAGCAACAACTGCTGATGCGTCAACAACACCCATCGACACATACATCAGCGCCGGTCGCGAATAATGAAGCGCTCCCTCGTCGGAGAACACGTCCACGTCGCAGCCATACGTCTCCCGAAGAACACGTGCTGCCGACGATCCTGCCCTGCCGTTGCCAATGATTGCGATACGCATGGGTGCAAGTTAGGAGCATCCGCGCCAACTCATGTCACCGCAGCACCGTGAACTGCACCGTCACCAGCTGTCCGAGAACATCCGAGAGTCGAGCCACGTACGACCCACTTGCTGGAAGTTCAAATGCAACGACGTCTTCTCGCTGCCCATTGCGGCAAACCGGTGCTTCCACGATACGCTTACCGGTGCCAACCTCGTAGATGGCAAGCGTTGCTTGAACGAGTTCTGCATGCAGGCGGATCACTGCTTCCCGCTGCAAGGAGGTCGATGCGCCGCGAAGCGAGACTTCTGCCGGACCAACCACGGGACGATCGAGAGACTGCTTCGGTGAGCTTCCACACTGTCGCATCCGATACTGCAACACTCCAGCAGCATCAAACGACACATCGTCGTGGTAGCGTCTTGCGAATTCGAGTCGTAACTGTGGATCATCAATCATGATCGACGTCTCGAGATATCGCACACATCCATCCTCTGCTACCACACGATCATAGTGATCAATCAACGCTTGAACATACCCAAGTTCAATCTGTCGATACGCGCTGCTTCGATCCGCAGTGTACTCGGCTATTGGAGCATATTCACGCATTGCGGAGCGAGCATAGTGTGACGCGGCGAACGAGAGGCCAAGCCCATGCGTGCTTGGTCCGCTGCGAAACGGAAGAGCTGCCAGATACACATCACGTTGCGCGTGTGAAGGTGGCAGTACAACTAGTCTATTCATGCGAAGAGGATCAGTACCTCGTGGTGCATAGATACGGCTCGCTCCATCTGGTCCGACGGCAATTGAGTCGAGAACGCTTAATACAGTATGAGTTTGCGCATCAACAAGGGCTATGCACAGACGCATAGTATCAGATATCGCAGAGTCGAACGGCACGTAGAAGAGCGCCAGACGTCCATCCTCCAGCATCCGCGTTTGATCGATCGTGGAAGGCTCAGAAGGATCATTGTCTGATGTGCCACCGGCATTGATGCACGGCACACGCACCGTCACTGCGCGATGAAAACGAAGTGAGTCGCCCACTGCATAGCGAAACGCACTTGACCGGAGATCGCGCGCCAGTTCGGCATCGAGACCCTGTCCGCTCGAACCTTTGTACAACGCTCCAACACCGTTGCGTGGCAACAGCGACGGCCTCGCAACGCTCGTCGCTCCACGTCGCACATCAAACTCACCTACCGAATAGGCGACTGCGACGTTCTCGAAGACGTTGTGAATCTCGGCATAGCTCAACCATGCCTCTTGCGCACGCGTGACAGCATATTGCGGTGGCCACACCTGTGCGGCAAGGGGCGACACAGCGAAGAAGAGTAGTACGATAAAGCGATGGCAGTGACTGACGATGACTTGTAATAGCGTTGTCATAGAGCTACTTCCTAGGTTGTGGTGACTGTAGGACTAGATTCGAGAGTTAACCTTCTCAACATATCCGCCAGAGTAATACGTTACGAAATCAACAACGCAATACTCGCTCCGCACCATGTCTAGGCGAGTAGACAAGAGCATTCGACATTCCTCTTGACATCCAACTCCAGAAAAGGAACAATACTGCTGCCACGATAGCTCGTCACACATTGTGCCCGATTTAATCGCACCAACTTCCGCATCACCCGCACAGCCATCATCGAATGGCGTTTTGCGAGAGGCGTCGCTGATAATGCATCTGTTGAAACGACAGTCGGTCGTTGCGCCGCAATTGACTTTCTCGTGAGTTATCGCACCAGTTTCGTTTGATGTGCACGTTATCACAACGCTGCACGTACGAGCACACTTGTATGTGACACGTTTGCACCAATACTCAACGACTGTCCTGTTTGTTGATGGATCACGAACCTGCGTGCAGCAAGGAGCGATGCAATTGGCAGCGCCCGATCCAAATCCGACAGTGCCGGCAGCGACACTAGCGCACACAACACTATTGAGCAGAATCGCTGTCAATAGTCGAATCACGACTGGCATATTGTATCTCATGGAACGATGACTCCTTGATAGGTGAAATGGTACACGTCGTGCTGAGGCGCAAATCAAACCTACAACACCGACTATGTCATCTACAGTCATAGTACCATTACAAGTGAGCGCTTTCCTTACATCCTCACCCTACCACAACACGGACTGGGCCGCGGGTGCGCTGATGTGATGCGTCGT